>JBFOMH010000008.1:0-49417 GCA_040830765.1 Puniceicoccaceae bacterium | reverse complement strand
GATTACAAATCAGCTGCTCTACCAACTGAGCTAAGCTGGCCGATGGTACCGGACCAGGGACTCGAACCCTGAACCAACGGATTAAGAGTCCGCTGCTCTACCAATTGAGCTAGTCCGGCACGGGAAAGGGAATGAATAAGGGAGGCTTGTTGCGCCTGCGCAAGCCAAAAAAGTTGGAAAATTGGGGTCACGACACGCGGCAAGGGGGCTGGACACCGGGCTTGCGCCCTCAGGGGCCAATTCTAAACGCTTGCCAGAAGGGGGTGGGGACTTACGCTTTGGCACCATGATGGACGACTTTGATGAATCGGTAACCGAAGCGGAGGAGACGGAACGCGGCGGCAAAATGGCCCTGATCGCGGTATTCATAGGGATTGTGGGCATTATCGTGGGAGCCACGGGAATTGTCCTGGCCAACAAGGCCGAGGGTGAAATCAAGACCCTGGAAGCGAAGTTGAGTGCCCAGCCGGACAAGATCCCGGAACTGGAAGCTGATTTGGAAGATCTGGATGCCCGGCTGGTCAAACTGGGCGGTGAATTCGTCAAGCTGGGTCGTCAGGATCGCCAGTTGCAGGAGAATACCCAGACGGCCTTCAATGAGGTGGCCGGAAACATCGCTGCCAACCGGGAGGCCCTGAACGAGTTGTCGACCAAACTGACCGAACTGGTGGAGAAGCTGGAAAGCCGCCAGTATCCGGTGCGGACCACGACAACCAGTTCAACGGAGAGCAGCGGTGAAGATTCAACCCCAGCTGAAGCCGCGCCCGAAGAGGGCGTCTACCTGATCCAGAGTGGCGACACCCTCAGTGCCATTGCCAAGCGGTTTGGGGTCAGCCTGAATGCGCTGCTGGCTGCGAATCCGACGGTCAATCCACGGGCCCTGCAGATCGGGCAGAGAATCGTCATTCCCGGGAATTAGAAATATTCTGAAAGAGGCCGGCCGGCGATGGACCAAATCACTCCATGGGAACGTCAGGAGCGGGCGGTCTATGCGGACTGCCGGGTCTACAAGATTCTCAAGGAACGCTGGTCCAATGCCAAGGAATCCTCCGAGGCGGACTTTTATGTCATGGAGGTGGGTGACTGGGCGGTCACCCTGGCCCTGACACCGGAAGGAAAGTGTGTCCTGGTGCGCCAGTTCCGGTTCGGGACAAAGCAGTTTTCCTGGGAACTGCCGGCAGGCGTTGTCGACCCCGGCGAGGACCCGATTGAGGGTGGCGAGCGCGAATTGTATGAGGAAAGTGGATACAAGGGCACTTCCGCCCGTGTACTGGGTGCCGTCCATCCAAACCCGGCGATCCAGCGCAACCGTTGCCACTTCATCCTTGTCGAGGGTGCACGACGCATCGACAACGGGGCCCCGGGGCCGCATGAGTTTTTCGAAGTGGAGGAAGTCGCCATGGAAACCCTGTTTGACTGGGCCCGCGACGGGACAATTACCCATGGCATCGTGCACGCGGCCCTGTTCTACCTGCGCGACCACCTCGAGGAGAACGGTAGAATTTAACCACGGAAGACACGGAATACACCGAAACAATGATGGCAGTGCATCCGTGTCTTCCGTGGTGAAAATATGAGTAGAAGCCGCTATTTTACCGAGCTGAGCAAGACCCTTGTGCTGGCCTTTCCGATTGCCGCGGGGCATGTCAGCCAGATGCTGCTGGGACTTGCCGATACTCTGATGATCGGCCGGGTCGGGGTAGTTCCGTT
This sequence comes from Puniceicoccaceae bacterium, assembly GCA_040830765.1. Classification (GTDB taxonomy): domain Bacteria; phylum Verrucomicrobiota; class Verrucomicrobiia; order Opitutales; family Oceanipulchritudinaceae; genus Oceanipulchritudo. Next base: position 47,707 of record JBFOMH010000008.1, on the reverse strand, counting down.
GGCGGCTTCCGCTTTTGCCCACTCCTTATTCCATATCGTTTTCATTGTCGGGGTAGGACTATTGACCGCGGTGGCAGTGCTTGTGGCCCATGCCCATGGGGCGGGAGACAAACAGGTGGTGGGGGAGATGCTGCGGCGGGGTCTGGCAATTTCGGTGGTTGGTGGAATTGGGATGTTGCTGCTCCTCCTGAGCCTCTTCCCCCTGCTCGACAGGATCGGCCAGCCGCCTGAGGTGATCGCCGTGACCAAGCCATACCTATTCCTGCTCTCCCTGGGCTTGCCATTTCTGATGGCGATTATCTGCTTCCGGAACTATTCGGAGGCCCAGAACATTCCCTGGATCGCCTTCTGGGCCGGTCTCATTGCCGTTATCCTGAACATTTTCCTGAACTGGATTCTCATTTACGGTAACCTCGGGGCACCTGCCCTTGGCCTCAATGGGGCGGGCATCGCCACCCTCATCGCACGGGTATTCAACCTGGTCCTCCTCGTCGTGTGGTTGCGGATGGACAAACGGTTTAGCGGTTGCTGGCCGGTGGTTTGGTGGAAGAAAATCCCCTGGAGAAACATCATGGAGATGCTGCGGCTGGGTTTCCCGGTCGGGATGCAACTCCTGATGGAAGTGGGTGCCTTCTCCTTCGCCATCCTCCTCATGGGCTGGTTGGGAGTTGTGGAGCTGGCAGCCCACCAAATCGCCATTACCTGTGCCGCCACGACCTTCATGTTTCCACTTGGGCTGTCGATCGCCGTCTCCATCCGGGTGGGGCATGTCATCGGTGCCGGTGAACCCGTCCTGGCCCGTACCGTCGGCTTTGGGGGAATCGGTTTTGCCGTCTTTTTGAGCGGGATCTTCACCTATGTCTTTATTGTCTTCAACCGGCAGCTGGCGGGACTGTTCACGACCGATCCCGAAACGGTGACGATGGCAGCTTCCCTCCTCGTGGTGGCAGGTATATTCCAGTTCTTCGACGGAACCCAGGCGCTGGGGGCGGGAGCGCTCCGCGGGTGTAAGGACGTGACCATACCCACGGGTATTATCTTTGCCGCATACTGGCTCTTGGCGATGCCGCTCGGTGCATATCTGGCCTTTCTCACCCCCATGGCAGCAGTCGGAATCTGGATCGGGCTGGCGGTCGGCCTGGGATTTGCCGCGATTGGCCTGGTGGGTAGGTTTATGCTTATTTCGCGGCGGGTTATATCCCATTAATCCAAGGAAAGTACAAATTTTCCGGTTCTTCATTCCTTGTGTTGCCCCGTATAAATCCTTATTTAATACTTTAATCGCCGACTTTCACTTATACAGACCATGGTAGAAGAACACACTCCCTCCTCTGGATTGGGCCGCCGATCCTTTCTCAAGCAATCCGCTATTGGCGCCGGAATTATGACGCTCCCCAGCTTTGTCATTGGCCAGGCCCCCGAGGTCCTTTCGCCAAACAGCCGCTTGAACCTGGCCCTGGTCGGGGTTGCCGGCAAGGCCAAGACCCATTGCGTCAGTGCCTTGGCGGAGAACGTGGTCGCGCTTTGTGACGTGGACATGGGCCATGTGAACAACGAGCGCTATTATGATGGGCCTTCCGAAGGGAAAAAGAAAGACAGCAGCAAATTCAATGATGCCCTGAGCACATTTGAGCAAAAGGGGGCCCGCTGGTTTAGCGACTACCGGGTGATGCTTGATGAGATGGGGGACAAGATAGACGCGGTGGTGGTTACGACACCTGACCACATGCACTTCCCAATTGCCATGTCGGCCATCAACCGGGGCAAACATGTCTATGTGGAAAAGCCCATGGCGCATACCGTTGAAGAGGCCCAGCTGATGCGGGAAGCTGCCGAAAAGGCAGGGGTGGTGACCCAAATGGGCAACCAGGGGCACTCCAACGGAGGCGCCCGGTTGGTCAAGGAGTGGATTGCCGCCGGTGTCATCGGTGAAGTGCGCGAGGTGCATTCTTGGACCAACCGCCCGGCCGCCTATTGGGAGCAAGGCCTTCCGCAGCCGGATCATTCCGCCGGAGCGCCTCCTATTCCCGAAAGCCTCGATTGGAAATTGTGGCTGGGAGTCGCTGCAGAGCGCGCTTATGATCCCGCATATCTGCCTTTCGACTGGCGCGCATATACCGACTTTGGCTGCGGCGCTCTCGGGGACATGGGTTGCCACATCATGGATGCTGCCATCTGGGGCCTTGACCTTGGCTATCCCCTCGGGGTCTCTGCCGCCACTACGGCCATGAATGGGTACACCTACCCCAAGCAGACCGCAGTGACCTACCAGTTCCCTTCCCGGGGCGCTTTCCCTGAACTGGCCTACCATTGGTATTCCGGTGGATTGTACCCACCTGTACCAGCGTTCATGAAAGAGGCGGATCCCTTCCGTGGGGACTCCATCCAGACCAACGGGACACTTATCGTCGGGGAGGGAGCAGCCCTGCTCATCGATACCTATTCCAGCAGCGTGCGCATGCTGCCGCGGGAAAAATTCATGGAAGCACGACCGTCTCTTCCGCCCAAGACATTGAGGCGCATCAAGGGAGACCACTTTACGGAGTGGACCAACGCCATCCGGGAAAACCGCAAGGCGACGTCCGATTTCTCCTATGCCGGTCCGATGACCGAGACGGTTCTTATCGGAGCAGCCGCTATCCGGGCCGGCCGGCCGCTCAAATTTGATGCGACCAGCCGCAGTTTCATCGGTGATGATGAAGCCAACCGTTTCCTCAAGAAAGACTATCCCGACGGCTGGATCTTATCCTGAGGCCATTACCACAACCCGGACAGATCATGAAACAACCCCAGACGCGTCGCTCCTTCATCCGTACGACCACGTCCATCGCCCTGGGCCTCGGCCTCGCCGGGCCCCGCGCCTGGGCCCATAGCTGTTGTGGTTCAGATTCCTTGCCGTTCAAGATATCCCTCGCCCAGTGGTCAATCCACCGCGCCCTTCGAGGCGGGACAATTGATCCGGTGGACTTTCCGCGCCTGGCCAAGGAGTCGTTCGACATTTCCGCAGTGGAATATGTCAACCAGTTCTACAGGGAATGGGGCACTGATGAGGCGTTTTTCAATGATCTGGAAAAGCGGGCCTCGGACTACGGGGTAACGAGCCTGATCATCATGGTCGATGGTGAGGGGAATCTTGGTGAAGCAGATGAGGCAGCCCGGAAGCGTGTAGTTGAGAATCACTACAAGTGGGTCAATGCGGCCGCAATCCTTGGCTGCCACTCCATCCGGGTCAATGCTGGCGGACCCGGCGACCGGAAGACGCTGGCCCCGACCGTTGTGGATGGATTGGGACGGCTGAGTGAGTATGCCGGAAAGTCGGGCCTGAATGTCATTGTCGAGAATCACGGAGGCTTCTCCTCCGACGGTGCCTGGTTAGCCAATGTCATCGCCCAGGTTGGCATGGACAATTGCGGGACCCTGCCCGACTTCGGCAACTTCTGCATCAAGCGGGGAAAGGATGCGGAGGGGAAGCGGATGTGCCATGAGGAATATGATCGTTACAAGGGGGTTGCCGAGCTGATGCCGTTTGCCAAGGCGGTCAGCGCCAAGTCGCATGATTTCGACGATGCGGGTAACGAGATCCATACCGACTTTTACCGCATGATGAAGATTGTCCTAGATGCCGGGTATGATGGCTATGTTGGCATTGAGTACGAAGGTTCCGTGGACGATGAATTTACTGGTGTTCGTAAAACCAAAGCCCTGCTGGAAAAAGTGGGGAAAAGCTACACTGCCTGATGAAAAACCACATACTTATCCTCAAATTTTTCCTTGTTGGCGTCCCCGCTATGGCTGGCTTTCTTGCTGGTGGACCAGTCTTTGCCGAGGAGGCGGTTCCAGCCTTTGTCGGTGACTGGCGAGGCGGCTGGGTCAATCCCGAGGCCGGTTACCACAAGCGCAGCCCGCAGTTGACGGCACAGGTCGTCGGGGTGGGAGAGGACCAGTACCGGGTCATTTTCCGGGAGGAATTCCAACGGCGGGCGGACATTATTTTCGAGGCAACAGGAACCCATAAGGATGGTGCCATTGTTATCGAGACAGACACCTTCCAATGCCAGGTGACCGACTCATCGATTACCGGTGCGGGCATCTACAAGTCGGATGAACCAACGAAGTTTGCCCTGGTCAAGTTCATCCATGAGTCCGCAACGATGGGGCGTGAGCCACCAGAAGGTGCGGTGGTCCTCTTCGATGGCAACTCCCTTGACGCGTGGGAGCATGTTGATGGGACAACCAGGGAGAGCAGGGATGCCACCTGGAAAATTGTCGACGGGGTGATGGAGGTCCTGCCGGCCAAGATCGACAAGAGCGCCGGGGGGGATTTACAGACTCGTGATTCCTTTGCCAGTTGCGAAATGCACATCGAGTTTCTTCTGCCCTACGAGCCGGATAACCGGGGCCAGGGCAGGGCCAACAGTGGAGTCTTCCTACAAGGGATCTACGAGGTGCAAATCCTCGACAGCTACGGCCTGGTCGGCGACTGGACCGAGTGTGGCGCCCTTTACAAGGTGGCTCCCCCGAAGGTCAACCGCTGTGCGCCACCGGGCCAGTGGCAGACCTATGACATCACCCTCCATGCGCCGGAATTCGATGCCGATGGCGTCCTGGTGAAGAATGCCGTCATGACGGTCCTGCACAACGGGCGCTTGATCCATAATCAGCAGGAACTCTTCGAGGTGACCTACTACTACACCGATGTGCGCCTGGGATCACCGCCCCGGGAACCGGCACCGATTATCCTTCAGGACCACGGACACCCCATCCGTTTCCGGAATGTCTGGGTGAAGCCGCTCGACTGAGCCGGACCGCTGCCGGACAGAGATTATTTCAGCAACTTGGGCGCGAGGAATTTTTCCAGTGTGCCGGTTCCGGGCCCGACTTCCTCCCATCTTCCGACGGGAAATTGCAGTTGGGCATAGCCGCAGGTGGGCATGTTGCTAATGGAACCGTTGCCCATGGCGTTACTAAATTCCGTCATGGCGGGATTATGGCCCACCATGATGACCTCATCGAGGGATTCATCGAGCCGATGGACCCAGTTCAAGAGGTCGCGGGCACTGAAGGTGTAGAGTGATTCATCAATCCGCCAGTTAATGTCCAGCTCGGGAAGGGAGGCGGCGATGCCCTCAATGGTCAACTGGGCCCGCGTGGCGACGCTGCAAAATACATGCTCAAACCGGCAACCAGCCTCCATGATGGGGCGGGCCATGCGGGCACAAGCGCGGATTCCCCGTTCGTTGAGGGGACGTTCTACATCCCCAAGGCCCGGATGGTTCCAGCTGGATTTGGCATGTCGGATCAAGTGCAGCTTCTTCACGAGAGGATTTATAGAGGAAGTTCCTCTCTCCTGACGAGACTCTTCGGGCGATAGGTCAACGATGGTGGGACTGCTTAGCGCTTGTCTTGCCTGGGGAACAGCCTAGTTTTGATATCCGCGAAAGCCACCGTCCGGCATCGCCAACGCTATGGAATCCACTGCCAAGTTGCCCCTTCCCCGCACCTTCTGGTGGGCAAACCTGACCCAGATGGGAGGTGCCCTCAATGACAACCTGTTCAAGTTGTTCATGATTTACGCCCTCATCAACTGGCACGGGGGGACCATTGGCGAGGAGAGCATCCTGATGTCGGTCAGTCTGGCCTTCGCTCTGCCATTTCTCCTCATCCTTCCGGTGGCGGGTAGCTTTGCCGACCACTTCAGCAAGCGGCAGATCATCGTCCGCATGAAGCTGATGGAGATCCTCGTCATGGGCACCGGTATCTTTGCCCTGACGATTGGCAGCACGGCCATGCTCTACGTGACGATATTCCTGATGTCCGCCCAGAGTGCCATTTTCGGGCCCTGCAAGTATGGCATCATTCCAGAACAGGTTCCGGCCGAACGCCTTTCGCGGGCCAATGGGATGCTGCAGATGTTTACTTTTCTGGCGATGATTGCCGGGACCGTCATTGCGCCGGAGCTCAGCCTGCTGCTCGAGGGTAAGTACCATCTGGCGGCTCTGTCCTGCCTGCTGGTGGCGATGGCCGGCTTTGCCGCCTCCTTGAAAATCGAGAGCTCACCAGCCCACCCGCACCGCAAGATCAGTTTCAATGGCTTTATCAATCTTATCCGGACGATTCGCGACATCCGCAAGGATGGGTTCCTTACCCTGGCAGTTTTGGCCGCAAGCGTCTTCATGTTCACGGCGGCCTTCGCCCAGTTGAACGTCCTCGTCTATGGGGATGAACACCTTGCCTTGCAGCCCGAGCAATCAACCCGGCTCTTTCTGCTCACCGCCATCGGCATCGGGGCCGGTTCGGTTTTTGCCGGATGGCTCAGTGGCCGCTCCATTGAGTTCGGGATCGTTCCCATTGGCTCCGCGATGATGTTCTGTTCCTACTTTGTCCTCGGGACAGTGGAGCAGGGGGCTTATCTGCCGGTGGCCGCCTGTATGCTGGTCCTCGGTGTCGGGGCAGGCTTTTTCGTGGTTCCGCTGGAGGCCTTTATCCAATACCGGAGCCCGAAGGACGAGGTGGGCTCCATCAAGGCGGCCAGCGGCTGGCTGTCGTGGGTGGGTATCCTCCTTGCCGGCATTGTCCTGAAGTTTAATTCAGCCGTCCTCGGGTGGAATGCCCAGGAAGGATTTCTTTTCCAGGCGGTCCTTCTGTTAGTCCTGACCATTGTGGCCATGCTGGTGCTGCCGGACTTCCTGGTGAAATTCATCGTCATGGTGCTGACGCGGGCCATTTACCGCATGCGAGTCCGGGGCATTCACAACCTGCCCCATGGCGAGGCGGCCTTGCTGGTCTGCAACCATGTTTCCCTGATGGATGCGGTACTGGTCATCAGCAGCCAGCAGCGGCGAATCCGGATGCTCATGTCGCGTGACTACTACGATCAGGCGAATGCCTTCATCCGATGGATTGTCCGACTCGCCGGGGTTATCCTCATCCAGGATTCCGACGGCCCCAAGCAGTTGCTGAGGTCATTGCAAGGGGCTAGAAAGGCCCTCGATGACGGATTCCTGGTCTGTATCTTTGCCGAGGGCGGGTTGTCCCGCTCCGGGGAACAGCAACCCTTCCGGCCCGGGTTCACCCGCATCGTCAAAGGAAGCAATTATCCCATTATCCCGGTGAATATTGATGGCGCCTGGGGAAGTGTCTCCAGTCACCGCGAAGGGGAGCCACAGTTGCGGGTGTTGAAGGATTTCCGGCATCCTGTGGGCATCTATTTCGGTGAGCCGATGGTGCCGACCTCAAGTGTTCCGGAGCTTGAGGACGCCGTCCGGGATTTGCCAGCCCGAATGGCCTGAGCAGGCCTCCCTCAGACCGACCGGCGTTTTACCTGGGCCTCCTCCATACGGGCCTTGGCGCTCTCGAACTTGCCGGTGGCACACGCGCAAAACGGGCAGAGGCGGCTGTTGTATTTCAGCCGGACCTTCTCGATGGCCGTCAAATCCCGTTCAATTCCGGTCTCCACCAGTTCCATCGCGTTGTCGCAATTGGGCAGGCATTCGCAAAGCCACTCCATGAAGCGGTTGCGGGAGGGATTGGATTCCTTTGCATCGGAAGGCATCCAAAGGACATATCCAATATGTCTCCGGTTTCAACCCCTGGGGGCAGTCTAATTTTTCAGCCAAATCACTTGGGCTGCCCATAATAGGCTTCCGCCCCATGCTTGCGGAGGAAATGCTTCTTGCGGATGTGATCCGGAGCACCCGACGCCTTTGGCTTCAGGGACAGCGTCTTCACCGCCATGTCCGCAATGGCCTCCAGTGCTATGGCAATTTCAACAGCCTTGGGGCCGCTTGAGCCCCAGACAAAGGGACCGTGACTGCGCACAAGGGCGGCCGATATCTCGTTCGGGTCCGTTTTTCCAAGGGTCTCCACAATGACATTGCCGGTCTCCCATTCATAACCGCGGTTGACTTCATCCGGCCGCATTTCCCGCGTCACGGGGACGGATCCGTTGAAGTAGTCGGCATGGGTTGTTCCAAGGCAGGGGATGGACTGCTCCGCCTGGGCGAAGGCAACCGCGTTACGCGAGTGCGTGTGGACCACCGACCGGATACCCCTGTCCATGAAGGCTTGCAGGAGCCGCCGGTGGGTCGGCTCATCCGATGAGGGCCGCAGGTCGCCTTCAACAATGGTCCCGTCGAGGGAGACGATGACCATGCTTTCAGGAACCAGCTCTTCATAGGGCACGCCACTGGGCTTGATGGCGAAAACCTTTTCCGCAGCATCAAGGACGCTGGCATTGCCAAAGGTCAAGTCGATCAGGCCGGCGGCCTGCAAGGCCTTGTTGGCCGCGACACACTCAGTTCGGATATCAAGATAGTTCATGATGCTCAGAGGCTTTTAATGCCATAGGCGGCATTGTTCCAGCGTATTTCATTTTGGAAGGCACGCAGTTTTGTTTCCTCGTCAATAACCAGGAACTCGATGCCGGCCATTGCCGCGAAGGTTTCCATGTCATCCGCATCGACGGTGTAGCTGAAACCGGTATGGTGGGCTCCTCCGGCCTGGATCCAGGCTGCAGCCCCGACCTCAAGACTGGGTTTGACTTCCCAGAGGACGCGGGCCACGGGCAGCTTCGGGAGCTCTTCTTCGGGTGGCATTGCCTCCACCTTGTTGACGACCAGACGAAAACGATTGGCCATGTCCACCACGGTGGCATTGATGGCGGGTCCCGACTTCCCATTGAAAACAAGGCGGACCGGATCGGCTTTGCCCCCGATCCCGAGCGGGTGGATTTCACAGGACGGCTTTCCGTCTGCGATTGAGGGGCAAATTTCCAGCATATGGGCCCCCAGGCAACGGTTCCCCTCAGGATGGAAGTGGTAAGTGTAGTCCTCCATGAACGAGGTTCCCTGATCGATGCCGGAAGCCATCACCTTCATGGTTCGGACAAGGGCCGCTGTTTTCCAGTCCCCCTCACCGGCAAATCCGAAGCCGTCGGCCATCAGGCGCTGGACAGGCAGACCCGGTAATTGGACCATGCCATGCAGGTCCTCGAAGGTGTCGGTGAAGGCACTAAATCCACCTTCGGTGAGGAACGCCCGCAGGCCCAGTTCGATGCGGGCGGCATCCCGCAGCGACTGGTGTTGGGGACCCCCCTTTGAAAGGGCGGCATCCAGTGTGTAGGCTTCTTCGTACTCTCCGCACAGTTGGTCGACCTCCGCATCAGTAAGCTGATCAATGACCGCTACCAGGTCGCCGACACCATGGGTGTTCACCGAATAACCGAACACGGACTCTGCCTCGACCTTGTCGCCGTCCGTGACCGCCACCTGGCGCATATTGTCGCCGAAGCGGACAACTTTCAACTGCCGGCTCTCCTCCCAGGCCACAGCCACCCGGGACCACTTGGCCAACTGCCTCTGGACAGAGGGATTCTCCCAATGGCCGACGATGACCTTCCGTTCCTTTTGCAAACGCGCACAAATGTGCCCGAATTCCCGTCCCCCGTGGGCCGACTGGTGCAGGTTCATGTAGTCCATGTCGATGGTCGACCATGGAATATCCCGGGCCATCTGGGTGTGCAGGTGGCAGAAGGGTTTGGAAAGCGCGTTCAGGCCGCGAATCCACATCTTCGCCGGGGAAAATGTGTGCATCCAGAAAACCAGTCCGATGCAACCGGGCGTGTTATTGGCCTCGAGGCAGGTCGCGAGGATTTCCTCCGGCGTTGTAACCAGTGCCTTGAAGCGCAGGTTAACCGGCATTGCCTCGTTAAGGGCTGCCGCTACCGCCTTGGAATCCGCCTTGACCTGTTCAAGGGTCTCCGGCCCGTACAAATGCTGGCTGCCCGTGACCAGCCAGATTTCCTTGTCTGCAAATTGCTTGCTCATTGTCATCTCCATTTTGATTGTGAAAATTACTCTTGTTCAGCCCTGCTTGATCTCGAGCAGGTCCTTCATGACCGGAGCGAGGTCCGTAACCGCCACGCCGCCAAAGTTGTCGTGAACTTTTTGATACAAGGCGAATATCCGGCTGTAAATGGCATGGTTGTCCGCATCCGGCTTGTAGATCACATCCTTCAAGCTGGTCATGGCGGCTTGGGCGGTGGGGAAGTCATCATGACCGCCCTTTTCCTTTCCTGCCAGGACCGCGGCGACCACCGCTGAACCGAGCGCACAAGCCTGGGACGATCCGGAAACCAGCATTTCCCGGCCGGTGATGTCGGCATAGATCTGCATCAGCATCGGGTTTTTCTCCGCAATACCGCCGGCGCAGACAATCCGTTCAACCGGAATGCCACAGGACTCCATGCGCTCAAGGATAATACGGGCGCCGAAAGCCGTGGCCTCGATAAGGGCACGATAAATCTCCGCCTGGGTGGTCCGCAGCGTCTGGCCCAGGATAAGGCCGGTCAGGCGCTGGTCAACGAGCACCGTCCGGTTGCCGTTGTTCCAGTCGAGGGCCAGGAGCCCACTCTGGCCGGGGGCCAGCTTGGAGGCAGCCTCCGTCAATTTGGCATGGTGGCTTTCGCTTCCCTCGCAAACGCCTTCGACCCACCATTTGAAGAGGTCGCCGACGGCAGATTGACCTGCCTCGATGCCGAGGAAGCCTGGCAGGATCGAGCCGCGGACAATGCCGCAGATTCCCGGAACGTCGGGGAAACTTTCGCCGGCCTCGACCACTCCGCAGTCGCAGGTCGAGGTACCGATGACCTTGACCAGCGTCCCTTCCCGGACTCCGCAGCCAACGGCTCCGTAATGGACATCAAAGGCCCCCATGCCGATGGGAATCCCGGATGGGATGCCAAGACGTTCAGCCCACTCTTGTGACAATACGCCTGCAGCTACTGATGCGTCTTCTGCCTTCTCGTAGAGGCGGTCCTTGAGCTCCGCCATTCTGGGATCCAGCATGGCGAGGAATTCCTTGTCCGGCAGCCCCCCCCATTCATCAGCGTAGAAGGCTTTGTGTCCGGCTGCGCAAACGCCTCGCTTGACCTTCAGCGGATTGGTCACGCCTCCCAGTTGCGCGGGAATCCAATCCGCCAGTTCCACCCATGAATAGGCTGCATCAAAGACATCGGGGGAATTATTCAGGCAGTGCCAAATCTTGCTCCACCACCACTCCGAGGAATAGGTGCCGCCGGTGCGTGCCACATACTCCGGCCGGTGCTCCCGGGCAAGGGCGGTGATTTTCTCCGCCTCGGCGTAACTGGTGTGATCCTTCCACAACCAGCACTGCGCATCGAGGTTGTCCTGCCACGGGGGCAGCATTCCCAGTGCCTCGTTTTTCTCGTTCACCGGTATCGGGCTCGAGCCGGTTGTGTCCACCCCGATGCCGATGATGCTGTCCACGTCAAAGCCCGGGTCTGCCTGTTTTGCCAGTTCAATCGCCTCCAGTGTCGCCCGTTCAAGGGAAGCCATGTAATCCCCGGGGTGCTGCCGCGCCAAATGGGCATCGCCGTCGGCCAGCAGGATTCCCTGATCTCCCGACGGATAGCTGACAACAGAGGAGGCCAGCTCCCCGCCGTCTGTCCGTACAATGAGGCTTCTTACCGAATTGGTTCCAAAATCTATGCCCAGTGTTGTTTTCATGCCCTCAACTCTAATCCTCCCTTTCCCGCTTGAAAAAGTCCACCGGGGCTTAACTGTTAAGAGTTGAGATGAAAGAACGACCACAGCGGGTATCGATGAAGACCATAGCGGAACGGCTGGGGATTTCGAAGGCGACCGTCTCGCTGGCCTTGCGGAACAGTCCGGAAGTTTCGAAGAAGATGAAGGCGCGGGTCCAGGCGGCGGCGGAAGAACTGGGCTACAAGTTGAATCCGGCCCTGGGTCAGGTCTTGTCACGCATCCGCACGCATGACCAATACCGGGCGACGTTGGCACTGGTTAATGCCAATGAGGACCGGCAGGCGTTCGTGCGGCACCCAACCATACCGGAATATGTAGCCGGTGCACGGGGACGGGCGGAGCTGATGGGCTACAGTCTGGATACGTTCTGGTTATATGAACCGGATATGAGCGGAGAGCGGTTGTGTTCGGTTATGACTGCCCGCGGCATCAAGGGAGCCCTGATCGTCGGCTTGATGGATGATGCGAATTTTCCGGAAAAGCTATTACCCGTGGCCCGCAACCTGCCTGCCGTGGTAACCGGTGTCAGGACCCATGAGCCGACGCTACCCTATGTCTGCACGGATCATCATGGATTGGCCTTCCAGGCAGTGGAAAATGCGCTGCGGCTGGGCTACCGGCGTCCGGGCCTGGTTCTAGATGGTGACATTGACCGCCTTGTTGAGGGCCGCTTTTCTGCGGGTTACCTTTACGGACAACTGCAGCTTCCGGAGACGAATCGTCTTCGCCCGTTCTACGAGACGCAGCGGGTTGAAGCGGAGCCGGAACTGTTCGCCGGCTGGATGGAAGTGGAGCGGCCGGATGTCATTTTCACCCTCTACAACAATGTGGAGGATTGGCTGAAGGAGTTGGGCTTTCGTGTCCCCAAGGACATCGGGCTGATCCAGCTGGAATGGCGTCGACAGAACAACCGCTGGGCAGGCATGCACCAGCACAATAACCATACCGGGGAGGCTGCTGTCGATACCTTGGTAGGTTTGATTCACCGGGGCGAAACGGGCATTGAAGCGGAGCCGCGGGCGGTCTTGATTGCTCCTTCGTGGCAAGATGGAAACACCGTCCTGAATCGCGGACACAAGGTTGTGTCCTGACCTGAGTGCTGGACATTTCCTTTATCAAAACCAACGATATGGCCTTCATGAAGCCTAGTTTCGGAAGGCAATCCGTATTCCTCCTCTTGAATCTTTTCCTCGCTGGGACAGTTGCCCATGGCGGGATGCAGGAAGTCCTGGAGGCAGTCCGGGAGAGTGAATTTCGCTTTGCCCGGTCGGTCTCGGACGTTCCGTTTCTTCCGCTTGGCTGGGTTCAGGACACCTATTATCCGAATGCCGGATTTGAGCCCAAGCGCGGAAACCTTCCCAACGTTACGATTGCGCAAAATACCTTTTCCGCGGGCGCGGTTTATCCGGTCGATGTGCGCAAGCGGGAAATGGTGCTTGTCGGAGGGGACCTCACGATGGACTTTGTCGGGGTCAAGACAGGTCCATTCCGGGACCAGCGTGTTTTGCGGCTGACCCCTGTTGCGGCCTGGCTGAAACAGGCCAGCCGCGACGATCTGGTAGGGGTTTTTGTGGCCCCGATGATCAGCAAGGAGCTGAAAAGCGGTGGGCCATGGGGCTTTAGTGGATATGGGGGTATTGTCGCCATGCATTACTTCAGTGACACCCTGCAATTCCTCTATGGGGGAGTGTATCACAACAATTTCGGGCAGCACGCAGCTTATCCCTATCTCGGGGTAAACTGGATTCCCAACTCCAAATGGTCGGTGGCGCTTGTCTTTCCCTGGCCGACCATTGTCTATGCCCCGGACAAGAACTGGATCCTGCAACTGGGACTTGCTCCCGGCGGGGGTTCCTGGGTACGCCGCCGGGATTCCTACGAGATTACGGAATACCTTGGCTCATGGAATTTACAGGCGGGAATTGGCTATCGTCTGTATTCACATTTCTGGCTGGTTGCCAGTGGTGGAATGGCAGGCCTTCGCGGTTGGGAACTGGGCGACTCGGATGCCCTACGGTACGAGTCCAAGCCCAGCGCCGTATTTGCCCTCGCGTTGCAGTTCCGGCCGTGAACCGAGCGGCGTGGGGAATATTGAGGCTTTCTCGACGGATAGGTTTTCCAGGCGATAAGCCTGCCCGGACTGCAGCGCCTCAGGATGGAGCCGACTGATACGGTTGTATCGCTCGAGCCACTCCTCGGAGGTCAGGTCCCGGATGGAACCGGACTCCACCGTGCAACTGGAAACCACTTCACCGATCAGGCAAAGGTCGTCCGTGCTGTAAGGTAGCTCTCCCGTCAGCAAGTCCAGCGAGAGGATGGAAACATCGTTCCCGAGGTTGCCAAGAACCGCCCGTCCCCCATCAGGTGTGACCTGGACATTGAATGCCTGCAGGCCAACCTTGACCGGGGGTGCCAGCAGCTGGCCTCGGTCCGTATCCCAAATGCGGATGTTCCCGTCCCGGCAGGCGGTCAGAATCCATTTGTCGTCAGGACTGAACACAGCGTCATAGACCTCCCGGGGATGGAGCATGGGCTCGGTCACCAGGCGGCCTTCCCGCCAGTTCCATAACCGCACCTTTCCATCATGTCCCGCAGTGACAAGGATTTGCTCGTCTGAACTGAAACGACAGCGATAGACCCAACTTGGATGCGTCAGCTCATGGCCGACCGGGGTCCCTTCCAGCAGATCCCAAATTCTCACTTCCCCATTGACGGTGGAAGTTGCCATGTGGCGGCTGTCCTCGGAGAGCGTAAAGGACCAGAAACCCTCAATACCGGCGAGCAAGGGTGGATAGCGGACAGAACCCGTCCTGGCATCACGGACGAGGATGCGCCCATCACGGCCGAGGCAGACAAGCGTTTGGCCATCAGGTGTAAAGGCGACCTGCTGGTTCTGGTAGCGCCTGTCCGATTCAAAGGCAGCGTTCCACTGAACGGGCATATCAGGACCGGGCCGGGCCATCAAGAGTTCGCCAAAGTGGCAAAGGACAGCGACGTTTCCATCCGTCGGGCTCCAGGCGATTGAATCCGGTGCGGACGGAAGGGCGAAGCCAGTGACACTTTTTAGACCAATGGCCAGATCGTAGAAATCGAGCCGGCCGGTATCCTCACTTTCACAGGGTGCCATGCCGACGGCCAGCATGCCGGAATCGGGAGAAAAGGCGGCAGCCTCGACGCAGCCGTTGTATTGCAAGGTCGAACCGATCGGTAATCCAGTATAGGTTGAAAACACCGAGGCCTGGCTGATGCAGGCCTCCGCGCTGGCTTGCCAGCCGGGTTCGCGGGTCAGGATGAAGTGACTTCCAGCTGGGTCCATATGGACCATTGTCGGTACAGCAAATCCGCTGGGCTGGTGCTCATCCGGCTTGAGGTCAAACACGTTCCAGATGCGGACGAGGCCGTCCGATTGGACGGATGCGACCATTTTCCCATTGTTTGAAAACGCTACCCAGTCCACGTCACTGCAATGGTGCATGGGGGATTGAACTTCCTTTCCCTCCTCGACAGCCCAGACATGCGCCATGCCATCTGCACCGGCCGTGACCAGTCGCTTGCCGCCCATGCCAAAGGCAATGTCCAGGATACAGCCGCCAGTGGAGGGGAGCAGCTGGATGGGCTTCCCGGTGGCAATGTCCCACAAGCCGATTTTTCCGCCCTGCAGGCCGCAGGCAAGCGCACCGGATTCCGGACTTGTAATGAATTTGCAGCTACAACAGGCCGACTCGACTTTCTGGATCCGGTTACCTGTGCCAAGATCCCAAAGCGAGACCTCGTAGGCACCGGTTCGGGTCAGAAGCCGCTGGTCGGAATCAGCCAGTGCGGGCATGGACATCCTGGGAGTCCTCAGGAATTCATGCTGGTAGTTGCTTCGGCTGGAACAGGACTCGGACCGGATGGCTGTTGTATGGGGATAAGGTTTGCCGGTTTCTTCGAGAGGGTCCTCGAGTCCAAGGGAGAAAATATTGACCCAGCCATCCGTCGTAACGCCGACGATTTGGTTGGAGTTGGAGGAAAACTCAAAACCGACAAAGGCCTCCTGCAACTTGGGGATTTCCCGGACTATGCTGGCGGATTGGAGATCGAAAACGTGAAGGGATGAATTCCCGAATACGAGGTAACGGGAGTCGGTGCTGAAGCCCAGGGAGACAGGAAATGAGTCAACCTCAAGGGAGTGCAGGAGGTTACCGCTGGATGCCTCATAGAGGGCGATCAATCCATCGGTGGTTATGACGGCCAGATTGGATCCGGAAGGACTCCATGCGGCCTTTATGACAGGCCCCACTTCTTTTGTCCAAGGGAGTGAATCCCGGATGCGGGCATCCCAGATTTCCCAGTTGCCGGTCCCGTCAAGGGCCAGAAGGAAGCGGGAATCGCTGCTGAAGCGCAACTCGGCAAAGGACGGTTCAAGCTTGAAGGCCCCGATGGGAATAGGTGTCTCGGCCATCCAGCACATGGCCCGTCGTAAATTGACGTCTGCCTGGCGGTTTTCAGCACCTGCCTTCAGGGCCGCGTTGGCAAACCACAGGACTGCTTGATCGGGCCGGTTGTTATCCACCGCGGCCATGCCCGAAGAAACATGCATGGAGACCATGGCCTCATGGGAATGCTTTTCAGCTTCCATCGCTGCCAGTTCGGATTCGATGGCTTGTTTTTCACTGATCCGGGCGTGGATCCCCATGACCGTGACCATCACCGTACTGGCGAACAGGAGGGCTGCGGCAATGCTTCCTGTCAGGACCAGCTTTCGTTGACGCTTCATCAGCTTGGCCAGCCGATAACGCCGGCTCGGCTTGGCCGCGGAGACGGGCAGATGCTCAAAGTAATTTTTAATATCCCTGGCAAAGCTTGAGGCTGTCCCATAGCGGCGGCCCCGTGGCTTTTCCAAGGCCTTGATTGTTATCCAGTCGAGATCCCCAATCAGGCGACGGCGCAATTCACCCGGTGTGGTGCCTCTGGCCTCGGCAATTTTTTCCTGTTCCCCGGGCAACAGGCTGGCAAATCGTTCCGAGGGGGCCGCGGGTTCGACAACGCGGATGATGCGGCACATTTCCTCAAGCCCTGCAGCGATCAGGAATTCCGGATCGAAGGGTGGATGGCCCACCAGGAGTTCATACAGGAGGGCGCCCAGGGAGTAAATGTCCGTCCGCGTATCGAGGGCCGTTGAGTCCATTTGCACCTGCTCCGGACTCATGTAGGCCGGCGTTCCGATAAACGGCATCAGACTTGTCCGGGTGGCGTTACTGGCACCCCAGGTGTGCAAGACCTTGGCGATGCCAAAATCGACAATCTTTAAAACGGTTCGCCCGTCGACCTCACTGACCAGGACATTGTCTGGTTTAAGGTCCCGGTGAATGATTCCCCGCTGGTGGGCATGGAAGACCGCGTTGCAAATCTGGATAAACAACTCGAGGCGTTCCCGGAGGGTGAGTTCATGCTCGTCGCAGTACCGGGTGATGCTGGTTCCGGAGACCAGCTCCATGACGAAGAACGGCCGCCCGTTGGAGGTCGCACCGGCGTCAAGGAGTTTGGCGATGCCTGGATGATCCATCAGGGCAAGTGCTTGCCTTTCAAGGCCGAATCGAAGGATGACCTTGCGGCTGTCCATTCCCGGTTTGACGATTTTCAGCGCCACCCACCGGCGGACCGGTTCCTCCTGTTCGGCGAGGAAGACGGTCGATGTGCTCCCTTCCCCGATTAGCCCCATGAGGCGGTATTTGCCAACGCACTCACCCGGCTTGAAGTCGGGAACGTCAATATTCGCTTCGGCCATGGCCACGCCCGGTGGCGTGCCTCCCATGAGGAAACTCCCCGAAGCCTCATGGGCACGGAGCAGCTTTTCTATCTCCGCGCGGACCTTGGCGCAACCGGCACAAGCCGCATTGAGGTACTCCTCCCGCTTTTCCGGGTCCTTGATTTCAATGCACTCCTCGAATAATAGAGGGATTTTGTCAGATGGATCATCACAGGACATCGTCTCTTAATTCATGCGTTATTCAGACCCTGAATGGGACACTGCTGAAGGCCCAGCGGGTCAATCCTTGGCGTTCAATTCGGCGAAAAGCCAGGACCTGGCAAATGCCCAGTAGCGCTTCACCGTCCGTTCAGAAATGTTCAGGCATTCACCTGTCTCGGCCTGGGTCAGGCCGGCAAAGAACATCAGCCGGACGACCTCCTCCTCGACCGGATGGTTCACTGCCAGCCGGTTCAGGGCTTCATCGATGCTAAGCAGGAGTTCCGGATCGGCGTCTGTGGCCACCTGAACCTCCCACAAGGGAACACGTGACCACTTGCCACCGCGCTTTTGGCTCAGCTTGCGCCGGGCATCCTCAATAAGTATCCGCCGCATGGCCTTGGCCGCTGCCCCGAAGAAGTGGGCCCGGTTAACGGAGTCCTTCCTGTAGGTGTGGCTGAGCCGCAGGTAAGCCTCATGGACCAGGACGGTTGCCTGGATGGTCCGGTTCGGGGGCGTGTTCACCAGTAGACCGCGAGCCATCTTGCGCAGCTCGTTGTAAACGTCCCCAAATAGGGCATCCAGGACCTCTGCCGGCGGAGATTGCATGGACTCACACTGATTGTTGGCGGCACCGGGGGCTGCTTGTGCAGGAAAGGAAAATGCTAATTTGGCCGTTCATTTTTGTCAAAGGCGTTTTTGGGGTCACCTGGAGAATGGATTTGGACTTTCCTGACCCCTGAAAACCGTGAAAGACGCATGCATTTAAAAGGGAACACACGCATTTGAGCGCAACAATCTCCACATGACATGGGGGAGGCACCTGGTTCCTCGGAATTCCCATCAGGGATTCCTCGGGTGCATCCCCTGCCATCTAGATCAACTCACACTGCCAGGGGCGGCTTCGGCCGCCCTGTTTATTTTGTGACAATCGCAGAAGAGCGCTTTTGACATCCTGAAGAATTTCATATTCCTCTTGAGGCACCGAGACATGAGAACATTGACCCTAATCTCCCTCATCCTGGTGACTTCACAATTGGTTCTTGCAGAGAATCAAGACCACACCTGCACGGGCATTTCCGGCTGGGAACTGGAGGATGTCACAGGTTGCATGCATCCCCGACACGAGGCGACTTTCGTCGAATGCGAAGGTAAATTCTACCTCCTTGGCGGGCGACGGATTCAGCCGGTCGATGCTTACGACCCTGGTACCGGGGAGTGGGAGGCGCTGGCGGCTCCACCGATTGAGCTGCATCACTTCCAGGCAATTTCACGCGAAGGGAAAATCTGGGTCATAGGGGCCATGACCGGCAAGTATCCCAATGAGACCCCTGTGCCGCATATGTACATCTTCGAACCCGGGAAAAACGAATGGACGGTGGGTCCGGAGATTCCGGTGGAGCGCCGCCGGAGTGGGGGAGGCGTAGTTGAGCATGAAGGCATGATCTACCTTGTTGCCGGCATTCAACGCGGGCACATGGGTGGATTTGTTCCATGGCTTGATCGTTGGAATCCGACAACCGGGGAGTGGGAGGTCCTGCCAGACGCTCCGCACGCGCGGGACCACTTCCAGGCGGTCATTATCGAAGGAAAAATCTACTCCGCCGGTGGTCGCCAGACTTCCCGCGAAACGGATGAACTCTTTTCCAGGACAGTTGCTGAAGTGGATGTCTACGATATCGCCTCTGGTGGATGGGCCACCCTCGAGCTGCCCTTGCCGACGCCCCGAGCGGGGACTTCCAGTGCTGTTGTCGATGGTTGCCTCCTGGTCGCTGGAGGGGAAAGCGGTACTCAAAAACTGGCCCATGATGAAGTGGAAGTGTACAGCCCGGAATCCGGGGAGTGGTATGATTGGCCGGCATTGCAGAGGGGGCGGCACGGTTCGGCAGTGATCAACTACAAGGGAAAGCTTTATACCTGTTCCGGGAGTGGTAACCGAGGCGGCCGGCCGGAGCTTTCCTCGATAGAGTCCCTCGTGCTGGGAAAGAAGGCTGATTGAAGAGGCTTGTGCAGGGACGGAATCCGGACAACCTGATGAGGCAGGCGGATTTCGATGAGCACTACGCAAATGATTAAACCTTCCCCCGTCCGGCCCTTCCTGAAATGGGCCGGGAACAAGTACCGCCTATTGGAGCGGGTGCTGCCTCTCATTCGGGAGGCTCGCGGGGAACGTCTTATTGAGCCCTTCGCCGGCGCAGGTGCGGTCTTTCTCAATGCGGACCTTCCGCAAAACCGCATTGCTGATGTGAATGCGGACTTGATCAGTCTCTTTGAGGATGTCCGCAATGAACCGACGCGCTTTATTGAGGATTGTCGCCAACTCTTTGTCCCGGAGAACAATTGTCCGGAAGCCTACTACAAGTTCCGGGAGGAGTTCAACCGGAGTGCCGATCGCCACCGCAAGAACCTGCTCTTCCTCTACATGAACCGCCATGGTTACAACGGGCTTTGCCGCTACAACGCCAAGGGCCGTTTCAACGTCCCCTTTGGCCGCTACAAGGCACCCTATTTCCCGGAAAAGGAGCTACAGGCCTTTGCCTGCGCCGCCAGCCAGGCCACCTTCAGTTGCCAGCCTTTCTCCGTGACTTTCGAGGAGGCGGGGGCAGGGGATGTTGTCTATTGTGACCCGCCCTATGTGCCCCATTCAACAACGGCTAACTTCAGCAGTTATAGCTCCGGGGGATTCGGGCCTTCCGATCAGGATCGGTTGGCGGAATTCGCTGTCAAATCGGCCGCCCGTGGGGCAACGGTTATCATCTCCAACCATGATAACGCCAAGACCCGCCAGCTCTACCATGAAGCGCACATCGTTTCCTTCGAGGTCCGTCGATTGATCAGCTGCAATGGTGAAAAGCGCAATCGGGTACCGGAACTGCTGGCCGTCTTTTCACCAAACCGCCACTAGTCGATATCCGGTCCCGGTTCCGATTACAGTAAGACATACTGGAAGAGGGACATTCTCCCTAAGATGGTAATAATGGGCCATAAATTGGGGAGATTTAAACGATGGAATCAAATATTTACCAAATTAACGAAGAGGATACCCAGGCCTTCTACCGCGAGGGCTTTTTCGTGGCCCGTCAGTTCCTGCCGGCTGAGTCGGTGGAGGTAATTAATCAATCCTATGACGAACAAATCAAAGCCCTTCAGGAGGAGAAGGAGTGGCAGGGCCTGGTCATGTCAGATGTTGCCCAGTCCGAATTGGACACACCGCGCATTCATGCCTGCATGGAGGAGCTGCTTGGTGGACCCACCACTTTCTGGCATGGTATGTATGCCGTGGTGATGCCAGGCGGCCGCGGGCTGGATTGGCACCAGGATAACCAGTACACCCACATCCTCGGCCACATGTGCAACGCCTTTGTCGCCCTCGATTCCATTACCACCGAGAATGCCGGTCTCTGGATTGCTCCCCGTTCCCATCTCCTTGGCCGCCTCCCCAACATCAATCCGGAAGAAGGCCACAAGCGGGCTGCTGAGCCCGATAACGCCATCCCCGGACCCCCGCTCCAACCCGGGGATGCCCTTATCTTCCACCGCGAACTACTGCATCACAGTAAGGAAAACCGGACGGATCGCCCGCGACGGGCCTTTGCCTTTCAAGTCTCAAGCGCGAGCTGCCGTTTTGCGGAGACGGGCGAGCTGGTGAGCAGCCGGGAAGACTTGGTTTCGGGTCACGGGAAGGGCTAAGCGGGCTGGCCGCAGTTAGATGAGATTGAGAAACTCATCGGATGAGAGGTCATCGAGGGAACTGCCGGCCTCCTTTTGATTTTGCCTGCCCTGGGCGGCTTGGAGGATTTGCTCGAGATTGTCGAGGTAGCGCATGAAGGCCTCCCGGCCGGAGCTGGAAAAGCAGGCGAAACTCTGGGCGCGGCGGGAAGACTGGACTTTTTCGACCTCGACGACTTCCGCCTTGATCAGGACTTTCATATGGCGCTCGAGATTGCCGTAGGTGAGGTCGAGCTGGTCCTGCAACTCACGATAGGTCAGGCCATCGCTGGCATTCATGAGAAGAGACAGGATGGCCAGCCGTGCCGGCTCGTGCATGCAGCGCTCCAGTTTGTCAAAGGGCAGCTCGTTTTCTATTTCCTTACTCATCGATCGATCCTTCCAATTTTAGAAAACCCGTGACTCCACCCCCATGCTGGCTGTTGTGCATGATGAATCCAGCCGCAAATTCCCCGGCAAAAAACACCAGTCCCATGACCAGCGGTTGCTGGAAGAGGCCCTCGGCAAAAATGAGGCAGATCAAGCCACAGGTGATGTACCATCCGCCAACCCAGGCCACATTTTGGGGCAGGCGCAAGCGGTTGAGCCCCTGGGCCAGCCCGAAGAGGCACATCCAGGTCCCGTAGAGGAGATCCGCCTCGCCGTTCCACCACAGGGCCAGGGTCAGGCCACCCCCGACGATCCAGACGGGGACCATTTCAAATACCACCGAATGGTCGCATCGGCGGTAATTGCCCCTCTGCAGGATCCACGCGGCAACGGCACCATAGTTGACCAGCATCGCGGCAAGATAAACAACGCCCCACATCAGGAAGAGGTCCTCAGCGTCCGGGGCAAGGGGACCCGGTCCCGCTATCAGCGAGGCCACCAGAGCGACGCATCCGCCGAGGGCTCTTGCGCGGCCTGAGTAGCCCTTGTAGAGCTGCTTATCGAGGATGTTTTTCCGCAGGTTGCGGACCTCACTCAGGGCCTGCTTGATTTGAATCGGGTCCATCAGAAGTTCATTAAAGCAGATTAGTTCTGCTTTGGAAGGGCCAATGTTTCCAAGTACTCCTCATAAAGGGCCCGGTTGCGCACATCCCGCAGTTGGAAGGACTGCCAGGCCTTCTCCGCTTTGAGCGAAGGAAAAGACCGGACCAGGTTTTCTTGATCCGCCAGCAAGGCCGCCGCCGCCTCCCGGTCTGCCTCCGTTTGAGGACTTTCCAGTACCCCCAGTATCGAGACTACCGAGTGGCTCCCGATTTGCCAGAGATAATCCCATTCGGGATAAGCGATCTTCCCCGCCGCATACAGCTCCCGGTTCTGGTACGCCACGAGGCCACGCACATCTACAAACTGGATAACAGTAAAAAGCAGGAAAACGAGCCCCAGGTTGACTCCGGTGAGCCACTTCAGGTCCCTCAACCGGACAATGGCCCAGGCGAGGGCGGCAAATCCACCGATGACAAGGCCGAGGAAGAGGGCGACATAGACCCGCTTGGGCGTGTAGCCATAGGCATCCACATATAGTGCGAGGCGGACGAAGACGCCACTGATAAGGAGCAGGTTTTGCCCGATCCAAGTCATTCCGAGAACCCGGATGAGGGCGTTTTTGCGCACCGCGTCGGCATGCTGGGTCAGTAATCCGAGAATAAGGGCGGAAAGGACAGTTGTCATGATGAGGGCATAGACCCCCTTGTGGACATACTGGCTGTAGGTCACCCCAGCAGGTAATTCCTGGGAGAACCACAGATAGAGGACGTCCAGGATATTGGAGAAGAGAAAGAGCAGGTTCAGGGCCATGAGGATGGCCAACCATTGGCGGCGCCGCAGGATGACGGTGCCCCGCCCGAGCTGTCTCCAGGTCCCGCCGAGGTGCCCGGCCAAGCGGGTTCGGCCAGCCGGGTAGACAAGGACCAGTCCAAGGATTCCCAGCATTCCCCAGCAGATAAGGTCGCCGAGGTGGGGCAGATGAATACTCCGCAAAAGGAGCTCCGTCCACATCCCGAGAATGGCATTGCCCCCGCTGAGGAGGGGAATGAAGACCAGCAGGAGGACAACCACCGGGACCAGTATCCAGACCGCCTCCCGAATGCGGCCGGAGCGCCCGTCCTCCGCCTCCTCGAACTGTTGCCTCGCCTGCAGATAGGCCCCCAGCGGCCGGAGGGGGGATAGCATTCCTTCCAACCAGTTTTGCCACCGATTTTCCCAGCCGGCGGATCCCCATTCACCACTCAATACCAGCAACAAGGCCAACAGGACCACTCCGTTCGAGAAACTCGTGAATACAGCGCTCTGCACCGCACTGGCCAGGTATAATCCCAGAAGGAGGAGTACCCCCGGTCCCGTCGGCCGTTGCTCACCCCTCCTCAGCCAGACCATCCCCAACAGGACCAGAAAGAATATTCCTACCCCCGCTCCAGCTCGATGATACAGGAGGGTCCAGTCTCCCGCCACGATCCCCGCTCCAATCAGCAATAGACCCCGCAGGCCGGTGCCCGTGGCCACTGCAGGATTCGTTTCCACCCCGGGGATCCTCCCGGTCCCGCTCTCCAGGTCCCCCAGGACCCTGTTTTCCGGTTCTAACTGCATTGCAGTAGTTATAGAGTACTGTACTGCAGTATTACAAGGAAAATCGCTGCGGGATGCCCGATTATTCCGGGGCCCTGACGGTAAAGCAGTAGGCCCAGAGGAGGATAATGACTTGCAGGGGGATGCGGATGGCGAGGTAAAGGGGACCCCAGGCGTGGCCGCCGAGGGGAACCTGGGCGAAGGCGGCGTAGACATTGAGGGGGAGGAAGAGGAGGAGCAGGGCGATAGCGGAGAGGCCGGCGAAGCGGCGCAAGGGACGGAAGAGGAAGGCGAGCCCGAGGAGGATTTCGAGACCGCCGGTGGCCTGGACAAGGGCGGTCCGGGAGGGAAAGGCCTCGGGAATCATGGCTGCCATGGCTTCGGTCTTGATAAAGTGGCCGACCCCGGTGAAGAGAAAGAGGAGGACGAGGCCAAGGGCACCGGCGGTGCGGAAGTTGACGCGGTCAGAGCCCGCAAGCTGGGCAAGCTTGGCCATGGCCAGTGGGAGGGCGAGGAGACCGAGCATGATGAGGGGGGTAATCATGGCTCCTCTCGCTCAATCGGCTTTGCCCACCTTGACGACAATTTCGAGGTCAGCCTCGAGGGAGAAGGTGGCATCCTCGAAAGAGGGCGGCCCAAAGGAGCCCTTGGCGTCGTTGGAAAAGCCGACGGGTTCCTTGGGAATACCAAGGAAACCCTTCTTCATTTTGCCATTTCCGTCCTTGTCGTAGAAAACGCTGACGGCCCATGTACCGGGTTGCAGGTCCGGAAAGTGAACGGTCAGGGAGTTGGATTCGCCGGCCGGGAGGGTTTTTTCAAGAACGGGCTCCTTGAGGAAATTGTCCGGAGTGTTGAACAGCGAGAGGAAGACCTGGCCTTGTCCACTGCTGAGGCCGGTGACCCGGACCGTCAGGCTGGCGGTTTCCGCAGCAAGGAGGTTGCTGGCCATCATCAGGCAGGCAAGGAGGACCCAGCTATTTCTTTTCATCGAGTTGCTGACTGATTTTCCTGACATGGAGGTAGGTCTGGTAGCGCAGGATAAGGCTTTCAAAGACGAGGCGGGTAACCGGTATCCCGAAGAGCAAGGCCATGATCCAGGCCCAGTTGTCGTGGGTGTAGAGCCACCATGCCCCATAGAGGGTCCCTCCGATACCGGCCCAGAAGAGCACCTGCAGGAAGACCGGCATGAGAAACCGACGAAAGAGAAGGTAGTCCTTGATGGTCTGCAGGTTCATAGGCTCGTTCCCGGATGGATTTGCTGATGCCGCGCGATGGGCATTATTGGGATACCGGCGAGGCCTTACCTGTTCAATTCAATTCTACGGGGTGAAGTCGTTCCGATTGATCGCTCGATTTCGAGCAGGCGCCGTTTGCGCCAGATCCCGCCGCCGTAGCCAGTCATGGAGCCGTCACTACCGATGACGCGGTGGCAGGGAATGAGAATGGCGATCTGGTTGGCCCCGTTGGCCCGGGCGACGGCGCGGCAGGCGGAGGGACGATCGATGGCTTTCGCAATGTCGAGATAGCTGCGGGTTTCATTGGGCGGGATCTTCCGTAGCTCAGCCCACACCTGCTGGACAAAGGGACTGCCGTGTTGGTGGAGAGGTGTGCTGAATGCTGCCGTTTCGCCGTTGAAATAAGGCCGCAATTCCTTCTCGACCTGATCAATGGGAGGGTAACGGCCAATGCCGATTCTTCCCTTGGCGAAACGCTGTAGTTGCTGCATTTCACGGGCGAGGGCGCGCCGGTCGGCAAACTCGAGGAGGTGCAAGCGCTGGGGATCAGCGACGGCAATCATCGGACCAAGCGGTGTGTCGAGCCAGTCGCAGAGCAGGCCCTCTCCCTTTTGGAAAGTGGCTGGAGCCTGTCCCAGCAGGCGGGTGAAGGCCTCCCTGAAGCCGCTGGAGGAGTCAAAGGAAGCATCGAGTTGTGCCTCGATGACGGATTCTCCCTCCGAAAGTGATTTGAATCCTTCCCTGAGCCGATAGAGCCGGGCCAGCTCGAGGAAGGTGACTCCGAATTCACGCCGGAAGGCACGCCGGACGGTGGAGGGATCAAAACCGGCTTCAATGACATCGGCCTCCATCCAGCGTCTGGAGGGACTTGCCAGGAGCTTGTCCATCAAGACCCGGACCGGTTCCTCTTTTGAAAGACCGGCTTCCAGTGGGCGGCAGCGCTTGCAGGGCCGGAAGCCTGCCTCCATGCAGTGGATGGCTGTCTCGAAGAATTCGCAATTCTCCGGCTTCGGCTTCCTCGCCGGGCAGGTGAAGCGGCAGAAAATGCCTGTTGAGCGGACGCCGACGAAGGCCCGGCCCTCGTAGGCCGGGTCCTTGTCCACAAGTGCCGCATAGAGCACTTTATTGTCCGGGAGTTCAAATAGCATGCAGACAGTATAGGGAAATGATTGCCAAAAGGTCGCCGAAAATCGGGCGGGAATTTTCCGGGTATGGACCAGCCTTACCGGATGTGTCCGTCCCCCCGGCAATTCAGGCGGGCTTCGGGGTTAGTTTTCAATTGCTCTGACTGGTTTGAGGCTGTTTTAAAGGCCCTATCAAGACGAGCAACCAAGATTCAGAAACGACATATGGCGGGAATTAACATTGGAATTATTGGAACAGGCGTGATGGCCAACTTCCAGGCACAGCACTTTGCCAAGATCAAAGGCTGCAAGGTGGTGGCCGGATGTGATATTGACGAGGACCGGGTAAAGGAATTCTGCCACAAGTTCAGCATTCCCAAGTACCACACGGACGCGCGGAAACTTGTTAATGATCCGGAGATTGATGCCGTCAGTGTTGTCACCCCCGACAGCTCGCACGCCTCCCTCAGCCTGCTGGCGATAAAGGCCGGTAAGCACATTCTTTGCGAAAAGCCACTGGCGACGAATTATGCCGACGCGAGGAGGATGGTTGTGGCGGCCCGGAAAGCGGGCGTTGTCAACATGGTCAACTTCTCTTACCGGGGGCATTCCGCCATTCACCGGGCAGCCAGAATGGTTGCCCAGGGCAAGATTGGTCAAGTCCGCCATGTTCATGCCTATTATCACCAAAGCTGGCTAGTCGATGACCATTGGGGCGATTGGAGAAAGACCCCGGGATGGCTCTGGAGGCTGTCAACCGGGCACGGGAGCAATGGCGTGCTGGGCGATCTTGGCGTCCATATCCTTGACTTCGCAACCTATCCCGTGGGCTCGATCAAGTCCGTACATTGCAAGCTCCAGAATTATCCGGACAAGGCACCGGGCAATCAAATCGGGGAATACAGATTGGATGCCAACGACACGGCCATTATCACGGCTGAGTATGACAACGGGGCTGTCGGCACCATCCATACCACCCGGACAGCGGCCCCACATCAGAATTCCCTGCGGCTCAACCTCTACGGGGACCAAGGCAGTATCGAGGTCGACCTGGACAGGTCTGGCACCAGTCTTGAATTCTGGCCGGTCCGCAAGGGAAAGCTGAAGGAGAAGCAGGTTGTCGAGACCCGCCCGGACATCGGTAATTTCAAACGCTTTATCAAGAGCATCAGGACGGGGGTACAGGAGCAGCCTGACTTCGAGCGCGGCGCTGAAATCCAGAAGATCATTGATGCCTGCATCAAGTCCGATGCAGAGGGCAGAACCGTCAAAGTTTAATTTCCTTAAGCGATATGACCAGAGCATTTCATCAGGATATCCGCATCGGCACGCTGGCCGGAAAAGGTACGGATACGACCGACTACATTAAGTCGATTCTCCCGCTTGGCTTCGAGAGCTTCCAGATCAACTTCTGGGAATCCCTGCAAGGAGTCGATCTGCCGACGTTGGCAGACGAATTGAAGCCTGTTCTCGAGGGGAGCGGTGCCGTCATTTCCTCGATTAGTCCGTTCGGGAATCCGCTCGGTGAGAAGCCGGAGGATGAAACACTCCGCCAGGCTTGGGAGCAATGTATCGACCATGCCCACCTCTTTGGGACAGACCTTGTCACGGGCTTCACGGGAAGGGTGCGGGGCGCTTCCATCCCGGACAGCATCGAACGGTACAAGGAGGTATTTGGCCCTTTGGCAAAGCGTGCCGCGGACAATGGGGTCCGGCTCGCCTTTGAAAACTGTGCCATGGGGGGCAACTGGCTCTCCGGCGACTGGAACATCGCCCACTCCCCAGCTGCCTGGGAGCTGATGTTTGATGCCCTGCCGGAGGAGAACATTGGCCTCGAATGGGAGCCATGTCACCAGATGCTGCTCGGTATCGATCCCATCGCCCAGTTGAAAACGTGGCTACCGAAGGTGTTTCATGTCCATGGCAAGGACGCCACCCTCCATCAGGATGTCATCTCCGCCTACGGGTTCAGCAGTGACCGGGAGGTGGGCGACCACCGCACCCCCGGCTTTGGTGATTCCAATTGGACCGATATCATTTCCATTCTACGCAAGGGTGGCTTTACCGGATCCATCGACATTGAGGGCTGGCACGATCCCGTCTACAAGGATGAGCTCGAAATGACGGGACAGGTCCATGCCCTCAACTACCTGAAGCAGTGTCGTGGCGGAGATTACGTCGTAATTTAAACTGCCTTTCCGCGGCCGGAAGTGGTACTCTTTGAAGATGCCATCTCTCGACCGTGACTATCTCCATCGACGCACTCTGCTGAAGGGCGGGCTCTTGACTTTGCTGGCCGGTCCAAGCAGCTTGGCCCAAGCGATGAGTGCCCCTTCGAAATCCCGTATCCCCATTATCCACACGACGGACCTTTATCACCCGCCGCAGGATCCGGATGACCAGTTCGACTTGGCCACCGTCGCCGCATTGAAGGAGTTCGACCTGAAGGCCGTTATTCTGGATGCAACGCACCGGTTTCTTGTCCCGAAGCCAGAAGGATGGGATATTGCCCGGGAACCGGGTTTTGTTCCAGTAGGACAGATTGGCCACATCCTGGGGACAGATATCCCTGTAGCGGCAGGACCAATACATCCCCTGGAACATCCCGGGGACGAAGCATTGCCGCAGGAGGGTGATGAGGATGGCGGTATCCGGCTCCTGCTAGATGTCCTGCGCGATTCGATTGAGCCAGTTGTCATCACAGCTGTTGGTTCGGCCCGCGTCATCACAGCAGCCTACAACCGCGAGCCCGAACTGATGTTGAAGAAAACCCGGGCCGTCGTCCTCAATGCCGGAGCCACAGGCGGTCCCAAGAGGGAATGGAACGTGGGACTGGACACACACGCCTTCGTCGGCCTCATGCGCAGCCGCCTCCCGGTTCACTGGTATCCCTGTGGGACCGAGCGGAGTGCCTTTGTCCGTAAACACGAACGGGGTACTTACTGGAAGGTACCGCATGCTATCCTCTTCAAGGATCTGCCCCAGCGGTTGCGTGCCTATCTGGAATACGGATTCACCCATTCCAGTGACCCGGATGGCCTCGCGGCTCTCGATTCCCTGGGCCATGGTCCCGCGTGGGAGAAGATACTCGAGGGGGAACGCAACATGTGGTCGACGGCCTCCCTCGTCATGGCAGCTGGACGGGTCCTCGCCCGGACGGGGAAAGGCTGGCGCTTTGTTGCCAGCGCTGAGCAAGGCGATTACGAGACCTGGCCCTGGCGGCTCGATCCCATTTCCGTGGACGTTTCCGACGACGGCAAGGTGGACTGGTCCCCCGGTCCCGAATCGGCCCGGGTCCACCTCTTCGGCCGCCAGCCGGATATCGAATACGGCGATGCCATGGCCGAGGCCCTGAATGCATTGCTGAGGGAAATCGACTAGACGCGGACGTTTTCCAACTTCCTGTTTTCTGCATCCAGATTTTCTGCTATTGGATCAGATAGGAAATTTGTCCAGATGGATGAAAGCCGAGATTCAATGGAACCAGTGGTATTAGATTGAATTAATGGATCCCTTGGCAGGCCCCTGTTTAAGCCGATCTTATGATTTTCATAAATTTCTTGAATACTGGGGTATTTTCCTAAAAGTGACGACGTGACCCCACGTTTTCGTGCATCCAATTTCATCTTCTGCAGAGCATGCTGTTCATTAAGACTTTCCGCTATTGTTCTGCCTGGCGAACCATTCGCACGGGCTGGCATGGAGAGAATTTCCGGTTAATGAGCGCGTTATCCTGAGTTCTCCATGCGATCCCCATCTGTGCCAAAAAACGCCTTTGAGTTGGAGAGCCTGGAGCCCCGGCTTTTGCTTTCGGGTGAGGGTGTATTGGCTGGCGCAGGGGCACATTTGGATGGCACGGAATACGAGCCTATGGAGGCCATTCATGTCGAGGATGATCGGCAGCTGCCCCTTGCGGATGCAGGCATCGACGAGCCGGGCAGAGGGATTTTCGATTTAGAGGATGAAGCCATCAGCTGCTCGGGAGAGGCATCGGAAGCGGTGGATTCAATTGCTGATGGAGATGGTCCGGACCTGGAGGCAGGGGCTGCCCCCGCCAAGGAACCAGAGTACCTTTTCAGCAGGCAGGGTGAGTATTACCCCGAGTTGGAGGCATCCGATGGTCCACTCCTCAATGTCGGCACTGGCAGTAGCCTCCCGGGCGAACAAAACGACAGTTTACTGCTACAGGAGCTTGAGAACTCCCTTCAGCCCCGGGCTCCCCCGGCTGCTGAGCTGGCCCAAACAGGACCGACCCCCGGGGATTCAAGTGACGCCTTCCAGCAGCTCAGTGAGCATGAGGTTCCTTTCAATATCGGGGACATGGCCGCCCGCCTGAAGGGCCTCAAGATTACCGGCGTGACCATCATTACCCATGGATTCCAGATGGGCTTTGAGGGAACGGTCGATCTCATTTTAAAGGCATTTCCTGACATCACCCCGACTATCCGGGCGGCATTGGAAAGTGTCGCCAAGGCCTCCGGTGATGCCATGTGGAAATTAGCCGAGGCCATCTATGACAGAATCACCGGCCACGAAAACGACAAGGCATGGATTCTTGACTACGATATTCCTTCCCAGGGTGGGGAAGGCGTCTTTGATTATTACAAGGAGGACGAGCCATCCAGTCGCTTGCCAACCGAAGACGAACAGAATGCGGAGGCGTCAGGCCACGTCATTTTGCTTTATGACTGGGCGGTGGAATCAAACGAGCCGACCTCCGGCTGGACCGAGGCCGCCGGTGATGCCCTCTTTTCGATGCTAGCTGGATTGGGCTTTGTAGAACCGGAAAAGGGTAAAGCCAACGATACTCCCCTGCACTTCATCGCCCACAGCTTTGGGTCCGCAGTTACCAGCCAGGCCATCGAGCGGCTGGCCAGTTATGATGTTCCTGTTGACCAGGTGACCTTGCTGGACCCGCATGATTTTGACCAGATATCCATTCCCATCGATGAGTTGCAAGGGCAAGCGGGCGTTGGATTGCCGCAATTCGGAACCAGCCTGTTCGAGACATTTCCAATCATTGACGGGTACGGAGCGACCATCTGGGACAATGTTGCCTTTGCCGATGTTTACTACCAGACCCGGAATGCGAGCAGCTTCAGCGGCCTCGACCTCAATGATGACGGGGTGCCGGATGGTGTCGGTGTCCCGGGCGGCCGGCCCATCCCCGGAGCCTACAACGTCCTCATGGACCCCTATCTGCCGGTTGATTTTGCCTTGAGCGAGAAAGAGGCCAGCGGGGACCACAGCTGGGTCTGGGAAGATTTCTACATAGCCACGATCAAAGGGAAATTCGGGGAGGATTTGAAAAAACCCGGTATTGAAGTCAGTTCGGCATTTCTTGAAAGCACGGGTTATGCCTTAAGCCATGTGGCAAAATCACAGGCAGGTGAAAGCGGTGTCCCCGACCGGCCGGATCCGGTCTTCTTCGGATCGCCTGATGATTTGATTGATCCCCAGAGTCATCGCTGGACTCCGGATGTACTGGTCAATGACGACGGAACGCCTTCCGCTGATGCCTTGCGCACGCTGGGACTGACGGAACAACAGTTCACGGAAGTCCGCTGGACACCCCGCTGGGATCCGTTGACAATCGGGAATGGCGACTTTGAGACCCCTCCGGCGGAGCCGGTCCTGAGCAACACGACAAACATCGAGCCCGGCTGGTCCCATCACGGAGGTGGAGGAACAGCACTCGTTGAACCGCCGGAAGAGCTCGGACTAATCGAGTCCCTGGCCTTTGACCTTGACAGCCTGAATCATTACCTGGTCCTGAAGCCGGGTTCGGATCACCGGACGCACAACTGGCTCTACATCCCCTCCTTTGCCACGGAGATCAATTTCCAGTTGCGGACGGTCACGGCCGGGGATGATGTGCTGGAGGTCACCCTTGTCCCAGTCGCCGGACAGGGATTGGAAACCATCCTCCTCTACACGGAGGAGCTTGAGGAAACGGACAGCGAATTCCGGTCCGTGAGCATGGATATCCGGGACAGCACGCTGGACAAGATTGTCGGCGGGGGCGTCTACACTCTCCGGGTATCCCTGGTCGATGCGTCGGAGCTTGGCGGTGATGCCGGTCTGCAGGCGGAAGTATACCTGGACGACATATCCTTTGGTGGCGGAGTGTACACTTCCGGGCGGACCGGGGATGTGTTGGTAGTTGATGTCAGCAGCGGACAACCGGTCGGTTCCGTATTCAACTTGACCAGGATCGACGGATACACGGTCCAGCAGCAGACCGAGGGCAAATGGCTTGTGCTCAAGGGAGGGGAGCTTTTCGGAACCCTGTTCACGGATCTGGAGCCGGAAAATCCATTTGCGGAAAGCTTCACCACCAGCGGGATCTTCTACTTTGCACCCAGCACGACCCCCGGGTTGAACGATCTCAATGAGGCAAAGGGCTTCCAGGGATTCATGACCGGCACTTATCAGGTCAACGGCGGGGATGAGTTACCTTTCACCATAGCGGTCGACCAAGGCTATTCCCAGACCGGTGGCTTCGCCGTAACGTCGGGTAGCAGTGCGTTGGATACCCTGCGCGTCCAGCAGCGCCTGAACTATCTCGGCTTTCCCAGTGAAGCCGGAGCACCACTGGTCCTATCCGGTCAGATCGGTACCGGGACAGCCCATGCGATTGGATTGTTCAATGCGGTTGTTTCCTTCGATCCGGTAAATCCATCAACGGAAGAGCACTTCTCCTCCAATTGGCCAATTGTCAGCTGGCTCAATGATCCCAACGCCCCGCAGTGGGAGCAGTTTGATGGTGAAATGCGGGATGGTTTTGTTGTGTTGCCGGGCGTCGATGGTTTCGAACAGCCGGAAGACTGGGGGACCAACTGGGCAGTGGATATAATCTATCGGGCAGCTGCACTTCTCGGCGTGGACGGACCGGACCTGGAACTACGCAGTGCCAGCCTGCCGCAGGGTGGGGATACGCCGCTCCATGGTCCCGGGGATGATGACGACAACCTCCATGAACTCGGTATGCAGATCGATTTTGAAGTTCCGGATAACACCGGGACCACCAACGTTGAGATCAGCAACAGTCCCTTCGACGGAAATGGCAACCTCCGCCAGAGTGGCGGTATCACCTTCAGTCCGTTCTTCAAGGTTGTTACACCTCAGGAAAGTGGACAGACCACGACTTACATCGCAACGGTTGATGGGCCCAGTTTTGTGGTCGTCAAGTCGAATGACAGTTACGTTGCCGCTGATTCGACGGTGGTCGGATTTGACTGGTCAACTGCCGTGCAGGCCCGTGAGGCCTATGGCGAGGGTGCGGAGGAGCTGTTGCTGGGTATTGAAGACCTGATTCTTGACGCCCCGGGCTATGACTCCGCGGCTATGCGGGCACAGTTCGAAGCGCTGCGGGACGGGGCGGAGGACAGCCTGGCCTCGATCGCCAGCATCTACTTTAATGATCCGCGTTTCTGGGCCGGAGGAAGTAATGAGATTGCCGGATTACGGGTAGAATACCGGCAAACCAACTGGGGCATCTTCCAGGTCAACATGGATCCCCCGGCGCAGACAGAGATCCTTTCCGAGCCCCTGCAAGCCTCCATCCTGGATGGGTTCCGGGCATTGGTCCGCGTGCTGGCTGAATGGCTGGTCACCAGCGATCTGGCCCGTAATCTCCCCGGGCTGGTTGAGAAACTCACCAACGCCGGTGGTGACCTGGCCAAGGCGGCCCGCTCCATTTACGATCTGGTTGAGCTCTACGACAAACTGGATGCCAGCCTCATCAAGCCGCTGGAAGCGTACTTCTCCGGGGAAACCGCCCCAACACGTTTCGGGCTTATCGAGACCTTGAAGAACCAGTCCTTCAACCATGGCGGCATGCTCTGGATCCCGGAGGTCGATAAGAATTTTGAAATCATCATCGATGCCGGGAATGAGATTGTTTTTGAAAACATTGTCTTCAAGGGGACCCGGACCGTCCAGACCACCCCTGACCTTGGGGATGCGGCAGAGGCCTTGGACATCAGTCTGGATATTGAATCGGATACAACCATTGATCTCGAATTGGCGGTTGATTTGGCCTTCTCCTTTGGTGTCGACCTGACCGTTGAAGAGCCCTCCCCGGAAGCCTTCTTTGTTTCGCCAGCCCGTTTTACGGACAGTTCCGAGCGACCGCTGTTGAGTTTCCAGGCCAGTGCATCCGCCGGGCCGGACAACAATCCCATCGACCTGACGGCGCGGATTGGCCAGCTCGAGGCAGAGGTGGACAGCTCAACGGCTATCCTTGACTTCCAGCTTGAGACAGAGGTGACCCTGAACGATCCCAATGACGATGGGCGGGTGACGGTGGCCGAGATGCTCGCGGGTTCACTTGGAGATATCGTGCAGGTGAATTGTGGGACCGTCAGCTTTGACCTGAACCTGCCGCTGACCGTCACGATTGGCAGCATCAAGTATGACATGGACGGTTTTGTGACCAGCATTGACACGGACTTGTGCATCGATCCCGATTCCTTTTTCGATTTCCCGGATGTGACGGACTGGTTCGATTTTGAAGGCCGCGGATCAGACGGGAGCGGATCGGGCGGTTCCTCCACATTCGACTTTGGCCGCTTCACCTTCTTTGACGGTTTCGATCTGCTGGCCATCTTCGACGCGCTGGCTGCCTGGTTTGAACAATTCGGCCAAGGCCCGGCCTTCGGCGAGGTCGATTTCTCCTTCCTGAAAAACCTGCGTTTGCCGGATATCGGTGACATCACACTCCCGGATGTTTCCTTTGACAAGCTGATCGACTTTTTCCGCTACGTTGGGGAACTGTTCAAAGGGATCAAGGCTGAGCTGGGCGTTCCGACATTTGGCAGCGTGCAGGACCTCGTTCTCGGACTGCCATCGTTTGGCACAATGGACCTTGAACCCACTTCCGGGAAATTGGAATTTGAGGTTAACTTCACCCATCTGCTGGAGAGCCTGGTGGCGGACCTCGACTTCTCGGCCGGACTGGGAGACCTGGTCAACATAACGACGGATGGCTTGCTCAAACTGACGCCGCAACTGGCAGCGAGCTTTGTCTTTGGCATCACCCTTCCCGAGTCACGGCGTAACCTGACAACCAGCACGCGCTTTGAGGAGCTCAACAACGGGGAAGGCGTGCAAGGGTATGCCGAGGGCCTGGATGATGTTGAGTTTCGTTTGGCCAACGGTGCTGCGATTCCCTTTAACCTGGACCGGATTAGTTCCACCGGGCAGCTGATGAATGCCATCCTGGAAGGATCCATTCTGGAGTTCCGGGAAACGAATTACTTCAACACCCTCGAGACCGCCCTGGACCTCAACCGCGTAACCAGCCTCAGCAGGGTTAGCGGGTTGGCTTTCAAGTCCGGCTCCGACGAGCACTGGTTCAAGTTCACCCTGGAAAGTCCCGGTACCTCCAGCGACCGGTTCTCCCTCGTTGGGAGTAACCTTTCCGTCCTCGTTCTCGAACTCGTCGATGAGTCCGGCAAGTCGGTACGTGCCTCCGTTGGTGATTTACCCGCCATTACCCTGGAAGACCTGATGCCCGGAGAGTACTTCCTCCGCATCGACGGAGGTAACTTCGGGAACAAATACGAAATAATGGCCCAGATCGGATCAGGGGAGAAGACGGATGAACTTCGTGTCGGTGAGTCCCTTGCCATAAGGTTGTCCGGCGAGGACAACAACCTGACCTTCATCGACCTGACCGAGGGAAGTTTTCCCTTCAGCATTGTTGCCCTCAATAACTCCACCGCCGCTGCGCCCGGATTGGGCCTCGGCATCGTGGGCGTGGATGATGACGGGGACGGGGTGATCGCCGGTTCCCCCCTGTTGTCCTTTTCCCTGGCCGATAATTTCTTTATCAGGAATTTCCAGATGACGGCCTCGGTCGAGTTGGAGGCCACCGGTATCGATGCACTGGCTGACCTGCAGTTTGTGAACCTCGGGATTCAGGATGGAACCACGAATCCTGCGCAGGCCATTCGGGGAGATGGGAAGAACGAGGCCCAGTTGACGGTGTCCGCCAAGGACCCTGAAAAGGAAATGACCTTTGGTGAAATTTGGAAGAGTGTTTCCGAGCCGGAAGTGGACTTGTTCAATGTTGTTGAAAGCGGCCAACTGGAGCTCATCCTGCCGGCGGTTATCCGGCCCCTGAGCCTGCACCAGAGCCTGGTTAGCCCGGACGCCAATCCGCGCATCGAGGTGACTTGGTCCGACCTGTTTGACTTTTCCACCCTCGGGGCCGAGCTGGTCGATTTTCCGGCCGTTGACAACCTCAAGGGCCTGGCCTTCGAGAAAGTCATCGAGGCCTTGCGGGAACTTCAGGATGCCATTGACGGATTTGAGAACAACGATCTCTTCAACCAGAAGATCATCCTGCTGGAGCAGAGCATCAATGATCTGGTAGACCTCTCGGACCAGTTCGGACTTATCGTCGACGAGATTGAAGCCATCCTCATTCCGGACCTCCTGGCCAATCGCGTTGCCAGCCCGGATGGTGGCTGGTCGGGCAACGAAAACACCTTTACCCATGTTCCCGGTGCAGCAAGCGACTTGAGCTACACCCTTCCCAGCGGGACTCCCCTGATTGCCGGCAAAACCTATGTCCTCGAATTTGCATTGGACAACCGGAACGGGACCGCCGGCGAATTGAAGCTGGTCCTTGATAACGGCGACTCGGAAACCCCCGATCAGGAAGCGCTGGTATTGGCCTCCGGAGAGGGTGAGCAAACTGTTCGCCGGGTATCGGTGCGTGTGGATGGCGCTACTGCGGCCATTGCCCTGCGCGCTTCAGCTGACTTTGACGGGACGATCAGCAACATCCGGCTGCGCGAAGTAGGGAAGGGGATTTCCACCATGGCCGACCTCGAGCGGGCTATTTCCAATGCGCTCTTCCCCGGCCTGCTGCAGGAAAACCCGACAACCAGTGGTGACTGGTCCCTGTCCGGGACAACGGCTACCTTCGGTGCGGAGGTCGGGTTCACCATCACCGAGGGAATTGATGAACCTGGTTATGTCCCCGTTAACCTGCAATTTGATCCGCTTGCCGCAATAGATTGGGAAGCGGACACGATCAGCTTCTCGATCAACCATGGCCTTTCCGAAGGTGATGAGCTGATCTTCTTCCGGGATTTCGGCAGCAGCGATATCACCGGCCTGATCGACGGGCAGACTTACCGCGCTTCGGTTGTCGATGAGGCCACCATCAAGTTAAAGGCCAGCGACACCAGTGAGCTTATCGATCTCACCAACGCCAATGGCCCCGGCAATACACTTCTCTACGGATTGAACGAGGGAACCAGCCTCCTCGCGGGGCGCACCTATTTCATCGAGTTCGATCTGCTTGAGCGGAATGGTCAAGGCGGTCAGTTGGTCCTGCAGGGCGTCCTCGAGGGCCAGGAGGATCTTGTTCTTCTGGCTGGTGGCGAACAGTTGCCGGGACGGTACAAGGTTGTCTGGCAACAGGGCCAGGACGCTTCCGCCCTGCAGATCCTGGCCAGTGCCGACTTCTCCGGGATCATCGACAACCTGCTGGTCCAGCAGCGCTCCGTGACCTTCGAGGATGATGTGCTGGCCATCGAGTTTGATTACGAAAAGTGGCTCGACGAGAAGCTCGACGAGAAGGTTCCATTGCGCAAGGATGTTCCATTGAATCTGGAACTAGAGCCGCTGCGCCTCGATGCCCTGAACAACAAGCCGACCAACCTGGTCAGTGGCAGCGGCCTTCTCGAGGTGGCTTACCTCATCGATCTGGACTTTGACTTTGCCTTGAACGTTTCGGATCCGTTTGCCCCGGAGTTCTACCTCAGGGACAGTAGCAGCCTGAAACTCGGGGCCGGAATCAAGTCCGAAGGCCTTGCCTTCAATGTCGGGTTTGGTGGCCTTGGGATGTTCATCAAGAACGGGTCCGTCCGGCTCGATAACGGTACGGAGATCGTCACTGAAGCCAACGGGCAGTCCATCCGGCCACAGAACCTGGCCACATGGGAACTGGATCTGGCACCGGGAATCGAGGACCCGGCAAATCCGGGTGCCGCGGGTGAGTACCACCTGCTCGGTGATGTAGTGGACAACCTGCAAACAACGCTCACCGGCCAGCTGGATGTGAGTCTCCCGACCTTTTCACCGACGGAATCGGATCCCATTGGCCAGTTCGCCCTTAGTGTTCCGGACCTGGATGTGTTTTTCGATGCCCTGCTCGCTGGTAACGTCGAAGCCTATGATCCCGTTCTGAGCCCGGAAGGTCAATTCAGCTACGCACTGCCCAACTTTGAAGCCGCCCTCGAAAGTTTCCTCGAAAAATTTGAGAATGCCTGGCAGTCGATTACCAGCGGGTGGGACGCCTTCCTGACTTTCCTTGAAACGGCCGTTGATGAAGAGGTATTTGGCGTCAAGCTACCTTTGGTCGGTGATCAATTGAAGGATGTAGCCGCCTTCATTTCTGACCTTAGGGGAGTCACTGATTTCCTCAATGATCCTACCAATGCGGATAGCAAAACACAGCAGGAATTGCGCAGGTTGCTTTTCGAGAAATTGGGACCGGATGACCTCAATTGGCTAAAGGACGGGAACGGGGATAAGGCGATCACAATCGAGGATATCGTCATTACACAAACTGCCGATAATCTCCAAATCGACATGTTGCTTGGCCAGGTCCTTGCCTTGAGCGATCTGGATGTGGACTTCGATCTTGGCTTGCCGGGCCTGGGCCTGGATGTGGACGGGAAGGTCCAACTGGAGTTGGGCTTTGAATTCGCTCTTTCTTTCGGGATCAACAAGGTCCGGGGCTTCTACTTTGCGACCGACAAGGAACTTGGGCCCAAGAAGGAGCCTGGGCCCGACAATGAGCCTGTTCCCGACAGGAAGAACGAGCTTTCCATCTCCTTGAAAGCCACCATACCGCAATTCAACGCCAACGGGAACCTCGTCTTCATGGAGGTGAATGTCACGGATAGGGACACATTGGTTGGGGGAGACATTAACATCGACCTGCTCGATGGTGGCGATGGGGATGGCCGATTGTATCTGTCGGAGTTGACGAACCCGAGCAACAAGGTCGTTGCGGCGAACCTCGATGTGAATGCCAGGGTCCACCTGCACCTGCTGACCCGTTTCGACAGTTCTGCCCGCTTCCCACAAATCCGCACGGACCTTATCATTGACTGGGACTTCACCGGCACGGAAGGGGGCAGGGACACAAGTAGTGTTCCAACGATCCAGTTCGACAAGGTAGCGGTTAATGCGGGGACCTTCATCAATGATCTGGTTGGACCGATCCTTGATGAAATAAACGCCATCCTCGATCCCATCCGGGAACCGCTGGAGTTTATCACGGAACCCCTGCCCATCCTCAAGGACTTGGGTATGCGGATCAGCCTGCTGGACATTGCCCGGATCTATGGCGGTTCCGAATACAAGGGCGTCATTGACTTTATCGAAGCCGCTGCCGACCTCGCCAGGCTCGTGGATACCTTCTCTGCCATAAACGAACAAAACGGCTGGATTGAAATGGCATCCCTGCAGGACATCGACTTCAGCCTGGACGGGGCAGCCGCCCTTGATTCCCGCATGGTGGGTGAATTGCTGCCCCTTGATTCGCTCATGAACCCGATTGGACTGGACGGCGTGGATTCCAAGCTGAACGCACTTCTGGACAAGGGAGCGGGTGGTTACCTGAACGACGAGGATTTCCTCGAATTGCGGTTCCCTTTGTTCGAGAATCCAAAGCTGGTTTTTGACCTCTTGCTGGGCCGGAACGTGGATCTGGTCGTGCTCGACTTGCCGAAGTTTGTCCTGAACTTCCCCTGGCAGCTGCGTCCGCCCATCCCCATCTTCCCCCCGTGGCCGGTCTTCCTGAAATTGAGTGCCCACGTGGGGGCCTTTGCCGACCTTTCCTTTGGGTTTGATACCGCCGGGCTGCGGACCTACTTCGAGAACGGGCAAAGCGATCCCAGCGATATCCTTGATGGTTTCTACATCGCGGACCTCGATGCCCGTGGCCGGGACCGGCCCGAGTTTGGTGTCCGGGCGGGATTTGCGGCCGCAGCGGAGCTGAACATTGCCGTGGCAGCCGTGGGTGTCGGTGGCGGCATCTTTGCCAACATCGATCTTAATCTCAATGACCCGGACGGTGACGGAAAGGTCCGCTGGTCTGAGCTGGAGCGCAATTTCAGTGTCGGGCCGCTGTATATCTTCGATGTCTCCGGAGCGATTACCTTCGAACTCTCCGCCTATCTGAAGATTGGTTTTGATACCTTCTTCTTTGGATTTGTCACCATCTACAAGAACAAGATCAGCTGGTCCCAGACGCTTCTTGACTGGAACCTGCCCCGGCCCAACACCACCCCCGTCCTTGCCTCCAACAGTGGCGGTACCCTGACTCTGCACATGGGTGATTACGCGGCCCGCCGCAAGCCCGGTGGCGGTGGCAAAATCGTCGTCAATGCCGAGGACGGGGATGAAAACTTCCGGGTCCTGCCCGGGCCTTCACCGGACTCCGTCATTGTCCGGGCATTCGGGGTTGAACAGACCTATTCCGGTGTATCCAAAATCCAAGCACGGGCAGGAAAGGGGAATGACTCCATTTTCATCGACCCCAATGTGATTATTCCGGCCGACTTGCATGGTGGGTCCGGTAATGACGAGCTCATCGCCGGTGGCGGCGTGACCCGCCTCTTCGGGGGAGAAGGCAACGATATCCTCATCGGGGGCAATTCCTCGGACCAGCTCTATGGCGGCCCGGGATTTGACCAGTTGACCGGAAGCCGTGGGGATGACCTGCTCGAGGGCGGGGAGAACGACGACGACATCCAGGGCGGTCCGGGTGATGACATTCTGCGTGGCTTTGGAGGGGCAGATCAACTCGACGGTGGATTGGGTAATGACCTTCTTGAAGGAGGAGACGGGGAGGATACCTTGATCGGCGGATCGGGGGACGATGTCCTCAGGGGTGGAATGGGTAATGACATCCTCGTTGGCAACCGGGGCGCGGACCTCCTTGAAGGTGGAGAAGGCAACGATGACCTGCAGGGCGATGAGAACAACGATATTCTGGTTGGAGGAGCAGGGGATGACATCCTGTCCGGCGGCCGGGATTCCGACATCATCTGGGGGGATGATATGGAAGGTAGTCTCAGCGGGAACGACATCATCTGGGGTGGCCCGGGCAACGACCGTCTCTACGGGGGATTCGGCAACGACCTCATTTTTGGCGGCGTCGACATCAGGCAGTTCACAACGCCTGTGGCCGGTGCCGGGAATGACTGGATCGTCGGTGGGTTTGGGTCCGACATAATCTATGCCGGCAACGATGGAGCGGGAAGCGGTGTCGATACGGAGAATACCATTTTCGGCGACCTTGAGGATGCCTCGGATCCCGGTGAGATGCCGGATGATCTTGTTGACACAATTTACGGGGATTCGGGCGACGACAGCATCTTTGCCGGTCTTGGCGATGACCAGATCTTCGGCCTTGGCGGCGATGACTTCATCCTCGCCGGGGATGGCAACGACACGGTTGTTGCTG
This sequence comes from Puniceicoccaceae bacterium, assembly GCA_040830765.1. Lineage (GTDB taxonomy): Bacteria > Verrucomicrobiota > Verrucomicrobiia > Opitutales > Oceanipulchritudinaceae > Oceanipulchritudo. The sequence goes on along the minus strand of JBFOMH010000008.1, from coordinate 6,056 downwards.
GCGGGGGCCGCGATATGGTTTACGGCGGCCGCGGCGATGATATACTCTATGGTGAAACCGGTGGTGATTTCCTGATCGGTGAACTGGGTAATGACCGCCTCGATGGCGGCAGCGGTGATGATGTCCTCTGGGGCGGTAGTGCCGGCCTGGGGGCCGAAGCGTTTGAGCGTTCCCTGGAACGGATCCGCAATGGTGCCTTTGAGTCCGACGACGAGTGGGCGCTCACTGCCGGTTCGGAGATCTTGTCGAACCAGGGCATTGCCCGATCTAACTCCAGCGGTCGGGGCGCCCTTGTCCAGGCCATCGAGACAACACCCGGCATCCAATACACCGTTCGCTTTGATGTTGATTCGATTGCCGCCGGTGAAGGTTGGAAACTTGCTGCCGGAAGGACGAGTTTTGTCAGCGACCTCGATGTGATTGGCGTTGGCACCACAGAAGGAGCTTACGCAATCAGTTTTGTCGCCAGTGATTCGACCACCTTCATAAAACTGTTGGCGGGAAATTCCCTTGGGGCGGAGGTTGTTTTTGACAACGTCTCCGTGCGGCAGCAGTTCCTCGCCAATCCCAGCTTTACTGCCGATGAAGGATGGATTGCCTCCTCAAATTCGGAAATCGCCGGAGGCGCAGGCATTGTCCGCTCCAGCTCAGATGTATCCGGTACCCTTTGGCAGGCGGTGACCCTCCTCCCGGGGCAGGATTACGAGCTGACGCTGGATGTCCTCTCCACTTCCGGACTCTGGAGTGTTGAACTGGCAGCATTGCCCGATGGGACAGGTGCCCAGGTGCTGGTGGATTGGAATACCGGCACCGGATCGGTACAGGCACCCCTTACAGGTTCCGCCACCACCCAGTACCTGATTCTCAAATCCGCTCCCTCAGCGGGAGCCGAAACCCGGTTTGGCCTGACCTCCCTCATCCAGACAACCGATCAGGCCTTTGAATTGCCGATGCGCTATGCTGAAATGGAAGCGCGTTTCCCGACGGGTTATGCAGCCCCGCGGATTGTCCCTGCGGCAGTTTTCCAAAACTCCCTTGGTGGTGCCGCCACCGACGGGACGGATGTCATCAACGGCGGATCCGGCAATGACTGGATTTTCGGCGGTGGTGATATCGATGTTCTTGATGGCGGCCCGGGCAATGACTACGTGGACGGTGGATCCGGGAACGATGAGGTCTTTGGCGGGCCCGGTGATGATGTTATCCGCGGCGGTGCCAACAGCGATGTCCTCCATGGGGACGAAGGGATTGACCATGTCTACGGCGATACCGGGGCGGACTTCCTCTACGGCGATGCCGGGGATGAATCCGGCTCGACCCTCGGCCAGCGCCTCTTCGGTGGCGGGGGCATCGATTCCCTCTACGCATGGTCCAACCTGGCCTTGACCGGAACGGAGATTGGCGAGGAAACACAAAAGCCGGGCGACCAGTTGATAGGAGGTACCGGGGGCGATTGGCTCTATGGCAACTTGCGTCAGGAGATCCTTGTCGGTGAAGGTGGCAATGACTATCTCCACGGTGATTACTTGAAGGGTCCGGATTACATCCGTAACCCGGATGCTGACCTTGTCGGGGCCAATGACCGTCTCTATGGCGGTACCGGTGAAGACCAGCTCTACGGCGGGGGTGGCGATGACATCCTCTGGGGTGGCGCTGATTCAGACTGGCTGGAAGGCCAGAACGGTAAGGATACGCTTTATGGCGGAGCCTGGATCGATATCCTGGTCCTTGATACGAACTTTGATTACGACAACGAAGGAGGGAACTTTGACGGCCACTTCGGGAACGAAACGGAAGGAGATGTGCCAGACGACAATGCGACCGATATCCTCCAGATCCAGGGCACCCAGGGTCATGACACCATCGAGATCGGCCAATTCGCGGCAGACGATCCACGTTTGGTTGTACAAATAAACAGCATTTTCCCGCCAGCAGGTGTGAATACAGATGTCATCCTCAGTGATGTTGAAACAACCCGTTCGCTTGAAGTGGTGGCCGAATGGAAAGACGACAACGGCGTTCCCCTTGTCGAGCAGTTCCGCATCGCCGGTTTCGGTGGGGATGACACCATCGGATTTGTCGATGGCAGTGGATTGCTTGAGCCCCTCGACATCGGGGCGCTGGCTAGTCGCGGGGTCACGGTCAAGGACTTCATCGGGGTTATCGACGGAGGACCGGGAGACGATGTCTTGACCGGTACCTCCGGGCGCGATCGCCTCGACGGGGGAGAGGGCAGCGACATCCTCTTTGGCCTTGGCGGCGATGACCGGCTCTGGGGCGACGATGGGGTTGGCAATCCGGGCGACCTCGATGTCCTTTATGCCGGCCAGGGCAACGACGACCTGATTGGTGGCTCCGGTACCAACAAGCTCTATGCATGGAGTGCTGACCCGCAGGGCGAGCCCTTCGGCATTTTCCTCAGGGATGATACGGGAGCATTGCTCCTGGATGATGAAGGCAATCCGGTGCCGGAGGATACCGGACTCAACCGCATGATCGGTGGCCTCCAGGCCGACGAGCTCTATGGCGGCACCGGGCTCGATTTCCTCTATGGCAACGGGGGAGACGACACCCTCTACACCCGGGATGGCGTTCCCTTTGAGGACCTGGAAGAGCAGTTCGACGAGGTCGGTGAATGGAAGGCCTACGCCAAGTCCACCAACCAGGTCTGGTACTATGGTGGTACCAACCTCGATGACATCATCCGGGTCGACTTCGTCACCGAGCCCGGCCTCATCGCCGAGCATCACCTCATTACCCGCCTGACGGAAAATAACGGCAACTTCACCTTCGATGCCGAGGTCCAGCTGGACTTCTTCGCCACCGACGGGGACGGCAACCGCATCTGGGACCAGTTTGACAACCTCTTCGGGGCCTCCGGCCTCGGCAGCACAGATGCCGAAACACGCAGCACCTCCCTTGCCACGGCAGCCGATGAGTCCCGCAAGCCGGTTGAGGATCGGATCGATGCCTTGGACCTCGTCAACAGCATCCTTCCCCCGGAAAGCGATTTCCTCGCCATCATTATCGACGCCCTGGATGGCGATGATGAAGTCATTGTCGGGCCCACGGTTACCAAGACGGTCTGGATCGATGGCGGACCCGGTGATGACTATGTCGAGATTGCCTCCGGCTTCCCCATTCTCATCGACCAGACGGAGAAGCTCGAGCTGCGTAATGATTCCCTCGCTACGGCCTATCCGTTGACCTATGATCCGGCCAATCCGGAGAGCTACCTGCCCATTGGTGAAAGCACGATCTTCAGCCGTCTGACCATCGACAATCCGGACGATATCGATAACTACCTGTTCACCTTGGACTCCAGCCTCGAGATTCAGCCGGGTGATGCGATTTTACTCAACAGCCTTGGAATCACCGACCTGCTCAGTTTCCGCATCCTGGAGCGTGATGGGAATGGTGAGTGGACTCTGGAAGTCGCTGCCTCGGAGGATGGCCGCATTGAACTGCACAATGGCACTGGGTCCAATTTGGAAACCGGCAAGGAATACCTCCTTCAGGTCACCTCTGACCGGACGCCCACCCGCTATGAGCTGCACTTTGACTTCCTGGCCACACCGGATGCCGGTGAACGGGACCAGGGTAATAACAACGAGGTTGATGCCTACGAAATCGCCAACATCCAGTTTGTCGAATTGGTCACCGGACTAAATTTAAGTAGTAGGGAAAGCGCAGACGTTGACTGGTTTGTATTTGAGATCCCCGAAGGCCTGGATACTGCAGGTTCGCTCCCTGGCCAGGCAATTATCTTGAGGGACCTCGATGGAAGTGGTCTCAGCCTCAAGCTGCTGGATGAGTTTGGCAACGATGTCGACTCCGTGTCCCAGGGAAGTGTCCTTTACCTGACAGGTCTCCCCGCCGGCCAGTACTTCATTGAGGTAACCGGTGGAGCGGGACGTTACGAACTCGCCACTAGCATCGGGCCGAGTGGTTACCAGACCGTGGACCTTTCGGGGGCGACGATTGTCGACCTGTCTTCCGAAATCGAAATCCTTCGTCGTGATGTGCTGTTGGGCGGCATCGGCAATGACGTCCTTATCGGCGGTCCTTACGAGGAGTGGATCTTTGGCGGAGAGGGGAACGATGTCCTTGCCGGCGGATATGACAAGCAGGCCAGCGACCTTCTCTGGGGCGGTCCGGGAGATGACATCTTCCAGATCCTTCCCGATGGATTGCCACTCTTGAATGATGAGGGCCGTGGGCTCACCGGGGACGGGGAAACCTTTGTCCCGACCCTGGTCGATCGCCTCGATGGCGGGGAAGGGGAGGATCAGGTGCTCTTCCTTGGCGGCGATCTCGACGAGCAGGGCAGGGCTGTCCCAGACCATGTCGCCATCCGATACAACACCATCCTGCATCGCTACGAGCTGACTGCCCTTGTCTGGGATACCGCCAACCAGCGCTTCCTCACGGAGGCCGCTTTCGGGGGCGACCAGTTTGTCCAGCACTACGCCTTCTACCAGGTCACGGACATTGAACAGACCGTCTTTGACACCCAGGCAGGCGATGATGTCGTCCACGGGGATCCCGGCTACATCCTCAATGGCAGCGAATGGGGAATGGCACCGCAGGCCCGGCCGCAGGGTGCCACCATCGCTTCCCTGACCATCTTCGGTGGCGACGGCAATGATGTCCTTTTCGGTGGTGCCGAGGATGACTTCATCGACGGGGGTGACGGCAATGACTACATCTCCGGCGGCGAAGGCAACGACGAGCTCTTCGGCGGTCCGGGTGACGACCTCATCTCCGGCAACCAGAACACCCCCACTGATACCTACGAGTGGGTCCTGCGTAACGGACTCACCGGCAGGAATGATGAAATCCCGTTCGCCGCCTTTATCGGGGAAGTCTCCGAGTCCACCGCCATCCAGGCCACCTTCACGACCGGGGACAAGGGGGACTGGTACCTCTTCAAAACCCCAAGCGAACTGGCCGGACTTTCAGGCGAAGCGGCCCTCCAGCACATTCGCGACGCCATCTCGGTGACGTTTGAGGATAAGGTTCAGGACAACCTTTTTAAGTCGGACTTCTACGCCGACCACCGTATCGAAGTTGAGGCTGCTGCCTTTGATGGTGGCACCGTTCAGGTCCTCGAGAATCCTGAAACAGCGCCTGAGTACTTCCTTGTTAGGATCAGGAATGTCGCCTCCTTCGGACTCCTGGGTAATCCACTCGTCATTGATGGCCCTCTGACCGAGGACTTTGTCCTGTTCATTACCTTGGGCAATGAACAGGGAACAGAACGCACAACGACTCTGGTATTCGTACAGGTACCGGATACTCTCCTAGGGGATGGGCCCAATACCGCTACACTCTCTGGACGAATTGACTTGCTTAATAATGCCCTGCAGGCAGCTGGCCTCGGTGACCTCGTCAGTGCGGCAAAGGTTTATAACGAGCCGAGTATTCGTCTCTCGACGGTTGATGGTCGCTCGCTCGAAGTGTCCTTCGGATCGAATTTGATAATTGACGGTACCTTTGACGAATCAGGAAACGCAGCATGGACGCTTAATGATGAATCAGAAGTGAATACTTTTGTTGAATTGGTGAGAGATATCGATTTTGGATCCGCCTCCTCCGATCCGCGCAACTTAACGGTTTTCGGGGAGTGGTTGTATTTCGATGCCCGGGATGGGAGTAATCGCGAGCTCTGGCGTACAGATGGTGGGGGGCCGGAGTTCGTGAAGGTTACAAGCTTGGGATCCCCCGCCGTTTTCGGAGAGTGGGTGTATTTCAGTGCTTGGGAGGAAGTCAATGGTACTGAGCTTTGGCGCACCGATGGAGGAGAGCCTGAATTAGTGAAAGATATCAATCCAGGGATTGCCTCCTCCAAGCCTGCAGACTTAACGATTGTAGGGGAGCGGCTGTATTTCAGAGCAAAAGACGGCGATTCCGGTACTGAGCTTTGGCTAACCGATGGGGGAGAGCCTGAGTTGGTGAAGGATATCAATCCAGGGTCCGCCTCCTCAACTCCTTTGGACTTAACGGTTTTCGGCGAGTGGTTGTATTTCGATGCCTTGGTTGGCAGTAATCGTGAG
>JBFOMH010000007.1:0-102355 GCA_040830765.1 Puniceicoccaceae bacterium | reverse complement strand
GTTGGGCAGATAATGGATATATATTTCTTTTTCAAAGCCTATCCACTATTCAATCCTAAGTTTAGAAAAACCTTCGGTTTAATGGGTAGTCTTTCAGTATTACTGATATCGCTGGTCCCAATAATTATTTTTATTTTCTGGCTCGAACGATATCCGGAAGAGGTATCAATTTTTGTGTCCTCGGCAGGGATCAAATATGTCATCCTGATTTTAGCACTGATTTCTGGATTATTTGGGTCAATTGCAGGGTTAATATTGGTGTATACTTATTCTTTGCTTTTAGCCTTTAGGCGCAGAATAGTATCAGTATTGATATGTGAGATACTCGGTGTACCCCTCGGATTATTAGTTAGCCACATATCATTAGAGTTGCAGAATAGTCTTTCGGGGCAGATTACTGTAGCACTGGACTACTTGCTGATATGGTTAACTTTTATGGGGGGTTGCATGTCGTTGGTGCTAGTCTATTATTCTTGGAACAAAGTTTTAGAGGCCCAACCAGTCGCTGGTGGTGACGCTACTCGCTGTCGCTCGTAGCGCACCACAGCTTTAACGTTGGGCAGTCTTATGAAATTAACTGAAATACGATTCAGGAAGTATGCCTCCTTCTTTGATTGGCCAGACAAGGAAATTAAAGAAGTAAGTATCGTACATGATTTTTCCTTATCATACTTTGGTGACGGTAAAGTTCCGTTTTCCCGTCTTCGACTTGCTGAAAAAGATCCTCCAGACTGTGTAGCAGAATTAGAAGACGGAACCTTAGTAGGTTTTGAAGTAACTGAATTAGTTGATTTCGATACAGTAGTAAAATGGGAACAAGATAGATCTAGAGATTATAAGGAATATGAGAGTGATGAGTTGGTGGAGTTGATAGAAGAAATAGCCACCGGAAAAGATAATAAGAAGTACTTAGGCGGGCCATATCAGGAAATTTCTTTAATTATCCATACAGATGAACCATTTGTTTCCACTCAGGAAAATATTCATGCAATCACGAATTGTGTGTTAAAACCTAAGAAGCAAATTTCCAAAGTATATCTTATGCTTCCGCCACCGGTATATATATCTGGAGTAATTCCTGAGAAATCAGTCAATGAATCCTACAGGATAATTAAATTGAACTTGGCCCAACCACCCGCTGGTGGTGACGCCACTCGCTGACGCTCGCGCCGCACCACAGCTTTAACGTTCTACAGAGTAATGAGGTATCGGGAGTTCAGGGATAGTATAAGAAAAGAGTTATCGAATTACCCTGAAGGTAGGACCTGGAAAGAGATAAAGAAAACGTTGGAATTACCTTATGAGCGTCCTTGTCCGACCTGGGTGGCGGAATTGGAAAAGGAAATAGACCTGAAACGGGATAGAAAGCAGGGGAGGGCGTTAATTTGGAGAATATAGTGCGACAGAAATGTTTGGTAGAACCAGTCGCTGGTGGTGACGCCACTCGCTGACGCTCGTGTCGCACCACAGCTTTAACGTTAAATGATATAGAAATGACCCGTTACCTAATTGGTTTTATAGTTAATTTAGCAATCGCGTCTCATGTGTCTGGCTTTGATGTCCTCCCGATTGAGGAATTGCCGAAGCATGTTCATGTTGCCGATAACGAGGTTTCATTGTTTGCCGACTATCAAAGTGACTCCATGGGATATGCCGATGTCTACTTGCTCAACACCACAGAGAAGGAAATAACCCTCCTTACTTATGGAAACCACCAAATTGTACATCTCCACTTCAATGATACGCACGAGAGCTGGCGCCGTGCCCAGTGGGTTCATCGACCTGCTAGTGGTTGTGCTACAGGATATAGATCATCTGTAACTCTTCCACCGGGAAATTTCCTAAAAGTTTGGGGCTACAAAGCCAAAGCGGGTGAGTTAAAGGAGGTAAGATACGTTCTATCAGTGGATTACTATTGGAAGTTGGGTGAAGGTGAAATTGAAGGTAAAGAGAAGTATAAGTATGTTAAGAAAAGCTTTATCGCCTCAAACATTGGTGAAGGACTGGTTAGTGACAGTGAAGTCACTGCTGCACAGTACGACTGGGAAGCAATGGGTGAATTGAGTTACAGAGAACTGATAGCGATTGCAACAGGAGCTACATATGCGCCTGTAATCCCAATCCGCCATCCAATGTATTCACCGCCCAGGATAGAAGCAATAGAAATGCTCAGGAGTAAGAAGGACTTTTTTGGCTCTGAGAAAGAAATCAATGATCTTTTGTTGCGGTTGCGAGCTGATGATGACGATTGGGTATCTGGATACTCCACAACTGCTAGCATTTCTCTGAAACCTTAGATTTAACCAATTGCTGGTGGTGACGCCACTCGCTGACGCTTCGGGCGCACCACAGCTTTAACGTTATGCGAAATAGTATCACTGTGAGAAATCCCCTTCTAGTTTTCTTGTTGTTGGTGGTGCAATCTAATGTTTTTGCAGAAGAGTATATTAAACTGACCGGAACCCTGGTTGGCTACGAGAAAGCACATTGGCATGCTCATGAAATAGTTATTGTTGATGAAGAGGGTAGAGAAGAAGGGACATTAACGGCAGATTCCGTCTGCCCGAGAGCCCGCTTCAAAGTAATAAATCCAAAAAACAATGAAGAGGTGGAAATTGATATAATATTTTTGTATCGCAGTATGTCGGAAAAATTAAAAAGCGAATTCGAGGAAGAAGGAAGTGTCGGGACTTTTTTCTATGTCGATTTACCAGAGGACTTTTTTGAGGGAAACCATGGTTGGATTTATTTCGACGCTATCGGAGAGATTAATAAAATGGCATAACCAGTCGCTGGTGGTGACGCCACTCGCTGACGCTCGTGTCGCACCACAGCTTTAACGTTCGAATATGGAATATATTGAAGCACATGTTGGACGAAGAGCAGCAGCTCTTATCATCAACTACTTTTCGCTTACGGCTATAATCCAATTACTCATTTGGTTCTCGATTACAGACCAATACTCAATCGCTATAGTCACAGTAGCAGCGGTTATTGTTTCTACTTACACATACCAAAGCCCTGGGAAATGGTTAATGAAGCTCAGGGTCCTCAATGACGATAATAGTATGGTGGCATTTAGAAATAGGTTAATAAGAAATATACCCATTATCCTATATTTTGCCCTTATTGTAATTCCTGGAACATTGTTAAGAGGGAAAAATTTAAGAGAAGATGGTAATCCCGTATCTATGGTAATCGGATTGTTGGTATTCGGTCTATTGCTTCTCGTGCTATGCAATTATCTCACGATTTTCTTCAATAGATACGGTAAGTCTCTGCTTGATATGAGATTGGGGACGGTGGTTAAGAAAATAGAACCAGAAAATGCATATAGACCAATCAAGTAAATTTTCGAACCATTCGCTGGTGGTGACGCCACTCACTGACGCTCGTGTCGCACCACAGCTTTAACGTTAGATATGAATAGTAGTTTGGATGGCGTTGAGATTTTTGGGGTGAGTTCCTTCCTCATTTTGGTCACTGTTTTTAGTGTTTACGTCTTCAACGCTAAACTATTCTTGAGCACCTTGAAAAAGGAAAGACCTGAGGTTTATCAATATCTCGATTATCCAACCGTATTCGATGGATTTTCTTCTAACTCATGGCACAAAAAATTAGATGACCCCTATTATTTGGAAAGAAGGACACCGAGTATCCTGGCAACAGAGAAGCGAATGGATATTAGTGCCAAGGTATTCTTAACCTTATTCATTATAGTGGTCTTAGTCGTCGGTATATTGTTTTTTGTTTGAGTATAGTAATTGAAAAGTAGGTGTTTATGATTCGAAGCGAATGTGGCTGGTGGAATACAAAACAATATCTAACCAATCGCTGGTGGTGACGCCACTCGCTGACGCTTCGGGCGCACCACAGCTTTAACGTTGGGTATAAAATGAACCAGTTCCTCACAAAACAAAATGTTGATGTCTCAAGGTCCTTGGCATTGGTTATGTTTATCGTAACTGCTGAGAGTATCCTTTCAAATTTGAATCTAATGGTATTTGGAGGTCAGCGCTGGGATTTATCGTTTATACCTTCCCTACCTTTGGCACTTGGGTTGTGGAACTATAAATCGATAGCGAGGAAATGGTTAATCGGATTGGTATGGGTAATGATAGTTTTAGTGTTTGGTCTAATGGTGGGGGCACAAATAGCAGGTAAAGAGAACGCTCTAACGGTGCAGGATGTGGAAGTATTGAATCCAACTGTCTTTCAAGTGGGATATATGTTTTCTCTTTGGATTGTAGTTAGTGCGTTTTTACTGCTTTTAGTCCATAGCAATAAATTCAAGGAAGAGACCCAACCAATCGCTGGTGGTGACGCTCCTCGCTGACGCTTCGGGCGCACCACAGCTTTAACGTTGAAATGAAAGAAATAGAAGTACCTTACAGGATTTCTCTGCCGAAGTACTTGCAAGGATCTTCCCCAAACTTCGGCATAGAGATTTTGATCCTAATTAGTCTTCCAGTGTTTTGTGGGGTTATGTATATGGGATACCAGCACTATCCATCAACACTCACGCTCGTCTTAATCTCTGCGTATTTAGTGCTTCCCGTACTTTTTCTATTTAGTTTGTTCTTTCGGTCAATATATTGGAAGGCATTCATTAGTCCCCATAGAGAGAAAGTGTTTTTGATTTCCGAAAAGGGAATAATTTTAGAGGATAAATTAGGGGCCAGAGTCCTAAACTGGCGTGAAGTTAGCGGTTATAAAGAGAAAGAGAAATTAATTGTATTTACAGTTAAGAATAGGCCTCCTCTGGTGATAAACTTAGTTCCAGTTTTGGAGAGCCAGAGATATGGCGATTTACGAAAACTCGTAAAGGAGAAGAGGGTATGCCTTTCTAATGAGTTTGACTGAAAATTATTTCAACCACCCGCTGGTGCTAACGGCCGTTCGCTGTCGCTCACAGGCCGTAGCACAGCTTTAACGTTCGGGGGAATATAATTTAGAGAAGACCAGGAATGGTAATTAAAATGAGGAGCAGGAAGAGAATCAGTATCGGAAAGGGTGGAGGAATAAAAAGTAACGTTCTAGAGATTAGCTTTTTAGGCACAAAAAAGGGGGATGAGAAATTAAAATAGTTTTAAGGAATTTTAGGGGAGAGAATATAAATGAATTCCAACTTATCATGCCCGAACCAATCGCTGGTGGTGACGCCACTCGCTGACGCTTCGGGCGCACCACAGCTTTAACGTTGTGCATTAAATGAAAAGAAACCTGCTCGCCGGTACGATACTTCTGCTCCCTCTGGGATGCTATGGAAACCCAGTAGTTGTATGGTTTACCCAACCTATTGGAGCATTTCTCCTCGCAGCTCCGATCGCCCTCCTTGCAGAGGGAATCTTTCTGTCGCTGGTTTTAAGAGAAAAAGAGAAAGTTAAGTTCATTCTGAAATGGTTCGTTTGCACCCTTGGGACCTATATGATTCTCTCCAGTTACCTGGATCATATAGCCTGGAATGAAAAAGGAATGGAAAATTTATGGTTATTGGTTGGTTTTGGAGAGTCTTGCGTAATCGCTGTTGAAGGAATCCTCTTGTATTTCTTGACGAGGAATGAAGATAGAAAAGAAAGAATCTGGATACCGTACTGCTTAATCCTCTCGTTCGCGGCCAATATCATATCAATAATTGTTCACTACTTCATATCAGGATGGTATAGAAGTGTATTTTACTACCCCAAAGTTTTTCCAGAATTATATGGATGAGCACAACCAATCGCTGGTGGTAACGCCACTCGCTGACGCTCGTGTCGCACCACAGCTTTAACGTTCTGTAGAGTAAAAGTGAACCAAGTCCCAGGAAATAGAAAGAGTTCGAGTTACCCCCTTGATGGTAAAAGTAATAGTTTAGTGGAGTGGGGAAGGATGTTTATTTTAAGGACAGAACCAATCGCTGGAGCTAACGCGGCTCGCTGTCGCTCGCACGCGTAGCTCAGCTTCAACGTTAGTGGAAAGTATTGACAATGCAGACGAAAGATGCATACGTATATGCATGAGAACAACCCTAAACATTGACGATAGTATTTACGAAAAGGCCTCCAAGCTGACGGGGATAAGGGAGAAAACCCAGTTGTTGCACGAAGGCTTAAGGACCTTGATAGAAAAAGAGAGTTCCCGAAGGCTGGCAAAACTGGGGGGTAGTTCCCCAAAGGTTGAACCGATCAGGAGAAGGTAATGGTCCTGGTAGACACATCGGTATGGATAGATTTCCTGAGACAGGGAAATGAGAAATTAAAGAATCTTCTTCAAGACGGAGAAGTCGCAACGCATCCCTTGGTAATTGGGGAGTTGCACATCGGAAATATTACGAAGCGAAAACAGTTCTTAGGGTTATTGGGAGATTTGCCTGCAATTTCTGAATGTTCACACTCTGAAGTGCTCTATTTCATCGAAGAGAGAAAATTGTATGGGAAGGGGATCGGATATTTTGATGCGGCTATTTTGTGTTCAGCAATAATCTATGAGATACCCCTTTGGACTTTGGATAAGCGTTTGGACTCAATAGCAGAAACACTAACCATTCGCTGGTGGTGACGCCACTCGCTGACGCCCCGCTTCGCCCTGCGGGCTTCGCAGGGCACAGCTCCTGGCGCACCACAGCTTTAACGTTGTATCCCCTAAGGTATTTATGGAATTAAAAGAAAAAGTAACTTGTTACCCTGGGTCGGAGCGGCCGGATTTAGGGTTAGGAAACTGGGTGGCAAGGATACAACCACTCGCTAGAGCTAACGCGGCTCGCTGTCGCTCGCACGCGTAGCTCAGCTTCAACGTTCGCTTATTTATAATGAGTATCGTTCCAGAAATTCCTACAAAGCGACTTTTGCTGCGAGATGTGCGCCCAAAAGATCTCTCATCCTATAGAAAAAATTTCGTTAATTACTCTATTATTCGACACCTATCGAATGTTGTTCCTTGGCCTTATCCAAAAGATGGGATCGAAGAGTTTTACTACAAGATATTGCTGCCGAACCAATGCAAAACAAGGTGGTCATGGGGAATTATCGAGAAAACAAATCCAGAAGAACTGATTGGATTAATTGAGATATGGAAACCATCAAATCCTGACAATCGAGGATTTTGGTTAGCTGAGAAACATTGGGGGAAAGGTTACATGAGTGAGGCGGCTGACGCCGTCACGGATTTTGCCTTCAATACCCTAAACTGGGAAAAACTGATTCTGACTAACGCATTAGGTAATGAAAGATCTCGTAGAATTAAAGAGAAGGCCGGTGCAATTCGCATTCGAATCGAAAAAGCAAAATTTGTAGATCCAGATTATTCAGAGAGCGAGATATGGGAACTTACAAAAGATGCATGGACTAAAATAAGGAGCGAACAAGCCGCTGGTGGTGACGGCGCTCGCTGATCCCGCTACGCTCTGCGAGCTTCGCGGGACTCACGCTCGCTCCGCACCACAGCTTTAACGTTCGAATAAGACAAAAAAGCATGGCTTCTTTCCCTAATAACACAATAGCAGCGGTATCACTGACCTACGACGATGCACTGCCAGTGCACTTTGAGCACGTGGCTGGTAAGCACGAAGAGAATAATAGCAGAGCCACTTTCAATACGACTATCTGCGATACTTTCACTCAAAATCATGATGCCTGGAGGCAAGTAGCAGCAAGAGGGCATGAGCTAGGGAATCATAGTTTATTCCACCCATGCAGGAAATCAGACGCGATGAGCTGGCTAGAGGATTGCTATGACCTTAAAAAATATAGTGAAACGCGTTTCCACAAGGAGTTGGAGGTGGCAAATTTCATTCTGCGTCTGACAGACGGAAGGAGTGTTCGTAGCTATGGGAACAATTGTTGTAATACTACAATAGGATCAGGTGATTACGAAATCAGTATGAAGCCGGTATTGAGCAAATTGTTTGGAGCAGCTCGGGGAGCATTGAATAATAAGATTATCATTCCTGCCGAGGGTTACGACATCTATGAACTGGGACATTTCAATGGCGACGGTAAAACTTTTCAGGAGATTAAAGATAAGATCGAAGAGGCGATTGCCGTAGGAGGATGGATTATATTTATGTTCCATGGAGTCGGCAAAGGCACCCATGCTGGTTATATTGATAGCTCCGAGCATGATGCCCTACTTGATTGGATTGGTAAATCTTCTGATGTTTTGTGGAGTCGCCCTTTAATAGAGGTTGCGAATTGGCTAAAGATGTAGAATCGAACCAATCGCTGGTGGTGAAGCCACTCGCTGACGCTCGTGCCGCACCACAGCTTTAACGTTAGGCGATAGCGAGATTCAACTACGAAAAGAACATCCAAGTAGCTACTGCGGCCAACAGGCTCCCAAATCCTATATTCATTAATCTCGCATTAGATTCATTTCGGAACAAGATTGCGAGTCGATCTCCAACAATTGTCCATAGTGTAAATGCCAGGAGATTGTTGAACGTGAAGATCGTTGAGATCCACAAAACCAGGACAAGTTTGTTACCTAAGTCGTTGCTTATAAATTGTGCAAACATCGCAGCAATAATGAAATACGCCTTGGGATTTAGTACTAGAAGCACCACACCATCCTTGAAACTGGCGACAGTTGGCTCTTGGCTAGAATCTATAATTCCAGAACGCAACAATTTCCATGCAAGCCAAAGAACATATAACGATCCTAGAACCTTTATAATTATGAATAAACTGGGAAACTCGTGGAGCACTGCGGTAAACCCAAAACCTATTGCTACCGTGACTATCCATGTGGCAATGTGATACCCGGTCGTTGCAGGAATGGTCGACCGGAGGCCGAATCTGGCACCATTTGCAGCAAAGAATAAATTACCAGGCCCCGGGCTATAAGCCAGAGGAAATAGAAAAAATACGAGTGCAGTAGTTAGCTCAACCATGAGCAAATCATATTCAACATGTACGCTTCAAAATATCCGTTTCTTACTGAATTGAAATTAATCTGGTGAATAAAGCAAAATATCGCCTAACAAGCGCATGCAGGCCGACCACTTCACGGCTACGCCGTTCAGTGGCGCCTGATCCGCGACGTTGAGCGGATTCTAATAGTCGCAGAGAATCTGGACTATGACAGCCATTGGAAAGTTATTTAACTACGCCTCAGGAAGAAACGTTCTCGTTTTGTTTCTAGTGACCATGAGCGTGTATGTTTGGATTCTCTTAGTCAGTATTCCTGCAGTTTTGTCGGAGGCGCCGGATATGGTCCTTTTTGATATGTCTCCACTTGGTTATTCCATGGAATTTGCTGTAAACCTTTTGCATGGAATAGGAGTTGAGGGGAGAAGCACTTACGCAACACATCAATTGCCAGTAGATTTCATCTATCCTGGATTATTTGCTGTTACTTACTCCCTAATGTTAATTTGGGTATTTGGAAAATCATTCAGCAAATCGTCAAAAATTTTCTTGTTCTCGATTATCCCAGTTGCTGCTGGAGTTTTCGATTACTTGGAAAATTTAGGGATTATCAGCATGCTAGTATCTTATCCTGACTTATCTCCTTCGATCGTTCTGATATCCAGTATTTTTACTATTCTGAAAAGCCTAATGACAGTATTATTCTATATCTTGCTGCTATATGCATTTTGTGCCTGGGGATATAAAATCTGGGCTCAACAAGTCGCTGGTGGTGGCGCCACTCGCTGACGCCCCGCTTCGCCCTGCGGGCTTCGCGGGGCGCAGCTCGTGTCGCACCAAAGCATTAACGGTGGAAGTACCGTGGGAGAGAAGAAAATTAATGATTAGATATTTAGTATTAACTCTCAGCTTGAGCCCTATGTTGATTAGCGTTAATACAATGCCTGGATCAACAGTGGCAGAATCTTCTGAGAGAATAGAAATTTTTGAGTTCACCTCCAATGAAAATTCTAAAACTGGAAAAATTTTTATTCCGAAGGCCTACGAGGAGAACAATTATCTACCTGCTATTTACTTAATAGATTATACTGAGCAGCATTTTAAAATTGCTACCGACGAATTTGAACAGGTAATCGCTGGTCTGCAAAAACTAAACGGCGTCGAAGCTCTGGTGGTTGCATTAGACGGAATTCCCGATATCGATGCAGAACCGGATAAATTTCAGGATGATTATATTGTCTTCAGGGATATGGCTGAATTTGTCAGTAACAGATACACGATGAATCCCTCTAGAACTTTCATTGGGAAAGGCAGTGAATCTGGGGTAGTACTTATGGCACTCTTTCAAGAAGAAATTGAGTCATCTGTTTTCGAAAATTTTATCGCTACAGATCCATCAGGACTATATGCATCCGCACTAGTAGAGCTATTGGAAAGTAAGGAGATTCCAAAACAAAAATCTACGAAAAGATTACATTTTTCGTTTTCTACAAGCAATGATAGAGAAAAATGCAATAAGGTAATCGATCTCATTCATAAAGCAGAGTTGCCTTGGTTAGTGTTTGAATCAGAAGAGTATACAAACAGTGACTACGAAAACACCTATCCAATTTCTTATGCTGAAGGGATAGCTTTTGTTTTCAATGATAATTATCCGTAGTGATATGGAATCGATATGTCATGTTTCCACCACCCGCTGGTGGTGACACCGCTCGCCCGCATACCTCAGCATTAACATTAGGCAAAAACATTAATAAGGAGAAACTACAGTGAATGATTCAGAATTAGCCAAACTTGCGAATAGCTATGCTCAGGCGTGGAGTAGTCAGGATCCCGAATCACTTGCTGGTTTCTACTCTGAAAACGGTGTTCTCAAAATAAATTCGGGGGATCCCTCAGTCGGTCGGAATGAAATTTCCAGAACTGCCAAATCATTTATGGAAGCATTCCCCGATATGGTAGTAGAGATGGATTCAATCTCTCGAGAAGGGGAGAGGATAATTTTTCGATGGACTTGGACTGGGACAAATACGGGCCCCGGAGGTAATGGTAAGTCTGTGAATATAAGCGGATTTGAAAGTTGGAAGATTGGAGAGGACAAACTTATTCTAGAGTCGCTTGGAAATTACGATGAAGCCGAATACGAGCGACAAATGAACAGTGTAAGCTAAAAATTGATATGACGCCGACCACCCGCTGGTGGTGACGTCCCTCGCAGGCGTAGCTCCGCTTCAGCCTTAGATTTATCTGGGACAAGTCTTCGATGTAATACATAGATGATTCAAGGAAGACATAAATGATTCATAATATTGAGTTTAACTCGCAAGAGGCTGTCCTGAGAGGGAAATTGTATATATCGGAGACAGGTGCCAGGCCAAGCCCGGTTCTTGTTATGGCTCATGGATTTACAACGACCATAAATGAGATGACGGCTGACAGGTACGCTGAAGCATTCCAACAAGCCGGATTTTCGGTTTTATTATATGATCACCGAAATCTGGGGAGAAGCGGTGGTGAACCCCGGCAGGAAATCAATTTTTGGATGCAAGCACGGGGCTATATTGATGCAATTGATTTTCTTTATACCCGGTCCGAAGTTGACACACAACGGATTGCCGTTTGGGGAGCTAGCATGAGCGCTCGAGAGGCATTTCTTGTTGGAACTGTTGATGAAAGAATTCAATCAGTAATATCAATGATTCCAGCCTTCGGAGATGAATTTCCCGAGGAGGATGAGAGTGGAGAGCTTTATTCCTTTGCCAAGAAGACACTTCTGACTGAGAGAATTGCAGATCTGCCACACACCGTTACTGAGCGAATGCCCATAGTATCGGCAGACCAATTGGGCACCCCCTCAGCATTAACTGAGTTAACCGCCTATCGATGGTTTATCGAGCATGGGGGTCGTTTTGGTACAAACTGGGAAAATGTAGTCTCCTTTTCCATCACGGAGACCCCGGATCGTTTCCATATCGGACAATGTGCACGACATTTAAAGGCGCCAATTTTAATGGTGGTTGCAACAAATGATGAGATGAAGGGAGCAAATCCAATGGTTGCAAGAGAAGTATTTGAGACGATTCAAAAACCAAAAGAATGGGTAGAAATTGATGGGGGACATTTTGGTTTATTGTATCACCCAAGCGATCTCTTCAATAAGTCAAGTGAAGCGCAAATCGCTTTCCTGAAGAAATTTCTAAAATAGAATCGAAAAGGTTACTATGAGTATAAAAAGAGTTTGGCATGGATGGACTACGCTTGAGGACGCTGATGCGTACCAAGACATCCTTTTGAATAAAGTTATCCCGGGAATCGAAGCTAAGAAAATCTCCGGGTTGCGGAAATTTGAAGTATTGAGAATAGCAAAGAAAGACGAGGTAGAGTTTGTTACAATGATGACCTATGATTCCCTGGAGGATGTCATTGGCCTGCAAGGAAAAGATTATAAGAAGTGCTATGTCCCTGATGTTGCACAACAAGTTCTCAAGAGGTGGGATCAAAAAGCTATTCACTACGAATTAATCGATACAATCGATTATTAAGTGACCTAACCACCCGCTGACCCTGCTTCGCGCTCACGACGCATTACAGCTTTAACGGTTTCGCAACAATGGAGATAAGAAAGTTCTCCCCCCAGGATGCAAAAGAAGTTTCTGAAATTGTTCTTCGGAACCTACTGGAGGTTAATACGAAGGATTATGACCCTACCTTGATGGCGACCTTGGCGGAATATTATACACCCAAAGAAATAATTTTAGCATCAAAAGAAAAAGAAGTTTTCGTTGGGGTGATTGAAGAAAAGATTGTAGCTACAGCTGCACTCATGGAAAATGAATGGATTCACGACTTCTTTGTGGATCCCGGACGGCACTTCAAAGGCCTTGGTCGAATAATGATAGATTATCTGGAGCAACTGGCAAGGTGCAGGGGAATCAAGATCCTAAGGGTTCCCAGTAGCGTGACTGCTGTCGGTTTTTACGAAAGACTGGGCTACTCCACAATAAAGGAAGTTGTTTCAGAAGAAGGATTAACCGAAATTTTGATGGAGAAGAATCTCCTAGCACAACCAGCCGCTGGAGGTGACGCCCCCAGGCGCTGATTAGCTTTAACGTTCGCCGATATGGATAGAGTCGATTACAACTTTAGAATCAGGCTATACTGCACAATTGTGTTTCTGGTACTTTTCTCCGGATGCACCAACAGCCGTTTCCCTGCTGAAGCGGTCCGTAGTGATGCGATTTATACTAAAGGTGGGGAAGTAAAGGTAACCGAGGAATCTCTTAAAAAGAAGTTTGCCGGAAAGTATAACGTAAGACCCGGCTCTGGAATAGACTCAGATTATGAGAATCCAAAAGTAATTGAATGGACAAAACCCAAGGAAGTGCCGTTCCTCTGGGAGGACAACAAGGTCATCGTAGAGGCCGTTATTGGCAGTGATGGTACTGTTATAGAGGCTGTTGTGACGGAGAGTACGGATAGTAGTCTGAACGAAATCGCACTAGATGCCCTCAAAAGCTTTCGATTTGAACCAATGAAGTACAAGGGAGTACCGGTCCAATTCAATGGAAGGTTTCCCTTTGAATTTCCCGGCCAGGCATTCACCCTTGAAAGCCGGATCCTGCCGGTTGTGCCACAGCCTTAACTTTGGCAAGTCAGTTTAATAATCATGAAAATCGTTGCAGTAACCACCATATCTATTGATGGGCGAATTTCACCGCCCAATGCGGAGGGGACACCGTTCTCCTCGCCTGAAACCAGAGAAAACTTTTTCAAGCTGCTCAGAGACTACGACGCAGTCATCACAGGCAGGGTCACATTTGATATTGTAAAGGAGATGATGCTTAGGGGGAAGGCGCACCAGGAAGGTGGTCCCCTGAGCATGATCATAACGCGCAATCCAGAAAAATACAGTGCCGAGTACGGGGATCACGGTATTGAATTTTCAGCCCTTCCACCACAGGAATTAGTCAATGAACTCGGGACAAGGGGACTTTCCAAAATTCTGGTAGCAGGCGGGGGAGAGATATATTCAATGTACGCGCGTTCCGGGTTGGTCGACGAGTGGATTTGTGTAGTTGAGCCTCTGGTACTTGGCGGGGGTAAGTTGTTTATGCCGCATATTGGAGAGCAAAAGCTGGAGCTTATAGAGCACCGTCTGCTTAATCAAAGTACTATTCTCTTGCACTACAAAAAGTTAGGGTAGTGTAACCGGGGTCAACCCCTATTGGCGGTGGGACGCTGTCGTGTCGCACCTCAGCTTCAAGGTTATGTCCGAAATTAAAGTAGAGATCACAGACAGTCTATCCGAAGAGGATTGGCGTGTACTGACTACTTGGCGCGAGCATGTCTTTTCGCCCGAAGGAATAGGAACGGATTGGGCAGGTGGAAATTTGCACATTCGTGCCTCATCGGATGGGGAAGCCATAGGGCACATCGGATTTGATGTCTACACCCTGATAATCGATGGAGAAAGAACGCAGTGCATCGGGGTTGGTGCAGTTGTTGTCGTTCCGGAGTACCAGGGGCAAAGGCTACCTATGCGGATGTTTGAAAAGCTAAGAGCATGGAGAGAGCAAAAAGATGCTAATTTGCCAATGGTGCTATGTTGCCCAAGATATCTGTTGGACTACTATATGAACCATGGATTTACAGAGATCAGGAATGACGTTTTTTACCTCCAGAAGGAAAGTTATCAAAAATCCAGGTTTGAATGGATGAGTGACAGACCGATAGGGGAAAAAGAAAGTATTTTTATACCATCCAATCCATGGTAGATTACGGGTCCAACAAGTCGCAGGGGTGGACGCCAACCGCCGAGCCTCCTGCGTTCTTGCCACTACGTCTGGCAGGTGCCTGTTTCGCACTCAAGCTTCAACATTATCAGGAAAGGAACGAACTATCATGAATTGGGAAGCAATAGCCGCAGTCGGTCAACTAGTTGGCGCCTTGGCTGTGTTGTTCACCCTCATTTACCTCGCCGTTCAGGTGAGGCAGAACACGGCCGCTGTCGCGACGGCTACCTACGAAAGCACCATGACTGGGTTCAATGACATAAACGTCGTTGTCGCCAGTACTCCACCGCTTGCTTCCCTGCTTGATCGAGGGTGTCAAAACCCCGAAAGCCTGAGCTCTGAGGAGATTGTCCAGTTCAATTTCATACTCCGATGTTACGCGAACCAATGGTGGAAACTATTCAAGCTGTACGAACGAGGCAGCTTGCCGGTTAAGGAATGGAGTGTCTTCGCCAGGGAAGCTGCACAGTTTATGGACCAACCAGGTTGTAAGCCCTTTTGTGCTCAGAACGCATTATTCGCTGATCTATACAAGGAGCTGGAGCGATATCGCAGTGGCGTCATCTCGGACTTTGGATTTGGAAGCCAGACGCCGGATAGCAGAGGGGCATGATTGAAAGGAAGCTATTAATTGGAAGAATGGAGCGTTAATCGGGTCACGCCTTGTTCGGGATAGTGTTGAGTATTTGCGGGGTGCCTGATAATGCGATGTAGAATGTCATCCAACGATATTTTCTCAGGAGCAATGGGAGTCACAGGACCGGACTATGCTGTTAACTGAGAGAGGACCAATCATAGCTTAATGAATTCACCTGATTCAGTTAATCATGAACCAATCCCCCAGCAGACCGAGCGACTCTATTATTTGGACTGGCTTCGGTTACTGGCATTCGGGCTGCTCTTTATTTTCCATTCCTGGAGACCATTTGATCATTTTGAGTGGCACATCAAGAATGAGGAAAAGCATGTCATCTTTGATGTCCTTACCATGTTCACCCATGGGTGGAGGATGCATTTGATTTTCCTGGTTTCGGGAGCGGGTACATGGTTCGCCATGCGCGCACGCAGGGAAACATTCCTCCTTGATCGAATAAAGCGACTCATTGTCCCCTTTATCTTTGGGATACTCATTTTAATCCCCCCGCAGAGATACTTCGAATGGACAATGTTCAGGGACTTTGAGGAAGGGATTTGGAAATTCCTGATGGTCTATCCGGTGGACCAACTAGGCGCTAAAATGGGATCAAGTGTATTGCTATGGTTTGGACATCTAGGGACACACTTGTGGTATCTGCCATACCTGTTCGTAATGACAATGGTTTGCATGCCCTTGTTTAAAAGAATCAGGGAAGGGAAGATTTCCTTAGCTTGGTTGAAGGATATTCTCTCAACCCGATTTGGAGTCTATGTTTTGGTTGTACCAATGGTGACCTGCAGATTTCTCCTTAAACCTCTCTATCCAGACTATACCGACTGGTCGGATTTTCTATTTTACCTGTGGCCCTTTGTCTACGGATTCATGTTTGTGGCAGAACGCGAAATGATAGCTTTTGTTAAAAGCAAAAGACATCTCTTATTGTTCACCGGAATTCTTAGTTCAGGCATCTTCCTTTATTTGGGATCCACAAATGCTGAGATGGTACAGAGCTACATTTCCCCGGAGTTCAACTGGCTTCATCTTGCGAATACGGTAATTGCCTCGTTTATCGCCATCAGCTGGACATTGTTCTTTTTGGGATACTTTGCCGAGACAATGAACTTCACCCACAAGATACTCATGCCGGCCAACGCCAGCATCCTCCCGATTTACCTGTTGCACCAGACGATGATCGTAATAATTGGATTTTATATCGTATCCTTCTCCATGAGCCTGTTTCTTAAATTTGCTTTAATTGCAATGACGGCCATTCCCTCATCCATTCTGCTCTACCAGCTGATAAAGAGGAACACAGTGACCAGGTTCCTCTTCGGGATGAAGCCATCCAAGATTCCGGTTCGACGGCTTCATGGATAACTTTGATATTCCAATGACCAGGGAATCGATATTGCGTATGCTTGCCAGGTATGGAGAAACCTATCCTGAAGAATCGGCGACCGTTGAAAGATTCTCACAATTCGTATCAGACAATGAGGACTGCTTCCAGAGATCGCTGGCTGAAGGCCATGTCACCGGTTCTGCCTGGGTAGTGGATGCAACCGGCCAGAAAGTCCTGCTGACCCACCACCGGAAACTGAACCGGTGGTTGCAGATGGGAGGCCACGCAGACGGGGATCCGGACATTCTTGCCGTTGCCTTGCGCGAGGTGGAAGAGGAGTCCGGGTTGGAGGAAGTGGCTCCCTTGGGCACTGAAATTTTCGACATCGATATACACCTGATACCCGCGAGGGGCTCCGAGCCGGATCATTATCACTATGACATACGGTTCGCCGTCATGAATATGGGTAGCGAGGATTACACAGTGAGTGAGGAATCCCACGACTTGAGCTGGATTGCCATTTCGGAAGTACCTGAATTTACCAAGGAAGAGTCGATGCTCCGGATGGCAAGGAAGTGGGTAGCTCAGACATGATCAGGGTATTCCAGTACGGGGACGAAAGGGCGATTGCGGATATCTTCTGCAGGGCAATCCACGAGATAGCCATTGAGGTGTATACAGAGGAACAATGTCTGGCCTGGTCATCGAAGGAGCCAAACTACGAGCGCTGGGCGAAGCGCTGCGAATTAAAGCGCCCATTTGTTTGCGAGAAGGATGGGAATCTAGCCGGATTCCTGGAATTGGACCCGGACGGGCACATCGACTGCGCGTACATCAATCCCGACTACCAGAAACAGGGAATCATGAGCGCATTGGTCAGGCACGCTGTAAAAGTCTGTTCCCGGATGGACTTGGAGAAAGTGTATGTAGAGGCTTCAATCAGTGCGAAACCACTGTTTGAAAAGCTAGGATTTACCGTAGTCCAGGAGAAAGAGGTCATCCTTAGGGGCGTCGCGCTCCGGAACTACGACATGGAACTGATTTTTGAAGAGAGAGGACCACACGCTGGAGATGAGAGGATTCATTAATGCCGACTGCAGGCGTCGAGTTCCCATTAATATCTAGCCATAAAGGGCGGTCTCGGGTACCATAGGTTTCGACAAACCTCGTCAAATTGACGATTCCAAAAGAAGGAGAAAAATGAAAACTAACCATAGACACACGAACCCAACCATCCTCCTCATGGTGTTGGCAGTAGGCATCTTTGGATTTGGCTGTAGTCCTGAAGAAGTGCCTTCAGGATTGGAAATTACCGGAACCTTCCGGTTGGTTGAAGTAGACGGTAAAACCATGCCCGCCGAACTGGCTCACGGGGGAGTCTCCATGGTTGTTCTTGAAGGAAAGCTTGTATTTTCTGAAGGAGGAAACTGTGACAGTCTCACTGTTTTCAAGCCTCTCTCCGGGGAGGAAATAATCCGGGAAGTAAAGGCAACCTTCACGCAGGACGGGGAGACCCTGACGATGAATTGGATTGGCGCCGGGGTAACCGTTGGAACAATCGACGGCCAGACCTTCTCGATGAACAACGAGGGGATGATTTTTGTTTATGAAAAAGTGCCAGAGGGCTGAGCCCTCCCTGGTGCCCATGTTTTCCCTTTAGAGCTTCGGAGGTCAACTTTCGTGGCCTATTATCGAACCATGCTCATTCTGAATTTTAGGATGGCCGGGCCTCAATGGATTTTGTAGGAGTCGTGATATGAATGAGGATAACAACAGGGACAGTAAAATAGGATTCGCGATAGGGGGATTTTCCATGCTCGGATTAGGAGCTGGATTTTTCTTTTTTCCGGAAGGCGTATTTGGATTCACTTCTGTATTCGCTTTCCTGGGGTGCATTATCATAGGTAGTGGAACCGGATTAGTCGTTGCAGCCCTCTTATCCAAAGAATGAAGGGGTTCTGCCACAGGCGTCCAGGGCCTGAGTTGAGCGTCCGGGCAAACAAACAATCACAATCCGTATGAAAATTGCCTTAACAAGTATCCCGGTGGACGATCCGCTCAAGGCACATGATTTTTATACCAAAGTGCTTGGTATGCAATCCAAGCAGTTTGATGCGGAAATGCAGCTAGCCATTGTGGTATCGCCGGAGGACCCCAATGGCAGTGCCCTGCTACTGGAGCCAAGAGGTGATTCCTTTGTGAAGGAGTTCCAGGAGAAGGTTTATCAGGCAGGGCTTCCGGTCATCATATTCGGCGTCGACAATCCTGCGGAAGAAGTTTTGCGACTAAAGGAGAAGGGGGTAATTTTCAGGGAAGACCTGGCGAACAAGGAGTGGGGGCTGGAAAATATCTTTGAAGACACCTGCGGCAATTTCATCATGCTGCAGGCAAACGATACAGCGTGACCGCCTCTGGAGTGGGTTGACCCATTCGGAAATTTTCTGGCGATACTCGCCCTGTCGCCGGGCAGTTCCTCTCGAACGATGAAAGCCCCGACCACTTATTGCCAAGGACGGCTGGCTCTACGCCAGCCGGGGAAGGAGAAAAGACAATGAAGCCACAATTATCGAAAGCAGCCGGTGGCCTCCTGGCCGTATTCATCCTAATGAGTGCCCCGCTGGCAACCGGAACAACAGAATATCCGAAAGCCAAGGTGGACTTTCACGATTTCAAGACCTTGGTCATTGACGTTGAGGAACACCGCAAGGCGAGACTGATCAGTCTGGATGAATTCCTTGAACTCGCTGAGAAAAAGGACGTTGTGATCTTGGATACCCGTTCTGCATTTCGTTATGAACGTATTCATGTCAAGGGTGCCCGGCACCTGAATTTTTCAGATTTTACTCAAGATAACCTGGCCCGGATTATCCCCACCTTTGAGACAACTGTCCTGATCTACTGCAATAACAACTTTGAAGGGAATCAGGTGGACTTTGCGACAAAGGCTGTTCTCCCCCCGAGGTCTGTCCGGATACAGCCAGCCGAACAGTTTGCGGCCCAGGAAAAGCCCCTGATGATGGCCCTGAATGTTCCGACCTACATCAATTTGTTTGGATATGGTTACAGGAATGTCTACGAATTGAATGAGCTTGTGGACGTCAGCGACCCGAGGATATCCTTTGAGGGATCGATCGTCGCCATCCCCGAGGTGAAAGGTGATAGTGACAGCGATCGCTGATACACTGTCAGATCAGGCCAGCCCATGAACAAGACTGTTAAGGAATATTTCGACGCTGTCCCGGATGCACGGAAATCGGCAATTCTTTCCCTGCATGAAACCATTCTGGAAGAATTCCCAGACGCCATTGTGGATTTGTCGTACAGGATGCCGACCTACCGTCACGAGGATGGCTGGGTGGCGATTGCCAACCAGAAGAACTATATCTCCTTGTACACCTGTGGTTATCATCACATCAAGGGCTTCAAGGAAAAGCATCCCAACGTCAAAACGGGCAAGGGGTGCATCAATTTCAAGGAGAAGGACATGCTTCCCCTGGACGACATCAGGGATGTTGTGCGACATGCCATATTGCACCCGAAAGATGGCTGACCTCGACCAAACCCAGATGGCCGCCCAGTAAGGTTTGGCATTCAGTCAATCGCATTCTTGCAGTCCCGGTGTTTGTCGGTTGACTAAGTGAATGCGGACTAAGAGAGCCCACAGTCCATCCTTTGATACCTTCCCGAAGGTCGGGAAAGGGGAACGGGTCACCTTCCTCCGGCTTGATGAAAAGAATCCCGGGTGGTTTTTGGGCGAGGATGGAAAAGGTGTCGAGGGCTACTTTCCGGTAGGCGCGTTCAGTTTCGTTGAGGATGGTTATGTGACAGCGCTTGAGGATTACGACGCCCGGGAACTGGAGCTGCCGGCAGGAGAGGCCATAGAAGTCCTGACCGAGTGTGGTGGCTGGCTGCGGGTTGAGAGTAAGATTGGGATTGGATGGATCCCGAAAAGTTGTCTATCTTGAGTGAAGACAAACCACCCCGTTAACAATCAAGGATTGGAAGAACTATGCAGAATCTGGATATCAAATGTATTGTTTCCGGCAACGATACCGAAGGGACGGTTGCCGGCTTCGAGGAGATTGTGCAGCCGGGCGGCGGACCGCCGCTGCATACCCATGAAACCCAATATGAAGTTTTTCATGTCATCTCCGGCCACATACAATTTGAAGTGGATGGAGAAAGACTGGATGTCCACGCCGGCGGGATAGCCTTGATTCCTCCGAAAGCGAAACACGCATTCATCAACAAGAGTGAGGGGGAGTCGGTGATCCATTTCGAATTGTTCCCGGCCGGGGACTCAGAGGCATTCTTTGCCAAGCTGGTCTCAGGCGATTTCAGCGACCTGCCGGCGTTCTTTGAAGAACATGGGCTCAAATTACTGGGCCCCCCGATTGAATAGAAGGGCGGCATGGAAACAGGCTATGCTGGCCCGCTGAAGCAATAAGAGCTCAGGTTAGCTTTCCCCCTACAACATGTAGACCCAGCCGGACTCGGTGACATAGAGCCACTTGCCAAGCCCATAGCTGAAAGCAAAGTCGGACTCACCTTCCCGGACAATCCAGAGGTCGGGTGTGCTCAGGACAAGGTTCGGGATATAGAACCAACCGCTGTTGGCGGCCGCCATGGGCTCGGTCATGTAGAGCCAGCTGTTCGTCCCGAGGTGCCAGACCCATGGGGCCAGGGTCACATCCATCCAGCCCAGCCAGCTGCCGGTGTCAACGTAACGGGTTGGCCCGACGTCAACATACTCATAGCGGCCCCAGAGCCAGTCTGGATCGAAAGCCTCGGTGGGTGCATTGTCATAGCTGGCGGGCCAGTCAGGATAGCCCTCGATGTAATAGACCTTGATACTTGGAGAACCGCCCAGAAAGAGAAAGCTGCCTGCTGCAGGAGGAGCGCCGAGGCAGTAAAGAGCCTCGAATGATAAACTGCTGGAAAACGCGCCATCTGCGAGGCTGGTGACCTGTTCGGGCAGGATTAATTCCTTCAAGGAAATGCAACTTGCGAAGGCCTGGAGACCGATGGAAG
The DNA here is from genome assembly GCA_040830765.1 of Puniceicoccaceae bacterium. GTDB lineage: Bacteria > Verrucomicrobiota > Verrucomicrobiia > Opitutales > Oceanipulchritudinaceae > Oceanipulchritudo. Next base: position 80,710 of record JBFOMH010000007.1, on the reverse strand, counting down.
TGACACTCTTACCGATAGTGACCTCGGACAAGGAGGAACAGAACTGGAAGGTGGAGTCGGGGATGGCGGGTACACCATCCCCAATGACGACTGTCTCCAGCGTAGCGCATTGGAAGAATACTCCCGCACCGAACGAAGTCACGGAATCGGGAATCGTGATCTGAATCAGCTTAGTTCCTCGGAAAGCCGCGTCAGCTATTGAGGTTATCGTATCGGGAAGGGTCAGATTGGTTAACCCAGTGCTCTGAAACGCTCCTGGTCCAATCGTTGTTACCTGATTACCGAACGTAACGTCAACAAGCTCGAAGCTCGCTTGAAAAGTATTCTCTGGAATGACGGTGATGCCATTCCCGAAGACGACCGTGGTCAGCACCTTGCACAGATTAAAGCAGGCATCTCCGAGCTCCGTCACGCTGTCGGGGATGGAAATGCTGGTCAGCCCGGAGGCCCCGAAGGCCTCCGTCTCGATGACTGTTACGCTGTCCGGGACAATGACGGAAAAGTCCTCCCGGCAATCGTAAAAGGCCCGGTACCCAATCCGGGTCACGGGAAGTCCCTCGATGGTCGAGGGGATGGTGATTTCGGCTCCAAAAGGCGCATCGCAATTGTACTTGGTGATGGTGACTTCGCCATCAGCGATGGTGTACTCGAAAGTTGCCTCCGGTGGCGGGGGCGGTTCGCCGATAGAGAAGCTTGTGGCATCAAGGGTGACAGTTCCGCCGGTTGTCTGGATGGAGATGAAACTGCCCGCATTCGCGGGGTAGGTTCCCGCATAGGTCATCAGGTACGGCTCCAGGGCGGTTGCGCTTCCCGGCATGGCAAAGGCAATATCGGATTTCAAGACGACATCGATTCCGATAACCGGGTAGATGCCATAGCTCAGGCCGGTCTGGCTCTCGTGCTTCGATGTCACGATAATGTCAAATTCCCCGCCCGGCCGGGTGCGCACCTTCTCGATCGGTTCATTGGGATCGTCCCGCAGGCTTAGGGTGCCCGTCAGATCAGGGCTGGTCAGGCCGGTGAAGATACTGGTCCCTGCCGTGGAGGTGATCTGCCACTCCGATATGGAGTCAGAGAAAAAGATCGTTTCCAGTCCGGCCTGCGGGTCGGGATTGAGGATTAAGGCCAGGTCAATCGTTACTCCGACCCGGCTTTGATTGGTCGGGTCAAAATTGATTTTACCCGTGATCGACACTTGCAGGGCGGCATTGGTTGAGAGCGCAGAAAAGGGACAAGCCAAGAGGGCCAGATACAGGAATTTGGTTTTCATGATGATGAGAGAGAATGAGAGGCGGGCCCGATCATTAGGGGAATTCGAGTGGGCTGTAAAGGCCATACACCGGGAGTGCGCAACGAGTGGAGGTGATGAAAACTATCTGTGGACAAACGGGACACCTTGGTCTGACATGACACGATAAGGAACGTGTCCATGTTGTACCTAGTCAGCGGAGCCTCCAGATCGGGAAAAACCATTATCGCGGAACGGATACTGGAAGAACACGGCATTCCCTACCTGTCGCTGGACTGGCTGGTGATGGGCTTCACCAACGGGCTGCCGCAGCTGGGGATTCATGACAAGCTGATGCCGGACGAGATCGCGGATGGGATCTGGGACTATCTGAAGGCGATGTGCGAGAGCATGATCTGGTCCGGTATCGATTACGTGGTTGAGGGCGAAGCGATCCTTCCCGCGCGGATCCGGGAGTTGATTGAAAGCCATCCCGATAAGGTCCGGATCGTTTTCCTTGGCTACACAACGGTTGATGTTGAGGAGAAGTTGCGGGAAATAAAAAAGCACAGTGTGGACAAGGTTGATTGGCTGACCCAGGAGTCGGATGCCTACATCCGTGATCACATCCAGAACATGGTCGTGCACAGCCGTTTGATACGGGAGGGTTGCGCGGAACACGACCTGCCTTATTTTGATACCACAGAGGATTTCTGCACGACCCTCGAGCAAGCAAAGGAATACTTGCTGGGGAACCAATGATGAACGAAGACTGAATATTATGAAGAATATCAAGGCACTCGGTGAGATAGCATTACGGGTGAATGACATCCCGGGAATGACCGCCTTTTATGAGGATGTTGTCGGGCTGGAAGTGATGCGCCGTGAAGAGAACATGACCTTTTTTCGGATTGCCGAAGGCTATGCCGGGCACACCCAGATACTGGCCTTTTTTGACCGGTCATCCGCAGATGACTACATCGGTATCGACAGCGCCAAGACGACGATCGATCACTTTGCCTTCACGATTCAGCTCGAGGACCTGGAGCAGGAGCAGGCACGGCTTGAGAGCCTGGGGATAGCCGTCGATACAGCGGTGCATCTCTGGGTGAAGTGGCGAAGCCTCTTCTTCAGCGATCCGGAAGGAAACCGGATTGAGTTTGTCTGCTATGACGAATCCATCGAGTCCTGACCCGGGTAACAAAGATTCTTCCTGGTATCGATTTGGACATCTGAGCTAATTATGGCCCCCGGACTGGAATTAAGGAAGCTGCAAGCGGAGGACGAATCGTCCTTCAGGCGGGCGGCGCGGGAACTGGAAGAGGGCGACGCGTCGCTGGAGTTTGCCTTTCAATGGACAGAGGAGAGCGACTTCGGAGAGTATCTCCAACTGCTGGAAGACTGGTCCCTTGGGAAGCGGCTTCCCGAAGGATGGGTTCCCTGCCATTATTATGTGGGCGTTGTTGATGGGGAAGTTGTCGGGAGACTTTCGCTACGGACGGAACTGAATGACTTCCTGGCCCGGATCGGTGGCCACATCGGGTATGCCGTCGTGCCACGGTTCCGCATGAAGGGATACGCAACGGAGATGCTGGAGCAGTCGCTGACGATCTGCCGCTCAATGGGAATCGAGCGAATCTTCATCACCTGTGACGTGGATAACCTGCCATCACGGCGAGTCATTGAAAAGTGTGGCGGGGAGTTTGCGGGCAAGACCGACTACCCGGAGCTCGTAAAACAGAAGCGAACCTATTGGATAACGGCGTAAGGCGCACATGAATAAGATTGATCATTTGATTTTTGCCGTGCCTGACCTCGAGATGGGGCGGGACATTTTTGAAGAACGGTTCGGGGTGCGCGCCATCCTTGGCGGGGAACACCCCGACTACGGGACGCACAATGCCCAGTTGTCCCTTGGACCTCAGATGTATCTGGAGATCATTGCCCCGCTACCGGGAATCGACATCAGCGGGCGCGAGATGCTGTTCGGTCCCAATGGCTTTGAACAGCCGAGACTCGTGACCTGGGTCCTGCGCTGTGAGTCGATCGAATCGACGGTAGAGTCGGCGACCCTGGTCGGAGTGAGGCTTGGGGCCATCCAACCGGGGAAGCGGGTCAAGCCGGACGGAACCGTCGTATCCTGGACGCTGACCGATCCCTATGCGATGCCGCTTAACGGGGCTGTTCCCTTCCTCATTAACTGGGGAAACACGCCTCATCCGGCGCCACAGGCTCCCGGCATCGGTCAATTTTCCGGTATGCGAATCCAGCATCCTCAACCGGAGCAGGTGCGCAAGGCACTTACGGCCCTTGGTACCGAAGTGGAGGTTGAGGAGGCCGAGACCTTTCAATTAATCGCCACTATCAAGACGGCTGGCGGTGAGGTTGAAATCCGCTAGGCCGAAGGTCCAGTCAGCACCCCGGGATTGCCACGCCGTTGAATTTCTGCTGGATTCTATCTGAATCGAACAAGCTTATGAATGGAATTGGACTTAAGGAATTGGCCTTTATCGGGTATCCGGTGACGGATTTCGACCAGGCGCGCAACTTCTACGGGAAAATCCTCGGATTGAAGGAAACCATGGTCATGGAGCATGAGGGGGAGATCGGTTGGATGGAATTTGATCTCGCCGGACAAACACTCGGACTGGCAATGGCCTCCGACGACTGGCAACCGAATTCCCATGGCGGGGGTGCCTGCCTGGAGGTGGAGGACCTTGATGCCGCCGTTGCCCACCTCAAGGAACACGAGGTCAAAATCCAGTTTGATATCCAGGACTATCCGTTTTGCCGCCTGGCCCTGATTGCGGATCCCGATGGGAACACCATCGCCTTGCATCAACGCAAGGAAAACCATCCGGAGAACCAGTAGTATTCGGGGAAGAACCGATCATCATCCCGGGTCGTCCTGATGATTCATCACCTTTCCTTCGCGGTTTCCGATCTGGATCGCTCGATTGCCTTTTATGACGGGGTCCTTGAGCCGCTGGGCTACCGGCGGCTGTGGACGAATCGTCGAGAAGACGGCTTCAAGGAAGCTGCGGCAGGGTATGGAGACAGCGAGGCAGACGTATTCGCGATCCGGGAACGGACGTCCGGTCTCATCGTGCCCGGAGAGGGCTTCCATATCGCATTTGCCGGTCAATCCGAGGAAGCGGTCCTGAAATTCCACAAGGCGGCCCTGTCGCTTGGGGGAACAGACAACGGCGGGGCCGGATTGCATCCGGAACATGGGGAAGGGTACTTTGCTGCCTTTGTCCTCGACCCGGACGGCTACCGCATTGAAGCGGTGCTCAATTCCTGTGTTTGAATTGCTCCGGATCTCGCTTTCCCGCTGCGTCAGGCAAAGCTTGCCGGAAAAATTGTATTTTCAAAGCGGCGGAGATCCCGTACATTGATCAAGCTGCAATCAACCCCCAACAAAAGGAAAGCACGTGAGTGATGTATTAGAAAAAGCAAAGTTGTTTTTTGATGCCTGTGAAACGGGAAAGGGCTGGGAAGGTTGCAGCGGGTACTGCCACCCGGATGCCTCGTTTTCGGCTCAAGCCGGGGCTCTGGCCGGAATCGAGACTCTTGAAGCCTATACCGAGTGGATGAAAGGCCTGGGCACGCCGGTTCCCGACGGGCGGTATGATTTGAAATTCTTTGCCGAGGATGTCGAGCGGAGTTCCGTCGCGGGCTTCGCGACCTTCCATGGAACCCATACCGGCGAGGGCGGTCCCGTCCCACCGACCGGAAAATCCGTCGCCGCGGATTATGTCTACGTGATGCAATTCGAGAATGGCCTCATCCGTCACATGACGAAGATCTGGAACGACGGCCACAGCCTGCAGCAGCTCGGCTGGGCCTGAGTAACCCGGAGGGATGGCATTGGAAAGCGCGCTCCTTTTCTTCGGTTTCATCAAGAGCATCGGTGGTCCCAGGACCCTGATCATCCTTGCCCTTGGCCTGGTGCTGGGAGGGATCCTTGTATTCCAGTACTTTCACGGGAAAAAAGCTGACGAGCGACGTCAGACCCTTGCAGCGGGGGGCGATCCCGCGGTTGTGGAAAACAAGCGCAAGGATTCTCTCATCGCCGGCTTCGGGTTGGCGATTGTCATCAGCTTTCTCGTTATCGCCATTCTGCTGGTTTATCTATTGGCCGAATAATGCCCTCGGTAAAACTCAAGACCGAGAAGCAGTACAACGCGTCCGCGGCGGAACTGTGGCAGATCATCCACGACCCGGGAACGATGCCGGCCTACAATACCAAGTGCATCAGCAGCGAGTCATTGGCCCGGTTCGAAAGCGGGCAGAAATTTGCCGTAAGCTATGAGATGAACGGCAAGATGACGGATGCTGTTGGCGAGTTGGTGGCATATGAGACCGACCGCATGGTACATTTCCGGTATACCTATGAGGATGGATCCGCAATCGGGACCGTCGATGAGATATTCACCATCATTCCCAGCGGGGAGCGGCGCAGTCGCTTGGTCCATACCCTCGACTTGAGCAATTCGACCTTGCCCCGGTGGGCCAAGATAGTGGTTGGCTTCATTAGCCGCTTTGGAAAGTCTCAGGGAGGTGGCCCATTGGACGGAATCGCCGAATTACTGGAGTAGGGTTGTCCGTTGCTGGCTTTCGCTTATTTAAACATGTACCTAAAAAATAACGACAAATAATATCCACTTATGAAAAACAAACTGATCAAATTCCTTCTTCCACTCGCCTTGCTCTTCTCATCCACCCTGATGGCGGAGGCAGAGACTCCCAATGAAGCCGCTGCGGCCATTCTCTCCCTGCTGGAGGAGAAGGATTATGAGGCGATTTTTACCACCCGCTACACCGAGTGGTACAAGGTGGAGGCTGCTGGCGTTGACCCGGCGGCTGCGGTGGAGAAGTTTTCCAAGCGCTGGGAGAGGCAGTACGACATGCTGATCTCCGTTTATCAGCAATTGAAGGATGCGGAGTTTCAATTGACGACCTCGGAAATCAAGCAGCAAGGGGAAACGGGACGAGTCGCCGTTGCGAATGTCAAGCTGGGCGACAAGGACTTGCCATTCAAACTCTTTGAAGTGGAGGACGGGACCTGGGGCTTCCACCAATAAGGATTGGCGGAAGGGAAACGCATGAGTGGTTTGTCGCAATCAACTGCATTGAAGGCGTCCGCCCTGATCGGTGCCCTCGGGGTGGCCTTGGGGGCGTTCGGGGCACACGGTCTGGAAGAGCTCCTGATTGAGAACGGGCGCGTCGACACCTGGGAAACAGCTGCCTTCTATCATCTTGTCCATGCGGTCGTCTTGCTGGTGCTGGCGACCCGTGAGCGGTGGCTTGCGGGCCCTTGGCTGGCATTGGCTGCGGGGGTGCTGATCTTTTCCGGCAGTCTTTACCTGCTCAGCCTGAGCAACATCGGCTGGCTGGGTGCCATCACCCCGCTTGGCGGGCTGGGCCTGCTGGCTGGCTGGATCTGGATTGGCTTTGGGGTGAAGGCCTAGTCCTTCTCGATAATTTCCTGGTCAACCAGCCAGCCCGCAAGGACGATTGGCCACTTGGAGGAGGCTCCGAAGCCCGGCCGCATGCCGATGCCGTGCGGGGCCGAGGCCGTGACATGGACAGCCACGCTCCGTTCATGGGCCGACATGGCGGTGGCTATCTGGAGACTGTTTTCCACCGGGACCGCAGCATCATCGGCTGTGTGGAAGAGGAAGACCGGTGGCGTGTTTTCATCCACCTGCCGCTCAAGGGAGGCTTTTTCCATCATTGCAGGAGTGGGATTTTCCCCCAGCAGGTTCCGTCGGGAGCCCTCGTGGACGAATGGGTCCAGCATCGTTGCTACCGGGTAGGCAAGGACAGCAAAGTCCGGGCGCGCGCTGATATTGTCCAAGGGATCACCAGCTTTGGCATCCGGCGAATCGTAGAGGGTGGTTGCCATGCCAGCGGCGTGGCCACCGGCGGAAAAGCCGAGAATACCGATACGTTCCGGATCAATCCCCAACGCATCCGCATTGGCCCGCAGGTAGCGGATGGCCCGCGTCGTATCAAGCAATGGGGCCGGGTAGCCAAACTCCTTCAGGCGGTACTTCAAGACATAGGCATCAATCCCGAGGGAATTGAACCATTCAGCGACCTCACGGCCCTCCTTGACAATGGAAAGCCGTGCGTAGCCTCCGCCCGGGCAGACCACGACGGCTGGACGGGGAGCTTTCCCCAATGTGCTTCGAAAGACGCCCAAGCTTGGATTGCGGACATTGGAGACCCGCTCATCCTCGTAAAGCTCGACCTCCGTGTCGTTCATGTCCTTTGGTGCCAGTTCAATCCAGTGGACCGATAGGAAGTCGTCCTCATTATCGTTCAAATGGTCTGCCAGTGGGGTTTTCATATTCCTGAGTTCCTCTATTGCCATACCGGCAACGAGGGACGCTCCCAGCAAGGATAAATGTGTATCGTCCCGGTTGCCATCCGGGAAGCGGGCATATTTACCAGCGGAGGGCCAGAGGTAGAGCCGGCGGGATTTGTGCTCGCCAAGTTCCTGAACCAGCTTCCGCGTCCTTGACTCCAGGTCAAGCAGGGGAATATCCAGTTCTGTTGCCAGCTCTCGGACAACTTCCGGATATTCGCCATGGGTGTCCCGGAGATCCCCCTCTGCATTGAATTTCCGGCGGACGATCGATGTAGCGAGAATTGGATACGCGTCATTTTCACGGACATCTGAAACAAACTGCTCCAGGTTCGTCCGGTAATCAGTCCGGGCCATGGCATAGCGGGTTGGGTCGTAAGACTTCTGGTCATTATGCCCGAATTGGATAAGGACGAAGTCTTCCGGTTGCAGGTCCTGCAACAACTTGTCCCAGTGGCCTTCCGTGCGGAAGCTGAGGGAGGAGCGGCCGTTGAGGGCACGGTTGTCCACGACAATGCTGCCATCGAAAAAGTAGGGCAGAGCTTCTCCCCATCCCCGCTCCGGATTCCCCGGCGCAGGGCCCTTCAGGGCCATTGTGGAATCCCCGGCCAGGAACAGGTGGACAGGGCGGGCCATGGCCGTGCCGGCAACCAGCATCGCCATGAACAGAAATGGGATACTCCTTTGCATGCCGATCAGAATGGACCCTTGTCGGACAAATCTCAATCCGCTTATCCGTAGAGCGGACCGTAATTCTCGCAGGCACGGAAATCAGCTCCTTCCAGCCCGGCAGTACCAAAAGCGCGCCAGGCGCTGGGCCGGAATATGCGGTCTTCGCTGACGTTGTGCATGTAGACCGGGATACGCAGCATGGAGGCCAAGGTGATAAAGCGGTCACCGACATGTCCATAGGTCATGACGCAGTGGTTGGCGCCCCAGTTGTTCATGACCTCGTAGGCGGAACGGAAAGCGCCTTCACCGGTCAGGATGGGGGCAAACCATGTGGTCGGCCAAGTGGGATTGGTCCGCTGATCGAGGGCATCATGGACTTTCTGCGGCAGTTCCACTGTGTAGCCCTCGGCGACTTGGAGCGCTGGACCAAGGCCATCGACCAGGTTGATCCGGGTCATCGTGGCGGGCATGCCGCCCTTGGTCTTGAAGCGGGTGCTCCATCCGCCACCGGGGAAATATTCTGTCACAGACGGATGCCATGTCGTCGCCTTGAGGCAGGCATCGACTTCTTCCTTGGTGATTTCCCAGAACGGCTTCATCGCCGGTTGACCGTCGATGGATTGTTCGCCGGTTCCATCAAGGGCGGCCGGTCCGGAATTGATGAGATGCAGGAGACCGTCCTTGGCGGCACCTCGGAGCTTGTGTCCACTGGCCTTCTCGACGGCAGTCGGGCTCCAGTAAGTCCGGAGGTCGGCAAAAATCTGGGCCGTGTTGGTCAATAGATGGCCAAAGAGCATGGTAGCCCCATTCAAGGCGTCATTCTCGGTGGCGACAATGTAGGGCGCGCGCTTGCCGTTCCAGTCGAAGGAGGTGTTGAGGATGGCTTCGAGGAAATCCCCATTCGGGAAGTAGTCGGTCCACTGGCGCTGTCCCTGGAAGCCAGCCGCAATTGCCTGGTGGCCGAAGGCCTGTTCGCCGAAGCCCTTGTCAGCCAGCTTGGGATTGCCGGTCATTAAGTCCCGGGCGATGATGGCCATCTTGATGCTGGTCTCCCATTCGGCATCGAGCGACTCGCGGGAGCGGGTGTGGGCCTCGTCGTTATAGTCCTTGCCTTCCGGACAGTTCGCCTTGACCCATTTCAGGGCCTTTTTGAATTCCCTCTCGTCATAGAGCCCCTTCTCCATGCGACCGATGAATTCGCTCATGTCGATGTCCTCGACCCGCATCCCGAGCCACTTTTCCCAGAAATCGTAATTCACCATCGATCCGGCGATCCCCATGGAGGTCCCTCCCATGGAGAGGTAGGCCTTGCCTCGCATGATGGCGACCGCCAGGCCGCAGCGGACGAAGTTGAGAATCTTGGCCACAACATCCTCGGGAATTTCCTTTTCCCCGGCTTCCTGGACATCCTTCCCGTAGATGCCGAAGGCTGGCAGGCCCTTCTGGGTATGACCGGCGAGGACCGCGGCGAGATAGACCGCACCCGGGCGCTCCGTCCCGTTGAAGCCCCAGACCGCCTTGGGCAGGTGCGGGTCCATGTCCATCGTCTCCGAGCCATAGCACCAGCAGGGTGTCACTGTAAGGGAGACCCCGACGTTCTCCTGGCTAAACTTCTCAGCGCAGACATTTGCTTCCGCAACACCGCCGATGCACGTGTCGGCAACCACACATTGAACCCGTTTACCGTTCGGGTACTTGAGGCTGCGGCTGATCAGGGTGGCGACCCGCTTGGCCTGGGCCATGGTCAGCTTGTCAAGGGATTCACGGACACCACCAAGGCGGCCGTCAATGGTCGGGCGAATGCCCACTTTGGGGAGATTTTCCAGTACGGGGTTTTTCATGATAGGGTAATCTTAACGATTTCCGGAAAGATGTTGAATGAAATATGATATTGCCGCATGGATATTCCTGAACCCCAATGTGATCCCCATGACGGAACCTTTCATCGAGTTGTCGGAACAGGTATTTGATACCCGTTATTTCTCATTCGGCCAGCCGGACGGCCCCTCCCATGTTCCGGTCAACATCTTCTTTGGCGGCCGCGAGCATTGTAAGAAGGACTACCGCATTGACCGGTCCGGCTTTCCTGTCTTCCTGATGGAGTACATACTCGATGGCCTGGGTGACCTAACCCTCAACGGGATCCAACACACCCTCAAGCGCGGCTGCCTGTACTGGTACGGCCCGGACATTCCATGTCATTTAGTGACCGATCCGGAGCGGCCACTGGTGAAAATCTTCTTTGCCTTTGTCTGCCCGGCCGGCTCGCCTTCCGAACTCTATGGGTTGCAGAGACAATTCATTGGATCCAGCCGGGGAGGGGATCTGGTTGGCAACCTGGTGCGAATGCTTTTCGAGGAGGCCTGCTCAGGGCACAGCAGCTCCTGGCGGATTTGTTGTTCCTACCTCGACATCATCCTCACCAAATGTGTCCGCAGCGAAGTGCTGGAGCGTCATGCCAGCGAAAAGGCATGGTATGTCTTCCGGCAAATCAAGGAGCTCATCGAGGATAATTACCTTGAGCTGGCCCGGATGGAGGACATCTCCACGAAGGCCGGCCTCAGCTCCGCCTACATATCCCGGCTGTTCCGGCGTTACCACCACTTGACTCCCTACAGCTTTCTCGTCCAAAAGAAAATGGAGCATGCTCTGGATCTCCTGCGACAGCGGAACATCACCGTCCAGCAAGCTGCGGCGATGACAGGATTTGAGGACCCCTTTCACTTTTCCCGGGTCTTCAAGCGTTTCAAGGGTATCAGCCCCAGCGAGGTGCGGAATGTGATTCCGGGATGAGGAGCCGACCAGCCTGTCAAAAAGGATAAATTTCAAATCAGAAAATCCATGTTCAGACGGATCAGACTCCCTATAATGGGAACCGCTAATCCCTGTCGGTCCCGCGATCCTAAGTAATTCTCCCGTAAATCCCCGTTAACTACATCATGTCAGACGACTCCACTCCTCCCCAAACCTCCGGAAGTGAATTCGAGAGGGAACCCGTACCGGATTCCCAACTCAAGGGCGCCAACAAGTTCTGGGGCATGTACGCCGGCGAACACTGCGCCGGGACCGAATTCATGATCGGCCCGTTGTTCCTGCTCGCCGGGGTCAGCCTGCAGAACATCTTTGTCGGCCTGCTGCTGGGAAACCTGCTGGCGGTCCTGAGTTGGCGCTTCCTGTGTGCACCGATTGCCACCAAGGCACGGTTAACCCTTTACTACCATCTGGAGAAGATTGCCGGCGACAAGCTGGTCATCCTCTACAACCTGGCCAACGGCGTTCTCTTCTGCTTCCTTGCCGGGGCGATGATCACCGTCTCGGCGACAGCGGTCGGTATTCCGTTCAACATCCCGATGCCCACGGTGGACAGCATTTACCCCAACAACATTCCCTTCGTCCTCATTGTCCTCGCGGTGGGGTCCGTGATCGCAATAGTCGCCGCCAAGGGATACGAAACCGTGGCCAACTTCGCCAATATTGCCTCACCTTGGATGATTCTGGTTTTCGCCGCCTGTGGCATCATCGCGTTCAAGCAACTGGAAGTTTCCGACTGGGGTGCCCTGCAGGCCCTGTGGACAGAGTCGATCGCCTTCGCCCAGGCGGGAACTTCGGATACGACGATGGGGTTCTGGAGTGTAGTCTTTTTCGGCTGGTTCTGTAATGCGGCGATGCATGTCGGAATGTCGGATCTGTCCGTTTTCCGCTTTGCCAAGAAGGAGAGTTACGGATGGGCGACGGCTGCCGGCATGTATGTCGGCCACTACATGGCGTGGATTGCCGCGGCCTTCATGCTGGCCGCCCAGATCAAGCTGACCCAGGACGCCAATCCGGTCCCGGGCCCGATGGCCAACAACGTCGTCGGTCTCGCTGGCATCATCTGCGTCATCCTTGCCGGGTGGACAACCGCCAACCCGACCATTTACCGCGCCGGCCTGGCCTTCCAGGCGATCATGCCCAAAGTATCCCGTTTCAAGGTCACACTGGTGACCGGATTTATCGCCACGGTTGCCGGTGTCTTCCCCGCCTTTGCATGGAAGTTGCTCGGATTCGTCGGCCTCTACGGAACCATCCTTGCGCCAATCGGGGCCATCATCTTCTTTGACTGGCATTTCCACCGCAAGGGGGACGCGGCAAACCTGCACAATGCCAAGCCGGCCAGCTCCTTCAGCATACCTGTACTCCTCGCCTGGGTCATTCCCGTCGGCGTAGCGATGTATTTTATTCAAGTGCAGGGCATTTCCGCCTGGTATTTCCCGCTGCCCTGCTGGATTGCCTGTGGACTACTGTTCCTTGTCTTTACCCGCAAATCCTCTGCCAACGCCTAAAGCCTTTGATATGGAACCTGTATTGAAAATTCTCGGACGCGTCGGGCTCGCCCTGACCATTCTCCCTTCCATCCTTTTCCTGACCGGTACCCTGCAACTGGCCACGGTGAAGATTGTCATGCTCATCGGCACCGTCCTCTGGCTGGTAGCCGCGCCGATGGTGCAGAAGTTGAACAAGGAAGCCACGACTGGAGAGTAGGATGATTCGGAAGGGGTTTGTGATGAGCGTCAACGCTGGCGCTGAGGAGGAATACGAGCGGCGCCACAGCCCGATTTGGGAGGAACTGGAAGCGGTCTTGAAGGAGCACGGGGTGCACAATTACTCCATTTTCCTGCACCCGGAGACGCGCCAACTTTTCGCCTATGCGGAGATTGAGGATGAGGAACGCTGGCAGGCCATTGCTTCAACGGAGGTTTGCCAGCGCTGGTGGAAACACATGGGAGATGTCATGCCCTCAAATCCTGACAACAGCCCCGTCGCTTCCGATCTCAGGGAAGTCTTTCACATCGACTGATTCAGCCAGTTGCGCGGCGACTGACCAAACTGCCGCTTGAAGGCGCGCGAGAAGTAATAGACGGAGGTATAGCCAAGGGCGTCCGCGGTGGAGGAAACACTGTAGTTGCCTGATTGGAGCAGGTCACGGGCCCGGTTGAGCTTGATCAGGTTTTCAAACTCACGGGGAGAATAACCCGTCTGTTCCTTGAAAAGCGCACGAAACTTGGAATAGCTGATCCCCAGTGAACGGGCCAGATCAGCCAGATCGGTACGCGAGGAGATGTTCTGGAGGATTCGTGACTTTGCCACCTGGACCAACTGGGAGTCATCCATCCCGGATGTTCCCTGGTGCAGGCTGCCGGATTGAAGGAAGGCGAGGATGAGGGGGACATGGCTGGCCAGGACCTGCTCGATTCCCGCAACCGGATTCTTCAGCCAGTGTAGCATTTGCTCGAAGAGCCGGATAATTTCATCCGTTTGCGCGGGATGGCGGATCGGTGAGGCAGGATCGAAAAAGGTGCCCATTACGCGTTCCGCGTCTTGTCCCCGGAAACCGAGCCAGTATTCATTCCAGCCGGTTTCCGGATCGGGGCGGTAACGATGCCATTCATGGGGAAAAAGCAGCAGGGCATCTCCGGAGCCCACGGTTGTCAACGGGGCTGACTTGGATTCAAAGGTCCCGTTTCCGGCAGTGATGAAGATGATTTGGAACTCGTCCAGTGTCCGCTTCCCGGCCTTGCCAAAGAGGTATCCCAATGGATGTCCCGGTACCGGATAAGGGGCCTGCGGAGGAATGGATTGCCGCCCAGCATCGAGCAGCCGCCAACCCCAGTGCCGGGACTGCTTGTCCGGTGGGAGGTAACGGCTGAAGCTCTCGAGTTCCCCTGTCATGTTCGGCTCATCTTCATGTGGATGTCAAAAAGTGCAAATATTTTGTCAGGCTGTCCATTCACGGTTTCTGGGGCGAAGTCTATAATCTCCAGCATGTACGAACAGGTAAAATCCCTCTATGCCGAACTCGGCGTCGACACCGAACAGGCCCTTGAAGTTTTATCCGCTACCCCTATTTCCCTGCATTGCTGGCAGGGTGACGATGTGGGTGGCTTTGAAGGCGGTGACGGAGAACTCGGCAGTGGTCTCGCCGTGACCGGCAATTATCCTGGCAAGGCACGGACTATCGCTGAACTACGTCAGGATCTTGAGCAGGTAATCGCGCTCCTTCCGGGTAATCACCGTCTGAACCTCCATGCCATGTACGGCGATTTCGGGGGCAAGACGGTCGACCGCGATGCCATCGAGGTGGAGCATTTCCAGGGCTGGATCGACTGGTGCAAGGCCAATGGGCTCGGGATGGACTTCAATCCGTCCTGCTTCTCTCATTCCAAGGCGGATGACGGCCTCACCCTGAGTAGCCCGGATGCCGGCATCCGCGATTTCTGGATCGAGCACTGCCGTCGCAGCCGCACCATCGGGGCGGCCATCGGGGAGCAGCTCGGCAGCGCCTGCGTTACCAATGTGTGGATACCGGACGGAATGAAGGACCAGCCGGTCGACCGGCTGGGCTACCGCCAGCGACTGGAAGCCAGCCTGGATGCCGTTTTTGAGGAAAAATTAAATCCCGCCCACAACATCGATGCCGTCGAGTGCAAGCTGTTCGGCATTGGCTCGGAGAGCTACGTCGTCGGCTCGCATGAGTTCTATCTTGGCTATGCTGCCAAAAACCAGACGGCCCTCTGTCTCGATGCCGGACACTTCCACCCAACTGAAAGCATCGCGGACAAGATTTCTTCCGTCCTCATGTATGTGCCGGAGTTGCTGCTGCATGTTTCCCGCGGGGTCCGCTGGGACAGCGACCATGTCGTCCTGCTCGACGACCAGACCCAGGCCATCATGCAGGAGCTGGTCCGCTGCGACGCGCTCCCGCGGACACATATCGGGCTCGACTTCTTCGATGCCTCCATCAACCGCATCGCCGCCTGGGCCATCGGGACCCGTTCCGCCCAGAAGTGCCTCCTGATGGCGTTGCTTGAGCCACGTGAAAAACTTCTTGAGGCCGAACTGGCCGGCGATTTCACCACCCGCCTTTCCCTTCTCGAGATGAACAAGGCTCTCCCGTGGAGTGTGGTCTGGGAGGAATTCTGCTCGCGGAATGATGTCCCAGGCGAGGCGGCCCTGCTTGACGCCGTCAAGACCTACGAAAAAGACGTGCTGGCGGTGCGGTAGACCCGGGCGCCTACACGCCATCCCGTCCCGATGACCCGGGTTGAAACCCGGGTTTCTGCGTCAACCCGTCCCGATGGGACGGGATGTGTTAGCCCCGCGTTTTAACGCGGGGAAGGTTTGATCGGCATCGATGACCCGGGTTGAAACCCGGGTTTATGTATAATCCCGTCCCGATGGGACGGGGGGAGATTAGCCCCGCGTTTCAACGCGGGGGTGGTTGGATCGGCATTGATGACCCGGGTTTATGTATAATCCCGTCCCGATGGGACGGGGGAGATTAGCCCCGCGTTTCAACGCGGGGATGGTTGCGTTCGAATCCGGGATGGTAGCGTTTGCGTCCGGGGCTGGTTAATTTCAGGTAATCCAATGGATTGTCCCGGTAGACCGGTATTGTGGGAATACCGGAATGTCCTACATCAGTGCGCATTTCCATTGTGTCTTCAGCACAAAGCGCCGTGAACCGCTACTGACTCCAATGATCCGCTCACACTTGTGGCCTTACATGGGAGGGATCGCAAGAGCTGTTGGCATGGAAGCAATTGAAGTTGGTGGTGTTGAGGATCATGTCCATATTCTCCTCTCGATTCCCGCAACGATGCCTTTGAGCAGGGCTATGCAGCTCATCAAGGGAGGATCATCGCGGTGGTTGAACGAGTCGCACCTGTTGGAATTGCGGTTTGCCTGGCAGAAGGAATATGCCGCATTTAGTGTCAGCACCTCAGCATTGAATTCGGTCAAGCGGTATATCCAGAATCAGGAGGAACATCACAGGCGCCAATCATTCAAGGGTGAGTATACATATCTCTTGGACAAGGCGGGTGTTGAATACAACGAGCGATATCTTTGGGATTAGCGGCCCAGGTAAATAGGCCCGGGTTGAAACCCTGGTTTATGGATATTCCCGTCCCGACGGGACGGGATGAGATGAGCCCCGCGTTTCAACGCGGGGATGTAATCGGTATTGGTGACCCCGTGTTAAAACCCGGGCCTATTGAATAAACCCGTCCCATCGGGACGGGAATTGTTTTAACGCGGGGCTATTTGGAAGTAGGTTGCCACGAGAAAGACCATCAGGGAGAGGCATCCAAGTGCGAGAACGATACGCTTGAAAGTCTTCCGCGTGACATAGATGACGTGCTTGACCGTTGAACGCCAGGCCTCCAGGCGCCTTTCATGGACAAAGAGGCAGCGCACGGCAAAAAAGAAGGACAGGACAATTACGGCGGAGGACAGGAAGCAAAGGGCAGTGGCAATCGGGCTCATGACTAAGTTCTGCGGATCATTCGATGGTAACAACTTATCAATATTCCCTTTTTCTTACATGGACTGTTCAAGCCAACGTGTTAGTCATTTTGGATTGTTGGCAGTCCCGGGTTAAAACCCGGGTTTATACATCAACCCGTCCCGATGGGACGGGATGTAACCGGCATTGGTGGCCCCGGGTTAAAACCCGGGTTTATGGATATTCCCGTCCCGACGGGACGGGAGAGGTGAGGCCCGCGTTTCAACGCGGGGAACCTAAGCGGGGTCAATAGGAAATGGGGGGCTCGGCATCCCTCATGGTCCGATGGAGGACAGCATCAAATGTCTTGCCCCGTTTCCTTGCCGAGACGGCAATCTGCAGAACCGAAACAAGGTAAGGTAGTTCCTGATTGATTGTCCGGTATCCGACCAGGTTACCGTTTTCCAAAATCGTGGTCACATTGGAACCGGGCAGTCTCTCGTGGATATAACTTCTAAGGACTTCTGGCAAATGCTCGAAAACCTCCTTGCGGGACACTTTCTTTTCAAGATGCCGACTTTCTGTTTTTGCCGAGCTATCTTCATTCCTGGTGTAGGCCAGTAAGGTGCTGTGCACTCTTGGGTTCCGGGTATCATCGACAGTTTCCATGATGGCATTGACCACATGGTCAAGTGATTCGAACCGTTGCTCGAACTCCTCCGACTTCATGATGTGCTGGAAAACCCGTTGCATGCCAACAACCACATAGGATGTGGAACCGTCCTCCCTTGCCAGGATGTTATAATCAGTGAGACCTTGATTGCTCATTATGAATGTTCTTGGTTTGGATCAAACGGGAAAGGAACAACGCTTTCTGCAGGATTCAAGCCTGGAGTGGCGATTGTAGGTGCACCAGTTAGATGACCAAGGCCACCTGGATTCCCGGACCGTGGACGCCTTCAATAAGGATGCCCTCTACGTCAGCGGTCTTGGAGGGACCGGTGGCAAAGATGATGTTGGGATCATCGCCGAAGCGGTGAATGGCATCGAGGACGGTGGGGACGATATCCTCTTCCAGGACAACAGCGATGTGCAGCCACGGGGCAAGGGCACCGAGGCGGGCGGAAGTGTCGCTGTCGCTGAGCATAAGGGTGCCGGTCTCGGCAATGGCGGCGCTGGCGCGGGTGATGCCAAACTGGTAATCGTCGACCTTGGCCATGTCGTATTCGGTATCGAAGCTGATACCTTCCTGTTTCTCAAGGTGGTGAGCGAGGCTTGGGTCGCAGTACCCGAAGGTATGGCCTTCCTGGATCATGAACTCGATCAGCTCGGTGACAGCGTCGAAATACTTTCCGCTGGCGGCGACCAGTATTTGGGCAAAGAGCTCCTTGGCGGTGTTGGTCTCCGGGAGGGACCTGGGAATGACCATGTCATCATCCCAATCGGGATACGCGGTCCGTTCCGGCAGGGGCTCAAGCGCTTTTTGGATGGAGGAGAAAATGGTTTCCCTGTCGTTGCTCATGATTAAATCCTTACTTGCTGGTCAGTTCACGGTGCTTGAACCACTTGCGGAACTCGCCGCCCTGGAACTTGGGCAGCTTGCGGGCATGCTGCCATGCCCGGGCCGACGGGTGGGGGATCATCTCCGTGGGAATGTAGTTCATGGTGTGTCCCATCGTCAGGGCCGTCTTCCACATCGCCGGCTGCGAACAAAGGGTGGCCCAGAGCCCTAGGGCCGGGGTACCCTTCATTGCCTTGGAGGCCTTTTCCTTCTTGGCCTTGTCGCGAAGGCGGAGAAGCAGATCGGGGATGGGAATATTGACCGGACAAACCTCGTTGCAGGCCCCACACAGGCTGGAGGCCTTGGGCAGGTCAGCCAGCTCCGGGTAGCGGTTCCCTGCGAGGAGGGGACTGAGGACCGCTCCGACCGGTCCCGGATAGACGCTGCGGTAAGCATGTCCACCGGCCTGCCGGAAGACCGGACAGACATTGAGACAGGCACCACAGCGGATGCAGCGGAGAATCTCCCGGCACTCGCTGGCCAGGACCTCCGTGCGCCGGTTGTCGATAAAGATGACGTGAAATTGCTCCGGGCCGTGCGGCTGGTTCTCGCTGCGGGGCCCGTTGATGAACTGGTTGTAGACCGTGAATTGCTGTCCGGTGGAGGAACGGGCGAGGAGATTCAGGTAAAGGGAAAGGTCGCGGTCGCTGGGGACGATCTTCTCAATCCCAATCATGGCGATGTGTATTCGATTCGCCGCTACAGAAAAACGGGCATTACCCTCGTTGGTGACAATGACCACGCGACCGGACTCGGCGGAGACAAAGTTGCCCCCGGTCAGCCCGACGTCCGCATCAAGGTACTTCTGGCGCAAGTGGGCCCGGGCGCGGCGGGTAATGGTCTCCGGATCGTCATTGTAGTCACCAAGTCCCTCGCGCTCAAAGCTCTTGGCGATGTCGCGCCGGTTCTTGTGGATGATCGGGGTGACGATATGGGAGGGATGGTCGCCGTCGATCTGGACAATGAATTCACCTAGGTCGGTCTCGACGACCTCCATGCCGTTCTGCTCGAGGTAGGGCAGGAGGTGGGTTTCCTCGGTGACCATGCTCTTGCTCTTGACCATCCGTTTGGCCCCGTTCTCCTGCATGATTTGCAGGACTCGGGCGTTCGCGCCGTCCGCATCGACGGCAAAGTGAACCTGGGCGCCAGCATCAGTCAGGCTGGCTTCAGCCTGGGCAAGGTACTTGTCGAGGTGCTCCAAGGTGTGCTGCTTGATGAGTCCTGCGGTCTCCCTCAGCTTGTCGGGATCCGGGTAATCGTTCTCGAGGATGGCGAGGCGTTTCTCGGTCTTGGCCTTGGAGGCGAGATAAGTGGACTTCTGGACCTCGTCATTGAGGTCGCGCGCGGTTACATCAATTTCTTGCAGGGACTTCATAGCAATCCGGCGTTTTTGAGTGAGTCGCGGAGAATTTGGGCAACATGAAGGCGCGTGGTCTGGATGCCTTGCTTTTCCATCATGCCTCCGAAGTGCATCATGCAGCCCATGTCGGCGGCAGCCACCACGTCCGGACCCGGTTCTGTGAGGTTCTCAACCTTGAGTTGCCCCATCTCGCGGGAGACGTTGGGGAAGGACACTGCAAAGGTCCCTCCGAAGCCGCAGCATTGCTCGACCTCGTCAATCGGCAGGAGCGTCAGCCCCTCGATGGATCCCAAGAGTTCCATGATGGCGTCCCCGCTATTGGAGCCGCGCAAGTGGCAGCTGCGGTGAACAGTGACCTTGGCCTCGAACTTGCCCGGCCACTCATTGATTCCGAGTCCATTGACAATGTAATCGACCAGTTCCCAGGTCCGTTCGCTGAGGATTTTTACTTCCGGCAAGTCTTCTTCCTTTTCAAATGCCAGGAGGGCACCGTGGAAGATCATCGCGGCACAGGAGCCGGAGGGGACAATGACCGGCTTGTCGCCAGGGAAGGTCTTGACGGTGTGCCGCACGACCTTGCGGGAGGCATCCCAGTCACCGGCGTTGAAAGCGGGTTGGCCGCAACAGGTCTGGCCGTCGGGGAGCTCGATATCGCAGCCGAGGTAATCGAGGACCTCGACGGTGGCACGGGCCACGTCAGCGTAAAAGGCATCGCAGAGGCAGGTGGTCATCATCTGGACCGATTTGCCGGCGACCCGGTTTGGAGGCGTATGGAGAAGGCTCATTTGTTTTCTTCAAGTGGCTCAGCTATCCGGACAATGCAGCCGAGGTTGCGCAATTGGTCAACAATGGCAGGGTCCGCTTCATTATCCGTAATAACCATGGAAAGGTTGTGCAATCCCGCAAAGTAGTATTCGGAGTGATGGCCCAGTTTGGATGAGTCGACGAGGAGGACCACCTGCTGGGCGATCTGGACGAGGATTTCCTTGAATATCGCCTGCTGTTCAAATCCCTCACTGGCGCCGCGTCCAACATCCAGTCCGATACAGGAGATGAAGGCGGTGTGTACCTGGTAACGCCGCAGGGCGGTGTGGCTGTCCCCACCGATGAAGGTCTGGGTCTTGGGATCGTAGCGCCCGCCGGTCGAGACAAGGTCGACATTCTCCATCCGGATCAGGTGATCGAGGACAGCATAGGCATTGGTGACGACCCGGAAGGGGAGGTCGGGCAGGATGGAAACCAGCTCAAAGGCCGTTGTGCTGCTGTCAAAAGCGTAGGTCTGGCCCGGTTCAATTAAGTCGATAGCCGCCTTGGCGATGAGCTGCTTCTTTCCGATCTCGAGGGTGCGCCGCTCGGTGAAGGACTGAAGCTTGGGCCGGCCGCTGACGGTGCTGGCCCCGCCATGAATACGGGTCAACTGGCGGTTCTCCTCAAGGGATTGCAGGTCGCGCCGGATTGTCTCATCGGTAACCGCAAACTCCTCCGCGAGGTCAATCGTGCGGACGGTGCCGCGCTCCTCGAGGAGGGTAAGGATGCGTTGTTGGCGCTCTTGGGCTAGCATTGTTGGAAAATTTGGGAAATTCTGTGAATTATGGCAAGAAAATGTTGACTAATTTGGAATTAAACGCGGAAATAGGGGTCAAATAAAGATTTTCCAAATGTCTTCCCCAAATACACTGCCTCTGGATCGTGCTCATATTGAGCAACTTGTGCGTCAAAGCCTGCGTCGGCAAGCGGGCCCACAACCGGCCAAACAGGCAGCGGGCCCGAATCCCCTGGTGGTCAATATCAGTGCGCGCCATTGTCACCTGACCCAGGAAGCGGTGGAGACGTTGTTTGGCAAGGGGCATCAATTGACTCCCAAAAAGTGGCTTTACCAGGAGGGACAGTATGCCGCGGAGGAGGCCGTGACTCTGATCGGCCCGCGTAGCCGGGTCATTTCCAATTTGCGCATCCTCGGACCGTGCCGGGATATCAACCAGGTTGAGCTGGCCTACACCGATGCCATTTCCCTCGGATTCAACATTCCCATCCGCAACTCCGGCGACATCAAGGGGACGCCGGGCTGCATGCTGATGGGGCCGGCCGGATTCCTGAAGATGGAAGACGGGGTCATCCGGGCGGCACCGCACGTCCACATGGCGCCGGAAGACGCTGCCCACTACGGGGTGGAGAACAAGAGTTTCATGAAGCTGAAGGTCGGGGGTGACCTGGGTGTCACCTTCGACCGCATTTTTGTCCGCGTGGATCCATCCTTCAAGCTGGAGGTACACATCGACACAGACGAGGGGAATTGCTGTGGCTTCGGCCCGGATGTGCCCTGCGAACTGGTCAAGTAGTTTCCACAAATTAACACGATAACAACAACCCAAATAATAAAATGAGCGAATCCATTGGATTGATCGAAACAAAGGGGCTCACTGGATCCATTGAGGCCAGTGACGCCATGGTCAAGGCGGCGAATGTCAGCCTTGTGAAGCAAGTCCCGATCGGTGCCGGAATGCTGACCGTCTTCGTCAAAGGCGATGTCGGTAGTGTCAAGGCGGCCGTCGAGGCTGGGGCCGAAGCAGCCAACCGTGTTGGCGAGCTGGTGGCCGCCCACGTCATGGCACGTCCGCATGAGGACCTGCTGAAGTTCTTCTAAACCCAGGAAAGGGAGATTACAATCATGGCAAAACAAGCTATAGGACTTATTGAATGTAAAGGACTGGTGACCCTCATGGAGGCCAGTGACGCTGCCCTGAAGGCGGCTGATGTCACCATGACCGGCTGGGAAAAGGTCGGCAGCGGCCTCGTGACCGGCTTTTTCACCGGTGATGTTGCGGCCGTCAAGGCGGGCGTCGAAGCCGGTGCGGAAGCAGCCGGGCAGATCGGCGAAGTCATTGCGGTGCAGGTCATCCCGCGTCCGCACGACGACCTTGGTGTCCTCGGTAAATGGATTGGCTAGGATGAAGATACTCGTCGCCAACCTGGGCTCGACCTCGTTCAAGTACCGTCTCTTCGAGATGGGCGATTCCTCTGCGGAGTTGCTCGCCGAGGGCGGCTATGAGCGTGTGACCGAGTACAGTCCCTGCATCGAGGAGATGCTGGAGAACCTGGTTGGCGACGGCATCATCAGCTCTGGAAAGGAGTTGGCCGCCGTTGGTTTCAAGACGGTTTTGGGCAAGGACCTCAGTGGTTGCGTTCCGGCGGATGACCGCGTTCTCGCGGCGCTGGAAGGCTTTGCCGAAGTGGCTCCGGCCCACAATCCGGCCTATGCCGAGGGAATTCGCTGTTTCCAGCGGATGCTTCCCGAGGTGCCACGGGTGGCTCTATTCGAGACCGCCTTCTACCAGTGGATTCCGGAAGCGGCCCGGACCTACGCCATCCCGAAGGCATGGCGGGAACTGGGCATCCAGCGTTATGGATTCCACGGGGCCAGTCACAAGTTCATCGCTGAACGGACCGCCGAATTGCTGGACCGCGAAGACGTTGCCGAACGCACTCGCCGGCTCTATCTTGACGGGCCGAGTCCGTTCACGGGAGCGCCTTTGCGGGCCATTTCCTGCCATCTGGGAGGAAGCAGTTCGGTTACCGGCATCAAGAACGGCGTCGCCATCGGTACCAGCATGGGATTCAGTCCGCAGAGCGGCCTGCCCCAGAACAACCGGGTGGGCGACCTCGACTCGATGGCGGTTCCCTATGTCAGCAAGTTGCTGGGACTTTCCATCGAGGAAGCCGAGCGCCAGTTGACCAAGGAAAGCGGCCTGCTGGGGTTGTCCGGGATCAGCAATGACCTGCGGGACATCCTCGCCGCAGCGAATGACGACAATCCGGATGCCAACCTCGCCATTGACGTGCTCATCGACAGCATACGCCACTGGACGGGTTCCTTCTTCCTCAAGATGGGCGGCCTGGAGGTAATCGCCTTCACCGCCGGTATCGGGGAAAACAATCCTGAACTCCGGGCCAGCGTCTGTGCCGGACTGGAGGACCTCGGGGTCCGTATCGACGACGAGGCCAACCGGTCCACCGTCCGCGGCAAGGAGGGCTTCATCAACACAGCCGACTCCACCATCAAGGTGGCCGTCATTCCGGCGAACGAAGAACTCGTCATCGCCCGGGAGGTCAGCCGCCTTATTCAGAACTAATGTAATAACGAATCACTACAAAAATTTAAACACATATAATCATGGCTAAACAAGCAATTGGAATATTGGAAACAAAAGGACTCACCGCCCTCGTCCAGGGCACCGACGCGATGCTGAAGGCCGCCAACGTGCAGCTGGCCGGTCCCATGAAGGGGATTGGCAGCGCGCTCGTCAGCGCGACCATCACCGGCGACGTTGCCGCGGTCAAGGCCGCCATCGAGGCGGGGGCTGAAGCAGCCGGCAACCTCGGTGAAGTCATCAGCGCCCACGTTATCGCGCGTCCGCACGATGACATCGCCGCCGTCGTACCGGCCAAGAAGAAAACCGCCAAAAAGTAGGACCGATGTACTTGGGTAAAGTCATAGGCTCCGTCGTCTCGACGAAGAAGGACGACAGCATGCGGGGGCGCAAGCTCCTCATGGTCCGTCCAATGCTGGCGGACCCGGACAACCCGAGCCAATTCAAACCCGGTAGCAACACCATCGTGGCGATTGACACACTGGGTGCAGGCGAGGGGGAACTGGTCATGTTCGCCCAGGGCAGCTCGGCCCGCCAAGCCGACGGGCTCAAGTCCGTCCCGGTGGACGCGGCCATTGTCGGCATTGTCGACAACGTGAGCATCCTGGGCAAGAAGACCTACGAGGCGAGTAACAGTTAAGATACAGGAGTAGCCGAAAATGAGTCAGCTGAGTGAAGCAGACATCCGCAGCGTTGTTACAGAAGTGCTGGGCAAGCTGCAGTCCGCCAACGCGACTGTGGTGACACCATCGATACAATCCAAGCCGGGCCGTCATGGCGTCTTTGATGACGCCGCATCGGCCGCAAAGGCAGCCCATGGTGGCTTTGAGCAGCTGAAGCAAAAAGGCTGGGCCGGCAGAGCCAAGGTGGTGGAGATCGTCAAGCAGATGTGTGCCGACAACGCGGTTCGCTGGGGCACGGTCGAGTTTGAAGAGACAAAGATTGGCCGCCTTGATCACAAGATCGAGAAGCTGCAGGGCATCCGCAATGTCCTCGGGACGGAATACCTTGCCCCGCATGGCATGAGTGGCGACGCCGGCATCACGATGGACGAATCCGCCCCTTGGGGCGTGATCGGCGCCATTACCCCGGTGACCCATTCGGTCCCGACGATTGCCGGTAACGTTGTCAACATGGTGGCGGCCGGCAACGCGGTGGTCATCAACCCGCACCCGGGCGGAGCGGCCTGCGCAGCGATGGCGGTGCATGAGTTCAACGAGGCCATCAAGGCGGAACTCGGAATCAGCAACCTGATTTGCACCGTCGAGAAGCCAACCCTGGATTCCTTCAACGAGCTGTGTGCCGCTCCCGAAGTGGCCCTGCTCTGCATCACCGGCGGTCCGGCGGTCGTCGATGCGGCGATGAAAACCGGCAAGCGCGCCATCTGCGCCGGCCCCGGCAATCCGCCCGTTGTGGTGGATGACTGCAAGGCGCTGGACATGAACAAGGTGGCCCGCGACATCATCCTCGGTGGCGGCTACGACAACAACCTTCTCTGCATTGGGGAGAAGCAGGTCTTTGCCTCCGGTGATTGCTACAAGGCACTCATCGACTCCATGCAACGGGCTGGTGCGGTCCTCCTCAACAAGACCCAACTGGAAGCCATCAAGAAGGAAGTCTTTGATATCAAGGATGGCGGGGGCGGTTGCTCGCACGCTGTCCTGAACCGGGCCTATGTCGGTGCGGATGCCTCCAAGCTGGCGGCCATTGCCGGATTGAATATCAATCCCAAGACGGAAATGCTCATCGCCGAGACGGACGAGAACGACCTCTTCGTTGTCGAGGAACAGATGATGCCGCTCCTGCCGATTGTCCGCGCGCCAAACTTTGATGCTGCGGTTCAGATGGCCAAGGTATCGGAACATGGATACAAGCACTCGGCGATGATTCACACCATGAACGTCAGCCGGATGACCTCAATGGGCCGGGAGATGGACACCACCTTGTTCGTCAAGAACGGTCCCTGCGTGGCAGGACTGGGACTTGGCGGCGAAGGCTATATCAGCTTTTCCATTGCCACCACCACGGGCGAGGGCATTACCACGCCCCGGACATTCACCCGCTTCCGCCGCTGCACCCTGGTGGACCAGCTGAACATCATTTAACCCAACCGCATGATACTCGCCCGCGTAGACGGCCACGCCACAGCCACGGTAGCTCACCCGAGCCTGAAGGGACAGAAGATTGTCCTTTGCACACCCGTGGACGAGAATGGCGAAGCGACCGGCCACCCGGTTGCAGCCATTGATCCCTTTGGGGCCGGGCGACACACGCGGGTCTTTATCACCACGGATGGCCAATGGTCGCAGGGGACGGTGCATGACGACCACTCACCGATCCGCAACCAGGTCCTCGGATTAGTTGACTGAGATGAAACCCGGACGCGTCATAGGCAAGGTCACGCTGAGTCATGCGGCTCCCCAGTTCAAGGGGGCGCGCTGGTTGGTGCTGGCACCGATGGGGCCGGACGAGTTGTCCGGGAAGAATCCCGACGGAGTGGCCGATGGCTGGACTCCCGTTGTCTATGACAACCTCGGTGCTGGAGATGGCGACGTCATCCTTTATGTGGAGGGCACGGAAGCGACCCAACCCTTTGATTTTCCGATCCCGCTGGACGCCATCAACGTGGCCCTGGTGGATACCTACAAATTTCAAACCCCGTAATTTTGAAACATGAGCAAATTCTACACAGCTAAAGATCTTGAAAAGATGATTGCCCAGGGCACCTGCCTGAAGACCCTTCCGGCGGATGCCAAGTTCACGCCGATGGCCCGGGATATCCTCCGCAAGCACAAGGTGAAGCCGGGAACGGCAGCCCCGCAGGCGTCGAGCGGTAGCAGTTCCTCGGTGAAGATCCACACGCCGGTGCTGCCGGATGCGGAGTACAACTGGAAGCCCGGTGGGGATCCCAAGACGGCAGCCGAGCTGGAGAAGTTCTTTTATTCCCCGGAAATCCAGGCCCTCAAGGAACGCATCTGCCACATCGGCAAGCGTATCTGGGACAAGGGGTACGTCGACGGTAACGGCGGTAACATCACCGTGCGGGTAGGGGACAACCTCGTTCTCTGCACACCGACCCTGATTTCCAAGGGTTTCATGACCCCGGACGACCTTTGCCTGGTGGACCTCGACGGCAACCAGGTTGCCGGAACCCGGCCGCGGACTTCCGAGGTCAACACCCACCTTGGCATCATGAAGAATGAGCCTAAGGCCAAGTCCTGTGTCCACGCCCACCCGGTCCATGCAACAGCCTTCGCGGTCGCCGGGGTGACGCCACCCTCTTGCCTCATTCCAGAGCCGGAAGTCTTCCTTGGTGAAATCGGCCTCGCCAGCTACCAGACCCCCGGCACGCCGGAGAACGCGAGGGAAGTCGGCGCGCTGGCCAAGAAGCACCAGTCCATCCTGATGCAGAACCACGGAGTCATCTGCTGGGGCAAGGATGTCGAGGATGCCTATTGGAAGATGGAAAATACCGACGCTTTCTGCCAGACGGTCACCGTGGCCATGCAAATTGGCGGACCCAAGCAATACGGCACCGACAAGCTGAAGGAGCTGATTGAGCTGCGCAAGAAGCTGGGCATGCCGGACTACCGCCTGGATGAGCTGAAGGAATGCGAGCTGTGCGACATCGGGGAGCATACCGTGCACTCGAACCCGCAGCCGGGTACCTGCAGCTGCTCCACGGAACCGGCTCCCGCAGGTGATGTTGACGAGGCTGTTGTCCAGCAGATCACCGACATGATCATGAACGAATTGAAGCGCTAACCATTATTAAGCAACTGAGATGAAAAAAGAAGCGATACGCGTCGCCGTTACCGGAGCTGCCGGTAACATTGGATATGCCCTCCTGTTCCGGATTGCCTCCGGCCAAATGTTCGGCCCGGACCAACCGGTGGCCCTGAACCTGATCGAGATCGAGCCGGCCCTCGACGCCCTCAAGGGTGTGGCTATGGAACTGGACGATTGTGCTTTTCCGCTGCTGGAGGAGATTGTCCAGACGTCCGATCTCAATGTCGGGTTCAAGGACTGCGACTGGGCGCTGCTGGTGGGTTCTGTGCCGCGCAAGGCGGGCATGGAGCGCGCCGACCTGCTCGGCATCAACGGGAAGATTTTTGTCGGCCAGGGGAAGGCTATCAATGACAACGCCAAGAGCAGTTGCCGGGTCCTGGTGGTTGGCAATCCCTGCAACACCAATTGCCTCATCGCCATGAAGAGCGCTCCGGACATCCCTAATGAGCAATTCTTCGCCATGACCCGACTGGACGAGAACCGGGCCAAGACACAGCTGGCCCAGAAGGCCGGGGTCCCCGTCAAGGAAGTGACCGAGCTCTGCGTCTGGGGTAATCACAGCCCGACAATGTGGCCGGATTTTTATAATGCCAAGATCGGCCGCCAGCCAGCCACGGCGGTCATCACCGACGAAGACTGGCTCAAGGAAACCTTTGTCCCGACTGTCGGCAAGCGGGGCGCGGCGATTATCCAGGCCCGCGGGGCCTCCTCGGCCGCCTCCGCCGCCTATGCCGTCGTGGACACGGTACGCGATCTCAACAACCCCACCCGGGGTGGCTTCCACAGCGTCTGCGTCATATCCAAAGGTGAATACGGAACACCCGAGGGCATCATTACTTCCATGCCGATACGAGTGGATGCCGTCGGCAACTGGCGGGTTGTCGAAGGTGTCAAGCTGACGGACTACGCCAAGGAGAAGATTGCCGCTTCCAATGCCGAGCTGGTTGAGGAACGCAGCGTTGCGTTTGGTCAATTGGGCCTTTCAATCTAAGGCACCATGACAGCTACACCGACCACTGTTGCCGCTGTCGATATGGGCGCCACCAGCGGGCGCGTGTTTCTTGTCCGCTGGGACGGTTCCCGTCTCGACCTCACCGAGACCCATCGATTTTCCCACGGCTTTGAAAAGCTGGGCAACCACTACTACTGGCAACCGGGCAGTCTATTCCGGGAAATTGTCCAGGGATTGCAGGCCGCACGACGCGAGGTAAAGAGCCTTGCCTCCTGCGGAGTCGATTTTTGGGGCGTTGATTGTGCCCTGGTCCTCGAGGACGGCCGGCTGGCTCATCCGATTTATTCTTACCGCGATGAACGGACACGGCCGATCCTGCCGGAACCGAATTCCGAGCAGGCGCGGCACATGTATGAACATACCGGGATTCCCGTGGTTGTCTACAACACGACCTTCCAGTTAATGGAGACCCTGCAGGCGATGCCCTCCTTGCGGGAGGCCGTCAAACGGTGTCTGTGGCTGCCGGATTATGTCAACTACCTGCTCAGCGGCTCCATGCTGAACGAGGTATCCATCGCCAGTACCTCCCAGTTGCTGGCCCTTGATGGGTGCACGTTCGCCAACGGCCTGATGGATGAACTGGGCATCCCGGAATCATGGTTTTACGGTCCCGCAACGGCAGGCAAGCGATTGGGTAACATCACCGGCGAACGCGGCCTTTCCGGACTCGCGGTCTCCCTCGTTCCCGGGCACGACACTTCCTGTGCCTTTGAAGGCGCGCCTGGGGTAACGGACGACGACTTCATTGTCAGCACCGGCACATGGTGCCTCGCAGGCTGCTTCTCCGACAAGCCCTTCCCGGTCGACAAGGGGCTCTCCCAGGGCATCTCCCACGAACGTTGCGGTAACGGTGCCTTCCGGCCAACAAAAATCCTCCTCGGCCTCTGGCTGGTGGAAAAGCTCCTCGAGAGCTTCCAGGCCAAGCCGTCCAGCGCCGAGGAGTGGATGCAGCTGGATGAAGCGGTAGCGAAAATTCCGCGACCGGACTATGTTCTCGACACTACCGACGAGGCCCTCTTCAACCCGAAGGACATGCAGGTCGCGGTCGACAAGCAGCTGGCTGACTTCGGGTATGACAAGCCGCAGACGCTCCCTGGCTACCTCAAGCTGGCCGCCGAATCGATTGCCCAGAGCATTGCCGAGTCGATGAACAATTTCGAGAGTTCCCTCGGCAAGTCCTTCAAGCGTATCGTCATCATCGGGGGAGGGGCCAAGAATACCAATCTCTGCCGCGCCATCTCTGAACGCAGTGGCCGCCAGGTCTGCGCCATCCCGACAGAGGCCGCCATCATTGGCAATGCCGCCTACCAGTTGAAGGCTATGGATGTCATTGATTCCGTGGACAACTTTCGTCTCCAGATCGAGAAGCAGTTCGATCCGATAGTTTACGGGTGATTTTCCTCCCGAGCGGACCGCTCCTTTACCCGGAAAATTTCAACCCGGGTCTGCGCTGTGATGGTAAAGTTCTCCTAGCGCGGTTCGGTGACCCGCATGCCAATGGCCCTTGCCAGCTTCCTCTGTCTTTTGTCGGAGCTTATCAGCTCGCGAATGCCAAGCGAGCGGGCACAGGCCACGTGCAGGGTATCGAGGGTCCGGCATCCGGTTGTTGCAGCATGGGCATCCGCCATTGCGCGACTGAGGCTCCAGGCAGCGTCCCAGTCTATACCGACAAGCTGGATCATGCCACTGGCAATATCATCCTCCAGGTCAGCAATCGCATTTGTGGAAGCCTCCTCGCCGCATTCCCCGCGAAAGGCCTTGAGCCGAAAGGCTGAGACGCACTCTGTCCGGTGGAGGGAATTCAGGTAAAGGGGCTCCTTCCTTGCCTTGACGAACCGCCTGACGGCAGCGGATTCCGACTCGGTGGTGTATAGCTTCAGGATGACACCTGTGTCGTAATAGGCCTTCATCGGTTGCCCCGGGATTCATCAAGGAGATCGGAGGAGGCAGTACCGGACCACTTTCCACCCCATGTGCGACGCGCGCGCCCTGCGAAGTCCGGAAATTTCACTGGCTCTTCGCTGGTGGGGGGGACAATTTTCGCCACCACTTTCTTGCGGCGGGTGACATACACGGCCTGACCTTCCTCCACCTTTTGCAGGACCTTGGAGAGGTTATGCTGAGCCTCCATTATCGAGACCTTTTTCATAACGCATAAAATTACAGCATAACGGTATAAGAGCAAGTTAATAAATGGACCCGTTACAATTCCAAGTCCGATATTGATTCATTCTGACGGGTGTCTAAAGTCAGACTTCATGACGCGACTCAGCATGTTTCTTATTTTCCTTCCCCTGACGATGCTACTCAGTGCTTGTGATGCAGAGACAGGTCCCATCCGCGTCCTCATTGTCGACGGGCAGAACAACCACACGGTGTGGCCGAAGTCGACGATGATGATGAAGCAGTACTTGGAAGAGACGGGGAAGTTCACTGTGGAGATACAGCGGACCCGTTTCACCTGGCGGGGTGAGAAGTGGTCGGAGCAGTACCCGCTGGGCGATGGCCTGGAGTATTTCCCAATGCCCGAGCCCAAGACGGATCCGCACTATCTCCCGGCTTTCGATGACTATGATGTGGTGATCTCCAACTTTGGCTGGAAGGCTGCTCCCTGGCCGGAGGAAACACAGGCCGCATTGGAGGCTTTTGTATCCGGCGGGGGTGGATTTGTTGTCGTCCATGCGGCCAACAACTCCTGGCCGGATTGGAAGGAATTCAACCGCATGATCGGCCTTGGTGGCTGGGGTGGGCGCAACGAGGAGGACGGACCCTATGTCTATTACAACGAGGCCGGGGAATTGGTCCGGGACGTTTCTCCCGGCCGTGGCGGCAGCCACGGGCCACAGCATGAAATCCTCATTATGTTGCGGGAGCCGCATCCGATTACGGAAGGCATGCCCAAGCAGTGGCTGCATACCCAGGACGAGTGCTACGACCGCCTGCGTGGGCCGGCGGAGAACATGACCATCATTGCCTCCGCTTATTCTTCACCTGAGCTGAAGGGAACCGGCCGCCATGAGCCGATGCTGATGGTCCTCGAGTATGGCGAGGGCCGAATCTTCCATACGACCCTCGGCCACGAGGACTATTCCTTTGAGGGAGTGGGCTTCCAGACAACCCTCCTGCGCGGGGTGGAATGGGTGGCCACTGGCAAAGTGACCCAGCCCATTCCGGACGATTTTCCGACAGCGGACAAGGCAACCTCGCGACCGTTCAAGCAAGTTCAGCTGGCCGAAAACGAGTAGCGTCGACTTCGACCGGGCGTGACTCCCGGATACTGGTGAGGATTGCCTCGGCAATTTCTACAACATGGGCGGCATGCGCCCCTGTTGTCAGGTGGGGCCGATTTTCCCGGATGGCGTGGGCGAGATCGGAAAGCCCGCGGGCAAACTCAATTCCCGGAGCGGGATAACTGTCGGGCACAAGTTTCCAGGTCTGGTCGCCGGTCTCCTTGCTGGCCACGTAAGCTGGTGATTCAAAGACATCCCAGCGGTCCATGCGGACCATCCCGTTGTCCCCGTGAATCTCCATTCCGGACTGGGTTGTGGTCCCGGTGACGTAAAAGCTGGCAGTGACCCGGGCCGTCATGCCAGAGGCAAACTCGACCACAGCAGCTGTCCAGTCTGGTGACTCGACGGTAAACGGCTTGCCCTCCTTGGTAAGGCGGTCCGGATAGAGGACCCCCCCGCCGGCAATGACCCGCTTGACCGGGCCGAAAAACGCCGTCAGCAGGGTAAGGGGATACACTGCGACATCAAATACCGGACCGACAGCATAGAACGGTCCTGGGTTGGGATGCCACGACTCAATACGACCCCAGTTGACCTCTGCATAGGCAATACGGGGCTGGCCGATTGCGCCTTCCTTTATCTTCCGCCAGACCGCCTGCTGGGCCTCCCCAAGCCAGGTGGTAGGGGCACTGCTAAGCCGCAGGCCGAGCTGGTCCGCCAGCTCAACCAGGCCCCATGCCGCCTCGCTGTTAAGGGCGAGGGGCTTTTCCGTGTGGACATGCTTTCCCGCCTCAAGGCACTGGCGGATAATCGCTTCATGGACATGGTGGATGGTCAGGTTGACGACGACCTCCACTGCATCGTCGGCGAGCAGCTCCTCAATCGAATCATAGACCTTCCCACTAAAATCGGTAGCCAGCTTTTCCGCCCGGGAGCGATCGATGTCCTGGGTTCCCAGCAGCTTGACGTGCGGGTAGGAGTTGATCTGGGCCGCATAGCGGTCGGCAATGTTGCCACAGCCGACAATGGCCACGCCCACTGGATCCTTCGGTGTAATGGCGGTGGTGGCCTCCACGAACCAGCCCTTGACGCTTTCCAGTGACTTCCGGCAGTCATCCCGGGGATCGAAATCTTCCGGTTCGTGCTCGATGGCAATAGCTCCCCGGTAACCTTGTGTCACCAGATATTGGATACACTCCTTGACGGGGACAATACCCTTGCCCAGCTCGCAGGTCTCATGTCCCATATCCTTGAAAAAATAACCGGTCTTCTCAGTTCGCTTGGCGAGCACGTCCTTCAGGTGGACATGCCGGATACGGTTCCCCAAAGCCTGCAACTCCTTGAATACATCGGCTTCCTGGGTGGCGAACCAGCCCGTGTCGACAGCGACCCCGATGACGTCCTCGTCGCCATCACCCAGCTTGGCCAGCACTTCCTCCGCATTGGCCTCCGGATGGTTCTCTAGAGCAAAGATCACCCCGTGTTTGCGGAGGATGGCCACCGCCGCATCGCGGTCACTTTCCAGAAGGCTTGTGCCCCCTCCCAGGATGGGGATTCCCAGTTTGCGGCAAATAAGGCAGGCCGCCTCAAACTCAGCAGGCGTTTCACCGAATCCACCGGCGTAGCTGACCACCCGCAGGCCATGCTTGTCCAATAGTCCTTTGGCGGTATCCAAATGAGCTGGCGTGGCCCACTTCCAGTTGAGGTGGCCCGTCCAGAGATCGATCGCCTCGAATCCAAGGTCGACAATCTCGCCCAGCAGGGCATCAAAGCGCTCCTCAAATGTATTCAGGGGCGAGAAGTGGGCCTGGGTAGCGGCATCTCCTTGCAACCAGCCCTCCGGCATGTTGTACCCCAGCTCCCGGGCGACAAAGTTGGCAGACATGAAGGATAAGTGATTCATGCATCCGAGTTAGTCTCGGGAGGATTCGATGGCAAGCCCTGGTTAAAACCAGGGCCTATTGGTAATGCCATCCCGTCGGGATGGCGGGAGATCAGACCCGCGTTTCAACGCGGGGAACGAATGGTGTATCGCGGCCCGTCCCAGCCCCGGTTAAAACCAGGGCTTATTGATATTGCCATCCCGTCGGGATGGCGGAGGTCAGACCCGCGTTTCAACGCGGGGAACGAATGATTCAATGCCACACCTAGCCCTGGTTAAAACCAGGGCCTATTGGTAATGCCATCCCGTCGGGATGGCGGGAGATCAGACCCGCGTTTCAACGCGGGGAACGAATGATTTACGCGGGGAACGAATGATTTACGCGGGGAATTAATGCAGCAACCGCACGGCCATGGCGTAAATAATCATCAGGAGGAGGATGATCCCGAGTCCGAAGAAGCCGTATCCGAAGGCCTTGGCGATGCGCTTCCAACGTTCCCATTCGTCGCGGACGCGGTGTTCCTCGAGTCGACCCTCGGCGACCAATCGGTCGTACCAGCGCTTGCGCTCGTGGAGCATTTCCGCCTTGGAGATGCGCCCGGAGAAGATGACCGTGTCCATGGGCAGTTTTTCCAGTCGGAAGTGGGTGTTGAAGAAGTGGAAGGTAAAGATGAAGCCGGCTGCCAGGAGGGCCTCGTCGGAGTGGACAATCAGGGCGACATTAATGGCCCAGCCGGGGAGGAAAGTGGAGAAGAAAATTGGGAACCACATGATCATGCCGGATAGGCCAATGATCGCGACCCCCCAGAAGACGGCCAGGTAGTCAAACTTTTCCCAGTAAGTCCAGCGGTCGAACTGCGGCTTTTCGCCCTTGCCAAAGAACCACTTCTGGTGGGCGATGAAGTCCTGCCAGTCCTGCTTGCTGGGCATCATCGAGTCCGGTCCAAAGGCGATGTTCATCATGCGCTTCCAGCTGGGGCGTTTGGATTCGGGATCCAGGATGACCTTCCAGTTGCGGATGATGGCAATCAACCGGTCCCCGAGGTGCAGCCCGAAGTAGAGGAATGTGATGATAGCCCCGAAGTGGTGCAGAGAGCGGGCCACATCAACACCACCCATCATGGTGAACAGGGCCTGGGCCCAGTCCGTGTAGTAGAACTTAAGCGGCATTCCAGTAACGACCAGGAGCAGGAAGCTGGTCACGACGAGGAAGTGGAGGAAGCGCTCGAAGGGGACAAAGCGGGTGTACCATTCACCGTCATCTTTCACCTTGAAGCGGGCCTCATGGAAGGTTTTCGAATCATGGAAGAAGAGGTAGGCCGAACGAAAAAGCCAGAAGAAGGTATGGATCCCGAAGAAGATGAAGACGCTGATGAGGAGAGTCGTCATGAAGACGAAAGAATAGTAGAGCCAGGGATAGTTTTCCTTGTCGGTATGGTCGGCATGCGGGACATAGCCGGAAAAGTTGGCATTGGCCCCTTCATGGCACTTGGCACAGGTCGCAAGGATGTTCTCTTCCGACAACCAGGATTCTGGATTCTCTTCTGGAAGGATATTGTGGTGGCCGTGGCAGTCATAGCAGGCTGCGACTTCCGGGGCCTTGTTGGCCTCGCCGAGGACCATGGCCTTGCCGTGGTAGGTCTCGTGGTAATTGTGCAACCGGTCAGCATGGCAGGCTCCGCATTTTTCATCACTGGTGGCCTTGAAATGGGCCGAGCCGGGAATTTCAATATCGTGGGCCGTGTGGCAGTCGTTACAGACCGCAACCATCTTCCCCTCATCATCGAGGTGCTGGCCATGGACGCTCTTGGCGTATTCCTCAGCCACGCCGACGTGACATTGCCCACAGGTTTCATCAATGTTTGTGTGGTGGACCATGGAATTCTCATCCACAGCCCTCCGGATGTTGTGGACCCCATGGCAATCGTTGCAGGAGGGAGCAACGATGAGCCCGTACTGCATGAGGGCCTTGCCATGGATACTTTCCGCATAGTGACTACCAGCTTCCGGTACCCGCATGCGGTATTCCTCGGTGATACCCGGGTTGTCATGGCACTTGGCACACATCCGGGCCAAGTTCATCTTGAAGACAGGGGAGTCGATTGAATCGACGGGCTGGATATCATGGTAGCCGTGGCAGTCCCCACAGCTGGCAGCATCGCCGTTGCCCATGACCTTCATGGCCCCGTGGATGCTGTGCTCGTACTCATCCTGCACATCATCATGACAATCTGCACAGGAAGCATATTCCAGTTTGTCCGCATGCGGAACTTCCTCGATATCGACGTGGCAGTCGATGCAGTCAAAGTCCCCGTGCAGGGAGTTGGCAAAGACCTCCGGATCGACATGCATGGAGACCTCCTTGCCCTTGCGCATCTCGGTCCAGCCGGGATCATTGTGGCAATCGAGGCAGCTCTCATTGGAGAGCGATTCGTCAGCGAAGCTGGGCTGGGCAAGAACCAGGGCCAACGTCAGTAGGCGGCTTACGGTTTTCATGGGGTTTTGTTGCTGAACGACCGGGTTGAATTGAGCTGGTTTTTCCGGCCTTCGAGAAATCGAGTATTGGGTATAATTATATGATTGTCTATAACATTTGCTTTTTTTATGCTGAAACAGATTTAGAGCTGCTTATAGGAAAAGAGGAGGGAAATGAGAAAGCGCTTCTTGGAATTGAGGGCAAGCTGCACGGCTTTCCTGATGACGGTGATGATGGGAATCCCGGCCGGTGCGGAGAGCTGCCTGGACTGCCATGACGATGGGTCCATGACCATGGAGCGTGGAGGGCAGGAAGTATCCTTGTATGTGACGGATTCGCATTTCGAAGGAACTCCCCATGAGGGATTCGACTGCGGCGACTGCCACGCCGGGTTAGACGAGGACGACCTGCCGCACGCGGATCCAATCGTCCCGGCGGTTGTCGGCTGCTTGGACTGTCACGATGACCTCGCCGGGAACCATTTGTTTCACGAGGGCTTCGACGATCTGGACGAGGAAACCATTTTGACGGAGCGCCTGAGATGTACCGGCTGCCATGGCTCTCATCAGATCCTTGGCAGTGACCATCCGGATTATCCCTTTGCCAATGCCCGGCAGACCAGCCGCTGCGGGATTTGCCATGAGGAACAATCGATTAAGTACCTCCATTGCGCACATGCCCGAGCGCTTGAAGAGGGAGTAGAGACTGCCCCGACCTGCCTTGACTGCCATACATCCGACCTGGTGGTGGAGGCCCAGAAACTGGATCTTGCCCATCACAAGGCAATGCTGGCGGATTTCTGTGTCAGCTGTCATGTCGAGAATCCGGAAGTTTCCGGCCAGACTCTCTACGGGACGCCGTTCATCACGTCCTATGAACGCAGTGTCCACGGAAAGGCCCTGTTTGAGGGAAATGAAAGCGCGCCAACCTGCATCAATTGCCATGACAGTCATTCGGTTGGACGGGCCTCCGATGTGGAATCCGCTGTGAGCCGGGGACGGGTGGTATCCCAGTGTGCCCAATGTCACCCCAAGGCGGCGGAAGACTATCTGCACTCCATCCATGCCACGGTCCTGGCCAAAGGCTACCTCGATGCCCCGGTCTGTACGGATTGCCATGGGGAGCACAACATCATGCACCACACGGATCCCAAAGCGCCGATTGCCCCGGCCAACATGGCGGAGCAGGTCTGCGGGGAGTGCCATGGATCGGTGCGCCTTGCCGAGCGTTACGGACTGGAGGCGGACCGCTTGGAGACCTTCGAGGACAGTTTCCACGGCCTGGCCACCCGCGGGGGTGCAGTGGAGGCGGTCAATTGTGCCAGTTGCCACGCCTATCATGATGTCCGGGCCTGTGATGATCCGGAATCATGGGTCCATCCCAACAACCTGGCCGAGACCTGCGGCCATTGCCATGAGGGGGCCAATGAGCGCTTTGCCCGGGGGAAGGTACACGTCAGTTTGGATACCCATTCGGAGGAGCCGGTGCTCTACTGGATCGCCACCATCTACATCTGGGGCATCTGCCTGATCATTGGTGGGATGACCCTTCACAATGGTCTTGATTTCTTCCAAAAGGTACGCCTGAAGGCGACTTACCAGGGAAAGCCGCATCGACAACTCCCGGACGGGCAACCCCATCGTCTCTATCTGCGCCTGACTGTCAATGAGCGGCTGCAACACGGCACCCTTGCCCTGAGTTTCATCATCCTCTGCATAACCGGCTTCATGCTGCGCTACCCGGAGGCCTGGTGGGTGGAGGCATTGCGTGAGCTCAATGGTCATCTCTTCGAGTTAAGAGGCTTGGTCCACCGGATTGCCGGAGTCGTGATGTGCCTCAGTGGGGTGTGGCACATAGGCTATATTGCCTTCACCGAGCGCGGGCGACAGGTGTTCCATGACATTCTTCCAAGGTGGAAGGATCTCACCGACATGAAGATGATCCTGCGCTACAATCTCGGTCTCTCGAAGGAGCGGCCCCGCTTTGCCCGCTTCAGCTATATTGAGAAGACGGAGTACTGGGCGCTGATCTGGGGAAGCATCCTGATGTCGGTAACCGGTTTCCTGCTCTGGTACGAGAACACGACCATCGGGCTGCTGACCAAGCTGGGCTTTGATATCAGCCGGACGATCCACTTCTACGAGGCGGTTTTGGCGACCCTGGCGATTATCGTGTGGCACTTCTACTTTGTCATCTTCAATCCCGACGTCTACCCAATGAACCTGTCCTGGCTGACTGGCATGATGTCTGAGGAGGAAATGCAATCCGAACACCCGCTGGAACTTCAACGGCTCAAGGAGGAGGAATCCGGAAAGGATGAGCAACGGGCCGCTGAAGAGGATTCATAGGGACGGCTGGGGCATCATTTCCTCTTCCGGCTTGTGGATATCCTCGGGATAGATCCAGAACCACCGTTCCCCCGGGACGGCCCAGACGCAGTAGCTCCACCTCTCGATGGGCCAAAACCAGTAAATCCACGCATAGTACTCCGGGCCGGTCCAGGCCCAGCAATCGACACCGGCATCATAGTAATACAAACTTCTGTCGTCGACCATGATGCAGTAAATCCAGCCTTGCTCGGCGTGCCAGACCCAGTCCTCGACGACAAACCAGCCCATGTAGGAAACGAGAGCGCCGTTGTTCTGGAAATCGAGGTCGAACCAGCTGGCCCCTGTCTGGCCGATTTTGTAGATCACCCCGTTGTTGATAAAGGTGGCTTCCTGCCCCTCAGCGTTTGTCCATGAGGAATCACTGGCAAGGACACAGGCACCCGTCGGGGCGTTGCTCAGGCTGGCGTTGTCGGCGAGGACAAGGCGGCCCATCCCCTCATGCCAGATGAAGCCTGTATTGGTTAAGTCTCGACCGCGGAGGATGTGGTCGGTGTCGCCAATAAGGCGCAGGTAGGCATAGGGGGCGAGGGTGGTGGTACCGGGACCCCTGAACTCCCCTGTCCGCCAGTGCCATGTGCCATGGAGGGTGTGGGTGCCGAGGATGTCGGCCCCGTGGATTTCCAGGTTCTCCGAATGGCAGTCGCCGGAAAGGGTAACATCACCGCCCGTGAGCAACTGGATACCTGGACCGCTGAAGCGGACATCCGTAAGGCTGGAGCTGTTCTCGATAAGGATCTGCGCGCCCTCTGCGGCATGGAAGGTGCCACCTTCGGTTACTCCACCCGGGAAGCGGATGGTTCCACTGTGCGACTCGATGCGGCCGGTGGATTTATTAACTGGCCGGGGACTATTAAAGACCACTTCGCCCTCACCGCCAGTCTTGGCGATAGTGCCTTCATTGGAGATGGCCGGGGCATTGCCCCATGAATACTGCCAGACGAGATCGTCCTGGATGTTGATGGTCCCGCCCGGGACGGTCCGGAGATTTGTGCCGTAGTTGAGATGGAGTCGACCGGGACCGTCGTGGTTGAGGGTGCCTTCGACACTCAGGGTCCGGTTACGGATGTCGTGGTCGCCGTCCCCTGTGGCCGATAGGACGGCCCCGGGGGCAATCGTGGTGGTATCCTCTGTTGTTCCCTCGATTATGCCACTGATCCAGTACCAATGGCCCCTGAGGGTGTGGCTCCCGAAGAGCTTGGCTCCGGCGAGCTCCACATTATTACCGCTGCAATAGCCGGCGAGGGTAAGGTTGCCTCCAGAGAAGCGCTTGATGCCGTTTCCGGGGAGGTTGACATTGGTGAGGTTGGAGGTGGTGGGGATGTGTAACAAGCCACCCTCGGCAGCCTGAAGGATACCCCCACCGTTCAGGCCGCTGTTGAGGGCAAGGGTGCCAGACAAGACCTCAAAGGTCCCTTCGGGCGTGTTAGTGGGCTTGATATTATGAACCGTGGCCGTTTCGGAACCGGAACTCTTAACGAAGATACCGGCGTTGGTCACGGTAGGTGCATCGCCCCAGTGATAGCCCCAGGTAAAGTCGCCTTTGATGTCCACAACCCCGTGGTTGTCCACGGTCGCCCCGTAATTGAACAGGAGCTGCCCCGGTCCGTGGTGCTCCAGTGTTCCCCGGACAGTGAGATTGCCAACCCGGAAGTCGTGGTTGCCTTCCCCTGAAATCGTACCAATGGCCCCGTCTTCAATGATGATGGAGAGGGTGCCATCAACAAAGGAGTCATTTGTCCAGCCGAAGGCCTTGGTCACGCTGAGCATCCCTGATCCGGCAATCTTGCCGGAGTTCAACTCCAGCCTGGGTACACTGACCGTTCCATCAAAGTAGACAGTTGCTCCGGCGACTTTCCATTCCCCGAGGCCAGTGAAGGTGGAGCCTGAACCGATGACCGGACTGCCGCCGGTGAAATTGACACGGGTCCCCTCAGCGGTCGTCCATTGACCGGTGCTGGTGCCGTTCCCGCTGAAGGAGAGGGTGCCGGCGTCAATCCGGGCCTGGCCGTTGTTCGTGAACGTGACACCATTCAGGGTCAGCGAGCCGCTG
The DNA here is from genome assembly GCA_040830765.1 of Puniceicoccaceae bacterium. GTDB lineage: Bacteria > Verrucomicrobiota > Verrucomicrobiia > Opitutales > Oceanipulchritudinaceae > Oceanipulchritudo. The sequence goes on along the minus strand of JBFOMH010000007.1, from coordinate 40,273 downwards.
GTCAGCTCAATCAGGTTGTTGTTGGTCAGGATGTTGTTGCTGATGACTGCAATGCCATCCCCAAGGCTCTTGGAGATTGTCCCGCCATTGATGATGGTTCCCGCATCGCCCCATGAATGTGGCCATTCCAGATCGCCGAGGATATTAATGACGCCATCGAGGGTTGTCTGGACCGTTGGACCATAGTTAAGGTGGAGTCGTCCGGGACCGTCATGATTGAGAAAGCCCTCAATCAGGACCGTGCGGTAACGCAAGTCGTGGTCGCCCTCTCCAGCAACCGAAAAGACAGCACCACTGGCGATGGTGGTGGTTTCGTCCTGACCTTCAATCATGCCGCTGATCCACTTCCAGTTTCCCCTCAGTGTATGGCTGCCAAGCAGCCGGGTCCCGGCCAGTTCGACTTTGTTGCCCGTGCAGTCGCCGGCGAGGATGAGGTCACCGCCGGTGAAACGCTTGATGCCTTCGCCCGACAGGGTAAGGCTGGTCAGGCTGGAAGACGCCGGGATAGTGATGAGCGCGCCCACGGACGCATCCAAGGTGCCGCCGCCATTGAGGCCGCTTTTAAGCACAAGGGTGCCGGACAAAGCCTGAAAGGTCCCATCGGGGGTATTGGTGGGTCTGACGTTCTGGATGGTGGTGTCACCTGAGCCAGCGCTTTTAACGAAGGTTCCAGCGTTGGTCATGACGGGCGCGTCTCCCCAGTTATAGCCCCAGGCGTAGTCGCCCATGATGTCGACCACGCCACCGATGGCGATATCCACGGTCGCCCCGTAATTAAAAACCAGATTGCCGGGTCCGTGGTGCTCAAGCGTTCCCTCGACGATCAGGTTGCCGGTCCGGAAGTCGTGGTCGCCGTCGCCCGAGATGGTTCCAACGGCACCATTCTCAATGACAATGGAGAGGGCACCATTGACCATTGAGTTACGGGTCCACCCGAAGGCCTTGGTCACGGACAGCACGCCCGATCCGGCTATGGTACCGGTGGACAACTCCAGGCGGGGCACCCTGACCGGGCCATTGAAGGCAACGGTGGCCCCGGCAATTTTCACGTTACCGAGACCAGTGAAGGAGGCAACTTCCCCGATGATCGGACTGCCGCCGGTGAAGGTGAGCAGTGCTCCCTCTGCGAGGATCCATTCCCCGGGACTGGTCCCGTTGCCACTAAAGGAAAGTGTTCCGGTGTCGATCCGGGTTGTTCCTATGTTGTTGAAAGTGACCCCGTTGAGGGTCAGGGATCCGCTGGTCAGTTCGAGCAGGTTGTGGTTGGTGATGATATTGTTACTGATGACAGCGATGCCATCGCCGGCGTTCTTGGAAATCGTCCCGTCATTGACTATCGTCCCGGCATCCCCCCATGAATGGGCCCATTCAAGATCGCCCTGGATATTGATTACGCCGCCCAGGCTGACTTGGACCGTCGGACCGTAGTTGAGATGCAGGCGACCTGGCCCCTCGTGATTGAGGATGCCATTGATGACCAGGGAGCGGTTGCGAATTTCATGATCGCCTTCACCGGTGACAGTCAAGGTGGCGGTGTCGGCGATGGTGGTTGTGTCCTCGGGCGTACCATCAATCAACCCGCTGATCCAATTCCAGCTGCCACTGAGTGTATGGCTGCCGAGAAGCTTGGCCCCGGCGAGCTCGACATTGTGACCGCTGCAATCACCGGCCAGGGTGAGGTTGCCTGCGCTGAAGCGCTTGATGCCGAACCCGGACAAGTCCACATTGGTCAGGCTGCAGGAGTTGGGGGAGTGCAGGACCGCTCCACTCGATGCATTGAGGACGCCGCTGCCGTTGACACCATTATTAAAAACCAGGGTTCCGCTGTGGACCTCAATTCGACCATCCTCGGTGTTGGTAGGCGTGATACTGGAGAAGGTGAATTGTCCGGTACCGGATGTCTTCTTGATGCGGCCAGCGTTGGTGATGGGTGCCGCATTGCCATAATAATGGCTCCAGGCCAGGTCACCCTGGATATCCACCACTCCTGTCTTACGGATATCCATGCCGGCTCCGTAGTGGAAGTGTAAGTGACCCGGGCCGACATGGTTCAAATCGCCCTCGAGCTGGATGGTGCCGTTGCGGATGTCATGGTTACCCGTGCCGTCCAGCGTTGCCGTCGCGCCATGGGCAAGAATGAGGATGCCGCTGAAGTCCATGATGGTGGCCACGCTCCAGTTGAAGGCATTCGTCATGGTCAGGGAACCCGGACCAGTCAGTGAGCCACCCTGCAGATTGAGGATGCCGACAGTCTCGGTACCGGAGAGGGTAACGGTTCCGCTGTTGACGGTTGCTGAATCTCCATCGGCGGGAACGCCAGATGGCGTCCATTTTCCGGCACTGCTCCAGTCGCCGGTGCCGCCATTCCAGGTGTAGTCAATAGCCAGCACAGTCTGCGGGCAAAGAATGAGACCGGACAGGGTAAGCGAGTAGACGAGACGCATCGTTTTCATGGGACAAGTTTCCATGTTGCTTCCGGGTGGACATAGCATTGCCGGAAGCGGGTTGGGGTGTACGGCACACCCTTGCCTGCCAAACGGGGGCCCCAAGAGCTGTAGCGGGGCTTCATGGCCACTGGCCGTTAAATCACGTTGAATCCCTTATGTCAATTCCGGCCATGGAAAGGACTGGCATCCGGTGAGGTGGGACGAGTTGTGAAGGTCAGGTGATTAATCCCATGACAGCGACGAACTGGCAGGCCGCACCACCGATGACAAAGAGGTGCCAGATGGCATGATGATACTTCAGGGAATGCCATTTATAGAAGACAACGCCAATGGAATAGAGGCTTCCTCCAATAAGCAGCATGATCAGGCCATGGGTGGAAATCGAGGTAATAAGTGGATACAGGAACCCGATGACCAACCAACCCATGATGAGGTAAATGGTCGCCGAGACACTGGTTCCGCGTTTGGGCCGGAGGATTTCCTTGTAGATCCCGACAATGGCCAGTGCCCAGATGATACCAAACAAGGTCCAGCCGACAGGTCCGCGCATCGGACCGAGACAAAACGGGGTATAGGTCCCGGCGATGAGGAGGTAAATCGAGGCATGGTCAGCCGCCAGGAAGCGGCGTTTCCACTTCAGATCGCGGGCCGCATGGTAGAGGGTCGATGACAGGTGCAACACCAGCAGCGAGGAGCCGTAGATGGCGCAGGCGGTGATCAGGTAGGCATTCGCATTCAAGGAGGCGAAGACGACAGCCACGACCAGCCCGACGAGGCTCAGGACGGCACCAATCCCATGGGTAATGGTATTGGCCCATTCCTCCGCTGGGGAATAGCCGGATGTCGGATGCAGGTCGCGGGATCCCATTGCTTACTCTGTTGCCTCCTCTGGAGGGGCCGGTTTTTCCGTAATGATTCCCCCGTCGTAAACCCACTTCCAGGAACCATCCGTTTGCTTTTTCCAGATGGAAGTGTAATAGCCCTTGAAGGGACCCAGTGGTGGTTGGCCATCCGGCCCCGGGGCGGTGTTGTAGACAAACTTGCCGCGGGTGTAGCCGAGATCACCGCTGGCAGCGATGTCGCCAGCCACCGGTTCCCAAACCAGGGATCCATTGTCACCGGAAAGAACCTGTCCAATGGCCTTCCTGCCCATGATCGGCTCGGATCCGTCGCGGTACATGACCGCGTCCTCGGCGGCAAATTCCATGAACGCCTGGGCCGTGCCCACTTCCCGGGCCCGGGCGCTGAAGGCGCGGTCGATATCGTAGAGGATGGATGCGCTGAAGTTATCTTCCATGACTGTATTCTCCGTGTCGGTTCTGAATGGAGTAACGGGCAGCCCGTCAAGGCTGAACAGGTTGCAGACCGGGTTATTAGCCCAGGCATAACGGACCGCGGTGACGGTCAGGGCCATTGGCAACTTCAGCTCAACCGAGTGCTTCCTGGCCACCTTGCCCTCGACGACATGCCACTGTGCGTCTTCCGAACGGACGACGAAGCCATGTACAGAGTGGGTGTCGAAAGGACGCAGGCCTTTACCCGTGTAGTTGAAATCCACGACAACGGTGTCTCCCTCCTGCGTCCATGACTTGAATTCCGGGGCGCGGTGGGCCAGTCCGGTGTAGCCGTAATCCTTGTTCAGTGCCCAGCGGGCGAGACGGCGGCCAACCTCTTCCTTCTCCTGCGGGTGGATGTCCTTGCCTTCACCGATGTCGATGATAACGGCCTGGCCGGTATTGGGAACTGTCTCCATGGTCCGTGCCTGCGATTCCCGGAGGAAGGGCCAGGGCTCATTGGGTGCAAAGACAGATTCCTTCCGGTAATCCGCCAACTGGACAAAGTAGAAGGGGAATTCCTCCTCCCAGAGCTGGCGCCATTCCCCAATCATGGTGCTGAAAAGGTGATGGTATTGCACCGCCCGGTCGACGGACTGGGCATTCCCTTCCCCCTGGTACCAGATAACCCCCCGAATCGTGTAGGGTGCCACCGGCAGGGTGCGGGCGTTCCAGAGATTGCCCGGGCGATGCTGGCAGACCATTTCGTCATGGGGCTTGCGTGGTTTTGGTCCTGTTTGATGAACCTCCCATTCAGCCAGCTTGACTTCATAAGCCGCCATGTCCGCCTCGTGATCATAAGTGGCTTCCTTTGCCAGCCAATCCTCATGAATATTTTTCAGCTGAGGGTCGGAAGCGGTAAGCGCACGGTCGACCCATGCCTCGCAAGTGGAAGCACCCCAGGCGGTGTCGATGATCCCCACCGGGACACCCAGAACAGCATGGAGGGTTTTGGCAAAGGCGTAGCCGACGGCGGTGTTGTCATCGACACTACCAGGCGAGGCCACGACCCAGTCATTGTCTGTCGTTTCCTGCGGCACCTGGCTGCCGAGGTTGCGGACCTTGTTAAAACGAATACCCGACGATGTCGTGGCGATAAGCCGATGGAGGTCGGCATTGGTGGACCGTCCCGATGTCCATTGCATGTTGGATTGCCCGGAGGCAATCCAGACTTCCCCGATGAGGACATCCTTGAGGGTGATCGTGTTGGTGCCTTCAATAAGCAACGTATGGGGCCCACCCGCTTTCAGGGGAGGGAGTTCGACCATCCAGCGGCCATCCCTGCCAGTCAATGCACCGGCCTCAGCGTCACTGATCCGGACATTTACCGCTTCTCCCGGTTCACCCCAACCCCAGACCTTGATCGGCTTGTCCCGCTGTAGGACCATGTGGTCGGAAAAGAGGGTGGGGACGGAAATGTCGGCTGAGGCATTCAGCAGGAAGGCAAAAATTCCAATGCCAATTGCAAGGAGACGTTTGGGGTAAGAGACTGTCTGGTGCATGAGGCCGATAAAAAGTCGGCCCCATGAAAATCACAATCCCTTTTCTTACCGAACAACGGTAGCTTAACGCTTGCCACCCCGTGTCGAGCCCTCCCGCTTCCGCTTGCGAAAATTGCCCTTGAAGGGATTGTCGTTTTGCGGGCGCCGTTTGCCATAGCGGCGTTGTTTGTTGAATCCCTGTTTACGGTGGGGCCGCTTGCTATGGTGGGTGGAGCGATCGGCAGTTGCCGCGTCATGGAACGGGTGGTGGGTATCCACCTCAATCTTGAGGCCGATGTACTTTTCGATGGCTGCCAGCAGGCCGACATCCTTGGCGGTACAAAAGCTGACGGCATTACCGTGTGCTTCAGCCCGGGCGGTCCGGCCGATACGGTGGACATAGCTGTCCGGCGCTTCGGGCAGATCAAAGTTGATGACCAGGGAAATGGTCCGGACGTCGATTCCCCGGGCGGCAACATCCGTAGCCACGAGGATGGGGAGCTTGCCGGAACGGAAGTTGTTCAGGGCCCGCTGGCGGGCACCCTGCGACTTGTCCCCGTGGATGGCGTCGGAATTGAAGCCATGGCGGTTCAACTGCTTGGAGAGCTTCTCCGTTCCATATTTGGTGCGGCAGAAGATAATAGTTGAATGATTGCCTTTCCGGTCAGCCTGGCCACGAAGGTAGGCCTGCAGGAGGGGGATTTTGTTTTCCGGACGGATGAAACAAACCTCCTGGTCGATGTTTTCGACAACCGGCTTTTCCGGGGAAACGGTCACCCGTACCGGTTCCTTGACGAAGGCCGCGGCGATTTTCTCGACGTCTTTAGTCAGGGTAGCCGTGAAGAGCGCAGTCTGGCGCTCCTGCGGGATCGAGGAGACGATCCGGCGGACATCATGGACAAACCCCATATCGAGCATGCGGTCGACTTCATCAAGGACGAGAAACTCAACAGCGCTCAGGTCAATGTGTCCCTGCTCCATCAAGTCCATCAAGCGTCCGGGTGTAGCCACCAGGATATCCACGCCCTTTTGCAGGGAACGGGTCTGGGGGTGCTGGCTGACGCCTCCGTAGACAAGGGCATGCCGAATCCGCATGTTTCTGCCGTAGGTCGTGAAGCTCTTGCCCACCTGGACCGCCAGCTCGCGGGTCGGGGTCAGGACCAAGGTCCGTGCCTTACCCCGTTTCAGGCCCTTGGGCCGCTCGGCTATGTGATGCAGGATGGGCAGGGCGAAGGCCGCTGTCTTGCCAGTGCCTGTCTGGGCACAGCCAATGAGGTCCCGTCCTTCCAGTTGCGGTGGAATCGACTGCTCCTGGATCGGAGTCGGCGTGGTGTAATTCTGTTCGCGCAAGGCGCGATGGAGGGACTCTGCCAAGGGCAGGTCCGCAAACGTAATGGATGACATGTGGTTTTCTCGACCGGTTTTAAAAGCAGGCTACCAGAACATGGCCATGACCGGTCTCCCCTGCGGGATGTTCCCGCGATGAAGCGCAGGACACTCGCTAATCCAAGGCCGCTGGCAAGCTTATAATCCATTCCGGAACAAATTTCGCCGACTGCTTCATTCTTGCCAATTCCGGATGAATTTCTTATGAATAGAATGGAGGTGGGTATGGAAATGACGAAAAAAGATAACAGAACGACCAGCGCAACCGTCGTGTTGGGGGTTCTCCTGATTCTATCGGTGTTCATTAATATTGTTGTCATCTGGCAGACGATCGCCAATGAGCCGGGTTTCAGGATTCCCGCTGGCGATGCTGGTAAGGGACTCCAGGCCTTTAATGAACTGCGCTGTGCCCAATGTCATACTGTGGCGGGTATCGACTCGTTTAGCGTGGAGCCCTACGAAGACGGACTGGTTGTACCCCTCGGTGGGCAAGTATACCGGGTCAAGACCTACGGTGAATTGATTACCGCGATCATTCATCCTTCGGAAAGTATCCGGCCGGATGTCCTGCAACTGTATGATATGCCGGACGGTAAGTCCCTGATGCCGGACTATTCAGAGGCCATGACAACCGGCCAGCTGATGGATATCGCCACATTCCTGGAAGGCCATTACCATGTGAGTATCCCGGAGTATCCGGTTACCTACTCGCCGTACGGGCCGTAAAACACGGGTTAAGGACTGATTTTTACCTGAATAGCAGCTGAAATCTCCATTTTAAGACTGCTAATGGCGTGTATGATGCCTGCTGGTAATGGCCTCACTTCGTTCTTGATTCGATTCCCGGTATCGTCTTGAATGCTTAAATGAGGTGTTTTCTGTGTCCTGTATGGGGTATAGGCCCCGTCCTGCTTTGCCTGTTAGTTTCCAACATCACCCTTTCTGCTTCGACAATGGAGGAGCAGCGGATGTCCTTGGAACCGCGGTATGGTACGAATGACCACTTGTCGCTGGAAGAATACATGCAGCGCGTGGTCGACTATAATGAGTCCGTGCAGGCCCGCCTGTTGGGCTTTCATGCCGCGCGGCGGCAGCGAAGCGCGGAAATGGGTGCCTTCGAGCCGGCCCTTGTTTCCAGTGCAGAGTTCGTTGACCGGAGGCAACCGAACACGGATCCGGAAACCCGTATCACCAACTGGGTCCAGAATACCATCAACGGGAATGAGGACAGGGACTTTTATCCTGACATCTACGAGGAAAACACCTGGCGCCTGAGTTCCGCGGTGGAGGTGAGGACACCCCTTGGCACCCGGGTGCAACTCGGTGTTTTCGGGGATGATATTTACCGGAATGCACCGATCACGAGTGACAATCCGCAAGAGGGCTACCAGACCCGCTGGGGACTGACGGTCGAGCAACCGCTCCTAAAGGGATTTGGCTTTGCCTCCAACCTGGCCTCCCTGCGGATGGCTGCGCGCCAATCAGAGATCGCTTTCCAGGACTATCGTCGCGAGTTGATGACGGTTGTCGCCGAGGCGGAACTGGCCTACTGGGATTTGTATTATGCACAGGAAGAACTGAAGCTGAGTCGGGAATCGGTAGCGCTCTCAGCAACCATCCTTGAAGACAGCCGGGCCAGTTTTGATGCCGGTCGGGGTGCCAAGCTCGATGTCCTTGAGGCGGAAGCGGGGCTGGCCCTGCGCCGTTCGCGCGAACGGGAGTCCTTCCAGAAACAGGTGAACGCGATGAACAACCTGGCCTCGTATTTTGGTGGCGTTCCGCGGGAGTATCAGGTCGGTTATATCGTGACCGACTCTCCGGAATCGAAGGAGGTCGAAAGTGTCTACGATGAAATTAAGCTCACCGCCTCCTCGATGAATCCTGATTTGTTAAAGGCTAAAATCCAGACTGAGCAGGAGCGAATCCGCCTTGGTTACGCGAAGAACCAGCGGCTTCCCGAGGTCAACCTCAAGGCCGACATGGGCTCATCCGGATTTGGCCGCTGGTGGGAGGAATCCTGGGAGGATCTCAAAAGCTATGACTTTCCCCTCTGGTCGGTCGGCGTCGTTGTCCGGGTGCCGCTTTGGGGTGACGTTCGTGGCGTCAACGAAAAGCGCGCCGCCAATTTGCGGTTGATGCGGGCGGAGCGGACGGAAGCCAGTCTCTTTACCCAGGTCCAGGTTGGCTGTGACACGGCTGCACAGCGAATCGATGCCAATTTCACGACCGCCCGAAGCATGGAATCGGTGGTTGATTTCCGGATCAGCCTTCTCGATACCCGCATGCAAAGCCGGGACATTGGCCGGATGGATGCCCGGAGCGTACTGGAGGCCGAGCAGGAGCTCTTTGCCGCCCGCTTGGAGCAGTTGCAAAGTGAAATCGATTACCAGCGGTCCCTCCTTGAACTGCAATTGATTTCGGGAAGCATCCTGCAACTGCGCAACCTTGAGGTGGACTATGCGGAGCTCGAGGAGCGAACCGCTTACTGGGCCCGGAATGGAGACCGGCAAACCCCGGCCATGGACTACCGCCTGGCGGACTTTGACCGCCTCCCTGCGGAGGCCCCGGTGGCCTTTCAGGAGGACACTTTCACTACACCGTGGCTCGGAGTCGATTGGGATTCCCTGCCCGTAAAATCCTACCGCAAGCCCTACCAGGAAGAAGACAATTATGATATCTCAACGGAACCTGAAAAGAAGCCTCTCCCTCGTCGTTTTGACGGCAGCCACATTCGTTAGCACGCTTGAAGCAAAAACGATCCGCTGCCTGACAGAAGCGGTAGCGGACGTGGAAATGACATCCACTCTACCGGGCACTGTCAGTGCCATCCGGCACGGTGAAGGCAGTTTCGTGGAGAAGGGAACAGTCATTGTCGAGCTGGACTCCATCGCCGAGGAGTTGGATATCAAGCGACGGGAAGTGCTCGTAGCCAACCTCAAGGCCACCCTCGAGCGATCGGAAATGCTGCTGGAGAAAACCAGTTCGATTTCCATGGAGGAGGTTGATGAGGCCCGCAGTGATTACCAGATCTCGGTCATCGAACTGGACCTGGCCAAGGACTCGCTGGAAAAGAAGCGACTCCGGGCACCGTTTACGGGAACGGTTACCCGCCTGCCAATAGAGGTGGGTGAATATTGCGAGCCTCCGCAAATCCTGATGCGTATCGTCGATACACGCCAATTCTACTGTGTGGCCAATATCGATCCCGCTCTGGCCAGCCGATTGTCGATGGGAGACACGGTGGGATTTATCTCCGAATTGGGTCAAGCATCAGGTAATTCCAGCATGAACGGGGAGATTGTCTTCATCTCCCCGGTTGTTGACTCCGCCAGCGGCCTGCTGCGGATAAAGGCCATCTTTGCCAATCCCGGTGGAGCCGTGCGTCCCGGTGAGGGCGGCTTCCTCAAACTCAGCCTGGAGGATTAATCATGTCCAGTGAACACGAACAATCCGGCACCTTCCGGGATGCCCTTGAACAGCTGGCTTCACTAAGGCGTTTTTCCGGTCCTCCGGCAGTTTTCTGGCAAACCTATATCGATGCCCTTGTGACGATTGGCATGGCCCGGTTCGGTCTCGTTGTGCGCAAGCGAAAGAACGAGGGAACGGGCTGGCGCAAGGTTGTGGCCTCACCGGCAAACCTCAGTGGGGAAGGATTGAACCACTTCTTTGATCGACTCGAGGTCCTTTGTGATACGGCTGCCGAAAATGGGCAGGCCTTGAGGGAAATTTCCTCTTCCTCAGCAGGCGACTCCAAGGAAGCAGCGCTGGCCATTCAGCTGGAGACTGGCCGTGCCAGCGAGCAATGGGCAGCTGTTTTTCTCCTGTCCGGTGTATCACCGGAGGAAGTGGACGAGGCATTGAAACGCCTTTTGCTGGCCAACTGCCTGCCGGCCGATGTGCAGCATTATCAATCGTCAAACCGCGCCCCCGGGGCGGCGGCCCAGGCAGCCTCCGTCATTGACCTTGTGGTCATGATGGACGGGAAGAAGAAGTTCGTCGAGATGGCGATGGTTTTCGTCAATGAGTTGGCCGGGCAGCACAAGTGTGACCGGGCCAGCCTGGGTTGGGAACAGCGCGGCTACATCCGTACCAAGGCCATCAGCCATTCAGACAAGTTTGAGAAGAAAATGCAGGTTGTCAGTGAGCTCGAATCCGCCATGGAGGAGGCCTACGATCAGGACGAGGAAATCTATTATCCGCCATTGGAAGGGGAGACTCTGATCACCCGCGACCACGAGAAGTTCGCTGCCAACCATGGCGTGAAATTCATCTGTTCGATACCAATGCGCCACGAAGGGGAGCCCATCGGAGTGATTACCCTTGAGCGCTCAACCGAGCCTTTCCGCGACGAGGAAATCCGGCTGCTTCGGATCACCGCTGACCTGGCAACGCCGCGCCTGCATGACCTCAAGCGACGGGACCGCTGGTTCGGCGCCCGCCTGGCCACGGCCACCCGGGAATTTCTAGGCAAGGTCATTGGTCCCGAGAAAGTCTGGACCAAGGTCCTTGCCGCCAGTTGTGCGATTGCCCTTGCAGTCCTGTTTTTCGGGGGGATGACCTACCGGGTGGAAGCGCCCTTCCTCTTGCGAACCGAGAATGTGGCCTACCTTTCTGCTCCCTTTGACGGCTACATTTCCGAAGTTGATGCCGAAGTGGGCAATATCTTCGACACCGGCGAACAACTCCTCAGTCTGGATACGCGCGACCTTCTTCTCGAAGAGGCAGCTTCGGCAGCCGATTTGACACGCTATCTGCGTGAGGAGGAAAAGGCCCGGGCCCGCAATGAGCTGGCCGAGATGCGCATCTTCTCAGCCCAGGCGGAGCAGGCACGGGTGCGACTGGAATCCGTCCAGTTCCATATTTCGCAAGCCTCCATTCAAAGCCCCTTTGACGCCTTTGTTATTGAAGGGGATCTCAAACGCCGCCTCGGTGCTCCGGTCCGAAAGGGGGATGTCCTCTTTAAGATTGCCCGCCTCGACCGGCTCTACGTGGAGGCCAAGGTGGACCAGCGGGACATTCATGAAGTGAGGCTGGACGCCCCGGTGAAAATTGCCTTTTCCAGCCAGCCAAAGGAAAAGTTCCCGGCCCGGGTAGTCCTTGTGGAGCCGGTAGCAACTACCCAGGAGGCGGAAAATGTCTTCCTGGTCCGTTGCCAGTTGGAAGTCGATCCGGCTGAGTGGTGGCGACCCGGCATGGGCGGCATTTCCAAGATTGAAAGCGAACGGCGCAGCTTCTTCTGGATCATCTTCCATCGCACCATCGATTTCCTGCGCCTCTTCTTCTGGATCTAGATCATGGCCGAAACACCCTCCACCTACAGTGAGTCCTGGTTCAGGATTGCCCAGCAGCGCGTCAGCCTGCGGCCGCATGTACGCGTGCACCGGCAGTTTTTCCGGGGGGAACGCTGGTACGTGCTGCAGGATATTTTCAACAACCAGTTTTTCCGGGTTCGCCCGCCAGCCTATGAATTCCTGTCCCGCCTGAGTCCTGACCGGACGGTTGACTCGGTGTGGCACGAGTGTTTCGACGCCGACCCGGAGAATGCCCCCGGACAGGAAGAGGTGATCCGTCTGCTGGCCCAGTTGTATGGTGCCAACCTCCTCCAGTCCATCCTCGCACCCGACAGCGCCCGGCTCTTTGACCGCTACACCAAGCGGAAGCAAAAGGAGCGGAAGGCCTTCTTTCGCAGCATCATGTTTGCCCGGATCCCGCTTTTTGATCCGGACAATTTTCTCAAGCGGGCCCTCCCGGTCGGGAAAGCGGTTTTCAGTTGGGCCGGACTCTTGGTCTGGCTGGTGGTTGTCGGTCTGGCCCTGAAGGTAGTAATCGACAACTTCGAGGACCTCTGGAGCCAGTCCGAGGGAATCCTTGCTCCGGACAACCTGTTCTTCCTCTACCTTGGACTGGTCATCATCAAGACCCTGCATGAGTTCGGGCATGCCTTTGCCTGCCGCCGGTTTGGCGGCGAGGTGCATACGATGGGGATCATGTTCCTGCTCTTTACACCGATACCCTACATGGACGCCACTGCCTCGTGGTCCTTCCGCAGTCGATGGCAACGGGCCCTGGTGGGGGCCTCAGGGATGATAGTGGAGATGTTCGTGGCTGCCCTGGCGGCCTTTGTCTGGGTCAAGACAGGGCCTGGGACCATTCACAGCCTGGCCTACAACATGATGTTCGTGGCCTCGGTCTCAACCGTTCTTTTCAATGCCAATCCGCTCCTGCGTTTCGATGGCTACTATATCCTTTCCGACCTGCTCGACATCCCCAACCTGCACCAGCGCTCGACCGGCCTGATCAAGCACTTCATCGAGTATTATGCTTTCGGATACAAGAAGTCGACCAGTCCCGCCCGTTCCCGCAAGGAAGCTGTCTGGCTGACCGTCTTCGCCATCGCCAGCTGGATTTACAAAATCATCATCTTCACGACGATCCTCTTTTTCCTGGCGGACCGCTTCCTCATCCTTGGTATGATCATGGCGGTTGTCTGTGCCTTTGCCTGGATAATCGTCCCGCTCTACAAGTTGGTCATCTATTTGGCCAGCGATCCCAAACTGGACCGGACCCGCTTCCGGGCGATTTCCGTAGTGGTGTCCTTCATCCTGGTGCTGGTTCTGGTCCTGGATGTGATTCCCTTCCCGAACCGGTTTCGCTCTCCGGGGGTAATGCTGGCGGAAACCTATTCCGTCGTGGCGCCGGATGTTTCCGGTGAGGTGGTTGAGGTCTTTGTTCCCGATGGTGGGCAAGTTGTCGCCGGGGATCCCTTGATCAGGCTCTACAACAAGGAACTGGAATTGCGGATTGAGGGCGCACAGGCCCAACTCGATGGAACGGATGCCATGCTCCGGCGGGCCCTGAGGGAATCAACAGCCGATATCAAGGCCCTGGAAAGCCGGATCGAGGCCACCCAAAAGCTCCTCGATCGCCTTTATGAGGCACGCGATGCACTGATCGTCCGGGCCCCCCACGCCGGTGTCTGGGTTTCCCCGGAAATCGATGACTACGTCGGATCCTGGCTTGAACGGGGTTTCGCGCTGGGTCAGCTGATCGACAATTCCAATTATTATTTTTCCTCGATCGTTTCCCAGAATGAGGCCTCGCGCCTTTTCACAAACGAGATTCAGCAGTCCGAGGTGAAGATTTACGGGCAGGCCGGCGAGACCCTGGGCATTGCCTCCCACCATGTGATTCCAGCTGACCGGCAGAACCTGCCGTCACCTGCCCTTGGATGGGCCGGGGGAGGGGAGGTCGCCGTTGACCTGCAGGACCAGTCCGGGACTCGGGCATCGGAGCCGTTTTTCGAGGTGCGGTCGCAGTTTGTCGAGCTCGACGGGGTGACGGTTTACCATGGGAGAGGTGGCCGCATCCGATATGATTTACCAAGGGAACCTTTGCTCCGGCAATGGATCCGCAAGCTCCGCCAGTTGCTCCAGCGTCGATATGGGATATGAGCACGATCGTCCAGGAATACCGGCCTTGTCAGATACCGCAGGTCAAGGAACCACCCACCGGGCTGGATCGCCTCGTTGATTCCCTCATCGGTCGCTATCAGCGCCGCAGGGGCATTCAGCGCAACTTGCGCCGGATAGCCGAACTGGTTGATTCCAAGGAGGAAGACTGGAAGTTTCTTTCCGACCAGGCCCTGCAGAAGCACTTGGGTGAGTTCAAGGAGCAGTTCAGGCGGGCCGGAAAGGATGTCGAGGAGGCGATTCCGGATGCCTTGGCGGCCATCCGTGAAGCTGCCCAGCGGGTAACCGGGATGCGCCCCTTTACAGTCCAGATCATGGGGGCGCTGGCCCTTCACCAGGGCTATTTGGCCGAGATGGCAACTGGGGAAGGTAAGACCCTGACCGCCGCCCTGGCAGCCGTCCTTGCCGGATGGACCGGGCGTCCTTGCCATATCATTACGGTCAATGACTATCTCGCCAAGCGGGATGCGGAATGGTTTGAAGAGCTCTATGGGTTTTGCGGCGTGTCCGTAGGCTTCGTGACCAGTATCCTGCAACCGGAAGACCGGGCCCGTGGCTACGCCAAGGACGTGACCTACACCACCAGTAAGGAGGTTGTGGCCGACTTCCTCCGCGACCGGCTCAAGCTCGGAGACAAGCAACATCCGACCCAGCGCCTTCTGGACCGGCATCTGCACCCCTACAAGGCCGCGGATGGCCTGGTCATGCGCGGCATGCACACCGCGATTGTCGACGAGGCGGACAGTGTCCTCATTGATGAAGCCGTAACGCCCCTCATTATCTCTGCTCCTACGGACAACAACCTCCTCCATCAGGTCTACAAGGTGGTCTGGGACATCGCTTACCAGATGAAACCGGACGAGCATTACAAGGTGGATGTCCGCTACAAGGAAGTGACCCTGACCAGCACTGGCAGGCGGGTTGTGGAGTCGAAACTGGACCTCCTCCCGGAACGCTGGAGAGGGGCTTCACGCCCCTTTGAGCTGGTTGAGCAGACCCTCAATGCAAAGGAGTTTTTCAAGCGCGGGAAGCAGTATGTTGTCCAGCAGAACAAGGTGGTTATCGTTGATGAATTCACCGGTCGGATGATGCCCAACCGCAAATGGCGCCATGGTCTCCATCAGGCCATTGAGGCCAAGGAAGGGGTACCGCTCTCGCCGGTCGACCAGACACTGGCCCGGCTCAGTTTCCAGCGTTATTTCCGGCTCTACAGCAAGCTTTCCGGCATGACCGGGACGGCCTGGGAGGCCGCTTCCGAGCTCTGGTATACCTATCATCTCCCGGTCATCCGCATTCCGACCAACCGTGCGGTGGTCCGGCGCCACCTTACGGACCAGATGTACGGGACCCTGGAGTCCAAGCTGGATGCGGTCATCAGCGAGGTTGAGGCCTGCCATCAGGCCGGCCGCCCGGTCCTCGTTGGGACCCGGAACATCTTCACCAGCCAGGTCCTTGCCAAGCGGCTCCATTCGGAGGGTTTCAAGATCAACCTGCTCAATGCCCTCAATGACCGTCAGGAAGCCAAGATCATCGCTAACGCAGGGGCTCCCGGCACCATAACCATCGCCACCAACATGGCCGGGCGCGGGACCGATATCGAGCTCGGGGAGGGTGTTTCAGAGCTTGGAGGCCTCCATGTTATCGCCACCGAACGCCACGAGGCGGGACGCATTGATCGGCAGCTTTTTGGACGTTCCGGACGTCAGGGAGATCCCGGATCCGCCATCGCCTTTGTCAGTTGTGAGGACGAATTACTGCACCGCTTTGCTCCCAAGTGGCTGGTTTCCCTGTTCACTTGGAGTATGCAGAAAGGGATTCCAGGAGCCCGACTGGTCGGTCGCTTTGTTAACGGATTTGTCCAGTGGAAGGCCCAGCGGGTCGCTTTCCTGTCCCGGAAAAATGTCATGAAAATGGACACCTGGCTCGATGAAGCGACCGGGTTTTCCGGGAAGAGCATGGTCTGAGCGGCAAGGTTAATTTACTTTAAAGTAAAATTATATTGACCCATACTTTATTTGGGTGTAAGGGTTTTCCCTCTCTCTACTCAAACGGGCGCAAGACCATATTTGCACCGCCCCCCATGCAAAGTGGTCGCTATTCCGGCAGCAGGGAATTGCGATTATGGGAAGCCGCAACCAGTCCATGGGGCCTTGCAAGCTGGAGGCTTTGGAGCCTCGGCTGCTGCTATCCGCAGATGGAATGGGCATACTGGCGGAGTTCGATGGACCTGTGGAGGATACAGCCTTGTCCGTTGAGGTTGCTTATGCCGAGACATCGTTTGTTGTGGATTCTGAAGGCTCCGAGCGAAGTGAGGGCATCTTTGACAATGTCGAAGACGAAGCGCTGCCTGGGGTCGACGCTTCAGTCAGCATTGAGCCGGAAGCAAATGACGAAGTGGAACAAGGTCTGGAACTCCATGGGGCTTTCTCAGCAAGACTTTTCAATCCCTCCCGGGAAATTCTATTAACCTCCGGACCGGTGGACCTTTCTGCCCGCTGGCCCAGTGAACTTGTGACGACACTGCATGCTGGCAATGGTCCGCCTTCTTTGGAGTCTGCCTATTATCAAGTGATTGAAAAGGATTCTGCTGATCTTGCCGCCGTTTCACAGACCTCCGTTGATGTGCCTGCGGACGCGGCAACTGAGGGTTTGGCGGATGGGATCGCTGTCCTGGGTTACCAAATCAGCCAATTCATCAATGGGGAAGAATTGCTCGGCGACCGGATGCCGATTCTATTGCAGACAGGAGAGGACACCGGGGGAATCAAGTTATTTGAGTCGCCCACAGTGAAGGACCTGCTCAGCCTGCCTGTCGACACCAACGCGGATGGATTCACCGGTACCATGTATCCGGATGCATTCTTCGATCCTTCGGATGAAGATGAACAGGTGCTGGACGCTTTGGATACCAATGGGGACGATCGGACGGATGCCGTCGAGTTCCTCACCGCATGGCTCTTTACTCCGTTGGTTGATTACCTGAATTCCCATCCTGCCACAACCGGGGATATTGTAGACTTCCTGAAGGGATCCGGGATCTTTGACAATGGACTGGACCGGCACCTGACCGATTTCCGGACCAGCTTCTTTGATCCCTCCGGTCCGGAGGTTCACTTCAATATCGTCGATATAAACACTGGTGATACCACCGAAGATCCGGATGCCGAGCTGACGTTTGTCCTGCGCTTCGAGCTTTCGGTATCCCAGGACATGCCAATTGATCTTGGCCTGGATGCGGATGCATTCCGGATGTTCCCGTTCACCGGGACATGGGAAAACGCTGGGCAGGTCAAGGTCCCGGTAACGACCACCCTCGGCTTCCGCTTTGAGTTCGGCATCCATACGGGAGGGCAGACCTCGGATGACGTCATTGATGCGGAGGACTTCTTCATTCGCTGGGCTGATCCCCTGACCGTATCCGCTCAGTCAAATGTTTCCCCGCTTGATTTCCATATGCATGTCGGCTTCCTCGGAACTGAAGTCACCGGCGGCAGCCTGAACTTCAACGCTACGGTTGAGACAGACTTGATTGACGCTAATGATCCCGACCTGCTCGGATTTACCGATGCCCAGTTTGGACTGGAGAAGACCGCTGGATATGTGACCGGCAACAGCGCCATCCCCAGTTGGAACCTTGAGCATGATGTCGGGTTCTTCCTTCGCCTCGGCAACCTGGGAGAATCCACTCCGGTACTGGTCCCGGCGGGTGATTATGTAAACAAGGCTGGTCTGCAGGCTGCTATCAATTTGGCCCTCGCGGACGCTGATATCGATCACCTTGTTTTCGCCGTCATTGACGGAGTGAATCACCTTTCCTTCGGGCTGTGGCCGACCCTGACCACCAATCCCCTTGGCATGGGTAACGAGACGATCAGTTCCGCAGTCTTGCCCCTCAATGCCATTAGCGGCAACGCGACCTTTGAATACAGCTCCAACGTAACCTTCCTCCTCTCGGAGAACGGTGAAGTCCCGGGCGTGGTCAGCCTGCGCTTTGCGGATCCCAGTGAAACGGATATTGGCTTCAGTGAAGGCCTGACCGCCAGCCTGGTGGATGACCTCGAGGCCGACCTGATCGCCAATTCCAATGAATTTGGTGGAGATGCCCTCTTTACCTTGCGGGTACGGTTTGATGATGGGACCTCTCATCAAGCCCAGGTCAATGTTACCAAGGTAAGTACGGGCGATAACCTTGGCGACACCGATAAATTAGTCGTGGACCTGCAGGATGCCCTGGATGCGGCACTCTTTACCAATATTACCGCCGGTCAATCCGGTGGATACCTCTACATCTCCGGTGACAGCTCGGTGGCCGGAATCACGCTCCTGTCCATCGACAGTACCTATGCTGAATCCGGGCTTGGATTTATCGGGCCCAAGGCAGTCACGGTGCAATTGACCGGTGGGACGGTCGGCGACACGGACTTCGATGACGGGGATGCTTATACCGACGACACGGCAGTCTTCCACATGCGTACCAACCTTGGTACCTTTGCGACATATGTTATCAGCGCCGCGGAGGGGCGTGACCTTCTGGGACTGATTGCCGCCATCAATACCGCTATCAGTGGAACGGGTGTGGAGGCAGTCGAATCCAGTGGTCAAGTCCGTCTCAAGGCCACCTCCGACTCGGTCTGGGACATCCAGGTCCGGGTGAAGAACCAGGACATGGATGACATGGTTGCCGACTTGCAGCGCGCCCTCAACTATGCGGGCCTGTCTGGTGTCAATGCCCTCAACTCGGGAGGCACCATCTGGTTGCAAGGAGGTGCGCCTGACGACGTCCTGGAGATTTCCGGCACGCTGACCTTTGACGCGGGCATTACCTACTCTGAACTGCTGGTACCGGCCGCGGAACTCTTCGAGGCCAGCAAGGGCGGTAGTTCCAACGTGCAAATCCTTCTGCCCGTCACGGTTAATGCAGGACTGGATGATGCCACAACTGGTCCCCCCGACAATTTCCAGGTGACGGATGCGCGTCTTGTGGCGAATTTTGATCCCTTCAACTCCGACAAGGCAGAATACGATGATGTGGAACGAAGATTCCGGCTGATCTTCACGTATGATCCCAACCCCGGGCTTCCCGACCAGGATTCTCCCGCATCCTCCGTCCCGGGACCGGGCGGCATCAGTAACGAAATCCGACTGGTCAACTTTGGCGAGCTGCTCAACTTCAGCATCCTCAACGCCGAGAGCATGATTGGCCTTATCTCCAGCCTCGGCACCGCCCTGCAGCAACTTTCCCAGACGGAAGTTTTCCGCGATTACCAGATTCCCTTTGCCGATGCTACCCTGTCGCAGTTTTTCAACTACGCCGACGGGGATGGTGAACGCTATGGTGGCCTGATTGACATGCTGGTGTTTGATGTCGGGGTCGACGGCCTTGAAGGACCCGATGGGACAAACCGGTTGATGAAACTGACCACTATCGATGGCACGAAGACCCTCGTGACCACCTTCTTCACGGCACAGTCCCTCGCGGACCGGCTGGATTTTCTTCTGGGGCCGGGACTGGTTCAGGCTGCCTATCATTCAGGTAACAATGAATTGACCTATCAACTCGTCCTCGAAGGATACGGTCGCAATATCGTCACCGACAATGACCGCAATGAAGACACGGCGGACGGGCTGGTGCCCTTCGAATTCAATGTTCCGCTGGATCCCTTCAGCAAGCTCGCGCCTGACAGCGCGGCTGCGGCTGCCGATGTCTCCGTGACGATATCCGGCCGCACTGGCTTGGCCATGACCATGGGGGTGGATCTCTCTCCTCCCGGATTTGCCATTTTTGACACCACTTCCTTTGATGAACTCAATGGCGAGGATGGCCTCGACTTCATGGAGGTGAAGGCAGTCACCTTCCCGCGGGAGTTTGATGTGCCTCGCATAGTCCCGCTAGGGGGTGCGGAACGGGAGTACCTTTATCCGTTCCTACTCGATGTCGCTTTCTCGGTCGAGGTGAACGCCGGTCCTGAGGTGGAGATAGTGCTTCCCGGTTTCCAGAAGTACTGGTCGATTGAGGACTTGGTCAATCAAGTGAACGATGCCATTGCCGATGCCGGCCTTGATGCCGTCCTCGTTGCTGATTACGACAGCACCACACCGCCTGACGGAAGTCTCTACGATACCTCCCGCATTGTCATTGCGGCCTTGGATCCATCCACCGACTTCACCATCAAAGTCAATAATGAGTATTCCCAGCAACAATTGGGCTACCCGGTTGTATATCCTGCCGAGGTCAGCGATGTGGCCATCAAGGCGGACTTTATCATCCAGACCCGGGATGGCGTCGAACACCTGGTATCCATCGACGATGTTCCGGGACCGACAATGGCGGACCTTATCGGCTACCTGAACACCATTGCTCCGTTCAGCTTCGAGGCGGCCTACAACTTCCTCCACTCGGGGCTGCGCTTGAAGGATATCACGGGGGGGACTGAAGCCTTCCAGATCTCAACCATCAACGGATCCGAAGCCCTGCTGGGCCTTGGCTTGTTCCTGACTGAGCCGGATTTGCTTCCGCCACCTGCGGAAACCGAGCTTGTGGGGAATCCCAACGTGATCGAGGGCGGTAACATCGGCCTGACCAGCCTGGATGGCCGTTTCTTCGTAAGGGATGCGGAAATGCAACTCGGGCTCTCCATGGCTACCGTCAACCCGGGGACCGGTGTTCCCGGTTCGGGACTATATGGCATTGTCGGGGTGGATGTTCATGTCGACGGGAGCTTGACCGCTGAGATTTCGGCCGACCTCGCCGATCCCGGCGGACCCAAGAACCAGATCACCCTGGAAGAGTTGATGAAGCAGGACTTCACCCTCTATCCGGCCACAGTTGAGAAATTGCTTAAGCTGGATTATGACAATGAGCTCGGACCGACCGATTTTACCCCCGGAGATGTTTTGATTGGTGCGGATCCCGGTGATATCGCCGTCATTGCCACGGTTGTCGCTTCCGGATCGACCGGATACCTGCTCCTGTCCAACGTCACAGGGACCTTCTCGGATGATGACGTCATTGTGGCACCTGACACGGGAACGGTTGCCCAGGTCAACGGGATACCGGAACCCGAGGGTAACTTTGGTAGCTTCAACCTCGTCGTGCAGGTCCAGGAGGGGTTTGATGACCTTGCCTTCGACAGTGACTTCAAGGCCCTCGATGATGCACCCTATACCGTCCCCTTTGTCCTGGTTGATTTCGGGAATCCTTATGTCCCGACGGAACCCTCCACCGGGGGCTTGGTCTTGAATTCCCTGGGCGACCTCCGCTTCCTCGATGATTACGATTACGACAGCGTGCGGCGGCTGGTCAACGGCCTCCTTAATGTGGTCCTTGACGTGAATACCAGTTTCACGGAATTGAACAAACTTCTGCCGGCCATCAACCGGAGCGTCGGGCAGTTGCTCGACCTGACGGGTGCGTTCGAACGGGGTGCCGCCAATATTGAGGAAGTCCTCGCAGCAGCCGAGTTTGCCATCGGTCCCGAGGGATTTGAATTGGGTCTGCCTGCGCTGCGCCTGCAGGACCTTCCCCAGGCCTTGCGGGGAGCCTTCGGCCTTCCGGACGGCGTTGATCCCTACGGCGGTGGCGGTCCTGTCAACTACGTCAAGCTGGATTACGATACCGGGAGCACGGAATTGCTGCTGAGCATGAACCTGTTCAATGAGGTCAGCACCAAGCTGGGTCTGGACATTGTCACAGGTCCCACCTCTCCCAACCTTACCAGTGCCGGCGTGCTGGAAGTCTATGGAGCGCTGGCCGTCCATCTGGAGACCGCTACCGATCTGAATTCACCCTCGCAGATTTATCTCCTCGATTCCTCTTACATAGGTGGCGGAATCGATGTTATAGGAGAGGGCCAGGAATATGACATTCCCGGAGGTCAGAAAGGTCTCGGTCTGGTCTTCCGCTCCAACGTCGGCCCCTTGTCGGTGTTCATCAAGGACGGGGATGTTTTGATCAGTTTTGTCTTCATTCTGCCGGGTCTTGATTTCGGTGGCTCGGGTCGCCAACTTCTCGATACAGTCGCCTACGGTGACTGGATTGCCCCGTTAATCCTTGCCGATGATATCGAAATCGTCCTGCCCATGTTCTATGGCGGTGAAGGACCGAACGACTTTATTGGTGAGTATGCGGCCAGTGGGGGCATTGCTGGCCTGACCGTCACGGAGCCGGATTACGGGGATATCGTGGATGACATTACCGAAGAAGTGGTGCCCTATGATCCCTTTGAAAACATCCTCCTGGCGATTGACACCCTTGACCTCTACCTGGAACTCCTGAGTGACGAGCTGGCCGGGGAAGTGCTTGGTATTGATCTCCCCTTCATCGGCGACCAAATGGCCGATATCCTCTTTATCGAGGACTTCCGCCGGGCCCTTACCCGGACGATCAAGAACGGGGTTGAGAACGCGGTGGATCCCGATCCTGACACAATCATCCAGTCCCTCATCACAGCCGCCTTCACCGGGCCGCTTTCCGCCTATCTCATTTCGGGGCCTGTCCAGACAAACAACCTTGGCCCGGCGGTTCCTCCGGAGGACCGCTACCGCGAGTGGACTTTCACGGTGGGACGCACAGACACCCAGGCGCAAATCCTCACCTTTGACGACTTTGACATCGGGCCGGACCACCTGCTCTTTGACATGGAAGCGCCCCTGACGGTCACCTTTGACTGGAGCATCGAGATCACCTTTGGGGTGGACTTCGGCAATGGGGCCTACATCGACGTCTCGGATGCCGATGATGTCGACCTTGATTTAAAGATCGAGCTGCCCGGAACAGGGCCCTTCGACGGGGAACTCGGATTCCTCAAGCTTGATGTGACAGATCCTGGCGGGAATAGTGGGGCGGACCTTGTCTTTGCTGTTGATGTCAAGAACGGTACTACCGGGGAAGCTCGCCTCGGCTTTGCCGATATCGGCAGCCTCAATCCGGAAGCCACCCTTACCGGTAACCGGCTCGATGGCGCCACTTATGCCGCCAACCTCCACTTGATCACCAAGACGGTTTCGATTCTACCGGTCATGACAAGTGACTTCATCTTCGACTGGGCCTTGCCGACAACCGATGTCGACGACCTGGAGGGTGATGCCGTCACACCAGGTATCCAGTTGATCAAGCTCGATGGCATGGAGTTCGACGCCCTCTACGCGGTTCAGGAAGCTCTGGGCCAGCCTCTGCAGAAGATAGCCGAGTTTATTGAACCTTTCATGCCGGTGATCGATATCCTGACGGCCGAGATTCCCATCCTTTCCGACCTTGCGGGCGAGCCCTTTACCCTGATTGACCTGGCGGGCCTGTTGAGTGACGATGTCGATACGCGCTTTATCGAGGCCGTTGCCGATATCCTTAAGCTGATTGGAGAAATCGGGCAACTCGGCAGCCTCCCGACGCTTATCCTCGGGGATCTGACCCTGTTTGATATTGGCACACCCGGGAGCAATTACTTCAATCCCGATCCGCTCACCGGGGATCCACTTGGCGCGGAGGCACTCCTGTTGACCACTCCCGGGCTGAATATCGACTCCCAATTCAGTACCCTCATCTCCGGTTCCTCCTTCCTGACCGACCTGGGAACGGGCAATCTGGTCGATGGCCTGACGATGCCGATCTTTGATCCCAGCCTCGGTGCCCTCGAAATAATAAAGATGTTCGTCAACCAGGATGCCACGATTGTCGAATACGAACTCCCGCCGCTCAGCGTGGGCTTTGAATACCTTCAGGTCTTCCCCGTGTGGGGACCGCTGGCCGTGTCGATTGAGATCAATTTCAGCTTCACCCTTGATTTGCATTCCGTGGGATTCGACACCTATGGAATCCGGCGCTGGGCGCAGACGGATTTCCGTAACGGGGCGTTGATTCTCGACGGCTTCTTCTTCAGCGACGGTGAAACGGACACGTCGGATGATCCGGAAATCATCTTCCAGTTTGGCCTCGTGGGAGCAGCGGAACTGAACCTGATCATCGCCCGTGGCGGTGTCGGTGGTGGCGTTAATGCGCTCATTACCTTTGATTGGAATGATTCGGTGGCGGACGGCCATGTTCACATCAGTGAGATTTACGGAAATATCGAGATGGATGGCCTCCTGGGCGCCTTCGACGTTGGCGGTAAGCTGACGTTTGAACTCTTTGCCTTCCTTGAGGTCTCGTTACTTGGCATTGAGGAGGAATTCCCGATCACTCCGGAGATCACGCTTCTTGACTTTGGGGTTGATTTTGAACGCTTGCCCCGCCTGGGAACCGAAGAGGGCGGTGTGCTCTACCTCAATATGGGACCGAATGCCCAGGACCGCCTCAATGGTGATACTTCCGATGGGAATGAGGACTTCACAGTGACCTATGTGAGTGACGGGAAAGTCAAAGTCTCCTCTTCCAACCTGGGCGTTACCTCCGGACAGGAATATGAGGGAGTCCATGAAATCATCGCCTACGGAGGGGAAGGCAACGACACCATCACTTTCAAGAATTTCGACGCCGATACCAGTGACGGCGGAAGCCAGATCACCGGTTATGTGTTTGGTGGGGTGGGCGACGACACCATTGTCTTTGATGGAACGACAGCTTCAAGTGACACCGAAGGCTTCATCATCATCGGTGGTCTCGGCAACGACACCCTGAAGGGCGGTCCCGCTAACGATGTAATCTATGGCAACGAAGGGAACGACACGGTCTGGGGCAATGGCGGATACGACATCCTCTTTGGTGACGACGGGCGCTTTGCGACCACCTATATCAGTAGCCGTATCCAGGAAACGGACGGGGCCGATAATATGGACGGCGGCAAAGGGGATGACGTCGTCATCGGTGCCGGTGGAAGTGATATCCTGCGCGGTGGCGATGGTATCGATCTCATCCTCGGGGATGGTGGACGCTTCGCCTACACGATGAGTGGCGAACATGTGGATGTCGCCGGCTTGCTTCCTGCCGCCTATGTGCCTGTCCCCATCAGCAGCTACGTTGAACCGGCCATTATCAGCGCTGGAATTGACGCCGTTGAGGATGCTGTCCTGGACAGGATTCGCGCAGCCAACCTGGGTCTGGGTGGCAATGACGAGATTCATGGGGATGGAGGTAACGACCTTGTCCTCGGGGGTACTGGCGATGATACCATCGAGGGGAATGGCGGCGACGACATCCTCCTTGGCGGCAAGGGATTCGACAAAATCAGCGGCGGGGCCAATAACGATTCAATTTATGGCGGCGACCAGGCCGATGTTCTCTACGGCAACGACGGTGACGATGTCATGGCGGGTGGTTCCGGCAACGACTTCATGCACGGGGATGGCGACAATGACGTCATGAAGGGCGATACCGGTGCCGATGTCATGTTCGGCGATGCCGGTGACGACCAGGTCTTCGGGCAGACCGAACCTGACCTCCTGTTTGGTGGTGTTGATGACGACCTCGTGGTCGGCGGGAGCAGCAATGATATCATGTTCGGGGATGATGGATTGATTGCCAAGCTTGCCACCGACTTGGATCCGACGGTCGTATCCATCGGAATCGGCAATGCCGCTCTTTTGGTTGGACAATTCCATGACCAGGACATTCGCACCCTCGACCTGATTATTACCGATGTGGTCAATGGCGACGGCGACGACATCCTCTCCGGCGATGCTGGCGACGACATCATGCTCGGTGGCGGGGGCAACGACTTGTTTGGCGGCGATGTTGATCCGCGACTCCCGGTAGCCAACACACCAGCTCCCGAGGACGTAACGCCGATCAGTGAGGACGTTATAATCGGGGACGGCGGCAAGGTTACCTTCAACGAGCGCCGCTTCCGGTCCATCGAGACCATCATCGGGGCTGTTGATGTGGATGCCAATGTCGATGGCCATCCCTTTGATGACATCATTTATGGGGACAACGGACAGGACTATATCCTGGGCGGACGTGGCAGCGATTACCTCTTCGGTGGCCATGGCAAGGTTGTTGATATTACCGAACCAAACTTCGAGGATGCTCTTGGTGCCTTCCGCGGTCCCACGGACCCAGAGGCCAGTGACAACGATATCATTGTTGGCGATAACGGCGAATTGCTCTTCGCCGATGATACTCACGAGCCGAATTTCGGCCACCTTGAAATGGTCCGGACCACAGATGAAGACGATGTAACCGGCGGTCACGAGTATGTAGAGGGCGAGCTCGACAACGATGTCATCTTTGGTGGCGTCAATGGCAGCGTCGATGTCCTCTTCGGCAGCGACGGCCAGGACATCATCCTTGGTGATAACGGGGAAATCGACTTCTCGCTGGATGAGGCTCTTGGTGCCGGTATCCCCGACCTGAACACGATTGATCTCATCCGCTCTTATCGTGACGGGCTCGGTGGGGAAGACTGGATTTCCGGGGACCAGGGAGATGACGTCCTCATTGGCGGAACAGCCGGGGACCTCATGTATGGGGATGATGCTACGGCCTCGCACGGATCGCTCGATGGCGAGGACATCATGCTGGGTGACAACGGGAAGGTCGAACTCATCAACGATCCCTCCTATGATTTCGACAGCCCCGACGCCTATCTCAACGATATCACCAATTTTGGACGCCTTTATGTCCAGGTGGCGGCTTCCGAGTATCCCACGACCGTTGACCTGATCGCCACAATCGACGACATCGACGAGGGCGATCCCGACTTTGATGAGCTGTCAGAGGTCGAAGCAATCGGTGGTCCGGACACCATGTCCGGCAACGCCAAGGCGGACATAATGCTGGGTGGGGTCAACAATGGCGGAACCGACTTCATGTACGGGGATCGGGTGGTACCGGATTCCACCACAATTGCCGATGATGCCGATGACATCATGCTCGGCGACAACGGCCTTTTGGACTTCACCTATGCAGCGGATACGGACCGGACCACCCTCGACCTGATTCAATCCTTCGAGGATGGCTTGGGCGGCACGGATGATATGTCTGGCAACAAGGGCGAGGATGTCGCCATCGGTGGAACGGGGGATGACACGATTTACGGGGATGACGATGACGCCTCGGCTGCTTCGGCCGATATGGACGATATCCTCATCGGTGACAATGCGGACATCTTCCTGGTTGCTGTCGGTAGCGCCTCCGGAGGTGACCTGAAAGTGGTCCTTGATGCGGCCGTAAAGACCATCGTCACCACGGACGAGGATGACGATGATCCGCTCGATACGGGTGGCGTCGATACGATTTCCGGCAATGCCGGTGGCGACATCATTGCCGGCGGGGTTGAAGGGGATTATCTCTATGGTGACCGAGCATCACCAACAGCCTCCACTACCGCTGATGACGGCGACGACATCATCCTCGGGGACAACGGCTCCTGGGAATGGCTCTCAACCGGGCGCCTCGATGAAATCTACGGGATCGATATTGATGCCAATAATCCAGAGTTGTTTGCCAAGTTTGATCCAGCAGAGGCAGACACCGACCTGACCACCTTGGATCTCGTTACCACCGAGCAGCCCAGAAATGGCGGGCGCGATTGGATTTATGGCGATGAGGGAAGCGACTTAATCTTTGGCGGAACCGACCTCGATACCATTTACGGAGACGACGCCGACGAAGTGGACTTCTTTGCGGTGGCGACCCTGAACAATGACGTCATGTTCGGGGACCACGGCCGGCTCTATCCACAGTATGCCCGCTGGTACGAAGATCCCGCCGACACCGCACTCGTTCCCGCACTCGTTGATGGCCACGTCTTCCACGCCCGCAATTACTTCGCCATTCATACGGCAGAAGCCGACGCAGGCGAAGGGGATGTGATGCATGGTGAAGAAGGGGATGACATCATGCTCGGCCAACAGGGAGACGACCGGATGTGGGGAGGTAGTGATGACGATGATATGACCGGCGGCCACAATGTATCCGGCGATCAGGGAATTGGCGGCGGCTACGATGAATTGGGCGAAACCAACGCTGGTATCCCTGAAGTGACCGTGAGCCTGAATCCTTCCAATGGCGACTTGAAGATGAATGACCTCATGGATGGCGGAACCGGCAATGACAGCATGGCCGGTGACAACACCATTATCTGGCGCCGGGGAGATGTCGCCAACCCGCGCTTCCGTGACCTGACTGGTGACCAGCTCTACACCACCGGGCCGGATACCATTACAACCAATATCACCAGCGACAAGCAGCTGGATCCAGACCAGTCCACCGGCCGGGATGTCCAACTGGTCGACCACGATGACGGCATCGAGGCAATCGCCAACGGCCGCTATGGTCAGGACGTCATGGCGGGTGGTCCGGGCGCCGACATCATGTACGGACAGCTCGGAGATGACCTGATGCAGGGCGACGGAGCGATTGAGTCGATACAGAACGTGGGAGTCGATGAGGAAGGGGATCCGTTCGTCAGCCACGAGCTGGAAGTCGTCGATGACACGACCAAGACTCCCGACACCGATGAGACCCTTTACTTCAACATTCCCGAGGCGGTGACCGATGGTGACGACTACATGGAAGGCAATGGAGGGAACGACCTCATGTACGGCGGCCTTGGCCAGGATGACATGATTGGCGGCAGTTCGGCCCTCTTCGGCCTCGATAGCGTCAATGCCGCCTTGCTCACC
The DNA here is from genome assembly GCA_040830765.1 of Puniceicoccaceae bacterium. Lineage (GTDB taxonomy): Bacteria > Verrucomicrobiota > Verrucomicrobiia > Opitutales > Oceanipulchritudinaceae > Oceanipulchritudo. The sequence goes on along the minus strand of JBFOMH010000007.1, from coordinate 11,597 downwards.
CTGACGGCGGAGCAAATGCGTCCTGATGGATCCGACATCATCTTTGGCGGCGCAGGCGTTGACATCGATTACAACGATATCGGTGACGCGACATGGTATGACGATATCGCGACCACCTACGATGAACAGGTCATCCTGACCGATCCGACCGGGCACGCCAATGATGCCGACTTCATCATGGGCGATAATGCCAACGTCTACCGGATCGTTGAAACCAACGCGGACCCGCAGGCACCCGATGTATTCCGCACTTATAATTACGACGAAAGCTTCACAACCGATGAAGGCAGCGAGGACCGTGGCGAAATCCGCATCATCCCGCGTGCTATGGAACAGTTGGATTACACCCTTGGGGGTGCCGACTACGCTACCCTTGGTCAGGATTACACGCCATCTGGTGCAGCTATTATTGACGGTGTGGCTGACAACGGCCTTGCCGACATCATCCATGGTGAAGCTGGCGATGACTATATCTTTGGAATGACTGGCAGCGATGCCATCTATGGTGAAGGACAGGACGATGACATTGTCGGTGGCTACGGTAACGATTGGATCGCCGGGGGCACTGGACAGGATGGAGTTGTTGGCGACGATGGGCTCCTCCTGACCAGCCGCAACAGTGTCGAAGGTGAACCGCTTTACGGGATCGCGGGCCTGCTCGACAGGGATGCCAGCCCGCGCTACTCCAACGGTGATGCGCTTGGAGAATTGATTTACACACCGGGTGAAATCCAGATTGCCAGAATTCATCTTGAAGGCGCGCTCAAGAAGACCGCTGACCTTGTTCCGTTTAGCTATGAATACGGCTGGATGGCCATGGACGACGAATTCCACGACGACGATACCAATACTCCTTACGCTGACGACATCATCTTCGGTGGCCTTGGCAGTGACTTCCTGCACGGTGGTTCGGGCGACGATGCCATGTCCGGTGCCGGGGCCCTTCCGGATGCCTATGTTCCGACCTTTGATCTTGATGGAAACCCCGACGGCGTCCTGAACCTCGGCTACAACGTATTCCAGCTGCCGAATCCCATCAATCCGGGTGATACGGTTAGCCTGGCTGTGCTGGAGGCCGGCAACGTCCTTGCTTTCAATCCCGTTGACCAGGATGGGCAGCACTTGAACAACCGCTTCCGGGCCGGCGAGTTCTTCCTCTATGATGAATACGATCCACGTCGCAAGATACTCCTCGATCCGGCGACTGGTGAGCTTTACAAGCTCGACGACGGGGGCGGAGTCGAGTTCCTCCTCAACTTTGATGAGTCCGCTGCCTCCCTTGGCGTGACCCGGCCGGCAGGTGAAGTACCAAAGCCCACCGGCCAGCAGGTCGAGTCCTATCCGCAGGTCTATGACGACGGCAAGGACGCCATCTTCGGGGATAACGGAAACGACTGGATTGTCGGTGGAACCGGTCGTGACAACATCTACGGCGGTTGGGGCAATGACCTCTTGAACGCCGATGACAAGCACGATATCAATGATGACGGCACCAAGGTGAATACGGTACCGGATACCCATCCCACCTACGAGGACCGTGCCTATGGCGGGGCCGGGCGTGATGTCCTCATTGGCAATACCGGCGGAGACCGCCTCATCGACTGGGTAGGGGAGTACAACAGCTATCTCGTGCCCTATGCACCGTTTGGTCAGGCCTCCGTCAGCCGCACCCTGCAGCCCTTCCTGCCGGAATTCCTCTATGCCTTGTCTGCCGCTGATGGAGCCGATCCGACCCGCTATGTCGATGCCATTGGAGCTATTATTCCTGAGCCGACCAAAAATAATCCTAATCCGTCCCGCAACGGCGAGCCTCATGGTGAGCTGGGAATGGTCCTGCAAAAGGACTTTGCCTGGCAGGACCAGACAGGGGCCCCGGCGGATCCGCAGGCTGGCAATATCCCCGGCGGGCCGCGCGACGTCCTCCGCTCAGCCGGATTCAATGATGGTTCATCCGACGGATTCTTTGCCGACAGTGGAGTCTGGTCTGTCGAGAAAGGCGCCTATCTGGTCGAGCCTGAATTCAGGGGAGGGGATGCCTTGAGCGTCTATCATGTGGATGAATACATCCCCAACTACTTTGAAATGCTGGCCTCGCTCAACCCGGTGAAGCCCATCAAGGGCTACAAGAGCAACGCCTACATTGTCTTTGATTATCAAAGTGATACAGATTTCAAGTTTGCCGGTATCAACGTCTCCAACAGCAAGCTGGAAATAGGCCATCGTACGGAAACTGAATGGATTGTCGATGTCCAGGCGGTCTATCCCGGTTCCCTCAAGGCCGGAACTAATTATAATGTCTTCCTTGCGCTCAACGGGTCCACCGTAACCCTCACCGTGGATAACAAGGTTTCCCTTTCCCATGTCTTTGAACTCCGTATTGATGCCTTTGGGATCGCGCATGGGCTGAAGGACGGCATGGTCGGTCTGGGTGCCAACAACTCCAAGGCGATGATTGATAATGTCATTGTCCAGCGCCTCCGGCCGCCTGTTACCTTCACCCTCACGGAAACCTTCGAGGCGGTTTCATCCGGATTGTTTGCTGAACCAATTAGTGGTTCATGGGTGACCGAAAACGGCTTCGTGACAGCCTCCCTCGGTGGCGACGTTGCCGCCATCGACCTTATCCAGCTGGACGTCTCCCCGGCTTCCCTGATCCGTCTGGCAGCAACCTTAACGGCCAACGGTGAGGGTGGGTTTGTCTTCGACCAATACGGGCTGGAGGACTACAAGTTCGTAGTTGTCTCCTCGGATTCCGGTGAGGTGCTGATCGGCCACCGTACCGCCAAGGGATTCTTCGTTGATGCCGCCTTTGCCGATCGGGATTTGCGAAAGGGTGCCCAGGATATTGAGGTCACTTTGAAGGGCAGTACGGTCAGTGTGATGTGGAATGAACAGCTCATTCTGGGCCATGCCTTTAATGCGCTGGTGACGGATGGCAGCTTCGGTATTCTTGCCAATCATGGCCAGGTCGCCTTTGATGAAGTGACCTTCCAGACGGATGATTTTGCCTACGCCTCCGAGGCATCCCCCGCACCTATCGATGAAAGTGTTTCACAACCTGTTACGGTTCTAGATGATCTCGTAGCGCCGGATTCGGAATCCCATTCCAGCGATTCCAATGTCCAGCCCGCGATCCATCATCCCGCTGAATTCTACACCATTTCCGCCCACACCGTTGAGCTCCAGACCACCGATCCACAGCCTGTTGTGGTAGGGAATTTCTGGCCCCCGCAACTGTCCTCAGCCGTCACTTCATTTGCCCCTCCGCTGAACTTCATCAACCGTGATTATTCCGTAATGTCGCTCGTGGAGTTCAAGCCCCTGAATCCGGTTTCGGACACAGTCGATGCGGATAATCTGTACTCCCTATACTAGCATTTCAATAGGGCTTTCCCGGTTCATTCCAGGGTCTGGAATTCCGGATTCCATTCGTTTGAAACGATTTATATTTACATAAAATTTGTTCTTATTTGTGAAAACTGGAAGTCTGATCTTCACGAAAACGGAAGAATATCCATTAGGTATACTTCTGCTGGCGCTACATGGTAGGAGATTCTCTAATTGATTGGGTGGCATTTCCTATTGGATTGACCTCATATCGAAAATAGGGGATACCCCTAGTAGGCCGGTAGGTTATACCAGCTACTAATCTCGCTGCATTTCCCCTCTCTTGAGCTCGCACCCACCACGTAAAAACCAGTTTGAACTGGAGAGTCTGGAGCCCCGTCTCCTTCTCTCTGGCGACGGTATTGTTGGTGCCAAAGCAGCCGAGGCTCTCCTCCATCAGCACCAGGAAAATGATGCTATTTTTGTCGAGATGGACGCCTCCCCGGCGGCCGCAGAAGTGGCCGAAGATGGCCTTTTCGGGGTTGAGGATTCCGCCCTCCAGGGACAGGAATCGGTGGCCGAAGCCGACCCCATGGAGGCCGTCACCAGTTCTGGAATTGAGGTCGAGGGGAACGAGGAAACAGCCGTTTCCGCACAGGAATTTTCGCTTATTTACAGTCTCCACGGGCCGTCAATTGACAGCTCAGCAGGCCTCCTTCAGGTCACTGCACTGGTCGACCGTTACGACCCACTTTCGCAGGAATTAGTAACCACCCTGCATGCCGCAAACGGACCCCCGATGGGCGGTGACCTGCTTGAACAGCGGGATACAGCCGAATTCATCATTTCCGGGTCCGAATTTAGCATCGGTTCCGGCTTCAACGTGTCCACACCGGATTACGCCAATTTCTCACTATTCGAGTCGCCTGAGACCCATTTTGGGGCAGGCGATTTTCTTTATGCCAGTGGTCCGGCCGATGCGGGTGCAGAGGTTGAACCACTGACCCAGCAAGACCTCGACAGCATCCTCCCGGCAGCCATCTCGGCCTGGTCGGCCTACGCAGCTGCGAACGGCCTGACGGATGTCCTCGACAACCTTACCGCAACCGTCACCGATCTCCCGGACGGCATCCTCGGGGAAGCCCGGGACGGGATGGTCCTTATCGACCCGACGGCCGCCGGTCATGGCTGGTTTGTTGACACCACCCCGGGCGAGTCCTCCGAGTTCGGAATCCTTAACCTTGACGGGTACCGGATGGCCGATACCTCAAGTGACGCCTACGGGAAGATGGACCTCCTCACGGCCACCGTGCATGAGGTAGGTCACCTACTTGGTCTCGGGCATGATTCTGGTCTTGCGGTGATGGAGGAAACCCTGACAGCGGGCGTCCGCCACTTCCTGAGTGGAAACATCAATGCCACCTCCTCCGACCCTGTTACAGCAAACCTCAGCGCAGCGGTGGCTGGAATCCTTGACGGTATTCTCGACACGGGACCCCTGACCTTCCTCGTCATCAATGCAAACGGCAATAACATCCCGGATGTTACCGTGACCGGTGCGGATGATCCGGCGGATGACATTACCTACAATGACATCACTTCCATTTTCTCCTCAGTACCGAGTTCCGGCGACGAACTTGAATTAGCCATTCCTGCCGACGCCGAATGGGTGATGACCGAAGAGGGCACCGGAGTCCTGAAAATTGATGGCTATGTTGATCTCTCTTTCACGGAAATTGAAAACCTGACGGGAGGCCTCGCCAATGACTTCTTCAATTTCAATGTTGATGCAGAAGTTTCGGGGACCGTAGATGGCGGTACCGGGAACAACACTTTTCGGATTGTCCGTAACGCCGATATCACGGCAACCGATTCACTGGTGACCGTCGGTACCCTATCCATCGACATCACCAATATCGGTCGGATTGAATTTATCGGGGGAGAAAGCACGACAACGGCTGACTTCTCTGCCTTCACAGGGAGTGCCTATTATGTGAAAAACGGTTTCCCCTTCCTCCAGGACGGAATACCGACCTGGACTGAAGAAGGTCCTGCCGGGGTTAGCAGCACCAGCCTCTACAGCCCGGTGGTGGGAGCCATCAACGCCATTGCCCAGCATCCGTTCGATGCGAACCTCATTTATGTGGGAACCGTCGGGGGCGGTGTCTGGCGCGGAGATGGCACAAATTGGGAAAACCTGACTGACGATTTCAGCAGCCTCGGAATCAGCACCCTCTCATTGAGTCCCCTGGACAGCACGGGTGCCGAAGTCACGGCAATGACATCCAACGATGAGCTTGTCCTGATCGCGGGAACGGGCCGCACCAGTTCATCCTACACCGGAACGCCCCCCCGGGGATTGCTCCTGACAACAGACGGGGGTGACTCGTGGATGGAACTGGGGCGGACGGAGCTCCTCAATCTGAAGATTACCCGAGTCCTGACCACGAAACTGACCAACGCCGGCAAACAGGTCATTTTCATCTCCACACTGGATCTCGACCAGGACAATAATGATGTCGTTGATGACCGTGGTGGCGTTTTCCGGCTGGAAATTGAAATCGACAACCTGGCAGCGACTACGACCCTGACCAGCTATACCTTGACCAAGATTTCCGGTTCAGCCGGCATCGGTCTCCCGGCAGGGCACTACACGGACCTGGCAATTGATCCGGGAAGCACCTCAGCTCCGGTGCGACCGGTACGGCTTTACGCAGTCAATCCCGAGCAGGGCGTCTTTATGTCTGATGACGGAGGCACCTCCTGGTCTCCCATCAACACCAGCAGCGGGGCTCCGGATTCGGTTAACATCGCATCCGGATCGGATTCTGACGGGGATGGGATCGATAACTACTTCGAAGACAAGAAGCGCATGAAGCTAGCTGTCTCTGCCGCTGACGGTACGGTCTATGTCGGCATCGTCGGTCCCAACACCCATGGTCAGAACGGGACCGGACTGAATGATATCTTCAAGTCGACTGATTTCGGCAGTAACTGGTTTGAAATCGACATACCGACTTCCACCGATGGCAGTCCAGCGACCGAGACCGGACTCCATCCTGGCGGGCAAGGTGACCTGCACTTCTCCCTTGCCGTTGATCCAAACAATTCGAGCGTCATCTATGTCGGTGGGGATCGTCAGCCCAGCCGGACCAATAACTCAGTTGGATTGTCAGGTGGCGGTGGCCGGGTCTTCCGCTACACCGGGAGTGCCTGGGAGCAAATCGTCGGCAGCACTGTCAATAATACGACGCCTCATGCCGATTCCCGATTCATTACTTTTGATACAGCCGGGAACCTTCTCGAAGCCGATGACGGTGGGATCTACCGCTTGACCAATCCGCTCAACCTACCGGGCCCGACCCGCGAATGGACTTCCATTGTTGGCGACCTTCGCGTTACCGAGTCAAGTTCGGTTGACTACGATCCTGTCAACAAGGTCATTTTGGTCGGCACACAGGACAATGGTTCTTCTGTTCAAAGCCTGACCGCCAGCAACGGAGTCGATGACGATGGAATGAACGGAATCGATGACTACAATGAACGGGTCTCCGGCTGGACCCAGATTCATGGTGGAGACGGGGCAGTGCAGACGGTCGTTGCCATTGATACCAATGCGGATACCGTCGATGACCGCGTTGTCCGGTTCTCCATGTCGAATAATTTCAATTGGGTGTTCAAGGAAACCTATGACGACACGGGGACGCGAATTGGTGATCGTGAACGGGCGAACCTGACATCGTCATCAAGCGATGTGCGACTGAGTGGCATTACCAATGACCTGGACAGTGCCTTTACAGGCTTCACCCACATTCCGGTAGCTGCCAACCGGTTTGTCGACGGCAAGCTGTTGATTGCCATGTTTGGTATCTACACCACTGACGATTACTTCGAAACCGTCGAGCGGGTCTACGAGGGCGAAGAGAATCGCAATGCCAACGGTTCCTACCCCTTCTTCTACAAGAAAGTCAACTCCCTGGTCTATGGTGGGATGGAAGGCGGCGTGCAAAAGCCCGACCTGATCATGGCCAGTATCCATGACGACATTGTCTATCGCGTTGATGCCACCCAGGAGTGGCGGACCGTCAGCATCGATCCTGCCTACAAAATCCTCGATATTGTTGTTGATCCGGACAATTGGAAAACGGTTTACGCCGTTGATAACAAACATGTCTACAAGACAGCGGACATCACGGCTGCCGAACCGGAGTGGAATCGTATCAGTGGACGGGCGACCGACCTGAGGACGATTGAGTATATTACGCATCCCACAGGGGACATCCTGATGATTGGTGCGTCGGCTGGAGTTTATCGTCTCGTTGAGCCTGAGAACGTCAATGATGTCGGCGACGCAGAGTGGGTAGCTTTCGGGGACAACCTGCCCAATTCACCGGTGAATGACCTTCGTTATATTGATGTCGATAAGGACAATCAAATTTCCGATCCTGACATCCTTCTTGCCGCCCTGATGGGACGGGGAGCATGGTCCATGAGCAACCTGAACCGGCAGGGAATTGGGGAATTTATTCCACAGTTTGTGGGAACAACCGGGGCCGACCATTTCAAGGTAATCCGCAGTGCCGAGAATTCAACCCAGGTAAAAGTCTTCGACCTTAACTTCAGCACCTCGGTTCCTGTCTTCACCTCCTCAGTTGCCGGGGTTAAGGGCATGGTATTCCTCCTGAGAGGTGGTGATGATACCCTGACGCTCGATCATAGCAATGGAGCGATAGCCTTTGCTGATGGTATCTTTTATGATGGTGGCGATGGAGCCGATTCTGCGGTGCTTCTCGGAGAAGATATTGACGATGTATTCAGCGGCACCATCGATGGGAACGACTACTACACGGTCTATGATGAGAACGGCGCCCGCCAGCTGCTTCTCTACAACAATGTTGAAACTCTCGACAATTCCGCCTTCCTCGGCTGGTCCAATCCCTTGAACTCCATCAAGATCGGGCTTTACTGGCTCGGAGAGCTGCTCGGCATCAAGGATGAGAAGGTTCCTGTCTTTGGTTCTTCTCTCGAAAACGCCATGAGCGGCACGGTTCCCGAGGAACGGGCTCCACGCGGGGATCCGACCCGCGCCCCGAGCGTTCCGGAAATCGATCAGGCCAGCCAGACCAGCAATACCGAAAATCTTGTCCAGCGCTTGATTGAGTCCGGACCGGGCAGTTTCAGAATTTCTGACATCGGGGGCTTGATTAGCACAGGGGCCGATCTTGCCAATGCTCTCGATGGGCTCGATAGCACGCCCGGTAATGTCACCTTTACGGACGGCAGCGGCGACCCATCCCCTTACCTTGAGTGGGATGTCCAGATCATCAAGACCTTGAGTGGACAGGCCGATCTGGAATTCGACTTTGATGTCGGTATTGGTGATATTGATATCACGGGTGGCATAGAAGTCAGTGCAGACCTGACACTGGATATGGTGTTTGGCGTGGATCCAAACGGCTTCTACATCCGCACCCGCGATGGCGATCCTTCTGCCGGTCCTGAACTCAGCCTGGGCAATATTGTCGTCGATGTCTCGGATGATGTGAAAGCCATCGGTCGCTTTGGCTTTATCAACGTCGCCCTGACAGAGGTCGACCTTGCTGTGGATAGTGCCGTGGCATTGGAGGTGGATATTACGACAGGCGGTGGTTCAGATACACAACTGCGGGTCCAGGACTTTTTCACCGATCCTCTGGGACTGTTTGATTTGTCACTCGTCGGCAATCCAACAAATGCCTCCGACGGGGATCCCAATACCAATGACCTGTTCCTGACTGGGACATTCACGATTTCCCCATTTGTCCCTGGTGATCCCACCCAGGCCTTTGACTTGGGGACCGTCAAAGTCGACATGAAGTGGGCTGATATCACGGATATTTCCAGTGTCGCCGTAACGGCCAATCCTACCTTCACGGGCGGGGAACAATTAATGAAGTTCCTCAATATCGATCCGGATGTGCTTCTGCAGAAGATAGAGACGGTGCGGGATTATCTAGACGCCTTCGGTGTTGAAATTCCTTACGTCGACCAAGCCCTGGATACGTTCACTGACCTGACTTCCGGCTTTAACAACAGTGTCCTCGGTGGTCTGGATTCGGATCCTTCCAATCCAAGTGGAGGAGCCAGCTTTAACAGTGTCCAGGACCTTGCCGATCGAACTGCCGAGGGACTTGGAAGTGACATTTCTGACCTCGGGTTTAATTTCGATATCTCCACAGCTGAATTGACCTACACGGTGGATTTGAGCCACGACGTATCGGGAACGGAGGCACTTGATTTCCGTCTCGATGCGCTCAATGGTCTCCTTGCCGGCGATTTCAGCTATACAGCCAGCGGAAATCTGCTCTTTACGGTAGGCATTGATTTGGACGACCTGATTTCGGGCGATGCTGGTGACGCAATCTTCCTTCGTGATGTCAGTGCTGGCGGAGCAGCTGAATTCACCCTCAGTTCGCTTACCGCAACAGCAGGAGCCAATGGCTTGAATTTCGGAATCGTCAATGGGGATGTCACCGCTAATGCCAGCCTCAATTTCGAGCTGGCTGATCCAACCCCCTCGGACAACCGCATTACCATCAACGAACTTGTTGCTGCTGTGGGATCGGATCCATTGAGTCTGGTCTCCAATACGAGCTTCTCCGCCGGAGCCAGCCTGACCAACCTTGAAATTGATCTCGGTGGATTTGTCTACCTGTCGGGTGACTTCAATATTTCCACGGACACCTTGTCTTCGGTCACCGTCACCGATGGCACCACACCCGAGGTCTTGAGCGATCTGCCGGTAACAACCATCGGGGCCGAAAGCGGGACGATATTTGTCGGGGCGAATTATGGATCCGACAGCGAAGTCGGATTCACCACAACGATTTCCAGTCTCGGTGTAGTCATCATCGAGCATGGTTCAACCTCGCGAACCTGGAATGCCGTCCAGGGCACCATCAGTTCAGCATCCCTGTCTGGCGTGACCGGTCTGACCGTGCTCGCTGAGGACCTGACACTCGATTACAACGGCCACGCCTCGGATGACACCTATGTCGACTTCACCCTGATTGATGCCGATGGAGCGGGTGGGGCAGATGGCTCCTACACCGTGATGGCAGGGGCCACGCCAATTGTATTTAATTATTCAACACCGATTACCAAGGTCACGGCAGATGCCAGCTTGGACCTGTTCGGTTTTGTTGTCGGGACCGCCACGTTTGAAATCACCAGCACGGTGATGGATGTTGTCACAGGTAATGCCTCCATTCCGGGCTCGGGCGGATCCCTTTCCGATCCTGTTGAGGCGGATGTTGCTGGCACGCTCAAGAACGCTTCTGTCCTGACGGCCTCTGTAAGCAACCTGAACCTGTTTGGTGGATTGGGCGCTTCCATCACCACGAATGATGCCACCACGATTTCTGACGATGCTCTGGACCTGACGAATGCCATCGGCTTCAGCATCATCGGAGGAACAGCATCCTTTGCCCTCGTCCGGCCTGCCGATGTGACCGCTGGTGACCAACGCAGTTATCTGGGCTTCGAAGCGAGCTTGGCCGAGGCATCCCTGCAGGGCATTACCGGATTCGATTTCTGGGCCTCTGGCACATTCAAGCTCAACTTGGCCAAGGATACATCGGGCAACATCATTTCAGTCCGTGTCGATTGGGCAACCGCTACCAACGAGACCAACGACCCGAATGGTATCATTCCGGCCTTCACGATTGGAAGTGGCCTCGAACTGGGCGTCAGTGGTAATGCGGCTGTTGATCTCGGACCGGGCGTCTTTGTCGCCGCCATCAGCGGGCTTGACCTGAAGATCGGCTCAACGACGGTGACCGACGGGACAACTACCCTGACCGATGCCGAATACGTCTCAGTCAGTGGCACGGCCAATGTATTTGCCGGTGTGGGAGGCTCCCTCAATGTTGCCAAGGATGATGTTGTTGATGGCACAATCGGTTTCGCAGTGGACGGTGTTAGCATGGACATGGTCATGGCTACGGGCGCTGTAGATGATCCTGTTGTAGACAACCGCGGGGATACATACCTCGGACTAGATGTTAGTATGAGCACTGCTCAGCTAATAGGGGTCAACGGTTTGGACTTCTATGCCTCTGGCGATCTGAAAGTGAATTCAGCTACGGATTCCGATGGCAGCACTGAACTCACCCCGCGCATGGACTGGGCCCTGGCGACCAACGGCACCAACGATCCGAACGACTTGCTCGGTACCGTTGATGTCATCAGCGCAGTCGAGCTGCAGATCAGTGGTGGAACAGTTGGCCTCG
>JBFOMH010000006.1:0-69923 GCA_040830765.1 Puniceicoccaceae bacterium | reverse complement strand
TTGCCGAGGCCAGAACCTCGACATCGAAGGAGATCTTCAGGTCTCCCGCGAAGGGTATGTTCAACCAAATAGTCCCTACAGACCGGTCCCGATCGGCGTCGAGTTCAAGGCGCCCATTACGAATATATGCCCGGGAACCGGACTTGGCCCCCTCGAACCAATATCCAAAAGCTGATGTAAGCTCGCCTTCTTGAGAAAGCTCCATCCCGGTCCGGTCAAAGGTATCCTCAAAGAGTATCGTCTGCTTGCCTTGATCCTGCATTGCCGCTGTTCCCGGTTCCGCATTCATCAAACAACCGGGGAATACCGCCATCGATACCAAGCCGAACAATAGCCATATTTGCCTCGATGAAAGCAGGTTACTCCTTTGGTTCAGGCTTTGATTAAGGTCCATTACTTGGAGGTATATCAGGCCATGCTTTGATGGAAAGGAATTCCTTACGGGTTTAGCCTTTGGAAACACCCAGTCTATTCCAACCGCCCGGCAATGATCCGGTAAAAGCGGGAAACTCCAACAGGGACTGTGGTATCCGCGTATTGAACAAACCCATTGGAAGCAGCGTAGACCTCTGCCAGGGTTTGCCAGTCTGTGAGTGAATTGTCGCTGGCCTGGATGGTATAAATCCATTGTGGCGAGCCGGTGAAGCTGAGCCGATTCTGGCCCGCTACGCGGGTAATTTGCAGATCTTCAAAGGAATCCACCGGACGGGAATCGACGATCTGGATAGTGGCGCTGCCAAAGTTGATGGAATCGTCGAGAACCTGAAGTTGTCCGTTAACGAAATTGTCCCCGCCTGCAATCAGAGGAACAAGGGAGAAGGCATGAAAGCCTAATGGGGCATTGGCAGGAATGGTAATTTCGAACTCAACAAACGCTGTCCCAAAGTATGGGGTCTGGCCAAATTCGATGAATCCAGCCACCGAGGCAAAATCCACCCCAATGGACCGTTCCGCCCCTGGATTAAAAAGTCCGAAATCAAGGGGTGCCGGTACTTCGATATCAGTAGTGGACAGGCTTGCGGTACCTGCAGGGAAATTCAACTGAAGGGCGTAGCCTTCAAGTCCGCTTGGAATCATTCCACTGAAGGAAGTGACGAGGGAAACTTTATCTCCGCGGGCCGCGACGTAGGTAAACCGGTCGAACTTGAGGTCGACAGCGCTCGCACCGGGCAACAGAAAAAGCCCCATGGCTATTGTTAACCAAAGGAAGATGAATCGCCTGTCATTCAATTGATTCATAAATAAAGCGAGGTTAACCGGGGAGGTTCGTCATCATCCCGGAGCAAGTCATAAAGGCCGGCGGGATCAGAAAGGATTGTCGAGTGATCGCGTGGCGTCAGGAACAAGGCATCCGGTGAGAGCCAGCGATTGGTTCTTGAGGCATAGTCATCTTCGGAGGAGAAACTATCGATGAAGCTTGTGTTGGCGGAACTCACCTCACCTGCGGGAAGCGACGTGTAGAGGTTGGCCAGGAAGACCTGCCCATCCATGGAATCGATCGTTCCATCCTGGTTGAAATCAAGATCAACCCGGTATGCGTTATCCCCAAGACTGCTTTCATAACTTCTGCGGAACAGAAGGGCGTCCAAGGTATCGACAGCACGGTTACCGCTGGAATCGCCCGGCAATCGGTGGAAATTGAGAACATAGTCGCCGCCCTGAGTACCGTCACCATCCCCATCAAGGAACAGGCCGTCGACACTGATGGAAGCAGAGGCGATGCGGATTTGGTAATTCCCCTCCGGAATCGACTCACCTGGCAAGGCCGGGAAGGTCAGGACAATCGATTGGGAAACAAAGCTCCAGGTAATCAAAACCTCGGCCGGATCGACAGGGTTCCCGGTGCCAATATCGAGCAACTGGACATCCCCGGACTCCAGTCCGCTGGTGATGGCGGTATCGAGGAAAATCTCAATTCGGGTCACAAACGAGCGTTGGGCATCCCCGCCGTTGATGGTGGTACCGGTGACCTGCGGTGCGCTCTTCACAACAAGGGTGAACGGGGAGGTATTGACGCCATCGGAGTTTGTTACAGAAAGCGTTATTTCGAACTCACCCGTTTCGGCAGGAGTGCCCGTTATCAACCCGGATTGAGGATTGATCGAGAAACCGGTGGGAAGGCCCGTGGCCGCAAAACCGGTCGGTGCTTCCGTCGCGGTGACCTGGAACTGGAACGGTTCCCCGCGAACGGCGGTTGCAGAAGAATTGCTGGTGACTTCCGACAGGACCGGCCGGATCAGCGTGAATTGACGAAGATAGTCACTGCCTGGTGTTCCGGTTCCACTTCCATCCAACGGATTGCCGGTTACATCACGTAAGTTGGATGCCTTTATGACGAACTGGTAGTCACCTTCCGGAAGGAAACCCTCCTCGACTCGTAACTCGATCGTGTTGGTGGATGAATCAAGGACAGGAGTCAGTGTGTATCGTGTATCCAAATCATTGAAGGTGCTGTCGCCATTCGAATCCCTCAGCAGCTCAAAGGTGGCAGGACTGGCAGCATCAATGGTATCGATAGACTCACTCAATTGGATAAGGATGCTATCAAGGAAGGCAACGAGGCTGCCGCCTGCTTCAATTTCAGCAGGTATCGTGGACAGGGTGAGAGGTGCCTCGATATCGTTGCTGTCGCCCTTGAACTCATACGCGCCGATGTCTGCGAAGCTGGGAGCGGGTGTCATCAGGACTGAATTGGCATTGGCCAGATTCTCGGACCGATGATATCCATCGACCAGCAGATAGTTCCAGTTATTGCCAGGCGACAATCCAATCCATGGAGCTGAAGCAGCGGAACTGATGTTCCCTTCGCCATAGTCGAAGCGAATCGCTCCCTCCTGTTGCAATAAGACAGCGAACCGTACCCATGTACTGTTGGATCTATTTCTGGCCTCCCAGCGGATGTAAAGTTCCCCATCCACGGATGCATCCACGAATATGTCCCTACCAGAGAAGGAGGTATCGATATTTCCCCAGAATGGGGCCAACATGGTTTCCCTGCTGAACGTTTCACCGGAGCCGGTTGTCGACGCGAAGGGAATAGTCGGGAATCCGATTTGTCCCGATGAGGTAACCTCAATCTGGGTGTAGGTTTCCCCGAAATAAGTAAATTCAAATGGAAGCGCCAAGGTCCACTTGCCACTGGTCGACCTCCAACCCTGGGCAATCCCCCGACTTGGCTCATGCAGACTGGATTGAAGGATCTCGATATCGTAACTTAAACCCCCTTGGTTATCTATTCCGGGATCATCCCGGCGGACATCGCCTTCAGCATCCAGAACAGGCCCAATCAAGAGGTTGGCCCGGTCGATTGCATCACTGAATGCAAGCAGGTGGAAGTTATCATCCACACCACCATCAACCAGGATCCCACCAACATCCGAATATCCACCGAGATCATCCGCTCCATTGATATCGAAGAACCTGGGATCGCCAACAAGGCTGTTGTCACCCTTTCCTGTTAAACTCCGCCAAGCCTCGACGGTATCGGCCGATGTACCGTCAACATCCCCGACCTGTGCGTTGGGATTGCTTTGAAGGTAGAACAGGTTGAAATCGACCGTCACGTTGTCGTTCAGACTGAATGCATCGATATTGATGCCGAATCCTGCTTCCACACTGAGGATATTATTAGCCACCGTTCCGTAGAACATGTTACGGATAAGGATGGCGTTCCCCGTTGGTTGGTGGACGGTGTTATTGATGACCGAGACAGGTGATCTTGAATTATTATTCGTGTAGTCAATCTGGATGCCAGCAGAACCGTTATCGAAGACGATGTTATTCGTTATGGTTCCTTCGAAATAGCTTCTTGTGCTGTAAGCATTGGATCCGTATCCCTGAATGCCAATGCCGTTGCTGTAGACTTTATTGCCAAAGATCAGGGCTTCTTCGCGCCCGTAAATACCCACATCGACATTACCAAAGACCCTGTTTCCTTCCACCAAGGCGTTTTCAACAAATACGCCGATGTCATTATCGAACACGATATTATCAGTTGCGATGGCATCATTGATGACGCGTATGCCAACTTGATTACCAAAGGATACATTTCTGACAGCAGACGCCCCATTGAGGACATTCAGCGCTCCAATGAAAAGTGTGCCCGAGTGAATCAACCCACTACCACTGAAAACACTATCGTGCACCATGGAATTCGCACCGCTTAGAACGAGTGCTGCCCGTCCGGGTGAGTTGCTGAATTCGGACCGGGAAATGGTCGTGTCACCGTCGATTATATCGACTCGTGAATTGGAGAACGAGCTGTCCTCAACGCTTACAAAGATCGCATCCCGAGTCCGGTCGACAATGCCGTAGTAGTAGTGGTCAGTAAACACACTGTTACGAATAACCAGATCGGCAGCCGTCAAGGAAATGCCCATTTCCTGTGAGTCCGCTTGACCGATCAGACCGGTACCCGTAAAGCGGCTGCTGTCGATTGTAATCCTACCATTCCCCTGCCCGACCAGGATTCCGAATTTTGCATTGTACTGAATGTCCAGATTGACCAGATGCAGATTGCTGGCAGATGAATCGGCCACTACATTAATGCCAGTTCCGGCACCTGTAATCGTGAGGTCCTGAATAGTGATGTCCGTGGCACCATTTATTTCAAAGACATCAGCCTGGGCCGAACTGTTGCTTCGATTCAGGATAGTTTTCGTTCTGGTCTCACCGGGATCGTATGCCCCAATGATCTGGATGCCGCTGTGCTCAGCAGAAAGTAAAATGTCCCTGCTCAAATGGTAAGTGCCACTGTCGATGAAAATAATGTCTCCAGGCGAGAACGTGTAGGCAGAAAGGAGTGCTTCCAGGCTGGCCATTGGCCTTTCCGGGGTCTTTCCGGTGTGGGAATTATCGCCGGTGCCGGAAGTATGGATGTCAAAGTCGGTACTATCATCATTGACGTAATAGCGGTTACCGTCGTTGGCGACAGCGAATGGTTCGGTTGTCGCACTGACTTCCTGTTCATTGAGACTAACGACGCGAACCAGTGCTTTCCGGCCATCCGTGGAGGCAGCCGGGCTCCAATCAACTTGCCCAATCCCCCTGTCATCAACCGGTACGAAACGAGCAACAGGAATATAACTTGCCCCATCATTGTAGGAAACCTCCACATCAAAGCGGGGATCCTCAAATCCATCCGGATTGACCTTGAGCACTTCGAGGCCGCTGATGCTGGCGTAATTAATTCTCGAGACCAGGGATAGCAGTACCTGCCCATCAGGCCCGACAGTGACGGGTATTATCTCCGTCAGCCCACGGTTATAACCACCAGCCCTGGCAGAGATATTGTAACCACTGCGGACAATTGAGTCGTCAACCCGGATATCGAAGCTGAAATTATTGTAGTTTTGGTACTGGATGAAGTGCAGCCGCAGTTCATACTCCCCGGGTTGTAGATTGAGGGTGATATCGAGCCGGTTCCCCGAGCCCAGATTGGTCATCAAACTTTCCTCATAGACCTCCACGGGGGCGGGATTCGTGGTCGTGCTTAAGTCAATCGTGTAGCTCGGGTTGATTTTCCGGATCGTTCCTTCACCGGTTGATTCACGCAGCCAGTCTTCGACTTCGATGTTTCCTGAATTGTATTTGACGATTCCCTGTTCCCTGAGGAAGCCTGTGGTCGAGAACCGGATCGTGCTGGAACCATTCAGCAGGAGTTTGTCCAGTGAAACCGGGTCGATGATTCCAATGGACGGAATACTTCCACTGGTTGCTTCCAGGGTGTCACCGTAAGCACCGATGTTCGTCCGGCTCGTCACGGGCTCGGTTTCCCGCACAATCGATACATCAGGATCCCCGGCATCAATTGCCGGTGAGGTTGACTTGAGGTGATAGTTATTGATGAAGGCGGCCAGGAATTGCGGATCGGCAAAGATGGAATGCCGGCCGGCACCCATGCCGTAAACGAGGTCCGCTTGATCATTAATCTCCACGTCGCCCCAGATAATCGCCGTCGCACTTCCCCCTACCCAGTAAAGATTATAATCAGCGGTGTAGCCACTTTGGCTGCCGTTATTGATGTCCATGCCGGTTCCATCACTTATCGAGAGAATGTTGTTCCGGAAATCAATGTTCGGGTAATCCGTCAGGAGGATCGCGGCAGTCGCTTCTCCATTATGAACGAAGGTGTTATTCCGAATAACCAATTGGTTCAAATTGCTGGTTCGTCCCGATGCCATCAGGGCATGTATGGTGTTACCATAAACAACGTTATTAAGGACATAACTGACGCTTCCGGCGACCGTAGTGCCCTCCTGTAGCAACAGTCCTATACCGTTGCTATAAATCCTGTTGCCAATCACTTCCGAGTTGGGGCTTAATAGGATGCCAGTGTCATTGTCGTAAACGGTATTGTCCCGGTATATACCCGATCCGAATGCAGTGGAAAGACCGGTTGTATTGCTGAACACCTCATTATCCGTGACTAATCCGCGCGAGGCAGAAATGCCAGTTGTGGCATTTGATACTTTATTGTCGAAAAGAATGGAATCCCCATACGAGATGATTCCTGTTGATCCACCCGTAACCTTATTGTCTTCAATAAGCGCCCCATCAGGAGAAACTGCGATGCCGGTGCCAGTTAAGTCTGTGATCTTATTGTCAATAAGGGTGGCATTCTTGGATTGTCCGTTAACACTAATGCCGTCTGTACTACCCTCAACTTCATTTCCTGAAATCAAGTAACCCGTTTCAGTATTGTACTGGTTGTGGAAAATGTTGATAGCCTTTGACGAGTTGTCCTTGAATGTGTTTTTGAGAATGGTTCCATCAATAGTGGCGAGGTAAATGCCATCCGTCTGGTTGCCCTGGTTCGGTACGCCAGAGCCCTGGAAGTGGCTGCGTTCGACAAGCACACCCGGATTACCGGTTTCAAGGTAGATGCCTGCGTTCTGGTTATTGATGAAGGCACTATTCCTAACGGTCAGGTTACTTGACCCATCAGTTGGACCATAGAGCCCCCGGTAGGCATTTGTAATGGTCAGATGTTCCAGGGTAAGGTCGGTGACACCGGCCAACTCGAATCCATAGGAGCCGATGTTGCGGTTGTTCCGGTCGAGGATGGTTTTCGCATTTGGATTCTCGGAATCGAATGCACCCACTATCGTCACTCCGCTTTGCTCTGCAGTGACAACTAAATTTCGGGACAGTGTGTAGGTACCGCTATCGACAAAAATGGTATCCCCCTGCCCCGGCGAGTAGACCGTGAGTAAGGCTTCCAAGTTCCGCATTGGGCTGCCGGGATCCTTGCCGCTGTTGGCATTGTTCCCAACCGCGGTCCTGAAGACGTCATTATCAAGGGAGTCGTCATTCACATAGTACCGGTTACCTGAATTGGCTATGAGGAATAGCGGGGATTCTGCCTCGGCATTACTGAAGTCCTCACTGCTGATTCGGATCATCGCGGTTGGGCCATCCGTTGATGCGAAGGGCGTCCAATCATAGGACCCCTTGCCTGAACGATCGAGAGTCAGGCCTCCGGTCACATTGGAAAAACTGTTTCCGCTATCGAAGGAAACTTCCATGTTGAATGTCGGTGAGGCAAGCCCATCCGGATTCAATAGAATGGCTTCAATCGCGGAAATGGTGGCATACCCCTGACTGGTGGTAACAAGTGCCAGGTCCAGAGCGCCGTCTGCCCCAACGGTCACCGTTACCTCCTCTATCGATGCCTTGTAACGGCCACCAGCCTCAACAAAGATGTCATAGTCGGAAAGGACGGTGTTTCCGTTGGCGATGACATCGAATGTCTGGCCGGCACTGCTCTCGAAGGAGCCAAAATGCAGGCGCAGGCGGTATTCCCCGGGTAGCAGGGAAAGGGCGATATCGATACGCTGATCAAGGCCCCAGCTACTCTGCCAGGTTTCCTCATAAACATCGGCCGGAGCAGGATCGACAAGTCCACTTGTATCAGCCGAGCCAAAGGACCCGTTCAAGTCGTAATTACCACCGGAGACACTAGTAAGCAGCTGCCAGTCATCGATGGTCAGGCGTCCGAGATTCCATTGCCCCATGTTGATTTCCGAAAGGAAACCGGCAGCAAAGAACTCAATGCTTGTCGGGCTCGACTGGACCAGCTTGTCCAGTCCGGTGGGATTGAATATCTGGATCGCCCTGCTGGCACTCTGAGTGGCTTCCGGGGTATTCCCGTAAGCACCAACATTAATACGGAAGCCACTTGGGTTTGGCTCCTTGACAAACTCACTGGCAGGATCACCCGCATCTATTCCAGGAGAGTCGGGCGCTAGATGATAGTCGCCGGTGACCACATTGACGAAGCGAGGATCTGTAAACTGCGAATGTCCGTCCGCACCAACGTTATAGAACCAGTCGGCATGGTTATTGAGGGGCGCGCCCGCCCAGAGGAATGCACCGGAGGTGTTCCTCAAGGAGTACAGATTGTAATCGGCCTGGAATCCCGACTGGCTGTCATCACTGACGTCCATGGCAATTCCCCCATTAACCGAGACGATGTTGTTGCGGAAGTCCAGACCTGGGGCATTGTCCAGAATGACCGCGGGCGTATCGATTCCGGCCTGCACAAAGGTGTTATTGAAGATCTCAGCTGAATTATTGCCACTGGTGGAGATGCCGTAAATCCGCAAGGCAAACTCCGTATTGCCGTAGACAAGATTGTTCGCAATCAATCCATGCCAACTGGCCAACCGGGAATTCAAGCCTTCGGCGAGCAAGCCCTTGTCGTTTGAATGGACCACGTTGCCGACCAGGGAGCTTTTGACCGTGAAGCGAATCCCTATCGGATTATTGTAAGAAGTATTTCCTTCGATATAGGTGTTGTTGGTGGTACTCCTGATTCCCTCTATGGTGTTGTTGTAAACCGTATTATCCGAAGCAGTTCCTGGACCGGTGAAGAAAATCCCGACATCGTTATTGTAAACTTCAAGGTTGCCTGTGGCCAAAGCACCATACCAGATTTCAATTCCGTACTGATTATCGAATACTATATTCTCCGTTGCCACCACACCGGTTCCACCAATTCTGATGCCGCTGCTTACCGAGTTAATGACAGTGTTCTCTCGGATGAGTGCGTTGGCATCATTATTTGAACCCGTGAACCCGATTCCTCGTCGGGCTCCATCGATGTTATTTTTCTCGATCAGGTATTGGGTGCCTTCGCTATGGGCTGCGGAGTTCACTTCGATGGCAGTCTGTGAGCTGTTCAGGAAGTTATTGCCCCGAATGGTGGCATCCGAGCCCCGGTAGTAGACGCCGTACTGCATTTGCCCGGTATTGTAGCCGCCACCGCTGCCCTCGAAATCGTTGCCCTCCACCAGCAATCCTGCATTGCCCGTATTCAGGTAGATACCACCTTCCTGAATGAGATAGAAATAGTTATACCGCAGGGTCAAATTGGTCGCGTTATCGGTGTCGGCAAAGACTCCCCGCTGAGCATTCCGGAACTGAATGTGTTCTATGGTAACATCCGTTGCTCCCGTGATTTCGAAGATGAAGGAAGTCAGGGTATACCCACCCCGGTCAATGACGGTGACAAGATCCGTTCGCGCTGGATCGGTGAAGCCACGGATGGTTACACCGGAATCCGCTGCTTCAATGAGAATGTTTGTGGTGATGTTGTAGGTACCCGGATCCACCAGGATGACGTCTCCCGGACCGAGATCGTATGTATCAAGAATAGCGCGAATAGATGCCTTGGGTTTTCCCGGACTCAAGCCATCCTTGGCATTGTCGCCAGTTGCTGTTGTGTAGGTATTGGGGTCAACGATATCATCGTTCACGTAGTAGAAGCTAATCGCCTCTGAGATACTGAACGATTCCGCACTTTGTCCACTGGCAGCTCCGAAGTCCTTACGGATTACTTCGACAATATAGCTGCTGCCAGGTGTGAGCGTGTCGGGAACCAGCCATTCAAACAAGCCGTCATTTTCGGTCCCCGAGGCAATTGTGGCGATTGTGCCCAATCCTCCGGACTTCTTCAGGACGATGTCCACCGTTCCTGTGAAATCGTGACTGCGCCATTGGATATCAAAGGTTTGTCCAATGGGCCATGTCTCACCGCCGGCGGGAGATGTCACGAGGACGTAGGAGGCTGGGCTGAGGGAAGCTAGCTCGGTGTTACCAAAAGCCCCTATATTGATGAAGTTTCCATTCGGGCTGGGTTCCTGGTCGAAAGCAAAGGAACTGTCACCCCGGTCAATACCCGGGGAAAGAGCTGCATCGACCTCAGTGCCACTAACTTCCCACCTGACCCGGCCGGTTCCCAAGTCTTGCACCGGGGCCAGCGAACCATTCCGAATACTTCCCTCGGTACTCTGCAGGTGGAAGTTGTCGTCCCGGCCATCCTGGACAAGGTTGCCATAGCCAAGCATATCATCATCCCCGTCGGGATCAACAAACAGGGGATCCGTTTCGAGGCTGTTCTGGTCAAGGAAGGAGACATTCTGCCATTCGGTCAGGTTGCCACGACTGCCTCCGGCCCACAACCCGATGGTCCCAAAATCAGTCAGCTGGAAGATATTGTAGTCACTGCTGATCCCCTCCTCGCTGGGGACATCCAGATCAATGGCCGGGCCTGAGTTGACGTAAAAGATATTGTTCCGGATATCCCCATTAGGGGAATAACGGGCGACCAAGGCATCACCACTCAGGGCGTATATGGTGTTATTGGTGAACGCAAATCCGTCTGCACGGTTAAGGTAGATTCCAATATCTTCTGTCTTATAGATCAGATTGTTGGTGAAAGTGGTAGCTCCGGCGAAGCTGGAACTATTAGACATGTAAATGCCGGTTGGGGTGGAGTAAATGACGTTGCCGGTCACGACATCACCGAAGGAAGTATTCAAGCGAATGCCCTCGACAGTATTCTTGAATATCCGGTTATACTCGATCAACGAACCGACCGAGTTGCCGGAATTGAATTCGTATGTGGAGACGATGCCTGAAGCGTGGCCGTAGATGACATTATAGCGCGCCTCCCCTTCCAGCATGTGGATGCCTGTACCCGTCCCTTCCAGAGCAGAGCCGAAGCTATGAAAAATGGCATTACCAATCACAGCTGCATTTGAACGGGAATCGACCTGGTTGCCTCCGTTATCGCTGATGATGTTTCCACGGTCCTGGCTCAGGTCCTCAAATCCAATGGTTGTCACAGTGTCAGTAACATCGTTATCCACGAAAATGCCCCCACCGGAATTGCCGGAAATGGCGCTGTTTTCAACTTTCCCGTTTCCACTGTCATTCAAGCGAATACCCCAGCCTGCATTAAACTGCACTGATGTGTTTGAAATGATCTCCAAAACGGCATCCACAACGATTCCATGTGACTCCCCGTGATGAATGTACAAGTCGTTGAGCGTTGCCCGGTCGGATCCGCTATGAATGAAGATCTGGGTGCCCGCATGCTCGCGTATCTCCACGTTGTCCACAGTGAGGAAAGTACTTCCATTGGTTGCCTCAACGCCGACATTCCCGTTTTCCAGGGTGAGGTTGGAAATGGTGACGAATGAGGCATCGTCAAGCAGGATGCTGTGTGTTTCCGCGCGCGTACTGGCTCGGTCAAAGATAACCTGATCCGTAGTATCGGATGGTCCGGTCAGGACAAAGGCTTCATTGTTACCGTTTTCAGCTGCCGAGCTGATAAGAACATCCCGCAGATGTATGTAGGCTCCCGTATCAACTGAAACGGTATCCCCTGAACTGAGTGAGTAGTTGTCAAGGATGCCGAAGACGATCGCCTTGGGATCGCCGGCCGAGGTTCCGGTGTTGCGGTTATTTCCAATGGCGGAGGTAAGCAAATCACCGTCCTGCGAGTCATTGTTGACAAAGAATTCGGTCGAGTCTGCAGGAACCGAGAATACTTCACGGGAACGGTCCACCAGATTGCTGTCATCGCTGGAAACAACATTGATGAAGTAGCGGTCATCGATGTTCCCAGTCAGACCGCTGGACTGTGGACTCCATATGATCGAGCCTTCGCTGTCCGGCTGTTCAAGCACCTGCGGAGGGAGATTCTCGACATCAACGGTCGCAAGGTCCTCCAGCTTGCCGACCCCGTCCCGGAACAATTCGACAACAACATTTCCGGTCACATTAAAGGACTCCCAAGAAATCCGCCGGGCGTCGGCCAAGGTGTAATCCGTGTAATAGTTCGGCGAGAGGACCCGAATATAGGAGGCCGGGGAAAGGGCGGCCTGAGTCGTATTGCCATAAACGCCTTGGTTAATGCGCAGCCCGTTGGGGCCACCGGAAGGCCCGGGCTCGTTATCGAAGGCGAAAGATGGATCCCCGGCATTGATAGTCGTTGAAACCAAATCCTCGACATGCCGGTTGCTGTCCCCTGCGACAAAGTTCGGCTTGTCCTGCATTGGTTCCAGTTGGGTCGTTCCGATGGAATGCAGGTCCTGACCGGTCTCGACCTGCCAGTCGTACAAGTCGTCGATGGTCTTTTTCCAGTCGATGAGAACGCCACCACCTGAGACATAGAAGTTGTTGTAGTCGCTGGTCAGGCCATCCCCGCTGGTGGCATCGATAAACAAGGTCGTCCCGCCCTCGCTCCAGACGATATTGTTACGCAGGTCCGTGTTGGTCGTGACCAAGGTTAACTGAAGAGCGGCGGTGCCGGTCGAGTGAATGGTGTTATTCCAGAGCGCTGCACCATCCGAGAGCCCCAACTGGACATCCACATTCACACTGTCATAAACCAGGTTGTGGTGGACATCCACATCCCCCAGGACGACGATTCCGGCATCGTTATTGTGGACCTTGTTAAAGGCCACCACAGCCCCGTCCTGGGCGTAGATACCGGTTCCATTGTTGTAGACCCGGTTGAAACTGCTCGCTGTATAATCATCGTTTCCGAGGTAGCCGGATCCGAAGATGCCGACGATGCTATCCCAGACGGAGTTCCCCCACATGCCAGGCGTCCCTGAGTCAAACCGTATGCCAATGTTGGACCGCTGGACCCGGTTGTCCCGTAGTTCGGCGCTGCCCTGGACATCAATCCCCACACCTCCGAAATCCGAAAGCGTATTATCCGTAATCGCGATTCCGGAAACCTGTGCATTGGCCACGACAATGCCATCCTCTCCCCGGGAGAAGGTATTGCCTTCAATGGTAATCCCGGAGGACTGGGTCGTCGAGTCGCCGGCAATACGGATCGCCGTTTCCATATCCTCAAAGGTACTGCCCGTGATGGCAAAATTCTGGGACTGCTCGATATTGAGGCCCTTCCCGGGTCCCTCCATGACAATGCCGGTGATGGAATTTGTTCCGTCAGAATCCCGGACACCAAGAAGGAAGGCGTTACTCCCTTCCATCGCCGTAAAGCTTGAGTTGCTGATGTTCAGCGTGGTGTTGTTGATGAACTCCGTCGTTCCCTCAATCACCTGTGAGTTGGCCATCGTGATATCTGTCGAGCCGACAACCTTCAACGCACCTTGGTAGAAAGTGCTGGACAGAATTTCCAAGTCCGTGACTTCGGAAATGTAAGCATCCGCACCATAGTCCATTGAGTCGAAGGGTCCCGTAGTCAATGGACCAACAACGACTCCCTGCAGGGTAATGTTTGTGCTGGGTGCCGGAATAATGCTGGGGCCCTGTATGCGGAGTCCGTTCTCCGTTCCCCGCAAGTCGGAGGACTCGATTGTCATCGTGCTGAGACTGTAACCCCGGAATCCGGTCCCCACATCAGTGGTATCAAAGGATTGTATGCTGACATTGGAAGCGTTCCGCACAAGGGCACCCGTCAGGTAGCGGTTGGCATCCACGTTGTTAATCGCCACGATTGTGTAGTTGTCGATGTCGATAGCGGTGTTGCTCCTGACGGCGGTGTAATAGGTCCTTCCAAGGAAAGTTTCCAATTCCCCACCCTCAAGGAGTGCGTTTCGAAGCGTCAGGTCCAATCCATCTTCTGCCGTAATGAAGGTGTCAGCCCGGGTCGAATTGACATTCTCTATCAAGGCGGTGTTGACGTTGGATAAGGATATACCGGACTCAACAAGGGAGAACGTGGCGTTGGTCAGCTTGAAGTTACCCGATTGGTTGATTACCAGGCCCGATCCCTGAGCACGGTCCACGCCGCCGGCGACCGACACCCCGTCCAGCGTCATATCAGGAGAAGCCGACACCACCATGGCCGTTCCGTTGGAGCGGAAGTTCAAATCAACACCACGGAAGGCCGTCGTGTTGGATATCGCCAGTCCGGTCTGGTTTTCAGAAAAGACAAACTTGGCCACCGTAAGGTTATCCGCTCCATCAACGGAGAGGCGCGTCCCGGATGGAGCACCCTCAAGGGTGCTGCCAAAGTTAAAACTCTCATCGAACTCCCTGTAGGGGGTCGAGGGTGCGCCAGCAAAAGTGAACCCCGCGTGGTCGCCAGTGAGCTGAATAGCTTCCGTGTAGGTTCCGGTGTCAAACAGGACCAGATCATCGGGCGTCAGCCCGTACTGGAGAACCCGGTCCAGGGTCAGTGCCGGATGCTCGGGGGAGAGACCTGCCTGGGGATGGCTGTCATTGCCTCCGGCAAGGGAATAGAAAGCGTGGGGAAGCTCCTGATCCTCGAAATAGGGACCGTTCACATAAAAGACACGGGTGCTGCTGCTAGTGGCCGGGTCGATATCCAGCGAGTAGGCACCTTGGGTCCTGTCGGTGGAGGCAATCCTGACAAAATAGGTTCCCGCCGGCAGGACATTTGGTCCTCTCACTGTCTTGGTGTTGGAGCCGACTGAAGTCATCGCCATCAGTTGGCCGTTTCCGTTGAGAAGACTCAGTTCCATGTTTCGGGCACTGGCGGGATCTTCAGGGGTCCCGAAGAGTTTGATTTCAATACTGTCCGCATCCAGCAATTCAAACTTGTAGACATCGATATCCCCCGGCCGGCTAATGCTGGCTCCCCTCAGGTGAATTCCCGGGGCCACCCCGATGTCGGCGGCAAAGAGTACCGTATTATTGCTCTGGAAGCCTTCAACCGGGGTTTCCAACCGGTCTCCAATCAACGGACTGAAGCAATTCTCGGATTCACCCCCAAACTCGACCAACGCAGCCCTGAGCAAGGTCTTTCTCCATGTGTCTATCTCGTAGTCGATGTAGAACGACAATTCCGCATAGATGCCACCATCGATGGTGTAGATGCAATCGATAGCCTTCAACAGTCCCCTCTCCTCTACGAGATCGGCTATTTGCCAGAAATAGAGTTTTCCATTCCCGGGATCGACGAGGTTGAAAGAGGCGACCAGTTCCACTTTCAATTCCAGGCCGGCCTCAACTCCTATATCAAAGATGGGATCCTCGAGGGAGATGGAGGCAAAGCCACCGATGCCGCCTGAGAGTAGTAGTTGGGGTGGAACGAGCTCCCCGACCTCTATGTAGAATCCGCCAAAGAGATCGTTAACCTCCCCACTGGACTGGAAGAGATCAACGCCTGAACTGTCGTAGCCGAAACTCAGTTGTGAGCGGAAAAAGGCGAAGAAACTCACACCGACATCGATACTGGGGAAGCGCCAAATCGGGACCGAATACTTTTCAACAAAGCTGAAGGAGAACTCCGGCATCTTGTAAGTGAAGAACTCGACCGGATTCCCCATTAGAAGATTAATCAGGTTTTCCGGATTGAAGAGTTCAAAATTGAATTTCCCTTCCCCGAGGGAATAGCTGACCTGGGTTTCCGAATAATAGTCACCAGCATTTCCACCCAGCCCGGCGAAAGCATCATCAATGCTGATATCCGGAAGGCGGAATCCATTGACGGGATCGAAATTGAAGCTGCCTGTACGCAGGTCGCTGCCACCAAAGTCGTAGCCCCCGAGACTTATCTTGATCCCGCTGCCGGGGGTTCCATCTCCCCTGTCCGGGAAGGCCCCAATGCTAAATGCCCCGAGCAAGCCGTCTATGGTTGCGAGGGTATTCAGGAAATCGATGCTTCGCTGGTCGAAAAGTCCGAACAAGGCGGCCAGGTCCAACAGGGTGACATCACCATCCTTATTCTGGTCCAAATATCGGCCCAGGTAACGCCAGTTCAGGGCTTCGATATCCGCATCGAGCCAATTCAGTATGTCACGCAAGGGCTCAAGGTAGGCTTCAATCTGAAGAATAATCGGCCGGAGGAAGTCGGCAAAGAATGTCCCCACATCCAGGCGAATGTCGCTGAATTGGATGTTGGGCAGATTGCCAATGACGCCCCCACTTGTTGAGGCATCGACAAAGTCCCAGTCGAGAAGGAAATCCACCTCAAAGGTTGGCAAGGCGTCAAAGACTTCGCCCGAGCCACCGGCAAATCCAGCCACGAGGATCAGATCCATGAGGGCATTCCCGTTCAAGCGGACATCGAAGCTGTTGCCGGGGGAGCTTCCCAGTAGATTGCCCAGCGTCAGCAATCCGCCGGAGGTGGAGCCCGGATTCAGCAAATCGACAACGATAGCAAGGGACAATCCTGTATCATTGGGATTCTGTGTCCCTTCGTACACACGCAAGGTCAGGAAACCCAATGAACCGCCAATGTCCGTGTCGGGAAGGGTCGCGTTCACATGGATCTGAAGCTCATCCACAATGTCAGGATCAAAATAGAAACCACTGGATCGATTGACCCCAAAGACCAGATTCCACTTCCAGGCCAGCTCGACCACCAAGCCAACGTCCAGATTGAGCTCCAATCCCGGAAGGCCATCATCAAAATCAATCGCCTTGGACAGGACTTCAATGAATTGCCCGAGTTGCAAACTGATCCGGATATCATCGATAGCGCCATCAATTTCGGTCACTTGAACATCGATGTCCCCTAACCCGCCGGATGATGTGCCAATGTCGGGAAGCCCCAATGTGCCGGACGGGAGCAGGAAGTTCAAACCACCGGGGCCGACGACCGAGAAGAGCAAGTCGTCAATGGAATCAGTGGTGAGATCCACCGCCGCATCGAACGCAGCCTCCAAGGCAGCCTGCAGGTCAATTATGAACGAGACTACCTCCTTCAGCTGGTCGCCGAAAAACGGAATTTCAAAGCCGAGGATATCGCCGGTCGCGATATCATTGAAGCTTCTGAGGAGGAGATCCAATCCATCCCCCAGCATGTCCAGCAGGTCCGCTCCGGAAAAGAGGCTGACAAAATCCGGACCGTCGAAGGAAGGATTGAGCAGGTCCGTGAAATCCAGACCAAATGTGATGTCACCGACCGTGTCGCCACCAATGGGGAAGCAGACGGGTAAGGTGGCCCTTGCTTCGCCAATAACACTGGTTGAAAAGTCGCCCAGGGTAACCGTCGAGGCGACCATACGGTCCGTTCCGGAGGGCGTGAAAGCCAGCTGTGCCCGTGCAGGCCCCTGTTCAGGGGTGCCGTCGTCGATATACACTGAGCCATTCTTAATACAGAAGCCCAATGGAGCAGCTGCGGTGAAGTTTAGTGCCTCGGCGGCCAGGAAGAGCTCGAAAACAGCATCCGTCCCATCGAATAAAAGGAGAGCGGGCGATGTGGAATTCGAGAGGTCGATGCCCATCGCGAACTGAATCCATGCCATGATGCTGATTTCCAGCATGGAGCTGCCTTCGATATCCACTATCTTTTGCAAGCCGGGAATCGCATCGCCTGGATCCAGTTCAAAGCGGCGGGACACGGTAGTCCCGGCAAGATAGGAGAAGTCCAGGCGGAGGATGTCGTCGTTTCCGAACTCCAGGGAAACGGAAGCCTGGAGACCCTGCCCCGGGAAGGCGGCATCCAGCAAATCCTGCAAAAGTCCGTTCAGCTGGACAACAAAGGCCTGGATAGTGGGGGGTGCACTTGCCTCGAGATCAGCAATGATCATCAGGAACACATCGACCAGGCTCAGGACATCGTTCACGCTGCCGCCAAGGAACGGGATTTCCGCATTGAGGAAGTCAAACTGGACGATATCCTCCAAGACTCCGAGTCCATCCCGGAGCAATTGGACCATTGTTTCGTAGTCAAGCGACTCCAACTTCAAGACTTCCGAGAAGTCGCCGTTAAAGGTAATCTCAAACTGGCTCGGGTCTGTTGGGGAAAGCGGGAAGACCGCACCGGCAGCAAGGCTGATTTCAATGGATGCTCCCGGTGCCGGACTACCCACACCGCTCCCGGCATCGACCGATATCTCTTCAAGGAGAATCGATCCGGAAGCCGTCAGGCCAACCACCGGGGAGAAGGCTTGTGGATCGAGGAATAGGTCGATCAGGGCATCACCGATGCGGACAGGTCCCCCGGGGGTCAATTCCAGGGAAAAGCCTAGGTCAAGGCTGGCGGAGCCATTGTTGATGAAGACGCCGGCGTATCCGATTCTGGCCCCCGCGGCAAAGTGTGAGGCAAAAAGCTGGGCACTGAAGTCAACCGAGATGTTTGCCGCCTGCGTAAAGTCGACGGCCTGGACCGTTGCGACATCAGCCGGGGCAAAGCCCAGCCCCTCCCCTTCAAAGATGTACAGCGAAAGGTCCGGTCCAGTGACAATGGTTTCAATAACCAG
Organism: Puniceicoccaceae bacterium; assembly: GCA_040830765.1. GTDB lineage: Bacteria > Verrucomicrobiota > Verrucomicrobiia > Opitutales > Oceanipulchritudinaceae > Oceanipulchritudo. The sequence goes on along the minus strand of JBFOMH010000006.1, from coordinate 51,483 downwards.
ATTGCCCCCATCAAGGCGGGCATGGATGACACCGTTCAGATAGGTTGCCGCGATGGCCTCGTTCACGTCCGCGACAAGATCCGCAGCGGTCTGATTGGTAGGGTCGGGATCAACGTTCAGGACGACCGTCTCCCCATTAGTGATAATTCCGCCGTTGAGGAGGACTTCGACGGCAGCCGCCTCCGCCAGCACTCCATCGGCCGGCAGGGCTTCGCTTGCTTTAACCGAGGCGACCGGAGGTGACAGATCAAGAACCAGGTCAAAGCCAAGGACACCGGTCGTATCAATCGAGAATGCACCTCCGCTGATGAAAATTTCCAGGGGTTCCAGATCATAATCAAACGAAAATTCCTGGTCCTGGAAATCGCTCTGGAAACCGTATTCAAAACTGAATGTCAGTGAATGGTTGGCCTGATCGTAGGTTCCTCCAACTGAATGTGTATTCAGTGGCTGAATACCAAAAGCGGTTATGCCACTATTGCTGGATGTGCTTGTCGTGCTATCGGCTAGATTAATAAAATCCTGCAGGTTGGAATAAGTCAGCACGCCGTCCTCTGTTCTCAGGCTATCGACGATGGACGTATTGAGGACATTCCCCAGATCGAGAACGGAATAAAGCGGCAAATCCGCGGCAAAGGGAAGGTTCTCCTGCATGGCGGGAGTTGACCCCATGCTGTCCAGCAGCTCAGTCATTCCAAGCAGGGCGTCCTCGAAATTGGCCGGCGACAGGTAGGAAAAATCGATCAGGTTTCCAAAGCCACTGGTCCCGACCTCCGGAGCCTTGTTGAAGAAATCATTCCCCGTGATCGTCAACACAGGGGCCAGGACATCCGTCAGGCCCGGATAGCTGACCGTGAGCGGCAGGTTGACATCTAAATCCCCGTAGGGCCCGGAGGCTGGATTGAGGGACATGAAGCCATCCCACTTCCCGCTATTTGCGGCCAACTGGCTTTGGGTGATATTGCCCCGTTCACTACGGGCGGTTGGATTGAAGCCAAACCGGATACCTGCCTCGCCACTGACGGAGCCATTATTGATCGCGGCCTCAAGGACGCCGACATTCATCGATAAGTTGAGGTTGGTCGCTGCGGCTTGCGCCCCCACGTCGAGCTCATTGAAGCGGATAAAGAAGCGGTCCTCATCGGCGACTCCCTCCCGCATGTCATAGCCAAAGACAATTGTCCCTTCCATCGTGGCGGTGAACTCAATGCCGGCACCCTGCTCTATCTGGTAACCCTGCAATGCGGCAAATGCCCCCAGGTTGAGCGGAGCCAGGCTGGTGCGGCTGTACTTGAACGGGACATAGAAAACGGCCTCATTGAGCTGGTCTACATCTTCGGCATCGAGGGCCAGCAGCTCCTGCACGCGCGGATCCTGTAACAGCAGGATCCCGCCCTTGGCTACATTGCCAAGGATTTCGAAAGTGTAGGTCGCGCCATCGGTGATGGTGTCGGGTATCTGGTCACCGAGTTTCTTGATTTCATTGACCAGGCCCTCAGTCCCTCCACCAGGGGTGTTCTCCATGTAGTCGATCAGCGGAAAGGCAATAAAGTCATTGAAGAAGGTGCGCAGACTCAGCAGTTCCCCGATGGAACGGTCCGTCAGCGGCACCGGCCACATCAGGGGATTAATCTCAGATGTGATGAATCCCGCGTCCTCCGCATCCTCGACGACCAGCTTGTCGATATTGCCCAGCCACTGGCTTACTTCATTGAGACCCAAGCGGATTCCCTGGTTAATCGCGAACTCCGTAATCTCCGTCCAGTCCGCCTGTTCAAACAACTCAATGGGATCGAGAATCTGCAGACCGATGACCTTGAACAAGGTTTCGTAAATGGGATTGGCCAGGGTTGTGGAGATTTTTGTCGGATCGTACCCACTCAGCAGGTCCAGGTTGTCGAGGAGTCCGATCTGGAACTGCCGGTTAGCCATCAGCCCGGTGTGGCCGATTGATTCAGCAATGATGGCATTGTCGGCATCCAAGAGGGGCTCGGTAATGTGGAGAAAGGTGAAGCGTTCACGGTTGGGGTCGCGATCAAACTGGTCGTAACTGGACTGCGTGGGCACGGTCCCATCCCCGGATACAGGAGTCGTCAGCCATCGGTGCCAGGTCTCCCCCTGTTCCGGTTGGTGTCCGTAAAACTCATCAAAATTGGTCACCAGGTCACCGGGGTCCTGGATGCCGGTGAAGGTCCGGACGGTCGTTATCGTCTCCAGGGGATCCGGCGCCTCGCCCGAGAAGGTCTGCGGCAGCGTGAATTCACCAGTACTGTAGACGACGATTATTTTCTGGGCGATTAGGTCTCCGACCGCAAAAAGGTTCGGATTGCGCGCATCAGGATCAGAAGCCGCAAATTCGTCCAGCGTAAAGGCCTCATCGAGTCCATTGTTGAGGTCGAGGATCCACTCGTTGACGAATTCCGTCGCATTGGCGTCGATGGGGGTATCGGCTCCCTCGGTGTAGAGGAAATCATAAGTCGAAAGCAGTCCGCGGATGGTCGGGACGTAAAGGTTGATAAAAGCCTCCGGAGTCAGGCCCGGGGTCTCGGCCTGGGAGATTTCTCCGTCCGCCCCCGTTATCACGGCCCCGTCCTGGTACAGCTCGTAGGCCTTGAGCATGACCTTTGAAAGCACAATCTGGAAGGAGACATCCCCGCTGAAATCATTCTGGAGTGGATTCCATGCCTTTGGTGCGCCACGGTTGGGGACACCGACCATGACCAGGTTCTGGACAATCGGCAGGTCGATGGACCCGTTGGACTGTCCATAGGCATCGCTCTGGATGTAGGTCCGGGCCACCAGTCCACCCGTGCTGTGGGTGACGAGATCCACCCCATCCGGGGCTTCCCCGTAGAGAGCGGTCCACTTGTTGACCGCCCGTTCCATCCAGTAGCCGAGATAGTCGACCGAAAATTCGTAGACATCGTCAGTCAGCGAGGCGGCAGTCAGGCCACTGACGATACCGTCATATTCGCCATTTTCAGGGGCTGGACCGGGTGCCATCCGCCAGTCGTAGGTGGCGGCAAAGAGGGTCTCCCCAAGCTTGTAACCGGCGGCATTTTCAAATGTCGCCAGGATATCGTCGTAAAAGCCCGCGAGCGGGTCGATTTCGAGGAAGTCCGGGGAGATTCCCCGTTCAGTATACCAGGTTTCTTCCGCTCCGGGTGCGGCGAATGTTCCGGCAATACCCGGCACAACCAGCACGGGCCGAGGGACTGTCGCAATGGGATTATTCGTGTTCGCGACAGCTTCCCCGGGTGGCCCCTGCCCCGCTTTCAGGGTTAATAGAAGGTTATCTGCGGGATTGTAGGTAACGGTACTCTGCGTTGCTTCGAGGGATAAGTCAGATGAGACCCCCTCAACCGTGGCCAGTGAAAGATTCGCCTGCTTGGGAGCCGCATTGTCAGCCGCCTCGACGGATTCCACCTCAGGCGCCAGCGGGGCGTCAGAAACCTCAAAAATGCCGGATTCCTCCTGCGGACTATTCTCTCCCTCGCTGCTGGTAGTCGGACTCTGCTGGAATTCCACCAGGGCCACCGCGGTGGTGTCGCCGATAATCGACTCCTCATGTGACGGGACGGCATTGACCATGGGATCCGCTGAGAGCAGCAACCTCGGCTCGAGGACCTCCAAGGCAAATGAATTCCGTGTCCGCGACATGTAATGGGTGGATTAATCGATGAGCTGGTGAGCTGATTCCAGACAGGGGCAGGAACCAAAGTCAGATTAGGCATAAGGAAATACCCGGGTGCGAGCAAGGGAATTTATAGCCATTATTAGGGTAAATGCTCGATTTCTCTGCTACCAAAGGCATTCAGCAGGGATTTTGAAAGCACCCAACAGGACGGTACCCATGCTCTCAGAGCCCGGTTTGGCCCGCCTCATCGACACGGTGAAGGCCCGGCGGGGATTTTCGACCAAAAGACAGTCGATGCGGTCCATGGACCATCCGGCCTGGAGGAGTTTGGGTATGACCACATCGGAAATGATGGTGTACGGCTTGAAGGATTCCGGTGAATTCTCTTCCCCTACCCGGTACCAGCCATTGTCATGGGAGACGAGCAACTGGTTCAGGTAGCCGGCCGATTCCATGTCCAGCAACCATTTCACATGCTGTTCGGCACGATTGTTGTTACTCGCGCCGTCAAAGGAAATCCAGGCCCCAAGTTCGGCCGCCTGCAGCAGGGTATCCCAATTGCCAGCGGAAGCCTGCGCGTGCACCCAGATCAGCGCTCGTGGGGAAACACCTTCCTCCCGGAGAATTTCCAGGGCCCTCATTCCGGCCTCAGCCCGGGCGGATGATTCCCTGCCCGTACCGGTGTGCATGGCGATGGTCAGTCCTGTCTCCAGATGGGTTCGGGCGGCTGCGCGGATGATTTTCTCGTCGAGCTCGGGAAGTGGCGCGTTGCTGACCGCGATCTTGATGAACCCTGGCCGGATACTCGTACCCCTGATGCCGTTGCGGCTTTCCGCGATCCACCGTGCGGCCAATTCTCCGGCACTTTCCCTCAGTCCGTGCTCTGGCACGTGTTTCCCTTTTCGCAGAGGATAGTACCCGGTGTTGGTTAACAAATGCAGACCTGACTTTTCTGACAGTTCCCTCAGCAGCAGGACATCCCGTCCAAGGCCATCCGGCGTGCACTCAACGAACGAGCGAAAGCCTTTTTCACGCAGGTTAGCCAGAAATGGCAGCACCAAGGCTACCACCTCAGCCCGGTCGTAACGGCCAGGGAAAGCAACCGCGGCCCCATCGAAGTCGACCAGCACGTGCTCGTGACTGAGCACCCTGCCAAGGGCTTCCGGCTCAACAGGCCCCTTAACGGTGATTATCTTTCCAGCGTCAGGAACCGCAGCCAGACAGAGCCATCCCGCAAGGCAGAGTATTCCGGTAAACGTGTGCTTTGTATCTGCCATGGGGCTAACGATAGAAAGCCCACTATATTTATCAAGGCGCAAGAACCGTCCCCCGCCCGACCCAGAACAAATATCAACAGGCCAGCTAAAGTGCTGACTGGGCTATTCTATCATCAATAAGGTGGTGAGTAGGACCGTACTTGCGGCCAACTTTACTGAAGGAGCTCCCAGGTTCCGTCAGAAAAGTCCCAGGCCCACTTGCCGTAGTCCCGGCTGCTCCAATACCAGCCGGCGGATTGTCCGTAAACATAGAGGTATACGGAGTCAGCGGAGACAGGATAGGCGTAGACCCAGTCACCAAAGGCGTAGGTCCAGAGGAAGAAGCCGGAATTTCCAAGGGCGAAGGGATAGCCCCAGTTCCATCCAATGCTGCTGTCGAAGGACCAGCCGGTGGTGTCGCGTTCACGCAACGCCGCCACCCAGGCTGGAGTGGCCACATTAAAGCCGGTCACCCATTGGGCGTTCCTGTATTGGGCCGCGGTTTCGCTGTCGAGAATCGTCGAGTCGGCCAGTCGTCCGCTCAGGTCGAGCGGATTTCCATCCAGGTCCGTACTGCCGTATTCATAGAAACGGACAGTCGGGGCAGTCGCCGCATTGTTCAGAAGCCATCCAGCGGTGGAGATGTGTGGTCCCATCGCGCAATCAATAAAGGCGGCCTCGCTGTAAGGGAAGACATTGGGATCGATCCGGCCGAGGTAAGTCCCGGCAGCATCCGGTTCACCGGTCAGACGGCAGCGGACGAAGACAAATCCCCGGTCATTCTGGCCGTTGCGGGTCTGGACGAGGTAGCCCCGGTTGACGGAATGGATGATGCAGTCTTCAAGGAAGGCATCGGCATCATCCCAGAGGAAGTCGACATCGCCCTCAATGTAGGAGCGATAGAAGTATATGCCCCCATCGCTCAGCTTCAGGGTGTCCTGAAGGCTGTAAAAGGCGCAGTCCCGGACAACCACCCGGTGGCCGCCGGAGTTCAGGGTCTCCGCCTGGGAACCGCCCTTTGGTGTGGTGTTGACAAAAGTAATTGAGTCGAGGACGAGGTCATTGCCCCTGCTGTAGAAACTGGCCCGCTGGTTGCTGGGATTGCGGTTGGCGTTGTTCAGGTAGGTGACGGTCACCTCTTCACGTGAGGTTCCCTGGAGGGTGATGTTCGGCTTATTGGAAGGGATGTGCAGCAGCTCGCGGTAGACGCCCGGCTCGATGCGGATGGTCACCGGTTGGGTATTTCCGGCCGGAACATGGTCAATGGCGCCTTGCACGGTGGCATAGTCAGCTGATCCGTCAGCCGCTACCCGGATAAGGCCGGCGTTGGCCGCGGGGCCCGAGGCTCGCGTACTGAACCGGATTGTACTGGAATCATCGATACCGGAAAAGGAACCGTTATCCGCATCAAGGATGGCACCCGGTTCAATGAGGACGTAGTAAGATTTTCCATACTCAAGCACGCCCGTGTGCGGGACCAGCCAGGCGCTGGACCCGTCCGTCAATACAGGATCATAAGTGTAGTTCAGTCCCCCCACCCGCTTGGTGTTGGCCTGGGCCATGTCGATCGTGTCGACAAGGGTTCCGTCGGTCTCGTGGATGGTGATTTTGCCCGTCAGGCCCGGCTGGACCGGTTGGTCAAACAAAAGGGGTATCTGGATGTCCGGCGGTAGGTCCTCGGAATTGCCTGATGGGAAGGCTCCGGTCAGCGCGACCGAAGAAATGACATTAACGGAGACGGTATCGCTTCGAGCGACGCCGGCTGCATTGACCGCGTCGACATAGTACACACCGACATCCTCTACCGAGACACTGGAAAAGGTCAGGGTGGATGCAGTCTCGCCGAGCATCAATCCGCCGTTGCGGTACCATTTGTAGGTGGGCTCGGGAAAGCCGGTGGCAGTGACCGAAAGCACCACTTCCGATCCCGGTTGAGTGATGACAGAATCCGGTTGTACCGAAATCGCAGGCTTGCTCCAGACCTCGAGGATTGCCGGCTCGCTCTCAACGCTGCCGGCACCGTTCGACACCACGACGGTGTAGCTGCCCGCGTCTTCGAAAGCCAGGTTACTCAGCTGGAGGCTGCTATCGTCGGCGGCCCCGAGGGATTCGCCATCCTTGCGCCAGTCGTACTGGAGGGGCGAGGTTCCGTTGGCCACCACGGAGAAGCTGTGGTTCTCTCCGACCAGTTTTTGCGCTCCGGTCGGATCCACTGTGATGGACGGAGCTACCGTCCCGTTGGTGACCGTGACCGTGGCCGTGGCACTGGTGTCAGAACCATAGGTATTGGAGACGATGACGTAATAGTCCCCGGCATCGACGCCCGTGGCGTTGTCAAAGGCAAGGGTGGCTTCAGTCGCCTCGGGGAGTAAAACGTCGTTCCGGTACCATGCGTAGCTGATTGGCTCCGCCCCACCCGTCTCGACGGTCAGAGAGCCAATTCCGCCCTCCGTCAGGGTCAGGTCAACCGGTCCGGAAAGGACAACCGCCGGAGTCGTCGGCTTGTTGCTGCGGATCTCCAGCGTGTGCAGAGTGATAGTCGAGTCGCCGGTCACGCCCTTGCGCAGGTAACCCAGGCCAACGGCATCGAAGGCGGTGGTAACGAGGTTGCCACCGGAAGCGGTGCCAACAGTTGTGGCGAGCAGGACACCGGTCCCCTCGGGTCCATCGTAGAGTTTGCCACTGATGGAAAGGGTTGAGCTGTCAACCAGGGTCAGGGTGCCGACAAATGTGCAGGTGGTTCCGCTGGCCAAGCCCGCTCCTGCATAGGAACCGGAAAGGATACTTACGGCACTAGTGAATCCACCCGTGTTACTCGTGAACAGAAGTTCCTGCGCGGAACTGATGCCCGCCTCGGCCTGCGCCGACCGGACGTACAACCGGTTGCTGCCCCCGGCGTTCTCAAAGACCATCGCGTAACCCTGCCAGTCCTGCATCGAGCCACTAGTGTAATCTGATCCGTTGAACAGAATCTGGTTGCTCACGCCGTCGGGCGGATTGTTGCCGTCCGAGGCATAAAGCCCGAAGCCCAGTTGCGAATTTGTATTTCCCTGGAGAATACCCGATTCCGCGGTGAAGGTGACAACCAGGGAAATGACGTCACCCGGTTCGGTCAGCTCAATCGGCACCTGGATAATGCGCCCCGCAGCTTCCACGAATGCCGCCGAGGTGTTGCCCAAGTCCAGACTCATGCCGCTCTCCCCGATCCTTCCGAGACCGTGGGTCTTCGTCGACCCAATAACGAAGTCCGCGTCCGTCGTCGTGGGATTAGCGTAGGTCGGCGGGTTTACACGAGATTCCGCAAAGGTGCTCAAGTAAGCGGTTTCCTGGGCACTGCTAGAATTAAAGGAAACAAACAGGACGCCCGTGGCAAGCAGCCCAGCAAGGGCATTTCCAGTTTTCATGGGGAAGATCAGAGATAATGAATTCTTGTTGAAATAAAGATTTATTTCATATGAAAATATCGCTCGTCCGGCAAAGCTGGCAAGCGCAATTTCCGGCCAGAACCCGAAGATTGAAAATGCTACAATACCCAAGGCATCGTAGGCAGAAGTTTTGATCCTACAATTACGAGGGATTAGGACCTTTGGAGGTGCGTATAGACATTGCCTTATGACCTTCGGCAAAGAAGAATTTTGAGGTTCGCTGACTGACACCCTGCCGCCTCCAAAAACGGACAATATTGCTTTAGAATGATGAAATGGAGACTTGTTTTGGTCCTTTGGCTTGGCCTCTACGTGGTATCAGTTGTTGCAAAGGGACGAATCCTTTCAATCCATGCCAACGGCAGCCTGCCCGAGTCCGCCCAGTTCGGCCTGTCAGTCATCAAGGAGAGCCTCCGCGCCAGAGGGCAATGCAGCGACTTATCTGACATCCCGGAAATTGAAATCCACCTCGGGTTGAGTTCCGGAAGCGGCCAAATAGTGAAAAGGCTGCAGGAAGCGGAGGCGGTGGTTCCGGAAGAGCCGGAGTCCTTTACCATCCAGACGCTTGCCGGGAATGAAAAGCTGACGGTGGTTATTTGCGGGGCTGATGAAAGGGGTCTCCTTTACGGCCTGCTGGATGTCGCCGAACAATGTCGATGGCAGTCCCTGGGGGAAAACAGGTCACCGAATGTGGTCAGCAAGCACGAAGCACCCTTTTTGCAGGACCGCGGGATCTCGATGTACACCATGCACCGGAAGTATTTCGAACAGCGGCTCCATGATGAGGCTTACTGGGAAAGCTATTTTTCGCTCCTCGCCCGTTCCCGCATCAATAACTTCATCATCATCTTCGGTTATGAAAACGGCGGCTTCATGGCGCCGCTCTATCCGTTCTTCTTTGATGTGAAGGGTTTCGGCGAAGTGAGGTTAAACAACATTACCCAGGAAGAGCAGCACCGAAACACCCTCGCCTTCAATCGGCTCATCGAGCTGGCGCATGCCCACGGGGTGCAAGTCACGCCGGCCATCTGGGACCACATCTACCGGGGGCATGTGCAAGCCGGCGGTATTGACGTAGAGAGCCAGTCGAAAGGCCATCTGGTCGCCGGTATCACCGCCGATAACCTGATTGCCTACAACAAGGCCGCCCTCTTGAAGTTTCTCGAAGTCTTTCCGGACATTGATGGCCTGCAGTTCAGGATGCACGGTGAATCAGGGCTTTCCAAGGAGGAGATCCCCCGCTTCTGGCATGATATCTTCGCCCATGTGAAGACGCACCGGCCCGATTTGCGGATAGACCTCCGGGCAAAGGGACTCCCGGACGAAGTGATCGATGATGCCGTTGCGCAGGAACTGGACTTCAGGGTTGCCACAAAATACTGGATGGAGCAGATGGGCCTCCCCTATCACCCGCTCCACGTCGTTCCACGCAACCAGAAGGACCGCCGGCACGGGTATGCCGACCTGTTGCGGTATCCAAGAAAGTACGACATCCACTGGCGCATGTGGAACGGGGGGACCGTCCGTTGCCTGCTCTGGAGTAATCCGGAGTATGTTCGCCGCTTCGTCGAAAGTGCCCGGCTCTACGATGGCAAAAGTTTTGAGGTAAATGAGATGATGGCCACCTGGATGCTCGGGGAGGACCATGAAACCGAGCCCCGAACCCTCCTCAACGAGGCCTACCAGGTCGGCGACTATCCCTTCGAACGTTACTGGCCTTATTACCAGGTGTGGGGAAGGGTTTCCTACAATCCCAAAATTTCCAACGACGCCTGGCTCAATTTGTTCAATGAGCGATTCGGGGAGACGTCTGGCGGGCACCTGATGGAGGGAATTCACCTTGCCAGCCAGGTCCTTCCCCGGATTGTCGCCAGCGCCTACCGCTACCGCTATTTCCCGACCACCCGGGGATGGGTGGAAATGATGGCCCCGGAGGAGCTGCCCGCTTTCGCCATGGCGGAGAACAGTGATGTCCAGTTATTCCAGACCTTTGCCAATGCCGCTGAAATGCTGCTCGGCGGCGGGAAAACGGTCCAGTACACGCCCATCCTGAATAGTCACTGGTTCCGGGAAATATCCGGGAAGATCCTGTCGGCCGTCGAGATGGCGGAAGCCAGTCAGGCCGGCGATCCGTCTCCTGAATTCATCACAACCCTTACCGACCTGAAAATCCTTGCCAACCTTGCGCTTTACTACGCTGAACGAATACCGGCCGCCGTCCACTATAACATGTATCTCCAATCCGGTCATCCGGATGCCCTGAAGTCCGCCATTAATGGAGAACGCAAGGCCCTGGAGGCATGGGAGGCAATTGTCGATGCGGCGGGGGATGTGTATTCGCGGAATATCGCCTTTGGCGCGGTCAACTTTCCCCGGCATTGGGCCGATGAACTCGTCGTGCTGCAGGCCAGCATCGATAACCTGGAGTCCGAGTACCAGCGGGCCACCGAATTGCCAGTTCCCGATCGACCGGACCTGCCCGCATTCGCATACCCTGCCGATTCTTCACCGCCTTTAGTCACCATTGAGCCACCGGAAAAGGCCTTTCCTTTCAGGCCGTTGAAGATTGTAGCGACGATAGCGGATCCTGACGGAGTCCCCTCCGTGGTCCTGCGTTACCGGCACCTGACCCAGTTCGAGGATTACCTCGCTTTGGATATGAAGCACGACCCGGCTACCGGCAAGTGGACCGCCATCATTCCCGCCGAATTCATCGTCCCCGAGTGGGACCTGATCCTTTTTCTCGAAGTGACAGACGGTGACGGCCACGGGGCCATGTTCCCTGACTTCGAGAAGGAGGCTCCCTACGTGGTAGTCGGCCTGCAACGCGACCCCGATGATTAGATGACCCTCCCCGACGACTGATGGCATCCGGAACGAACAGCAACCCAACCCCAATGTATCGATGAATACCTACACCTTCCTGATAACCGCCCTTGCTTTATTCGTCTTGTTTCCGGCACAGCCCCTGTCTGCCGATGGACTACCCCAGGCCGCTGTGGCCGGCCATAAGTCCCGCCTGATTGTCCTTTCGGATATGGGCAATGAGCCGGATGAGGAGCAGCAGATACTCCACCTCCTGATGTGTCATAACGAGTTTGACCTCGAAGGGCTGATTGCCGTCACTTCGGTGCATCTCCGCGCCACAAACCGGGATGCTTATCGCCGGGTCATCCATCCCGAAAGGTTCCACCACCTGATCAATGCTTATGAAAAGATCCATCCGAACCTTCATAGGCATGCTGATGGCTGGCTCCCGCCCTTCGATCTCCGGCTCCTTGTTGTATCCGGGCAACCGGAGTACGGGATGGCCGGGACCGGTGAAGGAAAGTCGACCGACGGATCCGAACTGATTATCCGACAGGTCACGAAAGACGATCCCCGGCCCGTCTTTATCGTCGTCAATGCCGGTTCCAATACACTTGCCCAGGCCCTCATCGACTACCGGGCCACCCATACCCCGGAAGAGCTCAAGGCCTTTGTGGCCAAGCTGCGGGTGTTTGAGAATGGTGCCCAGGATGACGCCGGCGCCTGGATTGCACACACCTTCCCGGACATCCACTGGATTCGCGGCAAGTACCAGTCCAAGGCCTACGGGGGACCCGCCCGCAGCCGGCTTGGCCCCCACGTCTGGAAGCCATTTGCCTACTCCACCAAGGGCCAGGACAACTGGGCCCACGAACATATCCGCAAGGGGCATGGCGCGCTCGGTGAGGTCTATCCGATGCGGCTGTTCTTCAGGATGTCATTTGAAAGCCCCACTTTCATCGAGGGCGGCGGGACCATTCCCTGGCTCAGTCTTGTCGCGCGTGGATTGACTGACCCCTCCGAGCAGACCTGGGGCGGATGGAGCGGACGCTACACAGCCTCGAAAGTTGCCAACATTCCCGCCGATTCACCCCACGTCAAGAAACATGAGGAGGTGTTCAAGCCATGGTATACCTACACGGACGCAAAAGACCGCTGGACGGATCCGGAAACAGGCGAGGTCCATGAAGATGAATATGCCGCCATCTGGCACTGGCGGCAGGCTTTCTGGAATGATTTCCGGGCTCGCATGGACTGGTGCGTCAAGACCTACGATGAGGCCAATCACCACCCGGTCGCCACGATCGGAGACGATGCCACGGAGGCAATTCTCTTCTTGACCGCAAAAATCGGTCAAACACTCACCTTTGATGCCGGAAAGTCAACGGATCCCGACGGAGATTCCCTTCGCTTCAAGTGGTGGATTTATCCCGAGGCGGGCCAGAGGCCCTACGGCAAGGTCTTGCCAATAGATGCCCCACACCGGCCAAAGGTTTCCTTGACTGTACCAGTGGACGCCGCGGGCAGGCAGCTACACCTGATCCTCGAGGTCTGGGACGAGAGCCCAATCGTGCCCCTTGCTGACTACCGCCGCATCGTCATTGACGTAAATTGAAGAAAATTACCCAGGATTTCATCCACTCCCAACTCCAACTCTAATAACGTTTCCCCGCTAATGCTTACAAATCCAAGTCATGAAAATACCACTACCCCGAACATTAAAAAAAGCCGCTACCATTCTTGGAATGGCCTGGCTCTCAATAACCTCAGCAGCCAGCGCTGCACAGTCAGTTTTTGCCTGGGAACCTTTCGAGATTGAACTGACTGCCGAAGTGCAGCTGGAGCAACCCTATGTGGAGGGACTTGTCGAGGGCAGTCCCGGTTATGTTGTGGCTACCTTCACAGGCACCAGTGGAGCCGCCAAGGGCAGGGAGATTGTCCTCTCGGGATTCTGGGACGGCGGGCAGACATGGCGAATTCGCTTTGCTCCTCCGGCAACCGGAGAGTGGTCCTACCGGACTGAGTCGACAGATCCCGGCCTGGATGGTGCCAGCGGCAAGCTGTCCGCCCTCCCCCGTTCCGAGAATGAACTGGATGCCAATCCCACGCTGAGGGGATTTGTCCGGGTTGCCGACCAGGGCGAACGCGCCGGACGCTACTTTGTCTACGCCGACGGAACTCCGATGCTCTGGATTGGCGATACTTGGTGGGGCTGGACCAAACCAGACATCCGCTGGGAATCACGCAAGAAACTGGTCGATGACCGGGCGGAAAAAGGTTTTAATATTGGACAGCTGTTTGTTGGTGGCCATGGCTGGAGCGGTAAGGACGGGATACTGAACGACACTTATTCCGAACCGGACTTTGAGCGTCTCAAGGAGGTCGACCGGTTTATCCAGTATGCCAATTCCAAAGGCATCACGGTGTGGGTCCATGGTTGGTGGTCGCGGGCCGAGTGGTCATCGGAAGGGAATCTTCGGGATACCGTCGGTGAGGAAAAAATGCGCCGCTGGTCGCGCTACCTTGTCCATCGCCTTGGGGCCTACAATGTCATTTGGGTCATTGCCGGCGAATACAACAAGCACAATTATTCCGGGTTCGACATCAATGTCTGGAAGCGGATGGGCGAGATGATCGACGCGGAGGATCCTTACGAACGCCTGCTCAGCGGACATCCTACCCCGCCCACCTACCCGGGCGGACAGTTCGCACCGCAGTGGTCGACCAGCGACCTGCTCCACAACGAAACCTGGCTGCGCTACAACCAGAGCCAGACCGGTCATCGGCGCTACTGTGAAGAGTTGATCCCGTGGGTTGTTACCCGGGACTACTCCCGGCAACCGGCCAAACCGATTGTCATCACCGAGCCGTGCTATGAGTTCATTCTCGGCAATCCTCCCGCCTCAACGGTCCGCTTCGCGGCCTGGGCAGCCGTCCTATCCGGAGCGGCCGGCCACTCCTACGGCGGCGGCCATATCTGGTGGGGACATGTCCCGGAATCCCCGGTTGGGGCCAGTGATACCTGGCCCATGGAACTGTCCTTCGAGACCGATACCCTTGATTATCCGGGTGCCCAATCGGTGGGCTTCATGGGGCGCTTCCTGCGGCAGTTGCCGTGGTGGACCCTCGATCCCCATCCCGAGCTGGTTGTTGAGTACCCCTCCCAGCTTTGCTCTGCCAACCTCGGAGAAGAGTACCTCGCCCTTGTCCGGTATGGCGGCCGTATCAAGCTGGACCTCCGCCACACTTTGCCAAGTTCACGGTTCCGGTTCCGCTGGATTGATCCAGCTGACGAGACCATCGGCGAATGGCAGGAAGTCATCGGCGGCGGTATCCGTGCCTTTGATTCACCTGGCCGCGGTCGACTGGGCGAGTTCGACCAGATGGTACTACACCTTGTCCGGATCGATGACGGGGATGTGTTGGTGGAATAATGACAACCACCATGCCTGCTCGCAGGCATGCATTTTACTACAATTAGGAAGAATCCCCGCCCCTTGAGGGGTCCTATCGGTTGCTAATTACCAAAGGAACCGGCATAAGGTCAGGCAAACCATACCCTAATCCTACCCTCAAATCAGTACTCCATGCATGCCGAAAGATTAATGTCCCCATTCCGGCTACCCGGCCTCACCCTTGCCTGTGCTACCATTCTACTCGTTGCCGCCCCCTGCTCCGCGAGGCTCTTCATCAATGAGTTCATGGCATCCAACAACACCACCCTTGATGACGTTGATGGCAACAGCAGCGACTGGCTGGAATTGTCAAATGATCAGTTTGTCCCGGTCAACCTGGATGGCTGGTACCTGACGGATGATCCACTGAACCTGACCCGTTGGCGGCTCCCGCAGGTCACTATCCCTGCCAAGGGATATTTGGTCGTCTTTGCCTCAGGAAAGGACCGGGCCGTTGCGGGTTCCCAATTGCATACGAATTTCAAACTCAGCTCCGGGGGAGAATACCTGGCCCTGGTGGAGCCTGACGGGGTTACGATCCATCACGCCTACTCGCCCCAGTTCCCGGAGCAATTGGCAGATGTCAGCTATGGCCTGGGGCCCGGCTCCGCATGGGGATACTTTTTCCAGCCGACTCCGGGCGCTGCCAACGGGGCGCTTACGGGATCTCTCGGACCGGAGATTACTGAAGTCCTTCATGCCCCCCATGAACCCCTGCCTGGGGAACCGGTCAAGGTGACGGCCGCCATTGCCAGCACGACCACGGTGGTCGCTTCGGCCCAGCTCCGGTACACCATCATGTATGGCCAGCCCACTGCCATTCCCATGGTGGATAACGGGACTGCTGGGGACGCGCTGGCCAATGACGGGATTTATACCGCCTTCATTCCAGGAAATATTGCCAACCCGGGCGAGATGCTCCGTTACATCATTTCGGCAGTGGACGGGAATGGTGACACAGGACAATCCCCCGCCATATCCCAGCTTGCCCGCCAGCATGGACTGGTCTATAAGGATACCAGTATCCAGAGCTTCCTGCCGGTGCTCCACTGGTTTGTGGAAGACCCGAAGTGGAATATCATTCGGGGTTTTGAAAACAACCGGGACGAAACCGCCACCTGCCTCTACTTCAACGGGGAATTCTACGACAATGTGACCGTCCGCCGCAGGGGCCAATCAACAGACGATTCCCCGAAACAAGCCCTCAAGTTTGATTTTGACGGGGACCCCAAGTTCAAATTCTCCCCGGACTTGCGGCGTGTCGAGGAATTCAATCTCCAGTCCACCTATTTCCCGGTGGGCACCGCACGCTTCGACGACTCGTTCATGAGGGAGGTCCTCGCCTATGAGACTTTCCGCACCAATCAGATTCCCGCCTCGCTCGCCTTCAACATGCACATCCGCCAGAATGGACAGTTCTTCAGCGTCGCGACCTTCCTCGAACAGGTTGATGACCGCTTCCTTGAGCGCAATGGACTGGATGAGAATGGCTCCCTTTACAAGGCGGTTGGCAAACCGGACGGGTACCTCGTGACTACCGATGGAATCGAGAAACGGACCAACAAGGATGAGCCCTCCGACGATCTGGTGGCGCTTGTGCAAAGTCTCAAGTCCTCCGGTTCCACCCTCCAGTCAGTCCTCTTTGACACCATCAATGTTCCACAGGTCATCAACTACATCGCGACCGGGGTCATCCTCAAGCACACGGACAACCAGTGGCATAACTACTATCTCTACCATGATATCAATGGAACCCGGGAATGGTCGGTCTTTCCATGGGACCTTAACCTGACTTTCTTTGCCGAGACCTACTGGACCCCTGCGAACAACGATCGCCGTTCCCACCCGCTCTATGGTGACGCGGACCATCCACAGTATTCAGGTGGCGAATACAACCGCCTTTTCGGGGCCCTCTTGATGGACTCGCGAACCAAGGCCATGTATCTCCGGCGTCTGCGGACTGTAATGGATACCTGGCTACAAGCTCCCGGGACTAATCTGGCTGACGGATACTTTGAGAATCGCATGAACAGCCTTTATGCGGCCTACAAGTTCGATGCCGACTTGGACTTCGCCAAGTGGGGGCTGTATGAAATTGACTTGGGCGAAGTCCGGGACAACTTTCTCGCCTCCCGCCGCAACTACCTCTATGGAACTCACGCGGAGGAGAATGGTGGAATCATTCCCCTGCCGGTTCCCACCGAGGCGATAGACATAAGGATTACCGAGGTCAGGGCAACTCCGGCTTCCGGCAATCCACTTGAGGAATACATCCGGATCCGGAATTTCGGGAATCGGGCTGTCGATTTGTCCGGCTGGTCGGTCACTGGAGCAGTCAGCATGACCTTCCAGGAGGGCGTTGTCCTGACACCCGGAGACAGCCTTTACCTCTCCCCCGATGTTGTCGCCTTCCGAAACCGGTCGACCAGTCCCAAACGGGGCGAATCCGCCTTTGTGCAGGGACCCTACAGCGGCTATCTTCCCAATACGGGCGGCAGCATCGATCTGGTGACCGGGACCGGAAACCTTGTCGACTCCTTTAGTTTTGCCGCAACGGCATCCAGCGCCCAGCAGGCATACCTCCGTATCACGGAAATCATGTATCATCCATTCGGGGGAGAAGCAGCACGAGACCTTGAATTCATTGAAATATCCAATGTATCGAGTGCGCCGCTCAGCGTGACCGGCATTCGGTTCACGGACGGTATCGACTGGACGCTCGCTGAGCCAACAACCCTGCCTCCCCTCGGAAAGCTTATCGTGGCCAAGGATCCCGACCTCTTCAAGGCGGCCTATCCGTCCGTCCTGTCCCCCGTTTCCGGCCCCTATGACGGATACCTTTCCAACAGCGGCGAACGGATCCGCCTCCTCGACGCCAACCTGGATCCAATTTCCGTGTTTGCCTATCATGATTCCGGACGTTGGCCGCAGTTGGCCGACGGGGCGGGCTCCTCGCTGGAGGCCGTCGGGGCATGGCCGGCAGGCGGGAACGCCAGCGACTGGATTGCCAGCCCGGCCTTTGCGGGATCACCCGGAATCTGGACTCCAAGCGCAGTCCGGATCGAGGCACTCACCCCCGCCGGCGGATCCACTCCCAACGCAACCCTTGATTACTACACCACAACCGGCCAGGCCTACCTCATTGAGGAAAGCACCGATCTGCTTAACTGGAATCCCGTCCACAGTTCCGCGGGCGATGGCAACCGGCAGAGCATCGTCCGGCCCCGCGGTGGAAGTAACGCCTATTACAGGATCTCACTCCAAGGCCAGTGATCCATGGAGGCTTTCTGTCAAAAACCGACCCGAACCACTTACACTCGCCCGACAAATGTGATTGAATAGACCTGACCCCAGCCCCACAATCATAGGGCAGCCGAATGGCAACCAACCCAAGCCAAGCAAAAGGATAAGCCGATGAAAAAGAACCCCTCACACTGCACCCGCCGTAAGTTCCTTGGAACATCCCTGGCGACAACCGTTACCATGGCCGCTGTCCCGACCGTTGCCCTCAGCGCCCAGAATCCAAGCCCTGCACCGGTCGCGTCAAACGGCAAGTTGCCCCCCTTGCCATTCAATCCGCGGACGGCAGATGCCATGCCAATGCGGAACCTCGGGCGTACCGGTTTCCGGGTCGGTATTTTCAGCCTGGGCTGCCAGGCCGCCATTGAGGTCAAGGGCAACGAGAAACTGGCCGTCGATATCATGAACCGGGCCATTGACCTCGGGGTGAATTACTTTGATACCAGTAATGTTTACGGGCGCGGGGCCAGCGAGGAGCACGTGGGTCTCGTGATGCGGGACCGGCGCCGGGAGGTTTTCCTTGCCTCGAAAACAACCCGCCGCGATTACGACACCGCGATGTCGCATCTTGAACTCAGTTTCAAGCGGATGCATACCGATCATCTCGACTTATGGCAAATCCACAACCTTAAGGAGATGGAGGAAGTCGACCGGCTATTTGCCCCCGACGGGGCCCTTAAGGCCTTCCAGCAAGCCAAGGAGGAAGGCCTTGTCCGCTTCATTGGCGTGACCGGGCACTACGAGCCAAATGTCCTGCGTGAATTGATTTCCCGCGTCAATCTGGACTGCATCCTGATGGCCGTGAACGCCGCGGATCCCCATTACCTGAGCTTCATCGAGCATCTGCTTCCGGTGGCCCTGGAGAAGGAAATGGGCATTATCGGCATGAAGGTGGCCACCCGCGGCCGCATGCTGTCGACCTGGGAACCCGATCCCCTCGAAGAACAGCCGGAGCGCATGCGCACGGCAAAGCCCGGTTCCATCACCATGAGCGAGTCGCTGGCCTACAATTTTTCCCTTCCCGTGAGCACGAACATTGTGGGCGTGGACAATGTGGAGCAACTGGAGGCCAATATGCGATGCGCGGCCAACTTCATGCCGCTGAGCGAACCCCAGATGCGGGACCTCGAAAAGCGCACCCTGCCAATCGTCCGGCAGGCGCTATATTTCCGTCGCTGGAATCTGGGAGCATAGCGGATCGATGCGGATATTGCTAGTGTCCCTCGTTATGGCACTTCCAGCCGCGGCGGCTGACCTGCCATGGGTTTCCCTCTTTAACGGGAAGGACTTTGACGGCTGGAAGATTGTCGCCCTCACCGATCCGGCACCGGCCGTTGTCGAGGACGGGGCAATGGTCTTGCGGCAAAGGATTAATACCGCCGAACACACCTTCGTCGCCACCGTGGTGGAATACGGTGATTTCATTCTTGAACTGGAGCTTCAGGACAACCCGGATTTCAACAGCGGCATCCTGCTCCGCTGCATCGATGCGGCCGGCAATGCCGCGGTACGCCTGAACGGGTACCAAGTGAAGATCGACAACACCAAACGGTCCTGGACGGGCGGTGTCTTCGATGACTTCGGTAACACCTGGAGGTGGCTCTACGACTTGTCGGACAATGAGGCCGGGCGCGCCTCGTTCCACCATGGCGAATGGGCTCATGTTCGCATCGAATGCCTGGGTCCCGTGATCAAGGTCTGGATAAACGGCGTTCCAACCTGCCATTTGCTGGATGAGAAATATGACGAGGGATACATCGCCTTTAAAATCCATTCCCTTGGCAACCGGCCGGAGGCAACGGAGAACACCCTGAGTCTGAGAAACATTCGCGTCATCACGGATCGCCCGGAGCGTTTCGCCCGGCCGATGGCATTGCCCCAGCGCCGGGCACCCCTCACCCCGGGTGAGTATGACCGGTTGACACCGAAGGTATCAAAGACCCCCTGAGGCGGCTTTGATTCCCTCCACGGTTATCGTAACGCACCTCAGGACTATCTAGCTAATCGTTTCTCATCATTTGGGCATTTGAATCGCTTACTCGTAGTATTCCCAGTCCACCATCTCAAAGCCCCGGCCACGATAGTTGTCGTGGATGTCCATGAGCTCGCAGTAGTCCTTGTCATAAAAGAAAACTTCCTGACCAGTGGCTTGCTCCCAAATACCCGCGTAACGGCGCCCTCCCTGGTAGTTGTAGGTCTCGATATCAATCAGTCGCCACCCTTGGGTCGCCCGGGTCAGGGTGAGATCAAAGAAGTCCTGGGCGGTATAGTTCCGGTTGAGTAGCCCGTCCTGGCCGGCGACAAAGACTCCCGCCCACAACTGAAGGTCATCGGAAATGAGCACTGACTCAATGTCGATAAGTTTCATTCCCTGGGCAGCCAACTCTTCACGGCGCGTGGCAAATTCCGCTGTGGATAGATTCGAGACGATGGCATAGCTTCCAGTCCCCGGGCGAAAGAGTCCGGCATACTTGATTGATTGACCGGAAAGGTAAACCTCCACATCGACGAGACGCTGACCGATAGCTGCCATTTCGTCCACTTTCTGTTCGAATGCGGCAAAGTCGTATCCACGCCACATGGCATTGGCTCCGGTGCCTTTGCGAAAGATGCCGTCCCATTTCGGTTGGCCATCAACCATGTGGACCTCGAATTCATCGCAGTAGTATCCGTTTTCGCGGAGGAATTGCCACTCATGCAGGAACCCGGCGTGTGAGTAGCCACGGCGAAGGATGACATCTTCATCAGTCTTGCGCCAAACCGCTGTAAACTGACCATTACAGGCCCCGATATCGCTGTCGCAGAGAACAACCGTGTCCGTATTGACAGACCAGTTAACGAAGCCCGCCGCATTCTCCAGCCTGTAGGCGATTCGTTCCGTGTCGGCGTGCTCGGCATAGGTCATGACAACAACACCAGAGTCATCAAGGGGCCAAATTGTCATCCGTGTCCGCAAATTGTCGTGCGCGCCCCCGTGGTATAGATACGTTCCAAAATCGAAGTACACGGCATTGATTCCATGGCTGTAATCGCCATTCCCTGGAACGGGTTGCCAAATGGAGGTGGTATTGACGAGGAGGGAGCCCTCCGCGATGCCCATGGCAAACTTGGCCAAGTCATGAATGTCGGATTCCCATCCCCCACCCGGCAACTTCCATTCAACACTTTTGATAGTGAGCTTGTTCAGCACCCCGTCACAGACTTTCCGGTATCCTGCTCGATCGGCTGTGGAGACTTGGAGTGAATCCATTCCCAGCGGATTGGCGATGTTCTGCATCACCCAATCCACATATCCGGTGGGACTTGCTGTATCAATGGCTGCTCCCAGGAGATTGAATCCGAACGAGGTGTAGAGGTACTGGTCACCCGGATAAAAATCCAATCCCGTATCCATGAAGACGGATACAGATTTCTCACCGTCAAACCCGCTCGGATCCGGATCACCATAATTCGAAGAGTGCCACGAATAGGTATTGTCCGGTGAACCATCCCCATCGAAATCAAATCCATTCCCGTATTGGTGAATGCCGCTCCGGTTGGTCAGCAGATGCCGTATGGTGATTTCGTCCTGCGGTAGCCCGGCGCCATGCTCCCAATAGGGAGCGTGCTTGATGACCTTGTCGTTCAGATTGAAGTCAAGGCTGTCATCTTCCATCATCTGGAAGGCGGCAATGGAAGTCAGCGGCTTGGAGATCGAGGCCCACCGAAACAGGGTGTTTGTCGTCACCGGGGTCTGGCTTTCAATGTCAGTGACGCCGTAGCCAGCGAGATGGATCAATGCCCCGTCCTTGAATACCCCGACCGCAATTCCCGGGATGTTCTGTTTAATCATTTCGTCAATGACAATGTCATCCAAGCCAGCCATCCTGGGTGGTGGTGGTGGATCCGATTCCAGGAAAAACCAGAATCCAGGCGTCTCACCGGTCAAGTCGTATTGAAACATCCAAGGCGTTCCGGGCCAATTCCACAGCCAGGTGTTTCTGTCCATGCTGTAGTAAAATCCGCTATACAAAACATATAGCCAACTGCCTGCCAACGGACCGGATACCGGATAAGCCCAGAATTGACCGGCAACATCCCAATTCTCTGCCAACAGCCAGCCCAGGTACTCTGTTTCCAGATAGTCTCCATCGACAACATTCACCCCGGGTAACCAGTTCACGGAAGTCCAGGGATTGGTCGCATCGCTCAGTTTTCCCTCGGCAGACACCCGGTAGCGAATGCCTGAGCCGTCTTTCTCGAGTTCCGCGTTAATATTGTCCAGGTATGCCCCTGACCACCAGGCATAGTACTCATAGTCCAGCCCCTCATCAAATCCATATATGTAGTCAATAGATGTCTCCGTTACTTCGACCCGGAAATCGTCGCCTTGGGACGGGTCAACAATGAGATTGGCATGTTCCTTGTAATAATCGCTCAGGATCGTCCACTCCTCTAGCGGCATTGTCGTCCGCTCGATATGGATGATCATGGTTGCCCCCGTAAGGAAGGTGCTACCAACTAAAATTAGAAACAATGCCCCTGAAATCCTCCATAAAGTCCTCATGGAGGGACTTTAGCAAGAGCCCAGCAGGGATATCAAGCCAATAGCTTATAAGTGCTATTCGCCCCTCTAATGCAGAAAATCGCCGTGTAATTTCCACCTTGCCTGTGGCTGAGTTTCCCTCATGAATCGAAATCCACTAGCCTGTTTTGCGACACCGGGTTACAAAAACGGGTTACAAAAAATTATCTATGCGATATTAAAGCGTTGATAAATAACGTGTCCCCATAGTTCAATGGATAGAACGACGGTTTCCTAAACCGTAGATCTGGGTTCGATCCCCGGTGGGGATACCACTTAAATAATGGGTCTTTTGTAAGCGGGATCGGCAACGATTGCCTTGAACTTGGGATGGTCACGCAGTGGCCAGTAATCCAAGTGAGTCTCGAGGAAATTGGGATTGGGCGCATTGGGTTTGTCCATGATCTCCAGTAGCAGATCGAGGGCGGTCTCGGTATCTCCCAGATGAATAAGACTTCGGATCTTGTCGTTGAGCGTCTCAAAGTGGCGGAGGCTGTCTGTATCTGCTGTGTATTCCAGGAGGGTGTCCAGGACTTCCAGTGATTCTTCGCGTTGGCCGATTAATGCCAGAATTCTTCCCAACTGAGCTTGCAGATTCTGATTCTCCGGATTTTCCTTCAGGGACTCCCGTGCACTCTCGAGCAACTCCTGGAAAATCCGGGTCGCCGCTTCTGGTCGTCCCATGATCCTGAGTGAGATTCCATAGTACTCCTTGGCTCTCCAGAATGCAGGATCATATCCTTCCGGATGCTCGCCCTCCCAAATGCTGATTATGGATTGGGGATCTCCCAGGATGGCTGAGAGAATCAGCTTAATCTGGAAAAGATCCTTATCCTCGGCCATTTGTTCAGGAGTAATATTCCTGGAGTAGCTCTCCAACTCCTGCAAATTGTCATTCGCCAATGCGTCATTAACCAGTGTCCTCAGGTCATCGTATGTATCGTCAGTGGTTAGTTGCTCCAGATGTCGGGCGACTTTGGCAGCCTCTGTGTAGCGACGAACTCCGGAAAGGGATTCAAGATAGTTATTGACGAGATCCACATTATTGGGGTCCAACCGGTAGGACTCGCCGAAGTACTTCAGCACATCCTCCCATTTGCCTTCCCGACGGGAGATGTAACCGAGGAATGCCAGGGCCTCCGCATTATTGGGCGACCGTGCGAGTGCCTTTTCATATTGGATGCGGGCATTGGTGTAGTCACGGAACCCATAATAGTAGTAATTCCCCAAACCGATCAGGACCTGTCCTGAAAGTGGCGCTAGTTCGATGGCCCGGTCGATGGCCGCCTTGGCCTTTTGCAAGCGCTCGGGGTCAGAATCCAGATAAATCCAGTATTTCCAGACATGGATATAGGCCAGCTCCACCCAGGCATCCACGTAATTCGGATCCATTTCTGTCGCTGCACGAAACAGGACTTCCTGACGGTCCAAATAGTCAGTCTGATTACTGGAATAGATGGCTTCCTCAGCTAGAGCTCGCCCCTTGAGGACCAGATCGTAGGCAGCCGGATGCACGTTGACGGCCTTTTCTATTTCCGCGGCTTCTTCCGGGGTCAGGATGGCCTGGAGGGACTGGGCAATCTCCTTGGAGATCTCTGCCTGGATCTCAAAAATGTCAGTCAGGTCACGGTCATAATTCTTGGCCCAGAGGTGTTCATCGGTCTGGGCATTGATCAACTGTCCCGTTACCCGGACCCGGCTGCCCGCCCGCTGGACGCTGCCTTCGAGGATGTAGGAAACACCCAGTTCCGCGCCAATCTCGGGAATGGTCTTGTCGGTCTCCCGGTACCGCATGACGGAAGTGCGCGATATCACCTGCATGTCCCCGATATTGGCCAGGGTGGTGAGGATGTCCTCCTGAACCCCGTCACAGAAGTAGGCATTGTTGACATCTTCGCTGACATTGCGGAATGGCAGGACCGCGATGGACTTATCCAGCTCAGCGGCTCCCAGGTCAGGTGCCCCACGTGTAAAATAGAAAAAGGCCGCCAGGGTACCGAAAATCACGGTTGGCAACCCACTGGCAAACGCGAAGGCGAGCCAATTGCGCTTCTTCTGGGAACTGCTGGCACGCTCAGTCGGGGTGACATGGCTGGTCAACTTGACCCCGTCCGGCGTTAGCTCAACAGCCCAGGCGATAATCAGGGCAATCGGGAATCCCAGAATGAGCATCACAACGACAAACCTGAAGGCCCATTCCGGAATGCCGAAACCCTCAAAGGTAGCAGAAGCAATTTGAATAATCAACCAGGCGACAACCGCATAGGTTATCGCAACCCGGAATACTTTCCTTCGGCGCAGCTCAGAAATGAATCCTTTACTGACAGGATCTTTTGAGAGGGTATCAGCTTCTTCAGGTTGGGATGATGGTTGTTTCGTCATGACTTATGCAAATTGAAGGTTTCTGATGTGGAATTTCCATCAACGACTGGTAGATACTGGGCGGATTCCTCTCCCGAATGCGAATGTTGCGCTGGAGGTGGCTTCCCGGATTTCCGAATCCGTCAGGAACTCAGCCATCACTTCCATCTTCTCCCTGGCAGCAGGGTTTCCGTAGTAGGACGCATAGACAAACCACATGTAGGCATTCTTGTTGTTCCGGAAGACACCCGTCCCCTGCGCATAGAAGTCCCCGACAGTGACGAACGCCCGCGGGTATCCCCGGTCAGCTGCCCGCTTGACCCACCTGAAGGCCTCTTTCTTGGATTGCGGCACTCCCCTGCCCTCCAGATACAGCAAGCCCAACTGGTACTCGGCCCGAATGTCATGCTGGTCGACGGCCTTCTGGACCCATTCCGCCGCTTGCTGGTCGCTTTGGGAAACGCCATCGCCTGCTAGGTACATCTGGCCGAGTTGTAACTGGGCCTTGGGATCACCGTTTTTGGCCCGCTCGATGAGGTCCTGTGTTTCCTTGTCCACCTCCGCTTCCTTTGCCAGTTGTTCCCGAAGGGCCTGGCGGCGTTTTTCCTCTGCCGCCACTTTTTCCCTGCGTTCCTCAATCTCCATTTGCCGGGCCTTGGCAATGACAGCCTGCTCTTTCCGGGACAATTGCTTTTCCACGGGATCGATTTCCGTGAAGGAGGCCACCTTCCCATTGATTACGGTGACCTTCAGGTCCGGCCAGCGGATAACACTTCTTGTACCCATAGTTATCGTGCTCGCAGGATTCCCTTTCTGCCGGAGGAGTTCCTCAGCTGGCATACCAGCCTTGACCGCTACAGATGGATTCCTTGGACCTTCGCCGGCGTACCCTGCCAGAGCGAAAGAAAGGAGACCAGCGAGGAGTGGGATAAGTCGGATCGCCTTCATGGAATCAACCATAAGACGTCACTTTATGGGATTCCAACCGGCATTCCAGACAAATCATGGGACAGCTTTCACGTTTTACTGGAAAGCGGGGTCCACATTGCTGGAAGCGATGCGGGCCGTATCCTGAATCGTCATGAAGACCGATTTGGAAATCGCCCAAAGCGTACCCATGGACCCCATTACCGACCTCGCTGGAAGGCTGGGTATCGAGGAAGACGCCATTCATTTGCATGGCAAGTACAAGGCCAAGGTGCCGCTATCGCTGATTGACGAGGAGAAAGTGGCCCAATCCAAGCTGATTCTCGTCACCGCCATGACCCCCACCCCCGCCGGAGAGGGAAAGACAACCACCTCGGTGGGGCTTTGCGACGGGCTCAACCACATCGGGAAGAAGGCAGCCGTGGTGCTGCGGGAACCGTCCCTGGGCCCTTGCTTTGGCATGAAGGGCGGTGCCGCCGGCGGCGGCTTGTCCCAGGTTGTCCCGATGGAGGATATCAACCTCCACTTCATGGGGGACTTCCGGGCTGTCGAGACTGCCAACAATCTGCTCGCTGCCCTGATCGACAATGAGCTGCGCCAAACCCTCGATGGCTCGGACCAGATTGATCCCCGTTCCGTGACCTGGAAACGGGTCATGGACATGAACGACCGGGCGCTGCGGAACATTATTTCCGGGCTCGGGGGCAAGACTGGTGGTGTACCCCGCGAAGCCGGTTTCAATATAACCGCAGCTTCGGAGGTGATGGCCATCTTGTGCCTTTCCAATTCCCTCCCTGACCTGAAAGCGAAACTGGGAAACATCCATGTCGGCCTGACCTACGGTGGCAAACCGGTCTATGCCCGTGACATTAAGGCCAGCGGAGCCATGACGGTCATTCTCAAGGAAGCCATTCATCCCAATCTGGTCCAGACCCTGGAGAAAAACCCGGCCATTATCCACGGTGGTCCCTTTGCCAATATCGCCCAGGGAACCAATTCCATCCTCGCCACCAAGATGGGGCTGACTCTCGCTGATTACGTGGTTACCGAAGCGGGCTTCGGAGCGGACCTCGGCGCAGAAAAGTTCTTCAACATCAAGTGCCGCTACGGAAATTTGAAGCCCCGCGCTGTGGTCATTGTCGCCACCATGCGCGCCCTTAAGTTCCATGGAGGTGTTCCGCTCAAGGATCTGACTACATCAAATCCGGAAGCAGTCAGGAAGGGCTTTCCCAATCTGGCCCGTCACATTGACAATATCGGGAAATTTGGAGTGCCGGCAGTGGTTGCTCTCAACAAGTTCAGTTCAGACACCGACGAGGAAGTCGCCCTTGTCCGGGAATTGTGTGCCGAGAAAGGGGTCGCGGTTGAAATTAACGATGCCTGGGCCCACGGCGGCAAGGGATCCGCAGACCTGGCCGAATTGGTCGCTGCCACAGCGGACGGGTTTAGCGGTGACTTCACCCCGACCTACAACTGGGAAGACAGCGTCCAGGAGAAGATCCAGGCGGTAGCGACGAAAATCTACCGCGCCGGCATGGTCACCCTGACCCCGAAGGCTAATGCTTGCCTGCGAATGATCAAAAGCCTCGGATTGGAGCACCTGCCAATCTGTATTGCCAAGACGCAGTATTCCTTTTCCGACAATCCAAAGCTTACGGGTGTCCCGGAGGGATTCGAGCTGGTGGTGAATGATATCGAGATCGCCTCCGGAGCCGGGTTCCTCATCCCCATCACCGGATCCATCCTCCGCATGCCCGGATTGCCCAAGGCACCGGCTGCCCTCAACATGGATGTCGATGCTGATGGGAATATTACCGGCTTGATCTGATCCCGGAAAACATCCCACCAATCTGACCGGTAAAGGTTCACCAAGGCTGGAATTCCTCCTTGGCAGGCAGAATTATTTAATCTAATAACCCTCTTAACAGGGGTTAATGCCCTGCGGGCAACAGATTGCGAAATCGAGCCCGATTCCTTGCTCATTTAACGAATAGGAATTAATTCACAAATTCAGGAACTTTTTATTTTTTCATAAACTATTATTTCAGACAATTCACCTCACTTGATAACCATGATAAGAATAGACAAAACGACCCTGCTTACCACCCTGCTTGTAGTTGCCGCAGCAAGCCTGTGGTCGGCTTCCGTCACTATTGAACCAACCAAGGACAACACCATGTACGAGGAGTCGGACAAGAGTAATGGCCAGGGCTTCTACATTTTTGCAGGTCAGGTTGGTCCGCAAAATGGCAGCTCAAACCGGCGAGCGCTCCTGCAATTTAATCTGGATGGGGTCATTCCTGCCGGCTCGACGGTGGAATCGGTTTCGCTTGAACTGACCATGAACAAGTCCGGCGTAGGCGGCCGTCAGGTCACGGTCCACCGCCTGACCAAGGACTGGGGAGAAGGCAGCTCGGATGCCTTCGCTAATGAAGGCCGGGGAATCTCGGCTGAGACCGGCGACGTTACCTGGACACACACATTTTATTCCGATCAGTTTTGGGCCAACCAGGGTGGTGATTTTGTCGCTTCGCCTTCCGCAACAATCAGCGTCAGTGGTAGCGGCAAATATAACTGGTCAGGCACCAGCATGGTTGCCGACGTGCAGGCATGGATTGACAACCCAGCCACAAATTTTGGCTGGATCGTCATCGGTGATGAAACCCAGCAAAGCTCGAAACGCTTTTACAGTCGGCATTGGAGCAATGCCGCCGATCGGCCAATGCTGACCATTACTTACAGTGCAGGCGCTGCGACATGGGCAGGCTATCCCATTGAATCCGATGGGCGCAGCGTCTTTACGGATAGCTTCCTGGGCTGGATTGATGTTGGAGATGATCCCTATGTCTACGTCTATGCACTGAACAAGTATATCTACGCGCCTGAGCAGAACATCAGTGATTCAGGCGGCTGGACTTGGATTGGTAAGTAAAGTTATCAATTAAAGGTAAATCCTCCGCAGGCTCCCGGATGTAGCTTTTGCAGGATGGGCAAATGAAGGATACTGGTCGCAATAACCTTTCATCCGCCCTGACCCAGCCACATGCGACCCAATGCCATCAAAGAGCTTTTAGAGGAAAACCTGATTACCGGTTCCACCGGACAACCCTTCCCTGACCAAAGTCTGCTCGAATTGCTGAATCCTCCCTCCGAGGCGGCCCTGACCCTGCATACGGTCAAGGCGAAAAACCGGTTGGAGGCCTCCGATATTCCCGTTCCCGAAACGCTCGAACTGGTCGAACAGCAAAGTGAAATTCCCAAAGTCATCGAGATGCTGGTCAAGAAAGGGACCCCGTTTGTCGTCAAGCCAGTCCATTCGACCCATGGACGCGGTGTTCTACCCTGCCTTTATGCCGATGAGTCCGGGGTTACCAAGTTGTCTGGCGAGCACCTGAGCATCGATACCCTTAAGTTCCACTTCTACCAGATTCTGCATGGGGAGTTCTCTCCCGCCGGGAAGCCTGACGTGGTCATGGTTGAGGAGTACCTGCAGACCAGCCGGCAATGGATATTTCCTGTCAATCCGGGTGCCCCTGCCCTGCGCCTCATTTTGTGCATGAACAAGCTTGTGGCAGCCGAAATCCGCCTGCCAACCCTGAATTCCAATGGTCGGGTTAACGTGTCATGCGGCGCCATACGGGTCCCCGTCGACCTGGAGACCGGCCTGACCCTGGAGGGCATCCTCGAGGATGAGCCGATTCAGCATCATCCGGACACCGGGATTGAACTTGCCGGACAAGAGGTCGAGAACCTGCCGGCTGCGATGGACCTGGGCCAGCGCTGCTGCAAGGTTTTCAATCTGGGATTCCTGGCCGTGGACATCATCGAGGACGTCATGGAAACATTGGTTGTCCTGGGTATCGATGCCAGTCCGCGCCTCTGTATGGTCCAACAGGAAATCCATCCGGAGCAATAAATCGCCCATCTCGACCATTGACGAATCGGGCCCGCTATCCAAGCATGGAGCTGCCTGGGAAACCTTGCAGGCACACCCTCCCTGTATGAAGCGTCTGATTCGTCATTACTTTAAATCCCATAGCCGGCTGGCCCAGTTCATGCGCTTTGCCACCGTCGGGGTGAAGGTGTCGCTCATTGATGCCGGGTTGCTCTACCTGCTGCACTTTTCCTTTGGCTTCAACCTGTACCTGTCCCGCTTTGTTTCCCTCGGAGCAGCCATCGGTGCAGGTTACCTGCTGAATCGTTACTTCACCTTCGGGGGTGACCAGCGGGGCTGTTTCTACAGGCAAATGGCCGGCCATTTCGGGGTTCACCTGACAGGTGGGCTGATCAATTACGGGGTCTTCAGTCTGGTGGTGACGATTGGTCACAAGATCGGGCTGGAGGGGCTAGCCCTGACCCTGCTTCCGCTCGTCGGCCTGGTCACCGGCGGGATCATTGGCCTTCTCTTCAACTTCATGTGCTCCAAGCGGTTTGTCTTTCAGACTCAGGTCCGCGATGCCGAAGCCTCTTCATGAGACGCGCTTTTCTACTGAGCATCCGGCTGCATGTACTGTGGTTCTTCGAGGCAATTGAAAGCCGCGGACGGTACCTGGCGCCGCTCAGTCTCCGCCGCTTGGTTGTCCTGTTTCTTCTCTTTCCAGTCTTTCTGCTCATCCAGCTTATCCATTGGCTGGGCTTCCTCCTCGATGAGGTCTTCTTCCGTTCCTACCGGGAGGTGGATGTCAAGGAACCGCTTTTTGTCATTGGCGTCCCCCGCAGCGGGACAACCTTTGTCCACCGGGCAATTTCCGCCGACAAGGAACAGTTCACAACCATGGAGACCTGGGAGGCCCTCATTGCTCCCTCCATCACCGGGCGCAAACTGGTCCGGCTGCTCTCCAGGCTGGACCGGAAAGTTGGCTCCCCCTTGCACCGGCTCATGGATGAATTAACGGAAAAACTGACAGGCGACTTCTCGCACATCCATGAAGTCGGCCTGCATGCACCCGAGGAGGATTATCTGTCTCTGCTTCCGGCAGGTGGATGCTTTATCCTCATCCTTGCCTTTCCGGCCAGTCGCAGCCTCTGGCAACTTGGCCGGTTTCAGGAATTGCCGGACGACCAGCGGGAGATTCTCGTCAGCTTCTACAAGCGTTGCCTGCAAAAGCACCTCTACTGTGCGCCAGCTGGTCGCCGCCTGCTGAGCAAGAACGCGGCCTTTGGTTCGTGGTTGCCTGACCTGCGCTTTGCCTTTCCCGATGCTCGCTACCTCTTCTGCATCCGCGAGCCCCGATCCTCTCTCGCCTCCCAGCTAAGTTCCATCCGCAGCGGGCTGAAGTTCTTCGCCACTACCCGGGCCGCGGATACCTACTCGCTGGAGTTCCAGACAGTCTTCGCCCATATCTACCGGATCCTGCTGGATGAGAAGCAAAGCTTTCTTGTCGACCGCCTGGCCATCATCGACCAGACCCGTCTTCGGGAGGATACGGCAGCAGTCCTCGAGCAGTCGCTAAAACAGGTCTGTGTCCCCATCAGTGATTCCCTGCGGGAGGCCATTCGCGATGCGGCAGCGTCCTCCGTGAAAACGGAAAGCACCCATCAGCATTCACCATTGACAGCCAAAACCGGTCCTGACGAATTCAATTCGCTGGTTCGGCACATCTATGAGGAAATCCTCGCCCATCCCTGCATGACACGTGATGACTTCAAACGCCCAAAAAAACGAAACTGAGCAGCTCCGGCTGGCCATTTTCTCCGATTCATTCCCCGAACGCAACGGGGCCGGGGCTTATTACAGCGACCTCTCGGAACAGCTCGGCCCGCGCATCGGTGGGGTCAAGGTGTTCCAGCCCCTCGTCAAAAAGCGACTCCTTTGGCTGGCTATGCCCCTGCCAGGCGACAAGACCCAGAAGATTCTCACCCCGAACATCTTCCGGATCAACCGAGAGTTCAAGGCCTTCAAGCCCCACCTCTGCATTGCGGTTACGCCTGGTCCCTTCGGGATGGTCGGGCTCTGGCTCGCCAAGAGGAAGAAGACCGGATTCCTGACCGCGTTCCACACCCATTTCGAGGGTCTTGTCCAGATGTACGGAGACACGCTGTTTTTCCGCTTCTGCAACTGGTATCTGGAGCTTATCAACAAGATCCTCATTAAGCGAAGCGAGTCTGTCCTGATTAACAACGAGGGCCTCATCCCGACTGTCCAGCGGTTGGGGGCCAAGCATCAGGACCTCATGGGTACCCCGCTGGCCAGTCCTTTCCTCAATACACCGACGGTCCCCCCGCGGGGAGAGCTCAAGCGGGTCATCTTTGCCGGCCGTCTGGCTCCCGAAAAGAATTTACCGGTTGTCATCGAGGCAGTCCGGGCTTTCCCCTCCATTGAATTCGTCATGGTCGGCGAAGGCCCCTTACGCAAGGAGATGGAAAGAGAAGCAGAGTCCCTTCCCAACCTCAGCCTGACTGGTTGGCTCGACCGTGAGGGATTGCTCGCCGAGATCGACCAGTCCGACCTCCTGATCCTGCCCTCCCACGCCGAGACCTTTGGCACTGTTGCCCTTGAGGCGATGGCCCGGGGCCGGCCAGCCTTGGTCTCGGCAGAAGCCGGTATTCATGAGTGGAAGAGCCTGAGCGAGGCCTTGTTTGTCCTCAATACGGGGAAATCCATTGTCGAGGTCTTCAATGAGCTGCTGGCCTTGCCGGCCGAAACCTGGAGACAAAAGGCGGAAGCCGCCCGCACCGCGGCTGTGGCGCTGAATGACCAGACTATCGACCAGTGGGTTGAATTTGTCCGCAAGTATGCCAAGCAACGGGATGAATGAAACTGGACTCAAGGCGCTGATATCCCTACACGACGTCATGCCAGAGACCCTCCCTCAAGCGGATGAGGTTCTGCAGCGATTGAATTCTGTCGGCCTGCCCCCCATCACCCTGCTGGTCGTCCCGGGACGGGATTGGCAGGAATCCCAGCTGGATTGGCTGCGCCAGCGGGTGGAGGAAGGTCACACGCTTGCAGCCCACGGGTGGATTCATGAAACCCAGCCCAAGACCGTCTACCACCGTCTCCACTCCGCCCTCATTTCCCGCAACGTCGCTGAGCACCTTGCCCTCAACCCGGAGGAAATCCCCGGCTTCATCTCCCGTTCCATGCAATGGTTCCCCGATAACGGCTTTTCTTTGCCTGCCCTCTATGTTCCTCCTGCATGGGCATTGGGGGATCCGCCTCCGATTACCGCGGACGAACCGTTCCCCCGGTTTATTGAGGTTTTGAAAGGAATAATCGACACCCAGGCCGGACGATTGCATCCACTACCCATGGTGGGTTACGAGGTGGATACCTGGTGGCGGAAGATGGCTGTCAGCATCTGGAATCGATGGAATATCCGCCAGGCCCGGCGTTCCGGGAGGGTTCTGCGCATTGGCCTCCATCCCCATGACTTTGAGCTGCTCCTGGGCAGCGAGTTGGAAGGGCTATTGCAGTCACCCAGCTTGACCCCGGTCGATTTGGAGGCATCTTTCCAAACATAATGGAATTCCCCTCGATCCTATTGAATTTCCTCCAGGAGACCTGGTGGCTGACGGCTGAAATGGCCCCCTACCTTCTCCTCGGTTTTATCATAGCCGGACTCCTCCGTGTTTTCTTCAACGAGGACTGGGTCAAACGGCATCTCGGGCAGAAGGGACTCAAGCAGATCCTGAAGTCGGTTGTCATTGGCATTCCCCTGCCCCTCTGTTCCTGCGGGGTGATTCCCGTGGCCGCCGGTATTCGACGTCAGGGTGGTCAACGGGGAGCCGTCGCCGCCTTTACCGCCTCCACTCCGCAAACGGGGGTCGATTCCATAGCAGCAACAGTCGGTATGCTCGGTTGGGTTTTCACCTTCGTCCGGGTCGCCATTGCCTTTGTTAATGGGATTGTCGCGGGTCTCGTTGTTGAATGGCTGGATAAAGGACAAAGGACAAAGGACGAAGGACAGAAGACGGAGGGCGAAGGCCATTGCTGTTGCCATGAAGAAGAGGAAGAAACTTCCTGCTGTGGCCACGAGGAGCCGAAGGAAGAACATTCCTGCTGCAGCCACGAAGCGGATGCGATAACGGAACCCGCATCCTGCTGCGATTCTGGAGAGGACAGCTCGGAGGAAAAAGCACATATTTCTTTCACTTCGGGCCTCAAATTTGGCCTTGTGACCTTACCCCGTGACCTCTTCTGGGCACTGGTCATAGGCTTGCTCATTGCCGGAGCGATTGCTTCACTGGTTCCAGCGGACTTCTTCTCCGACCTTCCGGGTGGACGCTTTGGCCTGTATGTGGCCATGACCCTCATCTCCCTGCCGCTCTATGTCTGCTCCACCGGCTCGATCCCGATGGCCTTCAGTTTCCTGCAAGCCGGAATGAGTCCGGGGGCGGTACTTATTTTCCTTATCGCCGGTCCGGCGTCCAATACCGCCACAGTGACCTCCCTGATTAAGATCATCGGCGGCAAGGCGACCCTTGGATACATCCTTTCCATCATCGTGACCTGCTGGGGAGTGGCCATCCTGATGGACTTTTCCGGCCTCTCCATCCTCGTCAGTGAGGCCATGCATCATCATGAAACGGGAGTGAATCTCTTCCAGCAGGCCTGCGGGGTGGCGCTGCTTGGAGTGCTTCTGGTGGCGAAGGTGAAGAAGTAAGTCATGGAGTCGGGCCTTCAAGGCCCGGTTGTGACGCCTCGGGTAAAAGGAGTCGGGCCTTCAGGCCCGGTTGTGACGCAACAGGCGCTTAAGCGCCGACTCTTTTATTGACGCAGACGTGCTCATTCTGCTCTCTCTTGCGGCATGCGCATCCGATCCTTCCAAGGCCTGCGACCGTCGCAGGAATCCGTTAGCAACGTGGTCTCGCTGCCCTATGATGTAGTCACCACTGAAGAAGCCAGGCAACTTGCTGGAGGAAATCCATCGAGC
The DNA here is from genome assembly GCA_040830765.1 of Puniceicoccaceae bacterium. Lineage (GTDB taxonomy): Bacteria > Verrucomicrobiota > Verrucomicrobiia > Opitutales > Oceanipulchritudinaceae > Oceanipulchritudo. The sequence goes on along the minus strand of JBFOMH010000006.1, from coordinate 16,874 downwards.
TTCCTGCATGTCGTACGGGCGGAGATTGATTTTCCGGAAGGCACTGACCCCTATTCGGATCCGGTCTATACCCGGGCGGTGGAGAATTTCCAGAACCTGCAGGCGCAGGGCCACCTCGTCCGGGAAGAGGTTCCGACAATGTACGTTTATCAGCAGCAATGGGGCGAACATGTCCAGCAGGGCATTGTCGCCCTTTCGCACACGGACGATTACGAAAAGGACCTCATCAAGAAACATGAGAAGACCCGGGTCACCAAGGAGAACGATCGCACCCGCCTGACCTCGGAAATGAGCGCAAATGCCGGACCGGTCTTTCTTACCTACAAGGAGGTGCCAGAGCTGACCGAGGTGATGAAGGAGACGTCCCACGGCCAACCGCTCTATGACCTGACCACTGATGATGGTATCCAGCATACTGTTTGGCGGATCGGCGATCCTGAGCTCGTATCCCTTGTCTTTGCCAAGGTCCCCTGCACTTACGTGGCCGATGGCCACCATAGGGCGGCCTCCGCCGCCCGGGTCGGACAGGAGCGCAAAGCGGCCAATCCTGACCATACCGGTGAAGAGGACTATAACTGGTTCCTCACTGTCCTCTTTCCCGACACCCAACTGAAGATCCTTCCCTACAACCGGCTCGTCTTTGATCTCAACGGACTCAGCACCGATGAGTGTCTCGAGAAGATTGGCGCCGTGGCAACCGTCACGGAAGCCGATTCCGATACACCCGAAGCCGCAGGCGACCTTCGCTTTTATCTTGGTGGCAAATGGTACCGGATATCCCTCGAGCCTGCGGCAGATGCTGATCCGGTAAGCCGTCTGGATGTTTCCATGCTTCAGGAACGGATACTCGGGCCGATTCTCGGCATTGAGGATATTCGCACCAGTGACCGGGTGGATTTTGTCGGTGGTATCCGGGGAACCAGTTACCTCAAGGAACAGGTCGATTCCGGCAAGGCCGCCATCGCCTTCTCGGTCTATGCCGTCTCCATCCAGCAATTGATGGACATCGCCGACGCCGGCCAGATCATGGCTCCCAAGAGCACCTGGTTCGAGCCCAAACTGCGGTCGGGTTTCTTTGTGCATACGTTTTAAGGGACGATTGACGTCCAGGATTGGACTACAGGCGTCCTGCCTGTAGTTTTTGCACAGGCCAGAGGCCTTTACTCCTTTAACAAGGGCGTCCCCGGAATGGACTACAGGCGTCCCGCCTGTAGATCATGTACAGGCCAAAGGCCTGTACTCCTTTAATCCATCACCAGGATGAGCAGGTAGGTTCCGCCTCTACCGGTACTGGGTCCGCCTAGGACAGCGGGGCTGCCGGAGCGCAACTGGATCCGGGTATGGAGGAGTTTTTTGGAACCCCGGGCCCAGGTCAGTTCGGCCATGAGACCCCGTTTGCTTCCATCAGAGGCCCTGAGGGTCAGTTTCTGCCCACCGGCAAGGCTGACACTCCCCTCCCCGGGCACATCCAGCCGCAGACTGTTGCGGCTGAGCTGCTTGTAGCTCTTGAACTTGAAGAGTCGCTGCAAGGTACCGGCATAGGCCCGGAGTGAGCTGTCCACCCCGCCCTCGCCATTACTGGCTTCCACCAGGATAACCTGTACCCGCTCGCTGGCGGCGTCCGAGGTAGCGGGTGCAGCCAGCAGGCCGCAGATCCCGGCAAGGATTAGCACATTCATCAGATTGCGTATGGGCAGTTTCATGACAGTTCCTTGGATAATCGTGATTGAAGTTTCTTTCTGGCGAGATGCAGGCGGGACATGACGGTTCCTGGCTGGATACCAAGGGACTTTGCGATTTCCGCGTAACTGTACCCTTCATATTCCCTGAGGACAAGCACCGTCCGCTGGTCCTCCGGCAACTCAGCGACAGCGACCTCGATGGTCTGGCCAAGTTCCTTGTTTTGGACTAAAGACGAAGGACTGAGGTCAAATGACTCCTTTGCGACGGCTAATTCCGTACCATCTTTCGTCTTTTGTCCTTCGTCCCTTATCCCAAACCGTTTGAGCTTGGTCCAAAGTCGTTTGCGCCTCCGCAAGGCATCGAGGGCACAATTGACCGCGATGCGGTGCACCCAGGTTGAATAGAGCGACTGGAAGTTGTACTTTTCCTTGTTCTCCCATGCCTTGATCCAGGCTTCCTGGGCGACATCATGGGCGTCCGACTCGTCCCCAAGCATGGCCCAGACAGTCCGGTGGACGCGGCCATAGAGGGCCCGGAACAATTCCCCGAATGCCTCCTTGCTGCCGTTGCAGGCGGCCTTGACCACAGCATCCGAGTAGTCCGGTTCAGGTTTGCCCAGCACATTCCCCATCGATGGGGTGATTTTCCCTGCAAGCTGGATGCGTGTCAAGGGATGAGGCTGAAGGACGAAGGGCTATGGGGAAGTGACGTTGTAGAAGCGGGTTTCGGACCCGAGGGTATCCGTCACCTCGACAAGCCCACTTTCGGGAGCCTCGATATCCTGCAGGAGAATCCATGAACGGTCCTGCAAGGTCGTGGAATAGAGAATCCTGTAAATCCGCCCTGGAATACCGCTGAAACGGAGGACGGTCCGGTTTCCTTCGATGCTGACATGCAGGTCGTCCAAAAATTCCTCCGGCCAGGGTGGCAGGATATCCAGGGTAGCTGTTCCGAGAACGAGCGTATCGTCCAGCGGATTCCCCAGTCCATCGACAAAGTTAACCGCATTGGCCAGCAATGGACCGAGATTGAGGCTGACTTCCCCTTCCTGGGCTGTCTTGGCCAGTGTCACCGAGAAGGTCACAAAGTCCGTCCCGTTGTAGGCAGGCTGGCCAAACTCGGTAAACCCAGCTACGGAGGCAAAATCAGCCCCGGCGTTGCGGGCAGCGCCAGGTTCGAAAAGGTCAAAGTCGAGTTGCGGAACAACCTGGATCTGGTCGATGGCCAATAGGCCACTGGAGAATCCCAGCTTGAGCGCATAGCCTGCGAGGCCGTTGGGCACGGGCTCACTGAGGCGGACGGTTATGTCAAAACTATCACCCGGGCGCGCGCTGTAGGTCGCCTGGTCAAATTCCAGGGTGACCGCATGGAGCGAAAATGCGCTGACGATCAGCATGATGAACATCAGGCTATTGCGCATAATTCGACTGGTGCGGATGCCAAGCATGATCAGAAAATCCAATTCTCCTCCTCATCGTCCAGCAGTTGGTGCCAGAAGGGTTCGTCTGTGCCGTGCCAATAAATGGAAGCGTGGAGGATGCCGTATGCGGGGCTGGTTGTCATGGAACTGAAGAGTCGGTCGCCGGTGCGGAAAAGGCCATAGGAGCTCCAATAGCGGCCACTGCTGCCACTACTGACGGAGGCAGGCTCGTTGTTGATGAGGGGAGTCTCATCGGATTCAGCAGATGCATCCACAACGGAATCAAGACTGGTACGGAGATTCTGGGTGAAAAGGATTCCATCCGAGGCATCGATGAGGCCATCGCTGTTATAGTCGAAGCCGGCCTGATAGGCGACTTGCCCGATTTCACTGTTGTAGCTGGCCCGGAACTGGAAGCTGTCGGATACATCGACGGTCCGGTTTCCGGAGAGGTCCCCGAAGAGACGATGGAAACTGAAGGTGAACTTGCCTCCCTGGACACCATCCCCGTCACCATCGAGCAGGATGTCATTGGCTGAGAGGGTCCCCGAGAGGATTTCGAGGACATAATCCCCATCTGGAAGGCTACCACCCGCAAGGCCCGGGAAGGTAATGGTAATGGTCCTGGTCAGGAAGCTCCAGTTGACCTGGATGGACTCAGTCGCGAGGTATGTATCAGTCACGAGGTCGAGGAAGCTGATGTCCTCCGCAAGAAGGCTGCCGCTGATGTCGCTGTCGACCTTGATTTCAATCCGGGTGACCATGGAACGCTGGGAATCGCCGTTGTTGATTACAGTATCCAGAATTTGCGGAACCGGCAGGACATTGAGTTCAAGTGTCATCTCGGCCACACCGTCACCGTTGGTGGCACTGAGAATGACACTGAATTCGCCCGAGACGGTCGGTGTTCCTGAGATGAGGCCGGTCCCGGCATCGATGGACATACCTTGAGGAAGCCCGGTGGCAGCGAAAAGGAAGGGCGATTCGGTTGCGGTAACCTGGAAGTTGAATGGTTCATTGATTATTGTCTCGGCTATATCGGCACTGGTGAACTCCGGCAGGACCGGCTGACGGACAATAAACTGCCGCAGGTAATCGCCCCCGGCCTCGCCGTCGCCGTCACCATCGAGCGGATTGCCGGAGACATCACGCAGGTTACCGGCCTGAATACGGAACCGGTAATCGCCGTCTGGCAATGGGCCCTCCTCAATGATCAGGTTAACCGAATTGGTCTGTGGATCATAAATGGGAATCAAGTCGTAGAAGGTATCGGCATCGGTGAAGAGCTCGTCCCCGTCGGAATCGAGGATCAGTTCATAGGTCGCCGGACTGCTGACATCGATGGAGTCCGGTGCCTCGCTGAGAACGACCACGATGTTCTCAAGGAAACCGGAATAAGTTCCTCCGTTTTCAATCGCCAGCGGCTCAGTACCGATGGTTACCGGGGCATCAGAATCAAGGCTGTTCCCCTTGAATTCATAGGCGCCGATATCTGTAATGCCCGGCTGGCGTGTGATAGTCACTGATGGGGCACTGGACAAGTCCTCAGCACCATTGTAGCCCTCAATGAGTTCAAAATCGATCCCGTTGCCGTAAGAGAGTCCAACCAGTGGATCCAGTCCGGCCACCACCTGTCCATAGTCAAGCCGGATGCTGCCATCCGCCTTCAGGAGAATCGCAAACTGGACGAGCTCACTGCCTCCGATGGCCCTTGCTTCCCAGCGGATGTAGACCTCATCGGGCACGGAGGTATCGATAAAGATATCCCGGCCACTGACAGCGTCTGTCGTGACATCCGCCCAGAAGGGAGCGAGAAGCTGCCAGTCGAGCAGTGTCGGAATGTTGTGATTAGTGTCACTGGCCCTACTTGATGGAAAAGCTATATTTCCGTAGGTGGAAACTTCTATCTGGGTGTGCGTATCCCCGAAGAACGTAAATTCAAAGGGAAGATCGAAGGTGTACTTCGACCATCGGACCGTCCATCCCTGGGCGATTCCGCGATCCCCGTCGAACAGACTGCCCTCGGAGAAATCAATTACATAGCGATCATCGCCGATGTCGACCACTCCCGGGTCATCCAGACGGGAATCGCCTTCGAGGTCGATTTTCGAGGTCCACCAGGTATGGCCGCGGTCAATTGCCGGGCTGAGCTTCTGAATATGGTAATTGTCGTCCTCACCACCATCGATGAAAATGCCGTCGACATCCCGGTAGGCCTGTACGTCGTCGGCTCCGCTCATGTCGAAGAATATCGGGTCACCGAATATGCTCTGGGAGTCCCTGTTGGTGGAACCCTGCCAGTCGGCAAGGTTATCGAGGAATGTTTCATCGAGGAACCCAATCCGGGCATTCGGATCCGGACTCAGATTGAAGAGATTGTAATTGATATTCACCGCCTCAACAAGACTGGTGCTATCGATATTGATCCCGAATCCGGCATCCACCCAGAGGATGTTGTTGAAAATATACGCTGAGGTCGTCTCCCGGAGGTAGAGGGCGTTACCTGCCGGCTGGTAGACAGAATTGTTGATGATTTGGACAAAATCGGCCCCATATTCCAAGTGGATACCCGTGGTGCCATTATCATAGACAAGGTTGTCGGTAATCCGGCCAGTGAACGGACGCAAATTGAACCCGGCATTAAACGGGAAACCACGGATACCAATATCGTTGCTGTAGACCTGGTTGCCAATGATTTGCGCGTCAAGGTAACCACCGATGCCATACTCAACATTGCCATAGACACGATTTCCCTGCGCCAGTCCCTGGTTCGTAAACATGCCACGGGTATTATTGAAAGAAACATTATTGAGCAGCTTTGCACCAATGTTTCCGTAAAAGCCGCGCGTATTGTTGTAGGCTACATTGTTTTCCGCGGTAGCATTATTGCGAATATTGAAGCCCTCCCGGTCATTACCGTAGGCCACACTATCCCGGACCACAGAATTGGCTCCCTGGAGGTAAAGCCCACTGTAGTCGCCATTGGCGAAGGTAGAGCGGAGGACAACTGTGTAGTCTTCGTTTATATTGACGATCCCGTTACCGCTGCCACCGCCTTCAAAGTGACTGTCGAGGATCAGGGCCTGCGGGGTGCTGGAGTTGGAGTCGTTCAAATTGATAGCTCCAAAGTAGTGATTGATGAAGGTGCTGTTGCGGATGATGAGGTCCGTCGAGAAAGTCTCGAGACCCTGCTCCTGCCGGTTGGGAACATTGAATCCCGGCGCGCCTTCAAAATGGGAACCCTCAATCAACAGTCCCGGATTGTAGAGGGCGACATACACCCCGGCATCGACATTGGATATGATGCGGCTATTGCGAATGGTGAGGTTCTCACCCTGGCCCTCATAGACCATGATTCCCCGGTAGCCCTTGGTGATGGTCAGTGAATCAATGGTCAGGTCATCCGCACCGTCGATCTCAAAAATGTATGATGGGGAATTAAGATTGGCCCGGTCGAGGACGGTCTCCACTGCGCTGTTTTCCGGATCGCTCGCCCCGATGATAGTGATACCTGAATTCCCCTCGGTCAGCAGGATATTGTAGGTCATCAGGTAAGTACCGGTGTCGACGTAGACAATATCCCCGGCTTTCGGCGTATGGACGAGGAAGAGTGCTTCCAGGCTGGCCATTGGACTGAAGGGAGACTTGCCGCTGTTGAGGTTGTTACCGGCAGCCTTGGTGAACACGTCGTTTTCAGTCGAGCTATCGTTGACATAGTAACGGTTGCCATCGTTGACCACGAGGAAGGGGGTCGAGAAACCACTCACCTCAACTGGTGTCTGGTTGGGTACCAAAACTTGTGACAGACCAGTGACCCGGATGACTGCATCCAGACCATTCGTGGAAGCTTCAGGGATCCACGGCACGCTGGCCATGCCGAGGGAATCGACAGCTATACTCGTAGCCAGCGAGGTGAAGTTCTCTCCACGATCAAAGGATAAATCGATATCGAATAAAGGCTCGGGGGCCAGGGTGTCATCCACTCGGACCACTTCGATGGCATTGATGTAGGCGTAGTTCTCCTGTGAGACAAATGAGACGGTAACCTGACCCGACTCATCAACGGTCACAGCTACCTCTTCGACAACCGCTATTCCTGTCCCACCGGCAAGGAAATCAATGTCGTATCCAGCCACGGCGACAACGCCATCCACTTCAATATCCATGAGTCCGGCATTGGCACCATTGACCATGGCAAAGTGAAGGCGAAGGACATACTCTCCCGGATTCAATTCCAGGGGAACATCAATCCGGGATCCAGCGCCGAAGGAACTTCTCATGTACTGGTGGTAAACCGATTGCGGTGCGGGGTTGATAACGCCATCGGTGTCAACCGCGATAACCCGTTCAAGGGCAGCTCCACCGGTACTCCTGTCTTCCAGTGGTAACCAACCGCCAATATAATCGTCACCCGCGTTAAGGAAGGCGACCGATTGTTCCCTCAGGAATCCGGAAGTATGGAAGCGGATCTCCGTCTGGCTGTTCTGCTGCGGCTTGGCGAGGAAGGTAGGATCAATAATGGTAATGGTCTGGGCAGGACTGGTTGTGGCCTCTGCCGTATTGCCATAAGCTCCAGCATTGAGGCGTCCTCCTGCCGGGATTGGTTCCATTTCATACCCCCACTCCGGATCACCGGCATCGATGCCCGGTGAACCGGGCTTCAAGTGGTAATCGCCATTGTCCGGATCGACAAATACCGGATCGGCAAATACAGAATGCTCGCCCCGGGAGGTGCCATAGTACCACTCAGCCTGGTCGCTGAAAGTGAAGTCGCCCCAGATGAAGGGAGCAAGGCTGGTATCAACATCCCAGACATTGTAATCGGCATCAAAGCCAGCCTGGCTGTTGAGCGGAACCGTCAGTGCGGTGGCTCCGCGGGCGACAATAATGTTGTTCTGGAAGAAGACATTGGCAGCCCGGTCGAGAATGATGGCGGTCGCTGCCGGATCAGTCTGGACAAAGGTGTTGTTGTAGATCTTTGGGACTCCCCTTGTGTTTTCCAACAACAGGGCAAACTCGCTGTTCCCATAGGACAGGTTGTTGTGCATGATCCCGCGGAACTGGCTGTTGCTGCCAAGATCATCGGCATAGAAGCCTCCACGGTTTCCATAGGCGACATTCCCGACAATGTGGGAGCTGTGATTGAAGCGGAAACCGTAGTTGGTGTTATCGTATGAAAGATTGCCCTTAACCAGTTCGTAGCCCGCGCCCGCCGACACCCGGATGCCCTCGGCATTGAGGCGGACAATATTGTCGATGGCCTTTCCACTGGTACCGACGTAAATTCCGATGGAGTTATTGTAGACCTCCGTGTTGGCAATAGCCGTGGCGGCATTGACCTTGATCCCAATGTTATTGCCGTGGATGATATTGCCGGTCACAACCGAGCGGTTGCCGTTAACGACAATGCCTTCAGTCGAGTTCTCGTAAACGGTATTATTGCGGACAAGGGCGTCATTGACCCAACCATCGGCCCGGATGCCATAGAGACTGCCCGAGGCTTCATTCCCTTCCACAAGGTAATTCATTTCCACATTGGGAGAGGGACTTCCGACATCGAGTCCGACCCGGTAGTTGTTCACGAAGGTGTTATCCCGGATGACCCCGATATTGCCGCCATAGAACAAGCCGATATCCTGTGGATTGACATTGAAGGTGCCATCGCCTGCAAAGAAATTCCCCTCTGCGAGGAAATTGAGGTTGCCGCTACCGATGGATACCCCGAATTCCTCGTTGAAGATGAATTTACTGTTCAAGATGGTCAGGTCCTGGGCAGCTTCATTGGCCGCGAAGATACCAGCGTAAGCGTCGGTTATCGTCAGGTGCTCGATCGTGATTCCGGATGCCCCGGCTATCTCGATGCCATAAGCACCGTTGGCCTGGTTGTTGCGGTCAAAGACGGATTCCGCGCCATCGTTATCCGGATCAAATGCTCCCTTGATGGTGATCCCGGATTCCTCAGCGGTGAGGACAATGTTGCGGGTCAAGTTGTAGGTGCCCGAGTCGATGTAGATGGTATCACCGGGAAGTGGACTGTAGACGGTGAGGAGCGCTTCCAGACTGGCCATCGGGGAATCGGGGCTCTTGCCACTGTTGGCGTTGTTACCGATCGCTGTCGTGTAAACGTCATTGGAAAGGGAGCCATCGTTGACGTAGTAGCTGTTACCGTCATTAGCCACTAGGAAAAGCTGTGAGAGTCCGGTTACAGAGGGAGTGTCGACGCTGGCAACTATCAGCTGGGCAGTCCGGCCGCTGGTGGAGGCAAATGGCGTCCAGTCCACAGTGGCGATACCCCGGGAATCAACGGTCACCCCGCTGGCCAGGGAGGTGAAATTGCCCCCACTGTCAAAGGACACGGCAACGTTGAAGGGGGGCTCAGCCGAGCCGCTGCCATATAGCCGAAGCGCTTCGACCGCGGCGATGCGGCCATAGCGGTTGCCGGAGGTAATGGTAATGACAGCCTTACCCTCTTCCCCGATCGTGACATCAACTTCCTCGACAATCGCGATGTAGCGACCACCGGCCGCGGCAAAGACGGAGTAGTCATCCAGCACCAGCTGTCCATTGACCTCGACGTCGAAAATGTCGTTAGCACTCGTTGTTGTATCGATAAAGTGCATCCGCAGGCGGTAGTCGCCCGGGAGCAGATCGATCACCAGGTCCATGCTTTGACCAACACCAGAGGCAGTCCGCCAGTTCAACCGGTAGACCTCTTCGGGAGCGGGATTTTCAACATTGCTCAAGTCAATGGCCGTGGAGGCGGAAATGTTTTCCTGGGCGACACCAGTTGCGCCGGGCAAGCGGATCCAGGATCCAACACCGGTATTGCCTGTATTGTACCAGGCAACCTGCTGGGAATCGAGGAATCCGGAAGTAATGAACTCCATGGTCGACGGCTGGCCCTCAAGCAACTTGTCGAGGCCCACCGGATTGAGGATTTGTATAGTCTGGGCCGGGCTGACAGTTGCCTCGCTGGTATTGCCGTAGGCACCGAGATTGACGCGGCCACCCGCCGGCTCCGGTTCCAGTTGATAATGGGTGTCAGGATTGCCTGCATCAATGGCCGGAGAATCGGGTGCAAGGTGATAGTTGCCGCCCAGCGGGTCGACAAAAAGCGGGTCCGTGAAGAGGGAATGGGCATCAGCCCCGACGTTGTAGAACCAGTCGAGCTGCGTATAAAGCGGCAATTCACCCCAGAGGAAAGCTGAGGCACCACCGGTCAGATGGTAAAGGTTATAATCAGCTGTAAAGCCTGGCTGGCTGTTGATAAATACGCTCATGGCCTGCCCTGCATCAATGACGACAATGTTGTTGGTGAAACGGATATTCGGGGCGAAATCGAGAATGACCGCAGTGGAATCCACACCCGCTTGAACAAAGGTGTTGTTGGTGATTTGTGGCGAGCCAACGGTCCGCTCGGCCTTCATGGCGTATTCGGTATTTCCGTAGGCGAGATTGTTGTACATGCTGGCCCGCCACTGGCTGTTGCTGCCGATGTAGCCATCAGCATGGAACCCACGGGCATTGTTGTAGGCGACGTTGCCAAATACGAGGGTATTGTAGTTCCAGCGGAAGCCGGTCCCGTTACCATAGGCCACATTGTCTTCATAGGTGGCCGCATTGTTTCCGTAGATGCCCTGGGTATTGTCATAGACAACATTACGAATCGCACTGGAGTCGCGCCCCACGGATATGCCAGTGGTGTTGTTACGGACTTCGACGTTCTCAATGGCCATTGCACCGAAGATGACATTAATGCCCACGTTGTTGTCGTATACCGTGTTGTTGGTGACGATTGTCCGTGCTCCGCGGGCGTCAATGCCTTCAACTTCGCTGTTATAGACGGTGTTGTCCTGAATGAGCGCATCCCTTGCGGAAGGGCCCAATACAATCCCGTTCCGGAACGCATCAATGGTATTGCCCTCGACCAGGAACTCCATCGGCTCACTGGTATTGTCAGGGTCAAGATAGATGGCCTCCCCGTAATTGCGTTCAAACAAATTCCCGCGAATCTCCGCCTCCCAGCCTTCATAGAAGATTCCTGACGTTTGCCTTCCCTGCCCGCTACTCAGGATGCCGCTTCCCTTGAAATAATTACCCTCCGCGAGGAAGCCCCGGTTCCCTCCATCGAGGAAAATGCCAGCATTCTCGTTGTGAATAAAGTGACTCTCACTGACCGTCAGGTTGGTTGCCTGGTCAACCCCGGCATAAATACCCCGATGGGCACCAGTAAAGGTGATCCACTCGATGGTCAGCCCGTCGACTCCTGTCAGCTCGAAAACATAGGAGCCACTAGCCGGATTACCGCGGTCAAGGACTGTCAGCAAATCAGAACTGTCGGGAGCCTTGAATCCGCGAATCGTGACCATTGAATCCTCGGCCTCGATGAAGATATTTGTCGTGACGGCGTAAGTGCCGGCATCAACAAGAATGACATCCCCTTCCCCAAGGTCGTAGGTATCGAGGATGGCCCGAATGGAAGCCTTGGGCGTGGCGGGACTGAGTCCGTCATTGGCGTTGTCACCAGGAGCGGAGGTATAGTTGCCAGCCTCCACTAAATCATCATTCACATAGTAAAAGCTGATCGGTTCGGAGATGGCGAAGACATTAAGGCTCTGTCCAGAGACGGACGGGTCGTCATTGCGCACTACCTCGATGCGGTAGTTCTCCGCCGGGGTGAGGCTGTTCGTCAGGGCCCAATCATAGCTGCCATCGTTCTCGGTGGCGCTGGCAATGGTGGCCACGGGAGTCGGATTGCCTTCCTGCATGAGCAGGATATCCACGGAACCATTGAAATCCTGGCTGCGCCATTCGATGGTAAAGGTCTGCTCAATGGGCCAGGTCTCCCCGCCGTTTGGTGATGTAACGAGGACATAGGCAACCGGGCTCAGGGAGGCCAATTCCGTGTTTCCGAAGGCCCCGATGTTGATGAAGTTGCCGTTCGGGGAGGGCTCAAGGTCAAAGGAATAGGTGGCATCCCCCCGGTCGATTCCCGGTGACTGGGAAGCATCTGTGACACGGAAGGATTGAAGGACGACCGGCAGGCCGGAACCGGCATCGATGACCGGCGCAAGGGACCCGTTGCGGATGCTTCCCTCGGTGCTCTGAAGGTGGAAGTTGTCGTCCCGTCCATCCTCTTCCGGGGAGGCGTAGCCTAATTTGTTGTCGGCCCCGTCGACATCGATGAAGAGCGGATCAATGGCCAGGCTGTTCCCGTCCAGGAAGGCCGCGTTGCGCCAGTCCTGCAGTGATGTCCGGCTACCGCCCGCCCATGTGCCGACCGAGGCTGTTCCCGCCATGTCGAAGATATTGTAGTCGCTGGCCAAGTCCACCTGGCTGGAAAAATCAAGGTCTATGGCGGTCCCGTTTTCGAGGTGGAAGATGTTGTTGACGACCGTGCCACCGGTGCTGGAGCGGATTACAAGCCCGTCCCCAAGGACGCTGTAGACGGTGTTATTCTCAAAAACATATCCGCTCGTGAAAGTGGTCTTGTAGGCAAATTCTGTAAAGTCGAGGATCAGGTTGTTGCGGATAACTGCCCCGCCTGTGAATTGACCCGTGAGGTCCTCAATGCCTCTGGTGCTGGAATAGATGACATTCCGTTCAACGCTGGCGGCATTGGCATTCAATCCGATAGCCCGGAGGGTATTATTGTAGATCCGGTTCCCCTCAATAATCGCACCGGTGGTCGCGTATATCCCGGTGGAGTGACCACCAACTACATTGTTCAGTCCATCGACACCACGGAGGTAAATGCCAATGCCGGTTCCATCGGAAACACCCCCATCCGTATGGGTAACCGCATTTCCAACAACCTTGGTATTGCCCCGCGCATAGAGTTGGGTCCCGCGGTTATCCTCAAGAATATTTCCAAGGCCCAACGACAGGTCATCGTGCCCTATCAGAGTCTCGGTCGAGCCAACGGTATTGTTGACGTATAATCCATCATCCTGGCTGTTGCGGATGATATTGCCCTGGACGAGCGTATTACCGGTATTCGTCAGGTAGACGCCCGTTCCTTGATGGTTGTCAATGGTGCTGTTGGTCAGGTACTGCAGGAGGGTATCGACAACGAGGCCGTCCCCTCCCCCGTTGAGGAGGTGGAGGTTGTCGAGGGTGGCCCGCTCGGAGCCATCATGGATATGGACCTGGATGCCGGTATGGCCATCAAGCTGGAGGTTCTCAAGGGCCAGGAAAGTACTGAAGTTACGGGCCTCGATGCCACGGTAGCCACCCGTCAGGGAAAGATTGCGAATGGTGACGAACGACGCGTCATCCAGAAGAAGGCCGGATGATCCTTCGCGCTCGTCGGAACGGTCAAACAAGACCTGGCTGGGATCGCCGGCCGGCCCGGTCAGGGTGAAGGCCTCATTGTTGCCCAGTTCATCGGCAGAGCTGATGAGGATATCCCGCAAATGGAGATAGTAGCCGGTATCGACAGAGACCGTCTGGTTGGCGGCAAGGAAGTAATTCTGCAGGATGGCGGGCAGGATGGCCTTGGGTGTCGAGGGAAGCTTGCCGGTGTACCGGTTATCGCCCATGGCGGTAGTCAGTTTATCGCCTGCGGTTGAGGCATCATTGACATAGAATGCATTCGAGGTGACCGGAATGGAGAACGGCTCGCGGTTCTCGTCGACCAGGTTGTTGTCATCGGCCGAGGTGACACGGATGAAGTAGCGCTTGTCATTGTCGCCGGCGATGCTGTTCATCTGAGGGCTCCATAAATAGGATCCGTGGCTGGCGGGCTGGTCAAAGACCTGGTCGGGTACATTGCCCACGGTCACAATGGCGATATCAGCCACCTTTCCCACGCCGTCCTCAATCAGCTCGAGGGAGACGTTGCCCGTAGCATTGAAGAATTCCCAAATGATGCGTTTGGCCAATTCGGGCGTATAGTCCAAATAGTAATTCGGGGCCAACACCCGGATGTAGGCACTGGCTGACAGGGCCGCCAGGGCAGTGTCCCCGAAGGCACCCTGGTTGATGCGGAGTCCGTTCGGCCCGCCGTCGGGACCGGGCTCATTGGAGAAGTCAAAGGAGGGATCGCCTGAATTGATGGATCGCGAGGTCAGGTCGACAATCTCGAAATTGTTGTTCGCCAGGTCGACAAAGGCCGGCTCGTCGAGGGTCGGGTCAATGCGGGTATTCCCGAGTGAATTCAGGTCCAGCCCGAGCTCAATCTGCCAGTCGAGGATATCATCGAAGGTCTTGATCCATTCAAAGAGGACGGCGCCGCCGGAAGCGTACCAGGTGTTATAATCGCTGGTGATGCCGTCCCCGCTGCGGAAATCGACCCCGAGAACAGTGCCACCGCCGTCATTCCAGACGATGTTGTTCCGGAGGTCCGTGTTGGCGGAATCGCCGGTCAGGTGGACGGCATAGGTGCCCGTTGAATAAACGGTGTTGTTCCACAGGGCTGTCCCCGAGGCTCCGGTGACCTGCACATCGATGTCCGTATTGCGATGAACAATGTTGTGATGGGCGGTGACATTATTGCCGGTCACCTGGAGACCAATCCCGTTTTCCCAGACATAATTGAATCCGACCTGCTGATCGCCCTCGGCCAGGATCCCGGTGCCGTTCAAGGTGACAAAATTGAAGCGACTGGCGGAGCGGTCATCATTGCCGAGATACCCCCCGCCGGTCATCCCAATGCCATTATTCTCAACGATGTTACTGAAGAGGCTCGGGACATCGGCCTCGTAGCGAATACCCGTTCCGGAATTTTCCACCCGGTTAGAGGTAAACTCGGCCGCTCCAACAGCATGGATGCCGGTGTCGGTGTAGTCATCCACCGCATTGTTAAGGAATGCCAGGGCGCTGGTATAGGTATCGACAAGGAAAATACCGGTTGTTCCCGTGGTAAAGCTGTTCAGTTCAACGGTGGTATTGGAAGCAGGTGCCTCGAGCGTTCCGCTGACCTGCAATCCTGTCTCAATCCGGGTAATGATGTTGTTCTCGATCGTTATGGTGTCAGAAGAAACGAGCTCCAGCCCGATGCCGGGGAGTTTGCCGGTAACTTCCTCCCCTTCGTCCAGCGTGATTTTCTCGATGAAGTTTCGCTCGACAGTGGCCCCGGATACCAACTCCATCCGGACACGGGCAACATCAGCCCCTGAGTCAGCATGGATCTGATTATCTGTCAGGGTGAGGTTGCCCGACTCTTTAAAATGCAGTGACCCATTGTAGACAAAATTATTGGTTACGGTCAGATTCGTACTGTTAAGCACTTCCAGATGTCCGTGAAGGGTAACGTTATCGATCGTCAGTCCGCCGACGTCCTGAATCAGGGCGGTTATTTGAACGGGTTCCTGGAGGCCAGCCTCTTGTGGAGTAACGCCGAGCATGGATTGGGTGATACTGACATTGTTGCTCGGCGAGGCCTGATTACCGGATTGGCCGATGAGGACGGCATAGTTCCCCTCCGAGCCCACAAGGACGGAACTGTTGATCCCGAGATCACTCAGTCCATACCCGATCAGGGACGAATCGACTTCTTCCGTATAGATTCCGGAAACCGTTCCGCCGCTGACTCCGATCAATCGCATGCCCAGACCGTAGCGGTAAATATCAGCATTGCTGATGGAAAGATTGCTGTGCTGGGTGACAGAAATAGCCGTCTGCCCGCTACCGTTATAGAGGGAAATGCCGAGGTCGGTTTGGGTGACTTCCGCGCCTTCAAGATCCAGTCCTGTAATGGACAGGCCGCTACCCCCTTCCGCGAGGATGACATTTTCGACTTCACCGGTTTCCAGTCCCTCGACAGAAGCATCGTTGGTGTTAACGAGGGCCATTCCAGTATCGAGGAGGACCATTTCGTTATCCGTCGCAGTGAAGCCGGTGGAGTTGGCGACCTGCAGGCCGGTATTCAGTTCACCTGGGCCGCTGAAGAAGCTATCCGAAATGCTGGCAAAGTCCGACTCGATAATGTCCAGTCCGAGGACATTGTTTTCAAAGGCCAAACCAACCCCGCTGAAGTTGTCACTTTGGGTCACTTTGAGACCAGTGTCGCTATCGGCGAATATGAATCGGGCCAGGGTCAGGTTCTGGGTAGTAACGATGGATCCGCCCGGATTGGAGCCGCTGCCCTGCATGTAGGAACCAAACACCACCGCCGGATCCAGATCCTCAAACCGCTCGTTGGGCGCACCGCCAAGGGTCATGCCTGCGGGAGCACCGGAAAGGCTGAGGGCATCCGTGTAGGTCCCGGTATCGAAAAGGATGATGTCGTCCGGGGATGGATTGTGCAGGGAGATGATACGCTCAATCGTCGCTGCTGGCCGATTGGGATCCAGACCGGCATCGGTGTAGCTGTCATCACCCGGCGCAAGGCTGTAGAAACTATGGACGTCTGGCGGAAGCGCCGAAGGACTGTTAAGATAGAAGACGCGGGTGGAGCTGCCGGTCCCCGGATTGATATCCAGCTCGTAGGGATCAAAGGCTTCCGAGTCCGGTGCATCGATACCGACATAATAGACGCCGGCCGGGAGCATGCCCGTGACCAGTCGCTTGCGTTCCGATCCAGCCGGTTTGGCACCGACGACCAGGCCGCTGGCGTCATAAAGAGTCAGCGCAAAATCGGAATGTCCAGTCAGGAGGAGCTCAAGGATCTCCGGCTTGATGAGCTCAAAGCGATAGTAGTCGACATCGCCGGGTGTGCTGATGCTGGCCCCGCGCAGGTGGACCCCTGGAGCAATCCCCAGGTCGGCAGCAAAGGGCCGAACATCGTTGTTGGGGCGGGAGTCCTCAAATTGCTCCAGGCGGTCTGGGA
>JBFOMH010000005.1:0-439779 GCA_040830765.1 Puniceicoccaceae bacterium | reverse complement strand
GATTCACGCCACCTTCCGCACCGTGGACCGTGGTGTATGCAGTGGTGGAAATTGTTCGCCCCTGCACGCCTTCAGACCATGGCCTTGTTGTTACGGCAAAATTGGCGGGAGCTGTCTTGATGACTTTGGCCGGATGAGTCAGGCTGGTTGTATATTCCTCAACGCCTGCCTCGGAGGGATCAAAAATAGTGACGGCATAGCTAAAGGAATGCGCCTGGCCGCCAATAAAGACGTTGCTTACGGTGACATTAACCGTTTCATCCACGTCGGGAGTCGGCCAGGTAGCCCGGCTGTTGGTATCCATCCCATTGGGGACCCAGACAATAGAGCTCTCCGGATAGCCGGTTCCGCTTCCGCGGAATTGGATGTCGATGTCTTCAATGGCCTGTCCCCCGGTCTCCATGGTCACGATGGCAGAATTGAAATTTGCGTTGGGATAGGAAAAGGACCAGCGGGACCAGACCAGCGGGGCGGGCACATGACCTTTGGGCGGCCAGGCAACGAACTCATCGCGGATTTCCGGCCGTGGTCCAATGGGGTCCGGGATGACCCAGAGTGTATTGGCGCTGTTCTTGGGTGGATTCAAGGAGAAGTCGCTCGGCACGTCACCACTGCCCATGATGCCTGCCTGTGGAAAGAGGATCCAGCGGCGGTGACCGACCCCGGCGTTCGTCCATCCTGTATCAGCCATGTATCCGTCAATGGCGTCCGCGCCAACCGAGCCGATGGCGATGTTGCCATTATTGGCCGCATTGTATCCTTCCTGCGTCCAATGTTCCCATTCCTCAGCGGGTAAGGGCTCGTGGCTGAGAGCATTTTTTGTGCTCATCATCAGGGCGGAGTCCTGGCAGGCGGCATTCAGGTCGGAGTCGAAGACAATATTGTCTGCCAGGCCTCCCATGGCCCGGTAAAAGTTTACCCGGTCGCGGGTGGCATCAAGCCAGGGCCCGGAAACCGTTCCAGAATCCCCGGTAGTGCGGTTGCCCGTCCATTCCATGCGGGCGTCGGATCCCCTGAAATAGGCCATTGAGTAATAGTCCCGGATTTGCCAGCGGCTCTCCATATCGAGTTGAACGGCGGACAGATGCGCAACTGGCACGCCACTTGCAAGAGCAAGAACGGCCCACAAAAGTGATGAATTTTTGGATTTCATAATCAGAGATTCTTGACCTTGGGTCCTGAGGTAATTTCGTCAGAAGGCTTAAACCAAGTTAATACAGATAGCGCTAATACTTTTACTTAAATTTTCTAATGCCAGAGACAAACCTTAAACGCAGAATTGGCTTTGACAGCGAGAAGGGACAAAGTGTTCCCGTTTCCGAGAATATCGTCGAGCGAATCGATTTGAACCTGCTGGCCCTCGGCCAGCCCATATTCGGAGAGAAGGAGTCCTACCCAGCCATTACGATCAGCGACAACCTGCTGGCACATTTCCGGGCCAAGAACGCCCTCGTCAAGGAAGGCCTGCGCCCGCCCGTGGACCTGCGGATTGAGGCCTTTATCCACGATTACCTCGCCGATTTGGAAGACGAGGGAGAGATCCACTTGCCCGGCAATACCTTCAACCTGTCCCAGCACGGGGTCGCCCGCGCGCTTTCCCTGCCTGCGGACGGGGATGAATTCAAGTCGGATATCATTGAATCCTACCGTTTGGCCAACGGGGTGCTGCATAATCCGGTCAAGGACAAGCGCACGACCAAGGGGGTATTCCACGTGGCCGAAGGGGGGCTTCCGGTTCCGCACGACAAGAAGTCGGTGCCGAAGGTGACCTTTGCCCGCCTGCTCAAGGCGGCCCTCCAGCCGCCGGAGGACCTGACCTTGCTTCCGTTTACAAGCAACGAGGAGGATAAGGCGCACGTCTGGGTATCCTTGCTTCTGCGACCAGTGATCTGCCCGGAAATCCCGGGAACCATTCCGGAGAAACGCATGGAGATCCGCTTTTTCGCACCGGGCAGCATGACCGCGAACCTGGATTTTGTGGAATCAATCTTTGGCAATGCCGGTGACCCCTTCTTGCCTGAAAACGATGCCGGTCTCGATGTCGAGCACTGGTCGGGTCATTCTGGCTGTGTCATCCTGGCACCCCATATCAAGGAGCTGACAAAGAAAGAGCTCGGCCTGCCGCATGTGTCCGAGGCTACCGAGCGCCAGAAGCGGGACAGCATGTGCTGGGAGTCGGAAGATGAAAAGTACAACGACGGGGGTGCGTTCAAGATCACGGCCCGCACGGAAGCCGGAATCGTGGTGACGCTCATCGCCGACAATTATTTTGGCTACTGCAAGAAGGAGGTAAAGACACAGGTCGGCTTTGCTGCCAACCTCTATGGCTTGTGCGAGGAAGAGCACGCCGGGGGTACACTGGCCTTCAGTTCCTATGATCTCGGGGAGGATTTCCGCCTCTCTCCTTATATCGACGAGGAGGTCCGTACATTTGCTTCCGTTCTGGAGGATTACGGGGACCGGATGGACCTCCAGCCTGAAGGTCACGCCGTCGACAAGCGTTTTCCGAGTATTATCTACATTCCGGAGGATGCCCGGTTCTCCCTTGGTGAGCAGACCATCTCCTGGACCAGCGGGGATGAGGAAGCCTCGATCAAGTTGCTCTCCGGCAAAATCTACATTTATCCTAATGGATACAAGGTTCAGTTGGTCAAGCCGGCCGAAGGCCGCCGCTGGCGCCTCATCGGTACAGTCCCGGAGGCCACGAACTGCCATAAGCCCTGTACGGTATCTGGCGGTGGCAAGTCGGAGATTTCCAAGTCTATCGCCGATGCCATTATTCATGCCCCGTTTTATGTGGGTAACCTGAAGAAGGACTTCGATGCCGTGGAGCGCCTTCTGAAGACGGATTTCGGCAAGCGGTTTAAGGATTCCTCCAAGTGTGCCGAGAGCAGCCGTCCGATTCTATCCGACCAGCGGTCGCTGGGTTCCGTCATCAAGCTCCTGACCCCCAGTCCGGAGTACAACGAGGAACACAATGCCTTTGTCCGTAATATCCCGACCCATATCAAGGAACTGGTCCTGCTCATCAAGCGGTTTTACAAGCCGGATTGGGGGGAAGACTGGCGGGATCGCTTCTCCGTCGACATTATCAACGGCATTCCCGGTCATGAATTGAAGTACAAGGGGATGAAGCTCATCACCAGCTACCTGCGGGTTGGCTATGATGACAGTGACGCCTGGCGGGTCTTCAGTCTCCGCAAGGATTATTTCCCGGCGACCAAGATCCAGACCGAGGATGACATCACCGCCTCGGTGGTTGTTCCCTGGTCAAAGATTCCCGCCCAGCCCGGTCAATCACAGGGTGGGACGAGTGCCAAGGTGGTCCATAACTGCGAATTCCGGCTTTTCCAGCGCCCGGACGATGCCATTGTCCGGGGCTACGACAAGAAGACGGAGTGGGACATGTCCCAGCCGGTTAACTTCTTCTCGAATTACCACCCGTTGACCCATGGGGAGGTCAAGGAGATGGTCGAGGATGCTGTCCGCTTCGATTACTTCACGGATCCCATGAAGGGTCTTCTGACCCGTTTCGCCGAGAAGGAAGAGGGTTCCCCAACCTATGTGGTATCTCCCTCCAATCCGCGGCTGGTCAACGGCGTTCCCACGGCCAATCCCCGCTACCTGCAGACTGCAACTGCCCTGGAGAGCCCAATCGAAAGCTACGTGGCGGAAATCGGGGCACGCTTCAAGCGTCAACTCAAGGAGGAAGAGGCAGTCTTGTACCCGGTGAACGGATTTCTCCCGGGACGCCGGAACAATCCGCCGGAAGGGCCGATCCGTTCCCTGGCGGTGTTCAACCCGATTCATTACCTGCCGCTTCCGGAAGCGTTCATGGAATTCACTTCCAGCATGACCGGCAAGAGCCCCTCGACCACGGGGGCCGGTTCCGAGGGTGCATTGACCAAGGCTCCCTTCAATGCCCTCCTGCCGATTACGGATCTCAACAACGCCCTTGTCGCCGCCGCCTTGACTGGGCTCAATCCGTTTATCACCGCCGCTGGCTATGTTGGACCCAATTTCCGGGTCGACCATGATATCAGCCTTCTGGTGCCGGAGATCTGGTGCCGCATGCGACGCTACGAACGCGACCCCAAATGGCTCATTGAGAACGGCCTCCTGGAGGCGGTTCCCGCTTATGAGCATAACGGCACCAAACTGCCGACAGGGCTCCTCGGTTACCGCATCAACCAGGCCTTCGTGAACTACTTCCTCGGACGGATATTCACCAGTCCGGAAGTCCTGTTTTCTGAAGCGATGCTGAAACCGGAGATTCAGGACATGGACATCTTTGCCGATGGTATGGACAATATCCTGACAACACACCGGGTTGTTGCGGAGAACTACTTCAATGACGGTTCCATCGAGTTGGCCTGCCCGCCAATGAAGGTCCTGCTGCATATCATGCGCGACGGGACCTACGAGGGCAAGGGGCTCGATGACCCGGAAATCCGCAATCTCTTCGAACCCGAGACGATCCTTGGCAGTGACTGGTACGCCGCCCGTCTCGATGAGAAGCAGAAAGTGGATATCGCCCATTGGCAGAAGATCATCAACTACCTCGATGCCTATTACCTTCCGCTGGACAACCTCGACGCGCTTCGCGAGAAAGCCGCTTCCCGGCTTGAGGCCAGCAAGGACAAGGCATACCGGGGGCTACTCGACGGGACGCTGGGTCGCGATACCTGCTTCCCTTCCTGACCGGGATGCCAAGCGGCCCGCCTTGCGTTCGCCAGCCTGCGGAATGGGAACCGCATGCCGCGGTGTGGACGGCCTGGCCGAGCCATGCTGAATACTGGGAGGGCCACTTTGAGGCGGCCCGGGTTGATGTCGCCCGGATGCTCAAGTCCTTGAGCGAACCTTGTCATGATGGGGCTTCCCCCGAACGGGTGCACCTGTGGGTGGATCCCTCCGCTACGGGTTCCGCCCGCAGCACGCTTGCGGGTATGGATATTGTCATTACGGAGCAGCCATTGGGAGATATCTGGTTCCGTGACATCGGGCCCATCTTCGTCCGGGATTCTGAGGGCTCACTCCAGTATCGGGTTTTCGGCTACAATGGCTGGGGCGGCAAGTACCTCATGGAGCACGATGACACCGTGGGCCAGAGGATTGCTTCCGTTAGCGGATTGGCGGGCCAGCGTATCCCGGAGATCTTCGAGGGTGGGGCACTTGACGTTGACGGGACCGGACTTGGCCTGACAACACGCAGCTGCCTGCTCAATCCAAACCGGAACCCGAACGCTTCGCAACAGGACATGGAACGCCTGCTAGAGGAACACCTGGGAGTGGACTCCCTGATCTGGCTGGAGGACGGATTACTCAACGACCATACGGACGGACATGTCGACAATATCGCCCGCTTTGTCGGCCCAGGTAAGGTGGTGTGCCAGCATCCCTCGGGCGCGGATGATCCCAACGAGGCTGTCATGGAACAGATTGCCGCTGACTTGCGGGCCTACCGTACACCCTCTGGTCGCGCATTGGAGGTCATTGAGATCCCGTCCCCCGGCAAGGTCACTGGCCCGGACGGTTCGATTGTCCCGGCCAGCCACATGAATTTCTACATTGCCAACCACCGGGTCCTGGTCCCGGTCTATGGAACGGATTTCGAGGAAAAGGCACTGCAGCAATTGCAGGATCTTTTTCCGGGCCGGGAGGTAGTCGGTCTGCCAGCCCTTGGGCTCCTCATGGGTGGCGGGGCCTTCCACTGTATCACCCAACAGCAACCCTTGTGAGGGCTTGCCCGGGACGGATGATTGCCTAGCATTCTATCCTTATGGATTCAGCTCATACAAGCGTTGCTGCCCTCCAGTTGTCTCTAGGTGGTCCGATTAAAGAAAACCTCGACCGGGTAGAGAACCTTGTCCGAAAAGCAGCCGGGCAGGGTGCTCAGGTCGTCCTGCCTCCGGAATTGTTTCAAGGTCCTTATTTCTGCCGGGAGGAAAAGGAAAGCTTCTTCTCCATGGCCTATCCCTTGGGTGCACACCCGGTGCTTGAGGTCATGTCCGCCCTGGCGGCGGAACTAGGGATTGTTATCCCTGTTTCCCTGTTTGAACGGGACGGCCAGGCCTATTACAACACGGTGGTCATGGTTGACCATGAGGGAGAGGTGATGGGCCGCTACCGCAAGACGCACATTCCCGACGGCCCGGGATACGAGGAAAAATTCTATTTTCGCCCCGGCAATACGGGGTTTAAAGTCTGGGAAACAAAGTTCGGGACCTTGGGCGTGGGGATTTGCTGGGACCAGTGGTTCCCGGAGTGTGCCCGGGCCATGACCCTGATGGGCGCGGACCTCCTCCTCTATCCGACCGCCATCGGCTCGGAGCCGGAGGAACCGGACCTTGATACCAGCCGGATGTGGCAACGGGTCATGCAGGGCCATGCGGTAGCCAATATCATCCCAGTGATTGCCGCCAACCGCATCGGCAACGAAGGCGGGCAGATTTTCTACGGGCACAGTTTCATCACGGATTGTTATGGGGAAATTCTCGCTGAGGCAGAGCCGGAGGAAGAAAAGGTACTCCTGCAGGCCTTTGACCTCGAAGATATCCGAGCGAAGCGGGCCTCAATGGGATTCTTCCGCGACCGCCGTCCGGAATTCTATGGGAAACTGACCGAGTCCTGAGGCTCAGGCTGATTGAAGGCTGGCTTCCCGGGAGGCCCGGGCTACGCTAACCTTGAGCCGGCGACCCTGGAACTCTGTTCCGTCCAGCTCCTGGACGGCTACCTCGGCATCATTGTCGGACATGATGACGAATCCGAATCCCCTGAAGCGGCCGCGCCGATGATCCATCGCAAAGCGAACATTCTGGACGGTCCCATAGGAGGAAAACAGTTCGCGGATTTCCATTTCCATCGCGCCGTAGGCGATGTTGCCGACAAAGAGGGACTTGCTCATGACTCGCTGGTTGATAAAAATTACAGGTAATCTCGGCTGTAACACCGGTAGATTGTTTTGTTTTATCAATTAAAAGCGTAGAAACAAGTAAATTTATGTTAAGATTTCGTTAAGAAATGGTGAAGTGGGCGAATTCTTGATCATTTTCAAGCCATCGACCGGTCCCTGATATAGGATTTCCCCACCCAATTCACCGCCTTCAGGACCGACTTCAATCAGGTAGTCCCCTTCAGCAACCAGATCGAGATTGTGTTCAATGACAATGATGGTGTGGCCCTGGTCGACCAGTTCGTGGAGGAGACGTGTCAATCGCTCACAATCGTGGAGGTGCAGTCCAATTGTCGGCTCCTCGAGGATGTAGAGGTTGGGTTGGATGGACGCGGTCTTTCGCTCCTGAAACGTTGGCAGGCCCTTGGCCAGCTCACTGACCAGCTTGAGCCGCTGGGCTTCCCCTCCAGAGAGGGTGGGTGAGCTTTGCCCGAGGGTAAGGTAGCCCAGACCAGTCCTGACCATCAGTTCGAGAAGGGCCCCCAATCGGGAATCAAAGGAAAAGAAGTCCGCTGCCTCTTCAAAGGACATATCGAGGACATCGGCGATGGTTTTCCCGTTCCAGCGAACCTCATCCAGCTCGGTGCCGTAGCGCCGTCCATTGCAATCATCGCAGGGCACATAGGTGTCCGGCATGAAGTTCATTTCCAGCTTGATGCGGCCGGCTCCCTTGCAGGTTTCGCAGCGCCCCCCCTTGGTATTGAAGGAAAAGGTGCCGGGGGTGTGGCCGTGGAGCCGTGCTTCCGGCGTATTGGCAAAGAACTTCCGGATCTGGTCGAAGGCCCCGATGTAGGTGGCCGGCGTCGAGCGGGGTGTCTTTCCGATGGGGGACTGGTCCACCTCGATAACGGTGCGGAAGGAATGGGCACCCAAAAGGGAGCTGAAACCATCGCGGAGCGGCGATCCCTTGAGCGTTGATTGTCCGCTGCGAATGGCCTCCTTGACTGACGGCATGAGCAGGTCCCGGACCAGGGTTGATTTTCCGGCACCGGAGATCCCGCAAACCATAATCAGCCGCTGCTTGGGAAACCGGACTTCCAGACCCTTGAGGTTGCGCAGGGAAGCGTTCCGCAGAACCATCCATGCCTCGCGCGACGCTGGCTTGCGGGCGTTGAATGCCTCCGGGAGGGATCGCCACATCCCCCGCGACGGGTGCATGAGGCCCTTCTTGAGATACTTGCCCGTCAAGCTGCGGCGGCTCTTGAGCAGCTTGGCTACCGTACCGGCGGCTAGGATTTCGCCCCCGTTGCGGCCCGCTCCCGGTCCAAGGTCGATGACATGATCGGCCTGCCGCATGGTCAGGGGATCATGCTCGACGACGAGGAGGGTGTTGCCCTTCCTTTTCAGCTGGTCGAGGGACTCCAGAAGACGCTGGTTATCCCGCTCGTGCAGTCCGATGGAAGGCTCATCAAGGACATAGAGGGCCCCGGCGAGATTGGAGCCCAGTTGGGCAGCTAGTCGAATCCGCTGGGCTTCTCCTCCGGAGAGGGTGTTGGTGGGCCGATCGAGGGAGAGGTACTGCAAGCCAACTTCATCCATGAAGGTGAGCCGCTCCTTAACCTCCGGATAGATTTCATCGACAATCTTCCGGTCGCGGGCATCCAGCTCGAGGTCCTTGAGGGTCTTCAGGAGGCGTCCGGGGGTCAGGGACAGCAATTCAGGCAAGTTGTAGTTATTACCCGCTACATCTTTCAAATAGACCGCCCGGCTGACGGCATTGAGCCGTTGCCCGTGGCAGTCCGGACAGTCCTCGGCCTCCTCGATGGAATCCTCCACCAGCTGAAAGCGCTCGTCCTCTTTCATCCAAGGATAGAGGACACCATGACCGCGACAGGTCGGGCACCACCCACGGGGTGCGTTCCAGGAGAAGTCCTTGGGGTCGAGCTCCGGGAAAGCCTCGCCGCTGACCGGATCGGACCGGCGGGTGGAAAACCAAACCGGTTGCTTTCCGTGGTCGGCCAGGATGTAGAAACTTCCCTTACCCGAATCAAGTGCTGATGCCACGGCAGCCTCCGTCTTGACAGGTTCGCCGGACGGCAATCGCAACTTGACCGGTCCTGTCGCGGGTACGGTTGCCGTTGCGACAACGAGATCGACATCATGCTCCCGGTAGCGGTCCAGCTTCTGGAACTGGTCCAGGGGTGTCCAACCGCCATCGATGCGCAGGAGTTTGTAACCCTGCTTCCGGGCCCAGTTGGCCAGCGGTTCGTGGTGGCCCTTGCGGCCGCGGACCAGCGGGGCGAGCAAATGAACAAGGGTGGCTCCGCGTTTCGGGCGCAAGGCCTTGATGCGTTTACCTACATGGGCCACGATGGCGTCTTCCCGCAGGGCGACCAGGGGTTCTCCCGTTGTCGGGCTATGCTGGACACCCACGCGGGCATAGAGAAGCCGCAGGTACTGGGCGACTTCAGTAATCGTAGCCACGGTGGATTTCCGGGTCCCGCGGGTTACCCGCTGCTCGATGGCCACGGTGGGGGAGATGCCACTGAGGTGGTCGATATCCGGTTTTGGCATCTGCTCGACATATTGCCGCGCCCAGGAGGACATCGATTCCATGAAGCGGCGCTGGCCCTCCGCGAAGATGATATCAAAGGCGAGGGTGGACTTGCCCGATCCGCTGACCCCGGTAACAACCGTCATGGCCTCGCGGGGAATCCGGGTGGAGAGGTTCTTCAGGTTGTGCTCGCGGGCACCGGTCAGTTCCAGTTGGTTGCTGCCGATCTTGCGTTTGATGCCTTTGGTGCGTGATATCGTCTTGTAGTCGGATTTCCGTCGTGACTCTTCAACGACATAGGGTGCCGTGGCGGTGTTCTTTTTCCCATACCCGTCCGGCGGGCCACTATAGACCAGTTCGCCTCCGGCATCACCCGCTTCCGGCCCTAGTTCGAGGACCCAGTCGGCTGCGCGAATGACATCCGGATGGTGCTCAATGACAATGAGGGAGTGACCGGCGTCGACCAGCTTCTGCAGGACCAGCAACAAACGTTCAATGTCAGCCATGTGAAGACCCGTTGTCGGCTCATCGAGCAGGAGCAGGGCCGGGTTCTGTCGGTTTTGCAGGGAACCGAGGTAGCGAATGAGCTTCAGCCGCTGGGACTCGCCGCCGGAAAGGGTGTTCAACGGCTGGCCCAGCGGGAGGTAGCCGAGCCCGACCTCCTCAAGGCCCTGAAGCTTCTTGACCACGCCGGGCACCTTGGAAAATACTTCGATGGCCTCGGAGACGTTCATGGCCAGGACCTCCGTGACCGAAAACCGGTTCCAGCGGATTGAAAGCACCTCCTCCGTGAACTGGCGGCCTTCACAGACCGGGCAGGGGACAAAGATATCCGCCATGAATTGCATTTCCACCCGTTCATAGCCAAGACCCTGGCAATGCGGGCAGCGGCCGTTCCCGGCGTTAAAGGAAAAGGAGGAGGCGGTCAGGCCGGCCTTTTGCGCTGCTTCCGTTTCGGCAAACAATTTCCGGATTCCGTCCCATGCCCCGACAAAGAGGGCCGGATTGGAACGTGGAGTACGGCTGGCCGGGGACTGGTCGACAAGGAGCACTTCCCCAAATCCCCGGTCGGTGGAGAGCTCGGCAATCCTGGCCGGATCCTCACAAGCTTTGCCACTGCGGGCGAGCAAGCCCTGGTAGATGGCATTGTGGAGAAGGGTGGACTTGCCGGATCCGCTAACCCCGCTGAGGACGACAAGGCGCTGCAATGGGATATCGACATCGAGATCGCGGAGGTTGTGCTTCGTTACGCCGCCCAGCCGCAGGTAGGAACATTGCCCGTTGACCGCCCGGCGTTGAGCGGGGAGGGGAATCCTTCGGTCTCCCGACAAAAATTGTCCGGTTGGAGAGGTTTTGCGTTTCTTCAAGCCACCAACCGGGCCGGCGTAGACGACTTCCCCACCGGCCTTGCCGGGCTCGGGGCCAATTTCCACGATCATGTCGGCTGCGGCCATGATGGCCTCATCGTGTTCAACCACAACCACTGTGTTCCCGACGTTGGTCAGTTGCCTCAAGATGCTGATGAGCCGGTCGATGTCGCGGCAATGCAGGCCAATGGATGGTTCGTCGAGAATGAAAAGAGTGTCGACCAGGGCCGTCCCAAGGCAGGAGGTCAAATTGACCCGCTGGGTTTCCCCGCCGGAGAGCGACCGCGAAGAGCGGTTCAGGGTCAGGTAATCGAGTCCGACCGCCTGCAGGTAGGAGAGACGGGTCAGGATGGCCTCATTGGCGAGGGCGAACTGGGGGTCGGTATCGTCGGCTTGTGAATCGCGGGGAAGGGGACTCTCCTGATCCATGAGTGCCTTCAGTTCCTTGATGGGCAGGTTGTAGAGGTCGGGGAGGGTATGGCCTTTCCATTTCCAGCAGAGTGATTCGGGTTGCAGGCGACTGCCCCCGCAAGCCGGGCAGGGGACGTAGGAACGGTAGCGGGAAAGGAACACCCGGACGTGCATCTTGTAGGTGTTCTCCTCAAGCCAGGAAAAGAAGCGGCGCACGCCGTACCACGCCCTGGGCCAGCGCTTGTTGCCAGTACCGTAGCCCGGCTCGCCCTCAAGGACAAACTGGCGATGCTTCTCCGGCATGTCCTGCCAGGGTACATCGGTAGGAATCTTCTTTCGTCGACAGGACTTGATGAGGTCGCGCTGGCTTTCCGAATAGACGGCACCGCTGAACGCCTTGATGACACCATCCTCAATCGAGAGCGTGCGATCAGGAAGGATGAGGCGGTCGTCAATTTCAATGATGCGACCAAAGCCCCGGCACTGGGGACAGGCACCCAGCGGGGAATTGAAGGAAAACAGGTTCGGGGTGGCAGGGCGGAAGCGGGTTTTGCTCCCCGGACGATGCAGGCCCTCACTAAATTCGGCTAATCGCTTGCCTTCGGGGCTGAAGAGCTGGAGTTGACCATCCCCAAAATGCAGGGCGGAAGTTGCTGAGTCGATGAAGCGGCCCCGGGAGCCTGGTTGGATGCGGACGCGGTCCTGGATAATGTGAAGAATGGAATCCGCAGGCAGTTTCTCCGGCTTGATGGCCTCCAGCCTTATAACCTTCCCACGCTTGACGGCACGGGTGTAGCCCTGCCCGGTAACCGACTTGAGGATGGTTGCCCACTCCAGCTTGCCCGGGCGGTTGACGGCAAAACCAATCAGGACAGTTTCATCCCGGAATCGCTTGAGGGACTTCCGCCAGATGGTCTGTGGGGTGTCTGTGGTTATGACCTCTCCGGTTTCCGGATCGTGGAGGGAGGCGACATGGGAGAACCAGACCTTGAAGTAGTCGCAGAGCTCAGTCATGGTCCCCACGGTGGAGCGGGAGGTCTTGACCGTGTTGCCCTGTTCAATGGCGATCGAGGGTCGGATGTTCTCAATGGAATCAACATCCGGCCGGTCCATGAGGTCGAGGAATTGACGCGTGTAGGGACTGAAGGTTTCCGCATACCGCCGGTGTCCCTCCGCATGCAAGGCGTCAAAGACCAGCGATGATTTGCCCGCACCACTCAGACCGGTGACAACGATGAGCTTGCCCAGCGGCAGATCGAGGTCGATGGACTTGAGGTTGTTCTGGCGAACGCCGCGCAGGCGAATCGCTGTTGGTGCTTTCGACGGCATCGGCAATCAGGAAAGGCGATCTTCCCAGTCCGCCTCGCGGAAACCGGCCCAGGCAGTTTTGCCTTGTACCACGAAGGGTCGCTTGACGAGGTTACCGTTCTCCCGGAGAAGCGCGAAAACGCCATCCGGGCTCATGGAGTCGAGCTTGTCCTTGAGGCCCGCATCGCGGTAGTCCTTGCTTGAAGTGTTGATGAGCTTGCGGATGCTGCCAACGGTCTTGAGCGCCAGTTTCAGTTCAGCCGATGAGGGCGGCGTTTCCCGAATGGGAAGCTCCTGATAGTCGATGGAGCGGGCATCGAGCCACTTCAGTGCCTTGCGGCATGTTCCGCACTTGGCATAGCAATACACTTTTAATCCTGCCATGATTTGAACTATGGCAGCTTTCCGGAAAAAGGAAACGGGATTGGCAAGAAATTATGATGCCACCGCCGGTCCGGGGGACGCGGACCCTCCTGCTTTATTCCTTGGCGGCGGCCTTCTTGGCGACCTTCTTGCGGGGCGGAAATTCAAACCCGATATTGCCGCCCTTCTTGAGGATGAGGAAGGCATCGAAGTTGCGGCCGGTGCGCTTGGACTTGAAGCCCTTGATAAGGCCCGTTTTTCCTTCTTCCAGCAGCTTGACGACATCCTCCTTGGGAAGGGTCTTGCCAAGCATGGTCCGGGAAAGCCGGAAATTATCACCAGGCTCGCCCTTCAGGGTCCGCTCACAGGCATAGGCCTTCGGGGTTTCGTAGACAACGGCCCCGGATTCCTTGAATTTGCCTACCACCGGCAGTTCATCGAGGTTGAGGTCTTCCTCTTCGCCATTGCCGTTGCCATTTCCATTGTCCCCGAAGTCAAAACTGACCTTGTTCATGGCATCGAGCCGGAGAATAGCGGAGAATGGCTTCCCCGCCTTGGAACGGAATCCGTCCAAGGGGCCGACAACCCGTTCCTTGACTAGCGTCTGGACCTCCTCCGGGGAGAACTTGCGGTTGGAAATGGTCTTGTAGACCGTCAATTCCCCGTCCTGCGAGCGGTAATGTCGCAGCAGTTCCTTCATCGGCTTGTTGTCGGTCGGGGAGATGATGGAGGAATCCGGCGCCTCGGCAGGGTCCTCCTCAAAAGTCTTCACGCTCTCGACGATGGCGCAGGTCATTTTGGTAATTCCGTCCATGAATTCCTGGCGGGTAATTTCACCGGTTTCCATGTGGCGGAGCCGATATTCCCACTCGCCGGTAAGGTCGGGCCGGGTGAGGGCATCCGCCTTCACCGCCTGGAGGAATTCGAAGAGGTTCTCCGCCTTGACGGTGGCCATCAGGTTGCGGCCGTCCCGCTCGATGTACTTCTCCCGGACCAGGTGGTCGATGATGCTGGCGCGGGTGGCCGGTGTCCCGAGGCCCTTTTCCTTCATTGCGTCGGCCAAATCGTCATCCTCGACGAGTTTTCCGGCCCCTTCCATGGCGCTAAGAAGGGTTGCTTCGGTAAAGCGGGCAGGCGGCTTGGTGGCTTCCTCGTGAATCTCGATGGCGGCAACGCGTGACTTGTAGTTATCGTCAGCCTGAAGCCCTGCCTCGGCCAGCCATGCCGGCTGCTTGTCGGCATCGGTAAGGGCAGGGAGCTCGCTCTTGGTCCCGGCCTTGCCGTAGACCTGGAGATAGCCCGGTTCGACGAGGACCTTGCCCTCGGTGAGGAAGTTCAGGTCCTCGGCCACTTGTGTGGTACGGGTGGTGACGTCGAATTCGGCCGGCGGAAAGAAGATGGCGACAAAGCGCTGGCAGACCATTTCGAAGATCCGTTCCTCCTCCGGGGAGAGGCGCTTCGGGACTTCACCGGTGGGGATGATGGCAAAGTGGTCGCTGACCTGCTTGTTGTTGAAAATCCGCTTGTTCGGCTTGACCCAGTCATTGTCGAGTACCTTCCGGGCATGGTCGCTGATGGGGCCGGTCAGGTCGGAAAGGGCCGACTTGACGGTGCCGATGTAGTCTTCCGGCAGAGCCCGGCTGTCGGTACGCGGGTAGGTCAGCAACTTGTGGCGCTCATAGAGACTCTGGGCCAGCTGCAGGGTACGGGCGGCGGAATAGCCGTAACGGCCATTGGCCTCGCGCTGCAGGGAGGTGAGGTCATAAAGCCGGCCGCTGGACTGGCGGGTGCGCTTTTTCTTGTCGGAAACAACCGCTCCCTTGGCTTCGTTGAGGCGGGCGACCAGAGCATCAGCGGCTTCCGAATCCCAGAACCGGTCCGGCTTGTCGTGGGGATCCTTTTCCTTGTCGACCTTGTCCACTCGTTGCAGGAAGCCGCTGTATTCACCTTCGGTAACGTTGAACTTGCCCTCGATGCGCCAGAAGGGCCGCGGCTTGAAGTTGCGGATGGCAAATTCCCTTTCCAGGACAATCGACAGGGTGGGGGTCTGGACTCGTCCCACTGTGGCCACTCCCTTGCTGCGGCCGAACATCCGCTTGGTGATGGCGCGGGTGCCGTTGATCCCGATTAGCCAGTCGGCTTCAGAACGGCTGCGGGCCGCATCCTGCAAGCCCTGCATCTGCTCGGGACCGCGGAGCGCTTCGAAGGCTTCGCGGATGGACTGGGGAGTCATGGACTGCATCCAGACCCGCTTGAACGGTTTCTTGCTTTTGCAGAGTTCGTAGATGTAGGTAAAGATGAGCTCGCCCTCGCGACCGGCGTCACAGGCGTTGTAGATTTCCGTAACGTCCTTGCGGGCGATCAGCTTTTTCAGTGCCTGGAAGCGTTCCTTGCTCCGCTTGTCGCTGATCGGCTTCAGCTTGAAGGTCTTGGGAATGATCGGCAGGCTGCCGAGGCGCCAGAAGCCATATTCCTTCTTGTCGATATCTTCGGGCATGAAGAGTTCGACGAGGTGTCCGACGGCGGAACTGATGACATAGTCATCGTTCTCGAATCCGGTGTCGGTTTTCTTGAACTTACCGATGGCCCGGGCGATATCCTGGGCCACGCTGGGCTTTTCGGCAATGATGAGGGTCTTGTTGTTTTCCGGCAATGTGCTCTCTCTTTTCTATGGGGGGTTCTAGGCTCAGGCGGAGTAATTGAGAGCCGCGAGTGTCTGGTCAAGGTTGTTCAGCAGTTCCTCCATGGTGGCATCGGTTTCGTCACCCATGTTGGAAATGCGGAAGGTCTTACCCTTGATTTTGCCATATCCACCATCAATGACGCAGTTGAAGTTTGATTTCAGATGGTTGTTGATGGCGGGCAAGTCCCATTCGTACCTGTTTTTAATGCAGGAGAGGGACTTGGAGGCAAAGGCACGCGGCGGCAAAGTCTCGAGGCCGTGCTTGTCAATCCAGGCGTGGACGAGGCCGTTGAGGCGCTCGTGACGCTGATAGCGGGCTTCCAGCCCTTCCGCGAAGATATCCTCCAATTTTGAGCGAAGGGCGAAAATCAACGGGATGATCGGCGTGGACGGCGTCATGCCCTTTTCATGGTTCTTCTGGAACTCGAGAAAATCGAAGTAGTAGCCGCGATC
The DNA here is from genome assembly GCA_040830765.1 of Puniceicoccaceae bacterium. GTDB lineage: Bacteria > Verrucomicrobiota > Verrucomicrobiia > Opitutales > Oceanipulchritudinaceae > Oceanipulchritudo. The sequence goes on along the minus strand of JBFOMH010000005.1, from coordinate 423,748 downwards.
CGGCATGGTGGCAGCCCGCTCACGCGCGCGTTCGGAGACGCAGAGCAGGGCCATACCCGGCGGCATGGCGAGGGCCTTCTGACTTCCGGTCAGGAGCACGTCGATGCCCAGTTCATCCTTGGCAATCTTGACCGCGGAGAAGGAGCTGACGCTGTCCACGACCGAGATTACATCCGGAAATTCACGGAGAACGGCCATGATTTCCGGGAGAGGATTCATGGTTCCGGTGGAGGTCTCGTTATGGATCAGGGTAATGGTATCAAATTCGCCGGTGGACAGTTCGCGGCGGATGTCCTCCGGGTCGACCGGGGTGCCCCATTCGTACTGGAGGGCTTTGGCTTCCTTGCCGCAGCGTTTGGAGACGTCGAACCACTTGTCCGAAAAGGCCCCCGAGCAGACATTGAGGACCTTCTTGTGGACGAGGTTGCGGATGGAACCTTCCATGACGCCCCACGCGGAGCTGGTGGAAATGTAGACCGGGTCCTTGGTATAAAACAGTTCCTGCAAGCCGGGCTGCACGGACTGGTAGAGCTCGACAAAGTCAGGACTGCGATGGCCGAAGACCGGCGTCGTCATGGCCTTGTAAGTTTTGGCGGAGACCTCAATGGGCCCGGGAATGAAGAGTTTGTAGGACATCTTTGCTTTTTGATTTTGAGACGGTTCTCAGTGGAAAAGCGATGAAGTGCCTGTAAAGAGGCAAGGAGCAAGCCCGTCAAGGAACTTTGCGAGAGTTATTAAAAACAGGCTAAAGCCTGTTGATTTTACCTAATGGCCGATTTGGGTTGCGCTGATGCGTCCCACGGCTAGCAAAGCCTATCCGTATGGCGAAAGATTGGCTAGAAGGTGTCGCACCGGCCTATGACGTGGTTGTCGTGGGTAGTGGCATCGGTGGATTGACGGCCGCCAACGTCCTTGCCAAGGCGGGTCGCAAGGTCCTCGTCCTGGAGCATCATTACCAGTACGGCGGCCTGGCGACATGGTTCAAGCGCCCGGGCGGCCATATCTTCGACATTTCCCTGCACGGATTCCCGCACGGCATGATCAAGTCCTGCCGCAAGTACTGGACACGGGAGATTGCTGATTCCATCGAGCAACTGAAGGATGTCCGCTTCATCAATCCGCAGATGGACCTGCAGACCACTTTCGACAAGGCGGACTTCATCCGCATCCTGGTGGAGGAGTTTGGGATTGAGCGGGAGCAGGTGGAGGCATTCTTCGCCCGGCTTGCCGGAATGAACTTCTTTGATGATGACCGCCTGACCACCGAGGAACTGTTTGAGGAATACTTTCCCGGGCGCAATGACGTCCACCGTCTCCTGATGGAGCCCATATCCTATGCCAACGGCTCCGGACTGGATGACCCGGCGATCACCTATGGAATCGTCTTTTCCAACTTCATGAGCAAGGGCGTCTTTATCTACAAGGGGGGAACGGACACGCTCATCCGGAAGATGGTGGAGGAGCTGCGCCGCAACGGGGCCGAGCTGCGCAAGTGTGCTTTGGTGAAGGAGATTCTCGTTGAGCAAACGGAGGATGGCCAATCCCGGGTGATCGGCGTCAGGGCCCGCAGCCAGAACACCGGGGAAGCCTTCCCGTCCCGCGAGATCCGCTGCCAGTCGGTGGTCTCCAATGCCAACATCAAGAACACGATCCTGAGTCTGGCCGGAAAGGAGCACTTTTCAGAGGCCTTTGTCCGTGAAGCGGAGGCGGTGCGGGTCAATACCAGTTCCTGCCAGGTCTACATGGGCATCCGAGAAGGGGAAAGCATCCCCCATATCGGGGACCTCGTCTTCACCTCGCAGGCGGAGCGATTTTCTACCGATGAACTGACCCGCCTGCGGAGTAGCAGCCGCACCTTCTCGGTCTATTATCCTGACACGCGGCCGCACTCGAGGAACCCGCGTTATACAGTGGTCGCCTCCATCAACGCCCGCTGGGACAATTGGAAGGAGCTCTCGGATGAGGAGTACCTTGCCGAGAAGCGCTGGCTCGAGGAAAGCTCAGTCGAGGCATTGGAAACCTTGATTCCGGATATCCGCCAGAAGCTGGACCATGTCGAGGCAGCGACTCCGCGGACGGTTCATCACTATACCCGGCATATGGGCGGCACCTCCTTTGGGACCAAGTTTGAGGGCCTCAAGGTCTCCCAGCGGCTGCCGAATGAGCTGCCCGGGCTCTATCATGCCGGGAGCGTTGGCATCATCATGTCGGGCTGGCTCGGGACAATGAATTACGGGGTCATCGTGGCCAACGAAGTTGACAAGTGGCTCCATGAAGGAGAAAAGCGCTAATCGGCGGAACGACCGCCCGAACTGTTATATAATGGAAGAAATCTACAAAACCATTCCCCACCGGGAGCCATTCCTCTTTGTCGACCGCATTCTCGAGGTGACGGACGAGGGGGCCGTGGCAGAGCGGGAAATCCGTGCCGACGAGCCGCATTTTGCCGGCCATTACCCGGGCAATCCCCTGATGCCGGGAGTGCTCCTCTGCGAATCCGTTTTTCAGACCGCGGCAATCTACATGGTCCGCCGCTTTGAGAAGGAGGGCGTCGACGGGGCAAGCAAGACACCTGTCCTGACCCGCATCAGTGAGGCCAAGTTCAAGCAGATGGTCCGTCCCGGGGACCTCATCCGGATTGAAACCACCTACAAGGAATCCCTGAGCCGCTTCCATTTCATGCGGGGACGCGTCCTCGTAAATGGCAAGACCGCCCTGACGGTGGAGTTCGGGCTGGCCATGATAGATGGCGATGGCAAATGATGCATTGAAATGGATTTCCTGAAACTGGCAGGCAAACAATACCTCATCTGCGGGCTGGGCAACCGGCGCAGCGTCGCCTGGGCAATCGGTCAGGGCCTTGAGGAAGCGGGAGCCAGGGTCATTTACTCGGTCCGCAATGAGGAGCGGGCATCCGAGCTGGCCAAGCTGCTCGACGGTCGACCGCACATCCTTTGCGATGTCGAATATGAGAACGACGTGGCTTCCCTCGGGGAGCGCATCCGGGAGGAATACGGTGAGCTGGATGGTTTCGTCCATTCCATCGCCTTTGCCAATTTCAGTGAGGGCTTTGTTCCTTTCCATGAGACGAAACGGGACGACTTCCTGCAGGCGACCCAGATTAGCGCTTTCTCGCTGGTGGAAATGGCTCGCAGCCTGAAGCCAATCCTGAAGCCGGATGCGGCTGTTGTGGCGATTGGGATTTCCTCCTCCGTGACGGCTGCCAACTACGGCTACATGTCGCCGATCAAGAACGCCCTCGAGGGTTGTGTGCGCTTCCTCGCCAAGTCCTTCAGTGCGGATTCAGAAATCCGCTTCAATTCCGTCAATGCCGGTCCTCTGAGGACCAAGTCCTCCGCCGGCATCCCGGGGTACCTCGACAACTACCTTTACGCGGAGCAGCTGACCTACCGCAAACGAGCCCTGACCACCCAGGAAGTCGCGGACACGGCGATATTCCTGCTCAGTCCGCGCAGTTCGGGGATCAACGCCCAGGGCATTGTCGTCAATGCCGGCATGGACTGGAACTATTTCGACGAGTCCATCGTGGAGCGCATCAGTCGCAAGGATCCTTCCAGCGATTCACAAAAATGAGGTTTTCCCGGGTAGCCATTAACGGGACCGCGGTCGTTATTCCGCCGGTTGCCGTCACTTCCAGCGACATCGAGGAGCGCCTGGCCCCGATGTACGAACGCCTCCGTCTGCCAGAGGGGCGCTTGGAGATGATGACCGGTATCCAAGAACGTCACTATTGGGAGACCGATATTCTGCCTTCGCAGGGGAGCGCTGAAGCGGGGAGAACCCTTCTTGATGAAGGCCGGGTGCCTCTGGAAGAAATCGACCTGCTTATCCATTGCGGTGTTTGCCGGGATCGGATGGAGCCGGCCACGGCGGCCTATGTCCATGGCCTCCTCGGCCTTCCCGGCAGTTGCCAGATCCTCGATATCAGCAATGCCTGCCTCGGCTTTGTCAACGCCATGGTCCTGGCAGGAGGGCTTATTGAGAGCGGGCAAATCCGCCATGCCCTGCTGGTCTCAGGGGAAAACGGACGGCCCTTGCTGGAGAATACCATCCGCGTTCTGCTGAAGGGCGACCTCGACCGCAATGCCGTCAAGCCGTACTTTGCAAACCTGACCATAGGGGCCGGTGCGGCCGCCATGCTGGTTTCCCGGGAGGATCTCACCCAGGGCGATTCCTTCCGCCTCCTTGGTGGTGTGGCCCGGACCGATTCCTCCGCCAATCAATTGTGCCAGGGGGACTCGGTGGGTATTGAAGGCTTCGAGATGCAGACCAATGCTGAGGAACTGCTTGATGCGGGCATCAACCTGGCCTCCGGGGCATGGGATGCCTTCGAGGAGGAAATTGGCTGGAACCGGGAGACACCCGATTGCTTCATTTGCCACCAGGTGGGCCGTACCCACCAGCGCCGCCTCTTCGACAGCCTGGAACTGGACCGGGAAAAGGATTTCACGACTTTCGAATACATGGGCAACGTGGGATCCGTCTCCTTGCCCTTTACGTTTCACAAGGCTGTGGAGGCCGGAGAACTGGACGCATCCCGGCGCGCCTCCCTCTTGGGGATCGGCAGCGGCCTGAGCTCCGTCATGCTAGCCGTGGAGGGATACAATGCCTGAACTGCCACCCCGTCTAAAAGTGCTCTATCCCTTCGAGGGGAAGACCTTCGCCTCCTCCGGTGGTCAACTGCATTACCTCGACGAAGGGGAGGGGCCGGCAATCCTGATGTTCCATGGCAATCCAACATGGTCCTTCTTCTACCGCGACGTGGTTCTCGGGTTGAGGCATAAGCACCGTTGCCTTGCGCTCGACAACCTAGGCTGCGGGTTCTCCGAGAAACCGCAAACCGGCGATTACACCCTGGCCGGCCACGTCCAGCGGGCCTGCGAATGGGTGGAATCGACGGGTGTCGAGTCGACTCATCTGGTCGTTCATGACTGGGGCGGCCCGATTGGCCTGGGGATGGCCGCACGTCTCCATGAGCGTATCAAGAGTATCAGTATTCTCAATACAGCCGCTTTCCCGTTTTCGACGATCCCGGCCCGCATAGCGGCCTGCCGGTTTCCGTTTATGGGGGCTTTTCTGGTCCGTGGCCTCAATGCCTTTGCTCGTAGGGCAACCCGCATGACGACGGTGGAGCCGCTTTCTGAGGCCGTGACAGAAGGCTACTTGAAACCCTATGGCAACTGGCATGACCGGGTGGCGTTGCACGCCTTTGTCCGGGATATTCCCATGCGCTCCTCGCATCGCAGCTACGAAACCCTGCTGGAACTGGAAAGGAGCCTCTCCTTATGGCGCGAGAAACCGGTCCAGTTATTATGGGGCATGCATGACTGGTGCTTCCACGACAAGTTTCTCGCCCATTGGCAATCCGTTCTTCCCGATGCCGAGGTCCAGCGCTTTGAAAAGGCGGGGCACTACCTTCTGGAGGATGCCGGGGAAGAAGTGACGGCCGCGATCGGCAATCTTGCCGGAAAGGCTTAACGCCCGTAGAGGCGAGCCAGCTCCTTGAGGTAATCCGCACTGTCCTGCTGGTTGTAAAAGGCCTCGCCAGTCATGCGCCACTTCCAGTTACCCTGGCTGGTGCCGGGTTCATTCATGCGAGCTTCGCCATCAAGGGAGAGGATGTCCTGCATCTGGATGACGACCAGGCGGCTTGGGCACTGGTAGGACCAGCGGACCATGTCCCAGGCGATATCGCTCCCGTCGACCCTCAGGTAACGCCGGACATGGTCCTGCAGGGCGGCCGGGGCTGACTCATACCATCCGCGGGTTGTGTTGTTGTCGTGAGTCCCGGGATAAGTCACCGAATTGGGCACAACATTGTGGGGGAGGTAGAGGTTGTCCGAGCCACCCCCAAAGGCGAAATGGAGGATGGCCATACCCGGCAGGCCGAGGGCGTCACGGAATTCGCGGACCCCGTCATGGATTTCCCCAAGGTCCTCAGCGATCAGGCGGGCATCGGGAAAGCGCTTCTTGAGCTCCTTGAAAAAGGCCAGAGCCGGTCCCTTGGCCCATTTCCCGCTGCGGGCATCCTGGGCATCAGCGGGGATGCGCCAATAGTCATAAAAGGCCCGGAAATGATCCAGCCGGACGATGTCGAAGAGCTCGAAGTTGGCGGCCATGCGTTTCATCCACCAATCAAACTTGTTGTCCGCCAAGGTCTTCCAGTCGTAGAGCGGATTGCCCCAAAGCTGACCTGTGGTGGAGAAGTAATCCGGTGGCACGCCGGCGACGAAATCGGGCTTCCCGGGAGTGGCCATCTCGAAGATTTCCGGATGGGCCCAGGCATCCGCGCTATCGAGGGAGACGAAAATGGGAATATCGCCAATGATCTCGATGCCGGCATTGTTGGCGTGGGCCCGTAGCTGCTTCCATTGGCCAAAGAATAGGTATTGGAAAAAGGCGTGGGCTTCCCGGGCCTGCTCTGTTTCCTTCCAGTAGGGTGATTTGCGGGCGCCTTCGGGTGTGCGGCATTCTTCCGGCCATTCCCCCCAGTATTTGCCGGAAAAACGCTCCTTCAGGGCAACATAGGCACAATAATGCTCCAGCCAGTCGCGGTGTGCTTCAAGGAACTCATCGTAAAGTCCGTAATTGGGCAGGTAGCTGCGTTTTTGCTCAAGAAAGCGCTTGTGGGCAAGGCGCAGGAGGGGCCACTTGATGCGGTAAAGGGAACTGAACTCGACATAATCCCCTGGCAGCTGCCGCAGTGGCTCGAGGTCGTTGGCCTGGAGGATGCCGTTTTCCGCCAGTGGTTCGAGGTCGATTAGGTAGGGATTCCCGGCAAAGGCCGAGAGGCTGGAATAGGGTGAGTCCCCATAACCCGTTGGCCCGAGCGGAAGCATCTGCCAGTAGCGGATGCCGGCCCGCTGCAGGAATTCCACAAAGGCGTAGGCACTGCCGCCAAGGACACCGATTCCCTGATCGCTGGGAAGGGAAGAAGGATGGAGAAGAATTCCGGCCGAACGATCCGTCAGCCAGGCGAAGGGAGTGCTTTCAGCCATGAACTGGTAAGCTGGAGGCTTTGCTTAATTGTGCGGGACGAGGCGGATTTTGCCCACGTCGTAGCCGAGGTCCTGCAGGAAGAGGATGATGTCCGAGTAAACCGGGTCATCTATGGTCTTCTGGCGGGAAAGGATCCAGACATACTTGCGGCTGGGTTGACCGACCACGGCGACCGAGTAATCCGGTTCAAGGTGCATAACCCGGTAGTCGGACTCAAAAGGCCAGGTCACGTAGCGCACTTCCCAGTCACTGTTGATTCCCGGATTGTCGACCATGGCCCTAACCGAATAGGTCTTGAGCTTGCCGTTGTAATCGCCGGCATTGAACTCGTAAGTAATGTCAATGCCCCGCTTGGCCCGGGTGTAGGTGGTCGTGGAATTGTAAGGCTTGCGGTCAACAATGCCCTGCACAGAGCCAATGACGTACCACTTGCCCATGAAGCGGTCCAGGTCGACCCGGTCAGCGCTGGGAAGCGGGTCGTTTTTCTGGAATGTTGAACATCCCGCTAGAAGGGACAGCAAGGTGACGGCGAGAAAGATTTTCTTCATGGTGCGGAATGATAGGTCCGCCCGCCTAGGATTCAAGCTTCTTCAGCTTCGGAGCAATGACATACCGGCAATAAGGTGCGTTTGGATTATTTCGGAAGTAATCCTGATGGCTGACTTCAGCCTTGTAGAAGCGTTCGAGGGGCCCGATTTCCGTGACGATGGGGTTGCTGAACTTCGCCTGTGCCTTCTTTAGAGACGCCTTGGCAGCTGCTTCCTGTTCCGGTGAGTTGAAAAGGATTATTGAGCGATACTGGGTCCCGACGTCGGCGCCCTGCCGGTTGAGGGTGGTCGGATCATGGGCTTCCCAGAAGAAGTCGAGCAGCTCCTCGAGGCTGACTTTTTCGGGATCGAAATCAATACGGACCACTTCTGCGTGTCCGGTCCGCCCGGAACAAACGCTGTAATAGTCCGGGTTGTCGGTCTCGCCCCCGGCATAGCCGGAAACGGCTGCGGTTACGCCGTCCAAGGTTTCATAGAGAGCCTCGACACACCAGAAGCAACCGCCCCCGAGGACAATGCTCTTTTTCTTAACGGCAGGACTATCATTGGATTCAGCTGAAGTCATGACCGGGAATAAAACCCCTGTGGCGAGAAGGGCAAGGGCCAGGGAAAATCTTTTCAATCGTGCTTTCATGACAATTAGATGGGTTTTGGGACTAATTATTCCTTGCTGAGTGGAAGAGTCTTCATTGAATGACCTTTTTTCACGAGGAATTGTAGCAGCCCTAGATGTATTTAAAAGAACTCCGTCTTCATGGTTTTAAAAGTTTTGCGGATCCAGTCCGGCTGGATCTGGAGCGCGGGGTTACGGCTATCGTCGGTCCGAACGGCTGTGGCAAGAGCAATATCGCCGACGCCATCCGCTGGGTCCTCGGGGAGCAGAGTGCCAAGTCCCTGCGGGCCGGAGCGATGCAGGATGTCATTTTCCAGGGAACGTCGGGCCGTAAGCAGGTCAATCTCTGTGAAGTATCGCTTGTTTTCACCGATTGCGAAAAGAGCCTAGGAACCCCCCACAATGAGGTGGAGGTGACCCGCCGGGTCATCCGTGACGGGGGGAGCGAATATCTGCTCAACGGCAAGACCTGCCGCCTGAAGGACATCCACAATCTCTTTCTTGATACCGGCGTTGGCCAGGTGAGCTATTCCTTCATGCTGCAGGGTCAGATTGACCAGGTCCTCTCCAGCAATCCCAGTGAGCGACGGGCCATTTTCGAGGAAGCAGCGGGCATTTCCAAGTACAAGGCCCAGCGGCGGGAAGCCCTGAACAAGCTGGCCCAGGTTGACGCCAACCTGGCCCGGGTGACCGATGTCATGGAGGAAGTGGCCCGACAGACGACTTCCCTGAAGCGCCAGGCCGGCAAGGCCCTCCGGTACCAGCGAATCAACCACCGCCTGACGCAACTGGATCTCGCCCACAGCGGCTTTCGATTTTCGGAAGTTAGTACCGAGAGCGAGGCTGGGCATGGCAAAGTCTCTGTTCTGGAGAAGGAAAAGGCCGGATTGGAAAAGGCCCTTGAAGCCACCGAAGCAGGCTTGCTGGACAAACGCGAGAAGGCGCAGGAGCTGCGCCAACGGCTGGAAGAATTTCAACGTGAGGTGTACGACCTGCGCTCCGAGAAGGAGAATGCGGCCAGCCGGGTGGAGATGTCCAATGTTCGCCGGGAGGACATGCAGGAGCGGCTTTCCCGGATCGCCACCGAGTTGGCGGAACTGGCCCAGGAGGAGGAGGTCCTCGCAGAGCGCCTTTCCAGTGAGACCAAGCAGAAGCAGGAACAGATGGACCTCTTTGGCAATTCCGACGAGGAATTCCAGAAACGGAGTGAGAATCTGGCCGATTTGCAGAAGCAGCTCAACGCGGCGGAGACTGAACTATCCCGGCTCAAGCAGGGACTACTGGTCAAGGAAAGTGCCATCAGCCGCCTGCGGAGCAATTGCACCAGTCTTGAGCTGGACCTGAAGACCTACCAGGTACGCCACGCCAACCTGACCGAGGAACTGCAGACGCTTTCCAACGAAAAGGAGCTCTTGCAAAAGGATCGCGAGACGCTGGAGAAGACCCGCGTTGCCCGGGAAAAGGAACGGGAACGTCAGGAAGCCAAGTTGGCGGAGCTGAAGGAGAAGCATCAGGGCCTGATGCAATCGTTCCGGGATCTGCAGCAGACCATCCAAGAGACAGAACGCCAGCGGGCAGGGCTACAGGCCCAGATCGGCGTGCTGGAAGATCTGCAGTCGAAATTTGAAGGTTTCTCGGAAGGGGCCAAGGCCATCCTGCAGGGCAAGTTTGAGGAGACGGTCCCGGCGGGGGCAATTGCCCTGTTTCTGAAGCAGCTGAAGGTGAAGGATGGCTTCACGCAGGCCGTGGAGCAGTTACTGGGAACGGCCAATGACGGCATATTCGTCCGGGACAACAAGATGGTCCGGACCATTGCCCATGCCTTGGCGGACAAAAAGGCTGGCCGGGCAAGTTTGCTGGCCAAACCGGTCCATCCGGTCAACATGCCGGGCGGCAAGGCCAAGTTGCCGGAAACGATCATTGAGGTCGCCTCGGTTGTCAGTTCCGCGGACAAGGAAATCCAGGCCTTTCTGGAAACGTACTTCACCGGTTGCTACATTGCCGAAAGCCTTGATGCCTTTCTCACACACTGGGAAAGCAATCCGAAGTTCGCCTTTCATCTGGCGGTGACCCGGGATGGCGAGCTCATCGATCCCCGGGGAATTGTCCTTGCTGGCAGTTCCAAGGCCAAGAAGGAAAACAGTTCCTTCCTTTCACGCCAGAACCAGCTCAAGAAATTCAACAAGCAACTGGCTGACCTTGATGATCTGCAGGAGCGCCACCGTCTTGAAACCGGTCAGGCCCAAGGCAAGCTGGATGCATCCGAAAAGAAGATTGAGGAACAGGGGCGCCTGATCAGCGAGATTGGCACGGAAATCACTACCCTCCAGGCCCAGTTTCAGGGAGTTGAGCGCAACCTGGAGACGAACGGCAAGTCGCACGAAAGCAAGTCCGGTGAACTGGAGAAGCTCGAGGCGACCAAGGGCAAGTCGACGGAAAAACTGGAAGCTGCCCGCAAGGAACTGGAAGATACCGAGACCGACTTTGAGGCCCAGAAGCAGAAAATAGCCGAAACGGAAACGCAGGTCGACGAGTTGCGCAAGGAGCGGGAAGCCAAGCGGGAAGACTTTGACGAGGTCCGTTTCGACGTGGCCAAGAAGAAGCAGCGGCTGGAATTGCTCGACCGTGGGTTGAACGAGCTGCAGCAGAAATCCAAGGAAAACGAGCAATCCCGTATCAAGAGGCTTGAGGAGATGGATTCCTTGAAGAAACAGATTGCCGGACTGCAGAAGGAGGCTGCCGATCACGGAGATTCGGAGAAGAAGATCCAGTCATCGCTGGACAAGCTGATGAAGAAGCTGGATGCCGACCGGGAAGCCCTCCGGGAGGTCGAAAAGCAGATTGCCGTGGTCGAGGAAGGGATCGCCCCCAAGCGCGAGTCCCTGCAGAAGATTGCTACCGAACTGAACAAAACGGAAGTCAACCTGGCGCGCCAGGAATCCCGCTTGCAGTTCATCCAGGAGGAATGCCTCAATAAATACGAGCGCGACCCGGAATCCATCGACTGGAAACTGGAGCTGTGGAAGGCCGGTGAGACCCTGCCCGAACGCATCCGGGTGGACATCGAGGAATCGACGCCCGAGGACATGGAAAGTGTCACCGAGCGCCCGGACCCAACCGACGAGGAGCGCGAGAGCCTCGACCCAGTCGACTGGGATGCCATCGAGGAAGAGATCGCCTCCCTACGCACCCGCATCCAGGCCATGGGACCGGTTAATCTTGTCGCCATCGAGGAGTACAAGGACCTTAAGGAGCGCTATGAGTTCCTTTCGACGCAGAGCGAGGACTTGTGGAAGTCCAAGGAGCAGCTGCTGGAAGCCATCGATGAAATCAACAACACGAGCCAGTCGATGTTTGCCGAGACCTTTGCGGCGATCCGGGAAAACTTCCTCTATACCTTTGAAACCCTCTTTGGAGGCGGCAAGGCCGACCTAAAACTCGTCGATGCCGAGGATGTCCTTGAGAGTGGGATTGAAATCACCGCCCAGCCGCCGGGAACGCGCCTGCGCAACCTCGGTCTGCTCAGCGGTGGACAGAAGACCATGACCGCGGTGGCCCTGCTTTTTGCCATCTACATGGTGAAGCCGAGCCCGTTCTGTGTCCTTGACGAAATCGACGCACCGCTGGACGACGCCAACATCGGTCGCTTCACCAATATGCTGGAGAAATTCCTCGAGTTCTCCCAGTTCCTCATCATCACCCACAACAAGCGCACGATCAGCGTGGCCGACTCCATCTACGGGGTGACGATGCAGGAGAAGGGCGTCAGTAACATGATTTCGATGCGCTTCAACCGGGCCACCGGCAAGGCCGAGGCATCGGATGAAGGCTAAAAAAAAAGAAGCCCCGGTTTCCCGGGGCTCCTTGAAGAATATTTGAATGAATAATGGTTACTGGATGGTGATCTTCCGGGGCCGGGCCTCGGCGGCGACGGGCAGGGTCACACGAAGGATGCCATCCTCGCTCCTGGCCGTGATACCCTCGGCATCGACATCCACATTGAGTTGCAGGCGAAGCTTGTAGGGCTCGACCGTGATCTCCCGGTGGACCCACTTGGCGTCCGAGGGAATCGGCAGGACCTTGCGGCCCTCGATCAACAGCTCATGGTCGTGCAGGGACACATTGTAGTCTCCCTTGGCCACACCTGGCATGAATACCTCCACGGTGTAGGATTCCTTGCCACCCAGCACCCGGTAATCGGGGCGGCGGCGCATGGCGGGAGTCCTCGCTTCGGTTTTCTCTTTCTTGGCCATTTCCGTAGTCATGGATGTGGTCTCCTTAGCTGATGGTGATTTGCTTCGGCTTGGCCTGTTCGCGCTTGGGCAGGCTGATGGACAGGATTCCGTTCTCGAGATGGGCCTTGATATTCTCCGCGTCGATATCGTCACCGACCGAGACCGAGCGGCTCAGCTCGATTGTCGATTCGCCGGATTCCGTCTTTTCGATGCGCTTGGCTTCGACGGAGAGGACGGCGTTTTCCAGCTCCAGCTGGATATCCTTCTTTTGCACCCCGGGCATTTCGAGCCGGATTACCCGCTCGTCATCCCCTTCGTAAACATCCAACGGAAGGCTTCTCACCCGTCCGCTGATGCGCAGTGGACTCCACTGGTAAAGCTCCGGGAGCGTTGTCTCGAAAAGCCGGTCCAGGTCCGTCCACGGATCATTGAAGAATGAGTCGTGTTTTATCAGTTTCATTGATTTTCCTTTCTTGGTTCAATTAATGTGCCCTTGATTATGCAGGCGGGATGCCAAGGATCGGAAAATCGTTAAGTCATTTATAAAGAAATACTTAAGTAAATTAATCCACAACCCGCATGTGCCATTTTTGCACACGTCGACAGGGAGATTGTGCCATGCGCCTCATTTAAGCGCCATTTTGACCCAGAGGGGATCGGAACCGTTTATTCAGCAGGGCTGCCGACCTTTTCATCGGGGATGGCGGAGTGGGAACCATCGCAGAAAGGGGCGTTGTCAGTGGCCTTGCACTGGCAGAGGTAGGCGGTACCCGATTTCTCCGCCTTGAAGGGTTTCGGGGCCATGCCGCTACCCTTGTGGGCACCGTCGCAAAAAGGCTGGCCGGATGACATGCCACAGGTGCAGAAAAAGTAGGTTTTGCCTTCCTCGAGTTCAACGGGAACGGGTTTATTCTGGGCGACGACAGGTTTGCTCATGAGATATTCTCCTTGTTTTTAGTAATGGATAAGCGGGTGCTTTGCGTTCGAGGGAATCCTGTCAGGTTTTGGGGCACACTTCAAGCCGTAGTCGGACCCATATGAGATATGTTGTCCTCCGGGGAAAGCCGGGCTTCCTAATAGTGCGGGGGACGCTCCTCGGAGGGTTTTCGATCCTCAAGGAGGGGACTTTCGCCGCCATCTGCATCCAGCCGGCCCTCCAGCTTCTGGAATCGCTTCTCCAGCTTTTCGATAATCTTGGAAAGGCGGAAGATTTCCTGGTCCTGCGCGGCGACATGTCCCTGCAGTTGGTCCAGTTGGCGCTCGAGATGGGGTATAGAATCAGGTCCGGAATCCATATAGGGGAAACTATGATGATGGTGGATGGCAGGGCCAACCTCAAATGCAAGGGATCCGCTTAAAAGGCCGCCTCTGCGATGCGCAGGCGGAAGAGGCTGAGGTCAATATTATCAACCGGGAAAACGGTCCGCTCGGTGACCCAGTAGACGGAGGCTTCTGCATTGGCCGGTTCCATGCTCTGGACCCGGGTCAGCTGGCTCCAGTTGAGGAGGTCGGTTGTGAATTCAAGGACCAGGCGCGTTCCACTGGCATCCAGATTGCGCGGATAAGTGAGGTCCATGAAAGTCAGGCCATTGATATTGACCAACTGAATCCGCGGGTAGCTGCGATCCCATGACAAGGGATCGGACCCCATAGTGTATTCAAGAAGATTGCACATTCCGTCACTGTCGGGATCTTCCCCCGGCCCGCACTTGCTAAAGTCATTCTCGGCGTGGAATGTTGAGAAGTTATCGTTTCTCCACTTGGCGAAGGTGAAGGAGTTGATGAGGGAAAGGGGAGCAACGATACCGCCACTCTGGACAACGGTCAGGTTCAGGGCTGCTGCATCCGTGCTTGAGGAAAGAATGTAGCCGCTCTGGGTAAGGCCGTCGACCGAGGTAAACCCGCCGGAGGCAGAGGCATAGGTCAGAGCGGGGAAGACCACAGACTCCAGTTCCTCGAAGCCCTCGGCGAGGGTGATTTGCAAGGGGCCGTCGATTGAGGCGGTGCCGGTGACCGCGAGGGCAGTGTGATTCAAGCCCGCACCTGCGCCCAATTTCAGTTCGGTCATCGCGGATGCCCCGATGGTGAGATTACCATTCAGAGTGAAGTTGCCCGGCCCAGCGGTTAACATTTCCCCAACGGAAATCGATTGGCCCAGGCTGCCGGACTCAAGGGAAAGCGTCCCGGAGGCGAACGAGAGGGCTCCGTTCGAAGTCAGGGTCCCGCCAAGCACTTCAGTCAATGCCAGGCTATCCGTTTGGGCGAACTGGTTGTAGAGGTTCAAGGTTCCCGATTCAACACGGATGGTTCCGGTATTGGTCATGACAACCGGGTTGAAGACTTGTGTCACGGTTCCTTCACCCCGTTTAATCCATGTACCGGCATTCTCGATACGATAATTCTGGCTGCCGCTCCATTGGGCGAAGTCTCCGCCGCCATCGATGACAAAGGTTCCGTCGGAAGCGTTCTCAAGAAGGCTGGTCAGGTTGCTGGCATCGCGACCAAAGACGACCTGGGAGCCGGTGTAAGTGAGGGTGCCATGGTTGCGGAGGGTACCATCGATCCATTTTTGGGAAGTTCCGGAAAGCGTTCCGGTCGCGCTGCTGGCAAGTGCCAGCGTCCCGCCATTGGTGATGATGCCGTTCCGGAAATCGAGGGTGTTATTGACCGTCATGGTGGAGCCGTTCTGCATGGTCAGGCGACCGTTGGAGCGAATGGTCAGGTTGGGGATGGAGCGGTCCTCCGGGAAGACAAGGGCGGAAGCATTGGCATCAAGGGCTTGGACAGTTTGGAAAGTCCCTGTACCGAAAACGACGGTGGTGCTTGTGGTATTCAGAACCGCTGGTTCAAAGGTCATATCATCTGCCAGAGTGTGGGTACCCCCATTTAAAAAGAGGGTTCCAGCTCCCTCGACGGTACCGGAGAAGTTGGATGATTGAGTCAACCGCAGAGTCCCTTCCTCAATTTGCACTGAACCGGTACTGGTGAAACGGACAGGATTGAGGATGGCGGTCGTGCCAGCTCCCCGTCGGATCCAGGTGCCCTCATTGAGGATACTGTAGTTCTGGCTGCCGTTCCATTGTTGGAAATCCCCATCCCCATCGGCAATAAAGGTGCCATCCGGGGCATTGATGAGTTGGCTGGTAAGGTTTGAAGCATCCAAACCAAAACGGAACTCAGCACCGGAATAGGTAAGGGTACCGTGGTTGCGAAGGATGCCGTCAATCCACTTCTGGCTGGTCCCGGAAAGGGTACCGGTAGCCCCGTTGGCGAGGACGAGGGTACCTCCATTGGTAATGGTGCCCCGGCTGTATGTGAGATTGTTGGTCGCGGTCAGGGTGGATCCGTTCTGCATGGTCAGGCGGCCGGTGCCCCGGATGGTAATATTGGGTATGGAGCGATTCTCTGGGAAGATGATGTGGGCGCTGTTGGCGTCGAGCGTGTCAATGGTCTGGTAGACACCCGCTCCGAAGGTCACCGTGGTACTTTCTGTGAGCATGGAAGCCGGCTCGAAGGTCATGCCGTCGCCGAGGACATGGGAACCACCGTTGAAATAGATCGTCCCGGCCCCCTCGACGGTGCCGGAGAGGTTGGTCGACTGGGTAAAGCGGAGGGTTCCTTCCTCGACCTGAATGGAACCAGTACTGGTGAAGCGGACGGGGTTGAGAATGGCGGTGGTGCCGGTTCCCCGTCGGATCCAGGTCCCTTCATTGAGGATGCTATAATTCTGGCTGCCATTCCATTGTTGGAAATCCCCATCCCCGTCGGCAATGAAGATACCATCCGGGGCATTGATGAGCTGGCAGGTAAGGTTGGAAGCATCAATTCCAAAGCGGATTTCGGAACCGGAATAAGTGAGGGTGCCGTGGTTGAGGAGGATGCCGTCAATCCACTTCTGGCTGGTCCCGGAGAGGGTGCCGGTGGCGCCGCTGCCCAGAGCCAGGGTTCCACCGTTGGTAATGGTGCCGCGAGTAAAGCTGAGGCTGTTGGTAGCCGTCAGGGTGGAGCCATTCTGCATGGTGAGTCGACCCGTGCCCCGGATGGTCACATTGGGAATGGAGCGGTCCTCGGAGAAGATAATGTGAGCGCTGTTGGCATCGAGGGAGTTTATGCCCGGATAAACGCCCGTGCCGAAGGTCACTGTGGTACTTTCTGTGAGCATGGATGCCGGCTCAAAGGTCATGCCATCCCCAAGAACATGGGAACCGCCGTTGAAGTAAATGGTACCCGCTCCCTCTACCGTTCCGGAGAGGTTGGTTGACTGGGTAAAGCGGAATGTCCCTTCCTCGACCTGGATAAGGCCGCTACTGGTGAAACGGACTGGATTGAGGACCGCTGTTGTGCCTGCGCCCCTGCGGATCCAGGTGCCCTCATTGAGTATGCTGTAATTCTGGCCGCCGTTCCATTGTTCGAAATCTCCATCCCCATCGGCAATGAAGACTCCGTCGGGGGCATTGATGAGTTGGCTGGTGAGGTTGGAGGCGTCGATTCCAAAGCGGACCTGGGTGCCCGAGTAAGTGAGGGTGCCATGGTTGAGCAGCGTTCCATCGATCCACTTTTGCACGGTGCCGGAGAGGGTGCCGGTGGCGCCATTGGCGAGAGCCAGTGTGCCCCCATTGGTAATGATTCCCCGGCTGAAGTCGAGGGTGCTGGTGGCGGTGAGGGTGGAATCATTCAGCACCGTCACCCGGCTGGTACCCCTGATGATTACGTTCGGTACGGACCTGTCTTCCTTGAAAACGGCAGTGGCACTGTTGAGGTCGAGCGTGTTGATCGTTTGATAGACACCTGTGCCGAAGTTTATCGTTGAGCTCTCGGTGAGCATGGAGGCGGGTTCAAAGGTCATGCCATCGCCAAGGGCATGGGTGCCGCCATTGAAATAAATGGTACCTGCTCCCTCGACCGTTCCGGAGAAATTGGTCGACTGGGTAAAGCGGAATGTCCCTTCCTCGATCTGGACAGTCCCGGTACTGTTGAAGCGGACAGGATTGAGTACCGCGGTAGTGCCGGTTCCCCGGCGAATCCAGGTTCCCTCATTGATAATGCTGTAATTCTGGCTGCCGTTCCATTGTGCGAAATCCCCATCGCCATCGGCAATGAAAATTCCGTCCGGGGCGTTGACCAACTGGCAGGTGAGGTTGGAGGCATCGACGCCAAAGCGGACCTGTGTCCCGTTGTAGGTCAGGGTGCCATGGTTGCGGAGGGTTCCGTCGATCCACTTCTGGCTGGTCCCGGAAAGGGTACCGATACCACCGTTGCCCAGAACCAGTGTTCCGCCGTTTGTGATGGTGCCACGGTTGAATTCAAGGGTGCCGTTGACGGTCAAGGTGGTACCATTCTGCATCGTCAACCGACTGTTGCCATCGATGATGAAGGATGAACCGGCAAGGACGGTGGAGTCCTGCTGCAGGGTCAGGACTTGTCCATTCAGGCGCAGGGTCGCCTCCGCACCATCTCCTCCAACGGTCAGGTCGGTTACGTTAACACCAGCTGTCAGGCTGACGGTATAGGCACCGGGAAGCGCTACCAGGGCCCTGTCCGTACCATTGGGAACACGGGCCGGTTGCCAGTTGGCAGGATCATGCCAGTCGCCACCGGCGGGATTGTTCCAGGCAACAAATTCACTGGGGTTGACGGTGATCGTAACTGTTGCCGCCAGACTTGTTTGGAAACCATCGGTGATGCGATAGGTGAAGGAATCCTCGCCGCTAAAGGAAGGATCGGATGTGTAAGTAAATGTACCGTCACCATTATCCACGACAGAACCGTTTGCCGCCTGGGTGAATTCGAGGATGCTGATGGTGTCCCCTTCCGGGTCAGTGTCATTGGTGAGGACATTGCCAGTGGTCAGGCTGAATCCCTGGGTAGCCTGATAAGCATCATCGTTAGCTAGCGGTCCCCGGTTGATGGTCACCCCATCATTGTAAACCTGCAGTTCATTGAGGACCCAATTGCCGTTGCCGGCTCGTCCCGGTCCGTTGGTTGGTAACGACGCGTCTTCGATAGCCTCCACACGGAAGCCCGTGACAGCGCCCTCAATGCCGGAAGCCCGTACGGTGTAGGTAGTCGATGAGGGCAGGTTGCCGCTGACGAGGATGGAGCCGTCCCCGAGGACGGTGAATGTCTCTCCACCGGTACTGGTAATCTCAAGCACATCGAGGACTGTCCAATTGGCAGTTATATCACCGCCAATGGCCTGTCCATCGGCGAATTGATCCCGCGAATCGGTTGTTGCGGAGATACGGAATCTTCCGAGGAAGTGGCCACTCCCGTATGGCTGAATCATCTCGAAGGTAAACTCAGTTGTCGTTTCTGCCAGGATATCCTCGACCGTTTCCACTACGGCCGTCATGGAAATCGTTCCACTGTTGGTGCTACCGGCCCAGCCGTTTTGAGTGCTAGCCCCTTCAATAATTCCATCGATCATTTCCGAGGGCGGGAAGCCGTTCTGGGACTGGTCGGAACTGGCATTCTGCAATGAGACGGGAATGTCTTCCGGGATGAGGGCTACCGATTCGCCAATCAGATCCAGCTCAATGACTCTTGGTCCACTGGTCGGTGTATCGGCCGCCTGGTCAAATTCGGCCCGGAAGTATTTACCGGCAAATGGATCGATGAACACTTGGTTATTGAATTCGCTATCCGGGGCATATGGATTGGCCGGGGGGTTCAGGGTAGCCAGCAAGGTAAACGCTTCAGCGGTATCAAGGCGCCCGTAAAGACGCATCTCCGTGAAACCGCGTTCACCACCGGAAGCGAATCCATTGTCCGCGGCAAAGAGGTTGAATCCATCGACAACGACAAAATTAGCCGTTTCCCATTCGACCCAATGAGTGAATCCGGCTGCTTGGCCATCCTGGAAAAGGGTGTTTTCTGATTCGATTCCAGAGGAACCGCCGAACATATTCTCCGCCGAAGAAGATCCGGAAACCCCGCTTGAGGCGGTTACGATCGCTCCGAGGCTGGGATCCCAGAGATCATTCCCTGTTTCTGAGATGGACGGACTAACGGACACGAGGGCCTTCGCGGTATTGGAATCCTCGATACCATCATTGACCAAATACTGGAACAGGTCATTGCCAGTGAAGTCGACTGCCGGTTGATAAACCAGTCGCATAAGGGGATCCGTTACTGTCGCTGGAACTGTATCAATTGGCGGCCCGAACGTTCCATTGACAAGTTGGAAAAGGGAACCGTTTGATGGGAGTGATAGGACTATCCCGCTTAGCGCGTCACCATCCTCATCGCTGCCGATGAGGGTCACTACTGAAGCCTGGTTTTCGAAAGTGTTGTAATAGATGGTTGTACCGGAAACTGGGGAATCCGAAAGCTCGTACTGCGGCTGTTCACTTTGTGAACCCTCGAGTGTACCGTCATTGGCCAGGCCGCTATCGTCCAGGACATCGGGTACCGGATCGGAATCAAAGGTGTATTCTCCTACGAGCCCGGTCCTGTCGATGCTGGCCGGTTGGCTGAAAAGGGAGAAGGCCTCGGTATCATCAAATGCCCGGTACCAGATGCGGACATTATCGATACGGCCGTCGAAGGTGAACCAGGATCCGTTGCCGCCAGGCCATACTGACGTATAGACGGTTCCGATTTGATTGTGGACCATGCTCAGGTGGTTAATGCCTCCTGAGAGAGTGCCAACCGGTTGTCCATCCAGATAGAGCGTCTGGGTATTGACGGATCCGATCAGGGAAACATGGTGCCACTGACCGTCCCGGACATCGACCGTTGAGGTGATCGGAGTTACGCTGCCAACCCAATATTCACCACGCAGCCTGCCGTCCGTACCGATGTAGATGGCGGGAATCCAATTACCCGGACTTCCCGGGTAGGCAACATTCTGGTAACCAATGAGGCCGCCCCCGGAGGATCCCGGTTCGGCCTTGAACCACATTTCCACTGTTAATGTGGTCGATCCGTGAATCATGCTGTTCGGAAGGGTAACTCTTCCGGAGCCTCCGTTGAAAAGCAAGTTGAGCCCGGAATCAGTACCGGCGACCGGAGGCCGGTTTTCACCAACAGTTATGGATACGCTTGCGGTGGCTATCAGTCCAAAAGCATCAACAATCTGGTACTCGAACGAATCGCTACCGGTGAAGCCGTCAGCGGGGGTGTAGGTGAAGGTGCCGAGAGCGCTGCTGTAAACAACGGATCCATTTGTTGCCGACAGGATGAAGGTCGCATCGATGCTAATGGAATCGCCGTCTGGATCGCTGTCGTTGGCGAGTAGATTTGCTTCCTGGATGCTGAGTACTTGTCCCTGGGGGACGGTAAAGCCAGAATCGTCCTCAGCGACCGGATTGCGATTGCCGAGCAAGGGGAAAGGATCCGCCCCATCGAGAATACCATCGCCATCGGAATCCTCGTTCAATGGATTTGTACCGGCTGCCTTTTCCTCACCGTCGTTCAGGCCATCTTCATCCGAGTCGGGGTTATCGGGGAAGGTGCCTTGATTGATTTCATCAATATTGGAGACACCGTCCTCGTCCAGGTCTTCAGCGGTGTCGTCACGGAACGGGTCCAGGCCGTTGTCCGCCTCGACACCATTGGGAATGGTATCCCCATCGTCATCGGCATCGCGCGGGCGCAGGTCTAGGACGCGACCGGGGAGGACGAAGTCCGGCTCTCCGCTTCGTCCCGCAGAAACCTGCAGAACGGCCTCGGTGGCATCAAGCGGAAGGCGAAGAAGTTCGTTCGTCGTAGTGGATTCGTTACCGACGGCAATAACATCGGGATCGAGGCCATTGAAGGAAATGGAAAAGGTATCCACGCCAGCGGTTGCTTCATAAGTCAAGCGGACCTCGACTTCCTGACCGGGAATAACCGGATCACCCGCCGATGGTGAATCGAGCACGAGTGAGGCTGCTGTCAGGGTGAAGGGGATGCCTTCCGGGGGAACCGGGACGCCTTCCGATTCTTCCCAGCTATTGCCTGCTAAATCGGTCAAGTTTGCCCCGACAACCAGTCGGTAGGTTGTCTCCGGTAGCAAGGGGAGATCCGGGGAAATGGTTACCGTATCCGGTGTAGGCGAAGCAATCGTCGTCGGAACAACAGCGTCCGCCTCGTCAAGGACGACAAGGTTATCTCCAGTCAGGGTAGTGGCCTCCATGCTTTCATCAAAGACAAGGGTCCAGCCGCCCGACCAAAGGCTGATACCCGATGCACCATCCAGAGGGGTGACAGACTGCAGAAGGGGAGGTACCCGGTCGGGAAGGAGGAAATCGCGGGAGGTGGAGGACTCATTCCCCTCCTCATCGATGGCCCGGACCAAGACCGAAAAGCCCGTCAAGTCGAGTGGTGCCGAAGACAGGTCAAACTGAACCACCTCAAGCGCCGGTTCATTTGGATTCATGGATACCTCTATGACTTCCGGGTCAACGTTGAGGCCAGTCAGGCTCACTTGCAGGGTGGCACTGCCCGAGTTGTCCGACCAGGCGATTTCAACCGGGAAGGGCAGGTCCGGATCGGCGACACTGAATTCAGCCGGCGTCACAATTGAGGCATTGGGCGGGGCTGTATCAACAATTTCGATACTGTAAATTTGTTCTCCGGATACCGCATCGCTGTTGTCAAACGCAATGGCCCTGACATCGACAGTCGTCCCGGGAATTGCCGTATCGGGAACGGAGGCGACTATTGTTATGGGATCACCCGGGGTGGAGCGGAGGCTGGCCGTGGCCGCACCGGTGATGGCGGCACGCAGTTCGACGACCTCGCTGTCATCAGTAGCGCTGACCCGGACCTGGACAAGCTCACCATTGCCAACGGTCTCCGTGGAGGGTTGCAATTTCTCGAATTGGATCTGTGGAGGCTGGTTGGCCAGGATGGTGACCGGCAACTCGGCCAATGGGCCCTCGTTGCCATAGGGATCAATGGCAATGGCCCGGAAGGTGACCGTTCCGGCATCCGCCAATGTATAGGGCACTTCGAGGACGCCCGGATCAGTCAATCCAATGCTTTCAAAATCAGCCGTGACGCGGATGCGAACGCCCGGCTCGGGCGATTCGAGGACGGCCTCAAGGACGATCCCGGCCCCGGCGGTGGGGATTTGGCCATCCTTGATGCGGAGCTGGGCAATGGAGGGACCGATTGTGTCAAGGGTCGCGAAAGTGGAAACAAACGGCTGGTCGAGGGCAAAGTTACCGGCGAGGTCGCGGATGTTGGAAACCGAGGTTGTGTATTCCGCATTGGGCTCGAGCTCAAGGTCTGGTGTAAAGACGACAATAAGGCTGTTCAGTCCGAGGGAGGTTGTACCAGGAACCGCTCCGGAAGGACCATTCAGGCTAATGGTGGCACCATCATCAATCGGCTCATCGAAGGAGAGTCGGATGACCGAACGGGTGTCCAGTTGGGCTGTCCCGTTCTCGGGCGTGAAGGAGAGCAGCTCCGGAGGCCTCTGGTCCCGGGTCGTGAAGGTGGAACTGAAGAGGGCGTTGAGTGGTCGGCCCACCCGATCGCGTGGACCCCGGTTGGTCACCTGGCCCACTGCATTGAGTAAATCACCGTCGACAACAACCACCTGGTATGTGGTTTCACTTTCCAGCGGTGCGTCAGGAGTAATGAGAAGACGATTCAGGACGGTGGGATCCCCGCCTTGTTCGGGCAATAGCTGCAGGTTTGTGGAGACGGGTGTTCCCTCGTCCGCTGTCTGGAGGAGAACCCCATCCGCGAAGAGGGAATCCGCATCCAGTCCTTCACTGAAGACAAGTTCCACAGCTGTGTTGATATCCACATCGTTGGCCGTGTCTTCGGGATCGACGACAAGGACCTCCGGGAAGTCTTCGTCGAGGATGATGTCGCCCAGGTCCAGTATCTCGCCGTTCGAGTTGATGGATTCAGAGAGACGAGCCAATCCTCCCACACCGGTGAGGACAAATTCCGCATTGAAGAGGCCAACCGGAACCGGTTCCAGATTGAAAAGCCCGTTTACATCAGCCCGGGCAGTCAGGCGGCCCGGCAAGCCACTTTGCGACTGGAAGGTAATGAGGACTTCCGTGCCTTCGGCGGGTGTTGTTGCATCCGCCCTCAGTATCCGGCCGGATACCGTGCCACTGGCCGAAAGGATGAGGTCCTGAGTCACAATCTCCCCGGGGAAGGTTATGGCAGCATCGGTGTTAGCTCCCAGTGACTGGGAAACAGCACGTAGATTGATCGTTCCGACCGGAAGATCGTTGAATGAAAACTGGCCCGATGCATCAGCGATGATGACGTCTTCCTCCCCGCTGGATGGGGGCGCCATTTCACCGTTTTCGACGGGGACGGTCTCGGCAATTATGCGTATCCTGACCTCCGCGCCGGGAGCGGGTGTTACCTCATCAGCAAGCAATACCTGTCCTTCGAGACTGCCTACACCGGAAAGGGTAATGGTGGCAGTCTCCTCTGTTCCCTGGGAATCCACTGTGACAAAGGCGCCTCCCCAACTGCGGGTCATTCCGGGGACCCGGGAGACAGCAGTGACACCAATGGCACCCGGACCGACGGGAATGCCCTCGAATCGGGCGGAGCCATTACTGTCGGTATCGACGGATATTCCTGTCAGGCCAATTCTCAAGTTGACGGTTGCCAGTTGGGCTGGCGTGGAACCATCTTCTTCGAATACCTGGACCGTCAAGTTGCCCAATGGGCGCAATCCAATGTTCAATTGAACAGCTGTCGTCGTTGAGGTCACTTCGCCGGAATTGGAACCGGTGTTTCCGGTCAAGGGGTCCCTTGCCTGAATGGTAAAGTCTCCGAATGGCGTGGCGGGGAAGCTGAAGGAGCCGTCCGGTCCTGTCGTCACGGTGCGGTCGGCGACGTAAGGATCGGCATGGACCAGGACGACTTCCGCGTTGGGGACCATGGCAACTCCATAACCATCGATGACAAATCCTGAGATGTTACCGAGTGAAGTCTCGATTATTGTCACCTGCCGGGTTTCGCCGACGGTTACCAACTGCACTTCGGTTGAGCCGCTGCGACCCGTGACGGCATCAGTGGCGACAATCCGGTAGGTCCCCAGCGGGACATCCGGGAAAGCAAAATTACCCTCCGCATCGGTTGAGGTGAAGGCGAGGTTCCCAAGGGCAACATTGGCGAAAGCGAACGGTGATTCCCCGTCGGTCCCGAGGAAGCGTCCCACAATCCCAGCTGTTCCGGACAGGACGACCGTCGTTTGCCCGGATCCTCCAAGCGGAACACTGAGACCGGATCGTCCAGAAACCCGCGTAGCGCCAAGGGTCAGTCCGGCTGTGGCTCCGTAGGGTCCCTCGAAGACATTGAGGAACTCCACCGTCCCGCTGGCATCGGTCGTTCCTTCAAATCGTTCCCCGGGATAGGCTCCTCCTTCAATTACGACGGCGGCTCCTTCTGCGGCCGACCCGTCGGCCAACTGAACATTCACCACCGCGGTACCGCGGCCGAGGAGCTGTACTGTGACACTATTGTCCTGACTGGCCAGGACCCTGACGCCACTGCGCCCGGTTGCCCCGGTTGCCGGATCGGTGGCGGTAACGCTGTAGTTGCCCGCTGGCAGGGTGTAGGTATCCTGCTGGGTGGCGAAGCGGCCATCCTCATCGGTGCGGATGATAAAGTCCGGACCGAAGCTGATTTGGACATCGATCCCTGGCCCGGCTGGTTCTCCATCCGGGCTGAGAACCTGACCGGAAAGACTGCCGTTGGTATCACGAACCTCCGGGAATTGGAGGATAATTCCGGTTGCATCGGGTTGGAGGCTGGTGGTGCGTCCACTGGTACTGACAACAACCGGGAAAAATGGGGAGGCCGCCTGCAAGCCCCAGTCGCCGATAAGGGCTTGCCCCTCAAAGCTGAATGTCCCCAGTGCCGGATCACTGTTGCGCTCGCCGCGAATAATCATCGTTGGACGGCCGGTCAGGGAGGGGCCGATTCCCGTCAACCGGACTCGAGCGCCGATGGGCACACCTTGTCCATTGAGAACGGTTCCGGAAACCGTCGAGTTCCCAAGATGCCGAATGTCAGCGACGACGGTTTGGCCATCGAAGGAAAGGCGGATATTGTCCACATAGCCCCAGCTGCGGGGATTGAATGTTGAACCATCCCCATTGAGAAGCGGGTCATCGACGCCGGTGAAGGCGGCGTAGGCTTCGCCAATGGCAGCGAGGATCTCCTCCTGGTTGCCCTGGCGGATTGCGCTTAGGGCATCCGAGGCATCAAAGTCTCCTCCTGTTGCCGGAGCCGGCGAGCTGACAGAGTATCGGGCCAATCCAAGGCCCGGGAATTCGTAGTTCCCTTGAGCGTCTGCTTCGACCCAGAGGAATCCATCGGCCTGAGGAATAGCCACCCGCGCCCTGGGGATGGGTTGGCCCAGGGAATCAAAGACCCTACCGATGATGCGACCGGCCGGTCGTAAGCGCACGATGACAAAGTTGTCGTCCCCCGGAAGGACATTCAGGGAAGCACTGCCCAGCCTTGGGAAGTCGATTCCAGCATCCGGGTTGCGCTCCAGTCCGGCGGAAATGCTCCGGTCCCCGGTCGGTACCCCGGTCAGGGTGAAGCGGCCGAGGGCATCGGTCCGGACCAGCGTTTCGCCACCACCGACAATGGCATTTTCAACGGGTAGTCCAGTGCTGGTTTCCACCCGCCCTTGGACAATGGCTCGCGCCTGCAGGGAAATATTGACGGTGTTGATGGAGCCTGCAACGGCGAGGATATCTCGTCGTTCGCCCTTGCGACGGCTGTCGGCCGAAATAGCGATGATATCGTAATCATCCACGGGGACCCCCTCGGCAGTCCAATATCCATCCGTGTCAGCTGTAGCGGTGGAGACAATACAGCAGAATTTGCCCTGGACATATTGACCAATATAGACGCGCCCGTTGGCATGGGGGGTCCCATCCGGTTCCGTTATCCGGCCCTGCAGGGACGTGAGCTGGGGAATACTTTCGCTGAGGACGACCTCCAGGTTGAGAACTTGCCCGGGGGTATTAATGACATCGGCAAGGACACGGGTCCTGCCTGAGGGACTGGTCGCCTCGACACTGAAGACCCCCAGCGGAACGCCGAAAAAGGCAAAGCGACCTTCTGAATCGGCAAAGAGGCCGCGGCCGAGTTCACGGCTGTCGGGATCGGGGAATAGATTAACCCCGGAACCAGCTGCGGGGGTAATGCCATCGGATTCGAGGACTTGGCCGATGATTGTGCCACGGCCCCGGAAGCGGAGGGCGAATACGGACTCCGTACCCACTCTGGCGGAACCGGCAGCCACGTTGTCGCGGACAACTGCCCGGTCGATTCCTTCCGCCTGGGCAATCGCTTCTGGCAAAGAGGAGGCTGCAAACTCACCGAGGAGGGTGTTTTCCAATTCTGCATCGCTGGCCAGTTCCTCCAAAAGGGAAACATCAAGTTGATCGCCGCGATAGGAATCCAGGATTAGGTCAACCGCCTCGGCAGAAAGATTGGAGGTATCCGTTGCCGACAAGCTGTAGGAAATTCCATTGAGGACAAAATCGTAAGCAAACAGTCCTTCCTCGTCGGTAAATACCTGGGACGGCCGCATGATCCAGTCACTGCAGCCAAAGAGGGTGGATTTCTGATCGTAATAAGTCAGCGTCACGGGCACGTTGGCGGCATAGGAACCATCTGCCCGGATGACCCGTCCCCGTACGGAAATTCCCTCCACCAGACGGGACTCAACCGGCAGGGCAACGGCACTCAGGTTGTTGCCGCGGACGTCGGTGATAGTTGAGGCAACGGTCATGTTCCTGGGGATCAAGGCCCCGACGGGTTCACGCATCGTCAGCAGGGCGACCCGGCCACCGGGTTGGACACGGACAAAGGCGGCCTCGTTGCCATTGTCCAGGCGATAGGCTTCCGGGATGTCAGCGGTTTGCTGGACCATCGGCTTGCTGAAGAGGACAGCGAGCACGTTGGCATAGTTGTTTACGCTCCGAAATTCCCCTGAGTCATCGGTTGTGGTGGAAATCTGGATACATTGCTCCTTGGGCCGCCCGACCAGCACTTCCGGATCCTGCCGCACGGCAATGACCGTCGGAGGCAGTTCAACGATGTTGGAAAGGGTTGTGGTAA
Source organism: Puniceicoccaceae bacterium (assembly GCA_040830765.1). Lineage (GTDB taxonomy): Bacteria > Verrucomicrobiota > Verrucomicrobiia > Opitutales > Oceanipulchritudinaceae > Oceanipulchritudo. The sequence goes on along the minus strand of JBFOMH010000005.1, from coordinate 396,281 downwards.
GGGTGGAGTCGATGGTGCCGTCACAGTCCGTATCAATATCAAGGACTCCTGTTCCGGAGGTGGCATCGTAGCGCAGGCAGGTGCCAGCCTGGATCGCGTCCAGTCGCCAGACCAGTTCCCCGGTGGTGCCGTCATCGTTGACTATCCAGACCCCGACATCGACCGGCCCGGGAGGGGCCTCGCTGAAGGTCCAGGTGAAAATACCCGACCGGGCACTGGCGATGAGGGATCCCTCCGAAGTAGGGTAGGCATGTCCCTGAAGTACCGAACTTCCGGCAGCGGCCACAGTCTCGTTGGCCGAGACTTGCAATTCCATCTCACCGGCTGCGGAAAGAGCCCCGAATGTCCAGGTCTCGCCCCGGCCGGCAAGGTCGGCTGCGGCTGTCTCCATCTGGATAACCGGATCCGAGCCGCCACTGGCATCCGCCATTGCCTGGGCCATGGCAACGCGCCATTCCAGCCCCGCATCGGTCTCGCGGAGAATCTGGTCCCATCCGGAAAGGAAATCGCGGGCGCCCTGCCAGTCGAGGAGCAGGTCCGGAAGCACGGATTGCAACGGCTCACCGTAGCGCACCCGCTGCCCGGCTTCGGCCAGCTCGATCGCTTTCTGTCGCAGATGACGTTTGGAGACCTTCTCCACGCCCGCTGGTAGGAGCGGAGCGGTAGAAATGCTCAATGCTTGACCGAGGATACGGTTGGCTGCCAAAACCAGTTCGGGCGGGAGTTCATCAACAAAGTCCGGCAGCAGCAGGGTGTCAGGCGAGAGCGGCACGCCCCGTTCATCGACACCGACCCTCAGCCGGAAACGGCCGATGAGACTGTCTTCCGCCGTTGTCAGGTTGGAAAAAGTGATGGAGCCGGTGCGCTGGGATCGGATGCGGTAGCGGGCGGTCGCTGTCTGTCCGGGTAGAATGGTGCCCAGTTGGACCGTTTCCTCGCTTTCGAGGATTCCCCCACTGATACTGTTGTTGTTCAAGGTGACATTGACCAGGTTGGCTGGGACATTCGAGGTATTCAGGATGGTGACAAATGCCTCATAGGGCTCGCCCGCCCGGACGGTCCGCGGATGGGAGAAGGCCATCGAGAAGTTGGGATTGCGCACAAGGACACTTCCGGCGGCCTTTCCGGTCACTTGCACGGAACCGGCAGCGAGGCCATCCAGTTGGGCCGTCAAATTGAGGTTGAGTACATGCAGGCCTTCCTGCAGGCCCTCAACCAGGAATTCCGCCTGACCCGTCTCGCCAGGGTAGAGGCGGGGAACATCGTCAGCCGTACCCAATTCCCCATCCGGTCCCAGGGCCACTACCGGTTGCATCGTCTCGATGATCGCATCCGGTCCGACCCGGGCCATGCGCAGGGGATCATCCCCCGGCTCGGCATAGGTTCCCTGAATGCGGTCACTGCCATCCGGAAGATCAATTTCCGCGACGACATCCCGCACGCTGAGCCCGGACCCGTTGGGTGATCCATTCTCGGTAAAGATGAGGACGCTGAAGAACTGGTTCAAATAGCCGATGTTGCCGGGAATGACCATCAGGGCCGGAATGGGTGGCACCTGCAGGGCGAGGTCCGGATCTTCGCCGTCGACAAACTGGAAGTTGATGCCACGCATCTCGATATTGACGTTGGCGGTTTCCAAGGCTGGTGGTAATTCCACCCCAAGGGCCAGCTCATCATTGATACGATCCACTTCCGCCAGTTGCTCCTCCAGCTCCGCCGTGGGGATGATTTCGGTATTCTGGCTGAAGTTTGGGGCGACCACCGGGAACTTCACAGGAATGGTCTGGCCATCGAGGACAAATCCGACCTCGAACTCCACCGCCCGATAGTTGCTTTCGTCGATGACAATGCCCTTTTCCTGGATTTCCTCCAGGGTCAGGGGACGGGAGGTAACCCGCGAAATAAGGACTTCGTCGAAGACCCGCACCGGAACAGAACCGGGATTGCCTTCAAGGAGGGTGTCGCCCGTTGCCGGATCCACCAGCCGGATGCCGTCCAGGGAATAGTCGCCCACCAGGTTGATTGGCGGAAAGAGCATAGGCTCGTTCGGCAGCGCCACCAGACTCCGGGCCGGAAAGGAGGGTCCCCTCAAGTAAGCCTCGACAAAGGCCCCCTCGGGAATGTCCCCCTGGACATTTGTCAGGATCGAGCCGGGAATGCCCTTCGGAACCGCTACCGCGGAAGGCGTTACCTGTAGTACCTGTCCCGATACGGTGTATTCAAGGGTGGTGAGGGGTGTGTCTGCCAGTGCTGCGATTCCAGGAAGCAAAAACAGGAAACAGGCGAAACCATTGCCAAGCAGGCGTTCAGCAGATGCAGCCAAAAGCCCAAACCAATGGGTTTGGTGAGGCTTTATGCTGACGTTGCTGCTTTTCATGCTTCCGGTTGTTTTTGTCTATTCTACAAAAACCCATTGGCCCTCGACCTCGGAGAAATAGAAGGTCAAGCTGAAGGTCAGTTCATCGCTATCTACCGTAACGGCCGGTGCTCCATCGGGACCCGTCACATGAACTAGGTTCACATCGGCAATGGATGTGAACCGCAGCTGGTTCGTATCAAGAGGGAGAACTGAATACCCTGATAAACTAAACAATTGGGAATAGAATCCCTCCTGGGAGGATTCGATGTCGGCCAATGTCACGCCAAAGGCATCTGCAAGCCGGTTGTTTTTGGCCTGAAAGGCCGTTTTCAAGCCGGCCATGTCCTGATTCACCAAGGCAGTATGAATCCCCGTGATGAGTTGGCGTATATTAGCCTGCCCAGCACTATCCAGTATTCCACCTGGCTGGAGCCATGGCAGCGAAGTTAATCGAGCTGCATCGAGGTTAATGCTCAGCTGAACCCGGGCCTCGGAACTGGCGGAGACGGAGTAGGTGGTTGTTCCCTGAACCGCATCCAGTTCGAGTAGGCTAGCCCCATCAGCAATCTCAATGGACTGCCTCTGGGAATATTTTCCAGGGAAGTCCGTTTCGAAAATTTCAGTGTAAGTGATTGTCCCAAGGTCGACATCCTCGAATCGGTCAACCTGACGACTCGTATCAACGAGTTTTACCAATTCACTTTCCGCCACTTCCTCTTCGATTCTCAGTGAGACAAACGGCACGCTGTCGACTGGAACAGGTCGGACTTCCTCCAATCTCAGTTCCACGAGGTTTCCTCCTGAGAGAAGATAAGGCAGCGCAACAATTGAGCGGTTCTCGATTTCCTCTTCTGAGGACAGACTGAAAGGAAAGCCGTTGACGCGCATCTCGCCCGCCTGCTCGCGCGCACTGGTAGAGATAAGGTAGGAGCCGGATGTCTGTTGTGTTCCTATCGCGACCAGCGATGCAATAAGTAGTGAATATTTAAGTGCATTCATTTTAAATTAATCAATCAGGACGGTTGTTGTTTCGGGTATAAGGTTTCCACCTTGAATGAAGGTGACTTCATTCTTCCATGTCAGGTTGCCCCACATGGCCTTGGCCTCCAGGGTTCCTTTTACTCCACTGTAGTCAGCCTTGTAGGTTGCCTGCAGTCCGGAACTCTGACTCAAGGCTGGATTAAAGTTTATCGTCACTTCCGCGCTGGCTTTTGCGGTCAGGGAGAGCAGGTACTCCTGGGTGCCGGATTGTGTCGGTGTACTGGGAGTGACAGGAATAGCAGCAATGGAGGCTCCAATTGAGAGACTTACTTTTCCGGAAATTGGCGCTTCAATAATGGGGAAGCCGCACTGATCCAATCCTAGTTTTCCGGAAATGGAAACGGAACCCCCTGCTTCGACAAAGACCTCCGCCTTGCCGAGGAAACTTGTGATTATGCCTGGAAGTGGTGGCTTGATGCTGAACTTGCCCTTGACCCCGAAGAGGGGATCGAACTTTGGCTCGGCCTCGACCTTGACGAACACCAGATGCAACTGGGCCGATGGATCGCTCGTGTTGTCACATTCAGCGTAGGACAAACTGGCGCTGAAGGAACCCTTGGGTTTTTCAATGGTTATATCGAAAGCAAAGGGTCCCGGGTTAGCCGCTGTTCCGACTGCCCTCAGAGTGCTCTCGGCAGCCTTTAATTTGTTGTAGAGTTCCGTAATCTTATCCGGGGAAACCCCGAACTTAAGGCTGCCCGCAGGATAGACGTTGAGCTTGAGGAGATGGGTATCGACATCGACATCGTGAAACTCAGGAACCCAATTGAATACTGTCGTGAGGGTTACGGCTGAGTTTGCAGCTGTCAGGGTGGATTCGATGGGATTACTGATCCCGGGAAAACGGTAAAGACTGTTTAATCCCGTTTGGGCCTTTTCCGCGCCAACATGGTCCTCTGCGTACCAGGACGGATAATCTTCCGGCAATTGCACTCCGGATGGGCTGACATCAATCTTGCCTTTGATATCAGTCGGGTCCTTGGCGACAATCTCCAATAGATTATCCTTGGACTTTCGCTCAATGATAACCGTGTTGTTACCGACCTTCTTGCTGTTGGTATCGATCAGAGTCGGATTGCTGGTGGTGAATACCGGATCCGTCGGCTTGTCGGTGACGATACGATTCCGGTCCCATGATGCCACGGCATAGAATGCTGCTCCGTCGGTCAGGAATCGTCGGGTGGGAGTGCCCCCATTAGGCAGGAAACCGGTGATGTAGGGGCGGGTTGTTCCCGATGTGGAAAGCTTGATCTTGGTAGGATCGATTATGTACAGGTTGCTCTCGGAAGCCACGACTATCCTGATGGAACCATCGGGTGCTGGCGGTGCCAACATGGGGGTGAAGAGGGTTTCCGATTCGGTGTCCGATACCTCCACATCTGCGAAGAGGGTTGGGTTCACGGGATCGGTGATGTCTATGACTCTTAAGTTGGACTGTCCGCTTCTAGTGACAAAGGCGAGGTTGACGATTTGAACATCCGTTCCTCCGAGGCTGACGGGAACTCCCATAACGATGAGTATCCGCCTTGGATCCACATCCAGGGCCAGCTCCCCTTGGCCGGGATCCGTTGGGGTTCCTCCGCTTACCAGGGTCTTATAATAAGGCGTCCCGGGAGTGCTCCGAAGGACGGCCCCGACGAGCGCACCTCCCTGGACCATGGAGAAGTCCATAATCCGCCGGCTATCGTCATCCGGAAGGTTGATGCTACCAACCAAGCCATTGTTAATCCATCCGAGTTGGGGCAGGACGCTGGATGGTTTTGGGAAAACGTCACCGGCATCAGCATAATCTCCATCTGCATTGAGATCCGTCCCGGCCACTGGTGCTTCCGGTTGGAAGGTCAACAGGTAAGGCGTCAGTTTCTCGCTGTAGAGCAACAGCTGCAGGTTGAGGAGGTTGATATGCACACCTTCCGCCCCGAGCTCCATGACGCCCAGCAAGGGTGGGGACCACTCCATCTTCACGAGGGCGTTGCCAATCGCTGAACGCACGGGAATATAGGCCACTTCTTCCGGCTTTGTCGGGTCGGTAACATCGTATACCTTAAGCCAGGGAATATCGGTCTGCGAGATAGTCCCACTGAGAGCCGGGACGGCAACGCTACCGCCAATGACGACAAGGAGATCCCTGTCGAGGAGGAGGTCGTCCGAGATGGATGTCTCTGGAATGTAATAGTCGTAATCCTCTATCAGGAACAAGTCCCTGGGGTAGGGCAGGCCGAGGTCAATTTTGATGGAATCTAGATTGATGGAGTCATCCGGATTCCGGCCGTAGATATGGACAATTCCTGGTTTAATCCCGTCCCGGCGGTCGAGAAGGAAGGCCCACTCCCGGTTACCGGCCGCACCAACGCCTCGTTCGACGGCAAGATTCGTTTCGAACAAGACAGGTTCAGTTGTGAATGTGAGGCTGAAGAAATCCTGGAATCCGCCGGGAATCTGATCAAAGGGATTGCCGGCGGGATCGCGCAGGAAGCCGGATGGACCGGTATTGATGTAGAAGCTGTAACCTTGATTCGGTTTCAGTTTCGGGTACTGGAAAGTTATCGTCTTCCCATCTTCACTTTGACTGAAGTAGGGCTTGCCAGCATCCGGGCTGAGGACAAAGACCTGATCCGCAGTATTAATGAAAGCCGGATCGATTGGCTCGCTGAATTGAAGTTCGATCGGTTCAAAGGGGCTGACAAATTGGGCCCCAGTTATTGGTCGAGAGTTGAGGACAAACGGGCCCTCGACATCATTCGGATCGGGAGCGACAGGAGGTGGAGCATCCGATGCGGTGATGTTTGGACTGGCATACCCGGTTGTAACATTGCCTGAACCGTCCGTTGCCGTGAAGGAAATGAGGATGGAAGCGGGTTTAGTGCACCTTACCCGGTATCGAACGCGCCGTGAAGTTCCGACGATGACGTTACTTTCAAAATCAAAGGTAATGTCTGCCGGAAAGACCTGTGGACCATTGTTCAGGGGAATGGCATTGACTACTGATGCCGTAAAGGTGGGTACCGTCCTGTCGTCAGATGCCAGGAATTCAAAAGAGAAATACTCACCTGGATCCGGATCATACACGCTCTGGCTGAAAGTGACTTGGGGTGGGCTGCGATCGTCCCCCACGAAACCGCTTGCAGTGGTGCGCTTGAAGATGAGACCAGATGCTGTGAGAATCGAGACGGATTCGGGATCCACCAAGGTGGCGAATCCTGCCACGACCTGATTTGGGAAACGTCCACTACCAGCGGCAAGGGTGACGGCTGAATTTGTTCCAGAAGGTGAGAATGACGATGTTGGTACAATCAGGCTGAATCGGCCGCTTGTCTCTGCAATGGCAACGAATGCACCGGCGACGACCTTGTTCTGTGTCCCGACAATAGCTGTCTCTGTACTGAAGACCACAGCCCCAGGGACGGCCCGGAGGTCGCTGGAGGCGGGTGCGTCCGGATTGGTGGCCGAGGTGACGCGTCCGACAATGACGGCCGCATTGCCGAAGGACATGCGGGCCATGGCCATGACTTGGCGGGTATCGTCGGCCGTGTAGCCGGCGAAAGGTGGGGAGGTGGTGGTGAGGTAGCCATTCTCGTAGACCACCTTGTCGATGATTTCATAGACCTGCACCCCGTCAACTTCCCGTGGAACAGTGAGGGCGAAGGAGCCATCATTGGGATCATCCTCGGGGGTGAGACCGAGTTGCTGCAGGGTGACTGGGATACGGACCTTTGCCGATTGCTGCAACTCATCGCCTTCGGTTGAGATGCGTACCCCGCCGATGAGCTCAGCTTCTCCAACCGGCTCAACCCCGCCGGTGAGGGCGAGGAGCTCATCGACGCCGAGGGGTTCCATCTTGAATACCGACCGGTTGTTGATTGCTTCCGGTTCGACAAGGACCTGGACGGGTCCGCCATCACTCTGGGCCTCGAGGATGCCGCCGTAGCGGTAAAGTCCCTGCCGGCCGTCGTCGAACAGTTGTTTGGTCGCCGGGACGGTGATCCGGGTACCGTTCTGATTGACGAAGACCGCGCTGATGAAATCCGCCTCGTCGGCATAAATGAAGTTGGCGAAGCTGCCATCCGGATTGGAAAGGACGGTAGCCGTCTCCCCGGTGGTTTCGTTGACGAGAATAACCGGGACCTCGGGATCGGCGGTGCCGGAGGAGCCATGTGCGACGACAAGTGAGCCGCCCGGTTCGTAGCCAACCAGCTGGTCAAGGACCTCCGGCGGGATGATGGCAGCCCCGGGCTCGTAAATGACCAGCTGAGCGCCAAGGGCGCGGGCCTCAGGCGGACGGGTGGTGAAGGAAAATTCCAGGGAACCTTCAATCGGGAGTCCGTTGAGATCGCGGATTGTAGCGGCCAAAACGATACGATAGGCAGTATCGCGTTCGAATGGATTGGCAGGGAGAAATGTAGCCTCGGTGGCGTTGAGATTCAGGCCGAGCGAGCCGGAAACAAGTTCCCCGCCATCGACTGTCAGGACAGAAACGGCCGCGGGCCCAAAGCTGGCCGGATCGAGGGCCTTGCTGAAGCGAAGGACGACCGGGGCGACCTCGGATACCTCGGAGGCGTTGTCTGTGGGGGAAACCGAGGCCACCCGTGGCCCGACAAGGGCAGCGGTAAAGTCAAGTTGCAGGGAGTCTGTGGGATTAGCCAGCTCTCCGTCAGCGCGGCCCTCCTCCCCGGTTTGAGGATCGTAGGCGAAGAGAGTAAATCCGCCCGCCGGGGACAGCATCTGGTAGGTGCCGCCGGGCCCGGTGACACCGCCCCACGGGGTGTTATCCACCCGGATGGAGACTCCCTCAAGGGGCTGGCTCTCATTCCCGGAGACAATCCCCTCAATCAAGCCGAGGGCCTCGGGGACCTGAAGGAGGACATATTGGCCAGCCCTGACAAGTCCGGGAAGTCGGGGCCCGGAGACTGGTTCGGAACTTGCCAGGATGCCGTTCTCATCACTGGAGAAGCGCTCCACCGGTTGCAGGCCAAAGTCACCCCCACCGATGACAAGGCGGGCGAGGACATATTCCACATTTGGGCTGAGGGGTTCAAAGCTGATCTCCAATGCCTGGGTTCCATCCAATCCGGAAAGGTTGACTTGAAAGGCCTTTACCGGGATTGCCCTGGGGGCGACGCTGATGAAGGACTCGATGCGTGAGGAGAGGATTTCCGCGGTTGTTGCCTGGCCAAGCAGACCTGCCGGAGCGACGATACGGACGCCATCGCGGGCCAGAATCCCGCCCTCCGTATCGAGGATGGTCCCCTCTGCTTGAACGGAGCCAAAGACATCCATCCGGATACGGGCTTCAAACAGGTCCTCAGGGGGAAAGAGCAACTGGGGCCGCAAGGGAAGCTGAATAGACATGCCGCCTTCAACTCCCGCTGGACGGGAATAACTGAAAAGGGTCGAATCATAGTCCGGTGTCCGGATGTCCCGGCCGTCCAGCAATGTATAGACTTCGTCAATACGACCGGATAGCCAGAATCCGCTCGTTGGAAGCGAATCCGCGTTGACGGATAGTTGACCGCTGACCGTGACCTCGCTGGGAATGACCGAGGCAATGACGGAACCCGGCACGACCTCACCCGTGACCGTAAGAAGGTTAGAATCGATCTCCACCATCGGGGAGGAGGGAAGAGCCTCGCTTGGGACAGCCTCCGAGGGCGCGTTGGGTCCGCTGTCGGGCACAACCACGGCATAGGTACCGGGGGCTTCAATGGATCCCGTGAAAACACTTGAACCGGTGCCCGAGGCAATGGATTCGGTGATCCAGGCGGCGCTTCCCTCGTCAAAGGAAACGAGAACAACGGTTTCGCCGGCCAGTGTTTCATCAATCAATGTAGCCTCAACGGAACCGGAAGTTATCGGAGGAGAATCCGAGGCGAAGTGAAAGGCCTGCAAGGGACTCCATCCAGCGGGAAGGGGATAGGGAAGTGACTGGCTGTTGAGTCGGGTAAGAAAGGCATTCCCGGTTTGTTCAAAGGAGCCTTCAGGAAAGATTAGCCTGATGGATTCCCCGGCATCGGTGATTTCCGTTACCCCGAGAACGGAGAGGGAATGCGGCGTCGACTCGACTTCCTTAAGCCAGGGATTAGGGACTGCTGTGACCTTACCGGAAACCAGTTCTCCTGCGCGCCAAACGGAGAGATATCCCGCTTTGCTGAATTTCCACAGGTAGAAACCACTTGTTGAACCGAGGGAAGTGAATCCTGATTCTTCATCGGACAAGTAAGTGATTGGTTCTCTTCCCGCAAAGTATTCTTCGACTGTAACTGAATCCAGTGGCAGACCGGTTCCGTCCAGAGTGCGGGTACGCCCATTGGCCTTATCACCTGACGGGAGTATGGTCACCGTGAAACGGGTCGTCAGCAGACCTTCCCGATCATCGCTTACCTCGAGGACAACTTCATGGATTCCCGGTATGTCAAACTGGAAGGTGGGTGCCGGTTCGGTTGAAGACTGCCCGGTGCTGGTCGTCCAGTTGTAGAACAATGGATCGCCGTCTGGATCGGTAACGAAGACACCGCTTAGTGTCAGTGGCTCTCCGACAACCCCTTGGAATTGAGGCAACTCGGCCAGCTCCGGCATGCTGTTGACAACCCCGTAGACTTCGATGCCGTAGGAGACACTAATATCGGATGGCCTGTAGTAGCGAATCGGGACGACGAGGGATTGTCCCTGCTCAAGCGCGGCCCCGATTTCCGGGGAAAGATCGAAATACCATGTCCCGTAAGGTCCTGAGCCGTCACCCCCCATGGCCTCGATAAATCCCGCCGTACCAGGCAGGTAGTCCCCATTCAGGGTCATGGCGACGTGCAGCGGCGCTTCAATATCGATTTCCCCGGTGTTTGTCAGGGTGAGATCAAAACTGGTTTCGATAATACCGGAGGCCCGGTCGAGGCTGGAACGCGAGTTGCCAACGGCCAGTTGAACGCTGTCACCCACGGGTATCGGTTGCCCTTCCAGTGACCCGGTCAGGAAGCCACAAGTGAGCAAGAGAACAATCACCCTGAGCTGCCGCAATCGCATCAGCGCACCTTTCTCCGGATAAGCAGGAATGCCAGGACGGCTAATCCGAATGGAACCGCCGCCAGTGGCTCGGGAATCACAACGACCACGGAATCCACCAAAACGAGGCTGTTATCGTTGATTCCATTCAGATCGGTTAACTCAAATACAGTGAAAAGGGTACTCGGCTCTGTCAGGGACAAAGTTTGCCGGTAACTCAGGTAGTCTGGCCTTACCGGATCTGGGATAAATTCGCCTGAAAATGCGAAGGGACCGGCAGAATCAAAGTTGAATAGCTCAAGGATTCCTTCAAATCCGTCTGGGGCTTGGGGATCAAACTGCTCGGGTGTGTTGCTGAGGTAAATCGAGGCGAAGAAAGTGTCTTTGGCGAATCCCAAGGGTTCCGCCGGGGAAAGGATCTGGCGGAAACTGATGGCTACTTCATAGGTGCCTGGATCTAACGTAACTCCTTGGTAAAGAAAAGATTGCTTAACATTTTCATCGGTTAATGCTACTTCCTCGATCCCCTCGAATACCGCTCCCTGGGAATCCCATCCCTCCAGGCCCGATGAGAAGTCCTCGTTTTGCAATATTCCGGCATTGACCATGCCGTGGCCCAGCATGACTCCAAAGGAAACCATCAGTACAAGTATTCTACTCATATTCCTGTGAAAAGGACCCTAATAGGGGTAAGTAGGAATACTTATGCGGTCAATGCTAATTACAGCTGTAAACCGGCAGTATTAGTGGGGACTAGATTAGTAAATCCCCAATTATTAGAGAAGCTTTCGTCAAAACCTGCCTTGCCAGGCAAGAGCCAGGAGCAGACTGGGATCATAATCGGTTTTCAACCACTTGCGGCCCCTGGAATCATCGATTTGCAGTTCACCGGACAGGATAGTACCGAGATAGAGGTGAACGCGACTACCGGAGCCGGTGTTGTAGGAGGCTCGCAGGAAGACTGGCGTACCTTCCACTTCGCCGTATCCGTTCGCCCATAAGCCGTCATCTCTGAGGGCAAAGCGGTCGGAGCGGTAGGCTCCTCCGATGGCGAAACTCCACTGGTTGTTGTATCGGTAGCCCAGTTCCAGTCCGGCCGGACCAACCGGACCCGGGGCGAATGGATTGCCGACGTACCAATGCTCATCGATCTGCCAGCGAATGAGAAGAAACGGAAAAGCGCTGGTGTCCTCCAGTCCGGTAAATACGCCTGCCCCGATACCAAGGCGAAGAGCCGGTGAAATCTCCCTCGTGAAAGCAAAGATACCGCCGGCCTGGAGGGAGTCGCTCAGATCCGCCCCATCCTCCATGGATATCCGGATCGAAGGGGTCAGCATGAGGCTCCAGTCGTTGCCGAAATCATGATTGTAGGAGTAGGAGAGGCCGGTCTCGAAAACAGTACTCCATGGGTCGAAGAGGCCATCGAAGTTATAGTCCCGCCAGTCAAAATAGAGTTCAACCGAGGAACGGCTTTGTGTGCTGGAGGTCCAGCTGTAGCCCGTCTTGAAGCGAACGGAGGCAATAGTGAAGTCTCCTCCCGAATCGAGGTCAGCACTGCCCGAGTGAAAGGTACTCAGGTCTGCGGTCCATCCGCTACCAGGCGGCCGACCCGTTCCCTCCCTGGAGTCAGGACCAGCCCAAAGGCCGGCGGTTGTTGCCGCAAGGATGCTCATAAGGAGGAATTTCTTCATCATAGAAACAGGGGTAATGGAATTGAGGGAATTTTCAAGAAGGCGGATTGTTTAGTGGGCGATAGAAGGCGCGCTTCTGGTAAAAATTTAATGATAAATACCGCATCTCATCGCTTCCCCTTTTCCCTGGATGGAAACGATTGTTGGATAACAACCAGATGCGTAAGATAGGTTCAACTTCCACCGGTTCAGTAATCATCGAAATGACGGCTGCCCAATATGCAGCCTTGACCCAGGTCATGGGTCCGAAATCCGGAGTGGATGAATCGGAGGAAAAAAAGCCAGCCAACCGGCCGGTGATGGCGGTCCATCGCAAGCAGGGCTACATCCGCAATTGCCTGAATCAATTGCGGCCGGAAAACCGTCAGGAGGTCTTTCGGTCAATCCGGTCGATGTTCCATGGTAGCGGTGGTATTCGAGACACCGAGGTTGACCAGATGATCGACTACTTGATCAAGGATGGCTACTTCCGCATCGATGCGCATGACCGGGTCACTTATGCAGATGAGAAAGATAAGGTCCTCTCCATCCTACAGGAAGAGAACCGCAGCCAGGTAAAAGGCGATGCCGAAACTGAGTACAGTGGCGTAGGCCCCGAAGACGAGGAATCCCTTGAGGATGCTTTTTCCCCAGCCCTGCTGGCTGAAGTTGCGGAAGGCGATAATCCCATAGACGAGGATCAGCGGGTAGAACAGCTCCAGAAATTCGCCCACGAATGAGGAGAGCAATCCCGCGAGGAGGACAATCGCGATCAGTAAAAAACTGAAGGCGTGGAAGTTGAGGGAAAAGACCAGGTAGTCGATATAGAACCGTTTCTGGCGCAAGTTTGCCAGCCTGTGCAGCAGCGCGAAGAGCGGAAGGAAAACAAAGGCGGCCTTGGGCAGGTTTGAGGTGATTTTCCTGAAGTAGGCCGCCGGGTCTTGAATCGCCTGCAGGGTTGCCTGGAGAATAATTCCTTCCAGCCAATCACCGGCTTCCTTCGCCTTGTCGATGCTGGCTTGCAGGGATTTGATGGCGTTGTCGCTTGCGGAAAAGGCCTGAAAGTCGTCACTGCTTTGTCTGGTTGATAGGCCGACGAGCAAAAAAAGCACAAAGCTGGCGATGATGTAGAGCCTGAACGGAGGAACATACCGCATCCGGCGGCCCTCGACCCATTCCGCCGAGAGGCGACCCGGATGGAAAAAGAGAAGCCGAAGCGTCCTGAAGAGGCGGGAATCCCAGTGGAATACATTACCCAGGGCATCGTCGAGGACCTCACGGGTTGGCCGCCGGATGACCTTGGAGGACTGGCCACATTGGTGACAAAAATCACCTTGCAACTCTGTGCCGCAATTGCGGCATCGTTCCTGGTCAGTCTCGGCACTCACACCAGCCGTTATGGCGGGTCCGGTTCAGCAGTACAATACCGAATCTGAAGGCTTTCCCGGTGTCACTGGCCTGAAGAGCACTGGCAGGGCCTACGGCTGATGGGGCCGGATTGCCTTGCGGATGCCGTCAGCCCTATGCTGGCGCGACGGACGGTTCGAAGCGTAAGACTTATTATTACTCTTCCAGGAGGAGTTTGAGGATCCACTGTAGCTGTTGTTGTTATTATTCGCGTAGGTGGTTTTGTTGCCCGAGTCGCTGGACTTGGTTGAGCTGCTCCGGTTGGTGGAGGAACCCGACTGGCGGGCCGATTGGGAGTTACCTTTCGGTTTTGGCTTTGATTGAGTCCTGGCGATGGTGCTTCGTTGGCTGGCCTCAGGCTTCCTTGAAGAAGCAACCCGATTCGACGAACGTTCGACCGGTTTCGGCTGGGTAACTCGATTGTTCCGCGCAATCTGGCTGGTCCGGACAGTCCGGCGGGCCTCGCTGCTGCGGGCCAGGCGGTTGGCTCGTTCAGAGCGTGAAATAGCTGGTGCTGAAGCGTTCGGCTTGGGCCGGCTGGAGATATCCTGCTGCCGGGTACCGCGGCTGCTGACAACGGGTCCGGGTTGTTCCGCCTCCCGACTGCGGCGGGTTAGCTGAACCGGTGTTTCGGAAGGAATGGGCCGTTGGTCAGGATGGCGGCTGATCCGGTGATCCATGCGGGAATCCCGATCCGGGACCCGGTGACGGGTGATGCCGGAGGCGCTGTGGCGGTCATGACGACGATGCAACTCCTCGCTGGGGTAGCGAACCCCACGGCGGTGGTAGGGATTGTGGCGCCAGGTAGGGGCTTCCCGGTAGCGATGGTAATCCCGGCGGCCATCCTTGTAGTGCGGCCGATGGTGCTTGTGGTGATGCTTGACCACGACCACCCTCCGACTTGGCCAGTAGCAGTCGCTGTAGAAGAAACTGGATGAAAAGTGGATGCCGCTGGTCCAGTGGAATCCTATACTGACGCCACTATGATAGGGGACTGGCCGTGTATACCAGCAGACCGGCGGGTAATCATACCACCACCAGCTGCCATAGACATAGCGGGTGTCGTAATAAGGAACATAAACGATTCGGGTACTTCTCGGCTCAATGTAGATCACTTCCTCCTGCTGGGAGACAACGACATGTTCTAGTTCCTCCAGCGAGCCCTCATCAAGGGCGACCTGACGGAGATTCTGGATGGTATCCATCATTTGGGCCTCCTGAAGCAGGAAGGCATCTCCGAGGCGACGGGTCCAGGTCAGATTCTCGTCCATCAGTTGGAGCAGTTCGGGGAAAGCGACCAAGGCCTTAATGCTGGGATCCCAATCCATTTCGTCAACGGCGGCAACGGCATCGTCCCCTTCCAGATCCGGGTTGGCACGGGACCAGCGGGAAGCCTCGACGATCTCAAGGGGATAGGTGGAGGCAATCAATACCTGGGACAGGAGGACGTCGGGATAAAGGGCAATCGGGGCCAGCATCTGGTCGAGAGCGGCCTGGCTGAAAGTCGCCTCATCCTGGACCGTTTCCTGTGCCGGAACCTGTTCGGCGGGGATAGCCGTCACTTCCTTTGTGACCTGGACACAGGCGACCATGGAGAGGAGGAGAGGGGTAAGCAGGCTTCGGGTGAGTAGTTTCATGAGGTGTTCCTTTCGGCTTGGACCCGTTAACCGTTCAGTTTCCGGGTCTAATTCCAATATACCAAGACAAGGGTTGGAGTCAATTGTTCCGATAGTGGTTGCTGGGCGCTTCATACCCGTTGAACGACCACAGGAAGGGATTTATTCACCGGATTTGGTAAATTCTGCCGATTCCTCGAAAACCGCCCTTTGTCAAAAAATTTTAAACTATTCGGAAAGCGGCAAAAGACGCATGTCTAAGGGGCTGAACTGAGCTTAACTGGGCCTTGAAAGAAGTAGCAATGGCAAGAAAAATAGCATTCATCAACTATAAGGGAGGGGTAGGAAAGACCAGTTGCCTCGTCAACATGGCTGCCTGCCTCGCAAAACGCGGCAAACGGGTCCTCTTGGTTGACCTCGACGCCCAGTCAAACGTCAGCATCTGGCTCCTGCGCATCGACCGTTGGAACAAGCTGCACGGGTCCAAAAGGGATTCCGTTTACAGTTTATTTAATCCAGGGGATCAGCAGTTGAAAGATATCGTGGTTCGTGACGTGGTTGAGGACCGCGAAGGACGAAAGATTCTCCCGGGACTGGATTTGGTTCCGACGACCTTCGATCTTATCGATATCGAACACGAGTATGAGCCGCCGGCCGACGAACCGGTTTTTGTCCGTTTCTGGCAGACCCTCCAGGCCATCGAGCCCAACTACGACTATATCCTTTTTGACTGCCCACCGAATGTCTTGCGAGCTTCCCAGTGTGGCCTCTTCTGTGCCAACGAGGTGATTGTCCCGGCCAACCCGGATGCCCTGAGCTTGATCGGATTGACTCTCCTGACCGGCAAGCTTTTGCAGTTCAATGATCGTTCCGCCCGCTACCGCACCCCTGGAATGGGCCAACCGGCGACAATCAACGGAGTCATTTTCAATGCCGTCAAGGGCGGTACGGATGTCGAAGTACCGAAGATGCGGATGCAGTTCCGGATCAATCAATTCAAAAACCAGAAGAAGATTTCCCCCAAGACCCGTATATTCGGCACAATGGTCCGCGATGCCATTGTCGTGCGTCGTGCCGTTACGCTTGGTCTGCCGGTCAATTGCATCGGCAATGCCATTGGTACCGAGGATGTGATGGAGGACTACGAGGGCGTCACGAACGAACTCGAGGCCCTCGATCCGAACAACATCGCGACAGTCGACAACCTTCAAATGGCCGAAACCGTTTAAAAACATGAAGCAGCAAAACACAGCATACCCAGTTCAGTTAACCTTCACCGCCGAGGAATGGGACGCCTTGCGCGAAAGTCTCAAGGACAGCGAAATGGCAGATATCAATCTCTGCACCCTGGCCAAGAACCTTGACCGCAAGTGGCCAATCCGGGGTGAGGAAGAAACTCCGGCACGCTATCTTGACTATTCCCTCGAAGCCTTGAAGCAGCTTCCGGAATTCTATGGCAAGGACAGTCGTTTGCCGTTGCTCTATAACATCCTCTTGGAGACCAAGCAGTTTGATGATCCCTACGCGGAGATGGTCCAGTTGTTCGATGACTACAGCGATGAGGTTCAGAAACCGAAGACTCCCTTGGAGCTGTTGGAAGTACCGGTCGATATGCCGGTCGAGTTGATGACATTCTCACGGGAAACCCTCGATTCCTGCCGCCAGGGAAAGCACAACACCATCAGCGAACTGATTGCCTTCCTTGAAAAGAGCAAGACCGCGACCACTCTCAATGAGGAATACCGGGAGCTCATGCGGGCCTATAACAACTTCGACCAGGTCGCCCTGAGCAAGCTTCTGCCAATCCGGGACGGCTCGAAGGGGATTTTCCTTGCCGAGGCGATTGGACACATGGCCAGCAAGCTGACGGATCAGCAGGCCGCCACCCTCATTTACGCTTTCAACGTCAAGTGTAACAAGGAGGCATGGGGAGACAGTTACGTTTTGCCAAAGGCGGGAGCGCTTTCACTCATCAACCAGGTCAAGGAAAAGGTGCTGAAGGGATTTGAGCAGATGCCGGACCAGGCCCAGGAACTGCGGGCAGCCATTGAATCCGGCCTCAATTCCAGTGTGCGCTTTTTTGTTTCCCTTGACGACCCGGAACTGGAAGCCTTGGCCCTTGCTGTTGCCCTGGCGGCCCTGCCCGGCAAGCCCCGTTTCAAGGGTTTCATGGGCAGCTTTTTGAACTAATCAACCGGGAGGCATCGAGATGAGTGCGGCTCCAGAGCAGATTCCCGAAGTGGTAAACTTTCCCGATCCAAGGAAATTTCCGGACCCCCGGACCTTTCCGGATCCGCGCAAAGGACTCGAACAGCGCAAGAAACGGAAGCGGATCAGTTTACCCCGACCATCAATCGACACCATTCTGAAGCGGACTGACCCGACAAAGGTCAATGCTGTTGAGGATGCCGATCCGACACAGATTGACTGCTTCATGGGGGAAGAACCCGGTGAGGCGGAAATCATTGCTGAAACGGACAAGATTGCCCGGCTCAAGGAAGAATCCCTAGAGCGGATCCGGGCAGCACGGGAACTGGAAGTCCTTCTTGAGACCCGGGAAAAGCAACTCGACCAGCGGGAAACTGAAATCAACTCCCGGTTGGCCGAAAATGTTTCCCATCACCTTGGTCTGGACAAGCCACAGCCCCCTATCGTTGTCCAACAGGAGTTGCAGGAGGCCCGCCAGTTGATGGCAGAGAAAGAGGAACTGATTGCCAGTCTCCGGGCTGAGATCGAGCAATTGAAGGAAGCCGCGGCCCAATCCGATGGGCAGGATGATGATGGCTATGAAGCCGTTACGGATCTTTCCCTGGAGGAGCAGGTGGCCTTCCTGCGTGAGCGCGAGGCGTTCATCGAACAAAGCGAGAACGTCCTCTTCGACAAGGCCCAGCAATTGCAGGAATGGGAAGCCAGCCTGGAGCAGGTCGAGCACGACCAGAAGAGCGGCTAGAGGCTCGGAAGCAAACGCGATCGATTAGCCTCGAATCCTTTCCCCGATCAGCGCTTCGGGTGCAGCAGGATCTCATCCGAAAACTGGAGCTTGCGGGCCAATTCACGGGCCAGGTTGAGAATGAGGTGGGAGAAGACATTGGGGTCTTCCTTGCGCAGGCGGTTGAAGGCCTTTCTGGAAAAGACGATTATCTCGCTTTCCTCGGCGGCCCGGAAGGATGCCGTGTTGTTGATCAGCGAGAGCATAGCCGCTTCGCCAAAGAAGTCACCTTCCCTGAAGGTCCGCTTGACGACAGTGACCTCCTCATCCTCGATAATGAGATCCACGGACCCGCTCTTGATGATGTAGATGTGGGAGGGCTCCTCCCCGTGCTGGGTGATGTATTCGCCTTTCCGGTAGGAAGCGCATTCTAGATAGTCATAGACACACTTCCTTTGCTCGCCCGTGATACCACCAAGGAACGACACCGAGGAGAGCATTGTGTCCAAGCTGGCAATATCCGGGACTGGTTTGAATTCTTTCACCTCAACACACGATAGCCGGAATTGATCCCGGATCAATTAATTTGGGGTCTACAGGTATGAAAAAGCCCGCCACCCATTTTCAGGGAGGCGGGCCTGGCAATTCTATAATGCAGTGGCTTAGTTCACCTTTTCCACTGGCTTACCGGCATCCTTCCAGCCACTGATTCCGGCGGAGAGGTGCTTGACGTTGGTGTAGCCCAGTTTCTCGGCTGCCTTGGCAGCCTTCTTGAAGGCGGAGCAGCGCGGGCCGCCACAGTAGGCGACAATGAGGGTTCCCTTGTCCTCCGGCAGGACAGACGACAAATCCTTGGTGGAGGCGAAGTCAATCGCACCCGGAATGTGTCCACTGGCGTAGCGCTTGGAACCGTTGGCATCAAGGACGACCACTTCATTGGCCTCAATGGCCTGGTGGAGCTCATCAACCGACAAGTCCGGATAGTCTCCGGCGACGGCGGATGAGGTGAAGATGGCGAGTCCAATAACAGCGAATGTGAGTTTTAATAGTTTCATAATGGCAATCTTGTTTAATTATTCTAATAGATAGTATAAGTTTTCGATGGCGCAAGCAGGTCCGGCGCTTTTTAGGGAATTGGAACATTCAAAGCATCCGCATTGAGGCAGCGAATGGCCAGGGCGGCATTGGGAGATAGCTCGCCTTCGACGTCCAGGGACACCTCAATACTTTCATCTGGATGCAGGGCAGCGGGTGCTCCTTCATCAAAGGTGAAGCGGGTTGCCCCCTCGTTGGTCAGGTCCAGGGTAAGGAAGGCGGCACTGGCGGGGCCTGAATTGGTGATCCGGAGGGATATGCCATCGCCGGAGGCATCTGCCAGGACTTCCGCTCCCAGGTGTGCCCGGGGTCCCTCGACAATGGGCCTGAAGAATTCCATTTGCTGGTTGTATTCGGCGAGCTCTGTCTGCTGGTCGACAGGTGTCGCTTCGCGTAAGTAGAACATGCGGGTGAGCCCGAAGCGCTTGTCTGTCCGGGAGGCAATGCGCTGGCCGCTGAGCTGGATCTCCAAAACGTTGTCTTCGGCCTTGAGGAGGGAAGTCGGGATCGGGTAGTGCCGGTTGGGAAGATTTGGCCAACGCAGCGGATCGGCCTCGTAGTTCCATTCATTTTCGAGGTCAATGAGACCTTCGCCGATGACCGTCCCGTTCAACTTGACCACGTCATCCGCAGATGGGCCGGGCAGGAAGATTTCCAAGTCCTTACCGGAGAGGTGGTCCGGTACAGCAAAACGCGTGCTGTAGACAGCATCCAGTTCACTGGCGGAAGCCTGCTTCTGCTCCTTGTCGTGCTCCGTTGGTTCATCGACTATTTCCATCAAGGTATAGTAATGAGGAGCACTGACTTTTTCCGTCTTGCCCATGTAGTGCAGAGTCATGTCGGTTCCCAGTTCGATTGCAGTTGCCTGCACGGTGTCGGGGGAGATTGCGATGTAGTAAGTGTTCCGGTGGACGACTGCCCCGTCCACGCTGGTGGTAAGCGAGAGGTAAAGGGCTTTGCGTGTGAGATTCACCGGAATGGTGTAATCCATCTGACCCAGGGAGGTGCGGTCATCGGCAGGTATGGTCACTGACTGAGTTGCTTCATGAAGCAAGGATCCGTCGAGGGAGTAAACCTTCATTTCGACAACCGTTGCAACAGGTCTGTGCGTATCGTTGACGGCGATGATCTCCGGATTGAGCGGTTCGCCCGGATGATAGACAAAACGCTCGAAATCAGCGAGGGTGATGACCGGCTTGCAGGCATTCTTGTACCAGTAGTAGACCGGCTTTGGGGCGCCGTACCAGTCAACGTGTTCGCGGTGGAAGGAGGGCCAGGAGGCATTGAGCTGCCAGGTCCAGCAACCGGAACTCTCGTATTTGCTGGCACGGGCAAATTCCATGTTCATGCGGCTGTCCATGCAATGGAAGACGGAGGCGTGGAGAAGCGCCTGTTCCCATGTCTTGGCGGGCCCGAATGGCTGGGAGACCATCTCCCATTCCGGGCTCTGGGCGTGGTGGTTCTGGTACACTTCCCAGTCGATTGGCCACAGCTTGTCTTCCGGGACAAATTTCCGGATATGGTCCGGTCGGGTGGGGGACCGGCCGACGGCGCACTCGCTCCGGAGCAGGACCAGGCGCTTGCGGCCCGGGAGAAGGTCACGGTATTTGTTCGTCGTGTAGTAGGGCGTCGATACAAGGCCCCCGTGCCGGTCGCCCTTGTAGGGAGAGCCGCGCCGGAACTCGCGTGTCCCATCTACCTTTTCAACAAGGTCCGCAATCAAATTGATAATGGGCCGGTTCTCGTGATTGTCAGGATTGAACTCGTTGCCGCCGCCCCACATCGCGATGGAGGTGCGTTCGCGCAGGCGGATCAATTCGCTCTCGGCATTTTCCAAGAAGATGCCGTAGTCCATCGCCGGTGCGGATCCGCAGGCAAACCAGAATTCCTGCAGGCAGAGCAGGCCCATCTCGTCACAGCAGTCATAAAAATGGTCGGACTCGGTGAGCCCTCCGCCCCAGACGCGGATGAAGACATAGTGGGCATCGCGGGCCAGCTCCAGGAGGCGCGTTATGTGAGCATCCCGGTCCCGATAGAGGTTGTCGACCGGGCACCAGTTGGTCCCCTTGGAAAAGATCCGGAGTCCGTTAACGACCATGGTCCATGGATAGGGATTGCCAACAATCGACCACATGCGGTTGCTCTGGCCGCTCTCAGCCTGGACGGCGATGTCATTGGTATTGGGAATGAATTCAACTCGCCGGAAACCGAGTCGTCGTTGACGAACGTCAAGGATCTCCCCGTCGCTCGCGACCAGACGGAATACGAATGTATAAAGCGGTTGTTCCCCGAAGCCATTGGGAAACCAGAGGGCGGGATCGGGGACTTCCAAAAGGGTATCGATGCTGCTCCCGGAGATCGCTTCCTTCTTTTGCGTGGTGGATCCGCCGGGGTGGGTGACTTCTATGTCCAACGACAGTCCATCGGTGGCTTCTGCCAGAGCCTCCACGGCTCCCGTAAAACGGATTGTCCCTGTCTTGAGGTCATCGGATACATCGGAATGTATCCGCGTATCCGAAAAGCGGGCCGTTTCCATCCACTCGAGGGTGACCGGGCGCCAGATGCCCACCGCAATCAAGTGGGGCGACCAGTTCCAGCCGTAGGCATACTGTGGAGTAGGGCGTTGGGTCCGAATGTGGGCGGAACTGTTCTGGAAGCCGCGGGGATCCGGTTGAGTGCCGTCCTCCCAGGCCCGCTCCTGGGCACGGACGCGAACAGCCAGGCGGTTGCCGGTGGATTTGATGAGCTCGGGATCGAGGTCGATCGATTTCTTCAGGAAACTGCCCTCCCAGACGCCAATCTGGACATCATTGAGCCAGGCCTCGGCCCGGTAATTGATCCCCTCGAAGTTGAGTCGATAGCAACCGTCGGTGCGGGGCAGATCAAAGTCCTTCAGGTACCACCACTCCTTTTGTTCCATCCACAAGTTTTCGCGGCTGTTCATGTCCACGTAGGGATCGCCTATGCGTCCATCTGCCAACCAGGCTGCCGGCGCGGTTATGGGAACATCTGCAGTGACGCAATCCGAAGGGGCGTAATCATGTTGGTAGGCGCGACCGGCATTGCCGAGCAGTCCCTCATCGAGGTCGAGATGAAAGATTTTCCAGTCGGTTGAGAGATCGATTGTTTGATACATGGGCTTGAATTGAAGTGAAAGGGTATGTCGGATTTACGGATTAACCAATAGACCAGTCGGAGCCTGAAGGTGTCTTGATTTGCAAGCGGAGGTTCTGGTACTCCACTCTGTAGTGATCTTCCGAACACGAAAATTTGGGAATGGCTGTAACCGGTCCCTCAATTGGCAGGAGCAGGGTATGGAACACGATTTTATGGGTACTTTCCTGGGTGAAACGCAGTTCCGGGGCAGGACGCAACTGGTCATAGTAGGGGCAATGCCACCCGGCGATGAACGGTTCTCGCTGCCCTTCGTAGAGGGCGGACTGGCCTTGCGAGATAATGACCAGGTTGCTGTCGGGAAAATCCGTCGCCCAAGCGGTTCGTTCCCCATTCAGGGCCTTGAGGGGGCCTTCAAAGAAATGCCAGAGTTGGTCAGCATGTGTAATGCCCGGGCCTTCAATGGTGTCGCGGATGATCCAGCCATGCGGCTTGGCAAAGAAGACCTGCCTGCTGTGGGTTACGCCGGGAAGGCGGTTTTCCATTAAGGTGGAGAGGCCGCGTTCCCGGAAGAGCTTTTCATCCCGGCCAGGAACCTCTTCGCCGAACCCGGCACTGAAGATCCCGTCGGCATAGTCGTGTTCGGGAGTGGTGACCATGCGCCCCTCGGCATCACCGAAAGTCTGGCCGTATCCGTTAACGAGGACACAGTTATAGGACTCCGTGGCCTTGAAGTACTTGGCCAATGGCATCCACTCGGCATCCGGATCAGAGGTGGTGTAACGCCACTTACCCCCGTTGATGAGAAAGTGACGACCCTTGGCGGAGACCTCGACAGAGAGCTGGTCCTGGTTCATGTGGTTGTCGCCCCATGGACCCATGTCGAAATAAAGGTAGTTGGCCTGCGGGGTCCAGTCGCTGCGCATGATTCCCACGCGTGAATGGGGGTAGAAATAGGAGGTAACCGGTGGGTTGCTGAGCTCCGTGCCGCCATTGAGGAAATTACTGATTTCCGGAAGGTCGAGCAACCGGTGCATGCGCTCCAGTTGTTCTCGGCGGTTAATCGTTGAACTGGAATCGTTGCTGATCGGCGTGGACTGGTCGGGCTTGTCCTGGTAAAGCTCCGCATAGCTGTTCTGGACAAGACGCTCCCGGTAATGGGGCGGAAAGAGGTGTTCGAAACCGTTGGCACAGGCCACTTCATAAAAGGAGAAGTAGCTCCGCATGGCCACCCAGTGATAGCTGCCCGACATCTCCCTCGAGTATCCATCCTCGGCAAACAGATCCGTCCACATGCCGTCGAGGAATTCAACCGCATAGGCCAGCCAGGTATCCCGTTCCCGAAACTCCTGGAAAAAACAGGCGATGATCCCCACAGCCGCTACTTCCAGCGTCGCATGATTGCCGGTCTGCCAATGTTCCTTCCGCAGAAAGACTGCATGCTCGTGGACCGAAATGAGAATCTTCGCCCAGGCCTCCGGCGTCATCGCCGGGCTGTTAATGATTTTGGCCAGTGCTTCCGGCCAGGTCTCCGCCGCCCGTCCAGCCGCTTCAAATGGTCGCCAAGTCGATTTCTTGTACTCCAGGTAGGGCTTTCCGGCAGGATCAAACACCGGCACATGCTCGATGTAGTGCAGCATGTGCTCCAGAATCGTCTCGGCATAGATCTCCTTGCCTGTCCGCTCGTATTCCGCCGCCAAGAGCATGAAGTAACCATGGCGCACCAGACCCCCGTTCCACTCAAGGTCGCCGGTCGCCGTGGCGTACCAGTCAAGCCCGTCCGACATGTCCAGCGTCCCTTCCCCGAGATGAAACTCCTTGGCCACAAAGCGGTCCGCTTCCCCGGGCAAGTCATGGTGGTATATCGGGCCCACCTCTTCCTGGTGGTATTTGCCTACACGCTTCGGGAAATGCTTCCGGTAGTGCTCAAGACAGGCCTCAAGGTCCCCAAAGGGGGTTTCTACAAGGGCATTGAGGCGTTGGAGGAGGTCTGGATGAGACATGATTGGATAGTTGGGTCTGGATGGGCTTGAGGTGACCGGATTGCCGGAGGATCCTCCCGACTCTCCGGAAATTCTCGCAGAAATCAATTAATAATTATTAAAAAGGTGGGGATTACGGAGAGGAGGAGAGTTAGCGCGGAATCATACAGTATGAAGAAGGGATGGTTGAAGGGACATGGAGGGGATCTAAAAGACTGTGGAATGGTTACCCCAACCCAACTAAAAATTGCGGTCTGCGGATGTATGATGGCGGCAATGAGTGCTAACGCTCAGGAAGAGATCTACGTCGGAGGAGTCTCTGGCTGCGGCCAGCTGGCAGTGGCGGAGAACTCGACGATGTATCGCGCCGATGGCGGACATGTCTACATCCACAGTGTGGGCTGGGATCAGCGTACCACGGAGGCCGAAAAGCTGGGCATCATCGAGCTCTGGAAGGATCACAAGTGGGGCATTGAGATGGGGCACAGTACCAACAACTACACATCCCGGCAAAACGCCTACCGGACCCGTTACCACAACCGCGGCATCCGGCCGGCCTACATTACGGTGAATGCCTACTCCAGTGCGCGAGTGGTGGGGGTCGAGGACTGGCGCAAGACCGTCCAGGCCTACCGTGACCTTGGCATTTCAGCGGAGACAGCCGTCTATGCCACCTTCGAGTACCAGAATATGCCGGATTACTGGACAACATTGGAAAACAACTACGTCTCCGACCGGACTGATTTTCAGCAAGTGATTGAAATTTCCGGGGGGATGACGATCGACATTCCCCCGACTGTCTACTGGCGGCGGATGAACAACTCCAATCCGGCCATCCGCAAGTACCATGACTGGATCCTCGATGCGGTGAAGTGGGCCAAGGACCGGGGACATCGGGTCGGGATCATTGTTTCCCCCAACTCATCCGGCACCGGCTATCCGAATGATACGGAGCGGTTTGTCCAAGTGCTGCGCGATAACAATGCGTTGCCGGATTTCTTTGTCGTGGAGAATTACGAAAACAAAGACGAGTCCAGCTACACCAATGAAGTCGGGAATGAAGACACACCGTACCATCAGTTGGGAACGGCCCGTCTCATGCAGACGGACTGGTTCCCCGAGGCCGTGCAATCGGATGGTCAAGGAACGGTGACCGGGTCATGGGCCGGGTATGATGTCTGGGACTTCCGCTACGTGGACACTGCGGGATGGATTGGTTGGATTGAAGTCACCAACGCACCCTTTGTCTACTCGCTGGATGCCAACATCTGGATGTACCTGCCGGAGAGCGGAGTCGAACCGGTTGGCAGCTGGATGTATTTGCTGAAATAAAGACGTCCTCGCGGCTGTCCACTGGTGGGAGGTCCGCTGCCCATGAAAATAAGGTTCGCATTATCCTGCCACAGGCTGGGATAATGACCTACTGACTTCAGAAGGATTTTCGGATGACTGATACTGAGCGAAGGAAACTACTGGACAAGATACGGCAGGCTGGTGTGGTCGGTGCCGGAGGGGCCGGGTTTCCGACCTTTAAGAAGCTGGACGCCAAGATTGAGCATTTGATTGCCAACGGGGCCGAGTGTGAGCCGTTGCTCTACAAGGACCGGACGGTCATGCTGGAAGAGGCTCGGCTCTTCATTGAAGGACTGGCGGTCATGAAAGCGGTTACCGGGGCAGAGGTCGTGACGGTCTGCGTCAAGGAGAAGAATGCCGACGTCGTCGATGTCCTTCAGACCATGATGGACGCCCACGGGTTTGAGTCCCTGGTTTACCCGAACGTCTACCCGGCGGGCGATGAATACGTCCTTGTTCATGCCGTCAGCGGGCGTTTGATACCGCCGGGGGGCCTGCCACTCGACGTCGGTTGCGTCGTCGATAACGTCGAGACCATCGTCAACGTGGCCAAGGCCGCGCAGGGAATTCCTGTCTTTGAGAAATGGCTCACGGTAACCGGGGAAGTCAAGGAACCGCAGACCATAAAGGTACCGTTAGGGACATCCATCATCGACTGCATAGAGCAGGCCGGTGGCCTGACCTGCGAGAATCCCGTCATTCTGACGGGCGGCGTAATGATGGGTGGCTGGACGGAGGATCTGCAGGCACCGATTACCAAGACGATCGGGGGCCTGATTGTCCTGCCGCCGGACCATTACCTAGTGCAGCGCAAGACTGCCGGAAAGGAAACCTACACCCGGATCGGTCATGGGCAGTGCGACCAGTGTTCGCTCTGCACGGAACTTTGTCCCCGCTACCTTATGGGCTATCCCATCGAGCCCCACAAGGTCATGCGCAACCTTCTCATGACCGGCGAGGCCAAGCAGCGCTTGAGCCTGTGGGCGCAGTTCTGCTGCGAATGCAATATCTGCTCCCTGATTGCCTGCCCGGAACACCTGGATCCGAAAAACATGTGCGTCGATGCGAAGGCCCTTCTGAAGGAGAGCCGCACCAGCCGGACCAGTGAGGAGCTTGAGCAATTGGTTCGGGGCATTCATCCAGCCCGCGAGGGGAGGGAGATTCCCATTGGTACTCTATATACCCGCTTGGGATTGAAGCCCTATGACCGCCATGCCGGTTTTGTGGAAACCGCCCTCAAGCCGGCTTCCGTGACCATTCCGCTCCGCCAACATATCGGAGCGCCGGCCGAGGCCACCGTGTCGGTTGGCGAGATGGTGAAAGCGGGCGATGCGGTCGGTGTGACTCCGCAGGACCAGCTCGGCTGTCCGGTTCACACAGGCATATCCGGACGGGTAACCGCCGTCTCTGCATCCAGCGTGACTATTTCAGCCTGAACCCCAAGAGAAACCATTTAAGATGAACCTGAAACAAAAAGGGAATGCAGTCGGCCTGGTGGAAACCTCCAGTATTGCCCGCGGGATTTATGCCGCGGATGCGATCATGAAGGCCGCGGATGTGGAAATTATCGTCAACCGGACAATCTGTCCGGGCAAGTACATGATCCTCATCGGGGGCTCTGTATCTGCCGTCAACGCCAGTATTGATGCTGGCGTACTGGCGGCCGCCCACACCTGTGTGGACCACTTCGTCATTGCCAATGTCCATCCCGATGTCTTTCCGGCGATCAGCGGAGTGACCCACATGCCGGAAATTGGGGCCCTTGGGGTCATTGAGGGCTTCAGTGTGACCTCCGTCATCGAGGCTGCCGATATCGCGGTCAAGTCCGCCAATGTGAAGCTGGTCACCATCCACCTTGCCATGGCCATCGGCGGGAAGGCCTTTGTCACCCTGACCGGTGATGTGGCGGCAGTTACCGCTGCGGTCGATGCCGGGGCCAAGGTCATCGCCAAAAAGGGCCTGCTGGTGGAGAAAGTGGTTATCGCCTCGCCGACAGTGGACATCGTCTCCGAGTTTATCTGAGAAACAACAACGGTAGGGTCAGCCCAAACTCGGGATGACACCTAACTGGGAGAGGAAGTTATACTGATCGAGCAGTTCCCACTCCTCGTGAATGAGGCCGTCCTTGAAGCGACTGAAGACAACTCCCTCGATGTTGATGGAGTTACCGCTTGCGGGGATATCCAGGAAAGGGCCCAGGTGCGTGCCCTCTATGGTCAGGCGCGTGCAGACCTTGTCCGTTTCCTCGACCTGGTCGACGACCTTGACCGAAAGGTCCGGGAATGCTTCGCGAAGAGCGGAAACGAAAGCTGCCAGCTCAGCTGTTCCATTCAATTCGTCGGACGGTGACGTGTAGTAGTATTCCTGGTGCACCAATTCGTTGATGACGGCAGTGTTTCCAAGGTTGAATGCTTCATTGATGAATGTGTTGATGATGTCTTTTTTGTTCATTGGTTTATCCATTAGTTTTGCATGAGCGAGATGGCGAATAGGGCGCAGGCCGTGATGGCGCAAAGCGTCCTGAAGTGGTTCAGACGCGTCCAGCGACGGAGGTAAATCCGCCAGTAGGCATCCCTTGTTTCCGGGTCCATTGTATCGAGTTTATCGTTCATGGGGACGTTCCCTGCCGCCGTAACAATAAAGGTTCCGACGACGTAAAGGAGGGAGGCGGCCATGACCCACGGAGCACTGTCCCCGAGGTGGCCCAATAGACTAAAGACGACCAGAACTGCGGAAACAACCGCCGTCCCGATGAAGGAGCCCAGGAACAAGGGATTGAGAATGGTTTTGTTGATTGCCTGCATGGCACGGATGCCCTCTGCAGACGGAATGCTCCCGAGGGCTGCCATGACGGAGCCCGAGAAGGCGTATAACACCCCGGCCATGAGGCCTGAACCGAGAAGAGCGAGAAGGACGAGTAGTTGCATCAATGTATTCATGATTTTTCTCCTGTTAGAGGTCCCAGACACCTGCTGTGGCAGCATCCCGCGCATAATCAGCAAAGTCCTTGGGTGCGCGGCCAAGGGCCAGCTGGACTCCATCAACAAGGTAGGCATTGCGTCCATCGAGGACATCCGCGATGAGCTCTGCCACCGGCAGGGATTCTTCCTCCGAAAATCCGTGCTGAACCAGTTCCTGGGCATATGCCTCAACCGAGACCGATTTGAAAACGACCGGGCGACCAAGAGCATTAGTCAAATCCCTGGCCACGTCTTCCATGGACAAGAGCCGGGGACCTGACAGCTCGTAGACTTGCCCGATATGCTTTTCATCCAGAAAGGCCGCTACCGCAACATCCGCGATATCCTCGGTATCAATGAACGGCTCCTGGATCTCCCCGACCGGCATTGATAGGTGACCGTGCTTGATGGCTTCCTGGAACGACTCGCTGAAATTCTGGTTGAAGACCGAGCAGCGGACAATGACCCACTCGGCACCGGAATTTTTCAGGCGGTTTTCAGCATCCCGGGCACCTTCTTCGCCGCGACCTGAAAGCAGAACCAGGCGCTTGGTGCCGAGTTCGACTGCCAGCTTGGCAAAGGCCTCAATCTTGTCGGCCACTCCCGGGAACGAAAGGTCGGGATAGACCGTGATGTAGGCACCGGTTGTCCCCGACAGGGCAGGCGCCCAAGTGGAGATGTCATCCCAGTCGAAGTGGGTCTCGTCCGACCGTGAGGCGGCCTTGACATTAATATTGGCGGCCCGCAGTTTCCCGGCCACGTGGCGTCCGGTTTTACCTTTTGCCCCGATGACGAGAACCGTCGGGTCGATTTGATCTTTGTTGGTTTGAGTTGTATTTGTCATAGTGCCTAGACTTTACAACCTAACGACCAGCCAGACCATAGCCCCGATGCTCAACAACATACGAAATCGTCTCATATGAAGGAAATCGACGAATTCAGCGGCTTGCTGGAGGGGCCCCGGGCCCGCGGAGCCTTTACCCTGAGGGGTTTAATGGCCTCCCCTTGGAGCTTGCGTATCGAGGCGGATTCGCCCCTGACCCTGATTGCCATGGTCCGCGGTCGCTGCCATATCGCACATGACAACGGAGAATCCGTCTGGCTGGAGCCGGGCGATGTAGCCATTACCCGGGCACCGGGTGATTATACAATCGCCGATCACCCGGACACCGAGCCCACCATTTTCGTGTTGCCGGGACAGGACTGCCGCGCGCCGGACGGGCGTTCGCTCCATGACGAGATGATGCTTGGCGTGCGGACCTGGGGCAACGATCCGGATGCTCCCTCCTTGATGTTGATCGGGAGTTATGAATCCAAGACAGCTGTCAGTGACCGGCTGCGCAATATCCTCCCGCCGATCCTCTGGGTGAAAAAGGAAGATTGGGAATCCCCATTGATCGACTGGTTGAATGTCGAGATGGAACGGGATGCCCCCGGGCAGGCGGCGGTGCTGGACCGCCTCCTTGATATGTTACTTATCGCCATCCTCAGGAAGTGGCTCGAAGCCAATGAGACAAAGAATTCCCCCTGGTATCAGGCCAAGGGCGATCAGGTTATCAGCCGCGTTTTGAAGATGCTGCACCAGGACCCGGCCCACGCATGGACATTGGATTCGCTCGCGGCCAAGGTCGGGTTGTCCCGGGCTGCCCTCGCGCGTCGCTTCAATGAGGTTGTCGGCGAGCCGCCCATGACCTTCCTGACCCAGTGGCGACTAGCCTTGGCCGCGGACCTGCTTTCCGAGCCAGCGGCCACGCTGGAAGAGATTGCCGAGCAGGTCGGCTACAGTAGCGCCTTTGCGCTTAGTTCAGCCTTCAAGCGGGTCAGGGGAGTCTCCCCGAGCGAACATCGGTCGCAGTTGCTCGCCGGGAATTAATGGGAGGCTGCTCTTTTTCGGCGCCAGAAGACGAAGGGGAGGGAGACGGCATACATGATGATGCTGTAAACAGCCGCAGGCACAGTTGTCGGTGGCAGGGCCTCGGTTGCGTTGAGAACAAGAAGCGAACCAATGGCAATGCCGAGCGTGCCGTTCTGCACGCCCGATTCGATGGAAATGGTCGTCGCATCGGCAGGACCCAGCTTAGCGGCATAGGCGGTCATCAGCCCAAGGGCCAGCATGATGACATTCAACAATACCAAGGCCTCACCCAGCGCTGGCAGGTTGCCGTAGAAGACATCCCAGTTCTTGGCCAAGGCGGCAGCGATGATGAGGACAAACAGCACCATGGCAGCCTTCGAAACACCATTGGCGATCCGGTCCACCAGAGCGGGCTTCTTGGCGGTCAAGAGCATGCCGAGGAGAACGGGAAGGGCAGTGATGAGAAACATCGTGAAGCCCAGTCGGTGAATATTCACCTCGGGGGCATCCACACCCATGAAGTAGTCCACGGAAAGGACCACCAGAATGGGCACCGTCACAATGGATGTCAGGCTGACCACTGCCGTCAAGGAGATCGAAAGGGGCGTATTTCCACGGGCAACTTTTGTCAGCACGTTGGAGGTCACCCCGCCAGGGCAAAAGGAGAGGATCATAATGCCAACAGCCATGTCACCGGTGAAACCAAACGCCTTGATCAAACCGAAGGCAATCAGCGGAAGCAGGACCAACTGGTTGGTGATCCCCATCGCAAAGGCCTTCGGGAACTGGAGCACCCGGGCAAAGTCTCCCTTCGTCAGGCCGAGCCCGAGGGAGAACATGATGAACGCGAGAATGAGAGGGAGCAGGATTTGTACAATCATCAGAGAGAGCTTGCAGGCAATCCCATGCCCTTGCCCGAGTCAAGGCGTGATACCGGCTGTTAGGTCTCGGCGACTCAGGCAACTGATTTCTAGACATTATTCGGGATATTGCAGAGTCTCTACCACTGAGCACAAAAAAACGCGCCCCGACAGAGACACGCTAAAAGATAATGGCTGCTCAGGCAGGATTCGAACCTGCGACCAAGTGGTTAACAGCCACCTGCTCTACCACTGAGCTACTGAGCAACTTTTCCAGTGGAAAACGAGAAATAAGGGGGGAGGGGAAAGGCTTGTCAATGGGTTTTTGAGGGGGGATTTGAAAAAGCTCCTCAAGTGGCGCTTGTAATGACTTCCAAGTAGGCCTGAAGGTCCTTTTTAAGCTGTTGAAGCGAGGGATCCACTTCTTCGACGGTGCGGTCATCTATGCGCTGTATGTCAACCTCGAGGGCCCATATCAACTGTGTCCGGGCGCGGTCCATCAGTTGTGACCCGGTCAAGCGGGTTACAAAGTCATCAAACATGAGGAAGCTCATGGGGAAAGTGTCGCCATAAACCGCCCAGCGTTCCCGAACCGAATCCGAGACCAGATCGAGAGCGTAGTGGTAGAGGACGAGGTTTGGGCGGGTTATGATGGAACTCATGTAGTCCCCGCACTTTTTGTATAAGCGCTCTTCCAGGCCCAACTGATAATCCGATTGGCTGTCATCCAATTGGTGAACGAGGTCAATGGTACTGGAGCTCCATTCCACAGGATCGACATGATTCCTGACGATATCGAAGACCACGCTCTGGTCCACCCAGGCCACGGCAGGATTGCCGTTGACGATGGCCGGTTCGCATTCCAATCGCCGTACAAAAGCGAGGCCCTCCTGGTCCAGAAGGTCGGAACCAGAGGACTGGCGAAGATTGAAATCGCCCGTTGTACCATCCTCCATGACCTTGAAGCGAACAACGACGACACCTTCTTCCAGTTGCATGATGGCCCCAGCTGGATAATCTAGTACGGGGGCGTTGACAATCTGCGGGGCCCTGTTGACTTCCGTCGTTTCGCAGCCCCCAAGAAGGGCGGCTATCGCACCGGCAATGAGCCCGGTCAATTGAACTGTCGGAATCCGGATCATCAAATGATGGAATAAATCAAGCTGACAGATGCTCATTTTAGCAGGGAGTTTGGCCAATAGCTATCCAAAACCGGGCTCCACCTTGACAATTCCTGTAAAATATAGGAGCAAAATGATGATGTTGCGCACAGTGACAATCCTGATGGCCCTACTCCAGACACAGGTCTGGGGCATTCAGCCATTGTGCAATTCGTCAGATTGTGAGCCGGAACCGGTCAAGAGTTGCTGTAGCATGCCCATTGAGGAAGAGCCACTGACAACCGGTTGTGGATCAGATGGCCATGTTTGTCCGTGCTGTGTCACCGGGGAAATGCCAGCTGAAGGTACCAGCGAACAGGTTAAAGAACTGTGGAATGGAACTATCCTGCACCTGACACCGATACCCGCCAAGAGCCTGATGCCGGCTCAGTCGATTCTTGATGATGGAGAGACCCGGATCTTCGAAGAGGGACACTTTCTGCCGAACGCTCCACCGAGAGCTTTTCTGTCCAGCTGGAATTTGTGATCCAGTCTGAATAAGCGGATGCCGCCAATTGGCGGATCCGGTATTAGGTAATCGCTGCCCAAGCAGCGGTTTCGCGTACACGATTCTCGAGGAATCGCTCACCTTATTCAGATAAATCATGGATGACAAATTAAAGGCAATTAGCCGAAAGCAACCCAGCGGGAGTTCTCCACCGAAACCACCCCGCAAGCCGCACTTAAAGCGGCTCCTAATCAAGCAGGCACCCTGGCTCTTCGCAGCTGTGGCAGTCCTGCTATTCCTCCTCTTGTTTGGAGATCGTTTTTTCCCAGCCGTGGGTGTAGAGGTTGAGACCGTTGTGACTTTGCCGGAGGCGGGAGCGGTCCCGACAGCATCCGCGCCAAGTGCAGGCCCGCAAACCGACGATGCCTACGCCAGCGCTTCCCTGTTTCAGGCATCCGGTTGGTTCGAGTCGGATCCCTTCCCATACCGGGCAACAGCCCTGGCCAGTGGGGTCGTGGAAAGCGTCCAGGTCCTTGAAGGTCAACCAGTTGAAGCTGGTGAACCGATAGCAACCCTCATCCGGGATGATGCCGAATTGAAGATGCAAACAGCTGCCGCCAATCTTGAGGCAATGCAAGCCTCCCTCGAAGCCGCCACCAGCGAACAGGAGCTGGCCCGTGCCCGCGTCGAGAGTATGCGGCAGCAGATAGAGGTCGCGAAATCGCGTCGCCAGGAACTGGCTGACCTTGCAGAGCGGGCCGATGAGCTGGGTGCGGAGATTATGGCCGAGCAGGAAATCATCCAGGCCAAGCTCCGCCTGAAGACCCAGGAACAGGCCCTTATCGCCTTGCAGGCTCAACTGCGGGAAAGGGAAATTGAAACGGAGCGCCTGGATCGGCAGTTGCAACTCCGGCAAAGCATGGTCGAGGAAGCGCAGGTCAGGCTGGCGACGGCCAAACTGGAGTATGACCGCATGGTCATCCGGGCCCCGGTGACGGGAATTGTCCAGCGCCTGATGGTGGCCCCGGGTCAGAAAAAGGTCTTGATGGCGGACAATCCTGAGTCGGCCACCGTGGCACTACTTTATCAGCCGGAACACCTGCAGGCACGTATTGATGTTCCGATTGCCGAGGCTTACCGATTGGTGCCGGGTCAAGCTGTCCTCGTGGAAAGTGAATTCCTTCCCGGACAGGAGCTGCGTGGCTATATCCAGCGCATCGTGGGAGAAGCCGACCTGCAGAGAAACACGCTTCAGGTGAAGGTGAAAATCGAGAATCCGCCTGCCACCTTGCGTCCGGAGATCCTTTGCCGGGCCCGCTTCCTCGACAGCAAGGTCGTAGGATCGGATGGGACACCGGTCAAGGCATCTGCAGAAACCATGGTTTCCGGTTCCTCAACCGGCCTCCGGTTACTGGTTCCGGTGGCTGCCTTGTTTGACCGGAATGGACAAAGAGCCTCTACCTGGGTAGTCGCCCCCGATGGAAATCGGGCCTCGTTGCGCGAGGTCGCACTCCTCGGTGAAGAGCGTGATGGATACGCTTTTATCCAATCCGGCCTGTTGCCTGGTGATCGGGTAATCGTTCGGTCTTCCGGGAATTTGAAGGAGGGAAAACGCATCAAGTATTAGGTTAACACTAGGAATCTTATCATGAACGAAAGAGAAAATTTCATTATCTGCCGCTCCCTCAGCAAAAGTTACAAGAAGGGAACAACAACCGTTACACCGCTTGAGGAATTGGACCTTGAGGTTGGCCGGGGGGAGTTCCTTGCCTTGATGGGGCCATCCGGTTCCGGTAAGACAACCCTGCTCAACTGCATCGCTGGCATTGATCAACCAACATCCGGAGAGCTGCTTATCGGGGACAAGAACATCGTCGAGATGAGCCGCGGTGAACTGACGAGCTGGCGGGGCCGAAACTGCGGATACATCTTCCAACTGTATCACCTGGTTCCCATCCTGACCGCCTTTGAGAATGTCGAATTGCCCCTGCTGCTGGACAAGGGGTTGACGAATTCCGCACGCCGCATCCGGGTTGAAGCGGCATTGGATTTGGTAGGCCTGACCGATCGTGCGAGTCACTTTCCGTCAGAACTGTCTGGCGGGCAGGAACAGCGGGTAGCCATCGCCCGGGCCATTGTCACCGATCCGGAGTTGCTGGTAGCCGACGAGCCAACGGGCGATCTCGACAGTACTGCCGCAACTCAGATCCTTGAGCTGTTGCAGCGTTTGTCCAGGGAACACGGCAAGACGATTGTCATGGTCACTCATGACCCGCGGGCGGCCGATGCGGCCGATCGTTGCCTGCACCTTGAGAAAGGACAACTGCTGGAGGCGCATCAACTTGAGAGGGCATTAGGATGAAGAGCCTGATCAATCTTTTCACACTTGCCGGCAAGCAGGCCCTGCGGCACCGCACCCGGAGCATCCTGACGGTGCTGGGAGTGGCTGTGGGCATGTTTCTCTTCAGCAGCGTGGAGACCATGCAGGCAGCGCTTGGCAAAGCGACAAAGCTGACTGCTGAAGACACGACACTGGTGGTTTATAGGGAGAACCGTTTCTGCCCGGCCACCTCGCGCTTGCCTGAACATTACCTGAGCCAGATCCGCCGCATCGATGGAGTGGCAGAGGCCATACCGGTCCAGGTAGCAGTCAACAACTGCGGAGCCAGTCTTGATGTGATCACCTTTCGTGGCGTACCCCGCGAGGACCTGAAGCGCTACAATCCGCAACTTGAGTTGTTGGCCGGATCCTATGAGGAGTGGACCAACCGTTCGGACGGTGCCCTGGTCGGGGAGTACTTTGCCAGGAAACGTGATTTGCAACCGGGAGATACCTTTGAAGCGGTCGGGGTTCGGGTGGTCGTGGCAGGAGTGATCCGCTCACCCAACGCCCAGGACAACAATGTCGCCTATGTCCACTTGCCCTTCCTGCAACAGGCCAGCCGGGTTGGGCTGGGTACGGTTACCCAGTTCAACGTCCGGGTGGAAAACCCTTCCTTTCTTGAACCGGTGGCCGCGCGGATCGACGACCTTTTCCGGTCTGACAGTGCCCCCACGATTACCCGTCCCGAGAAGGCTTTCTTTGCCCAGACCGCCAAGGACATGGTGGAAATGATTGGTTTTACCCGATGGCTGGGTCTGGGAGCAGTCCTGGGTGTTCTGGGCTTGGTGGCCAATGCCTTGCTGTTGGCCTCGCGGACGCGGATCAAGGAGGGGGCGATTCTTCAAACAGTTGGTTATCCGCAGTATGCCATTGGACTGCTGGTGGTCTTTGAGGGTATTATCCTGGGACTTGCTGGAGGCTTGCTGGGAAGTCTGTTTTCCAGCCTGTTCTTCAGCTGGCAGAATTTCAGCTTTGGTAGTGAGGGTCTTACACTGGCCCTGCAGCCCAGTTACACCATTGCTATTCTGGGCATCGTGGTGGCCATGCTGTTGGCCCTACTTTCATCGATCTGGCCAGCCTATGAGGCGGCCAAACGACCCATCGTCCAATCCCTGAGAGATTCCTGAGCCATGCTACCATTTTCCTATGCCTATCGTAACCTGATGCGCGAGCCGAGGCGCTTCCTGCAGAAAGCGGGCGGCTCCGCCCTGGTCATTTTTCTCATTATTGCTGCAGGTACCTTCAACAGCGGGATGCAGGGCTTGCTCAGGGCCAGCGGCTCCGCCCACAACGTTATCTTTCTTGGAGCTGGTTCCGAGGAAAGCGTTGAGCGGAGCCAAATCCTCATGCAGGCCGAAAGCATGGTCCAGGCCGGTGTCCGGGGAATATCCGAACGGGCCGGTGTCGCCGCCGTGTCGGGAGAAGTTCACTACAATGGTCTGCTGGCTGTGCCAGGAGTAAAACCGGCCCAGGGGCTCACCCGTGGAGTCACCCCAGCCGTCTTTGAGGCCCACCGTGAGGCACGTTTGCTGGAAGGACAGTGGCCGGCATCGGGTGAAGTGATGGTTGGTAATCTGGCTCATCACTTGCTCGGTGTTGATGAAGAGAAACTGGCTGTAGGAGAGACGGTGCTTTTTGAAGGTGAGGAATTCCGTATCTCCGGCCGTTTTGATGCCAGCGGAACAGTGATGGAATCGGAAGTCTGGTTTAACCGGAGTGACCTCATGACACTCATCCAGCGCGAGACGCTTTCCTGTGTCGTGATCCGCCTGGACAATCCCGCCGACATCAAATGGGCCGACATATTTGCCAAGCAACGGCTGGACCTTGAACTGGTCGTTGTATCAGAAAGTGAATACTATTCGAATCTGGCAACTTTCTACGGCCCTATCCGCAGCATGACCTGGCTGACCGCCGCGATGGTGGCCCTTGGAGCAGCAATGGGAGGATTGAACATGCTTTATGCGTCCTTTTCCTCGCGGATTCGCGAATTGGCCACCCTGCAGACCCTAGGATACCGGCGCCGGGCGGTCTTGCTTTCCCTGATTCAGGAAAGCCTCTTTACCCAGGCTGTCGGCCTGATGATTGCCGTAGTCGGCGGCTTGATTATCCTCGAGGGGTATATGGTCCAGTTCTCTGTTGGGACTTTCCGGATGGAACTCACTGGCGGTGTCCTGCTGGTGGCCTTATCAACCGCCTTGATTCTGGGAACACTGGGAACTCTCCCGCCAGCCACCCGCTGCCTGCGCATGCCGGTCCCGGTGGCACTTCGATCGGGCTGATTCTTTCAATTCTAACATTCAATTATCCATTATGAAGAAACATCATCTGTTCCTAACTGTAATATCCTTAACCACGGCGGTCCTGATCAGTGGCTGTGGGCCAAAGGGGGAGACCATTGAATCCACAATTGCAGAAAACGTCCCGGCTTCCCCGGTTGGATCTTTCCTTTTGGCTGACGTCCCAGCGGATGCCAAGGATCTGCTGGAAGGGCTTGCGTCCGCACAACCTGAGGAGCCTCTCCTGGTCAAGGGCCGTGTCGGTGGGACGGTTGAACCCTTATCGACCGAATTTGCCGGATTTGTCCTCGCTGATGAGGTCCTCGTCTTCTGCGACGAAATGAGCGATCCTACACACTGTCCGACTCCCTGGGATGCCTGCTGTGAGGACCCTGAGAAGCGTACTGCTTCCCGCGCCTTCGTGCAGTTTGTCGATGCGGAAGGACTTCCGCTTCAGGTCAGCCTGAAGGAAGCCATTGGCCTGAAGGAGAATGATGCGGTAATCGTCAAAGGGTATCTGGCACCAGATTCCACTCCGGAAAACCGCATCATCATCGCGCAGGGAATTGCATTTGGCGGGTAGGGACTATTTCTCAAGGAAGCTGTCGAGCATCCATTTGGTCTTTTGATGAACCTGGATACGGGCGATCATTAGGTCCTCGGTCTGGTCGTCACCAGCTTCTGAGGCATGATCACGGGCACTGATCAAGTCCTTGATCAGCTCGGCATTGGCTTCCGATAGGTGGACCACCATTTCCGTGGCGCTGGTGTCCTCACCGATTTCTTCCATGCCTGCCAGATCAGCCAGACTGGCCAATCCACCCGGGGCCAGTGCCCCGAGGGCCCGGATGCGTTCAGCAATTTCGTCAATTGCCGTGAACAGCTCTGTGTATTGTTCCTCGAAGGCATTATGCAGCGAGAAAAAGGAGGGCCCCCTGACGTTCCAGTGACAGAGGTGGGTCTGCGCCATAACGGCGTAGCTATCAGCCACAACCTGGCGCAGTGCGTTAACAACTGCGTGCTTCTTGTCTGTTGTTTCAGTCATGGGTATAGTATACGGCCCATGACCGTAAAATCAAGGTTTCAGCAGCATCTGCACCTGGAAAATACCGGCTTCACTGGCCGGGATTTCCACCGTGAAGGTACCGGCCGGCGACTCCACAACTGGGTTGGCAACCGGTGACCAATTGAGGAAATCATCACTGACTGTGACCAGCCAGTCGAACAGCTGGGCATACTCGGTTGGAAAGTCCCATGTCAGGGTGATGCCGTTCTGGTCGATGAGGACGGTAATCTCCGGCGGACTGAGGTCTATGGCATTCATGCCCATGGACATCGGATCAAGGGGATCCGTCCCGTCGAGCATTTCCTGAAGGTTGTTAATACCGTCGTTATCGGCGTCGCCATAGGGATCCCCGTCACCCATGAGGAAGGCATCCTCCCAGGCATCGATGAGCAGGTTCTGATTGGCGTCGGCATCCTCCGGTAGCGGGAAACTGAGGACAACCACACTAATGACCTCCATGTCGGTGCCATCGCAGTCATCGTCGACGACATCCGTGTAGCCGGTCACAAAGAGGCGGGTTCCGGCTATGAGGTCGAATCCGTCGGTTGAGGCATAGGGCTGGCCCGGTGCGGCGAAGAGGTTGACCGGCTGGTCGGTTCCGAGCAGGAAAAGGGCATGGCAGCCGCCGTCGAAGGAATCCGGCTGGACCTCCAAGGTGAAGGATTCCACCGGGCGCGAGGGGAGACCGTCGAGCAACGGTGCGATGGATGCCTGGGCGGCATCGATGTTGCCGGGGTTGATCCCGAGTTCAGAAAGGTAAGGCTCCGGAAGGGGATTGCCACGGACAAATGAGCGCAGGACCTCAAAGGGCGGCAGGTAGGTGCCGGGGGGAGCGGCGTTGGAATTCTCGCTGCTGACTGCGTAAATCGCGGTCGCGACGTCACGGAGGCCGGAGAGTCCCTGATCGTTTTGGACGGCACCATCGATAGTAGTGAACAATTCCCTGATGTCATAGCCTGGAAGGGATTCGGAGAGCTCGATGCGCAGGTCGGCAAAGTCGTCACCGGTCGGTGAAAAGCGTCCGGCATCCCCGGTGCGTCCGCCAAACAAGGTCAGCTTGCCGGCCTCGAGATCGGGCAATGAGCGGGCGAGGAAGATGGATTCCAACTTCATTTCCAGCAGGAGCCCGGATAGGGTATCGATTTCCGTCCAGTTGCCACTGACCACCGGCCGGACAATGCTGTTGCGGGCGGCGAGGGCAGCAGCGATCCAGGCGGCGGCTTCTTCCTGCAGCGTACCATTACCTGGAGTGTACTCAATTTCCGGGATGGAGCCTTCGGGGATCGCGTAGAGGACGGCGATTTCGCGGCCCCGGTCCTTGTCTTCGTCGGGTATGGTGACCGCATAGACAGGCTCTGTCATGACTGTGACAAATCCCTGCCGGGTATCCGCGATCAGTGCATCCAGTCCGAGACCGGGTCCGGTCACGCCTTGCTGGCCGAGCGGGGCAGCGGCATCCCCTGCGAGGTTGGATCCGTCCAATCCGAAGACATCGAGGCGCGCGCCTTCAGCGGCTGTGGCCCGGTTGCCAGACAGGCCGTCAACGGGAAGCGGGGCCACGCGGAGTTGGAAGGCGATGTTCTCCTCCAGCCGTTGTTCGGGTGTGGGTGTTTCCGTAGCCAGAGCCGGATCCGTGCCGACCAGCAACTCGTTGAGGTCACTGTAGCCGTCCCCATCGGTATCGACGCCTCCCAGGGGATCGAGTCCTTCGGCCAGCTCGACAAAGTCGGGAACGCTATCCTTGTCCGAATCGAGGGTGAAGGCATCTTCTTGGAAAATATAGTCGGCGACCCGGATTGCTGAAGGCCTGGAAGTGTTAGGATCGACAGCATAAAAGTGAACCGTGGTGGTTTCACCGACAAGGACGGGAGCCGAGTTCCAAAGCACCCACGCCCCGTCATTGCGGCGGTAGTACACGGGAGCATTCGCCGGTTGCGGAGCAAAGGACATCAGGAGGGCCTTGGTCTTGATGCCGTCCACCGGACTGATGTCGACGCTGGCCCCGCTGGCGCCTCTTGATGCGGAATAGCTATGGAGTGAAATGGCCCCGTTGTACTGGTTGGTGAGGGCGAACGCCGTCCCGATGGGCACGGTCCCGACAATCACCGGCATCGGTGACCCGAGTCCGACCTCCGGGCCTTCAAGGACCTCAGATTGTAACGACAGCTGACCGCCTTGTAGGACAGGATCCGAAGTCCAGTCCGGGACGTTGTAGAGGGCCAGCATCTGGGCCTCGGGGTCGACAAAGGGTTCCGAAGCGAAGGCAAAGGCATTGGCCCGGACGGCCGCCCGGCGCAACTGGGGAAGTTCGGAACTGGCCCCGGCAAGGAAGGTGCCGCCATCCGGATTGTAGAGGGTCGTGCCCGTTGTTCCGCTGGGTGAGCCATCATTATCGAGCAACTGAAAGCCTCCTCCTGGAAGGGGTAGGGCACCCGTTAGGGAAGTGCCTTCGGAGGCCCCAATGGTCTGTACGAGTTGGGGGGCGTTCATGCCATCGAATGAGTAAATCCGGGCGGAATCCCCAGATGCATCAATGGCCACTAATCGCGGTCCGTTTTCCGATTGGACGACGGAGAGGGAGAAGATGGAGTTACCTGTATCGAAGCTGCCGATACTTGATAACCCGAAGACGTCGATTTGGGCCTCGGTCACTTCATGGATGTCGATCACTGACTGGCCAATCCGCCAGGTGAGGAAGTGGTGCAGGGTGCCTGGAACTACCAGTCCGGAGGCCCATAGGGAGTCTTCCGGGACAGCGGTCGTGGCAACAGTCACGGCTGTGCCAGTTTCGTAGGACAGCAAGGTCAGCTCGTCATCTTGTCCACCTGCCTTGCCAAGGTAGGCCACGATCCGCTCACCGCCCTCCTTTATGATGACATCCCGGGCCTGTTGGATCTCACGATCCGCCAGAGAGTC
The DNA here is from genome assembly GCA_040830765.1 of Puniceicoccaceae bacterium. Lineage (GTDB taxonomy): Bacteria > Verrucomicrobiota > Verrucomicrobiia > Opitutales > Oceanipulchritudinaceae > Oceanipulchritudo. Next base: position 354,795 of record JBFOMH010000005.1, on the reverse strand, counting down.
GTCCAAATCGGAAAAGGCGAGGCCATCGTGGCGGATGGTCGTGATGTGGTTCGGGTCCGGGGCACTGTTTTCCCGGGAACCAATCCACATGTCATCATGGATGGTGTTGCCGAAGCCGCCGATGTCCGGGGCCGCCAGTTCGGACGGGCCAATGCCTTCTGGAAAGACTGCATCGATTTGTGGAAGTCCTCCGGGGACATTTGCCTGGATGACATGGACCCGGTTGGCCAGGGGACTGGTCACCGCCAAGCTGTCCTTGTCCGTCCCAAACCACTGTCCCATAGCAACACCGGTAATATTGTCCATGCCCGTTGCGCGGGCCGGGTACCAGGTCCAGTTGCCTTCGGACAACTGGTAAGCAGCCCGGAAGCCACCACTGGCCTTGTCAACAACGACCAGATCTTCCCTTCCGTCGCCGTCAATATCCCCCACCAGATGGAATTCCTCCGGCGTTTCCTGCACCTGGCTGGCAAAGACAGCCTGGGTCAGCAGGGCGACCAGGGAAATCAGGCGAATGGGAAAGGTGCGTTTCATGTGGGTTAAAGGATTTATGGGACAAGGATCTCCGGAACCGGATGGACGGAGGCGATTTCCCCGTTCTCATCGAAGCGGACCACGATGTAGGCGTAGGTCGCCTTGCGGATGGCCGGTTGCGTATCCAAGAGGACAATCGGCCACGGTTGGTCCAGCTGGCCGGTTCCGCGGTTGATGATCTTGACGAAGGGATCACGGATCAGCGTATTGCCATTATCGATACCGGTGGCGATATCCGTCATCAAGGGCGAAACCTGGATGATGTCGCCCGAAGGAGTGGGATAGTCCTCGTTGGGAACCTGGTAACGGTAGAGCATCATCGGGAGCAGTTTCCCGCTGGGCTCATTGACCGGGAAGAGATAGTCCCGGATATCGGCATTGGTCCCGATGAGATCACCCTCGATTAGGTCAGCCGGTGGAACTTCACCGATGACGACCCCCATACCGTTGAAATCGGGTTCCTGGACCCGCAGGGCAACCATGTCGTTGCTGATCTTCTGGGCGACTTCAGGTGCTGTACGAGCCGGCCATGGAACCATCGGCCCGGTGGCCTCCTCTATGGAATCGGTGGGCCACATGAACTGGTAGGCGTTGCTGTAGCTGAATGTGCCGCCGTACTTGGCGATGGCGCGAATCTGGATGGTGTAGGTGGTTCCCTTGATAATGGGAATACTGACCGCATAGTCCGGTCCCGGACCGAAGCCTGCCTCAAGGGACGGCGTCTGGTAGGCACCATAGCCCGCGTTGGAGTCATCGCCCTGTCCGGAATCCCATCCCAGCTGGAAATTGTTCTGCGGGGAGGCCTGGTTGACAGACAGGTCGGGCGAAATGCTGTTCGGGATGGGGCCTGGTTCCGGCACCAGCAGGACCTCGAAACGCTCGACGCCCTCGGGTGTACAGAACCACTTCAGGAGCATGCGCGGGTCCTCGTCGGTTCCGTCCACCTCGGGCGGACTGAGCATCGGATCGGGGGCCGGTTGCTTGACGGCCACATACTGCCCCAGAAGCTTCAGCTCGCTGGCATTGCCATTGTCATCAAGGAACTGACCAAAGTAGGTGATTTCTGCTGAGTTAGGCGGCAGGGCACCATCCTCAAGGACAATTTCCTGAGCCTCTGCCTCATCAGCCAGGCCCTGGCGCCAGAGAGTGAGGTTGCCGGTATCGACACGCCGGTAGACGCGGTATTCGCCGGCTCCCTCAGTGAGGGAGAACTTGACCTTGATCGGGTTGACCGGATTCTGCCCGTCTTCCGGAACCGGAGCGTTGCCTGGGAATGGCTTGCCGCCGGGCGAGTGGACATCGCAGCCAATAACCGATGAAGTCGCACTAAGGACGACCTCATTGCAATCTTCCCGTCCGAGGAACCTGACCTGCCGGATAAATCCTCGATCAGGCAGCCCAATTCGTTCGAAGAGGACCCATTCGGAGACATTGCCGGCAGCGTCACCGACCCGGCAGTAGAAGTTCAGCAGATCCAGTTTCTCCGTGTTCTGCCGACCCAAGTCGAGGCGATGTCGGACAGTGGTGCGGTAGCGGGTGAAGTCATACCTGCCGAGGAAATTGTCCGGGTTGCGGGTATCATTAACCGCGAATTCGGCCCATACAACGGTCAGGTTGTCCCGTTCACAAATCAGGTCAAAGATGACCCGTAGAGGATCCTTGCCGGCTTCCTCTGCTACGTCCTCAAACTTGTCGGGGATGGCAATGGGCAGGCAGCAGTAGATGAGGATTTCCCCTTCCGGTGGATCGGGGGCATTCCGGTCGCGCAGGACGCCGAAGGCTGGTGCACTGTTGGGGGAGTAATTGCCACCCATGGCGGTCGGCTTGACGGCGCGGATGGTGTACCAGTAGGTCTGATCATAATCTTCCGGTACAGTAGGGGAGCCTTGGCCATCATCGATATAGGACAGGCGGCGGACATTCTCGTCCTGTGGAATGAAGTTGGATATCTGGTTCCACTGAGGATCGGCGCCAAACTTCTGGACATCACCTGGATTGGACCAGCGGTAGACGTAGTATCCGGAAATCGGTTCCTCTGGTGTGGAGACCAGTTGCCGCCACGTGACCTGCAGGTGATGGGTTTCCTGGCCGTTGACGTAGTCCACTACGTTGGAGACTTCAGGCCGGCGGGGGGCGTTGGGTGGAACCCGGTCTGACATCATGACTTCCGTTCCTTCCGAAACCTCACCGTTCCGGCCCAGAATATCCCGGGCGGCGACGTAGTAATAGAAACGTTCCCCATCCTTAAAGGGAATGGAGTTCTCATCGAACATGTCGTTATCGTCGGCGACAAATGCCGTATCCGGATAGGTGTTGAGGTCGAGGACATCGACTTCGTCGAAAATGGCTGTCGGGAGAACCGGGCTTCGGTTGACCAGCTTGATTTCCGGAACATCGAGGGACATCTGGGCCAGCAGATCGCCCTCGGGCGGTTGCAGGTCCCACCCAAGGTCCTCGGCCATGCTGAGAGTCACCCGGTATACATTGAAGCCGTATTGCAGGAGGGCGAGACGACGGAGGGTGTTGGGAATAGCCCAGCGCAGGCGGGCATTGAGGTGACCCTTGGGGGAGAGGTCAGGAACCGCCACCGGTCCACCCGGAGCGGGCAGGACTACCGGTTGACCCGCCTCGACGGCCACGCGACCAACAACACCCATCTCCACGTTCCCCGGTCCCATCTCGCGAATTTCAAAAGTTGTCTTTCCGGCACCAATCTTTTGCGCATGGGCAAGTCCAAGGCAGAGGGAGACACCCGGATGCATGCGCGCCAGCAGCATCAGGTTGGCGAAGTGACGCTCGTCGAACAGCGAACCGCGAATGACCGCGGAAAGCTTTTCTTCGACCGTCAATTCCTCGGCTGGCATCAGCTCCCCAAACAGTTCATCAATGGCAAAGTTTAGGTCACCCGGGGCCTGGCCGATTCCCTCGGCCCGTGCCAGAAGGACCTTGATGACTGCCGGATCTTCCTGCAGGGCGACTATTCCGGTCTTGGTAAATTGTCCTGGATCCTGGATATCGCCGGGCTTGGTGTAGACGGCAAGGCGGCGGTTGAGGAGATTCTCGCTGTCCGCGGTTAACTGGAACAGGACATAGGCCCAGTTGTTGTTTTGTTCGTCCACAGCCGAGGTCCCAACGGTGAACAGGGCATTGTCCAGCGGCTGGGCGTTGATACTTCCTGTAGCGAAGCCAAGAATACAGCACAGGATTAGGCTCATCCCCCGCCAACGGGTGATGCCTAGTGCTGTAACTGTCTTCTTCGAACGGAATGTCATTTGGGTTGCTATCTTAAAATTCATTTTGGCAGGTCCTCATCAATCTACGCTTCGGCTCCACTTTTTGCCTTCCTTGACGAGGCGGGCGGTCTTGTCGAACTTGAGGCAGATCGGGCAGAAACCGATTTCCGCCTGGAAGCGGCCTTCGCCGGCAAGCGAAAGTCCGGACGGCTTGGCCACCCCGACAAGGGAAATCTCACCGGTGATGCTGACGATACAGAGCAGGTCACCACTGACCCCGAGGAACATCTTGCCAAAGACCGTTGGTCCCTCGGCAAAGACGCCGGCCCCGGCCCCGACTCCGGCGGAAAGATTGAAGAGGCAGGTTGAGGGAATGCCAATCAACTGGTTGATCGGTATCCAGAATTCGCCGTAGCCATAAAATCCGGTAAATGGTGGCTCGCCGATCACTTCACCGACAATCGGATCCCAGAAGAATGGATCAAGGGAGCAGGCCCGGCCGAAGAAAATGCCTCCACCGCCCTGGAAGCCTTGTACCTCCAGTTGGACGCCGGCACTGATGTAGTTCTCGAACTTGCCGAACATGACTGAGGCCCCGAGCTGATGGATGACGATGGAGTCGGCAAAGGAGATTTCCCCGACGAGATCAATACCGCCGCCCATGCCGAGGAGCGGGAAGCCTTCGCCACCAGCCATGACAAACTTGGCCGCGATGTTCAGGGATACGCCCGGGAAGAGCCATTCAACGGCGACATCCTTGGCCCCCATGGTCACTTCCGTGGCCTTGCCGGCATCGGGGAGACACTCGGTCGGGGTATTGTCGGAATTCAGTTCCTTGATGAGCAGGAAGACATGGGCCTTCATCTCATCGGGAATGTTAATGGAGGCCTTGAGATCGAGGCGCAGTTCCGTCAGCGAGTCGTTACGGACCTTGGCGTAGCCCTTGATGTCAGCGGTGGCCATGACGGTCGCAACATCGCCGAGCATTTCTTCAAACTTCTCTTCCAGTCCACCGACGACATCGCTGATGATCTCCTCAAGCGTCAGGTTAATCTGGTCGAAGACCTCATCGATGGCCTGGGTGAGCAGGGAAGAGGCGTCATAGAGGTACTGTTTCAGGAGCCGGTTGTACTGGGCGATTATCGGCAGCTCGGTGATATAGTCCATGATGCGCTGCTTGATCTTCTCGCGCAGGGCTTCGTCGTACGCGGCCAGGGAATCGACGCCGGGCTGGAGATCCTCAAGAATGTCCTCCACCGCGGCAGTGATCTCCGTCACGCTGTCCTCAATGGTCTGGGTGTTATCGGCCACCAGATCAATGACCTGGTTGGTAAAGGCACCTCCCTGGGCCAGTTTCTCCCGGACACCGGAGATAAAGTCGCGCACTTCGACGATTGCCTCCCGGACCTCGACGATACGGGGCTCTGCCTTCCTGAGGATCTCATCAATCTTCTGGGCAAACTCCGGCTTGTCGAGGGCATCGGAGACGATGTTGGCCAAACCAAGGACAACTTCCTCCATGTTGCCAAGGGGTGCACCTTCCTTTTCTTCGATGAATTCCTCGATGGCGGTCAGGGCGTCCTCTGCCTGGCCGAGTCGCAGGTCAACTTCCTGGATAACCCCGGCGGCCTCCTTGGCCGTGGTCAGGGCCTTGTCGATCTGGGCGAAGACCCCGTTGATCTGATCCAGTGCGCCGGTGTCGATGACGGAGGCGAGGTCGTTGTTGAGCCATTTCTTGTCCACCTCGTCCCAGTTGGGCGTGATCGCATCCATGATCTCGTCGACTGCCGTGTCGACGGCTGGTTCAAGGACCTTCTCGAAGAATTCCCGCTGCTTGACATCGAGGACCTCGTTGAGCCCCTCAACCCCGGCGTTGACGATTTCCGTCTCAAGGTACTGCTGGAGAACACCGGTGGCGTCGGTTGCCTTGTCGGAAACGAGGTTGGCCAAGTTGGTCACCGGGAAGGTGGACAGCCCGGCTCCAAAGGAGACCTCGACAATTTCCGAGGACAGGTAGTCGACCTGGTGCTGGGCGTAAAGGACGACGAAGTTGTTCCCCGCCTCGGTGAAGGAGACAAAGGACTTGGAGGCCGCGCGCCATTCAAGTGGGTAGTCAAAATCCACTACACCGAGCCATCGTGTCTGGGCGCGGGGGCGGTATTTTTCATCCATATCGGATATGCCGTTGCGGTATTCCTCGAGGGTGACATCGCCGGGGAATCCGCGGTTGGAGACATCATAGATGGCCTCGTTGAAGAAGTGCTTGCCGTTGGTTGAGAACCCGAGGTCCGGATAGCCGCCCATCATGTAGATAATGGGGTTGTCATCATCCTTGACCGCTGTGGTGTGGAGGTGGATTTGCAGGTCCTCGAAGAAGGGCACATCGACAAAGGCGGGAATACTGAGCCAGCCGAGTCCATCCGGAAGAACGTCGTAGTCATTGAGGTAGGCATCCCCGACCGGAGTGGCGCGGTAGTCCGTATTCTCCGGGCCGGCGATATCAAAGCTGTTGGGCAGGGCGAGGCGCGAATCAAAGGGCGGGTCGAGGTCACCCGAGGCAAGGGTGATGAGGTTGCCGTTGGTCTGGAAGCCGAAGCGTCCGGAGAGCGGTTGTGGAATGCCTCCCGCATAGGCTTCCACGCCGAGGACGAGCCGGCGCTGGGAGGGATCACAGAAATCGGCATCCTTGCCCTCGAAGTTGAGTGAGAGTGGCAGGAAGTCGGCATTCCAGTAGGCGAGCTTCTTGAGGACGTTGGCATCGGAGGCGGCGATGTCCGCACCAAGGAGCGCTCCCTGGCAACTGATCATCAGCTTGTCGAAGGCGAGATCGAAATCAGACGGGTAGGGGACGGAAAGTTCACCGGCTGTCCGGCTGTCCACAGCCTCGCTGTCCATGTAGGCCCAGCCGAGGGTGGTAAAGGTGAAGTCCATCCCGTAGATGACCGCGGTCGGATTGAACTGGCCATTGATGGCTTCATGGATGCCGGTGATCCCGGCGTAGCGGACGTAGTACTTGGCCCGGTCAGTCAGCGGGAATGGGTCCGAGGCCTGTCCGGCCAGGACCATCTCGCCGTCCTGTGCTCCGTTCGACACAACGCGGAAATTCAATCCCGGATAGTCGCCCAGGCCGGCCGTGTAGGCGGCCGTTGCAGGCCGCTCGACGACGTCTGTCTGGTTGGGATCGATACCGGTCAACAGCATCCGGGCGGGCTGGTTGTTGCTGTCACTGTTGTACTGCGACCCAGACATAAAGATGCCACTGGCAAGAAATCCTGAATCTATAAACTCGGAAGCCTTCTGAGCGTAATCACCGACCGCACTGACCCAGCCCCAGTTCAGGGTGGTCGGCGCGTTCATGACACCCGTGGCGGATAAGCCTCCATCGCGGGTGAAGTTGAGGAAGTCATTGTCCGGCAGGAAGGTTAGTGTCTCCACCCCGACTTCGCCTCCGCAATCGCCCTCCGGGCAGTCGCGGGCGTAATTGACATCGACCGACGTCACCCCCTCGAGTCCACCATAGGCGGGATCCACCATGTCCTGGATAATGCGCTGGGATCCCTTGTTGGCGCTGATAAGCGCGTTATAGGGGAAGTGCCCGCGATATAATGTGCCACCGAGGCTAAGGTCCATGGTCAACATGGCTGAGCAGTTCTGCGGATGCGGTTCAATAAGGACCTCGGCGGAATCAATCCCGGCGACCTTCCAGTAGTAAGCATCATTGCCGAGCTTGAAGCGCTTGCCTGCTGGAACGAGAGCATCGCCGAGCAGCGTGTCATAGGCCTTGCCGCGGGTGTAGACGATCTGCCCGGTCGGGGAGAGGCGGATGCGATCCTGTTGAACATCCCAAGAGAGCGAGCCAATTTCAAATATCAGGGGCTTGGACTCCTCGGCCGCCCAGCGAAGCTGGGTGTCGTCCAGGGTCTCCGACGTAGGCACAAGGTCCGGCCCGAGATCGACGTTAAAGAAAAAGATGTTCGGCTCATGAATGCGGGTATTGGCATCCACGCCCACCCCGAATCCCGACGGAAGCTGCATGTTGACGGTACCGGTCAGGTCCGTCGGCGTGGCCACCAGGGTGGATATGGTAAAGGCGATCTTGCCCGGTTGCTCGGGGATGCCGGTTCCGTTGAGAGCGATAAAGCCACCGGAGAGTGTAGCGACACCATCATCACGCAATTCAACTGGAAGCGGGTCGCCATTGCCGAATATCATACCCTTGAAGCTGCCACTGTTGTTGTTGATGCGCAGGGTCGTCTGGATGTAGTCCGCGCCCAGGCCGTCCTCGGACGGACCGGGAGTTGTCGTGCTGGTAAAGGTCCCTTCCGCCCCGTGGAAGGCAATGGTTCCATTGAAATCGAGGAGGCGGGTGTTTGCCGTATCAAGGTTATTGCCAGCAAGGGGCAGATTAGCTCCGGCTGATTCGTAGTGCCCGACGGTGACCTCAATCTTGTAGGTACGGGCGCGGGACTCCAGTTGCACGCTGGGGACAATCTCCATCACCCGCTGGGAAAGGACGGTTGCGGGTGCGTTGGGAATAAAGATCTGGGCGTTGCCCTGGGAATAGGTGGCCAGGTCATTGGTGAATTCAAAGACCGATTGCTCCAGCGGGACACTGTTGCCTTGGTCGTCCCTGAGGGTGACGCTGAGCCGGGTCGTGATTTCATCCGAGGAAACCGCCTCGGTGAAATCATCGTAGCGGTGCAGACGGACAAAGGCGGTTACCCGGAAATGGTCCCGGGCCGGCTCAGTCTGGACGCGGTAGGTGCGGTTCCAGAAGACAGATTCCACTTCGCTAATGACATTGTAGGGGGCATCCGGACTGGTCAGCTGGTTGAAGTGGATGAATTGCTCAGGAGCGGTCTCCGAACTGATGAATGTATTGGTAATGACGCCATTCGGGGCTACTCGCCTGAAAACCTGCACGCTGACCCGGTATTCATCATAGGGATCCAGTTGGGCCGCCGGCCGGAGGTTGCCAGTGGTTGTCCGCTGGATGGTGGTATCCCCGACCGTCATGTCCACATCCTCCCAGACCGAGAGGGTGGTGCCTCCGCTCTTAAGTGTCTGGGCAACGCCATCGCTGTTCAGCAATTGGAAATCAAAGCGGTACTCGTAATGATAGGGACTTCCGCCGGATCGGCTGTACTCCATCTCAACCGCTGCCCGGATGGCGTCCCGGTTGTAGTAGAAGAGGAAGTTATTGCCGTCCGCATCAATCAGGTAGCCGTTAGGTCCGCTTATGCTGAAGTTTTGCAGCGATTGGGTCAGGTTGGCCTCCAAGGGGCCAGCCAGGGCTACTGCGCATAGCAGTAATGCGCCAATTCGCGCACGAATCAGCCCGATTCCCGGGATCCTAAAGCCTTTGGGCATCAAACGGTGAGAAAGAGAAGGTTGCGTTGGGCAGAGGCATAAGATTAGTGCATCTAATTGCCTCTATAAATAAATCTATAGCTCCGAGGCTGTTGGCGGTCAAGCCGTATCGGACTCATGGGATGGTAAATTTGCACACATGTAACAGACGGGCGGACTTCTGGAGTCATTTTGAGAAAGTAGAGCGAAGGTGTAATTATCCTGGAATTGGCCCACTGGATGAGGGGTTGGAAAAATGAATGGATATTGGAGGCAATATTCCCATGCTGGTATTTCATGGAACTGGTCACCGAAGAGGAAAAGCAGGCCTACCTGACAGATGGCTACATCGTCAGGGAGGGCGTCCTTTCTCCGGAACAAATTGAAGAGGTGAAGGAGGCGCTGAGCCGGATGGTCCGCAAGTATGGGCCGGACCGGTCCCTGGCTGACCTGGTGCCCGGTACCGCAGGCAGCATTGGGGGAGGGACGATGGTGCGGAAGCGTGACAGCCAGTTCTTTATCCAGTTTGAAGCAGGGGAGGAACCCAGGCTGGATGATCCTGAGGCCCTTGAATTGCAGGTGCGGAAGTTCATGTATTTTGCTGATGAGGAACCGGTATTCCGGGATATGCTTTCAGGGGAAAGCCCCATCGCCCGCACTGCATCTGCGTTACTTGAGGACTCAATTCTGTTGTTTCAGGATATGGCCTTGATCAAGCCACCAAAGATCGGAGCGACCAAGCCATGGCATCAGGACAGTGCCTATTTTTCCGTCAGTCCGCTCAATGCGGTTTGCGGTGTCTGGATCGCGGTGGACGAGGCAACCGTCCAGAACGGCTGCATGCACATGCCGCGAGGGCAGCATCATCAGGGGCCATTGAAGCACGAACACAAGCGGGATTGTGAGATCCATGTCAGGAAACTCGATTTGTCGACCTTGGTGCCGGTCCCCTTGAAGCCGGGTAGTGCCCTTTTCTTTTCCGGAATGATACCGCACGAGACCCCGCCCAACCGATCCGCACATCGCCGCCGGGCGCTCCAGTTCCATTTTCGGGCCAGCCAGTCAACCATCCTTCCCGGACCGGAATATGACAAGTTGTTCAAGGACAAGGACGGTCAACCGGCCTCCTGTGAATACATCCGCCGGCAGGGTGTCTAGTGTAACCAGAATTTGGGCACAAGTCGCTTGACACGGCTTGAGATTTCTTATCTTCGACCTCATGAAAGTTGTCTCTTCTCTCTTCATGTTGTTATCACTCGCTGCTGTCTCCGCGCAGGAGGCCTGGCAGGCATCCGATACTTTCGGACTGCTCAATTCATGGAACAGTGTGGCCTATGGCGACGGGGTTTTCATTGCGGTCAATGGATTTGGCCGGATCGCCCGGTCAACGGATGGGGGCCAGAGTTTTACCCAGGTGCTAAACACTGGCTGGATCATCGAGGACGTGGAGTACGGCTCCAACGGTAGCACGATGGCCTTCTGGGCGACTGGACGTGGTGGAGCCGGCGACTTCCTCTATGAATCGACTGACGGCGGTGAGACCTGGACGGACATCGCCGGAAACTTTTCCTTTCCCTTTACCGACGGTGGGGCAGATATCGTCCTTGATGGGGACGGAAAGCTCATCTACACAAAATTACCGGGCAACAACAACTACAGTGACGCTTTCTTGTACGAGGGAACCTACTACGTTTACGGAGGCGGCCCGGAATCGAGCATCCGGACATCCGCCGACGGGACCGATTTCACAGTGGCGGTTGATAATTCCGGCTTATGGCTGCTGGGCGGGATCCAACTGGGCTCCAATGCCTTAGTCTACGGAACACTCTTTGAGGAGCCGGGCAATTTCAGTACCCGCAAAGGAGCCATATTCGAACTGACCACGGATCCAACCGCCCCGATGAACCCGGTTGTTATTGAAAACAGTGTCAATACCTACATTTCCGACATCGACATGGATCCTTCCACGCCGACGACTCTTTATGCCACCGGGGCCAACGCACTCTTGACTTCCACTGATAGCGGGGCCACCTGGACGGTCGATTCCGTTGCCAGTGGAAATGTTGCCGACATGAGCGAAATGGCGGTCGGTGATAGCAGTCGGGTTGCAGTGGGTGCTTCCGGGATCGTTTACATCGCTTCCGGAAATGGAGGTGGCGATACCTGGGGCGGCTTGCCAAAGGTTGATGGCTATGTCGATACCGGGAGCTGGCTTGGTTGGCTTGAGGTCACGGAATCACCCTGGGTCTATTCGCTTACCCTGAGCGGATGGCTCTACTTCCCTGAACCAGAGGCCTCGGCCCCCGGCGCCTGGATTTACGTCCTCCGCTAAGGACCTGTTCAGAGCCGCATAAAGAACGCCCCGAGGAGATTCTCCTTCAGGTAAGCTGCCCGGATAAACCCGCACCCGGCATTTCCCCACTGGATGCCGTAGGAGTTGCGGAAAATGAACGTTGTGGCATCGGGGTTTCCGGTCGGATTGCGGTAGCCGACCAGGGTGACCGCATGGGCCGCGTCTTCCATCGGCTTTTGGGCACTGAGGAGAAAGGTCCGGTTGAGGGTGCGCCAGTTGGGCCAGCGGACGGCAACAACGACCGGCTTTTCCTGGTTCAGGGCACCGACCAGCCGCTCAATGAGGTGGGGATCATCCGCCCGGAACCAGACCGGAATGGCGCCCCGTCTATCGGCAGCCGATTCAATGACACTTTCGCTGGGCTCAATCTCCCCCATGCTCTTGCCGAAAGTGTTGGGCATCTCCGCATGGGTGGGGACTCCATAGGTCTGCAGGGCGGCAAAGACCTCGGCAAAGTTGAAGGCGGTATCTAGCGGGATCCCCGGATGCAGTTGAAGCGTTGCCCAGATCAGGAATTCCTCGGAAAGGCGCTCGGCCTGCCCGGTTAACCGGCCCTGCTCAAATTCCAATGCACTGACTAGTGCAAAGATTGTGCAGCTGGGACGACGCCCCTGGTCTTTGGTAAACAGTCCCATCTCCCGATACAAGGGTCGGAGGTCCTTTTCCTTGTGGAAGACGACCTCCTCGGGCGCTGTCGGCTTTTGATCAGCCCGTGAGGTGCTTAATCGGCCGGCAGGCCGTGGATTACTTCTTTTCCATGCCTCCTGTTCCGCTCTTGCCGCAGCTGCCTCACGCTCAATCCGTTCCACGTCTTCTTCCCGCCATTTCAAGGCGGCGTCCTCCTTGTAACCGAATCGTTCCCGCAACTCGACGGGCAAGTCAGCAAGGTCAAACTGGGTAATGCCCTTGCTGTGGAAAATACGAACCGTGGCCGGAGTGACTTCCTGGATCCGCACATTTTCGTAGTGGGTGCTTCCAACGGTCCAGGTCTCCCCGGCAACGAGCACTCCTGGCAGTATCAGGACAACGAGAAGGAATAAGGTTTGCCAAATCTGCCAGTCCCATGGTTTCACGCTCAACATTGATGCCAAGCTCTCCCTGCCTTGGCAAGGACAGCTTCCGCCTCATTGAACCACCCGCAGGGTCCCGTTCCCGTTTTCCCGGACCCATGCCTTGAGGTCGGGAAGGGCGCCTTGTGGCGGATAGTAACAAAGGACCCGCAGCCGAGTCTCCCCAATGGAATTCTCCTTCAGGCGGCGGGTGTGATCCCGTAGTTGTGCCCATGGGACATCTTGTCCGCCTCCACCGGGTGGGGTTCTTTGGAAGTCACCGTCACTCACGAGAAAGATTTCATCGATCTGGATGTCCATGGCAAAGGCTGCTGCCAGCACGCCCTCGATCCCGTTCGGGGAACCGCGGGTCCAGTTGCGGCCGGCTGTGCCCGTGGTGCGGAAGGAACGGTTAATCCAACCCAGAGCCTCTTCCTGTATGCTTTCCGTAGCTGGAACAAGTTCCTCCCGGAAGACCTGCCAGTTGCGGGTGAACTGGATAATGCCGAAGAGGTGATTTGGACCCAGTTGGTCGACAAAGCGGACCATTTCCTGGCGCAGGGCCTCCATGGAGACGCCCGCCTGCTCCATTTTGCTCTTCACTGAGCCAGATACATCCAGGAGCAGCACCATCCGTTTGGCATTGAGGGTTTCCCCAAGAAAATCAACGGGTTCCGGCTGGGGGAGGTCATTGTTGTCCAAGCCATCCATCATTGCTCCCATTTGATTGCTGAAGAGATTGGCCGTCGGTAACATTGCGCCCATCGCCTGGAAGGATTCCGATAATTGGGGCCGATTGACCGGGATCTCCGCCAGTGTGGATTCAATGACCGGCTCCATCAGTTGCTGGAGGCTGTCCGCCTGCATCCGGTTCAACTTGGCCAATTGCGCTTCCGCCGCCTGTTGACGCTCCCGCAGAAGGCTGGGGGAGCCTTCCGGGAGCCGCAGTTTCGCTTCCTTCGGGGCGGGCGGGCTCAAGACTCCAATCACCAGGGCCAAACCCAATATTCCTCCCTGTAAGGCCAGTGCCAACCCGCCTACCAGCAAACCCTTGCGCCAGGATCTTCGGGGTCGTCCCGGTCCTCTTGGAGACGCTTTTGGAGGCGTTGTCGACATCCTGACACCCTTGCCCGGCAAGTGCCTTGGAACAAACCGCGGTTTTAGCCATTTTTTTTGCCATTAAACGCTTGACGGAGCAATGAGCCTAAGTAGCTTCACTGTCTCAATTACCCAAAGGGGTGGTAGTTCAGTTGGTTAGAACGCCGGCCTGTCACGCCGGAGGCCGCGAGTTCAAGTCTCGTCCATCCCGCCACTTTACCGAAAATCCCGTCTCATTCGAGACGGGATTTTCTATTTTCCGGAATCTATACCGGACTTTAGTTGTTCAGCTCAAGCGACAGTTGGAAGAAGAGCCGTTCAAGGGACCCTTCAAGGGGCAAAATGGACCGGTACCGGTGGATCTCACTGCCTCCGGGAAGAACCTGTGGCACGCCATAAAGGACGAAGCCGGAGTCACTCCAGGAGGATAGGTCCGTGGAGGCCATAAGGAAGAAGTAGACCTCTTCGGCAAGGCGATTGAACTCAAGCGTGACCACTATATGCGGACGAGGTCCGGTTCCCGTATCGACGGATTCAATTCCCATCTGGATCCCACCGGTTCCGAATGTGGGTATGCCGGGATCGGTGCCGAAGAAAAGTTCCTCCAGATTGGTCATGCCATCCTGGTCTGGATCCTGCTCGGGTTCCTTGATGAGCGGGTAACCGGGATCATCCGGATGGAAGTAGGTATCCGCCCAGTCCTCGTAAGTCAGGTAGGCTGCATCCGCTCCCGGGGTGCCGCCGGTATCCACGCTGGCCCGCCAGTTCCATCCCATTGTCGGATCGCGGTGTCCCGGTTGAACAAGGACCATGGACGGCCCATAACCATCAGGGGTGATCGGCCACGGGGTCCGGTCATCATAGGTCAGATCAACAATTGTTGAACCGAGTGCGTCGAGCAGGTGGAGGCGCTCGCCACCGTTGTTGAGGGAGGTATCAAAAGCGAAACGACCCGCAATCGGATGGCCCTGCCCATAGCGGTAGGCAAAGGCCGCAGGATTGGCGACATAGACCGCGTACGCCCCGGGTGCCAGTTCCTCGATGTCGCCAATGGAGGTGGCGATGTCGAGTCCCTGCTCGACGGAGAGGCCGAGGAGGGAAACCGTCTGGTTGCTGAAATTCAACACCTCAAAGTACTCGAATTCGCCATCATCGGTGAAGCCGGCGTTGAGTTCGTCAAGGCTGGCATCGGACGGATGGTAGTGGATTTCCGAGATCACGAGGTTGGCTGCGCTGGCTGGTACGGTCGTCGTACCGGAAATGTTGAAGACTGCCTCATTGAGGGCGCTCCATTCCCCGTTGTTGAGAACCCGGGCCTTGACGCGGGTAGTGGCGTCGAGAGAGACAGCTCCGGCATAGGCCGTTGCCGTGGAGTTGACCGCGCCGGAAAAGAAGGTTCCCGTATCCGAATAGGGTTCGCGGGGATCCGATCCATCTGTAGTGAAATAGATGATACCGCCGCTGTTGGGATTGGCCATCGTCAAGGCGTATCCCGGCTCAACAATTCCCCCATGCTGGCCAAAGACGGGTGCGTCTGTCATTGGGTAAAGAGGATTCGGCTGGTTGCCGAGCGGATGGTCCTCGTTGTAGACGGCGTTGCGCAACTGGCCAATAAAGCGCGTGCGGCGATTGGGTTCCGGGCCGAGGATTTTAGTCCGGATGCGCTCCCGCTCGTGCCACCAGGAGGCAAAGTCAGTGGTGTCGCTCCGGCCGACCCAACTGCTGGGAACGGAACTGGGAATATTGGAATAGCGGAGGTGTCGTTCCTGGTAGAGAGGATTGGACGGGTCGATGTTCTGCTGTCCACTGTCACCCCAACGGGCGGATTCCGCACGGATTGCCTCGTCGATATCGTCAAACCGATTTTCAAAGAGCGCCCAGACCTTGGTAACGGCGAAGGCCCCGTCATTGAACAGGTACTTGTGGGCGGTATCCGCGAAAAGAAAGCGGTATTCCGGGCTGTCCAGCAGTTGCAGGTGGATCCCGTCGGGCCGGTCCCAGCCTTCGAACTTGGTCGTCTCGTTGTCGTAGCGCGGATAGTCGACGTACTTGAAGACATGCTCGGCATCCCAGGAATGGAAGCGCCACTTGCCCTCGGGATCCTTGCGGTTGTAGGTGGCGTACCAGTTATGCTGGGGCCAGTCGTAGTTGCCGCCGTAAAAGTTGAGGAGCATGTGATCAACAAGGGCGGGAATGTCGAGGACCTGGGCCAGGGCGGCGTAGTTGGCCGGTTGGCTGAGGTCGGGCTGGGTCAGGCTGACCATGTTGAGGTAGTTGACCCCGGCGGTGTAATTGGAATTGGAGATCGGTGCCGCCGGATTAATGCGCAGTCCGTCGACCAGGAAATTGGGCGCATCCGGACCGTGCTTGACGACGTCATAATCGTCCTTGCTGCCGCCGAGGTAGTCGGCCGCGAAGTGATTGTCCGGCCGCTCATGCAATGTATAGATTCCCCAATACAAGCCATTGAGGAAGAGGTGCACGTGCTGGCTATGGACACCGGCCCGGCCGATTGAGTTCTCCAGGTCACTCAACACAGCGTCCCGGGCATAGTCGGCAAACTGCCGTTGCTCAAAGTTCTGCGATTGTGTCCAGACCTGGTTCAAGCGGGCATCAAGGACCAGGCGATCGTAGCTGCCGGTGGCGCCCGGACCGAGGACGTTGCTGTCGAAATCCTGCCAGAAGTTGAAACGGAGGGAGAGCTTATCGGTCTTCCAGCGCTTGCCAGTGCTGGAGCCGCCAAAGACCAGGGCCACGCCGCGCCCATGCTCGGCAGGAGAAAGGTTCGGGTCGGCATCGTTTCCATCCGGGTTGAGGAGTTCGAAGGAGGCCCGCTTGGGAACGCCTTCCCCCTCAATGTAGATGCCGGGGCCTTCCGTGCCGAAAAGGTCGTTCCAGTTCATGACGACAGAGACGGCCGGGATGGTCATGAGGTCTTCCGGTACGCAGCGGTCTTCGGGATTGGAATGGGTGGTCACAACCGGATCCATGTCCCAGTCGGGTCCGCTATGGCCCCAGTCGGCATAGGGCTGGGAGATGTCGGCCCCGCTCTGGTTGAGGACATCGGCAGCGAAGAGATAAGTGTGGGTGTCGATATTGGTCGAACCCAGACCCGCCTTCATGGCCCGCGCCCGGACGATGGTGGTCGTTGTTATGGGAATAATGGCGACGGGCTGAAGCTGCTCGCTGGCTGCCGGCACCAGGGTCCCGTTGTTCATCGACGGTTCGCTGCCGTCGGTGGTGTAGATGATGTGCGCACCGGGTGTTGCTGAGGTGATGGTCAGGTTGAAAGGCGTGTTGTAATAACCGCGTGTTTGGTCAAAATCGGTATCGCTGACAAATGCCTGGACGATATCCGGACCATTGAGCGTCCCTGGTGTTGGCGTCTCGATAAAGCCGAGGCTTCCTGTACCGTCTCCATTGGCATAGCCATAGGTGACCAATGGAAGCTGTGGCGGGTAAGCCAGGATAGTATGCTCGGCAATCCAGCCGCCGGCCCCGTCCGGCCGGCTAAGGAGGATGTCACCCCCGTTACCGGCCAGCTTGAAATTGGTGTGCAGTTCGTAGCCGGAAAGTTGCCAGTTCTTGTCCGAAGCGAAGACCAGCAGGTGCTGGCCGGAGGCAAGGGTTGTGGAGGGGAAAATCCATTTTCCGGGATCGGTAGCGTCATCGCTAAGTGCCCAGCCAGCAAGGTTTACGCTGCTGCCACCGGTGTTGCGCAACTCAATCCAGTCCCGCTCGCTTCCGTCCTCGTCCGAGGCCGTGCCGCAGTTGGTGGCGTCAAATTCGGAGATGATGACGTTCCCGAGGAGGGAAGTGGAGCACAGGAGCAAGACGATTAATAGTGAGGCGAATGGGGTTTTAGAGTGCATGATTCTTTGAAATAGAAATGAAGAAAATGAAATTAATAGTGCTGGAATTGAGTTAATTACAGGTTTTTCGAGCCGATTTGATGGTTATGCTTATGTAAATGCGAACATATTTTGCTGAAATAAAATGAAATAAAGAGACCTTGTTGGTTGCTCCGTCTGTTGATCTGGAGAACCTGTTTTGACCTAATTCTTTCGATAAGGTTTCCTGAAAAAAGCTCTTTTAGCTCTCTGATCTTTTTGACAAAAATTTCCGGTAAATATACCCTCTGCGCGCAGCTCATTGGGGGGCTGTAGAAATTGGAGGGAATTATGATAATCGTCAAAAAGACACACATGGCTGCGCTTGCAGTCATTTTCTTGAGTACTGTGCTGAGCGCCATCCCGCCGGGAACGGGTTCACGGCATATGCGGATTTCCGGAATGGAATATCTCGAAGTCCTGCCGACACCCGGATGGACCAGCTTCACCTCAAAGCAGGAGCTCGACATTCCGTCGCTGCAGGTGGAAGGGTTGATTCTCTACATGGAGTTCAATGGCTCCATGGACATGCTGGAAGTTCCGCCCTTCGGCGGATTCTTCGGTCGCGCATCGGCGCTATTGTACCTGGGCGACCTGTCAACCGATCCGGTGGGCATGGTCAGTGCTACTTACTACGGCCTGAACCTCTCGCCGCCACTGGAGATAGCCTACAACGGGCATATCACGCTTGCCGGTGTCTTCTGGAGCGGTCCGCTGGCCGGACTGGTGATCACCCAGAACGTCTACATGGAAGGGGTGGTGGACGTCAGCTCTGGCATTCCCGTGGCTACGGAATACATCGGCGAAATCGATGGCTTCCTGATGGCCCCCGACTACGTGGATGTCAAAGCGATGAAGGCAGCCCTGCACGATTAAGGGAAGAAAGGTCTTCTCAGTATCTTGGGCTGTTCTTCAGCCCTTAGTGGAAAGTCCCATCGTGATCTATTGCGGCGGAGCTTACCATTCAATATGGACTTCCGGAAAGCCGCTGAAGTCCTCTTCATTGTCGGTCGCCACTGTCTTCATTCCGTTGACCAGCATGACGGCGACAATGTTGGCATCATGAATCCGCTTGCCGCTTAATTGATGCTTTTCCACCAGCTTCTGCAACTGGCTGGCAACCGTCCGGGTCTCGTCAAGGACCATCCCGCAGCGGTTGAATTCCCTGATGTTGGCAAGGGCCTCGGCCGGAGTGAGGCCCAGCCCGTTTGCTTCAACCGGCCGGGTCCCGACGACAAGGTATTCCCGCAGTACCTGGCCACTGAAAAAAAGGCTCTTTTCCCCGCTCAATCCTTTTTCCAGCAGGGCGAGGGACTTGTCGTGGTGGGTCCGGCTCTCGTCAGTTGCTGCGAGGAGGATGTTGGTGTCCACAAACCGTAGCCTATCGTCCGTCTTCGCCATACATCTCCTCCCGCTTCCAGCTCCCCCGCCGGCCTGTGTTGACTCGGTGTAACCGCAGTTCCCGCTTGTCCTCCCCGGTTTCCTGCATCCGTGCCGCTTCCTCGAGGATGATCTGTGCCTCCTTCTGCAGCGAACGCCGGTGCCGCGCCGCACGCCGCTTCAGGCCCGCCAGCGTCTCTTCCGAAAGATCGCGGATGTGAATTGCTTTCATAATGGTATTAAAATGATAGTTAAGCGGTGCTGGCAAGAGTAAACCAGTGATGCATTTGGAGGTGGCATGATCCATGCCGAAATACCGCGGGGCTGATGGAGGGAAATCAAATATTCAATTTACCCGGATTGGACTGCAGGATCCCGGATTACTCATTAATCAGTCGCGACGACACTGACATCGTCGAAGTAGGCGGTGGTGCTGTCACCGCCAAGGGTAAAGCGGAAACGGGCGTTGGCGTCACTAGGACTGTTCATCCTGAAGGTGAAGGAATACTCCGTCATGGACTCGGTGATGGTAAGGATTTCGCGGGCGTAGTTGCTGAAGGGCGAGACGTTGAGCATCAGCTCGGCACGGATGCCCCGTGCGGCCTCCGCCCGGGCCTTGAAGGTCACTTTGTAGGACTTGCCGTTTTCGAGGTTTATCCCGGTCTGCCGGAGCTGGATGTGATGGTGGGTATCGCTTGGTACGGTAATTGTCACCTGGGCCTCGCCATCGATGTTGGCCAGATTGGCACTGGCTCCATTTCCGGCGTAGAGGTTCCAGGGGCTGGTTCCATTTTCAAAATCCCCGTTCTGGAGCAACTCAATGACCTCCGGCTCATTGGTTTCGTAAGAGCCCCATTGGCCGTTCTTGTAATCCCAGTACCAGGGCAGATAGGCCTTTCCGGTCCAGTGGTAACTGCCGTCGGTGAAGCTCCAGAGGAAGAGGCTGTCATGGTTGGATCCGTAATAGAGCCAGAACCAGCGGTTGTCGTCGTAGCGATAAAGGTAGCCCTGGTGATGATCATACATGTGCATGTCGGTCAGCAATCCAAAGAATGTATCCCTTTCGTCGCTACGGCATCCCCCGAAGAAGCTTCTTCCGGTTTGGCAAAGTTCATCATAGGTGGTGGCAAGGGGGCCCATCCCAGCCCACTCCCTGAGGAAGTAATCCATGTCTCCGGCAAGCTGGGGCTCCGTGGCGATGGCCTCAACCGCCTCCGTCCCGAGACGAGCCTCCAGTTGCCCAAGATAGAGGCTATGGGGCCGATCGATCGGGTTGTCCTGCGACTCCCAGATTCCCGGAGGCTCTTCAGGTCCCCAGAATCCCTCCTTTTCGGCACCGGTGAAGCCAATGTTGAAATTCATCTGGCCGGGTGGGGCATCGCAGACCGACGAGGCGGCGATACAGTTCCAGAAGACGGTCTGCGCTCCCGCCCACCCGTGACCGGTCCCGGAAGATTTACGGTTCTCCACGTCAATGCCTGCGCTTCCGGTGAGGACAACGCGGTCAAAAAGCGATCCGGTGGCGTGCCGGTGATGGGGCCCGCTGTTGCTGTAGTTGCTCTCCCCCAGCACATCGAGGAAAGTGTTTGGTCCGGCGACCCGGCTGCCAGTCACGGCATCATGGCGTCCGCCACGGGCATAGCAGCGCTGGAACAGGTTGAATGAGCCATTGTTGATATTGAAGGAATACCGCCGGCCCCCGGTGATTTGAGAAATGGGATCCAACATGGCAGAGTCCTGCACGGTTGTGTAGTTGGCATATTCAAGGATCACGCAGGCGTATCCGAAGTGCTGAGCGGTTATGTTCCTGGCCCAGCAATCATCGGTCTGCTGAAAACGTACCGCGCTCCAGGCATGGCTCTCGTCGGTCGCGGAAGTATAAGCAGAGCGCATCCAGAGATTCTCGATGCCGCATTGGGAAATCCGGCCAAAGGGATCAATGCCGACAACCTCTGCTCCCCCATAGCGCTGCTCGATAGGTTGCACCAGGGGCGCATGGACCGTGACCAGATTTCCTTCGATGGCTGTGATGAACCGCTCGTATTTCAGTTCATAGGAGTCCGGGGTCCAACCGTACTGGGCGGTGCCCAGCAAGTCGATCCAATCGCTGTTGGGCTTCATGGTGATCCGGATAAGGTCGCCAACCGCCAAGCCCGAGGCATCCCCGACGGTAAAGCTTGTGGCCCCGCTGCCGACAAATTCATCCGTAATGACCGTGGTCGAACCAGTGATGCGCGTCGATGAGCTTCCGGTAAAACGGACAAGGTCATACTGCTCCGTTCCCGTCGCATACAGTTCAGTTCCCCCGCTTTGGGCAGGATATTGGCCCTCTCCGCGGAGGACGATGCCACTGCTGGAGATGTTGAGTGATTGACTGATTGGATAGAGCCCGGCCTTGAGAAGGATGGCTCCCCGAAACCCGGACTCGTTGAGGGGGAAGCCTGCCACTGTGTCAATTGTCCCCTGGATATGAGCGTGGTTGTCGCCCTCCACTGGCTCCAGGATCATCACGATCGGCACGTCAGGCAGCGCCACGCCGCCACCCATGTAACCACTGTGGGAGAAGTCGGGGAGGTGGTTTTCCAAGTTGCTCTGGCCCCGGTTCGCATAGGGCGCGTACTCCAGTTCATTGCTGGAGTTGTAGTAGACAAGACTGGACGTGCCAGCGGGAAGGGTTCCAGCGCAAAGCGTGGCAAGGAGAATGAGGGAAAGGATACGGGTATTCATTTCAAATTAGCCTAAGGAAGGATTAATACTTATGAAATCATAAAAGTTCCCTATTTCTTTCGGGACCGGTGAACACAATTGGTGCTTGGATTCTGCACGGATTGTCAGGAAACTGAGTTATGGAAAACCAGGTTCCCTTTGAGATGCCCGAATTCCCGGCCGCGGTCATGCAAGCCCGGGCCAATGAAATCTATTTCCGGCAGCGGACGCGTCGCACGGTGCGGGATTTTTCACCGGATCCGATACCAGAGGGCGTTATTGAAAAGGCCATCCTGACGGCTGGGACGGCCCCCAATGGGGCCAACCTGCAGCCATGGCATTTTGCCGTGGTGCGTAATCCGGAGAAGAAGCGGGAAATCCGCCTTGCTGCTGAGGAAGAGGAACGCGCCTTTTACAGCGGCCGGGCACCCCAGGAATGGTTGGATGTGCTGGCTCCCCTGGGTACCGATGCCGACAAGCCTTTCCTGGAAACAGCTCCCGCCCTTGTTGCCATCTTCATGAAATCCAAGGTGACCGGTCCTGATGGCAAGGAGAGAAAAACCTATTACCCGAAGGAAAGCGTCGGTATTGCGACGGGATTCCTGATTGCCGCATTGCATGAGGTTGGACTTGCCACCCTGACCCATACCCCGAGCCCGATGCAGTTCCTGAACCAGATTCTCGGGCGACCGCCGGAGGAAAAGCCATTCCTGCTCCTGGTCGTTGGCTATCCGGCAAAGGGTTGCACCGTACCGGCGATTGAGAAGTTGCCGCTGGAGGCGATCGCCTCGTTTCACTGAGCGGTAGAAAAGGAGTCGGGCCTTCAGGCCCGGTCACGACGCAACCGGGCCTGAAGGCCCGACTCCCTTGCCAACAAAAAGGGCCGGCTCCTTGCGGAACCGGCCCCTATTGGATTTAGGAGTAGGGTAACAAAGCTTAAACGGTTCCGAAGATGGTCTTGCCGTTGGAGCAAAGATCTTCAGCAGCCTGGACAAGGCGAGCGGCCATGCTGGCTTCTGCCTTCTTCAAGTAGGAGCGAGGATCGTAGACCTTCTTGTTACCAACTTCGCCATCGATTTTAAGCACTCCTTCGATGTTCTCACAGACGTGAGTGACGATTGGGCGAGTAAAGGCGTATTGGGTGTCAGTATCGATGTTCATCTTGACGACGCCGTATTCCAACGTCTCGCGGATGTCGCTGAGTTCGGAACCGGAACCCCCGTGGAAGACGAGATCCATCAAAGCTGCTTCACCGTGCTTGTCCGTCACAGCCTTTTGTCCATCGCGAAGGATGGTTGGCTTTAGCTTAACGGCACCGGGTTTGTAGGCACCATGAACATTGCCGAAAGTGGCGGCGAAGAGGAAGCGACCGATTGGCTGAAGGGCTTCGTAAACCTCCAACATGTCTTCTGGTGTGGTGTAAAGTTTCTCAGCAGGAAGGCCGGAGGTATCGTGTCCGTCTTCCTCACCGCCTACGCAACCTGCTTCGACTTCGAGGATGATATCAAGCTCGGCACACTCAGCGAGGAGCTTTTTCGAAATCTCGAGATTCTCTTCGAGAGGAACGACGGAACCGTCGAACATGTGAGATTGGAAAAGAGGACCTTTGCCTTCCGCCTTGCGCTTGCGGGAAGCTTCAAACAATGGCTTGAGGAAGCCATCGACTTTCTCCGGATGGCAGTGGTCGGTATGCAGTCCAACAAGAATGTCATACTTCTCCGCAAGGAGATGAGTGGCTTCGGCCAAGACGATGGCACCAAAAGCGGCGTCTTTAACGTCAACTCCTGAAGCGAATTGACCGCCTCCGGTGGAAACCTGGATGATACCATCCGACTTCGCGTCAGCGAACGCTTTGAGGGCAGCGTTAATGGTTGTGATCGACGTGACGTTGACGGCCGGGTAGGCGTAGTTGCCCTTCTGGGCAGCGTCCAACATGGCTTCGTATTGCTTAGGTGTTGCTACTGGCATTTTGTTTTCTGGTTTATGATTAGTAAATCAAGAGGGAAGTGTTTAGCCCCTGAGGCCCAGACATCAAGAATTATATTAGACTCCTTAATTCAGGCGCAATTTTGACGGTAAATACGCTAATCAGTCCCCGAAGAACAGGAAGTAGGCCGTCTGTAGGGCGATATAGGTCAAAACAATGATCAAGACCCATGAAAGCGGCCAGGGCTTGCGTGGCTCGGCCTCAGGGTCTACGGGACTCGGGCCTCCAGGCCCGGTTGCGTCGTCGTTATCCTTGAACTCGCTCATTCTGCTTGTCCCGCACTGTCGATGGTCTCAAGAACGGCCTGCATCGTCTCCAGCCTGGCCTGAGGGGTGATCCCGTGGCCGAGATTGAAAATGTAGCGCTTCCAGGGAGCCATCGAGTAGAGCAACTCCCGGGTGGCTTCCGCAGCTGCCTCGGGTGCGCCAGGCATGAGATCCGGATCCAGATTCCCCTGGACGGTCATGTCGTGCGGCAGGTGCTCCCGCCAGGAGGCCAAATCGATGGATTGGTCGGCCGCAAGGGCGCGGGCCCCTGTCTGGACCAGTTCCCCCCGGTGGTCTGCCATTCCCTTGGCGAAAAGAATGATCGGGGTGGAGGCGGGCATGGCCTCGATGATCCGCTGGATCCACTTGAGCGAGCAGTCCCAATAATGACCCTCCGGGGCGGCAGCAGCCCAGGAGTCGAAAATCTGGATGGCATCCACTCCGGCCTCAATCTGACTCTTGAAAAGGTCAATAATGCCCTCACACAGTTTTTCCATCAAGAGGTCGAAATTCTGCCGGTCATGCAGGAACATGTTGCGGGCATGCTCGTAGACCTTGCTGGAACCGCCCTCGATCATGTAGGTCCCGAGGGTCCAGGGAGAGCCACCAAAGCCGAGGACCGCCTTGGAGTTGCCCAGTTCCTTGCGGACCATGCGTATGGCGTCAGCGATGTAGGCGGTCCGCTGGGCGACTGCTGTTGGCTCCAGGGCCTCGATTTCCCCGTGACTACGGATGCAGCCAGCCATCTCAATACCGCCCTGTTCCCGGAAAGAGTAGGGAAGCCCCATGGCCTCGGGGACAATGAGGATGTCACTGAAGATGATGGCCGCATCCAGTTGCTTGTACCTTTGCAATGGTTGCAACGTGACCTCAGTAGCCAATTCGGGCGTCTTGACCATGGTCAGGAAGTCGTACTTTTCCTTCAAGGCGCGGTACTCAGGCAGGTAACGGCCAGCTTGTCGCATGACCCAGACCGGTGGTCGGTCAGGAGTCTGGTCAGTGAAGGCGTTCAGGAATCGTTCTCGGGAGGTCATATTTCTGGACAAAGGACTAAAGACTAAGGGCGAAGGTTGAAGTTTTAGCTTTTGAGCCAATCGCGTGGTTTCAAAAAGTCACGCACAAGTCGCTCCTCGGCTGAATTCGGTTCCGGCTGGTAGTTATATTTCCACTCCACATGGGGAGGGAGCGACATGAGGATGCTTTCAGTACGGCCCCTTGACTGGAGGCCAAACAGGGTGCCCCGGTCATAGACGAGGTTGAACTCGACATAGCGACCACGCCGCAGGCACTGAAAAGCCTTTTCCTTTTCCCCGTAAATGGTGTCTTTCCTCTGGAGGGCAATGGTTTCCCATGCGGGGAGGAAGGCGTCGCCAATGGACCGGGTAAAGGCAAAGGAATCGGCCTCACCAAGTTCGTTGAAGTCATCGAAGAATAGCCCACCGACCCCACGGGCCTCATCACGGTGGGGAAGGAAGAAGTATTCGTCACAGGCCTTCTTGAGCCGGGGGTAGTACGCCTCCCCGAACGGGTCGCAGGCCGCCTTGGCAGCCTGGTGCCAGGCAACGACGTCCTCCTCGAACGGATAGACCGGGGTCAGGTCAAAGCCGCCCCCGAACCACCAGACCGGGCGCTGCCCGTCCGCATCAACGGTGCTGAAATAGCGCACATTCATGTGGGTGCAGGGAACGTAGGGATTCATCGGATGCAGGACCACCGAGACCCCCATTGCCTCGAATGGCCGGTCGGCCAGTTCCGGCCGGTTCTTCGTCGCCGAGGCCGGAAGGGACGTTCCCATGACATGGGAAAAGTTCATCCCGCCCTTTTCGATGAGTTGCCCATCCTCGAAGACGTGGCTCAGCCCACCGCCTCCTCCTGGGCGCTCCCACGAGTCGGAGACTTGCCGGGCCTCCGGATCCAACAAGGTCAGCCGCTCGATAAGGCGGTCCTGGAGGTCAGTGAAGTATTCCCTGATGTGGGCAGCATCGGACATTGTGACTCTTTATTGACTGGATGCCCTTGGCCGGGTCAACACATCTTCATGCATTAGCCGGGCAAATCCTCCCTGAATGCTTGTGGCCATGAAGGTATTGGCCTATCAGTTTACCGTATGAGCGAGAAGCGGATGGTGATATTCGGTTGCGGCTATGTCGGTCGGGCATTGGCGGAAAAAGCGGTTGAGGCGGGCTATGCCGTCTGGATTCAATCCCGCAATCCGGATGCCTTGGGGGCAGTGGACGCCGTACCGGAAGAGCGCCGAATCATTGCAGACCTGCATGAACCGGACTGGCATGCCGAACTGGGTGGGGAATGGGATATTGCCATCAACCTTGTCAGTTCGGCGGGCGGTGGCATTGAGGGCTACCGGCTTTCCTACCTTGAGGGCAATCGCTCCATCCGCAATTGGGCCAGCAAAGTGGATGTTGGCCGGTTTGTCTACAGCAGTGCCACCTCCGTCTATCCCCAAACGGATGGCCAATGGATTTCGGAGGATGATGTCCCCAGACTGGACCGACTCTCTGAGAATGGCCGGGTGCTGCGTCAGGCAGAGCTGGAAATCCTTGAGAGTGAAGCTTTTCCCCGACGCTATGTCGCGCGTCTGGGGGGTATCTACGGTCCTGGCCGCCACCTGTACCTCAATCGCCTGCGCGAGGGGGCAACGAGCCTTCCAGGGGATGGACTGGCCTGGCTGAACCTGATTTACCTCTACGATATCGTTGATGCCCTGATGCAGCTGGCTGAGGCAGAATTACCGGGCTGTGCCGACGTTTTCAATGTCGTCGACAACGAACCGGCCCGGAAGCAGGCCATTGTCGACTGGCTGGCGGAATCCTTGGCCATCCCGGCCATTCCCTTTGACCCCAATCAAGCCGGCCCACGGGCCCTTCGGCGGTCAGCCGGGAAAGGATTGCCCAACCGCCGCATCAGCAACCGCAAAATCCGGGAGGTCCTGGGATGGGAGCCGGCCTTTCCCGACTTCCAGGCCGGATACCGGGACATACTCAAGCAGGTTTAAGGGAGCAGGGACCAGGTTCGTTCCCGTGTGTAGACACGGCGACCCTCGATGACGGCACTCTGCAGAAGATGAAATTCCTCCACCTTGAACGGCGCTGCACCAAAGTCCGGGTGGCGTTTGAGGAACTGCTTCACGGTCTCATCAGCGGCATGATTGACCCGGGCAATGGTAATGTGGGGATGATAAATGCGCTTTTCCGGCTCAATGCCGATTGAGAAGAGCGCGTCCTCGATCCGCTTGTGCAATTGAAAGAGTCGAGGATGGGCACTGGAAACACCTGCCCAGACCGCATGCGGGTGTCCGTTTGGTGGGAAACTGCCAAGTCCCTCAATGGGGAGAAGGAAGGAGTGCACCTCGATGGGGTCAATTGCCGCCTCGATATCCTTTTGGAATTGTCCCGGGATGTCACCGATGAACTTCAGGGTGAGGTGGAACCGTTCCCTGGGAACATAATGAAAGCCCTTCAGGTTTTCCGTGCAGAGGGTCTCCAGACTGTCCCGGACATACTCAGGTAAATCGATGGCCAGGAAGAGGCGCTTGCCGCGAAATTCCGGCTGGGCATCGGTGCCGTTGCCATGGTTGTGATTATGATGCGCCATCGCCTCAATGTTCCTTGCGGGCTTTTGAACCAATGTGGACCTCACCCCGTGAGCGGGCCAACTGTACCTGCTTTTGACGCTCGCGCAGGCGCGCTTTCTTGTCGGCATCCAATGTATCGGCACAATGGGGACAGGAGACACCTTCTTCAAACCTGGGATCTTCCCGGTCCCCAGGTGTCAACGGGTAGCGGCAGCCATGACACAGGTCATAAGGACTTTCGGCGAGTCCGTGCTCCAGGCCGACGCGCTGGTCAAAGACGAAACAGCTGCCCTCCCATTTGGATTCCTCTTCCGGTATGGTCTCGAGATACTTGAGGATTCCTCCTTTCAAATGATAAACATGGTCATAACCCATGTGCTTGAGGAGGGAGGTCGCCTTTTCACAGCGGATGCCCCCGGTGCAATACATGGCGATCTTCTGGTCCGGTTTCTTCTCGAGGTGAGTGCGGGCCCATTCCGGGAAATCCCGGAAACTGGGTGTCATGGGATCAACCGCTCCGGCAAACTTGCCGATGGCCACTTCGTAGTCATTGCGGGTGTCGATGAGGATAGTGTCAGGATCCGCGATCAAGGTGTTCCAGTCCCCGGCGTCAACATAGGTCCCGACTTCCCTGCGGGGATCCACCTCCGGAATGCCAATGGTGACAATTTCCTTCTTCAAGCGGACCTTGAAGCGAAGGAAAGGCGCCGCGGATGCCTCGGACCGCTTTTCCTCGAGGTCGCCAAAGGGCTCCAGTGAGCGCAGAAACGCCATGAAGGCATCAAGCTGTTGCGGCTCTGCCGCGATGGTGCTGTTGATGCCTTCCGGGGCCAGCAGGATGGTTCCCATGATGTTCAGTTCCTCACCCTTGCCGGTCAGCTTGGCCTTGAGGTCTGGCAGCTCATCCAAATCGACAAACTTGTAGAAGGCTGTAACCGCATAGTGCATTATGGGGACGGACGAAAAGCCATGCCGCCGCGAATGACAAGGGCCAATGCTCTCAATTTCACGAAATTGACAGCCAGCCCTTTCTTTGTCATTTCTTCAGATATGAGTCATTTGATTTCCGACAGCGAACTTGAGGTTGCCCTAAGTGGCCTGCCCGGCTGGTCCGTTGAGAACGACCAGCTCGTCAAACGATACCAACTGGGTTCCTTCCGTGAAGCGGTGGCCGCCATTGTCCGGATAAGCTTCGAGGCGGAGGATGCCAACCACCATCCGGAAATCACCAATGCCTACAATTCCCTCGAGATTCGTCTCTGCACCCACGATGCCGGAGACAAGCTGACGGACAAGGACCTCAAGCTTGCAGCCAAGATTGAGGAAATTGTCAGTCCGGAAAAAGAAGGCTAGGCCAATGGACTACAGGCCTCTGGCCTGTCGCCGATAACTACAGGCGGGACGCCTGTAGTCCTTTGACTAAGGGTTATAGACGCTGAAGAGGGCCTCCGCGATATCGCTGGGCGTCGGGGCCACGGCGATACCGGCATCCTTGAGAGCGGCGATCTTGGCCTCGGCGGTTCCGCTGCCACCGGAGACAATGGCCCCGGCATGGCCCATCCGTCTTCCCGGAGGAGCGGTGGTGCCAGCGATAAAGGCCGCGATCGGCTTCTTGATGTTCGCCTTGGCGTAGGCGGCAGCTTCTTCCTCAGCGGTTCCGCCAATTTCACCAATCATGATGATCGCTTCCGTTTCCGGATCCTCATTGAAGAGGCGCAGGGCGTCGGTGTGGTTGGTCCCGTTGATGGGGTCCCCGCCAATTCCGATGCAAGTGCTCTGACCATAACCGCGTTCCGTGACCTGGAACATGGCCTCGTAGGTCAGGGTGCCGGAACGGCTGACCACGCCGATTTTCCCCGGCTTGGCAATGTAGCCCGGCATGATTCCGATATTGCAGATGCCAGGCGTCATGATTCCGGGACAGTTGGGCCCGATTAAGCGTGTCTTCGGAGCCTTGACCAGGGCATCCTTGACGATGGCCATGTCCCGGACAGGTATGCCTTCCGTGATGCAAATGATCAATTCGATGCCGGCATCAATGGCCTCGAGGATTCCGTCTGCCGCAAAGGGTGGGGGAACGAAGATGACGCTGGTATTGGCACCTTCCTTTTCCACTGCTTCGCGAACGGTATTGAAGATCGGAAACTTGTCGTCAAACGACTGGCCTCCTTTCCCGGGTGTAACGGCCGCCACGTAATTGGTGCCGTATTCAATGTTCTTGCGCGCATGCAGCCGGCCGAATGTACCGGTGATACCCTGGCCCACGACGCGTGTGTCTTTACCTACTAAAACTGACATGATTTTTAGGAAATTCGGGATTACTGCTTTTGGGCACTGACTTCCGCCACGACTTTCTGGGCGGCATCACTGAGGCTGTCTGCGGATATCAGGTCGAGACCACTTTCCGCCAGCAACTGCTTGCCTTCGTTGACTTCATTGCCTTCCAGGCGAACCACCAGGGGAACCGTTATCTCGACATTGCGGGCAGCCGCAATGACCCCCTTGGCAATGACTTCGCAGCTCATGATGCCCCCGAAGATATTGACGAGAATACCTTCCACGTTGGGGTCACTGAGGATGATCTTGAAGGCCTCGGTGACCGCCTCCTCGCTGGCCCCGCCACCGACATCAAGGAAGTTGGCCGGGTTGCCGCCGAAGTGCTTGATGATGTCCATCGTCGCCATCGCCAGTCCGGCACCATTGACCAGGCAGGCAATGTTCCCGTCCAGGGCGATGTAGCTCAGTCCGTGCTTGCCGGCCTCGACCTCCTTGGGATCCTCTTCATCCAGATCCCTCAGCTCGAGAATGTCCGGGTGCCGGTAGAGGGCACTTTCATCAAAGCCAACCTTGGCATCGAGAGCAATGATGTCTCCTTCCGGTGTGGTGATGAGCGGATTGATTTCGGCCAGGCTGGCGTCCTTCTCCCAGTACAGCCGGTACAGGCCGGTGAGCAGCTTGTCCATCTGCTTGAGTTGCTCCTTGGAGGTAAATCCGAGGCCAAAGGCGACCTGCCGCTTGTGGTGGCTTTGCAGACCCTGGGCAGGATCAACGAAGACCTTGGTGATCCGTTCCGGTGTCTCCTCAGCGACTTTCTCAATCTCAACCCCGCCCTCTGTGGAGGCGATAATGACCGGTCGGCTGGTTCCCCGGTCAAGCGTCATGGCAAGGTAGTATTCCTTCTCGATGTCGCAGGGTTCGTTGAAATAGAGCGTCTTGACAACCTTGCCCTGGGGGCCCGTCTGGTGCGTTACCAGGGTGTTGCCAAGCATGTTGCCGGCCACCTCGAGCGCCTTGGCATGATCCGGGCAGACATGAACGCCCCCCTTGAAACCATCTGTGAAGGTCCCTTTGCCACGTCCTCCGGCGTGGATTTGTGCCTTCACAACTACCTGACCTTCAGGTAGTTGCTCGAGCGCGCTGGCAAATTCGTCCGCTGACTTGACCGCCACTCCGCGGGCAATCGGAATACCGTAGTCGGCAAACAGCTCCTTCGCTTGAAACTCGTGAATGTTCATGGATTAACTTTCAATGGTGGTTCAATACCCGCTGAGCGGTACTGACAACCCTTTTCTTATGGGTAAATACGCGGCGTCCCAGGGTCAAATTGTCACTCTCTCAATTCTGTGAAAAATACCCAAAAAGGGTGGTCTGGAGCGCGGAAACACGAGGTTAATGTAAAAAATATAGGGTAAAATACCTAACCCGCCTAGGGTGAACTATTTACTTGACGTTTACAGGTCTGATCGACTGAATGGAACAAACTACGAAAAGCAGGTGTCTTCGCTTTTTGTAGGAAACAAGCTGCTGTCAAAATGGTCACACCGAAACGAGAGGAAGGGCATTCCTTGAGCGCATCTGGAAGCAAGGAGGAACTGGCTTTGCATGTATTGCATTCGCTGGACCAACCGATTTGCATCATCGATGCGGATGACTGTTTTGTCTTCGCGAACCGCGCCTACGCGGACCTCTATGGGATTGGTCCGGAGACCATGCGGGGGGTTCCGCTACGGGAAGTGATTGGGGAAACCTTTTATGAGAACCGAATCCGGGTCTTGCTGGAGCGGGCCCGCAAGGAGGGAACGAGCGAATTCAGGGGGCAAATTGATTATCCTGAGGCCGGGCGTCGGCACGTCATTTCTGATTACCGGCACTACACCTATCCTGGCCTGGCGGGTCAGCAGTGCCTCATTTCCCAATGCCGGGATATTACCGATCGGGAGGAGTTGGACAAGCGGCGACGCAAGTCACTGGATTTCCAGGAGGATCTGTTAGGCAAGGCGCCTGCCATGGTCTGGATTTCCGGGAAGGATATGGTGCCGTACTTTTATAATGACTCCTGGTTGAACTTTACCGGCTGCACATTGGTGGAGCAGGTCCGTTCCGGCTGGCTGGGCCAGGTCCATGCCGACGACCGGCAAATGGTCCTCGACCGGATCAGCTACGCCATGGAAAACCGCGAGGAAGTGACGATGGAATTCCGCCTGCGCTACCTCATGGGCGGATACCGTTGGGTGAGGCTGGTGGGGCGGCCCATGGATGGGGTGCCTGAGAGCCAGAATGACTTCATTGCCTCAGCCATTGATGTCGAGGACCTGAAGGCACAGGAAGAGAAACTGCGCCAGACATTGGAGGAAGAGCACCACTTGCGTGAGCAGGCACTTCTGCAGAAGGCAGCGGCTGACCGGGCAAACCGGGAAAAGTCAGCTTACCTTTCCCTGGCCAGCCATGAAATCCGTACCCCGATGAATCCGGTAATCGGCTTTGCCGACCTGTTGGCCTCCAATCCCAATCTGGACGGGGATTCCAAGGAAATGGCTCAAATGATTCTCAAGGCGGGGAAAAACCTTCTCACGCTCATCGATGAGGTCCTGGATTATGCCAAGATCGAGGCAGGTGTGCTGCACCTTTCACCCGAGCCGATGGATGTCCATGACCTGCTCATCGAGATGGACAACCTATATGCATTTGACGCCAAGTCGCGCGGTATCGACCTGCGGATCAGCGACAAGGTAAAGTCAGAGAATGAATTCTATCAGGACCGCCAGCGAATCCTGCAGGTCCTGGGGACGCTGATTTCCAATTCGATCAAGTTCACCCATACCGGCTTTGTTGAGTTGGAAGCGGAGACCGAGGAAGTCCGGATGAACGGTTCCAAGGTCCATATGCTGAAGTTCATCGTTCGCGACACGGGTGTCGGGATGGATGAAGAGGAAGTGGAAAAGTTGTTCCAGCCGTTTGCCCGGCATGAGAATGAATTCACGGACAAGTATGCCGGAGCTGGTCTTGGTCTGGCCATCGCCCAGAAGCTGGTTTCGGCAATGCGGGGCGAGATCAAGGTTTCCAGTGAGGTCGGGAAAGGCACGACAGTTGAGTTGACCCTTCCCTTCACGCCGGTCCCGGAACACTTGCGGCCGGCGCTCAAACGGCACGAAGGCGAGGAATCGACCGAGGAACAGGAAGCCGAGGCCAGCATCATCATTGTCGATGACGAGGAAAGCAGCCGTCAGGTGAACGCCAGCCTGATGAAGTTCCTCGGCTATGCCTGTGACGTGGTCAATGACGGGAATGAGTTGCTGGATAAGCTCAAGGAGCGCAGTTACCAGATGATCCTGATGGATATCATGATGCCCGGAGTGGATGGATTGGAAGCCACCCGCCGCATCCGCAACGGGGATTGCGGGGAAGGAAACCGCGAAGCCTTTATTGTCGCCGTGACCGTTTGCTCCGAAGAGGAGGACCGTGACCGGGCGCTGCGGGCGGGAGTCAATTCCTACCTGACAAAGCCCCTGACTATCCACGCCCTGCGGGAGACCATCAGCAAGTACCACGAGATGGGACGGCGGATCTGAGGTCGTCGACTAGATGGTTTCGAGAATGGCCTGCTGCCGGGCGGTCAATTCGGCAATGCCGGAGTCGGCAATTTTGAGCAGTTCCATCAGTTGCTCATGAGAAAAGGTTGCTTCCTCACCCGATGCCTGGGCCTCGACGAACCGGCCACTGCCCGTCATGACGATGTTGGCGTCCACGGAGGCATCCCGGTCCTCGACATAGCACAGGTCGCAGAGGATCTGTTCTTCCAGGATGCCGACGCTGACGGCGGCCACGCTGTCGACAAAGGGGGATGTTTCCAAATCGCCGGCCTTGATGGCCCGCCTGACGGCGATTTCCGCAGCCAGCCAGGCACCGGTTATGGAGGCGGTTCGGGTGCCGCCGTCGGCCTGGAGGACATCACAGTCCAGCCAAAGGGTATGACCCGGGAGCTTGGAGAGGTCGGCCACCGCCCGCAGGCTGCGGCCGATGAGGCGCTGAATCTCGACCGAGCGGCCATCCTGCTTGCCGCGGCTGATGTCCCGCTTTTTGCGGTCGAGGGTGGAATAGGGAAGCATGCTGTATTCGGCTGACATCCAGCCGCCCTCCACGTTCTGGGCGGTCATCCAGCGCGGAACGCCCTTTTCCAGACTGGCGGCGCAGATGACGCGGGTGTCGCCGAAGCAAGCCAGTACGGAGCCGCTGGCATGCGGGGCAAAATCCAATTGAAATTCAACCGGCCTCAGTTGCCCCGGAAGGCGGCCGTCAACGCGGGTTTTATTTTCCATTGCGGGACGCTAGCAGGAGCTCCTGAAAAAAGGCACGAAAAAAGTGAACATCCCCCGGGGATATGTGTCTTAATTAACTGACAGAGATTTTATACAATAGTCGTAGTAAGTCTTAATTGGTTGTTTGGATATCAAGGAGTGAGATAAGCCCCGATCGGTTACCGGTCGGGGCTTTCTTTTATTTTCTTGCCAAGGCGCGGCCTTGGGGTGATTGGTGAAGGTTTTAAGCGGGCCTGAATTCTAGCTTAAAACGACAGTGCAGTCCCCTTCTTTGCCCGCTTGGAGGAGACCTGTGCATATGGATTCAAAACAATGCGACACACGCTATCCGTCCTTGTGGAAAACAAGTTTGGTGTGCTGGCCCGCGTGGCAGGAATGTTCAGCGGCCGGGGGTTCAACATCGACACATTGAATGTTGCCCCGACCCACGACTCCCGCTACTCGCGCATCACGGCCACTGTCAAAGGGGATACGCAGCAGTTGGATCAGGCGATCAAGCAGCTGCACAAGCTGGTGGACGTCATTGAGGTCGATGATTTGGCCCGGGGACAGTTCGCCGCGCGGGAGCTGGTCCTGGTCAAGGTGGCCGCCGATGGCAGCAAGCGCACGGAGCTGCTGCAGATTTGTGAAATTTTTCGGGCGAACATCGTCGATGTCTCGCACCGGAGCATGATTATTGAAATGACGGGCCGCCAAGGGAAAATCGATGGCTTCCTGGAAATGATCACTCCTTTTGGAATCAAGCAAATGGCGCGGACAGGTACTGCCGCCCTGCGTCGCAACCGCAAACTCGAACTCTAACAACAGGAAAGGTAAGAAGGAACGATGCCTGCAAAGGTGTATACTGAAAAAGACGGGGACCTCCGCGTTTTGAAGAACAAGACCCTGGCCGTGATCGGCTTTGGTTCACAAGGCCACGCCCATGCGCTGAACCTCAAGGACAGCGGCATGAAAGTCATCATTGGCCTCTACAAGGGGAGCAAGTCGATTCCGGTCGCCAAGAAGCTGGGCTTTGCGGTGATGGAAGTAGCGGAAGCCGTGCAGAAGGCCGATGTCATCATGGTGGGAATTCCCGACATGAAGCAGAAGGCGGTTTACGAGTCCGAGATTGCGCCAAACCTGACCAAGGGCAAGACGCTGCTCTTCGTCCATGGGTTTGCCATCCTCTATGAACTGATCAAGCCGCCGAAGGGGGTCAGCGTGATCATGGTTGCCCCGAAGGGTCCCGGCCACACCGTGCGCGCCCAGTATCAGGAGGGCAAGGGCGTTCCGGCATTGATCGCCATCCTCAAGGGTTCCGCCAAGGACTCCAAGAAGATCGCTCTTTCCTGGGCCAAGGGTATCGGCTCCGCCCGGGCCGGTGTTATCCAGACCACTTTCAAGGAAGAGACCGAAACCGACCTCTTCGGTGAGCAGGCCGTCCTCTGTGGCGGTGCCAGCGCACTGGTCCAGGCCGGTTTTGAAACCCTGGTCGAGGCTGGCTACCAGCCGGAGATGGCTTATTTCGAGTGTCTCCACGAACTGAAGCTGATCGTCGACATGATGGTTGAGTCCGGTGTCAGCGGGATGCGGTTCAGCATTTCCGAGACCGCTGAGTACGGCGACTACACGCGCGGTCCGCGCGTCATCAACGCCAACACCAAGCGGTCGATGAAGAAGATCCTGACAGAAATCCAGAGCGGCAAGTTTGCCCGCGAGTGGGTAAAGGAGGCCGAAGCCGGATTCCCGAACTACAAGCGCTTCCAGGAGGAAAGCGTGAAGCATCCGATTGAAAAGACCGGTGCCCGCCTGCGGAGCCTTATGCCGTGGGTCAAGAAGCGCGACATTAAGGGAGCGCAGGCCGGTTATTCCAACTAAATTGTAGTGACAATTTACGGCACCCGGCCGGTCGGCACCTTGTTCCGGCAGGCCGGGTGTTTTTTTAACCAATGAGTAAGCAGACAATACGCGTGGCGACCCGCAAGTCCCCCCTTGCACGGAAGCAGACTGACATGGCCATTGAAGCGCTGCAGGCATTGCGGCCTGAGTGGGATTTTGAGATCATCCCGATGAGCACCACGGGTGATGACCGCCTGGCATGGTCGCTCGAAACAACCGGTGGCAAGGGCCTGTTCACCTCCGCGCTGGAGGAGGCCATCGTCAAGGGAGAGGCGGACCTGGCTGTTCATTCGGCCAAGGACCTGCCGACGGAGATGCCGGAGGGCGTTTCCCTGGTTGGCTTTCTGCCCCGGGCACCTGCCCGTGACATGCTCATCCGGAGGGAGTCAGTCGAGGAACCGACATTGATTGCCACCAGCAGCCCGCGTCGCCGGGCCCAGTTGAAGAAGCGCTTTCCGAAGGCCGCCTGGAAGGAAATCCGGGGTAATGTCTCGACCCGCCTGCAAAAGATTTCCGATGGCTTTGCCGATGCCACAGTGATGGCGATGGCCGGCCTGGCCCGGCTCGGCATTGAGAGCCCGGACGGTATTTGCTTCGAGCCCATATCCATTGAAGAAAGCGTACCAGCTGCCGGTCAGGGCGCCATTGGCCTGCAGATCCGGACTGCCGATTTTTCGCTCTATGAGGGATTGCTCTGTGAGGAAACGGCACGGGCCGTCCATCTGGAACGGGCCATTCTGGCAGCGATGGGCGGGGGTTGCCATTCCGCTACAGCCGCCCATGTTGCCGAAGGCGTCCTCCATGTCTTCGATGAGAGCTTCGGGTACAAGAACATTGACCTGCCAGCGGATCAGGATTGGGCGGCTCCAGCATTTGTCGACAAACTGATGGAGGAACTGCGGTCTTGATCCAACCCCTTCCATTGCAGGGACGCCTTATCGTCCTGACCCGTAATCCAGAAGGCTCCAGCCGTCTTGGTGAACGCCTGCAGGCACTTGGTGCGGAGATTATGGACATTCCCTTGATTGACGTCCGCCATGATGTTGATACCGAGGCGGCATCCGAGATTTTCAAGGAGCTGGCCAGTTACGAATGGCTGCTCTTTACCAGCCGCAACGGAGTGAAGCACTTCTTCGAAGCCTTCTTTCAGGCCTACGACGACATTCGCTCGCTCGGCTTTGTCCGCATTGGGGCAGTCGGCAAGGGGACGCTGGAAGCGCTGGCGGAATTCCATTTAAGGGCGGACCTGGTTTCTCCGAAGGCGACGGCCAAGGACTTCGCCCTGGCCCTTTCGGAAGAGGAGACCCTCGACAACCTGAAGGTCCTGGTGATCGTCGGCAACCGCAACAAGGAGGACCTGGTCAAGGCCCTCTGGGAGGAACGGGCCATCGTCGATTCCCTGCAGGTCTATTCGACCCATTTCTGCGACCTGGCGGATGATGCCAATGCCGCTCGCTTCCGGAAAGAAGGGGCGGATGCGATTGTCTTTGCCAGCGCCTCGGCAGTGCAGGCTTTCGGGGAGCAGGCCAAGCATCTCTCCCTCGAATCCGGGGCGGCTGTTCCGGCCTTGTGCAGCTTTGGCCCCACCACCAGCGAACGGATGAAGGCGGCTGGAATCCCAGTGGCCATCGAGGCGGACAATCCAGGCATCGACGGAATGGTCGAGGCACTGGTGGGTTACTTTGCCAGCAAGGATTGAGGGACCCGAGCCATGTCCACCAAGGTCAAAATATGTGGAGTCACGCGGCCAGAGGATGCCGACTTGGCCCTCTCGCTAGGCGCTGATTATATCGGGATTAACGTCTATGAGAAGTCACCGCGGTCGGTCGGGCTGGACCAGATTCCTTCCCTGCTGGAAGCCATTCCTGAAGGAAGGCGGGTGTTGGTTGATGTCGCCCCTTCCCAGGAGCGACTGGAGGCGTACCTGGATCTGGGATTTGATTTCTACCAGCTCCATTTCGACCTCGATGTATCCATGGCGGCCGTGGCGGCGTGGTCAGGCCTTGCTGGTCCGGAAGCCCTCTGGGTGGCCCCCCGGATTCCACCGCAGGAACAGACCTTTCCGCAAATCCTGATGGAGTTTTCCGAAACCATCCTCCTCGATACCTATTCCAAAGCGGCCTATGGGGGAACTGGGGAATCCGGCCAGAACTGGCAGCGTTTTCTTGACTGCACCCTCCTTTACCAGCACAAGAAATGGGTGCTGGCAGGGGGGCTTTCTCCGGACAATGTGAGGGAGGCGCTCGCTTTCACCCAAGCGGATACGATTGATGTCGCCAGCGGGGTCGAGTCCTCTCCAGGCATCAAGGACCCGAACAAACTGAAAGAATTCTTCAAGCAGGTACATCTTCATGACCAACGACAATGCGATTCTTGAACTGCAGGGCGTCCGCAAGCGGTTCGGTGAATTGGAAGCATTGAAAGGGGTCGACCTGTCCATTCAGCAGGGTGAGTTCTTCGGATTTCTGGGGCCCAATGGGGCCGGCAAAAGTACCCTTATGAAGATTTTCAGCGGTTTTCTGGCCGCTGACGAAGGTAAGGTCCTGATTCGTGGCCAAGAGGTGGATTTCCATGACCGGAAGGCGCGCATGACCTGTGGTCTGGTTCCTCAGGAAATCGCGCTTTATGATTCCATTTCCCCCCTGCAGAACCTGAAGGTGTTCGGCGACCTGTATGGCATGGGCCACAAGCAGATTCGCGAACGAAGCGAAGACCTGCTCCAGGCGGTCGGTTTGTGGGACAGGAAAAACGATCCGGTAAAGGATTTCTCCGGGGGCATGAAACGACGCCTCAACATCATTGCCAGCCTCCTGCATGAGCCGGACATCCTGCTTTGCGATGAGCCGACGGTGGGGGTCGATCCCCAGTCGCGAAATGCCATCTTCACCTTTTTGGAGGCCCTTAACAAGGATGGCCTGACCATTGTCTACACGACCCACTACATGGAGGAGGCGGAGCGGCTATGCCGGCGCATCGCGATTATCGACCATGGGGCCTTCATGGCCTGCGGTGACCTCGATTCCCTGCTCGCGCTTTCCGAGTCGACCCGGGAACTGCTCATTGCCAAGGGCCCGGAAATGGATGCATTCGTCGAGGAAGTGCGTTCCCATGGGCAGCTCATGGAGGAGGATTTGCAGTACCGCCTGGTACCGTATGACGATGCCCGCCTGTCCACCATTTATGGGATCATTGAGCGGGAAGGAATCGCCTACGAACGGGTCCAGCTACGGACACCATCCCTGGAAAGCCTCTTTCTCCAACTCACCGGCCACCGGCTCCGTGATTAGCCACAACTGACGAACCATGAGAACCATCTACGCCCTCGTCGCCAAGGACTTCCGGATTTTCTGGAATGACCGGATGGCTTTTGTGCTGACGTTTTTTGTGCCGATGGCGCTGATCACCATCTTCGGGTTCATTTTCGGGGGCGGGGGCAGTCCATCGGGTATCCGTATCCTGGTGGTCGACGAGGCCCAATCGGAGACCTCCGCCAAGCTGATCGGCTTCCTGCAGGAGGAAGAGACCTTCCGGGTCCTCACCAAGCGTACCATCAGTGAGGAGGAGTCGGTGCCCTTGGACCGCGAGTATGCGGCGTCGCTCCTGAAATCTGATGCCGGTTCCTACCGCTACTTGCTGGTTTTCCCAAAGGATCTGGTTGATGAGGAATTCGGGCTCAACATGGAGCTGCTTTACAATCCCCAGAACACGATTGAGTACAACATCGTCCAGGGAATCCTCCAGAAGACCCTTTTTGCGCGGGCCTTTCCGCTGCTCCTCGAGTCCTCCGATTATGGCCTTGATGACGAGCTCCGGCAGTCGTTCGACTTGGGTCTTGCGGAGGTTATCTCGGAGCACTTCGGTGGCGATCCCGAACTGATTCTGGAGGAAATCCAATCCGACGGATTCTGGGCCATGAGTGAGCTGGGTTCAGGTGGCGAGGCCGCGGGCGAGGGGAGTGGAACGGATATTTTCAGCGGCATCTTTAATCTCGAGTTGAGTCAGGTCTACGGGAAGAACAAGAACCCTGCCGCCCAAAGTGTCGGTGGCTGGGCGGTCATGTTTCTCCTTTTCTCCCTGACCGGTGCTGCTTCCAGCCTCTTCGAGGAACGGGACAAGGGGCTTTTCTTCCGCCTCCTTTCGGGGCCTGCCAGCCGGGCCCAGGTGCTCTGGAGCAAGTTTGTCTTTTGTTCCTCGCTCGGACTCCTGCAAATGATCGTCCTCATTATCTTCGGGGAACTGCTTTTTGACATCATCACCTCAGCCGGACAAATCCTCCCCCTGTTGGTTGTCTCCGTCCTCACCGCGACCGCGGCCACCGCCTTCGGCATGCTCCTCTCCTCCATTGCGAAGACGCCGGCACAGGCCAACGGACTGGGCACCCTTTTCATCCTCGGCATGAGTGCCTTCGGGGGCGCCATGATGCCCCTCTTCATGATGCCGGAATTCATCCGTACCTTCATTTCCCCCTTTACCCTCGTCTACTGGGCCATGGATGGTATCCTCGCCGTCCTCTGGCGGGATGCCGCGCTGCAGCAAATCCTGCCCAACCTGGCGGTCCTCGGAGGCATCAGTGTGGTTGTGCTCGCTTTCTCCCTCTGGCGCTTCCGCCGTGGGGACCTCTTCCGTTAAGAGGCTTTGCGGCAAGATGAGTTGACAGTGAACGTCTGTATATGCTATACGGATGTTTATATGAAGGAATTGACGTTTAGGCAGCAGGAAGTTTTGGGCTACATTCAACTCCACATGCGGCAGCGGGGTACCTGGCCCAGCTTCCGGGAGATTGAACAGCATTTTGGATTCAAGAGCACCAACGCGGTGATGGGGCACCTCAAGGCCCTGGAAAAGAAGGGCTACATCAGCCGGGTGCCGGGCCAGGCCCGGACCTTCCGGATCAACCTCGATCTGAACGAGGAGACCCAGCCCATCGATTCCCTCGAGGTCATCGACATTCCCATTTACGGCAGCATCGCCGCCGGCTTTCCCGACGGGGTGGAGTCGGGGGGCGAGATTGGCCGCCTGCAAATCGATACCGAGACGGCCGGCATTCGCCGCTCGCGGCGCAGCTTTGCGCTCAAGGTTCGAGGGGAGTCGATGATCGATGTCGGCATCTTTGACGGGGACACCGTGGTCATTGAGCAGTGCCCGCC
The DNA here is from genome assembly GCA_040830765.1 of Puniceicoccaceae bacterium. Taxonomy (GTDB): domain Bacteria; phylum Verrucomicrobiota; class Verrucomicrobiia; order Opitutales; family Oceanipulchritudinaceae; genus Oceanipulchritudo. The sequence goes on along the minus strand of JBFOMH010000005.1, from coordinate 313,737 downwards.
CCGGGACGGCGATATCGTGGCCGCCCTAATTGACGGGGAAACCACCCTCAAGCGCTTCATTAACAAGCCCGGCCGCTCGCCTTACCTGAAGGCGGAAAACAGGAACTTCCCGGAGTTGCATCCGGTGGCCGAGTTGGTCGTCCAGGGCGTGGCCCGCGCAGTGGTGCGGAATTTGTAAGGGAAATAATTTGGAGTGCTGCATCATGATGCAGCTTTAAAAAGCTCAAACATGTTTGAGCACTCCAAAGCGTTCGAGCAGCTCCAAAGTAAGCCCGGCCGCAAAGAGGCCCATGGAGGCGGTGATGTGGGTGGCGCTGCCAAGCCCGGCCTCGCAGTTAAGCCCGCCGGGGGAATCCGGTTCGCGGGTATCGCAGATGGAGCCATCCGACCAGGGAAAGCGGGGTGGCTCGCTGGAATAGACGCAGGGGATCTTGAATTTTCCTTTGCCGGTACGGGGAAAGCGGTATTGCTGACGGAGTTTCTTGCGGGTCAGCATGAGGAGTCGGTCCCCGTAGGTCTGGCTCATGTCGGCCACCTTGATACGGCCGGGATCGACCCGTCCACCGGCTCCGCCAACGGTGACGGTGGCAATCTTCCGCTCTCTCGCCATGGCCAGGAGAAGGGATTTCTGGCGTACGCTGTCGATGGCATCGACAATCGCGTCAAATGACTTGGCGAAGAAGGCCTCGGCCGTTGATTCGTTGAAGAACATGGCCTCCTCGACAACCGTGACCTCCGGGTTGATGGCTTTCAGGCGCTCCGCCATGACCTGGATCTTCGGTTTGCCGACAGTGCCTTCGATGGCATGAATCTGGCGGTTGGTATTGGTCAGGCAGATGTCGTCGAGGTCGACCAGGGTGATCGTCCCGATCCCGCTGCGGGCCAGCGCTTCCGCCACCCATGAGCCAACCCCGCCGATTCCGACAATGGCAACATGGGCAGAGCGGAACTTTTCGAGCGTATCCTTTCCGTATAGCCGGCCGATACCGCCGAAGCGTTCAAGGTAGGGATCGGTTGGTGAAGACTCACTCATCAAGAATTGAAGAATTTGGTGGGCAGTCCTCTGCTGGCAATGGGAATTTTCAGCATTGCACCTGTGACAGAATTACCCACCTTGAAAGGTATCATGCCGGCAACCCTGTTAATCGTTGATGATGAGAAGCATACCCGTGAGGGACTGATGCTGGCTCTGGAGGACGAATACGACGTTTACTTGGCGAGTGACGCCGAGGAGGCCTTCCGCCTGATGGAGTCAGAGCCCTTCGATGTTGTGCTGACCGACCTTCGCATGGCTGGGAAGAGCGGCATGAAAGTGATCGAGAAGGCGATGACTCTTCCAGCCCATCCGATCATCATCATGATGACTGCTTACGGCAACGTGGAGACGGCGGTGGAGGCGATGAAGCGGGGGGCCTACGATTTCCTGACCAAGCCAGTCAGCATTGAGAAGCTGGAAATCCTCATCCGGAGGGCTTTGCAGGACCGCCAGACCAAGGAACAGGTCAAGGACCTGCACCAGCGGCTGGACAAGCGCTTCAGCTTTGATGGCATTGTCGGGCGCTCAGCGGCCTTGAAGGATGTCATCGACAAGGTCCGCTTGGTGGCACCGACAAAGACGACCGTGCTCATTGAAGGGGAGACCGGTACTGGCAAGGAGCTCATTGCCCAGGCCATCCATCAGAATAGCGACCGGTCGAGACGCCCCTTCATCGCGGTGCATTGCGCGGCTTTGGCGGCCAACTTGCTGGAGAGTGAATTGTTCGGGCATGAGCGGGGTGCTTTCACGGGGGCCAATGAGCGCCGCATCGGCCGCTTTGAGGCGGCGGACAACGGGACCCTCTTCCTCGACGAAATCGGGGAAATTGATGCCAGTACCCAGGTCAAGTTGTTGCGTTTCCTGGAAACGAAGTCCTTTGAGCGGCTGGGGAGCGTCAAGCCGGTCACCGTGGATGTGAGGCTAGTGGCAGCGACCAACCGGGACCTGGAGGCGATGGTCAAGGAAGGGAAATTCCGGGAGGACCTTCTCTATCGGCTGAACGTCGTCAAGTTGACGATGCCGCCATTGAGGGAGCGCCAGGACGACATTCCTGTTTTGCTGAACCACTTTATGAACCAGTTTGCCGAGGAAAATGATGTTCCGGTGGTCGAATTGGATCCGGAGGTGACCCATGTCCTGCAAGCCTACAAGTGGCCAGGTAACATTCGCGAGCTGCGCAATTTCGCCGAGAACACGGTGGTCATGAAGCGGGGTGGGCGGCTGACCACCTATGATTTGGATCCCCGGTTTCTCGGGGAACAGCACCAGGAAGTGGCCACAACCGGTCCGGCCCTGAGCAATCCGCTGTCCGTCGAGGAGAACGAGAAGCGGCTTTTGCGCAATGCCCTTGTCCAGGCAAAGGGCAATCGAACCCAAGCGGCGAAACTGCTCGGCATGAGCCGCCGCACCCTGCACCGGAAACTGAAACAGTGGCCGGACCTGGATGTGCGCTAAGGTCCGCGGGACGCGGACCTTCGGAAGAATCCTCGGGTCGGAGGGCTCGCCTCCGGCGGGCTGACAACGAAATGGTCCTCGGATACTCCTTTTAACGTGTTCCTGCTTGCAGTTAACCGGGAAATTCCCTTCCTCGCATCTTTGATCTTATGGAAGCTTGGGTCCAGTCCATCGCCCAGTCCCTGCCGGTCTGGGGCCTGTTTATCGTCATCGCAGTTTTCCTTTATGTCCTTGCCAAGGGAGCGGATATTTTGGTGGCCGAGGCGGTCACCTTGTCCATGCGCTGGGGCGTGCCGATAATCCTCATCGGGGCCACCATCGTCAGCCTGGGGACAACTCTCCCGGAGGCGGCCGTATCTGTAGCTGCGGCGGTTGGAGGCCGTCCCGGTCTGGCCCTCGGTAACGCAGTGGGATCGATCATCTGCGACACGGGACTGATCCTGGGCATTGCGGCCTTGATGAAGCCGCTTCCCTTTGATCCCCATATCGTCAATCGGCAGGGCTGGATTCAATTGGGTGCCGGAGCGCTACTTGTCGTGCTCAGTCTGCCATTTTCCTCGCTCGGGTCGACATTCACGGAGGGGGGTACCTTTCCCCAGTGGGCCGGTTGGCTTTGCCTGGTGCTGCTGGTGATCTATATTTGGAAATCGATCCAATGGGCCCGTTCCGGTGAAGGTATCGAACAACCGGAGACCGAAGTTGATGAGGCCAGGATGGGCATGGTTGTTGCCAAGCTGGTATTCGGAATTACCCTCGTCATTCTTGCCTCCAAGGTGCTGATTCCGACTGTTGAGGAAACGGCCATCCGGCTGCATGTTCCCGAGCCGATTATTGCCGCAACCCTTGTCGCTTTCGGGACGTCCCTGCCGGAATTGATAACCGTTCTTACCGCCGTCCGCAGGGGACATGCCTCCCTGGCCCTTGGTAACATCATTGGGGCGGATATCCTCAATGTCCTGTTTGTCGCCGGAGCGGCGGCTGCTGTTACACCGGGTGGCCTGAAGGCGGATCCGCGGTTCTTCCAGTTGCTTTTCCCGGCGATGATGTTCGTCCTCATTGTCTTGCGAGTGTCGGTTATCTTTTCGGGAACGGAACTGAAGCGCTGGAGCGGATTCTTGCTTTTAGGAACTTATATTGTTGTCACTATTTTATCCTATACCCACTAGGGATGGGATTGGGATTAAGATTAAGGCTAAGATTAAGATTGGGAATTTATGGAGACGAGACCTGTCGTATTAATCATCCGGGACGGATGGGGAGAGAATCACAATGCGGAGCATGACGCGTTCAATGCGGTCAAGCTGGCGAGCACACCAGTCGCCGAAAAGCTGACCGCTGAATGGCCCCGGACCGAACTCATGGCCTGCGGGCTGGATGTCGGATTGCCGGAGGGGGTCATGGGGAATTCCGAAGTGGGTCACCAGAACATTGGTGCGGGCCGCATTGTTGATCAGGAGATTGTCCGTATCGACAAGGGATTTGCTACCGGGAGTGTGAATGACAATGCCGTTCTGCAGGGCGCCTTCACCCAGGCCAAGGATGGTGCATTACACCTGATGGGCCTTGTTTCTGATGCAGGTGTCCATGCCATGCTGGACCATCTCTACGGATTATTGAAACTCGCCAGGGAAGCGGGTCTGGAGAAGGTCTTCATCCATTGCTTCACGGACGGGCGGGATACGCCCCCGAAGTCCGGAATGGGTTACATCAAGGAACTGGAAGCCAAGTGTGAGGAAATTGGGATTGGCAGGATTGCTTCCATTTCCGGACGCTTCTGGTCGATGGATCGTGACTTGCGCTGGGACCGTGTCCAGAAGGCCTTCGATTGCCTGACCGGGCGTGCCATCGAGCGTACCGCGGAAAGCGCCAAAGCGGCCGTACAGGCCTATTACGATTCCCCGCTCGACAGCAACCGCCAAGGGGATGAGTTCATTGTGCCCACGGTTATCACAGACGCTGACGGCGAGCCAAGCGGGCTCGTGAAAGACGGGGATGCAGTTGTCTTCTTTAACTTCCGGGGCGACCGGCCGCGGGAGCTGACCCGAGCTTTTATTGAGGAGGATTTCGACGGATTTGACCGCGGCCGGAAGCTCGATCTTTATTATGCCACGATGACCGAGTACCAGAAGGGTCTCTGCGATAAGGTCATCTTCACCAAGCCGCCGAAGATGCCGGACATCCTCGGCACTGTGGTCGCCGACAAGGGGATACCGCAGTTCCGGACCGCGGAGACCGAGAAATTTCCCCACGTTACCTTTTTCTTCAATGACTATCGCGAGGAGCCGTTGCCTGGCGAAGACCGGGAGCTAATTCCGAGCCCGCAGGAAGTTTCCACGTATGACCAGAAGCCGGAGATGTCGGCCTACGGCATCCGCGATGCCGCCTGCAAGGCTATCCGCTCAGGCAAGTATGGCCTGGTCGTCATTAACTACGCCAATGCTGACATGGTCGGACACACGGGATCGCAGGAAGCTGCCATTGCCGCCTGTGAGGCAGTCGATGGCTGTGTCGGTGATGTTCTTGCGGCCTGCGATGAAACAGGCGCCGCGGCCATTATCACGGCCGACCATGGCAATAGTGACCAGATGTTTGTCCCGGAGACCGGCAGTCCGCATACTGCCCACACGCTCAATCCGGTGGAGCTGGTAATCTATGGCAAGGACCTCCAGGACCTCAAGTTGGCCGAAGGCGGTCGCCTTGCTGATATCGCCCCGACGGCGCTCAAGCTGATGGGCATTGACCAACCCGAAGCCATGACCGGGGATAACCTCATCCTTTGACCTAATACCTAAGACCTACGACCACTTAAAATGAAACCGAAGAAAGTTGCCTTACTGACCGCCGGGGGCCTGGCTCCCTGCCTGAATTCCGCCGTTGGCGGATTGATTGAACGCTATACGGAAATCGATCCCTCCATTGAGATCATTTGTTACCGCAGTGGCTATAAAGGCCTGCTGCTGGGAGACTCGATTGAAGTCATCGAGGTTATTCGCGAGGATGCCGGCCTGCTGCACAAGTTCGGGGGCAGTGCAATTGGCAACAGCCGGGTCAAGCTGACCAACGTCAAGGACTGCGTTAAGCGGGGTCTGGTCAAGGAAGGTGAGGACCCGCAAAAGGTTGCCGCCGACCAATTGGTCAAGGATGGCGTGGATGTCCTCCATACCATTGGGGGCGATGATACCAATACGGCAGCCGCCGACCTCGCCCAGTTTCTCAAGGAGAATGACTACGAACTGACGGTCATTGGCCTGCCGAAGACCATCGATAACGACGTCTTCCCGATCAAGCAGAGCCTCGGTGCCTGGACGGCGGCCGAAGAGGGAGCCTATTTCTTTGAGAATGTGGTCAATGAACACAACGCCAACCCGCGCATGCTCATCGTTCATGAAGTCATGGGACGCCACTGTGGCTGGCTCACCGCTGCGACTGCCTCCGAGTACATGAACAACATCGACCACGAAATGTATGTCCCGGAAATCGGCCTTGAAAAGGAGCGTTTCGAGGTCCACGGCATCTACATTCCGGAAATGTCACTCGATATCGATGCCGAAGCGGCCCGCCTCAAGGGCATCATGGATGAGCACGACTGTGTGAACATCTTCATTTCCGAGGGCGCCGGGGTCGCTGACATCGTCAAGCAGATGGAAACGGATGGCCAGGAAGTCCCCCGCGACGCCTTTGGCCACGTCAAATTGGATGCGGTTAACCCCGGCAAGTACTTCGCGGAGCAATTTTCCGCCAAAATCGGGGCGGAGAAGGTCATGGTCCAGAAAAGCGGCTATTATTCCCGGGCTGCCGCAGCCAACGAGGATGATCTGAGGCTTATCAAGTCCTGTGTCGACCTTGCCGTGGAGTGCTCCCTGCGCCGTGAGGGTGGGGTAATCGGACATGATGAGGACAACGCTAACGTGTTGCGCGCCATAGAGTTCGAGCGTATCAAGGGCGGCAAGCCATTCGATATCGAGACGGAATGGTTCTCTGACTTACTCGCTGCCATCGGGCAGCCCAAGGGCTCCCGCGTCGATACCTCCCACTAATACAACCAGTTAAGGTTCTGCGCAGGGAATCCGACTAGGCGGTTCACCTAGCCCCCGCAAGGCCGTAAAATCCTTATAAATAGGCGTATTAAACAGAAAATACCCTTTACAGTACGGGTCCTATTCAGCAAAAATTATGTTTGTTATGAATTGGTCTCACATACGAAATTGCTGCCTCGTTTCGCTTCTCTTATCCTGTCTTTCGACTTCGGCTGCGACAACCCCAGTGGTTGGGGCCTCTTCCTTTACAATCCCTGCCGGTCCCCAATTGGTCTCTGTCCCATTCCTCAAGCAAGTTGCCTACCAAGGGTCAGTTGATTCGGTTTCAGGGGCGGTTGTTGATTTGACAGGCCTGCCAACACTCCCTGCTCAAGCATACCTGCACGTTCTTTCAGGAACGGGATCCGGAACGGTGGTCTCTATTGTTTCCTCGACAGTCGATAGCGTTACTTTGGAATTTGAAGTCACTGGGTTGGCCGCTTCTGACATGGTCAGTATTAGGGAGCATGTGACCTTGGCCGATTTCGGTAACTTTGTTAACGTTCAGGACGGCGACTTGGTCTCAGTTTACAACACGGACGGGACAACAATTACCGCGCAGTACTATACTGCGTTCAACGGTTGGTATGACGGTGCATTTGCCCTTCAGGATGACTTGATTATTTTTCCGGGTGAAGGCGTCGTGATGAATAGCACTGTTTCCAGGGAGGCAGTCTTCTATGGATCCGTCATCGACAATGCGATCCTGAGTCCATATGCGGGTTCAAACATCATCAACATTATTGGAACTCTGGAGCCGGTAAGCGGCCAAACATTGGTCGAAACATTCCCCAGTCCTGCAGATGGCACATTGGTTTCGATTTACTCTGAGGGGTCCTTGACTCCATTATTCACTGCCCAGTACTATACAACATTTGCTGGTTGGTATGACGGAAGTTTCACTCTCAGGGATTCTGCCGTTATCGACTCTGGCTCAGCTGCAGTGATGAAGACATCGGCCGATTCTGATGCCCTGCATGAGGCCGCCTATTAGTAATTTATTCTGTGACTAACTTTTAATCTAACCAAAATACGTGATGAGCTTAACTAAAAAAACACTATCATTGGCTGTAGCATTCATAGTCGGCGTTTCGGCTTATGCCCAATCGGTTAATTTCCAAATTGAAGTGGATCAGATATTTGCCGGTGGGGTCGACCAGAATCCTGGCGATGTGAATGTTTATTCCAGCATGGTATCCCTGGTTGATTTTAATGCGTTAAGTTTTTCATCAACTCCACTTGCCTCGGAGATTAACGCATTGGCGACAAATCCTATTTTTGATGTGGCATGGGAAGCCCTGACAACGCCACCACCGCCATTTGATACCATCCTTGACTGGAGTACCTCCCGGACCTTCACCGAGGACCAGAATGGATTGGTACCTGTGATTCTGATTACTCAAGGTACTGTTGGCTCCCTTACCGGTGGTGAATACGTTGGTATCGTGGCATCAAGCACAGCAGTTTTCAACTCCCTCGCCCCGTTCCTGGTGAATTTCAATGGTGCAGGAGATACGTGGGACACCTTTAAGCTGGGCACTTCAGGCTCAATCAATCTTGTACAAACTGCTGTCCCCGAACCGGCGCATTATGCAGCCCTTCTGGGTGCGGTCGGTCTCATGTTCGTGATGTGGCGCCGGCGCCGCTAGGACACAAGGGATAGAATCACTTTTTCAACCCGGGGTCGCGATGCGGCTCCGGGTTTTTTGTTCCTCTTAATCTTAGTCTTAATCTTGATCTTAATCTAGATACCGGCCCACTGCATTGGTGCGCGCTCCCGTCCGGGAGATTAAGACTGAGATTAAGGTTAAGATAAGGCTAAGATTAAGATTAAGGCTAAGATTAAGATTTAGATCGGGAGGGCCTTGCGAAGTTTACGGAGACGCAGGTGGAGCCAGACATTGAGACCAGTCATGGTCAGGAGGGCGACCCCGAGGGCCCGCTGGAGATAGATGAAGTTCTCCTGGATTTCATCCACCGGGGCCATCTGGAAGACGGAGAACGGAATCAGGGCAATGGGGGATAGTCCGGTGACGGCCAGGGCGAGGGGCCATTGGTCCTGGTTGACGGCAAAAATGACAATGGCAAGGAGGATGGGAACAGCCCAGCTGATGAGGACAAACATTGCCAGGAGGCCGGTTCCGAAATTCTCCTTAAGCGCCTGGAAATAGAACAAGGTCAGGGCGGTCCCAAGGAGAAGCCACAAACCCTGCAGTGGATTCAATTCGATATCGGCATAGTACCCGGCCTGATTGAGTGTGTAAATGACAACCCCAAAGAAGACGACCTGGATGAGCAGGATGAAGGCAATAAAGGGATACCCGCCGGCAGCATCCTCCCACGGCTTTAACTTGTCATGCCCGAGACGCATGGCGCGAATGCGGCCATGGCGGAATTGCATCGGGTCCGGCAGGGCGGAAGTCATGAGGACAAAAGCCAGGTAGGTGGTGACCAGCGCCATGATAAGCGGCAGGACGACAACGGCGATTTCCGCTCCGAGGTCACCATCTGACTGGAAAATATTGAGGGCATTCTCGGCCCGGGTCAGGTTGGGCCAGATGTTGGCCAGGGACATGATGCTGAAGGCCGCAAACGTAATGAGGGCCATCTTTTTGCTGATGGCGGGAATGGAATCAGCCTTCCATTTGCGGGCGACAATTCCGGCAAAGAGGACAACCAGGCCAGCCTGTATGATGAAGGAGAAGAGCGTTCCCGACAACGTCAGGTGAAACAGTGGAACGCTCTGACCCGCCATGAAGCCCATTCCTTGAATGGAGATGTTGGCGTTGGACCCAATGACCGGGATGATTTTTTCCGCAAACACAGGACGGACAGTCAGGAACTCAAGGAAGACCAAACCGATGTGAGACAATTGCGGAAGGACGAAATAAAGGAGGAAAATCAGCCCTTGGGAAATGCGGGCCGACCAACGCCACTTGCGGCTAATCATCCCGGCAACCAGACCGGTAAAGTGGTACAGCAAGGTCGAGGTGAAAAAGACAAGGTAATAGGGAACAAATGCACTGGGTGGGATCTGCCCGACGATGAGGATGAAGAGGAGGAAGGGCAGAGTAATGGAGAACATCACGTAGTGGCGGATCGGCAGGCCAAATAGGTAGCCGATTATCTTGTCCCGGGTCGCCAGCGGGGTCAGCCGCTGGTAATCGAGAACATTTTCGACTTTCTCACGCGTAATGCCACTGGCAATGCTTCCGGTACCCATGAACAAAAGAATGACGCCCTGGATAATCATCACTGGCAGAAGGGCGTTTCGGGCGGCGGCCATGGCTTCACGCCCCTGGGCAACCTGCGGGGCGTAGGTTACAGCCACTGCGAAAGCGGTACCAATGAGAGTCAGGAGATACCAGAAGAAGGCCTTCTTGGGCCGTAGTTCGGAGCGGCAGAAACGGATAAAAATTGGATTCTTGTGTAGCATGATCTTAGGATTCTGTTTCTTCGTCGGGTTCGGCGGAGATGGCCCTCATGAGGTCCTCGAGGCTTGAATGCTTGGCTTGGAAGCCATGGACGGAAAAGTCTGCCTGGACGATGTCCTTCAGGAGCTGTGCCTGGTGGATTTCGTCTCCAGCCAACTCGACCATTAGCCGGCTGGGGTGCTTTTCATCAGGAGTGGCCTTGATGTGGCGGTCGGTGAGCCATTGTCGACACGGTTCCGGATCCCCGATAAGATCGAGGGCAATTATGTTGCTAGCCTGCTTTAATGAAGAGAGGACCTGCATCACTGGGCCATGTTCCCGGAGACGGCCCTTGTGGAGGATGCCAATGGAAGTGGCCATTTCCGAGAGCTCGCTCAGGATATGGGAGGAGACTATGACGGTGGCCCCCTCACTGGCAACGTTCTGGAGGGCATCCTTGAGCTCGATCCGGGCAATCGGGTCCATACCGCTGGCTGGCTCATCGAGAAGGAGGATGCCGGGGCTGTGCAATAGGGTCTTGGCGAGCACCACGCGTTGGGTCATGCCGCGGGAAAGCGTTCCGCAAAGGACATTTCGCTTTTCATCCATGCCCACCAGTTCGAGGCACTTGTCAACCGTCTTGGCTTTTTCCGCTCCCCAGATCCCGTGGGCGGCGGCAAAGAGGTCAAGAAACTCCCACACCTTGAGGTTGCCGATGATCGGGGCGAGGTCCGGCATGTAGCCGAGCCGGGCCCGGATGGCCTCCGGGTTTTCCTCAAGGTCGTAACCGGCCATGCGGACGGTCCCGTAGGTCGGGACCAGAAGCGTGGCAAGCACGTTGAGGGTACTGGTCTTGCCGGCCCCGTTGGGGCCTACAAGGCCATAGATTTCCCCTGATTCAATTGTCAGGGACAGGTTGTTGACGGCGGTCAAGTCGCCGTAATCAACACGCAGGTCAAGGATGTCTATTGCAGGTTCCATGTTTACTGTTAATAGGCCAGTGCAGTGCTGCCGGGTCGCCGGGAGTCAGCAGTGGCGGAGAATTCGCCCTCCGCATCGCGGTACACGGATTGAGCGGCTCCGATGGTATAGTTGCTTTCGATGGTGTAGCCCATCGACTTGAGAATTCGAAGGGCGTCCGATGGGAAGGTGCGTTCAATAAAGAGTGTGTCCGGGAGCCACTGGTGATGAAAGCGGGGGGCGTAGGTGGCTTCAGCAATCGTCAGGTCGAACGCAAGGACGTTGAGGATAATCTGCAGGGCCGTGTTGATAATGCGACTGCCGCCGGGGCTACCGGTGACCAGTTGGACTTGGCCATCCTCAAGGACAATGGTTGGAGTCATGGAACTCAAGGGCCGCTTGCCTGGCTCAACGGCGTTAAACTCTCCCCCAATGAGCCCGTAGGCATTCGGGACGCCGGGCTTGGCGGAAAAGTCGTCCATCTCATTATTGAGCAAGACACCTGTTCCCCGGGCCATAATGCCGGATCCAAAGCTGAAATTGAGCGTTGTGGTATTGGCCACGGCATTGCCGTCCTTGTCCACGATGGAGAAATGGGTGGTTTCTGTGCTCTCGGGAGAATGTTCCGGAAGGCCCGGCCGCACCAGGTCGCTGGGCGTGGGGCTGGTCAAGTCGATTTGCTCGAGGGTTGCGGCCTCATACTCTTCGGATAACAGATCTTGAATCGGAACATTGGCATAATCCGGATCACCAAGATACTTGCTGCGGTCCGCATAGGCCCGCTTCATTACTTCCGCGATGATATGGATGGCCTTGCTGCTGTTATGGCCCCAATCCCCAAGTGGAAAGTTTTCCAGCAGGTGCAGCATCTGGACAAGATGAACGCCTCCTGAACTGGGTGGTGGCATGGAGAGAATCGTATGCCCCTTGTAGTTCCCGGTAACGGGATCTCGCCATACCGGTTGGTAACTGGTCATGTCCTCGATGGTGATGAGACCGCCTTTTTCCGCCAGCGTATCCACGATGGCCTGAGCCACCGGTCCGGTATAGAATCCGTCCCGTCCCTGCTGGACGATCAACTCGAAGGTCTGTGCCAAATCTTCCTGGATAAGGACCTCCCCGGCCTTTCGGGGTTCGCCGTCAGGTCCGTGGAACACTTGTCTTGCCGCCGCATCCAGTCGGTTGTCGCCTGCCGCCTTTTCCAGCAGGTCCTGGAAATGGGCGGAGATGACGAATCCATCCCTTGCGAGGGTGATGGCCGGTTCCATGAGCCGCTCCAAGGGTAGGGTACCAAAGCGCCGGTGCGCCTCGAGTAGTCCAGCTACGGTACCGGGAACTCCCACCGCAAGTGGGGACTTGCGCGAAAGATAGCTATCCGCATTACCTTGGTCATCAAGAAACATGTCCCTGGAGGCCTTTGAAGGAGCCATCTCACGATAATCGAGGGCGAAGGTCTGGCCGGTGGCAGCATCGTGGTAAAGTAGGAATCCACCTCCGCCAATGTTGGCTGCCCGCGGCAGGGTGACCGAAAGGGTAAATCCGACTGTTATTGCTGCATCAAGGGCATTACCGCCTTCCCTGAGGACTTGCAGGCCCGCTTCCGTGGCATGGTGTTCGGCTGCAGCAATTGCGCCATTCATGCCCTTTGCTGACCACACAATGTGTTTGGGTCGGTAAATGGGGTCGGCACTCAGCAACGCGGGCAGGCAGAGAAGGAGAATCCAGGCGGTTTGTAGCTGAAGCCGGAGCATGGCGAACAACATGGGACAATTCCCACCGTTTGAAAAGCCCGAAGCGGCTTTTTGTCCCGACAGAGGGCCGGGAGTTTCTTGCAAAATGAGTTGACCGGGAAATCCCGATGACCTTTATTGGCCGTTTTTTCAAAGCCCATTAATCATCAAAACGATAGGTACCGTGAACGTTACGATTAACGACATCAGCGAAACGCGAAAAGACGTGGTTGTCACCATCAGTGGCGACGAGGTTGCTCAGGAAGAGAGCCGCATCCTCAAGTCTTTCATCAAGCAGGCCAAGGTGCCGGGATTCCGCCCCGGCAAGGCACCCGAAGCGCGGGTACGTCAACTTTACGCCAAGCAACTGAGCGAGGAACTGCGGGGCGCCTTGATGCGCTCTGCCTACGACGAGGTGGTCGGGCAAGACAATCTGGATGTCTACAATATCGTTGAGTTCCCGGAACCGGGCGACTTTCTCGCCGGCCAGGAAATTTCCCTCGACCTGACCATTGATGTGAATCCGCAATTCGACCTCCCGGAGTACAAGGGTATTGCCATCGAAGCCCCGGAGACGGAAGTCGAGGACAGCGAGATTGACGAGACCATTGATCGAATCCGGCGCCAACGGGCCGATTTCGAGGTGGTTGACCGGGCGGCGGAAGCCAAGGATTACGTCAAGCTGAGCTACACCGGGACACTTGCCGGCGATCCCATTGCCGACCAACTCAAGGACCAGCCGCGCCTGCAGGCGTGGGGGGCCGTCAAGGATGGCTGGGAAGAGGCCGGTACCGATGAAGCCAAGGAATTTGGTGTTCCTGCTGTCATTGATGCCCTTGTCGGGATGAAGGCTGGGGAGAGCAAGACCGTCGAACAGACGCTTGCCGACGATTTCGCCGTTGAGGAGCTGCAGGGCAAGACGGTCAACTATGCCATCGAGGTGACAGAAGTCCGGGAGCGGAAGTTGCCTGAGATTGACGAGGATTTCCTCAAGAGTGTCCGGGCGGAAAGCCTGGAGGACTTCAAGGCGCAGATCCTGGATGAACTGGAAGCCCGGAAAAAGCGGGAAGCTGAAGACAAGCAGCGTGACCAGATCCTCAAGTTCCTTGATGAGGCGGTTGATTTCCCTCTCCCGGAAAGCGCCGTCGAGGCTGAAACCCAAAATGCCATGGGTCGCATCATCAACCAGAACATGCAGATGGGAATGGCCGAGGAGGAATTCGAGAAGAACAAGGAAGCGATTTTCGCCGGTGCCAACCAGGCCGCCAGTCGGGACGTCAAGCTGCAGATTATCCTCAACCGGGTAGCTGAGGCGGAGGAAATCCAAATTGACAATGAAGACCTGACCCGCGCTGTCTATGGCATGGCCATGCAGCAACAGCGCAAGCCGGAAGAGCTGGCCAAGGAGTTCCGCAAGGACCGTGGGCGGCTGGTGCAACTCCAGCGGCAGATCCTCTTTTCCAAGACGCTTGATTTCCTGCTCAAGGAAGCCAGTGCCGGCGCTGCTGAAAAATCGGAATCCTGATTGCGCTCCTTGAAAGATCGGCCCATCTTGTCTGCATGAGTTACTATTTGCCCTTACCGCACGTCGTCGAGAGTGACGGCCGTACTGAGAAGAGCTGGGATATCTACAGCCGCTTGCTGAAGGACCGAATCATCTTTATCGGGACACCGATTGATGATTACGTGGCCAATGCGGTTATCGCCCAGATGCTCCTCCTGCAGATGGAGGATCCGAAAAAGGATATCCAGCTTTATATCAATTCCCCAGGTGGCAGCGTCACTGATGGCATGGCGATCTACGATACCATGCGGTTCCTCAGTTGTGACATCAAGACCTACTGCATGGGACAGGCTGCCAGTATGGCGACCGTCCTCCTTGCCGCCGGAACGCCCGGTAAGCGCTATGCCCTGCCGCATAGCCGGATGATGATTCACCAGCCAACCGGCGGTGCCACCGGCCAGTCAGCCGACATATCCATTGCCGCACGGGAAATCCTTCGCTGGAAGAAGACCATCAATCAGGTTTTGGCCGAGCATTCCGGCCAGGATGTGGAAAAGATCGAGGTCGATTCCGACCGCGATTTCTACATGACAGCTGAAGAAGCCTTGGAATATGGGCTTGTTGATCAGGTAATCCAGTTCAAGGACAAGTAATCAGGTCGCAGGTCGTAGGTCATAGGTCGTAGGTTCCTTTGACGGAAACCTTTGACTTGGTTGAGCAAATCGCTGAAATACTACCTAAGACCTAAGACCTAAGACCTAAGACCTCTTCCCATGGCTCGTGCCTCAAAGATGACCTTTTGCAGTTTCTGCGGTAAATCGCAGTCTGAAGTCCGCAAGATTATTGCCGGACCTGCTGGTGTGTACATCTGTGATTCCTGCGTGGATGTCTGCAAGACCATCATCGACCGGGAACTGAGGGAAGCTGGAGCGACGGCCCGGGCTGAGGCCACCAAGCCCTTCAAACTCTCCAAGCCGACCGAGATTAAGGCTATGCTGGACCTTGACGTAGTGGGTCAGGACCATGCCAAGAAGGTCCTCTCGGTCGCGGTGTACAACCACTACAAGCGTTTGCAGGCTGAGTTGAAGACCGATGAGGAGAAGAAGGAAGCGGCCGCCGCAGGTGACGAGAGCGAGGTTCGGATTGAGAAAAGCAATGTCCTCCTGGCCGGACCAACTGGTAGCGGGAAAACGCTCCTTGCCCGGACATTGGCGGATCTTCTGGAAGTTCCTTTTGCCATCGCAGATGCCACAACCCTGACAGAGGCGGGCTACGTCGGTGAAGACGTCGAGAACATCGTCCTGCGTCTTCTTCAGGCTGCCAACTATGATGTGGCCAAGGCGGAGTGTGGCATTATCTACGTCGATGAGATCGATAAGATCGGCCGCAAAACCGATAATGTCTCCATTACCCGCGATGTTTCCGGTGAAGGCGTACAGCAAGCGCTTTTGAAAATCCTCGAGGGCACGGTCTGCAACGTTCCACCACAAGGGGGGCGCAAGCATCCCAATCAGGAATACATCCAGGTCAATACGGAGAATGTCCTCTTCATCTGTGGCGGGGCCTTCGTCGGCCTCGAAGACATCATTCGCCGCCGCATGGGCAAAGGTACCATTGGGTGGGAAGAGACAGGCCATACTAACTGGGACGGCGAACACATTTTTACTGAGCTGGCTCCGGAGGACCTGGTCCGTTATGGACTGATTCCGGAATTCATTGGTCGCTTGCCGGTTGTTTCCGTTCTGGAGGAACTGGATCAAGGGCAGTTGGAGCACATCCTGACCCAGACCCGCAACGCTATCACCAAGCAGTACGTCAAACTCTTCGAAATGGAAGGGGTGAAGCTGACTTTCCGCAAGGATGCCATTCGTGCGGTTGCGGAAAAGGCGCTTGTCCTGAAAACAGGTGCCCGGGCCCTGCGCTCCATCATGGAAGGCATCATGCTGGATATCATGTATCAGCTTCCTGAGTACAAGGATGTCAAGGAAGTGATCATTACCCAGTCAGTTGTGACCGGCAAGGCCAAGCCAAAGCTGAAGTACAAGGAAGACGCGGCCTAGATTGCGGTACAGGCGGGACGCCTGTACTCCAATGGACTACAGGCGTCCCGCCTGTAGTTTCTGCATGCAACCTCCAGAGTTGTTTACCACTCCCCGGAATCGCCGGCTTTGAGGGACTGGGTAAAGGCGGTGAGCAACTGGACTGTGTTTTCAACGTCCCGCAGGTCGACCATCTCACTCGGGGTATGCATGTAGCGGAGCGGGATGGAGACAACGCCGGTGGCCAATCCACCCGGAGCCATTTGCAGTTCACGTCCATCGGTTCCGGTGGGGCGGGGATCTGCCTCGATCTGGAAAGGGATCTTCTTGGCTTCAGCAACCTCGACCAGACGCTCGAAGACAAACGGATTAATATTAGCCCCCCGGGTGATGATGGGACCACCGCCAAGTTTGAACTCGCCAAAGCGTCGGTTGTCGCATTCCGGATGATCCGTCGCGTGGCCCACATCCACGGCAATGGCAAAATCTGCCTCCACGCCGCCGGCCACTGCCCGGGCACCGCGGCACCCGATTTCCTCCTGGCTGGTGGCAATGGCCACCATGCCGGCGGTAAAGGACTCCCGCTCCTTGGCCAACCTTCTCAGGACTTCGCAGACAACGTAGCAGCCTGCCTTGTCATCAAAGGCCCTCGCAATACCGATCGAGTCCGTCATCATCTCGAATCCATGGTCGTACACGGCCACATCCCCGATGCGGACCCGTTTTAGTGCGTCCTCCTTGTCCTTGGCCCCGATATCGATCCAGAGGTTTTGCAACTCGGGGACCTTCTTCCTCTCCTCGGCGTTCAAGAGGTGAATCGCCCTGCGACCGGTCACGCCGGTTACGACGCCATCACGTGTAAGGATGGAGACCCGTCGACCAGCGATGGTGGTCAGGTCAATCCCGCCTACGTTTCTGAAGTAGAGAAAGCCATTATCATCAACGTAGGTAATGAGGAGTCCGAGTTCATCCATGTGGCCGGCCATCATCACCGTCGGCCCACCATTTGCCTCCAGGGAGGCAATGCGGTTACCAAGGGCATCCTTGCGATATTGATCCGATGCGGGTTGAACATATTCATCAACAACGGCTTGGGCCTCCGATTCATATCCGGAGGGAGAGCGGGCATTGAGGAGGTCGACCAGAAAGGCCGGAGCTTGGGATTTTTGTACCATGTCTGCTACTATAGGGCTCGAATGCTTTCCTGCCAGTCCGCGCGTGAATTAATTAAAAATTTATGTTAAGAAGGAGAAGTTCTGGAAAATGAACTGGTCGTTATGGTTTTTCGCGTACAGCGTTAAGGAAATGATTTTTTACCCAGCAATTGACCTCAAGGGAGGACGCGTTGTCCGGCTCGAACAGGGGCGGGCCGATGCAGAGACCGTCTATGCGGACGATGCCTCTGAACCGGCGGGAAAGTTCCGGGAAGCTGGTGCTGAATGGGTTCATGTGGTGGACCTTGATGGGGCGTTTACCGGTAAGCAGGAAAACGGCCAGGCGGTTGAGGCCATCCTTGAGTCCGGCCTGAAAGTCGAGCTGGGAGGCGGCATCCGTTCCATTGAAGTGATTCGCCACTGGCTCGACCTTGGCGTCCAGCGAGTGATTATTGGGACCAAGGCGGTCACGGACCCGAACTTCCTCTATGCCTGTCTTCACCATTTTGATCCGGATAACCTGGCTGTCGGCATTGATGCCAAGGATGGCAAGGTAGCCGTCAAGGGCTGGATCGAGAACGTCGACCTCTCGGCCCTTGAGTTTGCCCGGACCGTGCAGGATATTGGCATTCACACCATTATCTACACCGACATCAGCCGGGATGGCATGATGATTGGGCCGAATTTTGAGGCCCAGTTGGAGATGCTGAACAACCTGGAGATCGATGTCATTGCATCAGGTGGGGTAGCCTCGCTGGATGACGTTGCCCGATTCAAGGAAATCGCCTCCACCCATTCCAACCTCAACGGGGTGATCAGCGGGAAGGCTATTTACGACGATCACTTGGATGTGGCTGAGGCCATCCAGCTGCTTCAATCCTGATCCGCCTTTCCGGCACTCATGTAATAAAGCACTGGTACGGCCATGCGGCTGATTGCCAGGGAAGCGATTTCCCCAAACATGAGGCTGATGGCAAGGCCCTGGAAGATCGGATCCGCGAGGATGACACTCGCTCCCACGACAACAGCCAGTGCAGTCAGCAGCATCGGTCGGAAACGCACCGCACCCGCCTCGACAACCGCCTCGCGAAGCGCCAGGCCCTGCTCACGGCGAAGCTCGATGAAGTCCACGAGGATAATCGAGTTGCGCACAACGATCCCCGCGCCGGCCATGAACCCGATCATGGAAGTGGCGGTAAAAAACGCGCCCATGGCCCAATGAGCGGGGAGAATCCCGACGAGGGAGAAGGGAATTGCCGCCATGACGACCAGTGGGGTCTTGTAGCTCTTGAACCATCCCACCATCAACATTGCGATCAAGACCAGGACGGCGGCAAAAGCGAGGCCAAGGTCGCGGAATACCTCGAGGGTTATATGCCACTCACCGTCCCATTTCATGGCCGGTTCCTGGTCGTCAAAAGGAAGATTGAGATGATGCAGCTTGAAATCACTGGTGCTCGCGCCGTAGGCCCGCATGTCAATTTCCTTCAAGGCCTTGTTGATCTTGAATAGGGCGTAGGCCGGGCTCTCGATGGCACCCCCGACGTCAGCCGTGACATAGGTCACCGGTTTCAGGTTTTTCCGGTAGAGCGGCTGTTCCGCGATAGCGCTCTCAATCCTGACCAATTCAGAAAGGGGAACCAGTGGTGATTCGGGCATCCTCGGAGAGCGGACCTGCAGGGCGAGGAGGTCTTCCGGCTTGGCTTTGGCCTCGTCGGGAAACTCCAGGTGGATGAGGACGTCCTCCCGTTCATCCGGCAGGTGCAGCAAGTCGACGGCCATGCCCTGGCTGGCCAGTCCGAGAACCTTGTTCAGGTCATCCTCGGTGATTCCGTGGAGAGCGGCTTTGGCCTCGTCGACGATATATCTCAGTTTTGTCTGCGGCTCCTGGATGTACCAGTCGACATCAACGACGCCATCGGTCTCCAGCATGATTTGCCGCACTTTGCGGGCCAGCTCGGTCCGCTTGTCCGGATCCGGTCCGTAGACCTCTGCAACAATTGTTTGCAGAACTGGCGGGCCAGGGGGTACTTCGGCTACAGCGACGACGGCTCCATATCGTTCGGCAATCTCCGTGACGACCGGCCGGATGCGACCAGCAATATCGTGGCTTTGCAGGTCCCGGTCGTGCTTGCCGACCAGATTGACCTGCAGGTCGGCGACATTCGGTCCCTTGCGGAGGAAGTAGTGACGAACCAGGCCATTGAAATTAAATGGAGCGGCCGTTCCCGCGTAGACCTGGATATCACTGACCTCCGGTTCCCCGCGGACAGCTTCCGCCATCTCCATCGCCATCCGGGTGGTTTCCTCCAAGGTGGATCCTTCCTTCGCATTGATAATCACTTGGAACTCCGACTTGTTGTCGAAAGGCAGCATTTTGACTTTCACCAAGCCGAGCCCGACCAGAGCCATGGATGCGACCAGCAGGAAGCCGATGGCTACGAGGAAGCTCCAGCGCCACAGGCCTTTGTCCAGCAAGGGCTCCATGACTTTGTGATAGAGCCGGGTGAAGATGTCATCTGGCACTTCATGGCCGTCAGCAGTCGTTCCTTCCCCTTCAGGCACCTCTGCTTTGGCATGGCGACGGATGACCCGGACAGCAGCCCACGGGGTAACAGTAAAGGCAATCACCAGGGAAAAAAGCATGGCCGCAGTCGAACCAATGGGGATCGGCCGCATGTAGGGTCCCATAAGGCCTCCGACAAAGGCCATCGGCAGGATGGCCGCTATGACTGCCCATGTGGCAAGGACAGTGGGGTTCCCGACTTCGTCAACTGCCGTCAAGGCGACTTCGGTCAATGTTTTGCCCTGGCTGGACTTCATCCGCACATGGCGGACGATGTTTTCAACGACAACGATGGCATCATCGACGAGGATCCCGATCGAGAATATAAGGGCGAAAAGGGTGATCCGGTTGAGGGTGTAGCCGTAGAGAAAGAAAACAAGTAGCGTCAGAGCAAGAGTGGAGGGGATGGCCAGAAGGACGACCAGCGACTCCCGCCATCCGAGGAAAAAGAGGATCAACAAGGCGACTCCGAATACAGCAATGCCCATGTGAAGGAGGAGTTCGTTACTCTTTTCGGCTGCCGTGTGGCCATAATCCCGGGTCACCGTGACCTCAATGTCGGCTGGGATCAGGGTCCCCTTGAAGGAATCGACCTTGGTCAGGACTTCGTTGACGACATCAATGGCGTTGGCTCCCGGGCGCTTGGAAACACTCAAGGTGACCGCACTTTCGAAGGAACCACCGGGACGCGTGTGAAAGACATAGTCAACAGGCTCGGACGACATGTCCCGAACTTCGGCGACAGTACCCAGGTAAACGGGCCGGTCGGCAAAGACCCCGACGACAAGATTATCCACATCCTCGACGGTCTTGAAGAAGTCTCCTGTCTCAAGAAGAACGTCTTCACTGTCCATCGGCAAGGAGCCCAGCTGCCGACTGGTGTTGGCACTCCTGAGGGTGGCCGCCAGGGACAGCGGATTGATTTGATGGGCGGCCAGCGCAGCATGATCAAGGGTAATCCGAATTTGCCGGGTCGTGCCGCCGATCAATGTGGTCTCCGCAACCTGATTGATGGGCTTGATAGCGTCATCAACCTGGGCTGCTATCCGCCGCAGGGTGAGGTGGTCATAGGATTCCGAGTGGAAGGTCATTGCCAGTACCGGGACATCATCGATCGTCCTTGGCTTGATCATCGGCAAGCTGGCCTCGGGAGGGATGCGATCGAAATTGGTCTGCAACTTCTGGTTCAACCTGACCAGAGCGGCTTCCAAATCGGTCCCAACTTCAAAGCGGACAATGACCATGGCCTGTCCGGGACTGGTGGTGGAATAGATGTACTCAACGTCAGGAATTTCCCAGAGCAACTTCTCCATCGGGCGGGTTACCCGGTTCTCCAGCTCCCTCGGTTGGGTGCCCGGCATGGAGACGAAGACATCTATCATCGGCACCTTGATTTGCGGCTCTTCCTCGCGCGGTAGCTGCAGGACCGCGAATATGCCCAGCAGGATGGAGGCAATAATCGCGATCGGGGTCAGCTTGGAATCGATGAAGAATGAAGCCAGCCGTCCCGCAAATCCAAATTGGGTATCGTTTTTCACTGGATTACCTTTGCGGGTTGTCCGTCCTTCAGTTGGTTTCCAGGGGAAAGGACCACCTGGTCACCGGATTTCAGGCCAGCCAGGACTTGAATCCAGCCAGCCTCGCGGATACCGGTCTTGATCATCCGCAGACGAAGGAAGCTTTCCTCAACCAGGTAAACCCGTTCCATCTGGCCGTGAATGCTGAGGGCTTCCGCAGGTATCCAGATGGATGTGGTCTCGCCGGCGGGCCAGCCCACACGTACATACTGACCGGATCGAACCGGTGATTCAGCCGGGAGGACCAGTTTTACCAGCCGGGTCCGGCTTGCCGGATCCGCAGCTGGTGACCATTCCGCAAGGCGGCTCTCAAGCTTCTGCCTGTCTGCTTCAATCGCCACCACCGTTCCATAGGGCAGGGCGGAAAGCGAGTCCGGGACCTGCACCTGTATTTCCAAAGCGCCGCTTCCTTCAATCGAGAATAGGACCATACCCGGCGTCGCCAAGTCTCCCCGGCGTACCTTCTTCGAAGTTACCGTCCCGTTGAAAGGTGCCCGTATCAGCTGGTAGCCTTCCATTGTCTTGGCTTCTGCCAGTTCGGCTTTTGCCAGCCGAATCCTGTCCTCAAGGGTGCGAACTGCTTCCGCGGTAGTCGCGCTTTGGGCCAGCAGGCCCTTGTCCCGCTCATAATTGCGTTCCAGTTGTGCCAACGCTGCTTCCGCCTGTTCCACCCGGGCATCAATCTCATCCGCGCGTAACTCGATTAAAATGTCCCCCGCAGTCACAGCCTGCCCGATCGTGAAGGAAACCTCCTCCACGGTTGCCATGATCTTTGCCGCAACCAGCGCTTGCTCGACCGGATAGACTGTCCCCGGTAACCATTGCATGCGGGTGTGTGTACGCTCGCCAACCAGATGGGTCCAAACGTCAGCCTCGGGCAGTACAATCGCCGTATCTTTTCCCTCCTGATGACCACATCCGGCCAACAGCAGGATCGCCAATCCCATTGATACGCTTCTCACCATTTTCCCCTTCCTTGATTCGTTTCAGGCTTCCTCGGAACCGCCAAAGGCACAGCCCGCTCGCAAACCCAGCTTGCGGAAAATCATAGCCGCCGGACAGAAACCTGTAAAGGCTGCTTGAAGGAGATTTGCGCCCACGAAAGCCGTGAACAGCAGGGCCCATTGCGTCCAAATGATCCCAAGGACCACACTGATCACGATAAAGCTCCCTGCCATCGCCATCACGGCCCGGTCCAGATTCATCTTTTTTTGCTTTTCTGCTTGCATACCCCCACTAAATTAAGCAAAAACTAAATTAGTCAACACTAAATTATTAATTACGATGAAGAAGCGGGACAAACTGGAAGAACTGGCGGGGAGTGCTGGCCTGGAGCAGGCGACGGCAGTTTTGGGGCTGATGAGTCACGGGGAGCGATTGCGGGTGCTTTGCCTGCTGAGCCAGGAGGGGGAGTTATCGGTGGGACAGTTACTGGAGCGGATTGAGCTGAGTCCCTCGGCGCTTTCGCAACACCTGGCCCGGTTACGTCGAGGAGGTTTGGTCGCGACGCGCAAGGAGCGGCAGACGGTATATTACCGGGTGGGACGGGACGACGTGGGTCATCTGCTGGAGACGCTGTATGGATTGTACTGCGAGGGAGTGGAATAAATAGGATTGCTCCCGGGTTGGATTCCTGCATGGATAGGTGTCGATTCCATTAAAATGGTGCTTTGCAGCATTGGCTTGGAATCGTCGATTCGTTGGAAACTCAGTGATCCCATCCGGAAAATGTGAAGCCGATTTATCGAGACAAACAAACGGTTTCATGACGGAATGCGCACCCACCGGCAGGAACCCATTAAAGGTGCGCACACGAGTTAGTATAAGTTAAATGGATATCTATGTAGGAAACCTCGCTTATGAAGTTCGCGATGATGAACTTCAAAGCGCGTTTGAACAATATGGCACAGTTGAGTCTGCACGCGTCATCCTTGACCGTGAGTCCGGACGCTCCCGTGGTTTTGGCTTTGTCAAGATGCCGAACAACGAGGAAGGCCAAGCGGCAATTGACGCCTTGAATGAATCGGAGTTGCAAGGTCGCCCGTTACGGGTTCGCGAAGCTGAGGAGCGCAAGCCCCGCAGTGGCGGATTCGGTGGCGGTGGCGGCGGCGGTGGCTTCCAGCGTGGCGGAGGTCGCGGTGGCTTTGGTGGACGTGGGGGCAACCGTGATGGCGGTCGTCCGCGTTACCGTTAAGTGCCTGCCCAAAAGCCGAAAATTCTCTGGGGTGCCTGAGCAATCAGGCGCCCTTTTTATTGCCAATATTGGAATCGAGTTCATGGGGCAGGACGGCGTAATAGATGCCAACCCAAAGGCACTTAGCCCGGCGATAAGTAAGAAAGGGGACCAAGACAGCACCGAGACCGGCAAGGATGAATGCCAGGGTAAGGGACACCCATCCGATGAGGTAGGCAAGGGCGACCGGCAGTATCCAGCAGAGGCAGGTGAAAACGTAGTTCAGGGGAATGGCCCCGAGCCCCCAACCATCCTCCTGCTCAAGGGCAAGGCCGCATGACGGGCAGCATTCCCGCAACCGGTAATGGGTCTGGAAGAGGTCAGGATTGCAGCACCGCGGGCACTGACTCTTGAATCCCCGGGTTAACAGGATAAGCCTGGATTGCTTCATCGGCTTATCCGTTCAGTGGGGAGGGATAAACACCATTCCCGATCAGTTCACTTAGACGCTGTTGTACGTACGGCTTGTCGCCGGGATAGGTTACCCCGAACCAGGAGGCGTCCGTCTGTAACAGGTCGCACTGTGCACCCTCCATGGTGATGAGGTCATCAACAAAGGTTGGAATGTAGAATTCCCCGGTTAGGGATTCACTATGGCCTTGAAGGAAGCGGATGAAGTGGCGTTCAAGGTCAGGAAAAACCATTGAGGAAAAGCCCCAAAAGTTCATGGAGACCAGTGCATCGGGGGGAAGAATGACCTCCTTCCCATTCCCGTTGGTCCCGAGGATGGTGCCGTGGCGGTCCCGGTCGATATCGATTATTTCCTCAACGGATTGAAGGCGTCCCGCAGTTCCTTGGCAAAGGCCGCGATTGACGCTGCCGTGAAGGGAAAGAGTGTGATCCAGGAGATACCCGACCATGCAGAGCGGTGTCGTGCCTTTCTCGATACTCTCAGTGAAGTAGCGACTGATGACGGCATAGGCTTCCTGTCCGTAAAAGTCATCGGCATTGATGACGGCAAAACATCCATCGATGACATCACGGGCTGCCAGGATTGCCTGACCGGTCCCCCATGGTTTTGAACGACCCTCGGGAG
The DNA here is from genome assembly GCA_040830765.1 of Puniceicoccaceae bacterium. Lineage (GTDB taxonomy): Bacteria > Verrucomicrobiota > Verrucomicrobiia > Opitutales > Oceanipulchritudinaceae > Oceanipulchritudo. The sequence goes on along the minus strand of JBFOMH010000005.1, from coordinate 288,958 downwards.
CGGTATGGCCTTGAGGCAGGTCATCAAGTTCTTGAAAGACATATTCAATCGGCACCAGGTCTTCGTAGCGCTTGCCGACCGTTTTCCTGAAGGGTTCCTCGATTTCCCGCCGAATGACAAAGACAACCTTGCCAAAACCTGCCTTTAGGGCGTCATGGACGGAGTAGTCCAGGAGGGTTTCCCCGTTAGGCCCCATGGGTTCCAGCTGCTTAATGCCGCCATATCGACTCCCCATTCCGGCAGCGAGTACTAGAAGCGTGATTTGGTCGTCCATTTGCTCCCTGATTGAATAGATTCCAGGAGCAGATTGGCAAAGATAAAAGCTTCTTGGCCGTATAAGCCTAGCCGAAAATTGAGGTTTCAGAGAGGGCTTGGACTTGCCCAAAGTGGGGTGATTTGATAATAACCATTTACTTCCAAGCGGATACAAAATGAGAGGAGGCCCAGATTGAAAACTCAATTGAGCAAAGTAATCGGATGCGTCGTATGGTTATGGCTTTTGACACTCCCGGGGAATTGCCTTGCCGGAGAAATTGCCTATGGACCCGATGCGCTGGCGCAGTTTGAGGAGTACCGGGACCGCTTGGGCGATTCCCACGTAACCTTTGATGAGCCGGAAATCACCGGTGGGCCGCTGGGTCCGATATCGGTGGGTGGGGTCGAGCTGACATTTGCGACCACCGAGCAACGCTATCCTGCGCTGGTGTCGGTGGATTATCCCGTGGTTGTCCTGCCTTTCAGTTTCGTCACCGGCACCAAAAATGGAACCCATACCCTGATGGGCTCCCGCTCATCGGGCGGTTTGCCGGATGGTCAAAGCCGCTACGAAATCGTGTTTTCGCAACCCCAGGCCCGGGTGGGCATGATGCGGCTCTGGACACCCGATTCCCTGACCCGGTTCTACAATCCCTCCGGGGATCTGCTTGGGGAGCACCAGAACACTGTCGCCAACGAATTTGTTGCCTGGTTTGCCGGAGGGCCGGATGAGAACGAGTGGGTCAGTCGCGTTGAGATTGACGGGATGAATCCGGGCGGAACTTACCAGGTGGGCGAAACCGACGACTTGTTCTTCGGGACCGCCAAGCCGGATGGTCCACCAGCGAAGTTGGGAATCGTCAACGGGGAGGATGCCGTTGCTCGCTTTACCCTCTATCGCGAGTTTCTCGGAGATACCCTTGTTGATTTCAACAGCCTGGCCAATGGCCCGGTACGCCAGATTCCAGCCGGTGGGGAAACTCTAACCCTGAAGACCCTCGAACGTCGCTACCCGCCGCCGACGGTGGCTGTCGATTATCCAGTCTGTGTGGTCCCGCTGTATGGCGTCAATCCACCGAGTGGAACGAACGAGCTGATGGGATCCGGGGCCAGTTACGGTGCCCCGGATGGTCAAAATCCCTACGAAATAGTCTTCACCAATCCGCAGCACCGTGTTGCCGTGATGCGTCGCTGGAACACCAATTCCCTGACCCGGTTCTTTGCGGAAGATGGAACCTTGCTGGGGGAACACCAAAATACAGCCAATCATGAATTTGTCGGATGGGTAGGGGATCCCGGGGACGAGCGGACATGGGTCAAACGTGTGCTCATGGATGGCCTGCCTCTATCAAATACGTATCAGGTAGGTTTTGCCGATGACCTCCACTTTGGGAGTGAGCTACCGGACCGCGATCCCATTGAGATAACCGGCGGCTATTACAATGCGCAAAAGGAAGCTGGTTTTTCCTGGCAACCGGCCCAAGGCCTGCCGCAGGTCGAGTACAGTCTCGATTTAATCAACTGGCTGCCGGCTGAGGGTGACTTGGGGCCAACCTCCTGGAGTGGTACCGTGGACGGGGATCCGGAAAAGGTTTTCTTCCGCGTGCTAAGTGAAAAACTCTTCCAGTAGCTGGATTTCCGCTACGTCCGCAGTAGGTTGAAGCGTCGGGTATCGAGGAATTCCTGCAGAACCGCCTCTGAGGGAAGACCCAGTACTTCCTCAGCAGGTGCCTCCAGGACCGTATGGTAGATTTGCCGCAGCAATGTTCCATACTGCGTCAATCCGTAGGTTGATCGAATGCGTTCGGCGTTCACCTGGAGGGCCTCGTGATCGAGTAGATCCGGAAGAGAAGGCAGGGGTGATTGAATGGCGCTGGGATGGTCTTTTGTGTAACGGATAACTTCTGCCTGGGCGATTTCATCAAGCCGGCCAAAGTCGATCTGTCCGCCGCTGGTGATTGCGTCCCATGCTTCATCAAGGAGTTCCCGGTCGGTTGTCCGGCCGTAGGCGGCGTACGTTGAGGCCAATGAATCCGAATAACGCTCACGGAGCTTATCGCTGGCAAAGGAGGAGCAGGGGACGGGAAGTTCTTCGTAAAGGTCTGCCAACCGGATGTTGTTATCCTTGAAGTCCCGGGTTATCTCGGGCAGATCCCGACCGCAGAGCTGTTTGCCAAATAGCCATGGCTCAAGGTAAGCGAGACCAAAGCCCTCGCCGACGCTGGTGGTTACCATGGCGGAAGCGGAAGCCACCAGGTCCCCGAAGCTGATATCTGCTTGTTCGCCCAATCCAAACTCCACCCCGAGTCCCAGTTCACTGGAAAGGCGCGTCCATTCGTCATAATATTTGAACCACTGCGGATTCTTGGGAGCCAAAGTCGTTCCGAAGCGGGCCTCCGGGTGCAGTTGAGATAAAAGCAGGATCTCTCCCAGGTTCTTGCGACGTATCCCACGGGTTGGGTAGAGAATAAGCGGCTTGCCGGATTCTGCCGGGCGGGGATTCGCCTCGATCCGCGGGACCGTGACCGCATTAGGCAGCCAGTGAATTTGCTCAGGCGGTATACCGGCCTTTTCAAGGATGGACCGGTCCCGCCCATTGAGGACGGCATAGGCCACCTGTGGTGCCAGTGGATAGAGGCATTGGTCGTAGTTATCAAATAATCCCTCAGTAAATGGATTCAGCTGACTGGTGTAATTGCCCGGGCGGCCATCCTCGGAGAAGTCGTGAATCTGCAGGAGGGCCCGATGTCCCTCATTCAGCAAACGCTTGAGAACCGGCGGAAAGTTGACGTTCTTGCCAAGACCATGGTTGTGGATGTGCCACAAGTCGGGAGTTCCGCCCAAGGCGTCCTCAGCTGCCTTTAGCATGCCCTGGTAAAGCCCATCCACAGCCTCCCTTGAGGCAGATTCGCAGTAGGCCAACTCTGGGACAACAGCCACCTTGCAGGGGAGTGGCTCTTCGGATTCAGTGGATGATAGGACAACCGCTTCCTTTCCCTCATCACCCAGTGCTTTCAGTGCATTGGCGATGACCCGGGTCACCCCTCCACGCCGCAGGTGATAATGGACAATGGCCAGTCGCATCTCAGCCCGTAGCAGAATCCTCGATACCGAACTTCTGACAATATTCAGGAATGGTCACCATGGGTGGGCGCTCTTCCTCGACAATTTCCTTTAAAACCTGCTCGTAGCGGTTCCCCTCCGCCTGGAACTGGCGGAAGGTGTTCGACATCTCCGGGAACTTGTCGACCAGTCCGTAGGATTCCATCCGGTTAAGGAAGCTTTGCAGGATGCCGAAGGACATTTTCCCGAGATCCAGGGTCGCCTGATTGCGGTGGACCCGCTGGTCGAGGTCTGTCTGTCCGAAGGCCTCCAGACCGTGCTTCATATAGACATCAATGATGTGTGAAGTTTCGACGCCATAACCGATGGGGAAGGGGATCGATTGCAAAACTTCCCGTCGGACGGCATATTCCCCGGAGAGGGGTTGGATCAACGCCGTCAATTCTGGAAAGAAGAGGGAGAACAGCGGCCGGACGAGGATTTCAGTCACCCGTCCCCCGCCGGAGGGACGAACTCCTTGGGAGAAGGCCAGCGGGCGGTCGTAGAAGGCCTTGATGTACTGCATTTCATCATGATAAATGAGCGGGGCTACCAGGCCGGTGGCAAAGCGCGGGTGGATGTTTTTAATATCCGCATCGACATAGCAGATGATGTCCCCTTCCAGTTGGTAGATGGCTTTCCAGAGATTCTCCCCCTTGCCGCGTTTGAATCCCTGGCTGGGGAGGATGTCCGCGGAGAGGTAGACATCTGCCCCATAGGCTTCGGCCACCTCGGCCGTCTTGTCGGTTGAGCCGGAATCAATAACCGCTATTTCATCAATGAGCGGATACCGGTCCATGAGGGCGCTTTTGAAAATAATGATTTCCTTCCCAATCGTTTTCTCCTCATTGAGGGTTGGGATACAGAGGGAAATTTTCAGGTTCTTCTTCTCCTTCTCCTTGACCAGCTTGAGCAGGTCCCAGAACTCACCGTGGTGGAAGGTGTTCGACTTCAGCCAGCTGTCTATCTTATTCATTTTCGAGAAGTTGGTCGATGGATTGAAGAACGGCCACCAGTTGCGCCAGACCTTTGAACAAAGGGGCAATCTGGACAGATTCATCGAGTTGGTGTTTCCGGTCCCCATGTGTCAGGCCGAGTGTCATGGAGGGGATGCCTTTTTCAATAAGAACAGAGAGTTCACTAATCGAAGGGGCAACCAGTGGATCGATGTCGAGGCCCTTGAGGATATCCCTTGCGGCCCTGACATAAGGATGATCAAACCCGATGGAACCGGGCTTGCGTCGCGCCAGCACTTCCAGCGAGACGTCCACCCGCTGCTCGGCGATGGTCATCTCGATCAGCTCCTCAATCTGCTCCCGGATACTTGCCACCATGCCGGGTTCCTCGCTGCGTACTTCAAATCGCAGGGTGGCCCGGGTGGAGGGAACATTGAAGGAGCTGCCCGAGAAAATGGACCCGAGAATAATGGAGGTCTTGGGAACAACCGGAATCTTGATGGCGAGGATCTGCTGGACAATCTTGTTGAGGGTTATGATGGCCCCGGAAAGGCTCCACGACTCCCAATGCTGCTCCTCCGGCGTGCTGACATTTATCTCGCAGCGGTTCATTCCCAGTGAGGAATAGCTGAGCCGTCCCAGCTGCACCCCTTCAACACAAACCCCCGCCCCGATGGTCATGGGGACATTGTCGGTGAAAAAGCGCAGGCCTTCCAAATCCCCGCGACCCAGACTTCGGCTGGCACCCAGGAGGACGAGGTTGGCATCTAACTCAATACCAAGGACTTGCAGCATTACGGGCAACATTGGAAGGGAGGCTACTCCGAGAGCGTTATCTGCTATTCCCGGACCGATCAGGCTGTCGGAGGTGACCGTGATGGTGTGGTCGATGGAGGCATCCCAGACCCGGTCAATATGGGCGGCGACAAGAATGTTCTTTGCACCCGTTTTTCCGGGCAGGATAGCCGTCACGTTATGGACCTCGTCCACGGTGACTTGATCCAGGCCTTCCTCGGTAAAACGGTCGCTAAGGAAGTTGACGAGGCGATCTTCCTCAAAGGTCGGGGCCGGGATTTCCCCAATCATTACGGCATCCGCCAGAACCTGCTCCCGGAGCGATTCCAACTTGTCACGGTATGCCGCCACGGACGCGACGGCCGTGTCGTTTTTAGCGTTCCCACTCATCTCACCTGAGTTAAGAGCAGATTGCGTGCCCAGGCAAAAGGAAAAGTGAATTTCCAGTTCAGGAGACGTACTGGGCGTAGTTCTCGACCGTACCCGGATGGACCTCCACCCAGTGACCCGGTTTGACCTCCTTGAACTCGCCGGGCTGGTTCATTTCCTCCTCGGTACAGGAGATCCAGGACCGGCGGGCAAAGGCGCAACCCGGTGGTGGATCGATTGGGGAGGGAACGTCGCCCTTGAGGAGAATATGCTCGCGCTTGGCATGCGGCTCGGGAAGTGGGATGGCGGAAATCAGGGCCTTGGTGTAGGCATGGATGGGATTGCGGAAAATCTCATCAGCCGGGCCCAACTCGACAATCTTCCCGAGGTACATGATGGCGATGCGGTCGGAAATATGCTTCACCACCGCCAGATCATGGGCAATGAAGAGATAGGAGAGATTGAACTCCTTCTGCAGGTCCATCATCAGGTTGAGGATCTGGCTTTGCACGGAAACATCGAGTGCCGAAACCGGCTCATCGCAAACGACCAGTTCCGGATTGAGGGAGATGGCCCGGGCAATGCCGATACGCTGACGCTGGCCACCCGAAAATTCAAAGGGAAAGCGGTGTACCGAATCGGAAGGAAGGCCAACTGTATCGAGGATCTTGGCCACCTTCTGGCGCCGCTCCCGCCCTTCCTTGACCCCGTGGATGAGGAGGGGTTCCTCAAGGATATTACCCACTGAATGCCGCGAATTGAGGGATTCCGCGGGATCCTGGAAAATCATCTGGATATCCCGACGGTAGGGCTTCAGGGCCTTTCGGTGGAGGTGGGTGATGTCGTCTCCCTTGAAATGGATTTCCCCGCCAGTGACTTCGTGTAATCGACAGACACACTTCCCCAGGGTCGATTTGCCGCAACCGGATTCCCCGACAAGACCCAGGGTTTCACCGGGTTTGATAAAGAGGCTGACATCATCAACCGCCTTAAGGTGCGCCTTGGTTCGCAGAAACACCCCTCCCTTGACCGGGAAATACTTCTTGAGCCCCTTGATTTCCAGCAGAGGCTTCCCGTTGGTGGACGGCTCCGTATGTGTGGTCGTGGCGCTCATGTGACGGAAGGCATTTGGTCAACCCGGACAACCGGGTGGTCCTCGACCCAGTGGCCGGGTTCAATTTCAATCAGCTCGGGGCGCTCGGAGCGGTAGGCATCCGACTCGGTGTAGGCGGCGGCATCCGGGTGGGGTGAACGCGGGGCAAAGCGGGCCCCGACCGGCAGTTCCAGAAGGCCGGGGACATATCCGTCGATCGTCTGGAGGCGGCTTTTGCGCTCGTTTTCCAAGCGGGGAATCGAATCCAGCAGGCCCTTGGTGTAGAGGTGGGCAGGCCGGTGGAAGATATCCTCCACAGAGCCCTTCTCGGCAACCCGCCCGGCGTACATGACAACCACATCGTCACAAGTCTCGGCGATGACACCGAGGTCATGGGTGATCATGATGATGGACATTCCCATGTCCCGCTGAAGCTCCTTCATCAGCTCGAGAATCTGGGCCTGAATGGTGACATCGAGGGCGGTCGTTGGCTCGTCGGCAATGACCAAGCTCGGTTTGCAGGCCAGCGCCATTGCGATGACGACGCGCTGTCGCATGCCGCCGGAAAGCTGGTGGGGATACTCCGTGGCCCGGATTTCCGGGGAGGGGATTCCCACCTTCTTGAGAATTTCGATGGACCGGTCCCAAGCTTCCTTCTTGGAAATGTCCATGTGAAGGAGGAAGACCTCGCTCAACTGGCGCCCAATCCGGTGCACTGGATTGAGAGCGGTAAGCGGCTCTTGGAAGATCATGCCGATTTGGCCACCCCGGACCTTGTGGATCTCCTCATCTGAGACCTTCGTCAGGTCGCGGTCGCCGAAGAGCACCTGCCCGCCGAGGATCTTGCCCATCGGTTGCGGCAGGAGGCGGATGATGGAAAGCGCAGTGACGCTTTTTCCACAGCCGGACTCACCGACAATCCCGAGGGTTTTGCCTTTCTCGACGGTGAAGCTGACACCGTCAACAGCCGTTACCTGTCCAGCGTCCGTGTCGAACGCCGTGACCAGATTCCGGACATCAAGGAGCAATTCCGGCAAGGCTTGGTTCCTCCGTTATGGATTTAGGTGCATACTGGTCGTATACCTCGATTGAGACCGGGAAGGTCTTGCCCGACTTGCGGGCTTCCTGGGTTTCCTTTTTCAAGTCCTCGTCAATCCAGGCAAGGAAGTACTCCCCACTGCTGCGGCTCAACTTGACGTTGAAGTCTTCCGGATACTGGACCCAGCGCCAATAAGCGGCCCGGTAGTTGGGCCGGACAAAGGCCGGGACGAAAGAGGCGTCCTCGTAGAGGATTTCTTCCATCTGGAAGGCCAGTTGCCTCATCTCATCCGCGTCATCCGAGCGGCGGTAGGCGGAGATAAGGGCATCCAGTTCGGGAATGGCGACCGACTGCAGGTTGTTGGTCTGGGTCTTGATCTTGCGCTCAGGATTGGGCGTCACGCCGTCTTCAAGCCATGGTTTGTCGTAGGCATTGTCGGCGTGGTAAGTTTCCCAGTAACGGGGATACATCTCCGGGGACACATTCAGGGCGGAGAAAGTGATATCGTGCTTCTTCTCCTGGGCCATTTTCCAGCCGGCCGTACCGTCGAGGACCTCGAGACGGAATTCCAGGCCTGCATTGGCCGCCTCTTCCTTGAGGATGGTCAGGAGGTCCTGGAAGGTGCGGTATCCGGTGCTGAGGGTAAAGGAGAGGCGCTGGCCATCGGCGTTGACAAGGATTCCATCGGGACCGCGCTCGGTGAAGCCTGCCTTGGCGAATTCCTCAAGGGCCTTGTCGACATCGTAAGGCCGTGAGCGCAGGGTGGGATGGGTGAATTCACCATACCCGTCAGCGGTGGTATTCATACGGATGTAGTCACCACGAAAATACTCATCAATAACCCGCTGCCAGTTGGTCGCATGGTGGATACCGACGCGGATGTTCTGGTTGTCCAAAAGCGGCTTGGCCTGGTTGATCCATAAGCCGTAGCTGGGACGCGGTATGTCGTTGTAGAAAGTGGCCTTGTGGATGTAGCCCTTCTGGATGTCAGGATCGCTGTCCGGCAGCTTCTCATAATTGTACTCCGGTAGGTTAACCAAGCCGGTGGCATCCAGGTCTCCCCGCTTGAAGGATTCGAACATCTTGGGAATATCGCGGATGACCGTCAGGTGGATGCGGTCGTAATTGTAGCGGTAGCGGAGAAACTTCTTGTCCTTGGCCCACCAGTCCTTCTGGCGGGTGAGGGTAATGGAGCGGCCTTTCTTGATATCTTCCTCCTTGATGACATAGGCCCCGGTCGTCGGTTGGAAGCGCCACTGGTAACGCTGGACGTAGTCATCACCCAACTCCTTGAAGAAGTGGCGGGCCACCGGGACCAGTTCCAGCACCCTTGAATTCATGTCGGGTTTGGCTTCCGGAACACTCATGGAGAGAGTGTGGTCGTCATACTTGGTGATGTTGGTGTACATCTCCGTGTACCAGTTGTTGTACCATGGGGCCTGAATGTAGGAGGACTGGAAGAAGAAGAACATGAACATGTAGTCATCTACTGTCACACGCTCGCCATCGGACCAGCGGGCGTCCGGGTCGAGGCGCACATAGACCGTCTTGTTTTCCTTGTCCACGGCCCATTCCTTGGCCAGTTCGGGATAGTAATAGTGTCCGTCCGGACCAATTCCCGTCACGTTGGGGTGACGCTTGGCCATCCGCATGGCAACATCGTCGAGAATGTAGGGCCTGAATCCGCCGTTGGCATCCGGGCCAACGCGACGCAAGGTCCGGGGGAAGTCCTGCAGCGCGGAATAAATGGTTCCCCCTTTCTTGGCATTCGGGGAACCAAACTCCGGCAATTCCATGCCATTGGTCCAGTTAAGGCCCTCCGGGATGTCGGCGATGGTCTTGAATTGGAAGAATAGCGGGACATCTTCCATGGCGCGGTTGAAATCCTCCTGCCCGATGGCACCGGAATCGAGTTTGGCCTTCAATTCAAGGGGAACGCGTTTGAAAGTGGCGTAGTATTCCTCGACCTCTGCGGTGTTGTCGATGACTTCGGCCGTATCGGCGTCATCGGACCCGCCGCCACATCCGCTGAGAAGCGCGGCCAGGACGGAGAAGAGGGAGAGATACTTCAGTAATGAGGTTAGGGATTGGTTCATGACGTTAACGATAGGTGGTGAATTTCTTCGGGTCGAAGGCCTCGCGGACAGCTTCCCCGATAAAGGTGACGAGGGTCAGAATGAAAACAAGGGCCACGAAGGCGCTGGTGACAATCCATGGCGCATCTAGACGGGCCGTTCCCTGCTTGAGGATTTCCCCGATACTCGGGGTGGGGGGCGGTAATCCGAAGCCAAGGAAGTCGAGGGCGGTGATGGCCGTGATGGCAGCTGCCATGGTGAATGGCATAAAGGTCACGATCGTGCTGATGGTGTTGGGCAGGATGTGATTGAAAATAATCCTTGCCGGGCCGGCCCCGATGATTTGGGCAGCCGCGGTGTAATCGCGGGCCTTCTCCCTGTAGGTCGCCGTCCGCATGTAGTAGGTCATGCCGGTCCAGGAAAACAACACCATGATCCCGAGCAGGATACTGACCCGGGTGCTGATCGAGAAACTGGTCGGAATCACCGAGAAGATGATGATGACCATGTAAATAAACGGAACTAGCGACCAGATTTCGATGAGCCGCTGCACGAAGAGGTCAAACCAGCCCCCGAAATATCCCATCAGGGAACCGATGGTGATCCCGATCAGGTAGACCAAGCTCATGAAGGCGAGGGAGAAGAAGACCGCTATGCGAAACCCGTAAATCAGACGTGAGGTAATGTCGCGACCGGTCCCGTCGGTCCCCAGGTAATGCTTGGCCTCGGCGTTTGGGGGTCGTGGCTTGAGAACGCCCTCAAACTGGTTGTTTTCATTTGGTCCGTAGGGAACAACCGGCATCAGGACCCAGTTATTGCCGCCCTCCGCCTTGAACTTCGCTTGCAGGTCGCGGTAATTGACCGGGGCGTTAGCCAACGGCCCTTCCAGTCCAAAGGTCTTGCCCAGCTTTACATCCGAATAGGTCGGAAAGTAGGTATCGCCCCCATAGCGAACCACCAGGGCCCGGTTGTTGGCAACGAGCTCCGCGAAAAGGGAGAACACCGACAGGAAAAGGAGAACCAGGAAGGAATAATAACCGCGGCGGATATGCTTGAAGCGGACAATCTTCTTGACCGTCAGGGGATTGAGCCGGATGGGAATAGAGAAAATGGAAAGAATCAGGGCGATGAGGATGATACCCAGCCCGAAGCGCCAGTTGACAAAGAGAAAGCTCAGCAGACCCAGGAAGGCCACGGTCCCATAGACCGCCACACGCTTGGTGGGGAAGGAGATCGTCGAGGTTGGCTTGTTGGTAATCATGGAGCGGAAATCACTGGAAACGGACGCGCGGATCAATCATGGCGACGATGAAGTCACTGATGATGTTGCCCAGCAAAAGGAGAAAACTGGTCAGGAGGAGGACGCCCATGACAATCGGGTAGTCCCGGTCGAGAATGGCGGTGAAACCCAGCAACCCAAATCCGTTGATATCGAAAATGGTCTCGATGAGGAAAGACCCGCCAACCAGGAGGATGATATTCTGGCCGAAAGTGGTGGCGATGGGAATGAGCGAATTCCTCAAGGCATGCCCGACAACCGCCTGCTTGAACGAGACGCCCTTGGCCACCGCTGTGCGAATGTAGTCCGCCGCCAGGTTGTCCATGAGGTGGTTCTTCATCAGGAGGGTAGTCAGGGCAAAGGCCCCGATCAGGTAGGAGCAGAGGGGAAGAACCGCGTGGGAGGCGATGTCCTTGACTTTGCCCCAGGTGCTCAGGTCCTCAAAGTAGATACTGGTGAAGCCACCCATGGGAAACCACTCCATCCGGGCGGCGAAAAAGACGACCAGCAGGGCCCCGAGCACATAGCCCGGGATGGCGTAGCCGGTGAAGATGAGGATGGAGGACATGTTGTCGACCATGGTTCGGTGCTTGATGGCCTTCACGATGCCCAGTGGAACGCAAATCGAGTAGGTGATGATCAGGGTCAGGATACCGTAGAATATGGAAATCGGGAAGCGCTCGCGGATAATCGACCACACCGGCTCATTATAGCGGTAGGAAGTCCCCAGGTCACCCCGGACGACATTGCCCAGCCAGTGGAAGTAGGAGACCACGGGATGCTTGTCGAAGCCGTAGTATTCCTTCAGTTGCTCCAGTTGTTCCTCGGAAATAGCCTGTTGCTGGTTGGAAAAGCTGCCTCCGGTCACGCCGGCACTGACATTGACAGACTGCATTTCCATCAATGCCCGTTCGATGGGCCCACCAGGTACCACCCGCGTAATCAGGAAGACGATGATGGTGATTCCGAAAATGGTCGGGGGAATAAGGAGCAGTCTGCGGAGAAAGTAAGAACGCATATCAGATTAGAAGAGAAGTTTGCCAATATCAGGCCTGTTTCAACCCCAAAGCGCAATTCAATGCGCATTTACTCACTCTCGGAAATCCCTCCGGTCTTCATCCCGGCAGTCCTGCATCACCCTCAGGAAGACCTCGCGGAGGTCAAAAAGGCGGCTAACCATGGATTGTCGGAAATATTCCCCGGCAGAAGCGGATTCAATCAGCGATGGAAGGAGGCTCATGGCGAGATTAACGCCACGGAGGGCCCGCTTCAAATGAATGACGCAGAGAAGGAAGTCGCCCATGTCCATGGATTGCATGGCCATCAGGCTGTGCTTTTCGGCCTCATTGAGGCTTTCCGCGTAGTCCCAGCAGAGGAGGGCGTCCACCGGTCCGCTCTTTGATTTCAAGGCGGTCCGCCACAGGTAGCGCAGTTGCAGGAAAAGCCCTGAACAAACCACGTAGACGGGATGCCGGTGCAGGGTGTAGGGATCGGAATCCGGGTGTTCCCGGCTGTCCTCGGCGGACTTCTGCCAGGCTTCCCCTTCTTCATCTTCCTCGGGAAGGTCACTGACGGACCAATCCTCGGAGTCCCAGCCCATTTGGCGGGCTACCCAGTCGAGGCGTTCACTCTGCCCCAGGGGGCATTCATCGTAGAAGCGAAGAAACCGAGCCACTTCCTTTTCCTGCCGCTGCAGGAATTTCTGCCAATCGACCTCGCTCCAGGAGAGATTGCCACGGTCGTCCCAATCTCCCTCGGGCTGACCTTCAAAGTTGTAATTTGTCATTTAAAAAAACAGTGCTTCGGAATTTAGCTTCATAGTTGGAGGGGCTTGGCCGGTTTGGCAATGATGAAGTAGGCTTGAGGCCATAAAAATCGCCCCAGAACCAATATGCTTGCCGAGGTTGGAGCCTGCTGCCATGCTTTTCAGTTCCTTCTCTGATAATGGCTTCTTCCCGTCCAGCAACCACCGTGGAAGTCCTGCATCTCTCCGTATTTTTCAGCGGTCACGTGCAGGGAGTGGGTTTTCGTTACAAGACGCTGCAGATAGCCAAGGAGTTTGAAGTCAGCGGCTTTGTCCGCAACCTCCCCGACGGCCGGGTCCAGTTGGAGGCAGAGGGCATGGATGCCGAGGTCCGTGGTTTCGTGGCGGAGGTCAATGACCGCCTTTCCGTCTACATCCGCCGGACCGAAAGCCATGAAGAACATCGCCAGCAGTCCTTCATGGGCTTTACGATCAGTTATTAAAACGGCTTCAGGACAACCATCAGGAGGGAAATGACCCCGAGAACGATGGTGCTCCACCACAGCTCCTGCGACAGGCGCGGCTTGCGGTTGATGACGACAATCATGGCCCCGAGAATGACCCAGATGGCTATTTTGATAAGAACCCAGACCGGCCAACCGTAATTGAGCTTGGCCAGCAGGCCAAAGCCCCCAACGAGACTCAGGACCAAACCAAGGCCGCTGGTGATTGCCCCCAATCGACGGATATCCTTGCTTTCGGTACCCGTGACGCTGCGGATAATCAGGCCACCGTAGCCCAGAAATATCATGAAAATACCGGTCAGGTGGATAATTTGGTAAAATTGTTGTGGCATGAGGCTTGAGTGAGGCGATTTTCTATGGAATGAAAAGCATAAACCATGATGGACGAGAATTTTCGAACAACGATTCGGCAGCACCTTGCGGTTATCCTTGGACACGCGAGTGGCGACCTGGCGGCCTCGATTCAGGCCCTTGATGCATTGAAATCCGAGGCCCGGGGTCACCTTGCCCATTACCTCGCCAAGCGCAGCTACCAGAAAGCATGGGTCCTGCTTGAGGGTGGGGACCCGGAGAAGGGCGTTTGCTCCTGAGCAGCCATGAGCCGGAAAAAGGAACGCATCGACACCAGCGGAGGTGAAAACCTTTCCGCCGATAATCCCTTCGCCAGCCTCGGGGGACTGGATCTCCCGCAAGCCAAGCCCGTCCAGGCTCCGCCGGCAGGCGAGAAGCGGCGTGGCCAGCCCAAGAAGCGGGAGACGCTCCTTTTGCGCCGCCTCAAGGCGGGAAAGGGGGGCAAGGTGGTGACTGAGATCAGTGGATTTACCGGAGCACCGGAGGTTCACCAGCGCTTGCTTAAGGATCTGCAGGGCGCTCTTGGCACCGGTGGCACCTGCAAGGGCAGGGTTTTGGAATTACAGGGCGAATGGCGGGAGAAACTGAAGCCTCTGCTGGAATCCCGGGGCTACCCGGTCAAGGGTATCTAAGGCTTGACCCCCTTTGCTGGAGCAAGTGAACATGATCCGCTTATGAACCGCGTCTACATCAAGACCTATGGTTGCCAGATGAACGAGCGTGACTCGGAGGCTGTATCAGCCCAGCTGCGGGATCGGGGCTACACCATCGTCTGCGATGAGCACACCGCGGATATTGTCCTCCTGAACACCTGCGCTGTCCGGGAACAGGCGGAGCAGAAGGCCATTGGCAAGACCGGTCATCTCGCCAAGCGAAAGAAGGAGGATCCGAACTTTGTCCTCGGGCTGATGGGCTGCATGGTACAAAACCGGGGAACGGACTTGCTGGAGAAGCTTCCGGATCTGGATTTGCTGGTGGGAACCCAGAAGTTTCACCGGGTACCGCAGATGCTTGACCAGTTCATCGCCAGCCACAATGGGCTGGGCCCGCGCCCGGCCACCCTCGTCGATCTCGATGAGGAGAGTGGTTCGGAGGAGACGATCCGGGAACACATCAGTGAAAAGGCGCAGGTATCGGCCTTTGTCAGCATCATGCAGGGCTGTAACATGCATTGCACCTTCTGTATTGTGCCCAAGACCCGCGGTGCGGAGCGCTACCGCAGCATGGACTCCATCTGCGAGGAAATCGAGGAGCTGGTGGCGGCAGGCACGCGCGAAGTCACCCTGTTGGGGCAAATCGTCAACAGCTATGGCATGCGGGAAATTCCGTACCGCAACGGCATCAGTCCCTTTGTCCAGTTGCTGGAGCGGGTCAATGCCATCGACGGCCTGGAGCGGATCCGCTTTACCTCACCGCACCCGCGCGGCTTCCAAAAGGACCTTGTCGAGGCCTACGGACGGCTGGAGAAGTTAATGCCCTATGTCCATTTGCCGCTGCAAAGCGGGGCGGACTCCATGTTAAAGCGCATGCGCCGGCCCTACACGCGCCGCCGGTTTCTGGAAATTGTCGACCAGCTGCGGGAGGTACAGCCGGATATCTGCCTCTCAACCGATATCATCGTCGGATTCCCGGGTGAGACAGAGGATGAATTTGAAGCGACCCGGTCGCTCTTTGAGGAGGTTGGCTTTGATATGGCCTTCATCTTCAAGTATTCCGAGCGTGCCGGGACCAAGGCCGCCGAGATGGGCGATGATATTTCCGCTGAGGTCAAGGACCAGCGCAACAAGATCCTCCTCGAGGTGCTGGGGGAAAGCTCTCTGCGGCGTAACCAGGGCTTGCTGGGATCTGTCCAGTCAGTCCTTGTCGAGGGGCCGGCCCGAAAAGGGGAGGGCATGTTCATGGGGCGCAATCCGGGCAATCGCAAGTTGATCTTTCCGGCCACCGAACGACTCGTGGGCCAGGTGGTCCCGGTCCGGGTAACTGATGCCACGGTCAGCATTCTTCTGGGCGAACTCTGTCTCAGCGGGGTTGACGAAAACGGTCCGGCACTGCTTGCTCAGTAATTCTAATCAAATGATTCCCTCTCTTTATACTTTCACTATCCTGATGGCCCTTGTCCTGCTGGTCGCGGGCATCCCCTTTCTGGCGCTTCCGGATAAGATCCGGGAACGCGTCCTGGCCTTCCCGCGCAACCGCGCGGCGGGCGTTGGCCTCATGCTTCTCGGGGGAGGTTGGTTCCTCTGGAAAATCTGGATGCTCGGACAGTCCGACTTTGGCGACTACAAGGAGATTCTCTTTGCCCTCTTTGCGGCAACCCTCCTGGGGACCATTTTCTACGTCCGTGATTTCCTGGCTGTCAGGGGCCTGGCAGTCCTCGTGCTCCTAAGCGGGAACGTCGGTCTGAAGTCGGCCTTTGGACTGTATGATATCCCGGAGCGGCTGGTCCTGGTAACCCTCATTTACCTCTTTGTCACCCTCTCCATATTTATTGGGGTGATGCCATACAAGATGCGGGATTTCCTGAATTGGCTCTATGTCTCGACAGTCCGTGTCCGGGCCTTTGGCGGAGTCTTCGTGATGATGGCCCTCGCCCTCCTGGTTACCGCATTCCTCTACTAGGGTCATGGGGGAATCGGGACAGCGCATCACCGGCTCGCCCGTATTCGGGTTTTTACTGGCGACGGCAATCAGTCTCGGGATTTACGCTGTCTACGGATTTGAGGGCTGGCTCTACCGGGATGATGCCATATACCTCTATGCCGGCCAGCAGTTTGCCGATGGGGTTGCCCCTTACCTATCCATTTTTGATCACAAGACACCACTGACGCCCATCCTGAGTGGTCTCTTTGTTTCCATGGGGCGGTTCTCCGGACTTGAGGATGTCCTCGCGGTGCGCGCCGGATGGTGGGTCATGAGCGGACTGGCAGGCGGATTCATTTACCTTCTGGGTCGTCTCCTTTATCGCAATGCGCTTGCTGGGCTGATTGGCGCGATGGCCTTTACGGGCTTCTGGAGTTTTGGCCGGGAAGCCGTGTCCGGGCCGCGGGCCAAGACGCCCTTCGTCCTCTTTGAGGTGGCATTCCTTTACTTCGCTGCCCGGCAACGCTGGGGATGGGCCGGGTTTTTCGCAGCCCTGGCGACCTGGGTCTGGCAACCTGGGGTGGTTTATGTCCTCTTTGCCCTGCTGGCGCCGTTACTTATCCATAAGGAGGACCGGGAATTGCGGTTTCGAGGACTCGGCTACGCGGCCATTGGCGTATTCGTCCCCTGCCTGGTTCTGTTCGGTTACTTTATATCCAAAGGCGCCCTGGTGGCCCTGATCGATGGCAGTGTCGTCTTCAACCTGACTTACCTGGACCGTCCGCCATTTGATGTCATTGAACACCTGCTAGCGCCGGTGGAGTCGCTTTTCAAGGGCTACACCCTGATGGCTGTACCGGCAATCATGGGCTTGTTTTACCTGCTTCTTCAGTCAGCGGTGATTTACCGCCATCCTGTCCACCGTGTACAGGAATGGCCGGTTTGGTTGCCAATTGTCGGGACCCTGCCGTTCGTTTTCCTGTGGACTTTTCTCGATTTTCAGGGAGCGGCAGACTTGTATCCATTTCTTCCTTACATGGCCATTGGGATGGCCGGGCTCTTCTGGAAACTCTCGGAGGGCGTTTGTTCCCTTCAGGGCTTGGCCGGCCTGACGCCCAAACGGGTCGGTGCGACCGTGGCGGCCCTTCTGGCGCTTTCCTCAGTGATGCTCTATCATGGCACTTCCGAGGACGGTTTGAAGGCTCAGCGTGTTTCGGCCGAGCAAGTGGCTGAGCGCTTCCCCGGGGAAACGCAAATCGCGTCCATCGGCCTTCCGGAATTGCTGGTCTTGTCCAATCGCAGCAATGTCAACCCGTACGGCTTCATCATTGCTGGCATCGACCGCAAGATCATGGCGCAGTGGCCGGGAGGAATCTCCGGATTCATTCGCTCCATGGAAAGTTCCGGAGTGGAGGCAGTTGGCATCGGTCCGACTGAAGGGGAGTACAAGGAACTTCTATTCGAATACCTCCAACAAACCTACAAAAAGGAGCGATTTGGTTATTTTGATGTTTATGTCCGGATTAAAGTACCGGATAAATCCTCTGACCCGTAGAGAAATTCAATTATGGAAGATGTAATCATACTTGGAACCGGCTGCGCCGGCCTGACCGCGGCCATTTATGCAGCGCGTGCGAATTTAAGTCCCCTGGTCCTTGAAGGGACCCAGCCGGGCGGACAACTGACAACAACCAGCGAAGTGGAAAATTTCCCCGGATGGCCGGAGGGCATCGATGGCTTCACTCTGATGGACAAGCTGCGCAAGCAGGCGGAACGCTTCGGGGCGCGAACGGAGTACGCCCGTATCCAGTCGGTGCATTTTGGGGGCGACAAGAAGGTCCTGACGGCAGAGGACGGAAAGGAATTTGAAGCCAAGTCCGTCATTATTGCCACAGGCGCCAGCCCGCGCCTGTTGGATATTCCCGGCGAGAAGGAGATGTTCGGCGGCAAGGGGGTCACCACCTGTGCCACCTGTGATGGCGCTTTTTACCGCGATATGGAAGTGATTGTCGTCGGGGGTGGCGACAGCGCTTGTGAAGAGGCCTTGTTCCTGACGCATTTTTGCAGCCGCATCCATCTGCTGCACCGCCGTGACGAGCTGCGGGCCTCCTCGATCATGGCTGACCGGGTCAAGGCCCACGAAAAGATTGAGGTCCATTGGAATACCGTGCCGATGGAAGTCATCGCTGGTGACGACGGCACGATGCGGGCGGCCCGGATCAAGGACGTCAAGACCGGGCAGGAGAGCGAACTGGAGGCCAAGGGCTTCTTTATTGCCATTGGTCATATTCCCAATACCGGTCCCTTCGCCCAGGAAATCGAAACCGACCACAACGGTTACTTTATCCCGCAGCCGGGGAGCCAGGTGAAGACCCGGGTCCCGGGCGTATTCGTCGCAGGTGACTGTGCCGACCATGTTTACCGGCAGGCCATCACGGCCGCTGGCATGGGCTGCCAGTCAGCCATCGAGGCGGAGCGCTGGCTCGCTGAACAGGCCTAGTGCAGGGCATGGCAAACCTTCTGGAATCCTTTTTTCCTGACCTTGGTCCCGCCAAGCTGGACCAGATGGGCAAGCTGGAAACGGTCTTCAAGGAATGGAACAGCCGCATCAACCTGGTTTCCCGGAAGGACATGGACCAGTTTGCCCTCCATCACCTGGTGCATTCGCTGGCCTTGGTCAATTGGGTCCAAATTCCGGCTGGAGCCCGGGTCCTCGACGTCGGGACAGGTGGGGGATTGCCCGGAATGCCACTGGCCATCTGCTTTCCGGAGGCGGAATTTTTTCTCTGTGACTCGATTACGAAGAAGGCCAAGGCAGTCGAGGACATGGTGCAGGCCCTGAATATCCCGAATGTCCAGGTGGTGAACAAGCGGGCGGAAACGCTCGAGTCGCGCTGGGACTTCATCCTTGGCCGGGCGGTGACCTCGCTTCCCCGGTTCCTCGGCTGGATTCGCGGCAATATCCGACAGGGAGGCAAAGAATCCCTGCCCAACGGGGTCCTTTACTGGAAAGGCAGCCTCTACAAGGAGGAGTTGGAGCAGATGGGCCTTGAGCCCTTCGCGGTTTATCCGCTCTGGGAAAAGATCCCGGACCCGTACTTCGAGGAGAAGTACATTATTCATCTCAGCCGGGAACAGGTCCTGCAGGCAAAGCTGTCCGAAGACCAGCAGGCTTGAGCCTTATCCTTGCCTAGTCGACCACTGTCCGGCCAACCCCCGTCTGCTGCGGACGGAACTTCTGGCCATCCTTCTCAATCGTCAGGGCGGAGCCGTTGGTAAAACGGATGGAGACCGGACCTTCCTTTTCCAAGGAGAGGGTTTCCCCGGTATTGAGTGAGCCACTGAACAGGCGCTTCCGGTCCACGGTTTGCTCGACGATTACGGTGAGGTTGTCGGAAGCGGTGATCAGGATGCTGTCGCGGGTAATCCCTCCCGTGACAACCTCGGGCTGGGTCTGGACGGTTTCCGCCGGGGTTGTTGCCAGCTCGGGATTAATTGCCGGTGTATCCTTTTCCCGGGTGAGGAGTTGGATCATGACAATCAGGATAATGGAAACCAGCAGGATGGCCGCAAAAACAACCCCGATCTTTATATACAGGGTCTTGTTTTCATTCCATGACTCCTGGTCGTGGCGGGTTGCTTCCCGGTCGAGGGTTGGCGGGGGCGGGGCTGGGCGCTCCCTTTGCCCCAGGTTGAAAGTAAGCTCCGGATCGGGACCCTCATCCTCGGGTGCTTCGGTAATAACCACGCGGTCCTCTTCTTCCTCGCGTTCCTCCGGGATTTCCACCTGACCGAGGGAATCGCGGTCACTGCGGGTTCCTGAACCTGCCGGCCGGGTTGATTTGCCAAGGAGGTGCGCATCGTAATCCGTAAGGATCTTGTTTGGATCAAGCTTCAGGTAGCGGGCGTAGTTCTTCAGGAAGCCACGGACATAAATTTGTGGCAGGGGAATGTCGAAGGAGTTGTCCTCCATTGCCAGAAGATAATCTCCCCGGATTTTGGTGGCTTCCGCTGCCTCGCGGATGGATACTCCCTTGCGTTTGCGACCCTCTTCTAGACGTTCACCAATCATGCAATCATGAGAATGGGAAAAGTGGGTTCCTTTCAAACTAAAAAGAACAATAGGATAACAGTTGAAGTTCCTTCATATTCTGGCTCATTGAAGAGGCATGCTGATCGATACCCATTGTCACTTGGAAAAGGCACTTACCCGGGGAGAAGGGGAAGCTGTGCTGGAGCGGATGCAGGCCGCTGGAGTCCACCGCTGCATTACCGTGGGAACGAGCCAGAAGGACTGGGAAACTTATTATCGTCTCACGGCTCGCGAGAGCGGCCGGGTCGACTGGACGGTTGGTATTCATCCCTGCGACATTGATGACGACTGGGGAGAGCAGATAAAGGCCATCCCGACCTATTTCGGGACCGACCCTCAACCAGTCGCCCTTGGCGAAATTGGACTGGACCACTTTCACATGCCCAAGTATCCCGATGAAGCTGCCGAGCTGAAGGCCCTGCAGGAACGTGTTTTTAAGGACCAGTTGACGCTTGCCTACCAATTGGACTGTCCGGTGGTCATTCATTCGCGCAATGCCGTCAAGGAATGCATCCGCCTGATTGACCAGAGCGGAGTGGATTGGCAGCGGGTTGTCTTTCACTGCTTTACTGACGGGCCCGAACTGGTCCGCGAAATCAACAGCCGCGGTGGACGGGCTTCCTTCACCGGTATCCTGACCTATAAGAATGCCTCCGCGGAGCCCATTCGCCAAGCTGCCCTGGAACAGGGACTGGAAAGACTCATGCTGGAAACGGATTCGCCTTACCTGACCCCGGAACCAATGAGGGGCCAGCCGAATGAGCCCGCCAACGTGGCCCACATCGGCCGTTTTGCAGCCGAACTGTTCGGCATCAGCATGGAGGATTTGGCTCGAATCACGACACGGAACGCCCTTCAGTTCTACGGCTTGGAACCGGCATGAGGCTAATTCTGGCAATTGTTTGCGTCTTGATGGGGCTGGGATACTACCTGCTGACCGGATGGTATCCCGATGTCCCATGGCTGCAGGGGACTCTCTTTCATCTGGTCTGGCCAGTGGCGATTACCGCCACGGGGATTTGCCTGAATCTGATCGCCCGCTGGCTTTTTGCCCGGGATCCGGTCCTCATCTCTTGGGCGATTGTCGGATTGGCGGGCTGTCTTCTAATCTTTCCATTGATACTTGCCCGCGAGAACCAGGCCGACCGGGATAGCGCCCGGCAGGAGGCCATACAGGACTCCCGTGAACAGTTGAGATTGCAACGGCTTCGCCTCGCCAAGGCCGAGGAGGAACGAAGGGCCGCCGAGAGGGCCGAGCGGGAGCAGCGGGGCCAGACGGACCGTTTTGTCCAGTATGAGGGCAGAATCCCGTATGATACCTTGGATGCCCTGCGGCAGCTGGACCAGCAAATGCGCGAGGCCTTGGATGCCCAGTCCGAAGCCTATGCCGCCGCCATGGAGGCCAATCCCACCAAAGGCCCCGAATCGTGGATTCGGTTTCGGACCATCGACCAACTGGAAGTCGAATTGGCTGCCCACAGGGTGCTCTATGAACAGACCCGGGCCTTCACCCAGTTCATCGAGTCCTTCGAGGATACTTATACGCGCTCAATCGAGTCTCTGGACCTGCAACCCCCGGCCGACCGTATCGCCATTGCCGAAATGGAACGCGTGCTCCAATTCTGGGAGCGATCCCGCGTCTAT
Organism: Puniceicoccaceae bacterium; assembly: GCA_040830765.1. Lineage (GTDB taxonomy): Bacteria > Verrucomicrobiota > Verrucomicrobiia > Opitutales > Oceanipulchritudinaceae > Oceanipulchritudo. The sequence goes on along the minus strand of JBFOMH010000005.1, from coordinate 267,059 downwards.
GACCTGCGGCAGCTCGAGGTTCGCCTGCTTGGCTCCGCCATTGCCGCCCTCAACGTCCTCCGTGAGGCCTGGGGAACTTGGTCCTACAATCCCCGTGAACAGCGGGTCCTCTTTCAGAATCCGGAACAGGAAGCCTCTTTCTATGAGCAAATACAGCTCGTTCAGGCCATTGCCATTGAGGTCAATGCCATCCGGGAGGCTCTCGATCAGGACCTCGAGGCCAATCCCTGAGCTTGTAGCGGTTTTTCACTCACTTTTTTCCGCCAGCAGGAGCGTTTTTTTTCAAAAAAAAATTTCCGGAAATTCGTTATTCCCGAGTTGTTCACACTAACTCACAGAAAAAGCGAAGTTATTCACATTGGCTCCGGTGTGTATCGCCATCCAAATGAGGGACTTACGAACAGGTTGTAAAAAGCGAGTGTCAATAACCTTTGATTGTTCACAAAACGTTGATAACGAATGTTTTAGGGTTGACAGTCGGGACCCCTGAAGAGCACAATATGGTCAGTTCTTTGAAAGAACGGGCATTCAACTCGAAAGCCCCAGGATAATCCCGGGTAACCGGGGAACAGTCAGGTTTATCGAACGAATCTGGCTCCTCATGGAGGGGAGTCGGGCGGCTCTGAGGAGACGTCCACTAAAGGCTCCAGGAAGTGAGGCAAATTTCACCGTCGGTGCCAGGGTTGGTCACACAGCCCTGAATTGTGAAAGCACACGACCGGCGATCGGCTGGCGGCCGAGCGAGAGCGAGGCCAAGCACAATGCCAGCAGGTTGAGTTAGAAGGATCCGAAGGGGTTGTGCCCTGGGAGACTTCAACGCGGTGACCTGGAAGGTCAAGGGATGTTACCGTGCAGTTCGTCCGTTTGGCGAGGCGGGTGAGGGCTAATCTCACCATAAGCGACCGGAAAAACGTCGGTGCAGCGAAAACGTCTTGGTAAGCGGGGAAACAGGCGGCCGAGTACATGACAACAGCCGCAGGTTTCCTTCGAGAAGCAGTGGGCTCGAAAAACCGAGTCGACTGCCTGTAAACTGAACGCATCCCCGAGAGGTAAGAGGTCAGACCCGTAACTCAAGGCAAACGTCCGCTGGAGACAGTGGAGCCGACCTTGGGAAGAATCGCGGAGGATACCGGATTACAGCGATATCCTCGGCGGGTAAGGAAGGTCCGCAGGTAGCACCTGTGGGGTGACCATGCTGAGAGGCCTCACTCTTGAATTAGATGGGAGTAATTCCATCTACGGCCCTGCTACGAGGCCGGGACTCCGAAGTGCCTCGGAGAATAGCGTCGGGGAGCTGGCAGCCATGATGAAGAATCACGAGCGCCAAATGTCAGCAACCGGGAAAGAGCGTGTGGCGAGCGCCGTCCCACATTTTAAGGTCCTGTTCCCTTTGGGGAGCAGGGCCTTTTTGTTTTTTTGCTTTATGGAAGCTGCCGGGGATGTAGGAGTAGGAGCAACTTATGAGCTTGCAAAGACTGAGAGTAAAAGAAGCCCTGGAATCCGACGGACCGATCGATGCGGTAGAAGTGTATGGCTGGGTACGGACCCGGCGGGATTCGAAGGGCTTTTCCTTTATTGAATTAAACGACGGCAGTTCCCTGGCGAATTTGCAGGTAATTGCCGATGAAGGGTGTCCCGGGTATGATAACATCCACGCCTTCACGACTGGTTCAGCTGTGCGGATGGCCGGGGAGCTTGTGGAGAGCCAGGGGAAGGGCCAACGCTGGGAGATCAAGGCCACTGAGCTGGAGCTGATCGGACAGGCGGAGGAGAGTTATCCCCTGCAGAAGAAGCGTCACTCGCTGGAGTACATGCGTGAGATCGCGCACCTACGGCCTCGGGCAAACCTGTTTGGGGCGGTATTCCGGGTTCGTTCACGGCTCTCCTATGCGGTGCACCAGTTCTTTCAGGAACGTGGATTCGTTTATGTGCACACGCCGTTGATCACGGCGAGCGACTGTGAAGGGGCCGGTGAAATGTTCCGCGTTTCCACCTTGGAACCGGGCAATCCGCCACGGGACGAGGACGGGAACATTGATTATGAAAAGGATTTCTTCGGCCGGCCAACCTACTTGACGGTCAGTGGCCAGCTGGAGGCGGAGATATTCGCCTTATCGCACAGCAATGTCTATACCTTCGGCCCCACTTTTCGGGCGGAAAATTCCAACACTTCCCGTCATGCCAGCGAGTTCTGGATGATTGAGCCGGAAATGGCCTTTTGCGATTTGCAAGGCGACATGGGCTTGGCGGAGGATTTCATCAAGTACCTCATCGGGGATATCCTTGAGCATTGTCAGGAGGACCTGGAGATGTTCGGCAAATTCGTCGACAAGGGCCTTCATGAACGCCTGCGGTTCGTGCTGGAACGGCCCTTTGAGCGCATCAGTTATACCGATGCGGTAGAGTTGCTGAAAACAGCGGATGTCAAATTCGACTACCCGGTGGAATATGGGGCCAATCTCCAGAGTGAGCATGAGCGCTGGCTGACGGAAACCCACTTTCAGCGCCCGGTCACCGTTTTCAATTACCCGAAGGAGATCAAGCCCTTCTACATGCGCCAGAATGATGATGACAAGACCGTTGCCGCCATGGACGTGCTGGTTCCGGGAATAGGTGAAATAATCGGGGGCAGTCAGCGTGAGGAGCGTCTGGAGCGCCTGGATGCCGCACTCGAGCACCACGACTTGTCGAAGGAGGAGTATTGGTGGTACCGGGATTTGCGACGCTATGGCACGGCCCCGCACTCCGGCTTCGGGCTTGGATTTGAGCGAATGCTGATGTTTGTCACGGGTGTGGCCAACATCCGGGACGTCATCCCCTTTGCCCGAACTCCGGGCAATGCGGAGTTTTAGTTCCAGTCCTCGCTATCGCCGAAACCAAGTTGCTGTTTGATTTCGGGAACCTGCTCAAGGGCGTCGAGGAACTCCTGGACGTCAAAGTCGGCGACAATAAATTCCCCAAACTCGAAGGTAGGTGTCTTGGACTGGCCGCTGATTTCGACCATGCGTTGCATGCTCTGGGGCTCGGAGTTAACATCACGGATTTCCAGAGGAACGCCATGTTCGGAAAAGAAAGCCAGTGCTTCACGGCACCATGGACAACCCGGCTTAATGTAGACTATGGGGCTTTTGTCGTTCATACCCTGCGATTTATCCTAGCACGGATTGACCGCAAGGCAAATGCGCAATAAAAATTGGCGGCATAGTTAAACGATGCGGAAAGTCATCCACATAAAAGGCGCACGCGTGCACAACCTGAAGGGAATTGATGTGACAATTCCCCGCGACCAATTGGTGGTGGTAACCGGTGTCAGCGGGTCTGGAAAGTCCTCGCTGGCCTTTGATACAATCTTCGCGGAGGGCTACCGGAAGTTCATGGACAGCTTGTCCACGCGTGCCCGGCAGTTAATGGACCAGATCGAACGGCCGGAAGTGGACTATATTGACGGCTTGACCCCGGTTATTGCCATTGAGCAGCGCACAGGGACGGGAGCCAATCCCCGCAGCACGGTGGCGACAATCACGGAAATTGCGGATTATGCCCGCTTGCTATGGTCGCTTTGCGGCAAGGCCCATTGCCCGAAAGACGGCGGCCAGATAGTCCGGAAATCCCTCGATGACTGTCTGGACCGTATCTACCAGGAGCCGGATGGGAGTCGATTCATGATCCTCGCCCCTTATATGCGGGCCAAGTCCTCTGTCCTGCGGAATGAGATTCCCCACCTCAAACAAAAGGGATATCTCCGGGTCAGGCTGGACGGGGAAATTCGCGAATTGGAAGATAGCGACCTCTTTCCAAAAGGAAGCGCGGAACATCAGATGGACCTGGTCATCGACCGCCTGGTCCTCAGGGAGGACCAGCGTAGCCGCATAGCGGATTCCCTCGAACTGGCCTTCCGGGAGGCGGACAACCGGGCGGAAGTGATGGTCCAGCGGGAGCAGGGTGCTGAATGGACGACCTTTGTTGTCAGCCAACACCTTTCCTGCGAGGTGTGCGGGACGGTTTATCCGGAGGTCACGCCAAAGCAATTCTCCTGGGACCATCCGGACGGGGCCTGTCCTTCCTGTGGTGGACTTGGCGAGACTTTACAATTCAGTCCGGAACTGGTTGTCCCGGATCCAGTGAAGTCGGTCCGCAAGGGGGCCATCAAGCCATGGCGGCTAGGCTCGCGGCGGATGATTATTGAACGCAATGCCCGCTTGAAGCAATTGGCCGAGCAGCTGCCTTTCGACCCGACGACACCGTGGCAGGAATTGCCGGAAGCGGTTCGCCAGGTCATTCTCCACGGGGCGGGGGATAGGGAGTTCCTGTTCAAGACGAAACCGGGCAACCGCAAGCCGGAGGCAATGCCTTTCGAGGGTGTGCTGGCGGATTTGGAAAAGACCCGCCGGGATACCAGCAGCGATGGATTGCGCAACCGGCTGATGGCTTACCAGACAAGGAGTGGTTGCGAGGACTGCCAGGGAACGCGGCTTCGGGATACATCACGAGCCGTCCTCCTCAAGGATCTGAGTTATTCTGAGTTCCTTGGCTATTCCCTGCGGGATGCGCTGACCTTCGTTGAATCCCTGGAGTTGCCTGGATTTGAAGATGCGGTCAATGGCCTGAGGAACCGTTTGGTATTCTTGAACGAGGTGGGCTTGCACTACTTGAGTCTGGCTCGGCCTTATGGCAGCCTGAGCGGGGGAGAAGCCCAGAGGGTTCGACTGGCCACGCAGGTCGGAATGGGCTTGGTCGGAGTGACCTATGTTCTGGATGAACCGACAATCGGCCTGCACCCGGCCAACACAAGGAAGCTGATTGCCACCCTGGAGGGTCTCAGGGAGCGAGGAAGCAGCGTTATCGTGGTGGAGCATGATCCCGATGTCATCGAGGCGGCGGATCACCTCTTGGAAATCGGACCGGGAGCGGGTGAGGCCGGGGGAGAGGTTATTTTCCAGGGAACTGTCAGTGCGGCAAAAAAGTCCCGCACTTCCCGTACCGGGGCCTTTCTCTCGGGGACGGCCAGTGTTGAGCGGTCGGTTCCGGTCAAGGAACCGGATGAGGGTTGGGTGACGGTGAAGGGTGCCCATGAACACAACCTCAAGGAGCTGGATGTATCCTTTCCAGTCGGGCTCCTGACAGTGGTTACGGGAGTCAGCGGATCCGGCAAAAGCACCCTCGTCAATGAGATCCTGGGCAAGGCGGCTGCCTTCAAATTGAACCGGACCAAGGATATACCCGGTCGGCATAGGGGCCTGGATGGTTTGGAAAATTTCGAGCGCATCGTCCGGGTGGACCAGGATCCGATCGGACGCAGCCCGCGGTCCAATCCGGCGACCTTTACAAAGATATTTGATGACCTCAGGCGGCTTTATGCGCAAACCCCACTGGCGAAGGTGCGCGGTTATGGACCCGGGCGTTTCAGCTTCAATGTCCGGGGCGGCCGCTGCGAACGCTGCCAGGGGGATGGATTGATCAAGATGGACATGCAGTTCCTCAGCGATGTCTATGCGGAATGTCCCAGTTGCCACGGGAAGCGTTACAACCGGGAGACCCTGGAAGTCCGTTTCAAGGGGTACAACATTGCTGATGTCCTCGAGATGACGGTTGACGAGGCGATCAAGCTCTTCGCCCACCAGCCCAAGGTGCTGGCCAAACTGGAGACCCTCCAGGCCGTGGGCTTGGGTTACATCAAGCTGGGACAGGCAGCGCCAACCCTCTCCGGTGGTGAAGCCCAGCGGCTGAAGTTATCCCTTGAGCTGAGCAAAAGCCAACGCAGCCGGAACCTCTACCTGCTCGACGAGCCGACGACGGGACTCCACTGGGTCGACATCCAGCACCTCATGGACCTGCTCTTCAAACTGCGTGAACAGGGGCAGACGCTGATTCTTATCGAGCACAACCTGGATGTCATTCGCCTGGCGGACTGGGTCATTGACCTCGGACCCGGGGGAGGGGAAGAAGGGGGCGAGCTGCTCTATGCCGGTCCGGTGCTCGATCTGAAGACCGCCAAGCGCAGCGTTACGGGGCAGCATTTGTAGTTAATCTCCCGATATCACTTCTGGCTTTCCAGATCGGCATCGAGCCCCTCGTCAATCGGTTCCCAGAGTTCCACCTTGTTCCCTTCGGGATCCATGACGTGGGCAAACTTCCCGTAGGGGTAGGACTTCAAGGGAGTGACAATCTCGATACCTTCCTTTTCCAGTTCTTCCAGCAAGGCTTCCAGATCGTCGACGCGATAATTGATCATGAATTCCTTCTTGCAGGGCTCGAAGTAGTCGGTATCCGCCTCAAACGGGGCCCACTGAAGGAGTGTCCGGTTGTCTGGTTCCTCGAATTCGCGGCCCTGGAAGAGGGAGCCGTATTCGTTGACCTTGAAACCGAGGTGCTTGCGGTACCAGGCGTTCATCGCCTGTGGATTTTTGCTCTTGAAGAAGATGCCTCCGATTCCAGTTACGCGTTTCATGATATCCTTGATTGAAGGTTAAAGGGACTCAGCCTTGACAATGAGGTATGGGCCTACGGGACGCCAGCCGCGAATGCCGGTATGAGGAGGAAGGTCTTTCGCGCCTGTGCCGATGATGAGGTTGGTTGAACTGCCGCCATCTACCTGGCCACCGACTTTTACACCATGGGCAACCGCTTGTTCCAGCATCTGGATGGGGGTTGCCTTCTCGAAGGCCATCAGGAAAAGGACTTTCCTCTCCGGATCCACCCCGATGAAGGTGCGTGCATTTGCTTCCCCATGATCGCTGATTGCACGGGGACGGACCTGGCCCTGGCTGACTGGAATGCCCTGTAGACCAATGCCTGATACAGCGGCATCCAGACTTTCCGGAGAGGGCGGCTTCGACCGTTGTAAGTGGACATTCCCGTCAGCGTCCCAGTAAAGCAGGTAGCTGTGATCATGGACATGGGACACTTCCCCGTCGACGACCAGGGTCTCGTTCGAGCGAACAGGATATCCGGGCAGGAAGGTCTTCAGGGAATCAGGTAGAAAGAGGGTCGTGTTCACGAGGACAGCCGCCCCTTCACGAAATAGGGCCCAATCGGCAAAAGTGGTACGGTAGTGCGGGGAATCCTGATTCGTTGGATCGACAGGGAAGGAGTAGGCCCGGTTGGAGAACTGTACTCCCGGGGTGTCCCAGTGGACCTCGACAATCATCAGGCGACCACTGGGCGTTTCTTCAACGGTCAGGAATATTCCCTGGAAAATTTGTGTCCGCGGCTGGGTCCCCGGACGCAGGAACCAAAGTAATGCCCAGCAGGAAAGAGCCAGGATAATGAGGCTGAAAACCAGTTGATATAGCTTTTTGCGACGGCGCATATCAATTTCCCCCGTCGGGAGCATGCGGTTCAATGTGGGTCGTCACGTGCTGGACCTGGGGAGTTTCCATTGCCAGAAGGGCGTCTTTTACGGCATGGGAGATTTTGTGTCCTGCCTCAACCGTAATGCCGGGATCCACCTCGATGTGGACGTCGACGAGGAAATGGCGCCCGCTTCGGCGGACAATCAGGGTCTCTACTTCCTGAACGCCCTCAATTCCAGCAATACAATCGAGGATGAGGAGATGTTTTTCATCCTCAATGCGGCGGTCCATCAGTTCATCAAGGGACGGGCGGATGATCTTGTAGGCATTATAGAGGATGAGGAGTGTGACCAGACAGGCGGCAATATCGTCAGAGTAGGCCAGGCGCTGACCACCGAGGACCGCAATGACTATGCCAAGAAGGACGCCGAGGGATGTCAGGGAATCACTCCGGTGGTGCCAGGCTTCGGCACGGAGTGCACTGCTGTCATGATGCTCAGCTCCACGAACCGTCAACCGGTAAAGCAGTTCCTTGACCAGGATGATGCCGATGAGAGCGGGAATGGTAAAAGCAGCCGGTACAAGGTGTGGAGTTAGGATTTCGCTTATGGCATGGTAGGCAATGATGACAGCGGAAACAACCAAACCAACCCCAGCCAATAAGGCTGCGACGGCCTCGGCCTTTCCATGTCCATAAGGATGGTCATGGTCGGCTTCCCGGCTGGCCACCTTTAATCCGTTCCAGACGATCAGGGAAGAGACGCAATCCGCCAGGGACTCTATGCCATCAGCGATGAGGGCGTACGAAGAACCTGCGACACCAACAATTATCTTCACTCCGGCGAGTGAAATATTGGCAATAAAGTTGAATGCCCCAATGGACTCCGGCGGTCGGCTCACATTGACAAGCGTGACCGATCAGCGGCGCTTCTGCACGAACAAAAAGAATCCTCCCGCCAGCGCCACGATCAGGGCTGTCAGTCCGGGCTCCGGAACTGCGGGTTCGCCATCTATCCCGACCTCCGGGCTGATGGCATCCAGTTCAGTCCAGGAAAGGGTGCCGGCCGTGCCATTGACGCCATTCAAGTCCGCATTCAGGGTTTGTCCCTGGGTGGCGGTGGCGGCAATGTAGGCTAAGGGGGACGTATTGTCGAAAGTGAATCCCAGGGAAAGGGAGTTCACAGCTGCCGCAAGTTGGTCGAAGGGGACGATGAAAGTGAGAAAGTAGTCCGTTTCCCCGCCATTATCGATGTCAAAGTTGGTACCATCGGGATCCAGACTGCTGTTGTTTTCTGTCCAGCTGAAATTTGTCGCCGAGACACTGGCTGACCAGAAAGGCGTGGAGTCGATCGAGGTTGTATTGGGGGAGGTATTGGAGTCCGCACCGGCGAAGTTGATGCTGACGGTGTTATTATTGGCTCCCACAAAAAGATCCAGGGCACCATCGCTATTAACATCCGCCCCAATCCATGCCTGGCCGGCAAAGGTCGCCGGTGATTGGTTGCCAGCCATGCGCAGTCGATAGCCCACTTCACCTTCCGGTGCTTGGGGCGAGGGGGTGGCATCAAAGCGGGTGTAGAACGCTGCGTGTGTTACATCCCCGACGAGGTCGAGGTCAAGTGAGCTGGCCTGGGTGTCGGAGGGGTAGTCTGAAGTGACACCCGGATAGGTAATCGGATTCCATTCAGTTGTGGGGCTGAAGATGGGGATAGTGGCAAAAGTACTACTGGCCAGGAACAGGGTAACCATGAGGAAGGGTAGCAGTCGGCTCATGGGACCTTTGGTTATCCCAGTATCTGGACGGATGGCAAGCGAATTCTCGCTGGATGCATGGCGCAGTGACCTCGGGCCCTTGAATTGCCTTCCTGAATTCCCTATTGATGCCGGATTAATAGTTAGCTTACTTCTCGAGAATCCGGAAGAAGACGGGATGGTCCGCCAGGGGGACGACCACGGGGCGCACTTTCCCGCCGGGAACCGTTGCCCAACTGAAGCGGGTCAAGAACCGGCTCTGCTGCAATTTCATGTCCGTTCCCGGCCAGCTCAGGACTGCGTTGGAACCATGGATATCCATGAAGAGCTGGGAATTGTCGGCCCGTGCAACATTGACCTGTGCCCGCGTGGCGACAGTCGGACTGCTGCTTTCATCAAACTGGCACCATGCAGCGGTGGTTTCGCCCGAAGTGGAGGAAACCACATGGGAGCCGTAGGTAAGAAACGAGCCCTCGCCGATGAAGAGTTCCACATCATCGCCACCACGGTCGGTAACCGCTCCGAAGCGACCCGTGAAGCCTAGACCGAGCTCCGTGTCCTCGTAGGAGGCATCGGGACTGTCGAGGCAGATAATGTAGTTGGTGACGCTTTGGCCATCGATCATGGAAACCACCTTGGCGCCAACGACCTGTTCCCCTTGGGTAAGCTGGGTCACAGACTGGACGCTGGTGTCGAAATTAGTGGAGGGTTCGATAACCGCGACAAAGGGCCGCTCCCAGGCTTCGCCCTGTTGCCGGATGGCCAGGACCTGGGTCTTCTTGTTCACGTATCCATTTTTCGCTTCACGCGTGGCCGGGGCAAGGGCATGGGTGTATTCCCGGGCAATGCCGTTGGGAACAAACAGGTTCATGGAACGATTATTGAAATTGACCCGGAACTGGACCTTGACGGAATCAGCTGTCTCCGGCGTGACCTGTTCGTTTTCGAAAAACCGCCAGCCGGGGGATTGCACAGGATCCCCGATATCGTTGTCGTAGCGGTCAGTCGGGGTGAGACTAAGGACACCCGAGGTGTCGCTGATGATGGTCTCATCACCTATGTTGTGATAGATGTAGTCATGGAAATTGTTTTCGACCAGGGAGCGGGAGCGGAAGAGGTCGAAGTAGAATCCGGTTGTCGGGCTGGTACGGATAATTGCCAGGGTGCGTTGCTGCTGGGCCTGGTTCACGGTGTCGTTCAAGTACTGGGTGGCGAAGCTGTAATGCGGACTGATCGGGTCTTCCAGATGCTGTGGTTCCGCACCCACATTCACGGCCCTGTCCTGCCAGACATAGGAATTGCTCGCCCAAGCTCCAGACTGGCGACCATGGGATGTTCCATTGATAATGACGCAATTGTTACCCGCGTGGAGGCGGAAGTAGTTCTTGTTTTCCGGGAGCTGTCGATCGGCCAGCGTTGCTGCCAGGCCAGCGTTCGGTGCCATCACATAGCCGGCACCGTAAAGCTCCATTGAAATGCCGGTAACGTGGGAGTGGACGTAATGGGCTCCGCCAATGATGCCTGTCAGGCCGTAATCAACATTGTCCGTATCCACAGCATTGCGTTGCAGGGCTACACCGGCATGTGTCACAAGCACGGTCGGTTTGGTGAAGTCAAATCCGCCTTCGACCGTATCGGGAAGGTTGAGTCCCCAGAAGAGCTTCAGTGCTTCATAATTGTCGAAGGTGCCCCCGGCAATTGCCGGCCGGCTACCCCCGTTGGCATCGTAGGCCTTTTTCAAGGCCACTTGTGCCTGTTCCTCAAGGTCCGTATAGCCGCGGCGGGTGGCGATATGAAGGGCATAGCGATAGAGCGCTCCCGTACTGTCGTTGTTGCGCTTGGAATCCCCGTAGCGGACAAATCGGCGGTCTGGATTGCGGAGGTAGTCGAAGAGGAAGATTCCATCAAATATGTTGCCATGCGCTTCCGTCACATTCCACTCCGGCTTGATCCGGTCAATGACATTGAGGACCAGGCTGACGTTGGGCATGAAACTGTAGCTGACGGGCTCCGGCCAGAGGCCTTGATCCGTGAACATCGGCAGGATCGTCTTGGTGAAGGAAGCTTGGTGCCAGGTCCCTTTTTCCCAGAAGACATTCAGGAGACGATCCCTTTCGGTTTCGTCCTCGATACAAAGGATTGGAAACAGCGCGCCTGGCGCAGTAAGGATTGGGTGGTTGGAGACATTTCTGCCATAATTGTCTGCCCTCCATTCCTGAAGAGCATTTCCGACGATATTGGTCATCGCCTGCTGCGCCTTTGCATTGTCGAACGGAATGCGTGTTCCCGTGTCCTCGTCATAAACTGTCGTTGAGGGATCGGTCAGGAAATTATAGGCAAAGTCGTAAGCAAGGGCGATGTGATTGTAGGTCGTCCGTGGGTCGTAAAAGTCATTCCCACAGATAGTCGTGGTTTCCGGCGTCAACTGGGCAAGGTGGTCAAAGTAGGCTTCCAGGATGTCCGCCGCATACTGACCGTATTTTTCTTCCTCGGTTAAAAAGTAAAGCATTGCCGCCTCGGCAGCCGGGGCGAGGACGTTCTTGTGGTTTGAAGCAGGTGACACCGCGTCCCGGTCGTTGTACTGATTCGGGTCGGTTCCGAATTCCGGAATCTTGGTCAAGGTGAGACTTGGGGAAATGGCGTGGGTGTTCACTTTGCCATCGACGCGGTTTTTCAACTGCGAAAAGTGGGCGGCTGCCCATCCCTCGCTTTCGATTTTCTCCAGCAGGTCTGCCCGTTCCTCCTGGGTTATCCAGATGAATGGCCGATCTTGCGATTGGGCATTCATGGCCGGGTTGGCAACCAGGGACAAACAGATGGAAAGGAAAAGGACTTTTGGGATATGCATGATCAATTGAGGGATTCTGAATCGCAAAATATCAATTTTGCCGAATCCCAAAGGATAGATCGGCATTACCCAATTCTGTCCATGGGAAATCACTCATAACAGAAGGAATCGGAAGGCAGGATTAAAATGGACAAGAGAAAACGGAAAACGACAGCTCGTTGGGCTTTCCCCTTGCAGCTATTGGCCGACTGCGCTCGCGTCAGTCCAAGCTCTCGCTTGGCCTGCCGCGAACTTGTCGAGTGGCGGAGAGAGAGGGATTCGAACCCTCGATACGGTTTTAAGCCGTATACCCACTTAGCAGGCGGGCGCTTTCGGCCACTCAGCCATCTCTCCTCCAAAGGGCGTAATGTGGGCATGGAACGGGACTGAAATCAACTCTTTTTTCCCGTTTGACGGAAATCCCTCGGTGGGGCATTTCTTGGGGAATGACAGCTGAGCAAGCGGACGGGTATTTCCAGATCTACACCGGTGACGGCAAGGGCAAGACGACCGCCTCCCTGGGGCTAGCCCTGCGGGCGGCAGGACGGGGCTATCCGGTCTACATCGGCCAGTTCATGAAGGGGCAGGATTATGGGGAGCTGCATTCCCTCCCGAAGCTGGAGACGGTGACCCACGAGCAATACGGGGATCCCGGCTGGGTCTACAAGGGCAAGGTCACCGAGGCCCAGCGGGCCGCCGCTCATGAAGGGCTGCTCAAGGCCAAGGAGGCCCTCTTGTCTGGCAAGTTCCGCATCGTCATCCTTGATGAAATCAACATGGCCCTGTGGTTTGAGTTGATTACCCTGGAAGAGGTGCTGGAATTAGTGGAGAATCGCCCCCCGCAGGTGGAGCTGGTATTTACCGGACGCAAGGCGCATGAGGAGGTCATCGCCAGGGCCCATCTCGTCACCGAGATGAGGGAAGTAAAGCACTACTTCAGCCAGGGTGTCCCGGCCCGCAAGGGAATCGAGAACTAGGCCTTTTCCGGAAACAGCGGGGCCAGCTTCTCGTAGCCGGCGGCAAGGGCCTGGGCCGTCGTCTCCCATCCAATGCAGCCATCAGTAATCGACTTGCCGTACTCCAGATCCTCCAGCGGCCTTGGAAAAGACTGGTTCCCTTCGACGAGGTTGCTTTCCAGCATGATGCCCATGATTGGGGAATCCGGCTGGATGGCCTGTTCAAGGACTTCCGCCATGACCTCCGGTTGACGGGAGGGATCCTTGCTGCTGTTGGCGTGGCTGCAATCGATCATGATGGAGGGCAGGAGCTTGTGCTTCTGCAGGCTGGCAACGGCGCTGGCTATGGATTCCGGATCGTAATTGGTGCCGTCGGAACCGCCTCGAAGGATGAGGTGGCAATTGGGATTGCCTCTTGTGGCCAGGGCGGAGGCCAGGCCCTGATGGCTGATGCCAAGGAAAGTCTGGGGTTGGGAGGCCGCACGGATGGCATTAATGGCCACCTGGACATCCCCGCTGGTGGCATTCTTGAAGCCCAGGGGCATGGAAAGACCGGAGGCCATCTGGCGGTGGGTCTGGGACTCCGTTGTCCGGGCGCCGATGGCGGACCAGCAGATGAGGTCGGAAATATACTGCGGGGTAATCGGATCGAGCAGCTCGGTGGCTGTGGCCAGGTTCAACGAAAGGACATCAAGCAAGAACTGGCGCGCCTTCTTCAGGCCGAGCGGGATGTCGCAAGTGGCATCAAGGTCCGGGTCCATGATGAGCCCCTTCCAGCCGACCGTGGTCCGCGGCTTTTCAAAATAGACCCGCATGACAATGTAGAGCCGGTCCTGGTACTGGCGCTTCAACTCCACCAGGCGCCGGGCATATTCCAGTCCGGCCTTCGGATCATGGATTGAACAGGGCCCGACAATGACCAGCATCCGCGGATCATCGCCGAAAAGGATATTGCGAATCGTATCCCGGGCGCTGGCAACGAAGGTGGCCATTTCCTCAGTCCGGGGCAGTTCCCGGCAAAGGTATTCCGGTGCCGGAAGGACGGCACTGTCGAGAATGTTGACGTCTGAGACCTGACGCGGTTTGTGCTCCATGGCGTTGTAGGGTGGGGCAGGCTGTTGCCTCGGCAAGCCGAATTTTCCTCAATGTCTTCTTGAAAGGCACCCGCTTTGGGTTTCCTTCTCCGTATGGCATCAGCGAAAGCTTACCGATTTTCTCCCACTGCTGTCCTGCGCTTCACCGGCGAGGACCATTTTGACTTCCTCCAGGGACAGGGTACCGCCGATTTGCGCGGGAAGGTGGGCACCTGCCGCTACTCCCTCTGGTTGGACCACCGTGGACAAATCCAGGGGGATGGATTTGTCTTCAAGGACAGCGAGGACTCCATGCTTCTGGTCAGCTACAAGACTCCCACGGAGCAGCTTCTGGCCAAGTTTGATCGGCACATCATTGCCGATGATGTTGAAATTGAAAATTTGACCGGAGAACTCGACGTTCTGGCCCTCCACACGGAAGAACCAAACGGCATCTTGCAGTCGATTGGCTGGGGCCCGATTGAAAGCGGCCACTATATGGAAAAGGATGCCGTCAAGGGATACCGTGGACGGTGCCTCGGGATGGAATCGATGGAGTTTCTCCTGCCTTCCGGCATGGATTTTCCTCTGCCTGCTGACTCCTTGGACCAGTCCGAAGCTGAGGCCATTCGCCTCAGGGAGGGAATCCCCTCGATACCTCTCGATAGCTCCGAAAAAGCCCTTAACCCATTGGAGGCCAACATCCTCAGCGCCCTTTCATTCGACAAGGGATGCTACCTCGGACAGGAGGTGGTGGCCCGGGTCCACCGGCTCGAGCGGGTCACCCGTCGGCTGGTCCAGTTTGAGGCTCGTGGAAACCGCGATTCCCTGCCCGACAATTGGATGCATGAGGACAGTGTTGTCGGCGCTCCGACAAGTGTAGTGGAATTTACTGACAAATGCATCGGGATCGGTTGGCTCAAGAGTCGCTGCGAGGATGGTCAATGGACCTTCGGGGATACGCCGTTTCACGTAAAATCACTCCCCCCAAGCTGACGGAAATCCGCCTGCCCGAATCTTTCTGAGCCCTTTTAAAAAACCCAATACAGCGGGGCTTTCGCCTTAATCCCTTTCTATCAAAGGTATCCGGGAGATGACCCGCCGTCATTCCGCACCAGTAAAGGGCTCATTCCAATCGACATTTCGGAAAAACTTCAATTTCCGGCAAAAATTCCGTTGACGGGGGAATCTTTCAATCATTGCATCAATTAGTTCACTCCGAACGTAACAAATAAAATAAAAGGAACCTATATATGAACAAAGCTGAGTTGGTAGAATCCGTACAAAAATCGTTAGGTGGCGACACCTCCAAGGCCGCCGCCGAACGCGCGGTTGCTGCTGTTATCGATGGCATTGAAAAGGGCCTCAAGAAGGACAAGGCTGTCCAGTTGATTGGCTTCGGCACATTCTCTGTTGCCAAGCGCGCTGCCCGTAAGGGTATCAATCCGCAGACTGGTCAGCAAATCCAGATTAAGGCCAGCAAGACGGTCAAGTTCAAGGCCGGTGCTGGTCTCAAGGGCAAAATCTAATCAGCCTGAGATCATAAATCTTCCTGAAAGGCCTTGTCCTGCATCTGCGGGACAGGGCCTTTCCTTTGAGAAAGTTCCCGGTTTGTCGACTTACGGATCAGATTACCGGTCCTGCCCAACCTCAGGAAGCCTTCTTGGCCTTTTTGGTCTTTTTCGGGGCTTCGACCGCTTCCTTGACGGGTTTTCCAGTCAGGTTGGCAATGAACTTCTTCATCGCCGGGGTCAGTACCCGTCCCTTGCGGTGGATGATGGCCAGCGGACGCGTCACATTCGAGCCCTTGATGGGGATGGATTTGAGCAGTCCCTGCTTCATCTCCTGCTTTACCGTGGCGGAAGGAACAATGGATATCCCAGCGTTGATTTCCACGGCGCGCTTGACGGTCTCGATGTTGTCGAACTCCATCACCGGCTCAATGTCGACTTTGCAGTCCCGGAACATCTGGTCGGTCGCCTTGCGGGTCGGGATGTCCTGGTCAAAGCCAATGAACTTTTCGCCGGCCAGGTCGGAAATCTCAACTGACTTCTTTTTGGCCAGGGCATGGTCGGCATTGCAGATGACGACCAGCTGATCCTCGAGGAAGGGGATGACTTCCAGCTGGCGCATCTTTGTCGGGAAGGCGATCAGGCCAAGGTCCACGGAGTTGTGAAGGATGTCCTCGTAGACGAGATTGGAACGCCGGTACTCGACCCGGACATTGACCGAAGGGAATTCCTTGAGGAACTTGGTGATATAGGGAGGCAGCTCGTGCAGGCCGATACTGTAGATGGTCGAGATGTGGATGGTCCCACTGATGACCTTCTTCATCTCCTGCAGGTCGGAAACCAGCTTTTCGTAGCGGTGGAGGATTTCCTTGGCGCTGTCGTAGAGCTTCTGGCCTTCCAGGGTAAGCCGGAATTGTTTTTGACTCCGGTCAACAATAAGGACAGCAAAGTGTTTTTCCATTGCCCTTAATTGCTGGCTCACGGCCGACTGGGTAACGCCGTTCAGCTTGGCAGCCCGCGAAAAGGACTGACTTTCAACCAGATCTGAAAATATTTTAAAATTTTCAATGTGCATAAATATTTCTGATAGTCCCCCTAATTGCTTTTGTAAATATTAATTTCTCTAATTACACAAAATTCTACAGCTCCTTTTTAATAATGAACACCAAGCAAGAGTTCCTCATCAGCCTGGATGATTTGCGCAGTCGTATTAAGGATGCTTGTAATCGGAGCAATCGCGCGACCTCAGAAGTTGAATTAATGGCCGTGACGAAGACACATCCACCTCAGGCGGTGGAGTGGGCATTGGAGGCGGGATTACAGACCATCGGTGAGAACCGGGTCCAGGAAGCCGCCGGCAAGCGACCGGAGGTTCAGGGCACGACGGGGTATTGGGAATTGATCGGGCCCTTGCAAAGCAACAAGGCGCGCCTGGCCCTGGAGACATTCGACCGCATTCAGACAGTGGACCGGCCAAAGCTGGTCCGAATCCTCGAGCGACTCTGTGGAGAAATGGGGAAGGAAGGCTACCCGGTGCTCCTGCAGGCCAATGTCGGGGAGGATCCGGCCAAGAGTGGCTGCTCGGTTGAGGAGGCGGAAGCCCTTGCTGCCGCAGTCATGGAGAGTGAACACCTGCAACTGGAAGGCCTGATGACAATTGGCGAATTCAGCGATGATGAGGCGGTGGTTCGTGGAACCTTCCGTCGCCTGCGGGAACTCCGGGACCGTTTGGAGATTGCCTGCGGGCTCAAGTTGCAGGTCCTTTCGATGGGAATGACCGGTGACCTTGAATGGGCAGTCGAGGAGGGAAGTACCCTCATCCGGGTTGGCACCGCCCTTTTCGGGACCCGAGCCAAGTATCCGCCTGAATGATGATCAGCCTTCGTGGTTGGGCCGGGCCAGGACTCCCGCAAAAGGCTCGCTGTTAAAGGGCTCCTCGCCCTTGCCGTCATCAAGCATGTACTTGTCGCAGATAGCGAAGAACGTTTCTGCCTCGCGGGCCCGGCGCATTTCATGGAGGAACGCTCCTTCCGGGTCCACTCCCTGACCGACAAAATTAAGGAACTTCTTCATCCGGTTGAGATGTCCCCTGTCTTCCATCCCGGGCCGGTCGGTTGATTCCCATAAGTCGTCAACATATTGACGGACATCTCCCAGGGTGGGTCGTGTCAGGCTCCGGCCGGTAGTCGCTTCTCGAATCTGGCGAAAAATCCAAGGATTGCGGATTGCCGACCGGCCGACCATGGTCCCGAAGCAGCCGGTCTGTTGCTTCACCTCAATGGCCTTGGCGGCGGAGGTGATATTCCCGTTGGCAAAGACCGGGCAGTTGACGGTTTCGGAGGCGAGGCGGATGCGGTCATAATCGACCCCGCCACGGTACATTTGCTTCACCGTGCGTCCATGGATGCTGAGGGTATCGATTTCGTACTTGTTGACCAGGTCGAGGAGGGTCTTGAAGTGGCGGTCATCCTCGAATCCGATGCGGGTCTTGACGGTGAAGCGGCCCTGGCAACACTCCCGCAAGGTGGCAAAGATTTGTTCGATCTTAGCGGGTTCCCGAAGCAGGCCACCGCCAACATTCTTTCGATAGACCTTGGGGGCCGGGCAGCCCATGTTGAGGTCAATCCCCGCAACCGGATATTCCTGCAGCAATAGGGCGGTTCGCCGCAGATGGTGCAGATCCTCCCCAATCATCTGGGCAAAGACCGGACGGCCGGTTCCATGCAGCTCGATGGAATCGACAATGTGTTTTTCCAACGTTGAATGGTCATGAACCCGGAAATATTCCGTGAAGAAGTAATCCGGAGGCCCGTACTTGCCGAGCAAGCGCATGAATGGGAGGTCGGTCACATCCTGCATCGGGGCCAAGGCAGTGGGCAGGCTGCCCGTTTCGATGGGCTCCGGTAGCGGCAGGGGATGCTCCATCAATTAGCCCTGCTCCTTGAGGATGCGTTCCAGCAGCTCGGTCATGTCTTCCTCCGCATCAAGAACCTTCCGGGAGACAAAAATGGGCCGATCGTCATGCAGGGCCAGGGCGATGGCATCACTGGGCCGGGAATCAATCTCACAGATTTTGGACTCAATCTCGTTCTCCATCTTGAGAATCATGCGGGCATAGAAGGTCCGGTCCTTGACATCATTGATGATGATTCGCTGCAGACTGACTCCAAGACCGATGAAAATGTTGCTGATAAGGTCGTGGGTAATGGGTCGCTCCCGCTCCACATTGTTGATAATCATGGAGATGGTATTCCCGATCTGGGAGTCGACGTAGATGATGAAGGTCTTGTCCTCCGGTCCGAGGAAGAGGGCGCAGCCGTTTGATGTGGGCATGACTCCCTTGATGGAAACGTTGAGGACATCCTTTTGCATATCTTATTTATATGGCAGGCGGTTCCGATTAGGCAAGCGGGGGCTGCAATTAATACGGATGGCAAATTGGAGTTGAAGGCACGGTCTGCCTTGTCCAGAAATGGCGGCATGCAGGATTCAGGAAAGGCAAAGCGCCGCAACATTTACCTCATCGGTTTCATGGGGGTAGGGAAGAGTGCGGTTGGCCGGGCCTTGGCAAGGTCCTTGCGGATGAGCTTCATTGACTCCGATTGGGCCATTGAGCAGACGGCCGGCAGGAGCATCGCGGAGATTTTCGCCGATGAGGGCGAAACAGCATTCCGGTCCATGGAGAGGGAGTTCATCGAGTCCGGACACCCCGATGAGGGAACAATTGTGGCCTGTGGTGGCGGATTGCCGATCCAGCCGGGGATGAGTGAACTGCTGAAGGAGAAGGGTCTCGTTGTCTGCCTCTTTGCCCGCCCGGAAACGATTCTCAAGCGGACAATTGGCAATCCAAAACGTCCCTTGCTCAATGTCGATGATCCGGAGGGACGCATCCGTTCCCTGATGGCTGAAAGGGATCCGGTTTACATGGCGGCCGGGATCGGCATCTCTACTGAAGGGCGGACAATCCCGGATATCGTAAAGAGCATCACCCGGGTCTATCATCGGGATGGCCGGCAATCCAAACGTTAGGATGCCAAGGAGAATCAAGTCGATACTTGTCTGGGGCCTCCTCTGGTTCGGGTTGGTAGGCTTGATCTGCCTTGCCGGGGCAATTGCCGGGGCGATCCTGTTTCCGGTTGTCGGATTTTTGCTCGGTATGGACCTGTCGGCTGGCGAGATGCTCCGTAATGGCCTCTACGACGGCGGGTTTTTTGCCTTGATCTGGGCTCCGGGGCTATCCCTGGTGATTTGCATCATGCGGGTCCATGCCTTGAGCAGTAAAAATAGGGGATGAAATCCCCTAATGGTCTTGACACTCAGGATTAGGAAATCTAAACGAAAGGCTGTTCCGGAATTAGCTCATTTAATCAATGAGATTAATCAAATTTGAAAAATACAGCTTATATACGAAGACAGAATTACCATGAGTGAGAACGCAGTAAATACTGTCGCCCCGATGTGCGACTACCCCCTGAATGCAGAACCCCTGACCACGAATCAAGATGTCGTGAACTGGGTGGAAAGAGTCACCCGGCTGCTGACCCCGGACCGCGTCCACTGGGTCGATGGCAGCGAGGAGGAGGCGGATGCTCTGTTCAAGATGATGGTTGCCCGCAACCATTGCATCAAGTTGAACGAGGAAAAGCGTCCCAACAGTTATCTTTTCCGCTCGGACCCGAAGGATGTGGCCCGGGTCGAGAGCCGGACCTTTATCTGTTCGGTCTCCAAGGACGATGCCGGGCCGACCAACAACTGGATGGCACCGGATGAGATGAAGGCCAAGATCAACAAGCTGGCCAAGGGTTGTATGAAGGGTCGGACGATGTACGTCATTCCTTTCAGCATGGGTCCCATTGGGTCTCCCATTTCCAAGATCGGGATCGAAATCTCCGATTCGCCATATGTTGTGGTCAACATGCGTATCATGACCCGGGTCTCCAAGCAGATCTGGGAGGTCCTCGGCGACAGTCGGGACTACGTGCGCTGCGTCCACTCGGTGGGCGCCCCCATCCACAAGCCGGAAGATGATGTGCCCTGGCCCTGCGACCCGGCCAACACCTACATTGCCCACTTCCCGGAAGACAAGACCATCCTTTCCATTGGTTCCGGTTATGGCGGCAACGCCCTGTTGGGAAAGAAGTGCTTTGCCCTGCGGATTGCCAGCACCATTGCCCGTGACGAGGGGTGGATGGCCGAGCATATGCTCATCCTCGGGGTGAAGGATCCGACTGGCCGCAAGACTTACGTCACGGCTGCTTTCCCCAGCGCTTGCGGCAAGACAAATTTCGCGATGCTGATCCCGCCCAAGGAACTGAAGGATGAGGGCTGGGAAGTCTCCTGCATCGGGGATGACATTGCCTGGATCAAGCCGGACCCTGAAGGCAAGCTTCGGGCCATTAACCCGGAGGCCGGGTTCTTCGGGGTGGCACCGGGAACCAGTGCTGTCACCAACCCCATGGCCCTCGATTCGTGTCGCCAGGATACTATCTTTACCAATGTCGCCTTGACCGACGACGGTGATGTCTGGTGGGAAGGGATGTCTGAGGACACTCCGGACCATCTCATCGACTGGAAGGGCAACGACTGGACGCCCGGGCAGACGGATGAGAATGGTAAGGAAATTCTCTCATCCCACCCGAATAGCCGTTTTACGGCCCCTGCCCGCAACTGTCCGGTGATTGACCCCGAGTGGGAAAACCCAGCCGGTGTCGAAGTCGGGGCGATGATCTTCGGGGGTCGCCGCATGACCACGATTCCGCTGGTCTTCCAAAGCTTCAACTGGCAGCACGGGGTCTATCTCGGAGCCACCGTTGGTTCCGAGCAGACGGCTGCTGCCGAGGGCAAGGTTGGTTCCATGCGCCGGGACCCGTTCGCCATGTTGCCATTCTGTGGTTATCACATGGGCGATTACTTCCGCCACTGGCTCAAGATGGGGAAGGCGATCAGCGAAATTCCCCGCATCTTCCACGTCAACTGGTTCCGCAAGACCGCCGACGGCAAGTGGCTCTGGCCGGGATTTGGAGAGAACACCCGTGTGCTCAAATGGATCGTCCAGCGGGTCAATGGGGACGCCCATGCCAGCGAGACCGCCCTTGGCTGGATGCCCCGTTATGAGGACATTGACTGGAATGGATTGGATTTCTCCCGTGAGGACTGGGACGAGCTGATGAAGATCGACAGCGAAACGCTGCTCGTGCAGACCCTCGGCCACGAGGAATTGTTCCTCAAGCTCTGGGACCACATGCCCAAGGAGATGGCCTGGCAACGGGACCTGCTGATTTCAAGATACTAACGGATTCTTGTTTGTTTATTGGTTTGCACAATGCCCCAGTCCCACCGGGGCATTTTTTATCGCGGGATAAACCCGCTCGCTACAGTAGTGAGCGCCTTTATGGCGCGATAATCTGAAGCAGCTGGTCCAGTTCGGTGATGATGAATTCCGGCTCTACATTCTGACAATCCGGATCCTCCTTGCGCCAGCGCAGCGAGCGCTCATCCCCGGCGAAAAGGACGGTGCGGAAGCCCAGGTCGCCGGCGGGCCAGATATCGTTACGAATGTCGTTGCCGACGTAGAGGGTTTCACGGGGGGCGATGCCTTCCGTGGCCAATTTGTCCTTAAGTTTTCGATACAGGTTTCGGGATGGCTTGCCTTCCCGCTCAATGTAGGACCAGACGCTGCGGGCTTCCTCTAACCCAAAATCCTCAAGCGGTTTACTGAGCAGTGCCTTAAAGAGCAGGGGGGTGTAGAACTGGGCGTTGGAAACAATGCCCAATGCCAGCTTGCGACGGCCCAGTTCCTCGAGTGTTTCCTGCAGCCCGGGCATGGGCCAGCAGGGATTGACCCGGCATTCATGGTCCACGATGGCCAGTTCGATACTGCCCGTGCCGCGTATCCATCCATCCTTTGCGGCCTTTTCGACCAGCGCCTGCCAGACTTCTTCAATACGGACTTCGGGGTAGGAAATGCCTTGTTCCTTGCGAGCCTGCCGGGCCGTTTCAATTTGGTGCAGGAAGGCCTTCGACCATGGCGCAGCGGATTCTGTCACCTGGAAGCCTGCTGTCTCCAGGGAGGCGACTATCGCGGGGCTGCGATCCTCATTGCGGGCCAGACTGATGTCTCCGGAACCGCTGATGAAAAGAGTGCCATAGACATCGAAGACAACTGCCCGGATTCCTTCAGCCTTACCAAGCCGGGAAATAGCACCGGTCGGCAACGGCTCGATGGGTGTCGAGTAGCTGCGTATGTGTTCGCTCAGGGCCACTGTATCCACGAGGCACAGTCCTTACATTCCCGGAAGGCCGCCCATGCCTTCCATGCCGGGCATGTCCATGCCGGAATTCTTCATCTTCTTGAGCATCTTGCGGGCCTTGGGACCCTTCATCATGCGCATCATTTTCTTCATCTGCTGGAATTGCTTGATGAGTGCGTTGAGGTCCTTGACCGGTAGGCCGGCCCCGCGGGCAATGCGATTGCGCCGGCTGCCGTTGAGGATATTCGGATTGCGGCGCTCCTGGACGGTCATGGACTGGATGAGCGCTTCCGTGTGCTTGAGTTTCTTTTCCTCTTTTTCGCCAACCTCCATGTTGCCCATGCCGGGCATCATCTTCATGAGCCCGCCAAGCGAACCCATTTTCTTGACCGCCTGCATCTGGCTGAGGAAGTCCTCGAAATTGAATTCCGCCCGCTGGAGCTTTTCCGCCATCCGCTGGGCATCTTCCTGATCGATGTTTTCCTGTGCCTTCTCGACCAGGGATACGACGTCTCCCATACCGAGGATCCGCCCGGCTAATCGGTCCGGATGGAAGATTTCCAGGTCGGTAACCTTTTCCCCGACGCCCATGAACTTGATCGGCACCTGGGCGATGGCCTTCATGGAGAGCGCTGCCCCGCCACGGGTATCGCCGTCCAGCTTGGTCAGCGCAATACCACTTAATTGGACCGCCTCATTAAAAGTCTTGGCCACGTTGACTGCCTCCTGACCTAGGGCCGCATCTGCTACGAGGAGGCTTTCATCCGGGAGGACAGCGGCCTTCAGGTCGACCACTTCCTTGACTAGCGGTTCGTCGATTTGCAGCCGGCCGGCAGTGTCAAAGATGATGGCGTCCGCTCCCTGTTGCTTGGCCCAGTCCCAGCCGTTGCGGCCAATCCGGGGAACATCCTTGCTGTCCCGTTCGCCATAGAACAGGAAGTCATTGGCCTTGGCAATCGTCTCCAGCTGGTCTATGGCCGCCGGACGGTAGATATCACAAGCAATGAGGGCGGGCGTGTAGCCCTGCTTGCGCAGGTGCAAGGCCAGCTTGCCGGCAAAGGTTGTCTTACCCGAACCCTGCAAGCCCAGAAGAAGGATCCGCAGCGGTTTCTTTTCCTCGAGATGGGTTGTCCCTTCTCCGAGGAGCTTGACCAGTTCATCGTGGATGATCTTGACCACCATCTGACCCGGGGTGACCGAGTCCAGGACCTTCTGCCCGAGGCATTCCTGCTTGACCCGTTCAACGAACTCCCGGGCTACCCGGAAATGGACGTCCGCCGCCAGAAGGGCCTTGCGGACCTCCTGCAAGCTCTCGGTCATGTTCTCCTCGGTCAGCTTACCTTTGCCACTCAGGTTGCGGAGGGCGCTGCCGATGCGGTTGGTCAGGGTTTCCAACATAGCCCGCTAGCAATGCCCATGCTCCAGACGGAGTCAAGTGCGCATCGGGATCAGCTGCCGCAACAATGCCGGGCTGGTCCCGGGAGCGGATTACCGTCCGACCAGGGTTACCTGCAGCTCCCGGGTGTGAGGGTGGGACCGGTGCTCCCAAAGGAAACATCCCTGCCAGGTTCCGAGACTCAGTCGTCCTCCGGTGAAAGGGATGTTTCCAGGGTATGGGTAAAATGCGGATCCTCTTCCGGTACCAGACGCTGTAACCAGTCTTCCAAGTCCCGGCGGGCACTCGGATCCGCGTTTTCCATGATCACCAGACTGCAACTGGTGTGGCGGCAAAAGACGGTCAGAAGGCCATCCCGCAAGCCTGATTCGCGCAGGATCCGCTCCAGCTCGCCGGTAACCTCGTAGGTCCCCTGGCCGTTACTGCGGAGACGGATCGTCGACTGCCTGACTTCCATGGGTCGGATCTTGGACCGGGCTCGCTTCCAGATCGAGGAATTTCCGGCGATCTTGCGCTTTTGGGACCCAACAGGTGTCGTATTTCCCGAACCACTTGTATCGATTCTGGGCCACCCAGTCGTAGGTACCGTCTCTAAAGCCCTTGGGAAAGATGTCCATGTGCCGGCCTAACTGCCAGACGCCCGGGAGTGCTTCCGCGATGGCCATCGTCGCCGCACTGCGTTGCTGGATGAATTCCCCATCCCAGACCACGATGCTCTCCTTGCCGGGATTTTTCAGGTTCTGCTCCTTGAAGAACCGGTCGCTCCAGGCACTGTCCAGGGAGGCAAAGCGCAACCGGTCATGCCCGTCCCGGTCGAGCAGGAACTTGACCCAACCGACACAGAAGGGGCAGTTCCCGTCGTAAAAGACTATCAATTGCTCTTTGGGCATGCTCATTCATTACATCCACGAACCACTTATTTCAAGCCTCCCAAGGCAAATCCGAACCATTCATCATGTTATCAGGATAAGATGATGTTTTGACTTGCGCCGAGGGCCCGGATGCTCAAATTACTGTCAGCATGGGAATTACAATGAAATTCAGTTCTGAGTCTGTCGGCGAGGGTCATCCTGATAAGGTGGCGGATTACATATCCGACAGTATTCTTGACGCCTGTCTCGAGCAGGACCCGGCCAGCCGGGTTGCCTGTGAGACGCTGGTTAAAAGCAACATGGTGACCGTCGCCGGGGAAATTACCACCGAGGCGAAGTTTGATTACAATGCCGTTATCCGTGAGGCTATCCGGGAAATCGGCTACGAGAACAAGGAGGACGATCCGGTATTCCACGCCGATGATGTCTTCATAAATAATTACCTTACGCGCCAGAGTGCGGACATTGCCCAGGGGGTTGATGCCCGGGCCGCCGAAGGCAAGGAAACCGCCGAACAGGGCGCTGGCGACCAGGGGATCATGTTCGGGTACGCTTGCAATGAGACTCCGGAGTACATGCCGGCCGCGATCATGTTCGCCCATCGCATCCTCCGTAAACTGGCATCCCTTCGCAAGGCCAAGGCAGTTGACTGGCTCCGCCCTGACGCCAAAAGCCAGGTCTGTATTGCCTACGAAGATGGCAAAATAACCCACATCGACAACGTGGTCGTGTCCACCCAGCACAAGGACACGGTCAGCCATGCTGAGATCGAGGCCTACATTATTGAAGAAGTCGTCCGCAAGGTCCTGCCGCACGAATTGTTGAATGGCAGCACTCAGTATCTCATCAACCCGACGGGCAAGTTTGTCATCGGTGGTCCGGAAGGGGATGCCGGCCTGACGGGCAGGAAAATCATTGTTGATACCTATGGCGGCTGGGGCCGCCACGGTGGTGGTGCCTTTTCGGGGAAGGATCCCTCCAAGGTCGACCGCTCGGCAGCCTACATGTGCCGCTGGGTAGCGAAGAATGTTGTCGCTGCCGGTCTGGCAGACATCTGCGAGTTGCAGGTGGCCTACGCCATCGGCTATCCACACCCGACATCCATCCACATTGAGACCTTCGATACGGGCAAGTTCCCCGACGCTGATATCATCGAGGCCATCAAGAAGGTCTTTAATTTCAAGCCGGCGGATATCATTGGTCAGCTGGATCTCCTGCGACCAATCTACCAGGCCAGCACCCATTATGGCCACTTTGGCAAGCCGGAGATGCCATGGGAGCAGGTCAATCGCGTCGATGAGTTGAAGGCCGCCATTAACAGCTAATTGAGGAATTTAAAAATGAGTACAGACGTACAGGAAGTATTGGATTACAAAGTTGCGGACATCGGCCTCGCCGATTTCGGTCGCAAGGAAATTGAAATCGCCGAGCACGAAATGCCCGGCCTGATGGCTACCCGTGAAAAGTATGCCGCCAGCAAGCCGCTGGCTGGTGTGCGCATCATGGGCTCGCTTCACATGACCGTGCAGACAGCGGTTCTGATTGAGACCCTCAGGGACCTCGGGGCGGACGTCCGCTGGTGTTCCTGCAACATCTTCTCGACCCAGGACCATGCCGCCGCCGCCATCGCGGCCAGCGGGGTGCCGGTCTTTGCCTGGAAGGGCGAATCCCTGGAAGAATACTGGTGGTGCACCTACCAGGCCCTGACCTGGCCGGATGGCAAGGGACCGCAGCTCATCGTCGATGATGGAGGTGACGCCACCTTGCTGATTCACAAGGGTTATGAGCTGGAGGATGGCAGCGACTGGATTGACACGCCATCCGGCAGTGAAGAGGAGCAGGTCATCAAGGACTTGCTCCGGCACGTCAAGTCGGAGGAGCCCACCCGCTGGCACGATGTTGTCAAGGAGTGGAAGGGCGTATCCGAGGAAACGACCACCGGAGTCCACCGCCTCTACGAAATGCAGAAAAAGGGAACGCTCCTGGTGCCGGCCATCAACGTCAATGATTCCGTCACCAAGAGCAAGTTCGACAACCTTTACGGTTGCCGGGAAAGCCTTATCGATGGCATCAAGCGGGCCACGGATGTCATGATCTCGGGCAAGGTTGCGGTTGTCTGCGGCTACGGTGATGTCGGCAAGGGTTGTGCCGCTGCGCTCAAGGGAATGGGGGCACAGGTAGTGGTGACGGAAATCGATCCCATTTGCGCCCTCCAGGCAGCCATGGAAGGTTATCGGGTCCTGACTATCGAGGATACTCTCGGTTGGGGGAACATCTATGTCACGACGACCGGCAACAAGGATATCATCAAGCTCGAGCACATGGAGAAGATGGCCGATCAGGCCATTGTCTGTAACATCGGCCACTTCGACAATGAGATCCAGGTCGACAACATGAAAAACCTCAACGGGGTCGAGCGGACCAATATCAAGCCGCAGGTTGACAAGTACACCTTCCCCGACGGGCACGCCATCTACCTTCTGGCTGAGGGTCGCCTCGTTAATCTTGGGTGTGCCACCGGGCATCCGAGCTTTGTCATGTCAAACAGCTTCACCAACCAGGTTCTGGCCCAGATTGAGCTTTGGGAGCATGTCGAGCAGTATACCCCCGGCGTCTATATCCTGCCCAAGCATCTGGATGAGGAGGTGGCCCGGCTGCACCTTGAGAAAATCGGGGCCCGCCTGACCCAGTTGACCTCCGAGCAGGCAGAATACATCGGGGTGAAGGTGGAAGGTCCTTACAAGAGCGATCACTACCGCTATTGAGCTTCCCGGATCTCTTCAAAACCTTTGCAAGGTCCTGCCATCCGGCAGGGCCTTTTTTTTAGCAAAAGAATCCCGCAAACTACCTGAATTCAGGTAATTATCTCCCTTGCCGGAGCCCACCACTGGCCAGACCTTCTGGATCATGGTTATTCGAAAAGTACTGGTTGTGGAGGACGAGAAGATGTTCCGCGAATTCCTGGTCATCTGGCTTAAGGGTGCGGGCCTTGAGGTGGTGGGAGAAGCAGACAGCCTGGCGGCTGCCAATGCCCTGAGCGAGTCGGTTGAGATGGATCTTGTCCTCCTTGACCTTGATCTTCCGGACGGGGATGGCTTGCGCTATGTCGACTGGCAACTGGCCCGCCGTCCGAACACGCGGATCATGGTCTTGACGGCACATGCCAGTAACTACCCGGTCATCAAGCTGAAGAGAAGCATCGTGATGGCTGTCCTGGACAAGAAGGAGACCAGCGGCGTCGAGTTGCAGAAGGCCTTCCGGGCGCTGGAGCAATCCCGAACCTACTACTCGGACAGCATCGAGGAGGCTTTCATGAAGCTGGTCCGGGAACCGGAGGCCTTCTACAAGACGCTTTCCCCGAGGGAAGAACAAATGGTCAAGCTGTTCGGGCAGGGATTGAGTAATGAAGAAATCGCGACCGACCTGGGACTATCGGTAGCCACTGTCCAGGGTCACCGCCGCAACGTGATGGCCAAGGTGGGTGTGCGCAGCACCCCGGAACTGATTATCTGGGCTATCCAGAACGGCTTTGTCCGGGGGAGGCAAATCGGCCGCCTGGACTCGGTAGGCGGTAAACGCTAGGGAAAACGGAGCGGACTTGTGGAATGGATTGCAGGTAAGGCGAAATTGGGTCATCTTCTCCACCTGCAAACCTAAAGAGGTCCGTTTATCATGAAGTACCAGTCCTTGAATGAATCCATAGACGCCGTTTTGCCGGATATCATCGCCTTGCGGCGCGATCTGCATCAGCATCCGGAGCTGGCCTATGAAGAATACCGCACAGCGGGCAAGGTCGTTGAGGCCATTTCTGGAATAGAGGGGCTGGATATCAAGACGGGCCTGGCCGGCAGTGGAGTGGCTGTCACCCTGGGGAAGCAATTGGAGGGCCCTTGCGTCGCCTTGCGGGCTGATATGGACGCGCTTCCGATCGAGGAAGCCAGTGGAGTGGAATGGACTTCCCGGACTCAGGGAAAGATGCATGCCTGCGGGCATGATGGACACACTGCCATGCTGGTGGGAGCCATCCAGGTCCTGGCCGGTCTCAGGGACGAGCTGAAAGGGCCGGTTAAGTTTATCTTCCAGCCGGCCGAGGAGGGAGGAGCCGGGGCGGCAAAAATGTGTCGTGAAGGTGTACTCGAGGATCCCAAGGTGGATGCCATATTCGGTTTGCACAACAATTTGCCGGATCCGCACCTCAAGAGCGGACGCATCGCCTACAACTCGGGCGCATTGATGGCCGGAACGGGCACTTTCGATATCGAGGTTATTGGAGTTGGAGGGCATGCCGCTTTTCCTGAGAACTGTGTCGATCCGCTTTACATCGGTGCCTGTATCGTTGACCAGCTGCAGGGAATCGTTTCCCGCGGGATGGACCCGCGGACACCGGCGGTGGTATCCGTTACCCGTTTCCATGCCGGAACTGCCTACAACATCATTGCCGGGCAGTCCTATTTGCACGGAACATTCCGTGCCCTCGACATGGGAATTCTTGAGGATCTGCGGGACCGTATCATCCAGGTGGCCAACCGGGTTGCTGAGGCACACGGTGCGAAAGTGAAAATTCGCTGTGATGTCGGGTATCCGGTGCTTATTAATCATCCAGAGGCCGAAAAGGTTTTCATGGCCATCGTGGAGGAGACCGGTGAGCAGGAGCGGCTGCTTGAGGTAAATCCCATTCTCGGCGGAGAGGACTTTGCCTTCTTCGGGGAACAGGTGCCTTCCTTTTTCTATTTCCTGCCGGCCTGCCCGGAGGACGTGGAGACGGTCCCGGCCTGTCATCACCCGGCCTTCGATTTCAATGATGACCTTATTCCTCTGGGCATTCGCCTGCATGTCGAGATGGCGCGGCGTTTTGCCCGCCTGTGGAAGCCCTGAGCCAGACTTGACTTTCTTCCCGCTCTTGGGAACCGTCTCAACATCATGGCAGGACTTGGTAAAATGATGAAGCAGATGGCGAAGCTGCAGAAGAAAATGACCGCTTTGCAGGAAGAACTCGCCCAACAGAATATTGATATCGCCAGTGGGGGAGGAGCGGTCACAGTGACCGTATCCCTGCAGTCGGAAATCAAGGGGATCAAGTTGGACCCGGAATTCCTCAAGGAGGATGCCGCCTTCGTCGAGGAGACGATCCTCGAGGCGGTGCAAAACGCCCTCAAGGAAGCGTCCTCGAGGAGCGAGGAGGCCATGCAGGCCGTCACGTCGGAATTTCAGGTTCCGGGAATGCCCGGACTTTAGGAAAGGCTGTCCGGACATGTCTGGTTCCTTCGAGTACCTCCAGCAATGCCTGAAGCGACTGCCCGGCCTGGGTTACCGGTCCGCTGAGCGGATTGCCTTGCACCTGCTGGTAGAAAAGCCGGATGCCTGCAATGAACTCATGGAGGCCCTCGAGCAGGCCCGCGAAAAGGTTGCTGCCTGCCCGCAATGCGGGAACCTGAGCGAAGGCGGACCTTGTGACATCTGCCAGGATCCTTCACGCAATAGCTCACTGCTCTGTATCGTGGAATCGGTTACCGACTTGCGTTCGATGGAACGGGCGGGTGCCTATCGCGGCCGGTACCATGTCCTGCAGGGAAAGCTTTCGCCGATCCACGGTGTGGGCCCGGAAGACCTCAACTTCTCGGGTTTGCGCGGGCGGCTTGAAGCCGGGGAGATTAGTGAAATCATCCTTGCCCTTTCCAATGACATCGAGGGGGAGGCCACCTGCCACTATCTGCAGGAGGAAATTGTTGCCGGGCTTCCCGTCAAGGTCAGCCGCATCGGGTTTGGCCTGCCGAGTGGGGGAGGGATTCCCTACGCCGATGCCACTACCTTGAGAAGCGCGCTCGAGGGACGGCGGGAGTTTGATTAAGAAGCTCCCTTAAGTGCCTTGATGTTTTTTCGGAAAATCATTTCCGGCCTTACTTGACTACAGTGAAACGGGATGGTTACCTTTGCGCCATGCCCCCTATTACAACTGATAATGGAGTCGAGCCGGGACGCCCTCGAGGCCTTTCCGGAGCAGCCTGTTTCAATGCCGGCCTGATCATGGTTTCCATGGCTTTGGCCACCTTTATTTCCGGATGCGGCAAGGCTGAGCCGGAATACGTCGAAGTCCAGGAAGTTGCGGAAAGCCCGCAAGCGGAATTGCCCGAGGGTCATTCCGAGCACGATGGCCACGACCATTCCGCCCACGCCGCCCCGGCGGCTGGATTCGGATTCTCTTTGCCGCAGGGCTGGGTGGAGAAAGCCCCCTCAAGTATGGTCCTGAAAGCTTTCCAGACCGGAACGCCTCCGGAAAACATGGCGGATGTCTCGGTGAGCGCTTTCGCGGGGGATGTTGGCGGCCAAGCCGCTAATATCAACCGCTGGCGCCGCCAGGTCGGACTCCCGCCACTGGACCCGGATTCCGCATTGGCCCTGGTCAAGCAGGTGGAGATTTCCGGAATGGACGGCTGGCAGGTGTCCTTGACTGGCCCGGCCGGGGTAACGGCTGGTGGTGAAGCTATCCAGATGGTGGTCTCCGCCGTTTCCCATAACGGCAAGACCTGGTTTTTCAAGATGGCCGGACCGGCTTCAGCTGTTGAGGGAGAGTTGGATTCTTACGGTGCTTTCATCGACTCGATAAAATTCTAAATTCCCCATGCATATACTCCCGTTTTTGAAGCGGCTTTTGAAGGAGTTGGGATCCCTCAGGTTATCAGTTTTCCTGCTCGGTTTCTCTGTCCTGCTGGTCTTTTTCGGCACGCTCGACCAAGTCCGGATCGGCATTCGCCAGGCCCAGGATATCTACTTCGAAAGCTTTATCGCCATCTGGCGCTATCCGGAATTCTGGCCTGCAGGCAATTTCCTGAAGTTCATTCCGGTGGTTCTCCCCGGTGGCTACCTCATTGGCCCCCTGCTGGCCCTGAATCTGGTCCTTGCCCATGCGCGCTACTGGCGGCCCCGCTGGTCCATTATGGGGATCAGCTTTATCCATGTCGGCATCCTCATGCTGCTGGTTGGCCAGCTGGTGACCAATATCTTCCAGGAGGAAGACTACATGTGGCTTGATGAAGGCGGTAAGGCCAATTTCATCCGCAGTTTCCATGAGGACGAGTTCTACCTGACCAAGCAGAAGGAAGACGGTCGCCTCGGAGTCTTTTCCTACGATTTCAAGGATCTTAAAAAGGGAATGATGCTGGAACCGGAAGTTCCCGGTCAACCGGGACTCTTTCCCCTTCAGCTGAGAGTGCGGGAGGTCTTCAATAACGCCGAGATCAACCAGGGTGGGGCGGCCATGGGCCGGGAAACCTTTGGTGTCACACGCGGCATCGGGGCCCAGTTCAATCTTGGCGTGAAGGCGATTGGCTCCTTCAACAGTGATGAGCGCCGGGACATTCGCACGGCAGTCGTGGATGTCCTCAGTGCGGGTGACGTTGTCGGATCCTGGCTGGTCTCGAACGTTTTTGAGGAGCGTTTCCCGGAGCAGGAATTCACAGTGGACGGACAGGTCTACCAGATCGGACTCCGCTTCAAGAAGACCTATCTTCCCTACACCATCACCTTGCTTGAATTCAACCATGACCGCTATCCCGGAACGAATATTCCCAGCAACTTCTCCAGTCGGGTACGGGTGGAGCACGCTGTGAACGGGGACGAAAAGGAAGTCATGATATTCATGAACAATCCGTTGCGTTACGAAGGACGCACCTATTACCAGGCCTCCTTTGCCAAGCAGGATACGGCATCCATGTTCCAGGTGGTCAAGAATCCCGGATGGCTGGTGCCTTACATCGCCTGCATCCTCGTCTCCATCGGCCTGTGTTGGCAGTTCACTGTTGCGGGATACCGCATGACCCGGAGGATCAAATAATGAAATGGGCAGGTATTAGCATTATCTGGTTACTGGCGCTGCTCTGCATCTGGCCGGTGGCCCAACCCCTGGTCAAGCCGGACACCTCCGCCGAGGCGGTCCTCGGTCAAATGCCGGTACTTGAAGGAGGACGCGTCAAGCCCTTGGATGCCGTTGCCCGGCACACCCTTCTGCTTATCCGCGGCAAGCAATCCATCAAGTACAAGGCCGAACTGGAAGACGGGACCACCGAGCGTCGCAAGGTGGAAGCCATCGACTGGTTGACGGAGGTGCTCTTCGATCGTCAGGAAGCAGACAAGATACCGGTTTTCCGCATCGATCACCCGGATATCCTGGGCATGTTCGGCCTTGAAGCCGGGACAAAGAAGTACTTCAGCTATGCGGATCTGGAGCCTTACCTGATGAAGGTCCAGGAGCAGGCCCGGCAGATAAATCCCGACAGCAAGCAACGCAATTCCTACGAGACGGCGATCAACCAGCTCTATGGCAATCTGGCCCTCTACCAGATGGTTGCCCAGACGGTGTATCCGCTGCGTTTGCGACAGAGTGTACCGAGCTTCTACAACGGAGTCGTCAACAGTGTCATGGAGGCGGCCAACCAGTTTGCCGCTTCGGGCCAGTCAACGCCCCAGAACCTCGATTCCCCGATGCTGCGCATGCACATGCAGCAGCTTAGCGAAATGTCCCGGACTACCATCTTCCTGCTCAACTACAATGGGGAGTGGAAGAAACCCGGCGACGTCATGGTCGAGGGCATTCCGATGACCGGTGGCCTTCCCGAGCAAATGGTCACCCTTGGCAAGCTGGCCCAGGCCAGGCAGGGTGGGGATGCCGAGGCCTTTGCCGAAGCTGCCGCAGAGCTGGCGGCTTTCGCTCCCGCGGTTGCCAAAACCGGCGAGCATCCGGTGATGGAGTTCTATTTCAACCAGAGCCAACCCTTTATCGTCGCTTTGGCTCTTTATGTCCTTGTGACCCTGCTGGTTTTCCTCGGCTGGCTCTTTACGCCCAAGGTGTTCCTCGCCAATGCCTACCGGATCTTGTGGATTGGCTTTGTCATTCACACCGCCGGACTGGTCCTGCGGGTGATCATTACCGGCTATGCACCGGTGACAAACCTCTATTCCTCAGCTGTTTTTGTCGGCTGGGTAGCGGTTCTGCTGAGCCTCATCTTTGAGCACTTCCAACGCAAGGGTGTCGGGTCACTAGCCGCGGCAACAGTTGGTTTCCTGACCCTGCTGGTCGCGCACCATCTTTCCGATACCGGCGACACGATGGAGAAGATGCGGGCCGTCCTGAATTCCAACTTCTGGCTCAGTACCCACGTGATCACGATTACGATGGGCTATGGAGCCACATTCCTGGCCGGCTTCCTGGGCATTATTTACACTTTGAACGGCTGGTTCCGTACCCGGAGTGGAATGCCCAAGGAGATGCAGCAGTCCTTCCACCGGATGATCTATGGCGCTGTTTGTTTTTCCCTGCTCTTCAGCTTTGTCGGGACAGTCCTTGGCGGCATCTGGGCTGACCAGTCATGGGGACGCTTCTGGGGCTGGGATCCGAAGGAAAACGGGGCCCTCATGATTGTCCTCTGGACGGCCATGATCCTCCATGCCCTGCGGGGCGGTCTCATCAAGACCCGTGGGCTGGTCAATCTCTCCATCATCGGGAATGTCATCACGGCCTGGTCGTGGTTTGGAACAAATATGCTCGGCGTCGGTCTGCACTCCTACGGATTCATGGATAGTGCCTTTTTCTGGCTTCTGGTGTTCTGGTTCTCCCAATTCGCCATGATATTCCTCGAATGGCTCTTTCCGGTCCGCCTCAGAAAGGAAATTGCAGAGTGAGAAAAAGCGTTGCCAGACAGGTATCCGGTGAGCCATCATTTGGGGCAGTTCCCCCGATGTTAAACGGTACCTTCAACCCCGCTTTTTTCAGGCAGCTCCAGGAGACTTACGAGAGCCGGACCGGGTATAACCTGGTCCTTTCGGATACCAACGGGGCCATCCAGATGGGCCTTCCGGATTGCGACAAGTTTCCCTGCATGCGATCCTGCCGCGAATGCCGGGAGCAAATCGTCTCAGAAGCGCTGCGGACCGGGAAAGTCTGCATTGATGCCTGCCACCAAGGCTACATTCTCTGGGGACTGCCCTTTGCCGTCAACGGGAAGACTGTCGGCGGCTTGATCGTCATCGGCGGTGAGCAGGAGGGCGTCCTCGACGAGGACAAGTTCAGCGATGCCTGTGCCGAGCTCTACCGGCTCATGGAAGAACATCAGATCCTGCCCGATTTGAGCCACCTGGGGCCCAAGGATCTCGGCAACATCCACCGCTTTGTCCATCGCAAGGATTTCCAGCAGTTGAGAGAGCAGTTCGACCAATTTGGCAAGGAGCTCATCGACAGCATGCAAATGGCCGAATTTGAGGCTGCCGAGAAGCATTTCAACAAGCTCCGGTCCGCCTTCATGGAATCCCCGGATCTTCCGGTTGACCTGCTTCGTGGACTTGTCGGGGATCTCGTCTACGAGACCAAGCGGCAATTCACCCGGGGCGGAATGGACGCCTACGCTGCCTTTTCCGAGGCAGGCTCCCTGCTGCATACCTTGTCCTCCGCCCAGGACAAGGCAGCCATCATGGTCCTCCTGGAGTCCTTTTTCAACCGCTTCAGCCTCTTTTCACGGCAAAGTCCGAAGAATCCTGACGACTTGCTCATCGAGAAGGCCACCACCTACCTCGAGAACCACATCAGTGAGGACCTGACCCGGGAATCCGTTGCCAAGGCGGTCGGTATCAGCCCGAGTCACTTTTCCCGGCTTATCCGCGAAAAGAAGGGCCGGACCTTCACCGACCTGCTCAACCAGTACCGCATTGAGCGGGCCTGCATGCTGCTGGTCCGGTCCTCCAACACCCTTGCTCATATAGCCAACGAAACCGGATTCTGCGACCAGAGTTACTTCTCCAAGGTCTTCCGACGCTACAAGGATATGAGCCCGGCCAAGTACCGGGAAACACACCGGCTTTAGGCGGTGCCTCAGGCCACCCTTCCGGGGCGGCGTTTCGGGGTTTAGAAATTGGTAAAATATTACCACATCTGAGCACAAATACTCGCTACGCAGGTATTCGATTTCGTTATAATGTGTATACATAGAGTTAAAGTTTTTAATAGCTCATCAAGGTATACCAATGAAACATCCCCGACTAATAACGAGATATACTACACCGATAACGCTCATCTTGGCAGCTGTCGTTTTATTCGCCGGCACCAACATGACCTTGGCGCAGAAGATAGACGCCCGTCCCCTGACACCTCAGGAGATTCACGACAACGAACTGCCTGAAGGCGTCCATGCCTCGGCTGGCCTGCTTGTTGTGGCGGTTGGCGAACCGGTTTATCTGGAAGCACAGGTTCCTTCTGGAACTGTTGTCAACGGAGTGACCTGGAGCATCGAACAGCGCCCCCTGGCCAGTCCGCCCTCAGTGGCCGAGCTAGAGGATTCCCCCCTCGGTGATTTACCAATTTATTCTCCCGGCGACCGCGAAGTCCTTGATGTCGCCGGACGCAAGCTCTTCGTTCCTGACGCCGTCGGGAAGTACATGGTCCAGGCCGTTGTCCAGACGGACGCCGAAGCCCTGGTCCTGACCGCACAGGTCACCGGTGCCACCTACGTTGGTGTTGGACTCATGGGCGGAGCATCTCCCAGTTATCCTCAGTGCGCCCTTTGCCATGGGGAGCAGGCTGTCAATTACATGGGCACCGGCCACGCTTCGATGTTCACGGAAGCCATCGACGGCCTCAAGAGCAGCCACTATAATTCCAACTGCATCGAGTGCCACACATTGGGTGGTCACGTCGAAGGCGTTGACAACGGCAGCTTCTCCGCGGTTGCGGAGTCGGTCGGCTGGACATTCCCGGAAGTCCTTGAGCCCGGTGTTTGGGCAGGCATGGACCCGGCCCTGCAGGCCAAGGCCAATATCCAGTGTGAGCATTGCCACGGTGCCGGTAGCGAGCACCATGGTGATCTGACCACAACAGCCGTCAGCCTCAGCTCCGGTGATTGCGGCCAGTGCCACGACGAGGAACCCTACCATAATCGCAATCAGCAGTGGAACCTTTCCGCTCACTCGGTCGCCACCCGTTACCCAACCGGGTCAGAGCGCCGCTTGAGCTGTGTCCGTTGCCACAGCGGTATTGGTTTCATTGAGGAAATGGACGGCGTCCCGCAAGAAGAGAAGAGCTTCGAGTATGAAGCCATCGTCTGTGCCGCCTGTCACGATCCGCACAGTGCTGAAAACGAACATCAGCTGAGGACCCTCGCTGACATCGAACTGGAGAATGGCCACATGGTCACTGAAGGGGGTACCGGAAAGTTCTGCATGAACTGCCACAAGGCCCGTCGCGATGCGGACTCCTACACGGACCGGGGCGTGACCTCGAGTCACTTCGGCCCGCACTACGGGGTCCAGGGTGACATCTTCAACGGGACCAACCTCGTTGAGTTTGACAAGGTCCAGGGCGGAGCCTCCTCCCACCTCTACATTCTTGAAAACAGCTGTGCCTCCTGCCACATGCAGTCAACGGACCGTAACAACGATCCGTTCCACAACAAGGCTGGTGACCACACCTTCAAGATTGTCTGGGACAATGACACACCGGAAGACCATTCTGATGACGTGCCGCTGACCGGTGCTTGCTACCAGTGCCACGGCCCGCTCGACACCTTCGACATCCCGACCGTCGACTACAACTATGACGGCCATCTCGAAGGCCTGCAGACGGAAATCCACCATCTGCTCGAAGCCCTGGCCATGAAGCTGCCGCCTTATGGCGAACCAAGAGTCGTCCGGGATCCCGATCTCGATTATACCCCAATGGAAGCAAAGGCCCTGTACAACTACATGGCAGTTGAGGAAGACGGCAGTCACGGGATGCACAATCCGCGCTATGTGGCCCAAATCCTCAAGGCCTCCATCGAGGCAGTCTCGGATCCCTACACGGGTCTCTTCAACGGTGCCAATATCCCCGTCGGTGGGGAGTGGTTCTACTCACAGTGGTTTGAGTTCTATGCCCCGCAAAGCGAAACGGGCTGGATCTACCACTTCGAGCACGGCCACCTCTATGTGACCGGTGATTCCAGCACCATCTACCTCTACGACGTCCGCACCAATTCCTGGAAGTGGACCAACGAGGAAGTCTATCCGCTCATGTATGACCTGAGCGCTGCCACCTGGATGTACTACAGCGGCCGCTACGCCGGCATGCGGTACTTCTGGAACTACAATGCTGGAGATTGGACAGTCGTGGAGTAATTGAGGTTGCAGATTAAAAATCAGCCCATCATGCTCATGCCTTGATGAAGCTCAATAACACCCCCCTAAAAATGTTCCTGAGTTCTCGTTTGTGGGTAACCATGGGCGCCGTGGCGGTAGGACTGATTGCCTGCCAGTCAGTCAACCGCACGGTGCTCGTGGTGCCGCAGACGAAAGGAGCAGAGTTCGTTGGCAATGAGGATTGTAGCCTCTGCCACGAGGACATAAGCCGGACCGTGGACAATACAGTTCACGCCCGGCTTTTGATTCCTGACGAGGACGATATCATCGTCGGCTGTGAAGCCTGCCATGGTCCCGGAAGCCTCCACTCGATGGAAGGCGAGGGCCGGCACCTGATTCACAATCCCGGCCGCAATCCCGAGGCCTGCCTGCAGTGCCACCTTGATGTCCAGGGACAATTCGCCTTACCGCACAGTCATCCGGTTGCCGAGGGGATGGTGGCTTGTGTTGACTGCCATGATCCGCATGGAAATGAGGATAAGGAATTGTTCGCTGAAGGTATCCTGGCGGCGGAGAGCGGTTCCTGTGCGGAATGTCATCCGGCCCAGTCGGGTCCATTCGTCTTTGAACATGAAGCCATGCGGGACGGTTGCACCGTTTGTCACGAGCAGCACGGAAGCGTCAATGACAAGATGCTGAAGATCCGCAACGCCAGCTTGTGCCTGCAATGCCACTTCACCGAGACCCAGCAGAATGCCATTATGATTGGCGGAGTGGACCACTCCGGCTTTGGCTACATTCAGCAGGGTACCTGCTGGACCGCTGGTTGTCATGAGGCGGTCCATGGTTCCCACGTGAACGGCTCACTGAGGTTCTAGTCATGGAGGACAATGCAATGAAAACAGCCTGTTTTAAACAACTCACCTGGCTGGCCTTATCCAGTGCCATGTTCTTGCCGGCCTCGGTTTCCGGAGTCCAGTTTTACACCAGTGATACCGAAGAACCGGAACCACGCCAGAATGAGCTTAGTTTCACCTACACCAGTTCGGAATTCGAGGATGATGCCAATCTTGGTCAGGCCGCTGAGTCCGTTCGTGTGCTCGACAAGGATGGTGGCGGGGTGGAAAACTTCCACTACGAGAACGATCCTTATGCGGACTGGCGCTTCCTTATGGATGGCCGCTGGCTGGTCAATCCGGATGAGCTTTCGCTGACCATTGAGGCCTTCAAACTGGAGGAGATCTTCTTCGACCTCGAGTTCCGCCATTGGGTGGAATTCGACTTTGGAGGGGGCGTCTGGTATGCCCCAAGGAATGCCTATTTTACACTTTCCGATTCCGCCTTGGAGGAGGAAATTGATCAGTTGAAAGTCAGTCTGCGTTTCAAGCCGACCGACACCCTGCAGCTGAGGGTCGCTTATGACTTCTTCAACCGGGAAGGCCAAAGCCTTTCCACCGTATTTGGTGACAACTACCAGTACCGGGTCAGTGGGCAACCGAAGTCCCGGGGAATTGTCCCGGCCTTGTCGGAAGGGCAGGAAACGGTCCACAAGGTTGAAATCGGGATTGAACACAAGGAGGAAATCAATCGAGCAGGCGCCCGGGCCTTTTACCAGAGCCGGGAATCCGACAAGAAGTTGACGGTGGAACGGGGAGCCAGCGACGCCCGGGCCAACCGCTACGCGACCCACCAGCAGGAAACGAAGGATGACCTCTTTGGATTCTCCGGATATGTCCGCCGGGCGATGACTGACAATCTCAGTGGCTCTATTGGCATGGCCTACACCCAGCTTGACGGCGACGTCACGGGCAGCCGGGTGTTCGGTGCCAATCCGGATGCCGCTTACGACATCGACTTTGCCCGGTCCCAACTTGATGACCGCGGATTCCTCGATCTCGACGGGTCTCGTAAACTGAAGCAATGGATATTCAATGGGAACCTGGTCTATGAACCGCAGGGAAGCTACCGCTGGATGGCCGGCGTGCGCCTTGAGCACCTGTCCACGGAAGCCATGGGATCCTATTTCGATACCTTCGATACGGTCGACTTCGGTGACCTCCAGCGGCAGAACCAGGAAGCGGACATGTTCTCCGTCAGTGACAAGACGGCCGAGGACATTTCCGGTTTTCTTGAATTTCGCTTCAAGGGGATTCCCAAGACATTAGTCTATACACGAGTTGAGGCTGCGACCCAGTCCGGGGATCTCAAGGAAGGATGGACCCGCACCGAAATCCTGCCCAATCCGGGTTCACTTGAGAGGCTCCTGGATCGTGCTACTGGCTTTGACCGTGAAACGACCTTCTGGGAAGTGGGCTTGAATTACGATCCTTTCCGCCGGATGCGCATATCCGTTGAAGGTTATATCAAGTCACGCAAGAACGAGTACGACTTTGCCAACGTGACTATTCCGGATGCGGACTTCACACTGTATCCCGGATACATTGAGTATCAGGATTTCTATACGGAAGACCTCAACGCCCGGGTTCACTGGAAGATACTCGATACCCTGCGTAGTGTCAGCCGGGTCGATTTCCAAAACACCACCATCGATAGCCGGGACCGGCTCAATGATGAGCTGCGGACCTCCGATCGCGAGCGGGTGGTTTTCAACCAGGCATTGACCTGGGCACCCCATCCACGGTTCATTATCACCGGTAATTACACACTCGTTGATGACCTTACGGAAGTGCCCACGGCCGACCTGGAAGGCACCTTCTCGGGTATCATTGTCAACATTCCCAATGACTACTGGCAGGCTGATGTAAGCTTGTATTTTGTCCTCACGTCCCTTATTGATATCCAAGTTGGTTATAATTACATGGAGATTGATAACTATGTCGACAATGCTGCCATCACCGTCCCTTACGGGAGTGAGATTGAACAACACCACGGGACGGCCAGTGTTTTCTTCCATTTCACATCAAACATGGCTGCCCGGATCGGCTACCATTACTATGAACAAACCGATCTGGCCACTGCAGGAATGACCGACTTTAGCGTGCATGTCTTCAATGGAAGCCTGCAAATGAAATTCTAAACCCCCAAATGTAGAAGGAATAATAATAAGCATGAAAAAATACCTAATCGTCACTGTTGCCTCACTTGTCCTGTCATCCCTTTCGGGCTATGCTGACAATTGTGAAGCAACCAAGGCTAACTGGGACAAGCATTGCAAGAAGTGTCATGCTGAGGATGGTTCCGCTGATACCGCGCTCGGTAAAAAGCTCGAGCTCAAGGATTACACGGATCCGGCCGCGCTTACTGAAATGTCCGATGAGGATCTCTTCAACGCCACCAAGGATGGTGTCGACGGGACCAAGATGAAGGGCTACGCCAAGAAACTTTCCGACGAGGAAATTCACGCCCTTGTGGCATATATGCGCGCGATGGCAAAGTCCTGATAGCGCTTCCACGCCATGAACTCCCCCAGCTCTCCCAAAAGCGGTTCCGGTAAAGGACGCCGCAGTTTCTTCTTTTCCCAGTTCAACAATTGGATCTCGGCAACCGGTGCCGTGGGTGCCCTCAGTGCCCTGTTTGCCTTTTTCCTGTTGTTTGCGCTGGATGCGACCCAAGCGGAAAGCAGTCCCTATCTGGGCATTCTGACTTTCATTGTCGCACCATTCTTCCTCATCCTCGGGCTTTGCCTGATGTTTGTCGGTTGGTTGGTTGACCGCTACTATTTGAGCAAACTGGAAGGGAAGACGTCCTTCCTGCAGTTTTCCCTCGACTTCAGTCAACGGCGGGAACGGAAGAAATTCGTCATCTTCATTGCCGGTGGAACGGGATTCCTTTTCCTGAGTGCACTCGGCAGCTACAAGACCTACCACTTCACGGAATCGAACATGTTTTGTGGAGAGGTTTGCCACACCATCATGGAACCGGAGTATGCGACCTACGCCTTGTCTCCGCATGCCCGGGTCAATTGTGTGGAGTGTCATATTGGTGAAGGAGCGACGTGGTATGTAAAGGCCAAGATTGACGGCCTCTATCAGGTCTATGCGGCCCTGGCCAACAAGTACCCGACACCGGTACCGACGCCCATCGAGAGCCTGCGCCCGGCCCAGGACACCTGTGAAAAGTGCCACTGGCCGCAGGTCTTCACCGGCAACCTTGACCGGACCTACGAGCACTTCATGGCCGATTATGACGATGAGGAGTTCACCACCCGGATTATTCTCAAGGTCGGGGGTGGCGATCCCCGGCTGGGTGATGTCAGGGGCATCCACTGGCACACCGATCCGAATAACAAGGTTGAATATATCGCCGTCGATGAGAAACGCCTTGAGGTGCCATGGGTTCGCCTGAAGAAGGGCGATTCCGAGGAAGTGGTTTTCATGCACGAGGACTACGACATGGAAGACCTGGAAGGGCATGAAATCCGGACCATGGACTGCATGGATTGCCACAACCGTCCAGCACACATCCTTCTGCCACCCAATGATGCCGTCGATCGGGCGATTTCGCTGAAGCGACTCAACCCTGAGTACACCGACCTCAAGTATACCGTGGTCGACCTGCTGGTTGGAGAATACGGGAACACCGAAGAGGCCTATGCGGCCATCCGGGAAGGCCTTCTGGCAGAGTACGAGGAGGAGCCGGATGTGGAGACGACCATCGAGGAAGTCCAGCGCATCTACACGGAAAACTTCTTCCCCAAAATGAAGGCGGATTGGTCAGCCTATCCGAACCACATTGGGCACAAGA
The DNA here is from genome assembly GCA_040830765.1 of Puniceicoccaceae bacterium. Lineage (GTDB taxonomy): Bacteria > Verrucomicrobiota > Verrucomicrobiia > Opitutales > Oceanipulchritudinaceae > Oceanipulchritudo. The sequence continues at coordinate 224,331 of JBFOMH010000005.1, read as the reverse complement.
ACTGGCCGGGTTGCTTCCGCTGCCATGGCGGCTCCCACTACAACGTGGAGACGGAAGCGCCGATGCAAGCGGGTGACTGCAATGATTGCCATACTATCCTTGCCCAAGGTTCCGGGGCAGACCTCCTGAAACTGGCTCCCGGCGGACTGGAATTCGCCCACCCGGACGGGGATGTCTCCGGCCTCTTGTGCAGCGATTGCCACACCGGCGGACCCCAGTAAGAACAGCGGGAGCCTTTTGGTTCAGCAATGTACAGGCAAGATGCCTGTACTCCTTTGAGGTGGCAATGGACTACAGGCGTCCCGCCTGTAGATTATAAAGGACTACAGGCGTCCCGCCTGTAGGTGCGACGTGTACAGGCCAGAGGCCTGTACTCCTTTAGCCTGTTACCGCCGAATTGGCAGGAATCCGATGTCAAAGACATAGGCCCCGTCAAGGTCGGCCGATTTCCAGTTCTTGCCCATGTCATCCGTAAAGTAGGTGCCTTCCTCAAATGTCGAGGCCCAGAGACGGCCGGGGACGTTGGCGTCGAAGCACACGGCGGTGACATTGGGTGAGACGAGGTCGGTGGCCTTTTGCCAGGTTATGCCGCCATCGCTGGATAGGTGGATCCCGGTATCCCAGCCACCGGCAGCAAGATGGTTGGAATCGTGCGGATCGACAGCGACTCCGTAGACATTTGCCTCGCTGAGTGCAGGAGCAACCGCTTTCCAGGAGACGGCATCGTCATGGGAAATGTAGATACCTCTACCCTCCGTTCCGGCAATCCAGACGTCTGGATTGGACTCGCCCCGGCGCAGGCGGAGAATGGCTACTTCGGGAATCCCCTCATTGCGAACCCACGTTGCGGTCCGGTCCGTTGATTCAAACAGGCCCCTTGTGTTGGCGAGGAGAAGGCGTGAGGGATCCCGGGCATCGATGACAATGCCCTTGGCGAAGTACTCATCGAGCCCATTGTTGGCCATGCTCCAGGATTCGCCGCCATCGGTCGAGACATTGACACCCCAGGCGGTGGCCGCGTAAATCCGGTTCCCGTCGGTCGGGTCGATGGCGATTTGCAGGACATCGCTTTCCTTCCAGCCAGTGACCATCCGCCAGGTTTCGCCACCATCCAGGGAACGGACAACTCCATTCCCGCAAGCGAGGAACAGGCTATTGGGATTGGAGGGATCCGCGGTGACACTGCTGATCATCTGGATGGCTGGTCCAAGGCGTTCCCACTCTCCTGTGTCCTTTGAATGAAGCAAAATGCCGCTGTCCGTGGGAATCGAGCTGGAGCGCTGGTTCTTGGTCATGATCATGGCAATGAACATCTCGGAATCCACCTGGGATTGCGCGGAGCAGCCGGATGTCGCCAGCACTGGCAGCAAGGCGAAGGGAATGATGTTTCTCAATTTCATTGGACTGGGGTAAAGTTGGAACGGAAGGTGTTGTTTTTGAAATCAAGGAAGTGAACTTCACCACCATGCTGCATTTCCAGTTGCTCGCTTTCCCGGTCTGCCTGGGAATAGGGACCATCGAACAGCTTCCAGGTGGTCGGATCATCGACGGTGCCGTCTATGGACAACCACTGGTCATAAGTTGCCGAAAGCACGCTCCCTGTGAGGGTGGTGAAGGTGACGGATGGAACCGGATCGAGTGAATAGTCAAGAGGCAGCGCGCGAATCGCCTCCTTGAAGGCCGAATAGGAATCAAATTCGCTGACCGGCGCCACCTGGACCACATAGCCGTTCTTCAGGGCAGTGCTGACAAAAAATTCGCTGTCGGCAGCGAGCTCCTCGAAGTTGGTACTGAACCATCCGCCAGCTCCCCCCTTGAGAAGGCCGGTCCAGTCGACGGGCCGCCATTCACCTTCTGCGAGGGGACGGTAAGCAATGTATACCGGTCCGCCCTGGGCAAAAATCCAGCCGGAGTCATCTTCCGTGCGGTTTTCCAGGTCACGGGTGAAAAGGGTCTGGATGTGAGGGAAGCGGTTATCCGCGGGTATGTCATAGAGGGCAATGAGGGTCGATTCATGCTGGAATATCTGCTCATAGGGCGAGCCGCCTTCCAGTTTGTCCGGAGAATCGTAATCCACCTTGGAACGGGCAATGAGATCGGTCACAGTGTCCCAGTCGGCACCAAAGTACATCGTCCCTTCGATGGGATTGGAATAGGGCTGAATGCCAAACATGGTATTGGAGGCCTCAAGGGCGTTGTCGTCCCGCCAGAGAAGACTCCACGTCTGCTGCTGGATCGGCTGCAAAAGGCCGCCCTGGGAGGAACCGAGCAAGTAGTCCGGGTGGACATAGGTGTACTTGTAAACGGGAATGGTGGAACGCCAGCCGATCCGGAAAGCATCCGGTCCGGCATGCCGCAAGCGCCAGCGGGTTCGCTTGACTTCCTTTTGCACGTAGGCCTTGTCCCGGTCCGAGGCGATCCGGTGAAGAATGGCCGGCGGGGTGTAGCCGCTGAGGGCAATGATGAGGTTGCCCCCGTTGTTTTGGAACTCGCCCTGGCCCCAGAGGAGCCAGGCATGGCGGGCGGAGGCCGCCAGGGCTGGGCGGAGGACATAGCGCGGGTAAAGCCGGCTGTGGGCACCTCCATAAAGGCCATCGAGGTTCTCCACGGCAAAGTCGAGGATGATGTAATCAAGCATCATCCGGCTGAGGTGACGCAGTTCATCGTCTTCACACCAGCCAGCCAGCAGGGCCAAGGGGCGGGTATACTCCTCGATGTAATTGGGTGAATCATATTCACCCTGGCCGTAGGAGGTGGTCACCCGGATCCAGTCGCGGATGTAATCCTCCGCTTCTTCCATATTCTCCCGGGCCGACTTGCCATTGTACCAGGCTTCCGGACCCGAATCGGGGAACATCTGGCAGGCCAGGTAGATACTGACGTAATACATCAGCCAATGGTTCTCGGTATCACCCCGGAAGGGAAAGTAAGTGCGCCATAATTCGCGGATAAAGGCCCAATCCTCGTCGTTCAGCTGGTCCTTGCCGGCATACATGACGAGGACCATGGGATGCATCCAGAACATCGCCCCTGTCGGCGGATCGTTGGCGGTGCGCAGGCGCTCACGGGCCCAGTCGAGGTTTTCTCCTGCTGCGAGGTTGGCCGCAATCGCGAAAAGCCCGCCCCGGCTGGTGTCCGTCGGATCGGTGGCCTCAACCATCCGGTCCACTACCATCTGGCAGCGTTCCTGGTAGGCGAGAATGCGCTCGCTATCGGAGGGCCAATCCGCAGCTACGACGGCTGACTGGCTCAACAGGGCAAGGGCGATAAAGAGGAGTAGAGGAACCCTTTTCATTCCGAGGACAATGTTGGAGGCAGGACCTCCTTGCACGCGCCCGTCCGCTTTATCGTAACTATATTTGCGGTTGGACGGGTCAGGTGAAGTGGATAAGGATGACACACCTTTAGAATATGCTAGTTCCCGGCCTTGTCTCAATCAGTTTTCGCAATCTGGCAGCGGAGGAAATCATCCGCCTTGTCAAGGATTGCGACTTGCGTGGTATCGAGTGGGGTGGGGATGTCCATGTTCCGCACGGGGACCTGGTTGTGGCGGAGAAGGTCGGAACCTTGACCCGCGAAGCTGGATTGCAGGTCGCTTCCTATGGATCCTATTACCGGTTCGACGAATGTTGCGGCGGGGAAAATGGCGGACCCTCCATGGAAGAGGTAATTGAGACGGCCCAGGCCTTGGGTGCTCCAGCGATCCGCGTCTGGGCGGGAAACAAGGACCCGGAAGCGGTCAGCGGGGATTGCTTTCAATCAATTGTTGCCAAGGCCCGGGAATTTGCGGAGGCCGCGGAAGCAATGGGGATGCGCCTGGATTTTGAATATCATGACAATACGCTGACGGCTTCACCAGAAGCCACCCTGCGTCTGCTGGAAGCGATCGGGCATCCGAATGCCCGGACCTTGTGGCAGCCACCGTTGCAGACCTCTCCGGAGGATCGCCTGGCCGGCTTGAGACAAGTGCAGCAATATGTCAGCAACCTGCACGTCAATCATTTTGACCAGGATCCATGGCCGGATATCCATCCGCTGGCCGAAGGGCGCGAGGAATGGGCTGCATACCTGCAGGCCATCAATGAAGCGAGCGGTGACCGCTGGGTGCTCATTGAGCACGTTGCGGACCATTCGCCGGAGAAGTTTGCCGACGATGCGGCGGCGCTGTTGGAATGGATTCAATCGAAAGGCGGACGTGATGAGCAGTCCTGAGGGGCCGTTTAAGTTGCCCTGTCCGGCCGGGGATGTGGACAGCTTCCTTTCCCGGCCCCAGGCAGGTACCCTGGCTGTGTTGCAGGAACTGTCAGGCGACATTCTTGTGCTTGGTGCCGGTGGCAAGATGGGCCTCCACTTGTGCCGCATGTTACGCGAGGGCCTTGACCGGTTTGGCAAGTCCAACACCGTCTACGCCGCTTCCCGCTTCCAGACATTGGCCAGCCGGGAAGCTTATGAGGAGGCAGGATTGAAGGTCCTTGTCGGGGATTTTCGTGATCCGGAATTTGTTCATTCCCTGCCGGACTGTCCGGTTGTCTTCTATCTTGTCGGGGCCAAGTTCGGTACAACGGGTAATCCCGAACTGCTGCAGCAGATCAACGTGGAAGTCTCACGCCAGGTTGCGGAGCGCTTCAAGGATTCTCGCATCGTGGCCTTTTCAACCGGATGCGTCTACAGCTACACAACTCCGGAATCGGGCGGCTCGACCGAGGAGTCGCCAACCGAACCGGTCGGTGAATATGCCTTGTCCTGCCTCGGACGCGAAGAGGCCTTTAATGAGGCCTCCAAACGACATGGAACTCCGGTCGTTCATATCCGCCTGAATTATTCAGTGGAATTCCGCTATGGGGTGCCCGTCGACATCTGCCGCAAGGTAATGGCCGGCGAGCCCATCGATCTGAGTATGGGGTACGTCAACATCATCTGGCAGAACGATGCCGTGAACCAGATTATCCAATGCCTGTCCCTTGCCGGAAGTCCGCCCGTGCCGATTAACATCACCGGCCAGGATATCGTGCCGGTACGGGAGATTGCGTCCCGCTTCGGTGAACTTTTGGGCAAGGAACCGGTCTTTACCGGAACCGAGGAACCGACCGCATGGCTGAGTAATGCCTCGAAGTCCCACCGCCTGTTCGGTCCTCCCAGCGTTGGTCTGGACAACATGGTGGAGTGGATTGCCGCGTGGCTGCAGAACGAGGGGGAAACCTATAATAAGCCAACCGGCTTTGAGCGCCGGGATGGCAAGTTTTAAGAAGAAAATTGAGGACATGAGTTTACCGAATATTTCTAATACAAAGCGCAGTCGACTGATGCAGGGGATGGTCATCCCCGCGCATCCATTGGCTCTGGATGCCAGCCGGCGTCTCGACGAACAACGCCAGCGGGCCCTGACGCGCTATTACGCAGATGCTGGTGCCGGGGGGATTGCCGTTGGCGTCCATACGACCCAGTTTGCCATCCGCGATCCCAAGATAGGCCTCTTCCAGCCCGTCCTTGAGCTGGCTGCGGAAACAATGGCGGACTGCGAAGAACAACTTGATGAACCCCTGTTGAAAGTGGCCGGAATCGTCGGGCCCACGGAGCAGGCCATCAAGGAGGCTGAGCTGGCCTCCTCTTTGGGCTATGATGTTGGTCTGGTCAGCCTGAGTGCCTTTTCCGGGTCAACGGATGAAGAAATGGTGGCGCACATGCGGGCCTTGTCCGAAGTCATCCCCCTGTTCGGCTTTTACCTCCAGCCGTCCGTCGGTGGACGACGGCTGGAATACGGTTTCTGGCGACAGGTGGCGGAAGTGGAGAACCTTGTTGGTATCAAGGTGGCTCCCTTTAACCGCTACGAATCCCTCGATGTTGCCCGTGCTGTTGTTGATGCCGGCCGGGCCGGAGACCTGGCCCTCTATACCGGCAATGATGAGAATATTATTCTCGATCTCCTGACCACTTATCGTTTTGGCGAAGAACCTGGACAATCCATTGGCTTTCGCGGGGGCCTACTCGGCCAGTGGGCGGTCTGGACGCAAAAGGCGGTCGAAGAACTGCACGAACTACGAGAGATTCGTGATGCGGGTGGTCCCGTGCCGATGGAAGTCCTGACCCGGGCCCAGCAGCTGACCGATGCCAATGCTGTCATCTTCGACGCGGCCAACCGCTTTACCGGCTGTATTCCGGGGATTCACGAGATCCTCCGTCGCCAGGGATTGTTGGAAGGCCTCTGGACACTGGAGGAAGAAGAGGTCCTGTCACCCGGGCAGCTTGAGGAAATCGATCGAATCTACCGGATGTATCCGGAATTCAACGACGATGCATTTGTCCGCGAAAACCTCGACAGGTGGCTAAGCTAAGCGGACCTTGTTGATGATCTTCTCCATGTTGAGGCCGAGGATATTGCGCTTGTCGGCCTCACTGATGTCGGCGTAAACGACCCAGCCGAACTGCGGGAAAGGATCCCGCATGGGGGCATCCGAGCCATAGAGGACCCGCTCCGAGCCTAGCTGCTCGACCATCCACTCGATGGTTCCGTTGGTCACCGAGGTAAAGGTGATTTCGCAGAAGCAGTTGGGGTAGGCCTTGCAGAGTTCAACATGTTCGCGGCAGTGCTTCCAGGTCCAGCCGGAGTGGGCAAGGCAGAAGTTGACGTTGGGAAAGCGAGTCGCCAGGTCATGCATCTCCGCGACAAAATTGTCGGAGGGATGCATCTTGGCAAAGAGGTGGTGCTCGTTACCATATTCCCACCAGGGTTGGTATCGTGCGTCATTGTAGGGAATGCCCTGCCGCGGATGGTAGGGCTTCATGCCCATCATGCGGTTTTCCTCATAGCAGTACTTGAGTGCGGCATCCCAGTCCTCAATGTAGTTGGGATCCAGTACAGCGTATCCTGCAAAGGCCTCCGGGAACTCCTTCAGGCCCTCAACGGTGTCTTCATTACCCAATTCGTAGTCCGTCCAGATGCCGGTCCATGGGCTGGCTGCTGTGATATCGACCCCAAGGCGCGCGTTGCGGGCGACGACTCCCGCCAGGTCTGCCTCGTTCATGAAGACCCGGGTGGCTCCCTTGGATCCCTTCTTGGTAAAATGCGCGTGGGCATCAATGACAACCTGGTCCTCAATGGGAAGGCCATCCATGGCGCGGCTGACAATGGCATCCGGCTCGGGAGGCGATTCGTAGGCGGACGGGAGCTGGACCTTGAGAAGGCGGGCCAGGTTACCGCCGGCAATGGCGTTGCGCTGCTCGTCAATAAGCTCGGAGTAATCGATATAGGCCCGGGCGGCGCCAAGGGACTTCTGCATGGCGTCTGTACCGAAGAGCAGTTGCTCGTGCCCAATCTTTTCGCACCAGTATTCCAGCATACGGTTGGCCTGATAGCTGGAAAACTCGAAATGGATATTGCGGCAGTGCTGGGCCAGGGGGGTCAATTCCCGGGTTGCTTCCCAACGAACCCCATGGAGGAGGATGTTCAGACGTGGGAAGGTCTCCGCTACCCAGCGGAGTTCGTCCCAAGAGATTTCCACATTGGGATGCCCGTCCTGCCCGCGGTCGATAATCAACAGCATTCCGGCTTCCTGCAAGGCACCCAGAAGAGGTGCGAGGCAGAGATCATTGACGGGAAACTGGAAGACGCGTGGATAAAGCTTCAGGGCCCGGACATTGGCAGCCTGCATTTGCTCAATGAGCTTCTGGGGCTCCGGGAACTCCCCAGTCTGGTGCGGGAGCCCGACCCAGCAGGGATAGAGGCGTTCGTGTTCGCCGCAGGTTGCGTCGACAATCGGATTACCGACGTCCGGATGGGTCTCGGCGGCAACGTTGGCATAGACCAATGCGCCATGAATCTGGCAGCGCTCCATATGACTGAGCAGATCCTCCGTTTTCCACGGAGCGAGGGGATCCTTCCCGGCCCATTTGCCAATTTGCGCGAAGCAGTCGAAATAGATGGTATCCTTGGCCATGTTGCTTAAATGATTTCTTTGATTGAATCCCGCATCGCATCGAGGGTCTGTTCAATGTCAGCGGGCTGGTGGGTGTAGGTGACAAACCATTGCTCGTTGGCGAAAATTCCCCTGGCAAACAGCTTGTTGAATAAATTGCGGTGCAGGGAGTCAGCGTTTTCCCCGACTGCGCTGAAGTCGATGACGGCCCCCTCGTCAACGCCAACCGTCGTTAGCGGAAGGCCGCTCTCCTTGAAGATTTCCTCAAATCCCTTTCGCAGAGCTGCTCCCTGGGTACGGATATGGTCATGCACCGGTTCCTTGTTAAAAATCTCCATCACTGCGATGCTGGCGGCGAGGGAAAGGGTTTCTCCGGCGTAGGTGGTGGTGATGATGGTCTGGTTAAGGGTGTCCATCCATTCCTTTTTGCCGGCATAGGCGGCGAGGGGATATCCATTGGCGATGCCCTTGGCATAGCCAACCATGTCCGGGGTGACCCCGAAGTGCTCGACAGCACCGGCCTTTCCGAGCCTGAAACCGGTGAGGACTTCATCAAAGATCAAAGCGCTTCCATGGGCATCGCACAACTTGCGCAAGTGCTGCAGGAATTCGCCATCCGGCTCCATGTGCCACTCAATGGGGACGGTAATCGCCGCAGCGAGCTCATGCCCGTGTTCGGCGAAGATTTGGTCGACGGCCTCCTTGTCGCCATAGGCCACCGGGTGAATGTACTGCTTAAGGGATTCCGGCACACCCGGATTGGGCCAGTCAAAGGCAAACCAGTCATGATAACCATGGTAGCCAATGGTCAGCATATGGTCCCGGCCGGTACGGCTTCTGGCCAACCGCAGGCAACAGGTACAGACATCCGCCCCAGTCTTCATGAAGCGGATCTGGTCCGCCCAGTTGAGTGTCCCAAGGACCGCTTCCGCCGCCTCGACCTCAATCGGACTGGCCATGCTGAAGAGGGTGCCGAGTTCCATCTGGGCGCGCACCGCGGCATCCACTGGCTCATGGCAATAACCGAGGATAATTGGCCCCAGGGCGGCCCGGTAGTCGATGAACTCACGATCATCGAGGTCCCACATGCGGCAACCGGAGGCCCGTTTGATAAAAGCCGGGCGCTCCTCCATGCCGTCCCGCTCGTGGCGCTTGGCATTCGTCTGGGTGCCCCACGGGATTGTCCGGAGGGCCCGCTCCAGGTACTTGCTGTTTTCCGACTGCATTGGGAATTAAAGGATATGAATCACCGGTTCGCGGGTGGTCATTTCCACAGTGGCCTTGAGGTCACCGGCGTGAATGGTCCAAAGATTTCCGTTTTGCTCGACTTGCATGCTGAGAGGTGCCTCCGCGCCGGCAGGTGTGGCGGCGAGAACGGTGACCATGTGATGGGTCAGGGCCTTGCCGGCATGTAGCTCGATGCAGGGGAAGTCCCCCGTTTCCTTCTCCACTTCGAGACGAGCCAACCTCGGCATGGCACCGGTGTCGGAAGCGACCAGTCCGTGCAGGGTGGCCTTTGGTCGGCTGATCGTAAAGCGATTGCCGTCAACGGAGAGCTTGGCCTTGCCATCCCCATTGTCCGGGTAGAATCGGGCATCGACCGTCTGTGGGCGGTAGCGCAGTCGTATTTGATCGATCACGACAAAGATATCCGGCTTGGCATAGAGGACACTCCGGAGGACCTGATGGACATGGTAGTTGTCGAGGATGTAGGCCGGTGAGGCATCGCTGGTCCACCAGACATGGTCGCCCTGGTCCTCGTACTGGAGAATGTTGGCGTAGGCTTTGCTGTCATTGGTTCCTTCGCTTCCGTCGATGTAGGGATGCCCCTTGCCGTCGATGAGGACCGCATTGTGACCGCGGGTAAAGCGCATCTTCCAGCCGTCGTTGCGGCGGTCGTAGGCGGCCCCGACATGGTCGTTGAGGAGCCGTTCCCCATGGCGCTTGAACATGATGTGGTTGCGGTCGGCGTGCTCATGATTGGCCGGTGCACCGCTTTTGAAGGCGAGGACACTGTCATCGGCGTCCCAGCCTGAGCGGCAGATGATCCAATCCAGATCGTTGAGCTTGTTGAGCAGCTTCGGGGAAGGTTCCTCGGCAGGAGCATCGGGACGATACCAGAAGAGATCGTAGATCCAGCGGGGATTGCCAGCATAGGTGGAGGCAAATCCCGCCAGCGGGTTACCGGTGTAGTCCCCAATCAGAGAAATCGCACCGGGGAAGACACTGAAGCGGGCATCACTGAAATTGACGATATCCGGGGTGCCGTCCGCCTTTTTGCCGAATTGCATCGTCATGATGTATTCGAGGGCACCATCCCAATTGGCCTTGGTTGTCCAGTCGATGTCGCCAATCAGGTTGGTGTGGGCTTGGATGAAGGGAAGGGTGGTGCGGAGGGAATAACTGAGGTAGCTCAGTCCCTCGAAAAAGCTGCCGTCCGGGCTAATCAGTTTAAGGAAGCGTTCCGTGCTGGCAACGGCAGTGGCCAGCCACTCGTCGGCGCGATCATCAACTCCCTGGAGGGCGAGTGCCCCAAGGCCGAGCGCACCCGTCGGGGCTGCGCGGAGGTTGTTGGCTCCAAGGATCGTCGGCCAGCGTTCCATGGTAATGTCGTAAAAGCCGGCATGATGCTCGTCAAAGTCCCAGCCCTTGACCGTTTCCGGGTTCTCCATGTCGTAGACGGTCCGGTAACAGGGGAGACAGCCTTTCTCGGCAATGGCCTTGAGCAGGCGCCGGTCAAGGTCATGGTCGATGGCATCGCCGAGGACTTCCCGGGCGATGAGCAAGTGGACGGTGGCGTAGGAGGCACGCTGGATGCCGATGACCTCTGTCCCGCCATCGCGGAAATAGTCCCAATAGGGTTCCAGAATGATCCGTTCCATGGCATCAATAATAGCCTTCGCCTTGGCCTCATCGGGCTCAACCATATGGGCGGCAGCGAGGTTATCGATTCCCCGGAGGATGGCCATGAAGTCGCGGATAATATCCTTGGACTGCGTGAACTTTTCGTAGGCGGCCTCGAGATCGGCTGGGGTGTAGGCGGCCCATTCGCTGAAAATGGACTTGAGGAGCGGACTCTGGGCATTTGCCCGGATGCGGGGAAGGTCCGCCTCATTGAAAAAGAGACGTCGGGAGGAGGATTGGGTGCCTCCCGATGCCAGGGATGAAAGTGGGGATAGTCCGGCAAAGAGAAGGGAGGAACCGCCGATGCGAAGTAGGTCACGTCTTGTCATTTTCATAAGTGGAAACGGGTTATTGAGTGGAATCCAGGCCATGCACCCGCTGATAAGTGCGGATGGCCTTTATCGTAATGAAGCCGATGCCGATGGCAAGCCCGCCCACGATGGCATTGAGCCAGCCACCGCTGGTCATCGTAAAGACCGAAAGGATGAGAAGGACGACGCCCAATCCGATGGCGAGAATGCCCATCAGGCGGTAGGCCTTCAGACCCTCAGGACCAATCTTGTGGTCCGGATCTTCATGGGCCGGTGTCTGCAAGTCCTTTTCAAAGGATTCAATCCGCTCCTTGAAGAGGCCCGTCCGTTTGTCGAGAAATGCGGAAAACAGGAAGACCCCGCCACTGACCGCCAATCCGACGAGGGCGTTTAATTCATAGCGCGTGAAGACGAGACCGAATGTACTTACCTCCATGTCGGCAAAGAGAATGTTCATGAAGCTGAGACTGTCCTCGGTTTGGAAGGCAGCCGCCACGCCAACAGCAAGGACGGAAATCACGCCCGCGGCTACCGAGGCAATGGCGGACCACCAAGGTGTGCGGGTGTAAAGCAGTCCGAAGAAGACCGGGACAAAGAGGGTGATCTTGTAGAGCGATTCCGCCTTCATGTAGACATCGAAGGCTCCACCATATTTCTGGATGTTGACCGAAATCCAGATGGCAATGATCCCGAGGGAGGCCACAACTCCCTTTCCAACCCACAATTGCGTTCGCTCGCTTGGCGTCTCCTTGCGGACTTTCTCCGTCAGAGGAACATAGACATCCTTTGTCAGGACTGCTCCGAGCCAGTTGAATGTGGTGTCGGTGGAGCTCATTGTGGCGGCAAAAATGGCCGCTGTCAGCAGGCCAAGCAGGCCATGGGGAAGGATTGCCAGGGCGAGGGTGACGAAGGAGGCTTCCGAGGGCTTGGCGAGGTCCGGCCAGAGCTCATGGATGTTCGGGAAGAGGATCGGGGTGACGAGAATGGGGAGAATCCAGAGCATCGGCATGATGAACGACAATCCTCCGCACCAGTAGGCCATCTTCCGGGTATCCCGTTCATCCGAGATACTGTAATACCGCTGGGCAATGTGCCAGTTCACGTTGTAGCCGAAAATGATGTAGATGAACCAGGTTGGCCAGAAAAGGAAGGGTTTGCCCTCCAGGCCGATGGAGAAATATCCCTCCGGGGCTTCGGCAAAGAGCCGGCTGATGCCGTCAATGGGATTGCCCCCGCCAAGGTGGGTGTAGGCCAGGGGGGTCATTACCATGGTGATGAGCAGGACGATGAGAAACTGCACCGCATCCGTGACCATGACCGCCCAGAGTCCGCCCAGGGTCGTGTAGACAACAATCACCATGCCGGTGACGAGCATGGTCAGCTGGAACCCATTGAGGGTGAATAGCCCGAGGTCAAACACGGTGGTGTTGATCCCCATGGCGGTGGAGATGAAAATACACAGGGTGTAGATCATGATCCCCAGCACGAGGGTGTTTGGGACGACCGCGAGGATGGTGTAGAAATAGGTTGTTCCCTGGGAATAGCGTCGGGTGAGGAACTGCAGGGGCGTGTCGAGTCGTGTCCGCCGCCAGCGCCAGCCAAAGACCCATGCCCCGAGGAGGTAGGCCGGGAGGGCAAAGCTGAAGAGGAGGATGGCCCCCCCGCCGTTGCCGTAGGTGATGCCCGCCGCACCGACGAACATGAAGGCCGAGAATCCCGAGATGAAGAGGGACAGCATCGACATCTTCCATGGGATATGGCCGCCGCCCTTGAAATAGTCCGTCGTCGCCTTGTTGAACCGGGCCACGTAGAAGCCGACTCCCAGGACGGCCAGCATGTAGAGGCCGACCACGGTGAAATCGAGACGGTTGAGGAAACTCAGTTCGGGCATAATGTGGTGTCTGTAACGGGCTGAAGGTGGGCCCGCCAGTTAATCTCAGGGAATCCCAATTTGCATGGAAGGGGCACCCTCCCTTGGTTTTATGGTAAAACGTAATCGGGGCTGACCCGGAAGGTTTAATGAGGACAATGGGACCTATCATGCGAATCCCACGACTCCTTCTAACTTTTGGCCTATTGGCCAGTATCTGCCCCCTTGTCCATGCCGGGACGGATGTGCCCGTTCTTGCCGGCTCATGGACCATTGACCGGGAAGCCAGTTCCCCCATTGATCCGTGGGGACGGATTACCCTGGATATCGCCATTGACGGCAAGGCCATCAGTATCTCACGAACGGTTACGACTGGTCGCCGCAACAGTACACAAGTTTATCCGTTTGTTGTTGGCGAAGAGACAAAGATCCCGGTCACTTGGTGGACGGGGAACCGCCACATTGGTGCCTACATGGGGGGTGATGGAACGGAAACCATCACCGCCGAATGGATGGATGGTGGTCGGACCCTGCGGGTTGAGTCCCGTTATGTGCTCCAGACATCCCAGGGCGAAACGGCGGTCCGCAGTTACTACGAGTACCGTCTCGATCCGGATGGAAGTGGACTGACGGTGATTGAACTGCGGTCATCACGGAGTACTCCGGTAGTCCATGTTTTCAAGCGTGCCTGAGGGAGATAGAATCATGAAGAAGACACTTTTGGTTACTTTATTGAGCTTAATCGCAGCCACAGGACTAATGGCCCGACCGGCCTACCTGATGGAGTCCGCCAATCGCTGGAATCTTGAGGACGGCCTTCCGGAAAAGGCCATGCTCATTAGCCTGCAGGGCATCGTCAACAAGGACGGGCCGGAGCTTAATTTTGTCTATCCCCCGGAATGGCCGTGGAAGATCACGTCGGCCATGCGGGGATTTTTCGAAAATCGCCATGGGTTTGAGTTCACCGTTTTGGGAACACCCGGTGAAGCGTTGGAGCATCTGGCCGACCAGGCCAAAGGATATGTTGTGTGGGACAAGGATGTGCGAACATCCTTGATCGTTGCCTTCACCGTCGCCGGGTTAGAAGAGGTCCTCGTGGTAAACGAGGACCTCATTCCCATGGTGGAAGCTCACGGGCTCTCCATGGTGGAGGATTTGCGGGGTGACTTTACCGGCATGAACGATGCGGAAATCTACCAGATTGCCTACGAACGTTATTGGGACCGCTGCAGCCGGGATATTGTTATCTGGATGGGTGGTCAGGCACGCGCCCGCATGGAACCGGGGATTGCCGACTATGGCATCTACCGTGGCGCCTTCTTTACCGACCTCTCAGCCAGCCCCAAGGACGTTGAGGAGCTGGCCCTGCACAACAAGATTCTCAGCCAGCAGAATCCGCAGAGCGTGGTCATGGGCTGGCACTCTTATGGTAAGGATACAGAGGGCCAGCACGTCAGCCTGGTTTCCAGCTATGGCCTCAAGATGGAGGGTCTCAACAGCCTGCCGAATATCAGTTTCAATACCCAGGTTCCGTTTACGGATGACTTCAACTTCCGGAACAACCACAACGTGGAGCCGGATGAGACGATCGTGCCCGAGGACAAGGTTTACATCTCGCTCATCCAGACGGACAGTATGGGTATTGGCGCGTGGACCAAGCCAGGCCGTGGCCGTATTCCCTACGCCTGGCAGGTCTCCATGAACTGGACCTGGATCGCTCCCTGCAGCATCCAGTACTTCGCCGAGGCGGCAACGCCCAATGATTACTTCATCGGAGGGCTTTCAGGCCCTGGCTACATGTATCCCAAGCCGATTCCGGAAGAAGCATTCTGGCCGCTGATGAAGGAAGCCAACCGGCTCATGGATATCCTCGACCTGCGGGTCATGGAAATCATGGACTATTCGGAAGGCAACCGCCATGTCGGCAATACCGACCTGACCGAGGATGTAGTGGATCGTTACTACAAGGCCTTCCCGGATGTGATTGGATTCATCAATGGGTATGGTTCTGCCCGGACCTTCGACCTCAGGGATGGACGGCCGATGATTTCCTACGATTATTACCTGGGCATTCGCCGGCCCACCGATGCGGCCATTGCCGACCTCAAGGAACTGATCGCCCTCAACCGGGAGCGCCCGTACTTCCTCCTTATCCACGTCCGGGAATCAACGACCATTGACCGGGTGGCGGACATCATCGACGGGCTGGGGGACTCCGCCGAGGTCGTCCCGCTGGATGTCTTCCTCAAGATGGCCGCGGATGCACCGACCTACCAACAGCGCTACCTGCAGCCGGGGGACCCGAAGGACTTTAACGATTATTGAGGGAATTGGGGCCGCCTGAATGGTTCAGGATGGAGGGTCCGCGTCCCGCGGACCATAAGCCCGCCAGAGGCGGGCCCTCCGGTCATGGAGGTATTTATCTGAACCGGACCGTGATTTCAGCCCCGTCCATGACGGCGAGTTGACAATCGAGGTAGTGGCTTTGGCCGACCGTGGATTCGGCGAATTCGAGGTCGCCGGAGCGGGTGCTGACGGAAGCCACCTCGGCGCCGGTGGGGAGAAGCAGGTGTATGTCCACCAGGGAATGCCGGCTGATGATCTCCAGTTTCAGGGAGTCGCTGGCTTGCTGGTATTGGTATCCGAAACGGGCCCCGGAGGCGGCGTAACCGGTCTCCACCTCGGCGGAATCGACCCCTGCCGCCGCCCAGCGCGGGCAGAGGCGGACCACGTCGAGGCAACATCCGTGGTCCTGGATGCCGGCGAGTCCCTCCATGAATCCATAGAGCATGGCCGAGGAGCCCCAGCCGTCGGTTGGCATGGCATCCGGGCTGGTACTGGTCTCGACGGATGAGGCCCGGCCGTCGGGGAAATACCAGAGGAAGGTTTCGTTCTTTTCCTCGATCATGCCGTAATACTGTCGCAGGGTGGCCACGCCCTGTTCCTCGAATCCGTTTTCGAGATAGGCCCGGGCCAGCTCACCGCCAACCAGCGGCAGGATGCCACCATTGACATAGGCCCCGGGGACCAGTTTTTCATCACCAAAAGCCCCGTTGGGAAAGGCCGGATCGATGGAGTACCATTCCGCAAAGGATTGATTTTCCTTCTTGCGACCGAGGTACTCGTTAAGGATGGACACCGCCTGGGAATGACTGGTCACCCCGCGGTTTATATCCATGGCATTGGAAAAACTGAGTTGATTCTCCTCATCGAGCCCGGGGATGTCGACCGGGGTAGTCTTGACAAAGTGGGTATAGAAGCGGCCGTTCCAGCAGGTGGCGTTTAGTCGGTCCCTGAGGCCCTCGGCAAAGTTGCTCCAGTACCGGGCCCGGGCATCCTTTCCGATCCGGGTATATATATGGGCCATCAGTCGGCAGGCCTCGTAGTATCCGCTGTTATCCCCGTGCATGATTCCCCAGAAGGTGTTGTCATCGATCTGGAACTGGAGCCAGTCATGCATCCCGGCCGTGTAGGCGAAATCCCATGAATCAATGGTATAGGCCCGCTTGACCAGTTGCCGATCACTGTCCCAGCGCCAAGGGTGGGTAAAGACATATTCCAGCGCACGCTCAAGGGAAGGCATCAGCTTTTCAATGAAGCCATTGTTGCCCGTACTCTGCCAGGCCAGGAAGGCCGCCTTGACAAAGCGGTACTCCACATCCGCCTCCACCGGGACGCGGACATACTGGACCCAGTTTTCCTTCGCAGTCTCAGGATTGAGGGACTGGTTGGTGACAAAGTCGAAGAGCCGTCCATTGGCAGCCTGGGTATCCGCGAAATGTTGGACTGTCGACACCAGGTCCGTCTCGAAATAGCGGCAACCGCGCATGATGTCGCTGTGGTCGCGCAACCAGATGGCCGGGCAATCAGGGGAGCGGTAGCCATGGATGGTTTGCCCATCGATCACCAAATCCATGGTGTCCTGCTTGAGGAAGGCCTCAATTCGTGGGTAAAAGGTGTCAAATTCGGCTTTGCCGGTGGAGATGCGGGTCAGGTCTGGCATGTGATTGGCAATCTGTTGGGCTTCATTACTGGCTTTGCTGACGATAACTGCAAATCCGGTTGAGATTTTA
Source organism: Puniceicoccaceae bacterium (assembly GCA_040830765.1). Lineage (GTDB taxonomy): Bacteria > Verrucomicrobiota > Verrucomicrobiia > Opitutales > Oceanipulchritudinaceae > Oceanipulchritudo. The sequence continues at coordinate 207,260 of JBFOMH010000005.1, read as the reverse complement.
CGGTATATCGGGATGGCGGATTGTCCGTCCAGACCGATGCTGCAAATTTATTATCATCCATTCGACGTAGCGAGCGGGTTTATCCCGCGATTTTAATCCTCGCGGGATAAACCCGCTCGCTACATTCTGTTTCCACCTATTCCCCACAACTACCCGTGACATTCATAGGACTCCACTTTCTCGACCTCATCGTTCTCCTGCTTTACCTCGGCGTCATTCTCTGGCTCGGCAAGAAGGCAGGTGAACAGAACAACGATACCGAGGATTACTTCCTCGCCGGGCGCTCGTTGGGCAAGTTCTACCAGTTCTTCCTCAATTTCGGTGCCTCCACCAATGCTGACCAGGCGGTTGCGGTAACCCGCGAAACCTACCGCCAGGGCGTGGGAGGCATGTGGATCCAGTTCCTGGTCCTCTTCATCACCCCGTTTTACTGGTTCACTGCACTGTTCTTCCGCCGGTCCCGGTTGACGACAATCGGGGATTACTACACCGAGCGGTTCCAGAGCCCGTTCCTTGGAGGTAGCTATGCAGCGTTTACCCTGATCATGGCCTTCATCGGGGGAGGAGTCGGCTACATGGTGGCGGCCAAGACGATGATGGCCCTGACGCCCAAGGATTTCGATGCCCTGACCATGGAACAACAGGTCAGCGTGCAGGAATTCGAGGAATATCAGCAGTTGGCCAAACTGACCTTTACGGAGCGTACGGATGAACAGAATGCCCGTTATGAGGTGCTGTTACAGAAAAATGCCCATGGGGAACTGAAATCGTTCTATTCCCACACCAATCCCATTGTTTTTTACTTCATCTACGGAATCGTGGTGGCGGCCTACACGATCATGGGGGGCTTCCGGGCTGCGGCCATAACAGACGCCATCCAAGGGGTCCTCATTATAATATTTTCCGTCATACTCATACCGCTTGGCTTGGCCAAGTTGGGGGGCTTCGCGGGACTCCATGCGGCCGTCCCGGAGTTTAATTTTGAACTCTTTGGGTCGGTATCCCTGAGTGAGTACGCCTGGTATACCATCATGGCGATGTTCTTTTCCAACCTGGTGGCCATTGTCGCCGTAGCGGCCGGGATGCAGACGGCCGGTTCGGCCACCAATGAGCAAGTGGCCCGTTTCGGCATGATCGGGGGTATGTTTTTCAAGCGTTTCCTGATGCTCTTCTGGGTCCTGGCCGGCTTGATTGCGCTTGGCCTCTATGCGGGCAAGTTACACGACCCAGACCTTGCCTGGGGTGTCATGAGCCGGGATCTGCTGCTTCCCGGTGCCCTTGGCCTGATGCTGGTGGGTATTTTGGCGGCCAACATGTCCACCTTGGATGCCGGTTCAGTCTCCAATTCAGCCCTTTTTATCAGAAATATTTACCAGCCGTTACTGCCCGACAAGAGTGAAGACCATTACCTCTGGGTCGGGCGCTTGACGATTGCGGTGACCCTTCTTGGTGGCATCGGTGCGGCCGTCTACATCGACAACCTGCTCGAGCTCTTCAAGTACTTCATTACCATTCCGGCGATCTTCGGTGCGCCCATCTGGCTCGGCTATACCTGGCGGCGCCTTACCCGCACTGCGGTTGTGGTCGAGGTGGTTATCTGCTTCACCATCTTCGCCATCCTCCCGAATCTCTTCCAGGGACTGGAGTGGGCCCGGACCAATGAGGCCTTCCTTGTCCAGACGGACCCCTACACCCATAGCTACAAGGCACCGGCCAATAATGACGACGTCGCCCTCGGGCGCGCGGAAAGGGTCGGCGATACCATCACCAAGGAAGTACGGGTGGAACCAAAGGGCATTTTCTTTGAAAAAGTGGCCCGGATCGATCCCGAAAATCCGGAATCACCGCTCATCGGGATTGGCCGCTTTGAGGCGGAAATCTGGGTCCTGAGCCTGGTTGGCGTTGACTTTACCGGATTCAAGAAGTCCCAATTGGTGGCGACGCGATTCTTCTTCAGCGCCTTTTTCCCATTCGTCCTGTTGTTCCTGGTCTCCTGGCTGACCCGACCGGCTGAGAGGAAACACCTCGATTACTTCTTCGGGAAAATCTACACTCCCATCCAGGAGACTCCCGAGAAGGACGAGGAGGCCATTCAGTGGGCCACCGATAATCCGCAGGAGCTGGCTAAGCGGAAGATGTTCCCCAATTCGCAATGGGAAATCGCCAAGCCGGATAAGATGGATATCCTCGGATTTGGGGGCAGTTGGGTTATTGTCGGCCTGGTCATCCTCCTGCTCTGGGGGATGGTCAATATCGGCCGCTAATCACTTGGCCAGAACCGGTTCCGGAATCTCGGCGGTCGCGCCAGCGACCCATTCGCCACGAATCAAAGTAACGGCTGGATTCTCGACGGGCCCAAGGCTCTCGTTGGCCAGTTTTGCCTTGAGGATGTCAATGGCAGTGGCCCCGATCTTCTTGTAGTCGACATTCACGCGGGCGATGTCGCCACATTTGTCGCAGGCTGGCCCGAGCGCGGCAAAGCTGATGTCCCCCGGGATCGATAAACCCGATTCCTTGAGCCATTCGTAGTGCTGCATATTCAAGCTGTAGACAACGTCCGGCTTGTGCTTCTTGACCCACTTCAGGAGGTCCTCCTTGGAGATGCTTTCTGCGAGCAGAGGCGGGATTTGATCCTTCTTGGCAATCTGCTGCTGGTACCAGGTCAGGTAACAGTGGTAGAGGTGGTTCGATTGCTCATCCTCGGCCTTTGTAGCGCAGAATCCGATCCGCTTGAACCCCATTTCCGCAAGGCTGGAGATGCCAACATGCATGGCCTGATAAAAGTGCGGATGGACCTGGTTGAAGCCCAGTTTGGCCGCTACCGAGCAGGTGGCCACTCCGGTAAATTCATCATGCGGCAGGGAAAAGACATCCTCCAGCGATTCCACTGGCAATACCACCACACCACGAATGCCGCGGGTCTCAAGGATTTGAATCAACCGCTCGATGCGCATGTTGGGCTCATGGAGCCAGAAGTCCTCCGTCTTGAAACCAAGGGACTCCGCCCGCTCAACGGCTCCCTTGCGGATAAGCTGGGCCACCGGACTGGCCTTCTTCAGTGGCGTGCGGTTGCCGTTTAACAAGGCAATGACGGGTTCTTCCTTGCTGATGTCCCGCTTGCGCAGGTAACGCATCAGCTGGGTCAGGTTGGGATCCGGGGTATAACCCTGGCGAATGGCGATTTCCTTGATTCGTTCCCGGGTCTCCGGGGCCACCCGCGGGTGGTTGCGCAAGGCCATGGATACCGTCATCCGGCTGACACCGGCTTCTTCAGCGATGGTCTTGCATGAGGGTCGTTTAGGGGTCATGGCAGAGTAGGGTTGGATGTATTATAGTAGACATCCACTAATTTACAATAGAGTGAGACGGGGGAGGAGCGTCAAGGGGAAAGGAAATGGCCCGCGGGACGCGGGCCCTCCGTGCAATGGTGGCCTCCATATTATTATGGCCCGCGGGACGCGGGCCCTCCGTATAATGATGGCCTCCCTAATATAATAGCCCGCGGGACGCGGGCTCTCCGTATAACATTGTTCCGGAGATTATCCAGGAGGAGGGCCCGCCTCTGGCGGGCTTTGTACAAACGTGGCCCGAGGGCCCTCCATCAGCAGAATTAAAAAAAGCCCCGGTGCACTTGCGTGCACCGGGACTGAAATTCAGAACCGGATTACGTTCCTAATGAATTAGAAGGTAATCGTTCCAGACAAGGTGACCAGGCGGCCTTCGAGGATCCGATACAGTTTGCTTCCGTCCGGCTGTGCGTAGAACGGATACAAGCCATCATGGTCCGTGAGGTCCTTGATGTTGAGCTGCAGGATCAGGTCGGACCGGTCGCTGAGACGGTACTCGGAGCGGAAGAACAGGTCGACGAAGGTCTGGCTCGGTGCGTAGAAGGCATCATTCGGATTGAAGGCGATGTCGCCAAACTCATCCGTGTAGAGACCGAAGCCGATTCCCATCTTGTCCTGGTAGCGGATACCGGCACCAATGGTGAAATCTCCAAGCCAGTCCGGGATCAGGTCGTGGTTGCGACCGAAGTTGTAACTGGTGTTGAAGTTAATCCGCCATTCGCGCTGTTCATAGGACGGGATACCTGCGAGAGATGCCGCCTGCCGTGCCGGATCAACGATGGAACGCTGGGCACGCTCGGCGAGCGTTTCATTGGTATCCGGATTAATGATGAAGCTCTGGGCGAAGGGCGAGTTCACCCAGACCGGCTCGACGAAGTCGTCCACGAACTGGTTGACCGTCGGATAGACATTGGAGGTCACCGTTTCCTGTTGGGCGAGGGTCAGGAGCAGCGTCCACTGCGGGGTCGGATTGTAGGAAATTTCGATTTCCACACCTTCCGCGGTGTAGTCCTGAGTCGCGGTGTCATTGGAAGAACGGGCTTCCACTGCGGTGCCATTGGCCCAGTCCGGCTGGAAACCACTGACGTCCTGTACCCCTTGCGGCGGCAAGACGGCCTGTGCATCAGCAACGGTCCATCCGTTGGCAATGTTGTCCGGGTTGACTGTCCCTTCGACCAAGTCGACGAGAATACCGGCATAGGAGTTGACCGAGCTGTTTTCGACACGGTCATTGACGGCGCTGGTTTCAAACCAGTTCACACGGGCATTCAGTTTGCCGTCCAGCGTTGTCAGAATGAAACCTTCTTCAACAGTTTCACCACCTTCAGCAGGGGTTGGCTCATTGAAGATATTGACGTTGCTGGAGGACGGCTGGAAGTTGTCCGACTTGCTCCGGTAGATGGAGAAGTCTGTTCCTGCCGGCAGCATTTTACGAATGAACTCCGGTGTGTGGATGACAATGCTCCAGGCCTTGGAGTCGGCGTCGGCGTTTGTCTGCAGGTCCTTTGGTCCGGCAACAAATGCGGGATCCCGGGTATTCCGGGGACGGTTCAAGGCCCTTTCTTCTCCGGCTGCATTCAGAGCACGGATATTCGGAGCACTGACTGAGCCCCTCTTGGACTGGTCATTACGCCAGCTACCAAGGAGGACAATCGTGTCGTCCCAGATCCACCACTGGCCGAGAAGGATCTTGGATTCAATCTCGGTCTTGGACTTGTCCGTGAAGAAAGTCGTCCAGTAGTTGTCATTTTCGCGGAGTCGGTAGACTTCGGTCTCAAAGCTTTGGAAGCGAGCGTTTTGCCAGTTCCAGCCAACCGCGTTGGTCGGGGAGACTGGCCTGTCGCGCTGCCTGCCAAAGGTCGGCGCTTTGATATTGATACCCGACAGGTCGCTGAGGGAGGTCGCTCCGAGAAGGTCATAGCTACCGGTTCCCACGTGCGGGAGGGCGAAGCTCATGCCCTTGCGGAAGTCGGCCCGGTGGTTCCAGACGGTTACGTCACCGTTGCCCAGGGCAGCTGCGACATGTTCCGGATTAACCCCGTTTTCACCATCATAGGCCTGGCCGGATTCGATTTCCCGGTCCGTGTAATTTGCGGTTCCCCGGAAGCGGCCGAGAAGACGCGTGAGCCAGCTGTCTTCCTTCATGAAGTCTTCGGCGGCAATCTCAGCATAGGCAGTTGCCCGGAGGGTTTGGCGGTTGGTGTACAAGTCATTACCACCGTAGCGACCACCCATTGTGGGCTGTCCGAAGTTTGGATTGGGGAGCCAGTTTCCGCTGGCATCCTGTGCCATCAGGGACTGGTTCATATCGATGAAGATCGTCCGTTCTTCGATGCCCTGAAGCATATTGTTGCCCCATGAGGAGAAGTCCTGGTCATAAGCGGCGAGTTCAATACCAAGCCGGTTGTCCAACCAGTTGCCTTCAATTGAACCTTCTATGGCCGTGAAGTCGACTCCCTGCGAACTGGCTGAGGAGAAGAGGTTCTTCCGGTAGTCGAAGATGCTCCGGTCGAGGATCTGGTAGTCAACAAAGCCACGGCTCCAGAATCCGACCTCGTTCAAGGGGACCGACTGGCTGGTATCGCCGGGGAAGTAACCACCGGTCAGCTTCATCGTCCGGATCATCGGACGGACCCGCGGCAGCATGAACTCCACGTCACCCGGGGTGCCTCGACCTCTGCGGACAAAGCCTGTTCCAACAAATGTTGGATCCGGGTTGTTGGTGTCGTGGTAGAAATAAATCAAACCACTTGAGGTGCTATTCAGGCCAAGCAGACGGCTGTTGGTGGAGTTGTTGGCAGAGGGCGGGAAAAAGTCTCCCGTACCACGGAACAACGCCGCCCCGTCTACCGGGTTGGCAACCGTTGGTTTGCCAGCCAGCAACCATGGCGTAATACCATCATTCGGCGGGATGAAGTCGGGCTTGGTGGACCGGATCTTACCGGATTCAACACTGGCGTGAACACGAATATCGTCGGTGATCTTCAAGACACCGGAGAGATAGATGCGTTCATCATCCGAGTAGGCCTGCTTTTGCTCGTACTCGGTCGATTCATGCAGGCCAGCTACAAAGACAGCCAAGCGGTCCTCAATCGGAACCAGATTGTAGCGGAAGGATCCCCGCATGGTGCCATGCTGATCGGCTTCCAGCCGGAAGCGTCCGGCATTCTTGAGGAAGTTTGCCCGGACCGTCGTCGCATTGACGATACCACCCGGATTCCCGAGACCGAACAGAGCGGAGTTGGGTCCGCGCTGGACGTCGATACGATCCGTGTTGAAGGTATCAAACGGAACGTCGGTCTGGAAGAGGTTTCTCGTCAGGTCAGCTGCTGCCAGACCACGGACACGTGTGAATCCGCCAGACGGATTGTCACGACTGCCTTCAGGGATGATGTTCCCTTGGCCGGCATACTGGGTAGCGGAAAAGTTACCGCCCAATCCAGCGACTTCGGAGTTAGGGGTCAGGACGAGAACATCCTCAAGGTCTGTGGAGCCCGTATCCTGCAACAGTTCCTCATTCACAATGGAAATGGAGGTACCGATGTCGCGGAGGGATGTCTTCAGGCGGGAACCGGCAAGAGTGCTGGTGGCCTGATAACCAATATCGTCATCACCTGTGACGACGAAGGGGGACAGATCGAAGACGTCTTCGTCTTCGGCATCCTGGGCGTATGTACCGGTAAACGGAATACACGCCAGAGGAAGCGTAAGCCATAGTAGTCTGTAGTGTTTTTTCATAATCATTCGATTTTTTGGATTATGTGTTCGAGGTTTGTTTGTAATGCAGTGTGTATTGAAAGGAGTATGCACGCTCAATACTAGATGGATGATCTAGCAAAAAACTGGATTCTTGTCCAATGCTTGTTTGGTGTGGGTTTGGCTGTATATTTTCCCGAATGGAAACACGGGTTTAAAAGAGCGATAGGGTTGCAGGCTGATGAGCAGGCTTTGAGGGAGAGATAGCTTGTTTTTGGTCATCAAAATACGGAGTGGCATGAGTATCGCGAGAGGAGGTTTTTCGAGCCATCAGAATTGTGTTTTCCAGTAAAGCACCGCCTGTAAAACAGCCGTCCTGGGGCCTTTCATGGGTAAATTTCAAGGACATTACCCATTTTAGGTGAACAATTGTTCATTAAATCATCTCCCGACCGAGCATCCAAGAGGAGTGTGGCGGGACCATCGGGCAGGTCCAGATTTAAGGAGTTTCCGCTCCGTAATATCACAGTCTTACTGCCGCCGGTAAGGGTATGGAGGACAAGGATACCGCCTCCGCCATAAAAGAAGGCGTCCGAATGGCCATAGACATGTGCCCCGGTGGCCCGGAGAATCGAACATAGCGGCTCCCTTTCCCTGCCCGGGAGGCTGACAAACCAGCTGGTATGGTCGGGGAAGCGTTTCCGGGCGATGGCGCAATCCCCGGTAGCGGCAAATCGGGCCACGGATTCCGCCTCCGGATCATTGACCGCCAGCAAGGGGTGGAGGGGTTTGTCGCCAAGGCGGTACTCGAACGGTTCATTGTCATCAAGCTGCCCGCGGATGACCGGGACTTGATCCGGCGTTAAGACCTTCAAATCCATGCCAGTGAGGAAGGACGTGAATGCAGTATCAGCACATCCGCTCGTCTCATCAATATATCCCGGGGCGTGAAACCAAATTAAATGGCGTCCGTTCTTGGCGACCTTCTCGTGGATAAACTCTCGCTCCTCTTTGGTGAGGACGTAGGTATTTCCAAATACAACGGTCTTGTAATGATCGAGGTCGACCAGGGGCAGATCATCCAGGTGGACGGGATCAAAGATAGTCCCGCTGCGAAAGGCGGCGAGGGTGCAGTAGTCGATCAAGGTCGGAGTAACCGGATCCGCACCGACCAGGCTTGCCGAGTAGTAGAGGCTGTCGGTATCGAAGACGAATAATACATCCGCCTCACTGGTATAGGGTTCAGCAAGCGCTCGTTCCTGAAAGAGTTCCTGCATCTGACGGATCTGGTCCATGACGACGGGATGGTCCCAGTTGCCCTGGCTGCCGGAGAGGAAGTGGCAATAGCCGTCGAGATCGACGCCGGAAATGTTGAAGTCGTAGTACCAGAGGCCCATTCCCTTGGTGTAGGTGAAAGCGGTGTTCCGACGGACGTCGGCCACGCTCTGCTGTACGCGTTCCTCGTAATCCTCGTCCTTGAGGATGGGAATCTTCGGCTCCACATCCATCTCATCCAGCCATAGCTTCCCGTGCAGCCGCATGGAAAGAATCAGGCTGCGGGAACGATAGACTTCACCGAGCTCGATGGCTTCCGGTTCGTAGGCCTGTGGACCGGACAGGTAATCGATGCAGTCCGCCTTGAGGATGCGCTGTAGCTGGAGGTGGCCTCCGGCGGCCTGCCGGCCGAAGGTGGAAAAGTAGTAGCCGTAGAAGGTGCCCGTGATGATCGGACGCGGCCAGTGGGCCTTAACGATGCCGGCAAAGTGGATAATATTGTCTGCCACGACCTGATGCATGCACGCGTAGTAATCGATGACTGGACGTTCCTTTTGCGGGTCACGCAGGATTCCTTCGGTCTGACGCTCGGTCATGTCGGGTGTGGTGGCTTTATCAAAGCTGGCTTGAGGATCGTTCCATGCCGATTGCAGTGCCGCATCGCTGCCGTACTTGTCCCTTAGCCATTCCCGGAAGGCGACATTCATCGGCTCACTGACATCCGGCTCGTTGTCAAAGAAGCCCCAGTTGTGCCATTCCCCATAGACGCCATTGGCGACTTGGATCCCGGCAAGGGCATCTCCCTCGAGAGTTGCAGCAAATTCATTGAGGAACTGCTGAAACTTCTTGGTGATGGCCTCGCGCCATTTGCGGGAGGCCATACTGACCCGGCGGACGGGGTTGTTGTCATGCTCGATGATGCGGAGGAGTTGGTATGCCTGTTCCTCCTTGTAATCGGTATCGGCGTAGACGACCCATTCTTCCGGGTGGGCTTTTAACCACCACCGTGGGGCCCGAACATGAAAGCGGAAAATGACGGATGCTTCCGGGCAAACCTCGAGGACGCCGGCAACCTGCTTCCGGGCAGGGGTCAGGTCCCACTTGTCTGGCGCCGTCCAGATATGTTCGAGGGAAATGTCGAGTTGGAACAACCGGATTCCGGCCTGGCCGAAGTTGCGGATATTATGCTGGGGAAGTTCCTCCCACGACCAACGGCCGGAAGGGACATCCGTGAGGGAATGGATCATCGGATAAACCGGTTCCCCGTTGATGATGATCATCGGGCGGCCGTTGACCATCTCGACACGACTGGAACGGGGGCCGGATTGCGGGGAAGGCATAGGCAATGCTATTCCTTGGGATGGTTGATGCCCGGGACGCGCCACATGAAGTCGGGATCGACGAAGGGCTCGTCATCCTCCCGGCCTTCCATGAGCTCAATCTTGCGGCGCAGGAGCTCGGGAAAGTTTTCCCCGTAGATGAAGGTGGTTTCGCCAACGGCGGAGGCGAGCATCCAGTCGGTCCCCTCGGATTCGACAAGCTGGAGGAGGTCGGAGGCATTCTCCTTTTCATCGAGGATAATCTCCCGGGTGAGGGCACGGCACTTCTTCTTGGTGGAGTCGTCCTCCGCTTCCATGTAACCGTGAACGCCCTCGATCCAGCCGGCCACATTGCGCTGGGTCCGGAACCAGCACTGTGCGCCGTATAGGCGTTTGTAGAGGTCGCTGAAGACCTTGTGGGCGGGTGAATCCGGGTCGGTGGCGTCGCGGCGGGCCTTGGCCAGTTCAACGGCCGCCTTGATTTCCGGATAGACATTCCCGGTAATGGCTTCGCGGCACTTGGTTCCGTAATCGGGCGGACAGAAGTCGAAATTGACCTCGCGCCGGAAATCGACCCGGACCCGATTGTTGGCATGCCCAAGGTGGAAGTCCTCGTAGAAGGAGCGGTCTTCCACGCTGAGGGCCTCAAAATTGGGAACAAAGGGGCGGACAAGGATGCGGTACCACGTGCTCCACATGGAAAGGACACTTACCGGCGGCGGATAGCAGCGATAGGCCTCATCGGCATGGTTCCAGATGGTGACAAGGTTATCCGACTCCTCCGGGCCGACCCAGTCGCTGGCCCGCTGTTGGAGGAGCGCATTCAGATCCATTCCGGCATCATTCTGGAAGGCGCGGAGCACTTCCTGGTTGATATTCCATGGAGCCAGCTCGGAGGCCATGGTTCCGGTAAGGCTGGCGGCATGGGAGAATCCCTGCTTGTGGAGGGCACTCAACCGTTCATGCAACAGTCGTGGATAGACCGGTGCGAGGATGGGCTCCATGTTCCAGAAGGTGCCGGGGCTGAAAAAGAGGTGGGCGTTGGAGCCGCAGGCCTCCACTTCCTCCCGGGCCACGCTTTCCTCGTCGGAACACTGGTTGAAGAGGCCGCAGAAGTTAAAGTCGTCAGCCCAGTCGTATTTGGGATGCTGATACCCGAGGTCAAAGCCCTGGGCGACGAGCGAGTTGACCTCGAGGTCAACGCCTTCTTCCAGTTCCTCCCGGATGTAGGGATCCTCGACCCAGAACATTTCGCTGCGGAGGACGGAAAAGAAATTGGGATTCACCCGGCGACCGGCATCCCGGATGGTCTTCATGAAACGCATCATGTTGGCGGCGGCCGCCCGGGCGATGGCGTCATCGCCCTTGAATTCGCGGATGACGTAGCCGCCGCCATTTCGCCCGACGTAGAGCGAACTGGTATATTCAAATCCGGCCCCGCTGTCATTGGACCAAATGACCATGTAATCGATGTTTGGAGCCTCGCGAAGGATCTTCTCCAGCATCTCGCTGTAGTGGTCGAGCACGACAGGGTGGGCGGTGGTCAGGTTGTAGCGCGGACGGAAGGAGCGCAGGGGATGGTCGACCCGGGCCCCGCGGAGCATGGGGTAGCGCTCCAGTAACTGATCCGGAACGCTCCGTGGCTCAAAGGAGAGGATGCCGGCACGCAGACCATATTTCTCCGCCAGCTGGGCTGATTGCTTGAGCCGGTTGAGATTGGCCCGGAGATACTCGTAAGGGTAGATACCCTTGTTCAGCTTGCTGTAGACAAACTGGTCCAGGGCGGCGCAGTAAGTATAGAAGCGATAGAGGAGCTCATCCGGAGCGGCTTGCTCGTAGGGGAATGTGGCGGCGAGCCCATTGACCTCGACATGAGTGAATCCCAGCCGGGCCATTTCCCGAATATGGTCCTCCGGATCAAAGCCCTTGGCGGTCCGGGCATGGTTGTTGAGGAGGGAATCATAGGCCGGACGGAGGTGCTTGAAGGCGGCCTCCAGGATCAGGCCCTCGCGGAAGTCGGCTACATCCCGCTGTTTCCAGTCTTCAACCAGTTGGCTGGCGAGGCGGTAAAGGAACCAGGTATGAGAGGCATAGAGTTCAATGTCTCCATTGTCCGAGACGCAGATGTAACGCCATTCCTCAATGGACTCGAGGCGGGAATCAATCTGTGCCGCTTCGTCCTTGTTGAGGACGCCTATTTTCAGAGTGGTTCCGGAATCAGCGACATTGCTGCCACAGTGTCCCTTAAGGAAGTCGGCGGTTGTCTGCTCGACCGGAATGTCCGGATGGAGCGTCGTGATGGAGTCGATACGGGAGAGTGCTTCGTTAATGTTCATTGGAATAAATTCAGTTGGGAGCGGGTTTATCCCGCGACGTATGAGTTACGTAGCGAGCGGGTTTATCCCGCGAAGTATCGATGTTGTAGTGAGCGGGTTTATCCCGCGACCCAGTCGCGCCATAAAGGCGCTCACTACCTTCAAGTGCCTCCTTATCCGTGCTCATGAGGACGCGGATGGTCTGGTTGCCGGTGAGGTGTTCAGTGTGGGTCCACAAGTCGATGGCGGAGACTCCGGGATTGGGCTCATCCCACCAGCGTCGGGGGGCATCAATGGGAGTTGCCCGCAAGGTGAAATTTTCGGGAGCAACCACTTTCAGGTAGAGGGTCTTGCCATCCTGCTGGAGGGTGGCGCTGTCCCCGTCTATGGTGATCTCTGCCCGGGTGGCCATGCGCCAGCGGAGGCTGGAGGCGGCTGTTCCCTGGCGTCCGGTGTGGTGACGGGTTTCCACGACCTCATCGACTATTTCCAGAACTTTGAAGTCATGGACCTTGAAGTGCCGTTGGTAGCTCTTGGCCTGGCCGGGGACGAGGGGTGTCAGCTCGACAATCCCATGAATGGAGTCGCCATTGTCCTCAAAGTGTACAATATCGCCTTTGGTATCGGCATTGCGCGGACGCTCATCGATTAGGAGGATGTTGTGGCTCTCCGGACCAAGGCGGAATACCCGCCAGCGATCCGAATACTGCCGGCGGTCCCAGAGGCCGAGGCCGGTGCTCTCAAGGCTGTTATAGGCCTGGGAACCCAAGTCGACCGCCCAGCGGACACCTTCGTCCTCGAGGATGAAACTGCCTCCATCCATATGGGCATGGCTGACTGAACAATCGTTCCCCTTGAAACCGAGAAAAAAGGCGTTCGGGTCCTCCCAGTTTTCGCGGACAAAGGCGACTGGATTGGGTCCACGGCCCAACCAGGTGGTCGGGAGCTTGGCCTCGCTACCCATCGACATGTTCGCGGGATACCAGAGGGCGAGGATGGGCAGAAGGCGACCTCTCGCATCCTCGGCAACCCAATCATCGCGGTCGAGCAGGGAGGACAGGCCGCGGCGCATTTCCCGATAGGCGGCAGCGTTGCCGTATTCGCGCGCAAACCAGGCCGTGACAATGGCAAAGCGATCCGTCTCGTAACAGTCGGCGTAATTGTAGAACTTTCCGGTGGGCGTAATTGCCAATGCCCGGAAGGTGGCCGAGGCGCGAAAGGCGGGGTCCTCGTCCAACCCGAATTTAGTACCAAAGGCAGTGTCGAGCAGATTGAGGACGATTCCGCTGAAAAGGGTCCCATAGTCCCAATAGACTGGCCCTTCCGGATAAGCACCATCGGGCTGGTAGGAAGTGAGTGTTTCCGGAAAGGCCCGGATGGCCCTTTGGATGACCTTTTCCGCCAGATCCGGATTGCGTTCGGAAATCATCAGGGCGGCGGCGATGATTCCCGAGTGGCAGACCGGATTCCAATTGTTGTAATAATAAATCCACCAGTTGTAGAGATGGTCCTCGTCGAGCGAAGGAAGGATGCCTTTGGTTTCCAAGGCATCGAGGTACCGGTCCCGCTGGTCCTCGGTGAGCTCATCCCAGAGCCAATCGGTGCCAATGGCCAGGGCGAGGGCCATTTCCCCAACATCCAGGTAGTGGCGCGGATTCCAGTCGGTAAAGGCGGCAATGGATTCCATTTCCTCGATGGCCCGGTCGCGGAACGTGGAATCACCCTCCACACGGTAGAGAAGAGTCCAGGTGAGGATGCGCTTGAGGGCCCGGCGGGATTGCTGCAGGAGGCGGTAACCGGTCAGTTCGCGCTTGACCGGTTCCTCCTTGAGCATGCTGTTTCCGCTGAAGTGGATGAATTCCCAATACCGCTGCCCTAACGGATCCCATTGGCGGTTGCGGATTTTCTCGAAGTCATCCTCCTTTACTAATATCCGGGGATGCTTTCCCTCGACGGCAGATAGATCGATTTCAGCAACCATCGACCAGCCGATTACCGGCATGAAAAGCGTTACCAGGAATAGCGAGATAGTCGCTACAAAAGTACAAGGTGTCTTGCGGCCGCAGGTCTTCATTTTACTTAATAGGTTCCAGTGTGTTAGAGGACTGGTCCAATAGGTAATGCCCGGCGGTCACTTTCTCCAGTTTGACGGGCTCCTCCTTTGAGCCAGCCCATTCGACTTCGATCCACTCCGCGTATTCCGCTTCCCCGAGTCCGAAGTGCAGGGCCGTAGTCTGCTGTTTACCCGAATGGCCGTAAGGACCCATAACCTGTCGCATCTGGACTACTGGCGGGGTTTCCGGGTCGCCGTCGAGGTCCGCGGCCAGACGGACAATGCTCCCGTAGGCGGAACGCGTCACTCCTTGGTCGGGATCGCCAAGTAAGGTCAGCATGAGCGACTGCCGATCGCCGGGGGAGTTATTCCGGAACAACCGCGCCAATGGACGCGGTTTGGCGGTTTCCGGAGCATCCGCCGGAAGGGCGCCGGAAGTGATGGCAGCCGCGCGCCTTTGATCAGCCCGGAGGCGATTGAAGCTTTGTCCGACCACTATATCGAGATCCCCATCACCATCGATATCGGCGAGCGATGGCATGCCGGCTCCAACATGGTCGATACCGAGCTCGGCCGTAACATCGAGAAAGCGCCCGTCTTCCTGCTGGAAATAGATGCGCAGCCGTTCATCATGGGGAGGCGGGTCCGGGTAATCGGAGGAGCAGAGGATGAGATCGAGCCGGCCATCGTGATTGAGATCGGCTAGCTCCGCGAATATGTCCCCTTGGTTGTAACGGGTATGGACAAGGCTCAAGGGCTCGCCGGCCGGTGGCAATTCAGGGATGCGGTCGACGGAAAGGTGCTCGAAGCTGAGAAAGGTCAGCTCACCGGTTTCATTGAGCTGGTTCACGAGGAATCGCGACTTGTCGGAGGATTCCCCGGCCCAGGCATGAATGATGGTGGAGACGAAAAGGTCGAAGTCTCCGTCATTGTCGATGTCCCCGATGGCTGTATCAAAGGTGTTGCCATTGGCCCGGAAGGGCGGCTCATCCGGACGGGTGGAGCGAGGGCTGGCTTCGACATGATCGGTTGGCCATTTAGGGTGGCGTCCATGTCGGATGCTGTCGCCGTCCACGCCCGCCTCAGCAGCGATGTTCCGGCCACGCAAATTGCGCGTCACCTGTCCGGCAAGCGCCCTGGGGTCCTGCAGGACCAGCGGCTCAGAGGAGGTGAATCCGGGTATTTCACGCAAGGGCTGGCGCGCCTCCATGCGATAGAGGCGGTTCCAGCGACGACCATAGTTCAACTCAAGGAGCATCGGCAGGCCATCATCCAACCGGGGCAGGGCGGCCCCGTAGGTCGGGCGCCCGGCAAGGTCATCATGATAATCCGTGACGCGGCTTTCATCCGGCACTGGCCAGCGGGCAAAGGCCTGCTCGTCCCCGTATTGCAGGAGAAGGTCGTTGGAAAATCCCTCAAATCCGCTGAAGTAGCGCTCATACCAGTTGCCCAGAAGGATATCCGGCAGGCCGTCCTGGTTGACGTCCCCAACCGCGATGGCACAGGTCGTGGCCAATTGGGCTGATTCGAGAATCTGCGGCTCTGCAAAAGTCCCATCACCGTTGCCGGCCAGCCAGGCGGTGCGGGTTGGTTCAATTTCCGGCGGACTGTAATCCTCCTGGTAAATATCCAGATAGCGTCCAATGATGGCATCGGCCTTCCCGTCATTGTTCAGGTCGGCGAAGGCAAGGACGTCCCCCCGCCCAAGGGACGGAAGTCCCGTGGATGAAAGGGATTGGAATTGGACGGAGTCCCCACCACCGGAGTTGAGGAACACCAGGGGTTCCCCGCCGGCCCTGAATTCCGGCAGAATCACAATGTCTGGCCAATGATCGTTGTTGAGGTCGGCAAACTTCAAGCGGGCGACATGGTTTTGTCCGATGCCCACCTCATTGGTGATATCCTCCCATGGCGTTCCCGCCTGGAGCAGGGTAGTCGACAGGGAAGTGACAAGGAATGAAGTGCAATAGGACAGCTTCATGCTTTCGCTCCCTTCAGGCTGGATTCAGCTTCCGCCAGCATATGTATCAAGCGGCGAAGATCCTCGCGGGTCGACTCAATGAGGGGAAAGACATGGGTCTCCAGGGTCAGGTGCTCCACCGGCCGATCTTGCAGCAGTCGCCTCAATTGTCCCGGCCAATCGACACCACCATCGCCGATGAGGCGGTTCTCCCACTTGTCTGGTGGAATGGGAACAGCGTCCTTGATGTGGACATTGCCGATATGGTGGAGGGCAGCTTCGTAACCGGCTGGGAAGGCAACTTCGCCGGATACATGCGCATTGGCGGGATCCCAGTTGACCGTCACATTGTCCATGCCAATGGCATCGATCATCCTGGCGGTATTTGCCCCTGTGTCACAATAGGCCCCCGGCTCGTTCTCAATCGACATCTCCAAACCGAATGTGTCCACCACCTGCGCGGCCTGCCTGAGCAGGTCGATGACCTGATCCTCCGGCACGCCAGCCTCCCGCAGGAATCCGAAGACGATGATCCTCGGGGCATCCAGCTCGACTGCCATCACGCAGGTACGGGGAAGGATGTCTTCCATCTCCTTATGCAACCGTTCGGTTTCACCAGGCTTGATTTTGAAGACTCCGGGAGAGAGGGCAGTTACCTGGATTTCATCGTTGGCGACCAGATTCTGAAGCTGTTCCCTCCGTCCGGGAAGGAGGTCCGGTACGCGATGATCGTAGTCATCGAGGCACCGGAATTCGTACTTGTGAAATCCCATTTCCTTTCCGAGGCGGATGGATTCCTCAAGATCAAGAGAGATTTCATCGCTGATAATGGCGAGATTCAAGGTGGCGTTTCCAAGGAGTTAAATGGGCCGCTTTCCCGCGACAATCCATGCTTCCAAGATTGCAGTGCGCTATTCCCCGGACGAGATTCCTTCTGTTTTTCAGTAAAATAACAGGTCAATTGCCAATGCGCCTGATTCAGGAATCCTGTTTCTGGTTTGAAAGCCTATTTCAGAATCTTGGCCGTACTCGCTGGCTGCGTGTCTGGTGGGCACCTCAGTACAGCCGCTCTTACCCCTGACGACTGGACGGGCAACTGGGTCATGGTACCCGAGCAAAGCAGTGCCGTGGATGTCTTTCGGTCCGTCAGCCTGAAATTTCATCACGTTTCGGCAGACCATATCCACGTCACCGAGCGTTGGGGAACGCGGCGTTTTCAGGAGGATACGCTGGACCTTGAGGTTGGGGGAACGGTCAATAAGGTGGAGATCGACCATAAGGTATTCCCGAGCAACGTCTTCATGGGAGTTCGCCGTGAGGTCGGTAGCCATCGATTGATTACAGCCGGGTGGGAGGATGATTATATGGGACTGCGT
Source organism: Puniceicoccaceae bacterium (assembly GCA_040830765.1). GTDB lineage: Bacteria > Verrucomicrobiota > Verrucomicrobiia > Opitutales > Oceanipulchritudinaceae > Oceanipulchritudo. Next base: position 189,919 of record JBFOMH010000005.1, on the reverse strand, counting down.
CTCGAGGAGACCTGCCCGGTCATTTCCTCCCAGGGAAGGAAAGACATGCGCTTTTCCTCGACCCTGCGGATGAATGCCAATGGCACCGTCCTGACCTGGACCCTGTACCGACCGACCCGGCCCGCCGATGAGCCGATTGTCTATGTCCTCAAGCGGGAGGGCTGGCGCGATGCCTACTACATGGAGATGAGCGACAACTGGTACATTGACGGGGATCTACCGGAGCAGGCGGCACTCATCACGCTCCAGGGGGTGGTCAACGAAGAGGCACCGTTGCTCTATTTCATTTATGGCCCGGAATGGGATTTCCGCTTCACGGACGAAATTTTTGACTACTACAAGGCCAAGAAGCAATTCACCTTCCGCCAGCTCCGCTCTTTTCGTCAGGCCCTGCAGACATTTCAGGACAAGGTGGACAAGTACATCGTCTGGGACACGGAGGAGCGGACCTCCCTGATTGTCGCCTTTACCCTGGCCGGGCTGGAAGACGCGATTGTCATTTCCGAGGAATTCATTCCCTTGATGGAGGAGTTCGGCCTTGAGCAAATCGAGGATTACCGGGGCCGCTTTACGGGCATGAGTGATGTCGAAATCTACCGCTGGGCCTACGATGCCTACTGGGATCGGACCAACAAGGACTACATAGTCTGGATGGGTGGGGATGCCGGGCGCCGCATGCGACCCGGTGTGGCTGATTTCGGGATGTACCACGAGTGTTTCTTTACCGACCTTTCCTGCGACGATGATGATCCCAACGATGTCGAGGAGTATGCCATGGCGGACCAGTTGCTCTCGGAAATGAACCCGATGGGAATGTGCTTTGGCTGGCATTCCTATGCCAAGGACAAGGAACGGGATCATGTGAAACTGGCTTCCTCGCATGTCATCCGGGTCTCCGGCTTGCACACCCTGCCGAACATGAGTTTCAACACCCAAGTGCCGCTGTCGCCCGGGTTCGAATTCAAGAACAACCACAACGTCACCCGTGACGAGGTCGTTGTCCCGGAAAACAAGATCTACCTGACGGCGGTGCAGACGGATTCGCTGGGCATCGGCGCGTGGACGCGTCCCGGCCGGGGGACTATTCCCTACGCCTGGCAGGTGACTCCCAACTGGATCTGGATGGGCCCCTCGATGCTGGAGATGTTCTATGACCAGGCGACGCCGAACGACCTCTTTATCGGCGGCCTTTCCGGTCCGGGCTACATGTATGCCAAGGCCATCCCAAAGGATTACCTCCCGACGGTACTGGCCAAGTCCGTCGAGTTCATGGAGACCCTCGACCTGAGTGTGTTTGAGATCATGGACTACTCCGAGGGTGCTTCCATCGAGGGGAATCCCGATCTTCCCAATTCGGTCATCGATGCCTATTTCGAGGCCATGCCGGACGTCCATGGCATTATCAACGGCTACGCCCCGGCCTATACGTTCGCCATGCGGGACGGGCGCGCGCTGGTCTCCTATGATTACTACATGTCCCCGGACCGCTCGGAAGCCGAGGTCGTGGCCGATTTGCGGGAACTGGCGGCCATTAACGAAAAACGACCCTATTTCCTCTTGATGCACGTCCGTCAATGGAGTGACATCACGCGCGTGAAAAGCATCCTCGACCAGCTTGGACCCGCCTTTGAGATCGTTCCCCTGGATGTCTTCCTGAAAATGGCCGCCGCCAATCCCACCTTTGAAGAATACACCCGTCCCGAGGACGGCGAATAGACAGCAACATGGCTGCATCATCCAAATTAGCCAACGGCAGACCGAGTCGCCCACTGCGGGTCGGCCTGATCGGGGCGACAGGCTATGGCTTTGCCTACTATGAGGAGCTGACCAAGCTGGTCCAGGCCGGCTTGGTGGAGTGGGGCGCGGCAACCATTATCAATCCACAGGATGCCCCGGTTCCAATGCAGTTCTTCCGGGCTAACAAGGTTCCTGTCTACGATGATTACCAAAAGATGCTCGATGCCGAGGCCGACAACCTCGACTGGCTCTGCATACCGACTGCCATCAGTTGGCACGAGACCATGGCTGTTGACAGTTTGCAGCGCGGGGTGCCGGTCCTTCTCGAGAAGCCCATGGCCCCGACCCTCCAGGGGGTTGCTGCGATAAAGGCGGCCGAAAAGGCTTCCGGACTCCCGGTGGCAATCGGATTCCAGCATGTCTATGGAAGGGACACCATCGCCATTAAACAGCGCTTTCTGGATGGGGAAATTGGTGAACTGCGCAAGATTGAGAGCTTTGGCCTCTGGCCGAGGAACACGGAGTACTACGAGCGGAACAACTGGGCCGGGAAGATCCGCGACAACAAGGGTTGGGTACTGGATTCGCCACTACACAATGCTCTCTCGCACATGGTCAACATGATCCTCTACTTTGCCGGTCCATCCCTGCAGGAGCGGGCGGATGTCGTTGCTATGGAGGCGGAGCTTTACCGGAGCAAGCCAATCGAGAATTTTGACACCGTCCGCTGTATTGGAAACCTCGATACAGGAATCCAGGCATCGCTGATTCTCTCGCACGGCTCCATGCACCGGATTGATCCGGAAATCCGCATCCACGGGACCAAGGGCGTTTATACCTGGCGGTTCGGAGGCAGTCACAGTCTTGAGGTCAATGGCGGCATCGAAAGAATCCAGACGATGGACAACCTTCACGTGCGGGCACAGATGTTCGAAAAGGTCGTCCGTCTCATCAGCGGGGAACCGGGTGTCGACTACTGCAGCACCCAGCATGCCGAAGGGGAGGTCAAGTGGGTCAATGCGGTTCAGGATACAACACCCGTTCATACAGTTCCCAAGGCGTTCTGCCGTCGCCTGACCGATGAACATGGGGACGTCTTTGATTCCCTCCATGACCTCGAGTACTATGCCCTGAGATCCTACCATGAGGGCCGCTCATTTGCCGAGCTGGATGCTCCCTGGGCCGTCGAGCCGGGCTTCAGGGACCTGACCGGGTACACGGCCTTTGAAGGTTGCCACTTCCAGCAGAAAGAGGAGCAGGCACCGGTGGAGTCGACTTCCTAGCTACCGCGGACAACCCTGCGGTAAGCGGAGGGGGGCGTCCCTGTAACTTGACGGAACACCTTGGAGAAGTGGTAGACATCGCAGAAGCCAAGCCGTTCAGCCAGCTGCTTGAAGTTTTCCTGGCCCCGGTAAATGGCTGCGCAGGCAAGATCGATGCGGCGTTGCTGCTGGAACTTTGCCGGGGGATTTCCGGTAGCGGCAGCAAATGATTTCCGGAAACTTTCATAACTCAGGCCAACCTTCCGGGCCACTTCCTGCGGGGTCATCCAACGGCCTTCCTGCTGCTCCCCAAGGAGGCGTTGACTTTCCTCCAGCCACAGGTTTTCCCGGGATTTTCCAGTATCTGTCCCGGCAAGGACCATCTCTACGAGAAGCTGGCCGAACTGGTGGACCCGGGCCAGCGCCGCCACTTCATTGACAGCCCGTTCCGGGGGAAGGATTTCCTCCAGACGTTTTTGCCACAAGTTCAACGGGGCAAGTTTCCACACCGGCTGGTTGTTGCGAAAGGCTTCCGATGCCTGCAATAGCTCAAAGAGGGGGCCATCAAAGACGACAAAGGTTTGACCCCACTTATTACCGTCCCGGCTTCCATAGGCATGGGCCAGGGTGGGGGTGACCAAGACCGCGTTCCCGGCTTCCAAATCGAGGTTCCGGCCGGTGCTGTCCTCGTAAAAGGCCCGGCCATGATTGACAAGGATAAGGGCAAATCTTCCCAAAATACGCATTTTCTTGGGATTTATTGTCGATTTGTCCCAGAGTTGGCCGGCCATCCAGATTTTTCCAGAATCTGATTGAATAGGGCTTTTTAGCCAGTCCCGGGGGATCATTGGAGGCGATTTCATGATTTTACCAATATATACAAAACAATTCCCATTTCAACCATTCAGAATTGCCCTCTTCTGCATTATCATCTTATAAACCTTATTAGTTAACCTTCTCTTGAATCATGAAAACCCTTTCACCCATTCCCCAGTTATATTCCTACGGTCATCCCCTCGACATGGACGATGACAAGGTTGGCCTCCTGCGCGACTCCTCCGATGCAGCTGATGACGTAGAAGAGCTGCGTCGTCGTGTCGCCGAGGACGGTTACCTCTACATGAAGGGCTACCTGGACCGCGATGAGGTTCTTGAATGCCGGGCCAGCATCATGGAACGGATGGCCGAGACCGGTGGCCTCGACAAACGCTACGATCCCATGGAAGGCGTCTGCCATGATGATTCGGGCTATGGGTTTAATCCTGAATTCGCCAATAACAATCCACACGTGCAGAAGTTGCTCTATTCCGGTCGGTTAGTGGAATTCTATACAAAGCTTTTCGGCGAAAATATCCGGCATTACGACTTTACCTGGCTGCGGGCGATTGGTCCAGGAAAGGGAACCAATCCCCATTGCGACCTGCCGTACATGGGCCGGGGAACGCACCAGCACATGACCTGCTGGCTGCCTTACGGGGACATATCCTTCAAGCTGGGTGGTCTCATGGTGCTCGAAGGCTCCCACAAGCGGATGGACCTGCTAAAGAACTACGTCTTCCGCGACGTCGACGAATTCTGCGAAAACAAGCCGGAGCAGAAAAAGCGCGCCGAGGACGGCGGCTGGACCTTCACCGGGACGCTTTCCCACAACCCGCCCATTGTCCGGAACAAGTTTGGCGGGCGCTGGCTGACCACCGAATACGAGGCGGGAGACTTCCTCACCTTTGGCATGTTTCTCGTCCATGCCTCCCTCGACAATCGATCCGAAAACCGCATCCGGCTCTCCAGCGACAGCCGCTACCAGCGGGCCAGTGAGCCGATTGATGACCGCTGGATTGGGGCTGAGCCACCCGGACACTCCCTCGCCGGCAAGCGTGGCCGCATCTGCTAACCGTTTACGAAAACGAATTTCATGAAGACTTCGACAACCACATCCAATGCCCGTTCGGCCACCGGTCGCATGGCCGCGGTCCAGGAAATGGCCGCTTTCCAACGCATGCTCTTCGAGGTGGAGCGGGAATTTGTCCGCTGCGCGACTGCCCTCGTTCCCCGGGTCGGTGAGATTGAACTGAAATACCTCCTCTGCCAGCACGTTTGGGAATCTGCCGGGCATGCCCGTTTCCTCCGGGAGCGGGGTAGGGAGATGAGCGGTTTTGGCAAAGGGGAAACAGTCCGGGAAAGCTTCCGTTCGATTTTCGAGGAAGCTCTCCGTCCGGAAGATCCAATGGTTTCCCTGGCAGGCTTCTACAAGGTGATCAAGCCAGCGATCCTCCAGGCCTACCGGGACTACATCGAAGCCACCCACCAACTGGCTGACTGGCCCTCGCGGCATCTGGTGGAGGAGTTCATTTTGGACGAAGTGCGCCATGCTGAGGAGATTGTGCCGTACTTGGCCAATGTGGAAGCGGCTGAATGGGTGGACCACCTTTCGTCGGCCATGGCCGCTTTGGGTGGTTGGCTCGGCAATGAGCCACGCACAACCTTGCCGGCGGACTATACATGGGTGTATCAGGAAAGTGAGTACACGCATCCGGAGGTCTGCAACCGGGGAAATTATCCGGTCTGCTCCAGTGTCTTTGGTCATGATCCGGAGGCGGATCCTATTGTCCGGCCCTGGCTGGAGGACAAAAAGACGGATGCCAAGGTCATCCGGCTGATGGTCTATGTCTGGTTGATGATGGAACTCGATGCGGTGGATTATCTGGCGACAGTCTTCTACGATACGCCGGAAGCTCCCTTTGACTTGCATTTTGATCTGGCCCGTCACCTCTGGGACGAATCGCGCCACAGCCAGTTTGGCTACCGCCAGTTGCCGGGGCTCGGAGTCGACCTGAACACGGTCGAGCACTCCCTGGAATTGTACAACACGCTCATCCACATGAGTCCGCCGGAACGCTATGCCATGATGACAATGGAATTTGAGGCGGGAAGCTTTCCGACCAAGGCCCTGGTTATGGACCGGGTCCGTGAGTTGAATGACTTCGAGGCGGATACGCTACTGGCCTTCGACCGCAACGATGAGCAGAACCATGTCCGCTACGGGCATCGCTGGTTGCCGGAGATCATGAAGCTCTTCAATGACGAGCGGACAGTTGACGAGTTTGTCGAGGAGACAAAGAAGCACTTCAATGAGCTGATGGCTATCCACGGGACCAAGACGCCGCATTCCCTCTCCAAGGAGGAGCGCTTGACCGGTAACAAGATCCTCGAATTGGCCGGGGTGGCATGAGCATGGCCGCTGAAGAGCCACGCCCCGCCCATGGGGTTTACGGTGACCTGCGTCCGGCGGCGATCGAGGCCATCAAGGAACAGTCGCCCATTGCCTATCTTCCCTGGGGTGCTTTGGAGTGGCATAGTCAGCATGACCCGATTGGACTGGATTCCACAAAGGCCGATGGCATTTGCAAGGCACTCGCGGCGAGGACGGGCGGCCTGGTGCTGCCACCACTGCCGATGGGGGTCAACACCATCAAGCCGTTCAAGGGCTTTCCGCATACCATCGATATCTCGGCGGATCTCGCCTCCCGGGTAGCGGAGGAGTTCTGTCTGCAACTGGCAGACGAGGGATTCAAGGTGGTGATTCTATTTACCGGCCACTATCCGCCGGAACAGATCGATGCCCTCCAGGTGGGGGCCGACAGGGCAAAGAGCAAGACGGAAGGGACGCACTTCGAGGTCTGGGCGGATCTGCATTTTCTCGGGGAGGAATTCAAGGCGGACCATGCCGGGGCCACCGAAACTTCCTTCCAGATGTATTTTGACCCGACCTCGGTTGACCTGGCCGCACTGCCGGATCGCCCGGTGACTCTCGATGAGGATGGCATAACTGGGGATGATCCCCGGGAGGCCTCGGAAGAGAGGGGTGCACGCCAGTTGGCGGTTGTCCTCAGGAACGCAGTTTCCCGGATGGAACAAATCATCAAGGAGACAGGTATCTAGCATGAACTACCGCAAGTTGGGCAGGACCGGATTGTCGGTCAGCGAAATCGGACTCGGCACATGGGCACTGAGCGGAAAGATCTATGGGGACGTTGATGAAGGAGCTCCCGGGCGCCTCATCCAGGGAGCCATCGACAAGGGGATCAACTTCTTCGATACGGCACCGCTCTACGGAAGCAAGGAGGAGGACGGTATTTCCGAGACCATCCTCGGCAGAGCACTCGGTGCGTCGAGGGATCAGGTCATCATCTCGACCAAGTTCGGTCGAACTTCCTCCAATGTGATCCCCGGACGCTTTTACGCCGCGGAGGCCCGCGAATCCTGTGAGGCCAGCCTGCGGCGCATGGGGCGCGAGGTGCTGGATGTCTTCTTTTTTCATTCCCCGTTCACGCCAAACGAAATCCAGGACGATGTCTGGGAGGAGCTGGATAAGCTGAAGTCGGAGGGAAAGATCCGGTTCATAGGTCACTCCGTCTCCATGTACGAGGATACCGCCGCCATGTCCGCCGAATGGATGCAACAGCGGAAAATCGATGTCATCCAGGTGGTCCTCAGTCCCTTCAACCGCGAGGCCCGGCCATTGATCGAGACCGCTATTGAGTGCAATTGCGGAGTGGTTGCCCGCGAGTGCCTTGCCAATGGCTTCCTCAGCGGGGCTATCACCAAGGACACCGTCTTTCCCGAAGGCAGTCTCAATTCCCGCTACTCCCGCGAGGAGATTGCCGAGCGCGTGGACTACGCCGACCAGATCGCAGCCGCTCTGATCGGCGGGGAGGTCACCTCCCTCCCACAGGCCACCTACCGCTGGATCCTCGACCAGCCGGGTGTGTCCCTAGCCCTTTCCGGGGCGAAGGACCTCGATGAGCTGATCGACCCGGCCCGCGCCTCCGATACCCAGCCGTATCCTGAAGCCGTCCGGGATGCCGTTGAAACGATGCATACCCAAGACTTCGGGGCCGCCTGATTTGGTTCCTTTTTGTTCCCTCCCGCAATTCCTCTCACAATTCGGGCTTGCCAACATCCCGCACCACCATTGGCTTAATCCCTTTCAGGCGGGCGTAGTATATCGGTAGTACGTGAGCTTCCCAAGCTTGAAGGGCGAGTTCGATTCTCGCCGCCCGCACCATCCTTCGCTCTATGAGCTTCGGATGGCAAGCCACGAAAGCTTATCCCTTAGGGATCCTCAAAATCCTCACCCGAACAGGTATACCCAGCCCGACGCTGTGACGTACATCCACTTGCCGAGGCCATAGCTGTAGCCCCAGCTTGTTTCCCCCTCCATGACGAGCCAGAGTTCAGGCACATTTGTGGTCAGGTTGGGTATGTAAATCCAGCCGCTGCCGGATTCTGCCACGGCCTCTGGAATATAGAACCATGACTGGGTTTTGAGGCAGTAGGCCCATGGCTCCAGCTCGACATTGAGCCAGCCCATCCAGTCGCCGGTGTCGCAGTGGTTATCGTGGATGCGGTGCGGGCCGAACATGTTGAGCATCTGGATCCGGAGCAGATAGCTGCGCGGATCGCCTTGGTGGTTGTACCAGCAAACAATCGTCGTTCCATCCTCGCTTAGAATGGCGTTGGCATGGTAGGTATCCGGGTTGAAATATATGTTGTTCAGGTGTTTGGGATTATGTCCGTGGCTGACCAACATATCCTTGATGGATAGTGGCTTATATCCGTTATATTCAGGCCAGATAATAAGGATGTCGTCGGTTGCATCTCCCGACATGTTGCCAAGGATGATTGAACCATCTCCAGAAACATGAAGCGCACTTGAGGTAGTGGTGCCCGGCAGCTCTTCCAGTGCCTCTATCTTTCCATCAACCCACCGGCAGGCATGGTGCATCCCGCCTTCAGAGGCAATTTGATAATAGCCAACCAGTGTCGATCCGTCTCCGGTCATGTCATTGACACCGTACTCATTGGATATCGGCAGTTTATCCAGTCCCGCAAAGACCCCACTTTCCAAATTACCCTGCACCAGGGAGCCCGGGTATTCACCGATGATTACAGTTCCGTCGTAGGATAGCAGAATTGGTCGCAGAGAGTTTTGGAGAATTGAAAATTCACCATCCTTCCAAATGAAGCCCATCCAACCTCCAGGCTCAAATAAAGCGAACCCGGCAATGACATTTCCATCTCCTGAGATGCAAGATGGTTGTACATTTTCGCTTCCAACCGGATACCCCAGAGGATTCAACTTTCCAGCCTCCCAACCTGTGAGCTCAACAGTGCTCCCGGGGGATCCGGAAGAACCATGCCAGATCAGGCCTGCTGCGGTTGTTCCATCATCGGATACCCCGACTAACAGCACGTCCGGTATCTGGGTGAACTGACCATCCCCGTAATGAAAGTCCTCTCCGACAATGACAGCTCCGTCGCTAGAGACGTCCGTTGCATAAACTGGAAAGCTGCTGGAAATTCTGTCAACTGTGACAACCTGCTTGGCTTGTAACCCAGTCGAACAGATCATCGCTGCCCCGATAAAAAAAATCCCAAACCCCTTCATCGTCGTTCCTCCATTCTTGTTAACTACGTTCAACTACTTCCTGGGGGGCGGGAGTATTTAATTAGATGGGCTGAAAAAGTCAAAAGCCCAGTGGGTTGGAAGCGGCAAATAAAGGAACCTTATGAAGGTCATAATATGTTGTCCTCGGCCTCATCCTCACCGTGCAGTTGCTCAAGAACGATTATTGGGTCTCGAGATGAGCATCCGCCAGCTCTGGGCTGGTTAGAAAAAGATCCGGCAGACTGTTTTATGCACAGAAAAATGGGCGTGTTTACCATAAAGAAAACTAATTTTGTGTTTGCACAGAACGCAAAAAATTAATAGGAAAACTTTGGAGGAGTAGACGCATGCTAAGAACCAGGGAAGACCGGCTACGGGCCGATTTCGAGAATATTGCGGATCAGTATGGGAGGGAGCGGAATGCCTTGCTGCCCATTCTGCAGGAGGTCAAGCGCCGCTATCACGAGATTTCGGATTTCGCCATGCAAAGCATTGCGGACATCCTGGAAATCCATCCAGTCGAGGTCTATGGGGTAGTGACCTTCTACGCCTTTCTGAGTGAGAAGTATCACGGGAAGTATGTCATCCGCCTATGCCGGACCATCAGCTGCAAGATGGCCAATATGGAGAATGTGGCGCGGCAGTTGGAGAATGAACTCGGCATTGCCTTTGGGGAGACCACAGAGGACGGATTCTTTACCCTGGAATACGCTCATTGTCTGGGCATGTGCGATCAGTCACCCGCACTGCTGATCAATGACGAAGTGTTCACGCGGGTCACTCCTGAACAGGTGAACTTGATTCTACAATCGTGCCGCAAGAATCTGACTGCCATCAACCCACTCATGAAGGAGGCAATGGTATGATTATGAGCAATTCAGGCAAACTGAGTTTTGGGTCCATAAATCCCGGAAGTGGGCTCAAACTGGCCTTGCAACAGTCCCGCCGGGATGTGTTGACGCAAATGGAGGAAGCCGGCTTGAAGGGCCGGGGTGGGGCAGGATTTCCGGTTGGCTTGAAGTGGAGGCTTTGCGCAGGGGAAGAGAATTTCCCCAAGTACGTCATTTGCAATGCGGATGAAGGGGAGCCGGGAACATTCAAGGACCGGGTCATTCTCAATCGATATCCAGAGCAAGTATTCCTTGGGATGGCGATATGCGCCTATGCGGTGGGATCCCGTCATGGGATCGTCTACTTGCGGGGAGAATACGCATACCTGATGAAGCGTCTGAAGAAATCGTTACTGGACCTGCGTCAGGCAAATCTTCTTGGGGAAACCATTCTTGGGATGGAAGGCTTTGATTTTGACATCCGGATTCACCTTGGATCCGGGGCCTATGTCTGCGGAGAAGAGTCTGCTCTTATTGAAAGCCTTGAGGGCTACCGGGGGGTCCCGAGGAACCGGCCACCCTATCCCGTTGCACGGGGGTACCTGAACAAGCCGAGCGTGGTTAACAACGTGGAGACATTTGCCTGGTGCACAAGCATCCTCAGCCTGGGCTCGGGCTGGTTTCGCTCGCTCGGGACCGAGCAGTCAACCGGCCTCAAGCTGTTCAGCATCTCCGGTGATTGCACTTCCCCTGGAGTTTACGAATTTCCCATGGGCATAAGCATTGCGGAGCTGATAGAGGCTGCGGGCGGGCAAAATGCCAAGGCTGTCCAAGTTGGTGGGGCTTCCGGACACTGCGTCCCGGCAAGGGATTTTTCCCGATCAATCGCGTTCGAGGATGTTCCGACCGGGGGATCTGTCATCGTATTCGGTCCTGAACGTGATATGCTTGATGTTGCAGAAAACTTCCTCGAGTTCTTTTGCGATGAATCCTGCGGGCAATGCACCCCATGCCGCATTGGTAACGTCAAGTTGCTGGAGGGTGTTCGGCTGCTCAAGGAGGGCCGCTGCGCAATGAATTATCTTGAGGAACTGGTGCGACTTGGAGAAAGCATGCAAGTTGCCGCAAAGTGTGGCCTGGGGCAGACCAGTGCGAACGCCTTCCTTTCCATCGTGAAAAACTTCAAGGATGAAATATTGGGGCGAATTCCCGCCTGAGAGGAGAATTACAGCAAAGTGAATAAGCTGGCACAAAAAGCATACGACCCTGCCCCGTTGGGTGAGCCTCCCGATCGTCAGACCGGGGGAGGCACTTCGGAAACGCTGTCCGTTACCATCGACGGAAAAGGCCTTGAGGTCGAACCGGGCACTACGATTCTAGCTGCCTGCAAGACGCTCGGGATTGATCTTCCGACCCTCTGTTATCACTCCGACTTGTGCGCCATTGGAGTTTGTCGAATGTGCATTGTCGAGATCGAGGGCATGAAAACCCTTCAATCAGCCTGCACATTTCCAATCACTGCCAATATATCCATCCAGACTCATTCAGCAAAAGTCCGAACGGCAAGGCGGCACATTATCGATCTCCTGCTGTCCGAGCATGTTGGTGAATGCTATTCCTGCCACCGCAATCACAACTGTGAATTACAGGATCTGGCAGGGGAATACGGGGTCGACTTTTTCCGGTTTGGCCATCGTACTGAGGCAACCGCGGATATCGATCGCTCCAGCGTTTCAATAATCCGGGACAATAATAAATGCATTCTTTGCCAGCGGTGCGTACGGACCTGCCAGGAGCTGCAGAAGGTTGGGGCCTTGGAAACCGTTAACCGAGGGATCAATCTCGGGATATCAACTTATTTGGATAAGCCGCTCGGGAATGTTGTCTGCATCAATTGCGGTCAATGTATCAACCGGTGCCCGACCGGCGCTTTGCGCGCCAATGATAACACGGATGACGTATGGGCGGCCATTGACGATCCTGAGAAGCATGTCGTCATCCAGACGGCTCCCAGTCCAAGAGCAGCAATTTGCGAAGAATTTGGGATGGAGCCGGGGCATGCCCTGACATGGGAACTAAATACTGCACTGCGTCGCTGTGGGTTCGACCGGGTCTTTGACACCAACTTCACCGCTGACCTGACGATCATCGAGGAAGGGACTGAACTGCTACTTCGTCTTTACAAGAGTCTTGTTCAACAAGACACCTCCATGCCCCTTCCACAGTTCACCAGTTGTTCGCCCGGATGGGTCAAGTACGTGGAGCATTTCTTTCCGGAGTTCCTGGACAACATGTCTTCCGCGAAAAGCCCCCAACAAATGTTTGGTTCCCTGATCAAGACTTTCTATGCCGAGCGAATCGGGACTGATCCGGCCAATATCGTCTCAGTGGCCATGATGCCTTGCACAGCGAAGAAATTTGAGTGCAGCCGGTCGGAGATGTGCTCAAGTGGATTCCGGGATGTTGATTATGGACTGACCACCCGGGAAGTTGCCCAGATGATCAGTGAAGCGGGTATTCATCTTCCCGACCTTCCCAAGTCCGACTTTGATGATCCCTTTGGATCGGCAACTGGATCCGGTGTAATATTCGGTGCAACTGGCGGGGTGATGGAGGCGGCCTTGCGCACGGTACTTGAACTCGTCACCGGCGAAAGGGTGGAGAATTTCTACGATCATGCGGACATTATTCCGATTCGTGGATTTGATGGGTGCCGTCTGGCAGAAGTAACAATTCCAGCCAAGGTCGGGCCAGTTCCGGAGTTGATTGCCCACCTCGTCCCGGACTGGAAATGGCTGGCCGGAGCAGTCCTGAAAGTGGGAATTGCCCACGGGACGGCGAATGCCCACAAGGTTATGGAGGATATTAAAAGTGGCGGACCGTTTAGTGAATGCCACTTCATTGAAATCATGGCTTGCCCCGGCGGTTGCCTTGGGGGCGGCGGGATGCCCATCCCGACCAGTCAGGATATCCGTCAGGCCCGTGCCAATGCCATTTACGAGGAAGATCATGCCTACGAAGTGCGCAAGTCCCATGAGAATCCGGCAGTAAACAGGATTTATTCAGAGTTCTTGAAAGATGGACCCTGCGGCCCCCTTAGCCACAAACTCCTGCACACGCACTACACGGCAAGAGGTAAATTCATCGGCTAGGCCCCAGCAACCCCACATGCTGACCTAGGTCACCGTGGTCTTCTTCCTGTTCGACTGCCGTGGCCGGAGGAATGCCAACACCGCCGACAACAATCTTTTGGAGGCAAACCTGATTTCATACCTGCAAGGGAAGAGCTAGAAGGATTGATTGCTCCAAGGGCGGCGACCCACACTGTCGGTACCCGCCTGGGTTCGGACTCGACTTTAAGAGGAGATGCTAAATAGCCTGTCCGGACATGAAGGTTCCGGCGGCATTGGTTGTTTTCACGACACAGCGATCGGGGAGCAATTTCCTCGGATCCCTGATCCTGCAAAGCTGGACCTACGGCTGGTTGGGGGAGTGGCTCAATCCTCCTTATGAGATTGATGAGCGACAGCGCATTGGCATCTCTCCAGAGGCCGACCTTGCGACCTATCTTGGCGCTGTTTCCGCGGCCCGTCGGACCCCGGAAAAAGGGTGGGCTATCAAGCTGATGCCGGAACACTGGGAACGGGCACGGGTGCAACGTTTAAAGGACTCCCCAAACGGCATGGGGGAGGGGGAGCTATTCCGGAGGCTCTTTCCGGAGATTGTTCCCGTATTTCTTTACCGGCGGGATACTGTCGCCCAGGCCGTTTCCCTGACCATCGCCGAGCAAACCAATGAGTGGCGGGTCTTTGATGGAGAGGAAACTTACTCCGGGAGGGAACCTGTCTATGACCGCACTACGATTGCCCGCAACGTCGAACGACTGGAATCAGAGAACAGCTACTGGGAGGTTTTTTTTGAAAAGGTGCAGCTGGATCCGCTGCGTATTGCATACGAAGCGCTGGTCTCCAATCCCCGTGTGGTCCTCGAGGAAATCCTTTCCAAGGGACCATATTCCTTCAATGCCGGCAAACTGCCCCAAACGTCCACGACCAAGCGTCAGGGCTCGGCCCTGAATCTGGAGTGGATCCGGAGATTCCGCGATGGGGAATAATCGCCGCCAGTAATTACTGTATCCCCTCGGTTGTCAGCTGGGACTGGTCCTCCGTATGGCCTGTAGATCCTCTATTTTTTGCTGCTAAAGGCAGCTGCGCCACGCTGGAGAAATGCAGTATTTAGGTCATTTCCTGACTAATCATGGGAAACTCCATGGCGCTATTTAAAGACCTTTTTATTGGAAAATCGGGTGTTTTACTCATTTTTAAATTGACGAAAAATCTCCCCTTTTGCTATGCCTCATTAGGACTGCGAATGGCATCTATAAGAAATTTTGATGCCAGTTGGGCAGACTGGAGAGGAAAATGAGCACGCGTGGAAACTATGAACTGGAGCCCCTGGAGCCCCGGTTATTGCTTTCCGCAGATGGCCTCTCGGCGACCGTTCCGGACCACCATCCGGACGCTCAGGATTCCACGGAAGTGGCCTATCAGGACGACCGGTTGACGGGCCAGGAAATCCAGCAAAACGGCGACGATATTTTCTCAATCGAGGATGCGCCGATCGCTCAATCGGATAATGTTTCTGCCAATGTCTCAGCGTCGGTGGAAGATGAATTCCGGGCACTCAACGTCTACCCGGTAACCGATGAAACGGCGACCTTGGATCTCCATTCCGGACAGCTTGGCTACACCCGTCTGCTCGATCTGGCCGACCCCCTTTCACGTGAACTCGTGACGACCTTGCATGCCGCAAATGGTCCCCCTGCTGAGGACTTTCATCACCATGGAACGCCAAGCCAGATCTTCTATATCGACTTGGATGGCGCATTCGGGATCCACTATGAAGGGCCCATTTCCATTGAGAACATAGCGGTTGATCCCCTGGATCTGCCAAAGGCTATTGCCGGAGATTTAGACGTCATGACCGACGCCCTGCTGGATTCTTTGGCACTAGCCTTTGCCGGATCAGGGATTGAGTTTACGACCGATAAGCCGGTAGGAACGGTTGATTATTCAACCATCTTCGTGGGCTCAACCGATGCCTTCAAGGACCACGAGGCATTCGTCGGGCTCGCGGAAAAGATTGATGAGGGGAATGCGGATACCAGCGACATAGCCTTTGTCTTTGATGACATGTTGGAGGCCTTGTGGAGAAGTGCAGACACGCTCGGAGGTATTCTTTTTGACTCGGCTGTCAGCGCTGCTGATGACGTGCTTTTCAATGCAGTCAGCTACGGACAGGAGCTGGCCAAGTACGTGGCCCATGAAGCGGGTCACCTGATGGGCTTTGAACATGGCCATAGTTTGGACCACAATGATGATGACCCTCTCGCTGAGTTGGCCTTTAAACCGTACACCCATATCGAGGTTGCCCGGGATGTGCGTGACGATGCAATTGATGATGGTTTGGTCACCATTGAGGGGGTTGAGTATCCCGTCCATCCACGAATAGTGGAAGCGTTGATCAAATACCCTGCTCATTTCTACGGCGGAGCGGTCGGTCCGGACGGATTCCCGGATGTTGTCTTCGGACAGACTCAGGTGCACCCGGAGACCACCGGCGTCTGGATTGCCCACATCATGGACAAGGCGTGGGAGGCACAATTTGATGACCTGTACACTGAGCAGGAAAAGTTACAAATCCTCTCCTTCGGTTTTGGATTTCCCCTGCACGCGATAGCGGACGTCTGGTCGCATACATTGGTCAATGAGTTCTCCGACGGACCGTTCCCCTTCATTGCCAAGGCTGTCACCAGCGACCTTGCAGCGGGGAATGTCATCCGCCACATCCTGCTGGACGGATACATGGGAGTCTTTACTCCCGGATTTGATACCGGCACAGACCGCGAGCAAATTTCCACCGGAGACGTAACCGATCTGGGAACCCTTTCGCAGTCCCTGGATGTCCCGGTCTACTTCACCTACGACGTCTTTATCAATGACCTACCTGACCTGCCCGGTCACCGTGAGGAATTTGTTTTTGGATTCGACATGGTGGATCCGAGCCTTGTCACGGACCTGGATGCCGGAGACTTCCCCAGTGATCTCGGCGATCAATTCGATACCTACAACGGCGGGGTCACGGTCCTGAGCAAGATTGTCCTGTTGCCGGCGGATGCAATCCGCATCGAGGTGGCAGTGCCAGGTTCGGTCTGGACGATGAAGAACGGTTTCCGTGATTTCACCATCAGGAAATATGCGGATGACCGGGTGGAAGTCCTGGAGACCGTCAAGTCACGCGGAATCATCCTCGATCAATTCCTCCGCCTGCGGAAGATTCTCGACCAGATTGCATCCGAGTTGCCGGACTCCACGGGTGACATCGATCCTTTCCGGACAGAGGTGAACAGCATCCTTGCTGCCGGCGATCAGCTTCTGGCCGGTCAAATACCCGACACCGACCAGCTCATCTCCGATTTCACTGCCCTCATCGACTCCATTGTCACTCCGTTCCAGGAAGTCTTCGATATCATCTTCAGCGGTGAGATCTTTGACGATCCCGATTTGGAGACCATCATCCTCGATCTTGTTACAGCTATGGGAACGGCCGGTGGCGGCCTTGCCCAGGACTACCTGCAGTACTGGATTAACAATTTGGATGAAGGATTCCAGAACTGGAGCAAACTTGGCCTGGCCATTTCCAATACCCTATTTGATTACGAACAGCGCCGCATCCTGCAAAACCGGGAAGGGGCAGCTGACGGACCGGATGTGGTGGATCCCGATTTCCCCGACCCGCGGGCAGAGGAGGAAGGCAGTTTCGGCCTGATTGATTACCTGTTCAATGAACTGGATGATCCCAACAATGACGGAAACACCGAGGACAGTTTCCTCAACAAGTACCTCATCCCGATGATTGGATATCCCAAGGCTGTGGGGGATCTCCGGGTCGCGGTCTTCGATTTTCTCGATATCCTTGAGGACAAGGTCATCGATCCGCTGAACCAGCTATTGGGCGATATCAATCCGCTTTCCCCGCTCCTCGATTACATCAAGGAGAAGATCGAGGAGTATCTCTACGAGACCATCCGTGAGGCTATCCTTGAGCGCTACGGGGTCGATATTGAAGTCTTTGAAGTCATTGATGACACGGGCCTGCTTGACCTCAAGAGCATCACCATCGGCGGAAATGTCATTAGCGTCTTCAAGGACGTGGACCACGAGCGGATGGATGCCTACCTTGGATTCGAGGGCAAGGATCATCTGCAGCCGCTGGATTTGGTTGGCAATACCCGGACCTATGACATTGGGGATGGCGACCAGCTGGTCCTGACTTTCCATGACGATGCCCGTGGCGACCCCAAGCCGAATGCCGAGTTCGACAAGGAAGTCTTCGCTGTTTACCGCAACAGTGTGGTGATGGGCAAGATGCTGCTTCTTCAGGAGACCCTGGTTGAAGATCCGCTTGGCCCGCAACCCAAGACGGTCAGCAAATTGCTGAGTGACCTGACGGGTACCGACTACGACTTCGAAAAGCTGAACATCGTCGGCAACCATGGAGGCAACATCTTCACGGCCATCATGCCGTCCCCAAGCAACGGCAACATTGCATCGGTGTTCAGTGTCGCGGGTTTGGTTGCTGACTTGGATGACCTCAATACAACCATCCTTCCGGCAGTTCTTGACACGGAGTTCTTGAACGTCCTCGGGGTAGACTTCGACTCGGTGCAGACCCGCCGCCTGACCGACAACAGTTGGCTCATCGATGGTGTTGTTGGTGTCTCTGGCCTTCAGTACCGCGTCTACAACATTGCCGGGCCAACCCTGGATCCGGAATTTGTGGTCTATGATACCGTGGGTGTCCTGGACAGGTTCGGTGCCCCGGTCAATCTGTTCGACTTCTACGACCTCCCAATGGATGGGGATGCCTGGCTCATCTCAATCGACACGGACCATCCGTGGCGTGAAGACAGTCAGTCCGTTCGATCCGACCTCTATCGATTCAAGACTGGAGGGGATGGAAGCCACTTCGTCACCTGGACCTTCACGGGCCTTGACGACACCAAGACCTATCGGGTGCAGACCGATTGGTTGTTCAATGGCGGAATAACCGAGGAAGGGGAGATATTGCCGGCCGCCGCTGCGCGGTATACCGTCAATGGGGGTCTGCCTATTCTCGTCGACCAGAAGATGGCTCCCGACAGTGTGATTATCTTCCCGGAGAGTGGAATCGACCGCAAGGGGCAGGCTTGGGAAACACTCGCAGAGGTATCACCAGTTGGTGGGCAGATCCAAATTAAACTGACCAACGAGCTTCTTCCTGAAGAAGGTGATTTTGTCATAGCCGGCATGGCCCGCATTGTCCCATTGGAGGCAGGCGTTCCCGATGATGAGAATGCCCAGGTTATTACCAACAAGGATTCCGGATATGTTGCGACTGCAGGAGACAACACGGGTCTGGATCCGGTTTCCCCATTCCTGATTGATATTACTTTACCCGGTAGTGTGCCTGAAGCGACTGCCCTCGGGAATCTTGATGCATCCGTCCTGCCTGACTTCATCAGGGATGCCTTGGCGACCCAGACCGGATTGGGGCCACTCGGACAGGGTATCAGTTCCTACCTCTTCAACGAGGTGGACATCCTCAATGTGGCGCCGGTGGATGCCGTTAAGATTCTTCCATTCCAACTTGTCTTGATCGAAGGAGCAGCACAGGTCGTTTCAGGCATCATTACCGATCCGCTTTCGCACTTCATCTGGACCGAGTTCCAGACAACCTATCCGGATTTGTTGGACCAGGCCTTTCTCCTGAATCCGGCAGCGACTGCGGAAACCCAGGAAATGATCGCGTTCGGCTTGAACGAGATCCTCAAGTCCGGTGCCTCGATATTTGATCCCGTCCTCTTTGACGATCCGGGCAATCCGATTTACCTCAGGCCTGCTACCCAGTTAGCCCTGGCAGCAAGCCCGACCACCGATGAGGCCTTGATCCGGTTGAACCGGCTTCTGCTGGAAGATGCTTACCGGAATGATCTCGGTCATGTTATCGAGAACGGATTTGTGGTTTCCACCATCACCGAGGGCTCCGCATGGACGGTTCTCACCTTGCGCAACGGTTTACCCCAGACCAAGGACACCTTCGGCTACGCAGACCGCTATACGCTGGTCTATGACGGTATGGGCTCGTTCACCCTGCACGAGGACTGGCGCAGTATTGAGTATGAAACAGGTTCCGGTGCCTTCCCACTCTGGGAAAGCGAGCTCTTGAGGGACCCTGTTTTTAGGACAGTTTTCGATGAATGGGAGAATGGGACCGAAATTTACCCTGAACTGGATGATGAAACCACTATTGACCCGAACACGCTCTATCCATCCGGCCCACTGACCTTCAATGCCTTTCCGGCCTGGGTGGTTCCGGTCCCGGTGGCTATAGCCCCGGTGACAGGAGACTTGGTCATTGATGGGGACGAGATCCTGAATTTCACCGGCGACCGCGTCTTCACCAACATTGTTGGCAATGGGGATCTGCTTCCGGATTCCCTTGTCCTTGAAGTTGAAGGAACAGTCACTCTGAACGGGTTCATTGGCGGAGGTGGCCTGACCGACATTACCATTATCGCGGGAGAGGGCATCATCGTCACCGGTGAGGAGTTCATAGTCGAGAACGGGGTACGGGTTTCCCGGGAAGCCCCGACGACCATTTCCACCCGCCAGGTTGCCGCCGGACAGAATCATGTTGAAGACGCTTCAACGGCAGATTCCGGAAACCTTATCCTCCAGGCACCGGTCATTAGTGTTGGCAACGGTGTCAATTTGCTGGCCCAGGCGGATGGCGGATTTGCGGAAGGCAGTATCACCTTGCATGGTGAGGATCTCTTCAGCGAAGTGTGGAGCCTGCTTGGCATCTCCCAGCTCCAGAATACCGATACCCTCAGCAAAATTTCCATTGGCATGGATGCCCGGATTGTAGCTGGCAGTATCAACATCTTTGCCGACGCCCTGACCGAAAAGACAGCTGACGTCGACTTGGAAGCTTCCTATGCTGTCCGCGACATTGCCCTCGGCGACTTTGACAATGACCTCGATGAAGACCTTGTCGTAGTTACCTCCGGTCAGGGACTTCTGCTCTTTACCAACACCGGGGGAACTTTCGGTGCCCCAACGGTCATTGATAGCACTGAGTTTGACGGGACCTCGCTCTTTGTTGCAGACTTTGACGGATTAAACGGACCGGATCTGGTAGTCGGGGTTAATGACGGACCGGATCGATTCTACCTCAATGACGGGACCGGCCTTGGCACTGCCGAGAACGTCGTTCTTGTCGATGAATACGACACAACCGATATCATCGCCGCCAATATTGATGCCGATCCCGAACTGGAGTTAATCATCTCCACGGCCTTCAGCGGAATCTGGACCTACCAGTATGTCGCCGCACCGGCTCCGGATGCCGACCGCTTTGACACACCGGCACAACTGCAGACGGGTCTGTTCACGACCCTTGTCATGGGGGATGTCGATCAGGATGGTACAGACGACCTTCTCGCCGGCGTTTCGGGCGCACCCGACCTTTTCTTCGCCGGACTCGCACTTGGTGGATTCGATACCGCAGTCGATGTCAATTCTGGTGAATCCCTGGCCACGCTCTCTCTCGCCTTGGGGAATATCGATGCGGATCCGGAACTGGAACTCGTTGCCGGGACGGATGGCGAGCAACTGCGCCTTTACCAGTACACAGGTGCAGGATTCAGCGCCTCCACCATCCTCGACAGTGAACTCTTCTCCAACCAGGCCGTTCTGCTCGACGATGTTGATGGTGATGGCGATGTCGACCTTGTCTCCGGCAATAACGGGCAGCCTAACCGGCTTTACCTCAACGAAGCCGGGGTACTGCAGCCATTCGTTGACATAGGTGAGGAAGCGGAATTCACGCGGGCGATTGTCCTTGCCGACCTTGATGGTGAAACTGGCCTGGAGCTGATTGCCGGCAATAACACCCACGTCAGCCGGGTCTACAACTGGACCAGCGCAGCAGGGACGGATGGATACCTGCTCGGAGAGTCGCTAGCTGTGGATCCTCAGCTGGTCGCTTCTGCCGGGATTGATGTCCCCGTGACATTGACCACCGATTCGGCCATCACACTGACAGCCGGAGCCGATGCGATTGTCCATGTTGGCGAAGCACTTCTATTGGCTACCGGTGACATCGACATAACCTCTCAGGCAACTACCAATGTCAGCCTGACGACCCAGACCACCAGTTTTGGCGTGACCTATGGCAATACCCAGCCCAATGCAGCAACCACTATTTCCCGGGGGGCCGAGATCTATTCAGGAACTTCTGTCGATATCAACGCCCTCGCCAACAACGACCTCAATGTCCTGACACTGCTCCCGTCAAAGAACGTCAGCCTTAACGTGGCTTTCTCACTGGCCATCTCCGAAGTCTATTCGAACGCGGTTGTCGAAAGTGGTGCCATTATCGAGGCCCCGACTGCCAGCGTTCTCGCTGAGAATCACAGTAGCTACCAAAACAACGCCATTACCGTCGGTTTCGGAACCGAGGAAGGGGAGGATGATGCCTACGGATTCTCCATCGCACTCGGCTTCAACCAGTCCTTCGCCAATGCGACCGCCAGTGGGAACATCCTCACAGATGGAGACCTGAGTGTCGCCGGTCGCGCCATCAACGACCTCAATGTCACCAGGACCTTCTCTGCCTCCAATGCCGGAACCTCGAACACCGATAACGATCCCAACGAGCAGGACGATGGACTCCTCTCATGGGTGGCCAAGATTCTCGATTTTATTGACCTGCTCGATTACGAAACAGTCAAACCGGTCATTATCGTTTATAACCTTCTCGGCGAAGAGGATGACAGCGACAAGAAGACCCAGGAAGAAGAACCGCAGGATGCCTATGCCTTGTCCCTCGCATTCGTCACCAGCGACAATACGGGTAACGGAATCGTCGGTGATGACGCCTTCATTACCGTCGGTGGGCGCATGGATGTTGACGGACAGGCCACCGACACCTTCCAGATAAGTGCTTCGGCGAGCGCAGGTGCCAGCGGTGAGACTGAAGGCCTGAACCTGGGTGGTGCCTTGACCTATTCCAAGGTGGCCAACAAGGCCAATGCCTTTATCAATTGGAACTCCGTCGTCGATGTGCGCCAGGAGCTCGATATCGTTGGTAATTCCGAGCTGCTCAGTCCTGTCGAGCCCCTGCAGCTGGCGCTGGCCATCCTTGGTTTCGGCGAAGGAGCGGAACTGGAACGGGACCTCGGTACCATCGACTCAACCTACCAATATGGCTCCTCCTTTACCAATTTTGACGGAGTGGGGGAAACGGCCTCAGTCCAGCAGTTGCTCGATGACCAGGCACGGCCGATCGCCGAGGATACCCTCGATGAAAACGAGGTCGGTACGAGTTTTATCCATACCTCCGGTTCGGCGGAAGGGGATGGGACCGCTGCGGGTGGCGGTGTCACTATCATGTTCGAATACAATGCCGGTTCCGCAGGTATTGCCCAGAATGCGCAGGTCAATACTCGGGCGGAAGAACTGTGGGCACCGGGTGACATTGCGATCCAGGATGTCAATGTCACCGCCTTCGGAACGGTCGAAAGTGTCCATTACGCAGGCAACCTTTCCGTGCTGAACTTTGTTCTTGGTGAGACCGCTGCCAAGTCGTACGGCGGCTACCTGGACATCATTCTGGTCCAGAATTTTGCCACCGCCTACATCGATGATATGGCCGAAGTCAAAGCCGGTCAGGACATCAACATCGATGCCGTAGCCGCTGCGGAACTGGTCACGATGGCCATTTCCGGTTCCTATTCCGAAAAGACTTCAATCGATGGGGCCATCATCTGGAACCGCCTGCGCCAGACAACCATCGCGCAGATTGAAGACCGGGCACTTGTTGAGGCAGGACGCGACGTCAACATCCATGCCACCAGTGATCCGACTGTTATCTCACTTGCACCATCCTTTGCCATCAGCGGAGAGACAGGCGTTGGTATCGGGGTCACCATCACGGAAATCGATGATGAGACATGGGCCTTTATCGGCGACCGGCTGGAGACGCTCAACTTTGGTGGCTACGGGGGTGTCCAAGGGACGGTAACGGCCGGCAACAATATCGATATCCTCGCCGACTCAACGCCTGTTGCCTGGTCTTTCGGCGCATCCGCCGGCGCAGCCACGGGTAGCGACAACAACGGTGAGGAGAAGAAGACCGACAACGGCAGCCCGCTTTCCGGGGGTGTCCTTGCTATCTTTGGCAAGTCCAGTGACACGGATACCATCCAGAGCGGCGGCAGCCAGGATAACGATGAAGGCGTCGAAGCCAGCTCCTCATGGGGATTCGCCGGTTCGATCTCCTTTAACCTGATCAAGCAGGAAACGACTGCCGAGATCAGTGACTGGGTCCGCGTGACTGCAGCCGGAGTGGTGGAGGTCGAGGCCTTTGCCGATCCGACCCTGGTCGTCGGGGCTGGTGCCTTTGCGTTTGCTTCCTCTGATGAGGAAAGTGCCCTCGCCATTGGCGGTTCCTACGGACACAACCAGATTCAGCAAACCACCTTCGCACATGTCAGTGCGGCGGAGATTTTCGTTCCCGACCTCATTATCCTGTCCCATACGGACAACACGTTCCTTGGCATCGCTGCTTCAGCCGCTGGTGCCTCCGCTGATCAGGACGATGACTCCGGAATTGGAATTGCCGGAGGTGTCCAGCTCTCGGGCATGGATGTGGAAACCTGGGCCGCTGTATCCAGTGAAGTTCTGGTCGAATCCGACAATCTGACCGTTGATGCCCTCAATGAAAGCCTGGTCCTGCCAATTTCCGGTGCCCTGGCCTTTGCCGATGATTACGCGGTCGGCCTTAATGTGGCCCTGTCCTTTATTAATACCGACGTCCGGGCATGGATCGATGGTGCTGCCAACCTGGATCTTGCCGGGGATGCCGTTGTTCTCGGAACAAACGACCTCCAGATCGTCTCCGTAGCGGCTTCCCTTGGCATCGCTACCGATAACATGGCGGCGGCCGGCTCGGCCTCCTCGATGAATCTCGATCATCAGGTCCGTTCATGGATTGGTGGCGTGGGTGACGGCGTTATCGATGTTGCTGGCAGCCTTTATGTCGGGGCCCACGACATCACGGACATGATTGTCATTGTCGGCCAGGTCTCGGTGGGTGAGTCGGTCGGCTTTGGAATTTCCCTCGCCAATGCCAACATTGAGCGCTCTGTCCAGGCCTACATCGAGGATGGTGCCACAGTCAATGTGGGCGGTAGCGGAACAGGCATCGCGGATCTCAATGGCTCCGGATACGGTGGGGTTGGCTTGACGGTTGATGCTTTCGTCAGCGAATCCCTGCTCATGTTCGCCGCCGGTGGTTCCGGTGGAGAAGACCTCGCCATCGCGGCATCCGGTGTGGTCATCACCATGAACAGCTCCGTCAATGCCTATGCATCCGGCGAGCTCAATGTCCACACCCTACGGGTTCGCGCGGAACACGACTTGTCCATCCTTGATGCTGCTGGTGCTGCTGCAATCGCCACCAGCGGTGGGGCAGGCTTCGGGGCCGCCATCGATGTCGAAGAGATCAATACGGAGGTTGAAGCCTTTATTGACGGGGATGCGGTAATTAGCGCGACCAACGATGTCATTGTCGATGCGATTACGAGCTATGAAATACTCTCGCTGGCCCTGTCCGGAACCTACGGTGATAACTTTGCCTTTGCCGGATCGGTCTCGGTTCTTCTCCTGGAACCGGTCACGCGGGCCTATGTCGCCTCCGGTGCCTCTGTGGTGGCCAATGGTTCGGTGGTTATTCATGCCGAAAGTAATGACTTTATCGCGACTGGGGACGGCGCCATCAGTATCAGTGGCGGAGGTGCCGCAACCGTCGGCGCCTCGGTTTCCGTCGTCTTCCATACCGACTTGACGGAAGCCTTTATCGAGGGTGGGGCATCCGTCGATGCCTTGGCCCAGGATGCTGTGGCTCCGGTTCTTGTTTCCAATGGCGAATTTGATTCCGATGGTAATCCGGTTCTGGTTCCGTTCAAGGGATTGGCCGTCCTCGCCATTTCCTTCGAGGAGTTCCTGACTATTGCCGTCGGCTTTGGCGCCGGCGCGGAAGTCGCCATCGGCGGATCGGTCACCATCAACACCATTGAACAGGTGACACGTGCCTACCTCATGGCGGGCGCCTTGATCAACGAACAGGAAGCCGGTGTTGGCTCATCCCAAAGCGTACTCGTCCGGGCCGCGGACGGTACGGATGTCACTGCCCTTGCTGGTGGTCTGCAGATCGGCAACAGCGTCGGCCTCGGGGCCGGGGTGGATATTGCCATTATCAACAAGGATACACGCGCCTATGTCGAAGCTGGAACAACCGTCAATGCGCAGAACGACGTTACCGTTGACGCCCAGTCCGATGAAATGGTCCTTTCCATTACCGCCAATGCGGGAATCGCCGGTTCGGTGGGCATCGCCTTTTCAGCTGCCATCTACAACGTGGACACCGAAACGCGTGCCTACCTTGAAGACGGTGGCGTCACTGTTTCCGCCGGCGGCGATCTCAACGTCACTGCTGATGACACAACTTCTTTCCTTCTCATTGCCGGTAGTGTTGGCATTGGTGGCGGCGTCGGTGTGGGAGCATCCAACACCACCGTCATCCGGACCGACACGGTCGAGGCATGGATTGGCCAGGACGCGGACATCACCATTTCCGGAAACCCGGGAGTCAATGTCCTCGCAACCTCATCGGAAGAGCTTATTGCCATCGCTGCGGCCGGTGCCGCTGCCGGGACAGTGGCCGGTGCCGGTTCCGCGACCGTGAATGTCCTCACAGATGAAACAATTGCCTGGATTGCCCGCGGGACCACTATCAATGCATCCGATCCGGATCCGGCCAAATCTCCGGGTGTGACTGTCCTGGCCAGTGATGAATCCACCTTGATCGGTGTTGCTGGCTCTCTTGCCCTGGCAGGCGGAGTAGGCATCGGCATTGGGGCCGAAGTTGGCACCCATGATAAGTTTACCACGGCCTTTATCGATTCTGGTGTGACTATTGATGCCGAGGGCGATGTGGCGGTTGTCGCTGACTCCGTCGAGGACCTCACTTCTGTCGCTGCCGGTGTTGCCGGAGGAATCACCGTTGGCGTGGCTCTTGATGCCGGAGTGCATATCATGAATCTCAATACCCGGGCCTTTATCGGCGACGATCCGTCGAGTGGCATCCCGACAGCCGGACCGGCTGACGTTCATGCCGGTGGAACGGTCCTGGTTTCAGCAAACGATCGCACCGAGGCCGATATGGTCGTTGGCTCCCTTGCCGCAGGTGTAGTCGGTGTGGCAGCCGGTGCGGGGGTGACGATTATCGACAAGGTCACAGAAGCCTTTATCGGGGACAATTCCCTCGTTACCGGGGATGGTAACACCTCCGGGCTGACGGTCCGGACGGGCGCCTTTACGATCGGCACAGATGTCGGCGCACCCACTTTTGATCCCGGAGCACCGGAAGGCGAGGGGATTGAAGCTTCCGATTCAGGTCTCGCCACGGCAGATGCTACTTCCCTCAGTCAGCAGGGTGAAGTCAATATGCCGACCTTTGCTGAGATGGATGTCGATAAGCAGGGCGGCGATGATGCTGGTATCGACGGAGCCCGGACTGCTGTTCCCGGGACCATTGCCGGATTCAATGGAGTTGCTGTTACTGCCACCAACCAGGATGATATCGAGGTATTCGCGATTAGCCTTGGAGCTGGAGTCGTTGGGGTGGCCATCGCGGCTCCTGTCAATGTACTCGACATCCGGACGACTGCCTACATCGGGACAGGCGCGCAAATCAATGCCGATACCTCCGCAGCCGGGCCTTCCCAGTCCGTCCTTGTTGCTGCCGGAAATGACTTTTATCACCTTGCCGTAGCCGGGACACTGGCCGCCGGTGTGGTCGGGGTTGCCCCCGCTGCCGATGTCAGCGTCCTTGAGTTTGTCACCGAGGCACGGATTCTTGGTGGGGTCACGGTTAATGCCGCTGATGATATTGCGGTCCTGGCCAATTCCTACGAAGACCTGATGCTGATGGGCTTCGGTATCGCCGCCGGAGTCGTAGGTATTGGTGGAGCTGTCAGCGTCCTGATTGTCGATGCGGAAACATCCGCCACCATCGCCGTGGGCACGGACCTGATGGCCGGTGGCGATGTACTTGTGGCCGCCAATGACGAGACGGAAGTTCTTGTTGTGGCTGGTGCATTGGCCGCTGGATTGGTAGGTGTCGGTGGCTCAGTTGGAGTCATTACTATCGACAAGATCACAACCGCAACGGTTGATGCGGATGTCGATGCACTGGGTAATGGCACTGCCATCTCGGGTGTTCTCGATGGAAGCATTGTCAGCGATGAGTTCGGGGTTGCCGATATCAATGGCCTGATCATCCAGGCGACCTCCAGTGAAGATATTTTCCATCTGGCCCTAGCCGGTGGCTTTGGCTTTGTCGGCGTGGCCGGTGCAGTGGCTGTGACGATTATCGATTCCGATACGGTTGCCCTGCTGGGTGGCTCGTCCGATGTCAACCAGACCGGTGGCAACGCCGGTGCATCCGCTACCCAGAGTGTCTTTGTCAACGCCGCAAACAGTTTCAATATCCAGAGCATCGCCGCGGGTGCGGCGGCCGGACTGGTGGGGATTGCCGGTGGTGTCAACGTGGGGACGGTCCGCAATGACAAGACGGCCAAGATTCTCAGTGGTGCCGTGGTGGAAGCGGCCCGGGATGTCGAGGTCAACGCACTGGGAATCCTGCGCTTTGAAGGATTTACCATCAGTGGTGGATTTGGGGCCGTGGGCATTGCCGCCTCGGTATCCGTCTGGTCACTGGGCTCGGAGCTGAACAGCAGTTACGAGGACAATGACGGCAATACCGCCAATGCGGTTGAGGCCGATGGGGGAGCAACAGCCGACGAGGATGCCGGTGGCCAGTCCGAGGCTGCCAGTGGCGAGGTTGCCGGACAGTTGAACAGTTTTGGATCCGATGAGGATTCCGATGAGAACACCAAGCAAGTCGACGCCATTACCGGCAGCGCCTCAACCCGCCTCTCCAGCCAAGGTCCAACCCAGGCAGGCGTAACGGGTATTCTCAACAGCACCGTCGTTCCCCTTGGGACCGAAGCCGTCATCGAATCCGGCTCAACGGTCGTTGCCGGTGGCGATGTTGAAGTGCGGGCCCGTGAGGATGTCGAAATCGAAATGCTGGTTGGTGGCGCCGCCGCCGGCTTGGTCGGCATCGGGGCATCCGTTTCGGTCAACAGTTTCTCTTTCAATACCCGTGCCGAAATCGGGGGTACCGTCCACGCCGGTAACTTGATTAATGTCGAGGCAACCCTCCGCGAAGACATTTACATCCGGGCCATCAACGGAACAGCGGGCGCGATCGCCCTCGGAGCCGCCGTCGTTGTTGTCGATGATAACAGTTCACAGCTGGCCCGTATTGCTGATAACTCCGTCATCCTCAACGCCAATAAGGTCAATATTAAGGCCGAAGCCGATCGGACCCTTGAGATTGAAACAGATCAGGGTGCGATCGGATTGGGCGCACTGGGAGCCTCCTTTACCCAACTGAAGGTTTCCGGAAGTACCGAAGCCTATGTCGGTAATAACGTCCAGATTGGTCAAGGGATCGGCGATGTTGGCGACCTTGAGATTCTTGCCCTGGCAACAATTGATGCGATTGCCGAGACTGGCGCGCTTGCCGCAGGTGGCATCGCTATCAGCGCGAACTTTGCCTGGGTGGAAGCCGACCCGTTGGTCCGGGCCTTCATTGGTGAAGGCTCCATGGTCAACCTGCTCGGATTCGCCTCCATCATTGGCGAAGTCGATGCCAATGTTGAGGCAGACGTCCTGACGGCGGCCATCGGCCTTGGAACAATTGGCCTCAGCTGGGCCTCCGCCGACCTGCTTCCAGCTATCCAGGCCTTTATCGGGCCCTTTGTCATTCTCAATGCTTCCTCCATCAAGATTGAATCCGCCTTCAATCATGGTCGTGGTGCGGGTCCGAAACTGGACCGCCGCTCAAAGGCCAAGGCGGAGTCCCCCTCGGTTGGATTTGCCGGGGCTGGTCAAGGGTCCCTCGCTTTCGCCAATACGATCCCGGAAATTGTCACTTACGCGGCCAAGAACACGCTCCTCAAGTCCACTGGCGACATCTCGGTCTCCTCCTACAGCTGGAGCGGAGCTTTTGCTGATGCGGATGGCCTTTCCCTTGGTGGGCTGGCAGCCATTGGTGCCAATGTTTCCTACGCGACAGCTGGTGGCGATGGATCCGATGGAAATACTGCGACCTACATCGATGGGGCAGTGGATGGGGATGGCAACCTGACGGTTCTCTCCGAAGTCGGAGCATGGGCGGATTCCGAAACGGAAGCGGCCAGCGCCAGCATCGGTGGTAGTGTTGTTGTCAACATAGCCGAGTCCGTGGCCTCACCGACCATCCGTACCTCAATCGGATTAGTTGGCTCGACCAACCTGATCGAGGTTGGTGGGGATATCGTAGTCCGGACCGATTCGGATGCCCGCGCCCTCACCGATGCCGACGGAAAGTCGGCTGGATTCGGAGCCTTCGGTGGCATGGTCGCCAACTCCTACGTTAAGCCCGAGATCGATACGTACATCGATGGAACGACGAATGTTGATGCCGGTGGTGCTGTTACTGTGGAATCCCTCCACAACGAATTTTATGGGGACGCCCTCGCCGCGCCTGCTTCCGCCACTGCGCTCGCTGATGCCCCGGCCTTTGGTGTCGTTGCCGGTACGGGGACGCTGGTTGATGGTGAAGCCAGTGCCGATATCCAGACCATGACCGGCACGGAAACCACGATTTCAGCTGGTGGAGTCATCTCCGTCCGGTCCATTGCCTCTAATGTCGTCTATATGAGAGGTGAATCCGATACAACCGGCGCAGTTGCCATCGGGATCATGGTTACGACAGGTGTTGTCGATTCGCGTGTGTTGGCAAATGCCAATGGTGACATTGACTCCGGCGGCGGACTGGTCATCGAGTCGCTGGCTGTTGAAAATGTCAACCTGCGCTCACAAGTTACCAGTGGAAGTTTTTACGGAGCCGGTGCGGCTTCCCTTTCAGATGCCAGCCTGACTTCAATCGTTACTTCCGGTATCGCTGACAATTCCCTTGTCCTCGGCCTGACCGGAGATGTCTCCATCAGTGCCATCTCCCAGGGCAACGTCCGGGCGGATGCCCGCGGCACAACCGGCGGGGCCATTGAACTGGGAACCGGGCTCGCCTTGGCGACTCTCGAACCCGTTGTCCAGGCGACCATCGGAACCAAGGTGGCCTTGGAAACGACTGGCAATGTCTCCCTGCTGGCTCGCCACAACACGAATGCCTCCGGAGAAAAGATTGGCCTGGGAATCGATACCGAATCCACCGGGGTCGAGGATGTCCAGGGTGCGCTGGCACGGTCACTTGCCCCCGGAGCTGGATTGGCTTCCCTGAAGTTCACCAAGACGGAAGCCACCGCCAACGCTCTTGTTGAGGCAGGAGTGGCGAAGGACTCCTTCTTGCTGGCCGATGGATCAATTTCCATCCAATCGCAATCCGTCAATTCCGCCAAGGCCCTCAGCCGGGGAATCACCGCGACCGGATTGGGCGGAATCGGTGGAACTGATGCAGATGCCGAGGGCTCCGGAATCACCCGTTCCTACATGGATGGTGAAATCGGGACGGATGTTTCCGCTGGCGCCAGTAACCTGACGATTGAAACCACTGCCCAGGGATTGGCCCTCGCCAAGGCGGATGCGGCCACCGGTGGCCTGCTTGGCGGTATCAACTCAGTGGACGCCAGTGCGAAGGTCTACTCAGTAGCGGAAGCCACCCTGGCCGGCGACCAGGTTGTCCATGTGACGGGAGATATCTTCGTCGCAACCTATTTTGCTGGTGATGCGGATGCCCTGACCGATGCCCTGACCATCAGCGGCGGCTTCTCCGGAGGTGGCTCTTTCGCCGAAAGTCGCCTGCAACCGGTAGTCACAGCTTCAGCCGGTCCGAATACATCCCTCCTCGCTGATGCCGGATTCATTTCCATCAAGGCCTCCCACAACGATTCCCGACCGGGCTATGGCAGCACGGCGAATGCGGAGGCAGTTGGCGGCGGCATTGTCAGTGGCAGCCTCATTCTCTCCAAGGCCATCAACCGGCCGGTCACCACGGCAACCATCGGATCCGGCTCAACGATTTCCTCCGGTAATGCATTTGAACTTACCGCCACCAGTACCAATACCGTTGAAGCATCCAGTGGCGGTGGAAGCGGGGGAGTCCTCGATTTTGGTGCCCTCACGGTTGAGGCCGAAGTCACTGGAAGCACGTCCGCCTATGTCGGTGAAGGCAGTTCGGTCGAGGCGAGTGGCATCGCCATCCGGTCCGCCGCTATCAATAGCGCCACCGGTGACGTTTCCAGCCTCAGCATTGGTCTGCTCTCCGGAAAGGGTGCCCTGGTCGACGTGACCGATGCCCATATTGTGGAATCCTATGCCGGTCCAGCCGAGGGCGTCGTTCCTTCCGGAATTCCAACCACTTTGACCAGCTCAGGCGGGGATATTGAAATCCTCGCAGACTTGACCGGTACGTTGAGCGCCACCGGTGAAATGATCGGTGTCGGCATCGGCGGTGCCGGTTCCTTTAATTTGACCAACGCCACCTCAACCTCGCAGATACTGGCCTACCTTGGTGAAAACACCTCCGCGGTGGCTACTGGCGGCGATATCAACATCGAGTCGAACGCGATTGTCGATTCCTTCGCCACCGGTACTGGAACCAATGTCTCCATTGGGGCCTCGGTAACGGTTGCCCTGGTGAATTCCACCGTCAGCTCCATTGTCAAGGCCTTCACTCTTGGTGGCAGCGACCTTGCCGGTAATAACATTCTCGTCGGTTCCAGCCTCATATCCTCAAATACCGCAAACGTTGAATTGGGTAGCGTTTCCATCGGCCTCAGTGGCAATGGTGGGGAAGCGCTGGCCCTCAGCGATGCGCAGGTGTTGTCAACTATTGGCAATGGTAGTGCTGTTTCCGCTACGGGAAGGGTCGATGTTCTTTCCAGTTCCTCCAACAGTGCCATCGCCGATGCCCGGGGCAGTGCCTTGGGGGCCGCTGCTTTTGGTGGAACCTTCGCCCGGGCGGACCTGCAGACAACCACCCAATCCCTTTTCGACAGCAACCTCGGTACGGGCATCTCGCCGGGAGCCACCGATGTCAATATCCATGCAACCGGACAGGATGTTGCCTCCGCTACTGTCCAAGCCGTTGCCGGTGGCCTGATTGCCGGGACTTTGAACAAGGCGGAGGCCGACGTGACCTCAACCATCGAGGCCCTTGTCGCCAATGGCCGCTTCATGCACGCCACCGGGGAAATTGACCTCAAGGCAATCTCCCTTAGCGATGCCATTGCCTCGACCGAGAAGCAGACCATTGCCATTGGCTCGGGTGGCGGTTCCCTCGCTGATGCCGATGTCCGGCCGGTTGTTACAGCCGCCCTTGGTGAATCGTCAACAATCCAGGCCGGCTCGATTGTCCTGCTCGCTTCGCAGGGAGTTGTTTCGCTTGGTGCCGATGCCAGTGTGGAAGGGGAAGCGGGGGCCTTGTTCGACCTGAGCCTGCTCGTTGCCTTGGCCGACCAGACACCCATTGTCACCGCTTCCATTGGAGCCGGGTCGGACATTCTGACAACCGGCAGAGTCTGGGTTTCATCCAACAGCACCAACATCGCGACAGCTTCCAACACCAGTGCGGTGGCAGCGGCTGCCACCTTCAGTGGCATGTGGGTCGAGTCGAATATCTTTGGCCGTTCCGTGGCCAGCATCGGGGAAGGTTCCCAGGTCGATTCTGGTAGCATCCGGATTGTTGGCAGTGCCGACAATACCTCAACTGCCACGGTGGAGAGTGCCAGTCTCGGCTTGGCCACTGGAGCGGGTGCCTTGGTTCGTGCGGCGGACAACCACCTCGTCGCCGGCTATGCCGGTCCGGAGGAGGGAAGCGGCCCGGCCGCCAGCGCAACAATTCTTTCCACCAATGCTTCCGACGGAATCTTTGTCATTGCCCAGCTGGACAGTTCGGTCACCGCAACCGGCGAACTCGAGGGCATTGCCCTTGGCGGTGCTGCTTCCTACAGCGATACGGAGGCTGAGTCCAATTCCAATGTCCTGGCCTATCTTGGCGATCAAGTGGATGCCCAGGCAACCGGTGGCGATCTGCGCATCCTTGCCGATGCCGTGGTGGATGTCGTCGCTGATGGAACGGGCTCCGGCGTATCGATTGGATTCGCGGCCAATGCCGCCCGGGTCACTTCGACCCTCAGCACAATTGTTCGTGCATATACGAATGGTGGAAGCTCGCTCAGTGGAAGTAATATCGAGATCACGGCGAGTCTCGTCTCCAGTAATATGGCCCATGTTGAGCTGGGGAGCATTGCCTTGTTTGCCGGGATTAATGGCGGGGAAGCGCGGGCTACAACGGATGCTATCATTTACGCCGCCATCGACAACGGAACAACCGTCACATCCAGCGGATCCGTCTTTATCCGGTCCCCTTCGGTGAACAGTGCCGATGCCGATGCCCGTGGGGATGCTCTCGGTGCTCTCGCCGTTGGCGCTACATTTGCCAGGGCAGATATCCAGACGACAACAGAAGCACTTTTCGACAGTGACCTTGGCGACAACCTGTCACCGGCTGCCTTGAACCTGATAATTGAGGCAACCAGTGTTGAAGAAGCCAGTTCCACTATCAAGGCAGCTGCCAGCGGGCTCGTATCCGGAACATTCAACCTTGCCGAGGCCGATGTTACCTCCTCCGTGGATGCCCGGATTGGCGAAGGTTCCCAGGTTCATGTTACCGACCAGGTAAGGCTCAATGCCTTTTTCACCGGTGACGCGATAACCGCCACTGAAAAGGAATCCATTGCCATTGGCTCCGGTGGTGGTTCGTCGGCCATTTCCCATCTCCGGCCGTCAGTCAATGCAGTCGTCTCACGGGATGCCATCGTCTTCTCCGGTTCAGCTGATATCTCTGCCACCGGTAATTCCAAGACAGTTGGCAGCAGTGCCACCTTGGAGGTGGAGAGCGGGGCTCTCTTTGACTTTAGTATTGCCCTTGCCCGGGCCATCCAGACCCCGCAGGTCAGCGCTCGCCTCGAGGATGGTTCCAATGTGAAAACAAGCGGTCTGGTCACTATCGATGCCACCAGTACAAACATCGCCACCGCTTCCAGCACCAGCGCAACCACCGCAGCGGCCGGGTTCAGCGGGTTGGTGGTTGAGGCCGACATGCAGGGCAGTACAACCGCAACCATCGGCGAAGGGGTATCCGTAACTGGCGACATTCTTTCCATGCGGGCAGATGCCACCAACACCGTTATCGCCCTGCTGGACAGCGTCAGTATCGGACTTGTCAATGGCGCAGGAGTATTTGTCACCGCGACGGACAACCATCTAGTGCAGGCGTCTGCGGGCCCGGTTTCCGGCGCACTCGACTTTACTAACCTAATCCTTGACGGAAACATCGAATTAGTGGCCGAACTGGATAGCACTGTCCACTCAACCGGGAACATGGAATCCTTGAGCTTCCTGGTCTCGGGCGGCTACACGGATTCAGTTGCGACTAGTACATCCCAGGTCTACGCTTTCATCGGGGAAAAGGTCATCGCCGAAGCTGGTTCAACTGTGCAGGTGGACGCCTTTGCTGATGTCGATGTGGATGCCGATGGCCGCGGTGTCAGTGAGGCTGGCGCAATCAGCTTCCTCGGGACGCGGATCCGGGGCAACCTCGACACGGATGTTCAGGCGCGGATATATGGAGGCGGCGGCCAGGTTGTTGCCAATGAGCTTCGGGTTTTCGCCCGGATGTTCTCCGAAAATGATGCCCTCCTCAAGGTTGGCAGCATGGGTCTGCTCGGCAGTGGTACCTTCAGCGACGCCCTGGCATCTTCCAATGCCACGGTCTTTGCCGAGGTCGGTGACGGTGCCTCGGTCATTGCGTTCTCTGGTGTCACGCTCTTTGCGTCATCGGGCAATACCGCAAATTCAGATGCCCGCGGGGACACAACGGGCATAGCCGCCATTGGATTGAGCGTGGCCAAATCGGACCTCAACGTTGTCACCCAGGCCCTGTTTAATAGTGAGCTGGTCAATTCTACCGCAAATCTCCTTATTGAGTCCGGTAGTACAAATATCGCTACCTCGACGGTTCGCGCTACTGCAGGCGGGCTGGCTGAGTTTGGTACCAACACGGCGGAGTCCCTCGTGCGCTCAAAGTCCTTTGCCGGTATCGGGGACGGATACTCCATCGACACTACCGGTGATGTGACCATCGATGCCGACACACGTGGCGAGGCCACGGCAAATACCGAAGAGGAGACGATTTCCGGTGGCTCCGTCGGTGGTTCCACAGCGACGGCCAAGATGGAACCGACGGTCAATGCCTTTATCGGCAATAACACTCAGGTCGTTGCCGGCTCCGTTTCCATTAATGCTGCCCTCGAGCTTGTCGATCCGACCAGTCTGGGTAGCAGTGCCGTTGTTGAAGCTGAGGGTGGTGCTGTCTTCTTCGACCTGAGTGAAGCGAAGGCCCGTGCACTCCATGCCGCTACCGTTTCCGCCAGCATCGGTGAAGGTGCGATAGTTGACAGTACCGGAACGGTTTCCATCAACGCCACCAGTGCCAACGATGCGCATGCCCTGAGTAATAATTCCAGTACCTCGGCCACTGCCTTTGGATCCTTTATCGTGAAAGCCGAACTCGACGGCAGTACCACGGCAACTATCGGGGAAGGTGCGGCCATTGATGCTGACATCCTGTCCATCAATGCCAATGCCACCAACGACGTCTCCGCCTTCCTTGACAGTGTCAGCCTCGGTCTGGCAACAGGGTCGGGAGCCGAAGTCGCGGCCAGGGACAATCATCTTGTCCAGGCGTCCGTTGCACCGGCTTCCGGGGCGGTTGTATATACCAACCTGACAACTGCAGGTGGCATCGAGTTGTTCGCCGGAATGACCAGCACTGTACTGGCAATCGGCAACATGAACCAATTGAGTTTTGTCGGTTCCGGTGGGTACACCGATGCCACCGCTACCAGCACCTCGCAAGTACATGCCTTCCTCGGCGACGGTGTTTTTGCCAATGCCGGCGGCAATATCCGGATTGAGGCAGATGCCGATGTCGATGTAGACGCCAGTGGCCGGGGTGTTGCTGAGGCCGGTGCCATTAGCTTCCAGGGTGCCCGTATCCTTGGCGTCCTTGATACAGATGTGAAAGCCCAGGGCCTCGGGTATGGCGAATTCCTGGCCACGGAAGTGCAGGTCATCGCCGATCTCGATTCCAGCAACGATGCCTTGCTCAAGGTCGGCAGCATGGGATTGCTTGGCAGCGGAACCTTCAGTGAGGCCATCGCCTCGACCAATGCAACGGTCCTCGCCGAAATCAGTGGGGAACGGGACATCAAGGCCGATGCGCTCCTCGCAATCGATGCCAGATCGAACAATACTGCCCATGCCGATGCCCGTGGGGATACGACCGGTACAGTAGCCGTTGGCTTAAGTATGGCCAAGAGCGACCTCAATGCGACCACGCAGGCCCTCTTGAACAGTCGCGTGACCGCCACCACGGCGGATATCTTTATCGTCTCTGAAAGCACCGACGTAGCTACAGCCACAGTCCGGGCGACGGCAGGTGGATTGGTCGAATTTGGAATCAATACGGCCGAAGCCCTCGCACGCTCCAAGTCAATCGCTGGCATCCAACCCGGTTTCGCGGTCTATACGACAGGCTCCCTATTTATCAAGGCGAGTGGATTTGGTGAGACGACTGCCAATACCGAGGAGGAGACCATTTCCGGTGGTTCGGTCGGCGGCTCAACAGCCCTGTCACGACTGGAGCAGACCGTGAATGCCTTCATCGGTGAAGGTGTGGAAGTCCTTGCGGCTTCCGTCTCAGTTACTGCCGTTCAAGACTTAATCGATCCCGGTAGCCTTGGCAGCAGCGCAGTTGTCGAGGCAGAGGGAGGCTCGGTCTTCTTCGACTTAAGCGAAGCAAAAGCCCGTGCCCTCAACGCCTCGACCGTCTCTGCCAACATTGGGGATGGTGTAGTGATAAACAGTGCCGGAACGGTCTCCGTCAATGCGACCAGCACCATCGATGCACATGCCCTGAGCAATACCTCCAGCACCTCAGCAACTGCCTTTGGGTCCTTCACCGTAAAAGCCGACCTCGAGGGCAGCACGATGGCCACCATCGGGGAGGGCGTAACCCTTAATGCTGACATCCTCTCCATCAATGCCAATGCCACTAACGATGTCTCCGCCTTCCTTGATAGCGTCAGCCTTGGACTAGCCACTGGGTCAGGGGCCGAAGTCTCAGCCAGGGATAATCACCTTGTCCAGGCCTCCGTTGGACCGGTTGCCGGGGCAGTTGAATATACCAACCTGACGACTGCCGGAGGCATCGAGTTGTTCGCCGGATTGACCAGCACTGTGCTGGCAATCGGCAACATGAACCAACTGAGTTTTGTTGGCTCGGGTGGCTATACTGATGCCACAGCCAAGAGCACCTCGCAGGTGCATGCCTTCCTCGGTGACGGAGTCTTTGCCACCGCCGGAGGAAATCTTGTCATCGAGGCCGATGCCGATGTCGATGTGGATGCCAGTGGGCGTGGTGTCGGTGAATCCGGAGGTATCACCTTCCAAGGTACCCGCATCCGTAGTGTCCTCGACACCGATGTGAAGGCCCAGAGCCTTGGGTTTGGCAAATTTATCGCCACAGAGATCCAGGCTATCGCCAATCTCAACTCCACAAATGACGCCCTGCTCAAGGTGGGCAGCATGGGGCTGCTCTTCAGTGGAACCTTTAGTGACGCACTGGCCTCGACTAATGCAACCGTGCTTGCCGAGATCAGCGGTGAACGTGACGTCGTTGCCGACGCAGTCATCCTGATCGACGCCACTTCAAACAACACCGCCAACGCCGATTCCCGCGGTGACACGACAGGCACCGCAGCCATTGGCTTGAGTATGGCCAAGAGCGATCTCAACGCGACTACGCAGGCCCTCCTGAACAGCAGAATCACCGCCTCGGATGCGGATCTCTTTATCAGCTCCTTGAGCACGGACGTTGCCACGGCCACGGTCCAGGCTACTGCAGGTGGACTGATCGAATTTGGCATTAACATCGCCGAAGCCCTGGCTCGCTCCAAGTCAATTGCCGGTATTCAATCCGGATTCTCGGTCGATACGACCGGGACCGTCGACATCAAGGCACGGGCCATCGGCGAGACGACCGCCAATACCGAGGAAAATACAATTTCCGGAGGTTCAGTCGGTGGATCGACCGCCCTGTCACGACTGGAGCACACGGTTAATGCCTTCATCGGGGATGGGGTGGAAGTCTATGCTTCCTCGATTACCTTGAAGGCCATCCTTGACTTGATCGACCCAGCTAGCCTGGGCAGCATTGCCGTTGTTGAGGCCGAAGGCGGAGCTCTCGTTTTTGATGCCAGCAAGGCCGAAGCGCATGCCATTCACAATGTGTCGGTCAACGCCAGCATTGGCGAAGGGGTAATTATCAATACGCTTGGTACGGTCAGCCTCCAGGCCATAAGCAGCAATAACGCGCACGCCAAGAGTGACACGGCCAGTATCTCCGCAGCTGCATTTGGTGCATTCGAAGTCAAGGCTGAGCTGAATGGCAGCACCACGGCAACGATCGATGAGGGTGCCTTCATCCGGGCAGGATTTATCTCCCTCATCACGGATGCCATTAACAATGTGTCTGCTATTCTTGACAGCGTCAGCCTTGGTCTTGGTACAGGAGCAGGAGCCTCTGTGTCCGCAACCGACAACCACTTGTCGCAAGCCTCAGTCGGACCGGCCTCAGGCTTGGGAACGGGTGATGTTACCAATCTGATTGTGACTGGCAGTGTCGAAGTCTGGGCCCAACTCGACAGCACGGTTATTGCCGCAGGGAACATGGATTCCCTCAGTTTCCTCGTTTCTGGTGGCTACACTGATGCGACTGCCACCAGTACCTCACAAGTCTACGCCTTCCTTGGTGACAAGGTCGTGGCCGATGTTGGCGGAACCATCCGGGTGGAAGCAGATGCCGATGTGGATGTCGATGCAATAGGTCGTGGCGTCGGCGCATCCGGTGGAGCCTCTTTCCTCGGCACACGGATTCGCGGCGTGCTTGATACTGATGTCAGCGCCGAAATCCTGGGTGGCGGTGGCCAGACCACGGCCAATGAGGTGCAGGTCTTAGCCCGGTTGACATCCAATAATGATACCTTGCTCAAGGTCGGCAGCATGGCCCTGCTTGGCAGCGGTACATTCAGTGATGCCCTGGCTTCCTCGAACGCAAACGTCCGGGCGGAAATTGGCAACAGTGCTTCCGTCATTGCCGGGTCGGGCGTTACCATTTTCGCAACGTCCAACAACACTGCCAATGCCGATACCCGCGGGGATACAGTGGGCGGCATCGTAGCCGTGGGCCTCAGTCTGGCAAAGAGCGATCTCAACGTCACCACCCAGGCTCTCCTGAACAGCGAGCTGGTCGGTTCCACAGCCAACCTGCTGATTGATGCCGCAAGCCGGGATGTCGCCACGGCGTCAATTCAGGCAACCTCCGGAGGACTGGCGGAATTCGGTATCAACAAGGCCGAAGCGCTGGTGCGCTCAAAGTCGTTTGCCAGCATCGGCAATGGGTACTCGGTCGATACAACCGGATCGGTGACAATCAAGAGCACGTCACGTGGCGAGTCTACAGCCAGTACTGAGGAACAGACCTTGAGTGCTGGTTCTGTTGGTGGATCGAAAGCCCTGTCGCGCTTGGAACCGACAGCAAGTGCTTTTGTCGGGGACAATGTCCAGATTGATGCGGCTTCCGTATCCGTCAGCGCAGCCCTTGAGTTGATTGATCCGGCCAGCCTGGGCAGCAGTGCGGTTGTCGAGGCCGAGGGCGGTTCTGCCTTCTTTGATCTCAGCAAGGCCGAAGCCAATGCCATTCATGCCTCCAATGTCACTGCCCGGATTGGCGATAACGCCCGGGTATTCGCTGATGGCCTCGTTCAGGTTGTGGCAAGCGGTGAAAACAGCGCCCTGGCCCTCAGCGAAAGTGCCTCAGCTGCGGCCCTTGAGCTCAGCGCTTTCCTTGTGGTTGCTGAATTGACTGGCAGCACCCGGGCTATTGTCGGCAACGGGGCTAACCTCCTCGGTTCGCATATTCTGGTTGATTCCTTAGTCACCAACACCGTTACCGCACTAATCGGCAGCGTCAGTCTCGGACTGATTGAAGGGGCCGGGGCACGCGTCCAGGCGATCGACAACCAGATCGTCGAGGCCTATGCCGGTCCGGAAGAGGGAACCGGAGCGGGTGGCTCAACAACTTTCCTCAAGTCGACCGGTATCGATGGAATAATTGTTTCGGCAACCCTGACCGGGACCATCAGCTCCACCGGCGAGATGCTCGGTATCGGACTGGGGGGCAGCGGGTCCTTCAGTGATACGGAAGCGCTCTCAACCGCCCGTGTCCGGGCCTACCTGGGCGAAGCGGTCGATGCCAAGGCTTTGAATGGCGGTTCGGTGATGGTTGATGCCACCGGCTATGTTGAGATTGATGCCAATGGAACCGGTACCAATGTATCCATTGGGGTTGCGGTAGGAACAGCCCAGGTCAGCTCGACGCTGAGCACAGAGGTCAGTGCCTTCACCGGAGCCGGCGCACTCCTTGTCGGATCCAACATAACCGTCACGGCTGACTTTGGTTCCATAAACAACGCCTTTGTAGAGTTGGGCGGGCTAGCTCTTCTCGCTGCCATCAATGGTGGCGAGGCCATTGCCCTGACCGATGCCAGTGTCCGCGCCGAGGTTGGTGATGGTTCCACGGTTGAAACAACGGGTGATGTCGATGTTCTCGCGCTTTCCGAAAACCGGGTCTTTGCCGATGCCCGCGGTGACCGCCTTGGCCTGGCGGCCTTTGGTGGCAGTTACGCCAAGGGTGAGCTCAATGCCACGACACGGGCAGTATTTGACGGCTCTATCGGGGCTCCCGGCAGTCCATCGAACGGGGCCGTGACTGTTGATGCCTACAGCTCCGAAGCAGCCCAGGCCGTTGTCAAGGCAGCCGCCGGTGGCTTGTTCGAAGGCAGCCTGAACAAGGCGGAAACCGATGTCCGTTCCTTCGTCCAAGGACTCGTTGGGGCCAATTCTGAAATTTATAC
The DNA here is from genome assembly GCA_040830765.1 of Puniceicoccaceae bacterium. Lineage (GTDB taxonomy): Bacteria > Verrucomicrobiota > Verrucomicrobiia > Opitutales > Oceanipulchritudinaceae > Oceanipulchritudo. The sequence goes on along the minus strand of JBFOMH010000005.1, from coordinate 148,363 downwards.
CACTGGAGCAGTGACCGTTTCTTCCGCATTCATCGGAGATGCCGTTACCTCCACCGAGACGATATCCATTGCCGTTGGCTCTGGCGGTGGGTCCTCCTCATTCGCCCGCTTGCGGCCGACGGTTTCGGCCTTCCTCGGGAATGGTGCATCGGTCGATGCTGGATCCCTGCTTGTCGAGGCTGACCTTGGTCAAGGTGTCCTTGGAGTCGGAACCGACTCATCCGTGGAAGCAGAGAGTGGGGCACTCTTCAGCGGCAGCCTGACGGGGGCACTGGCAGAGCAGGACTCAAAGGTGATCGCCTCCATCGGATCCGGGGCCACCGTAACCACTGCCGGCTCCATCATTGTTGATGCGAACAGCATCAATAAGGTCAAGGCCTCCAGCACCAAGGACAATGTTGCCGCGGTTGGTTTCAGTGGCATGATTGTCGATGCTGACTTGACGGGTGTGACCCGGGCACTGGTTGGTGAAGCCGCCCAGTTGAACGCCTCCGAAATCCAAATCCTGGCAAATGCCAGCAACACAGTAGAGGCTACCACGGAAGGCCTGAGTCTCGCGTTGGCCGAAGCCAGCGGTGCTATCGTCGAGGCAAGCGACGCCCACTTGGTCGAAGCCGCCGGTGGTCCGGAAAGTGCCATTGGCATCCCGGGTGGGAACACAGGCCTGGTTGCCACTTCAAGTATAAATATTTCCGCTACAGGAAACAGCAATGTCCTTGTAACCGGTGAAATGTTTGGTCTCGCCCTAGGCGGATCCGGATCCTTCACCGATACCCGGGCCGATTCATCGATGAGCGTCCGGTCCTATATCGGGGAGGCCACCGATGTCGTCGTCACCTCCGGCGACCTTGCGGTAACCGCAACGGCAACGGCGTCGGTACGGGCATTTGGCACGGGTTCCAATTTCGCACTCTTTGGTGGCTTTGCCGGTGCCATCGCGCAATCCCAGCTCAACGTCAATGTCGAAGCCTTTGTCGGGGATGACAGCAGCCTGTCCGCAAATAATATCCTTATCGATGCCTCCCTTGTCGGGGTGAATCGGGCCGACGCGCGCTTGGCCAGTGGTGGCTTGATTGTCGGTGCCGCCGGTGGAACCGCACGTGCCCTGACGGTTTCCTCCGTCCTCGCGGACATCGGCTCCGGTACGAATGTCTCCGCATCCGGCAACCTGAGTATTCTTGCCAACTCTGTGACCGACGCCATTGCCGATGCCAAAGCCGCTTCCGGTGGCATAGTCGCCTTTGGCGCCAGTGTGGCTTTTGCGGATGTCGAATCTACTACTACGGCAACCTTCTCCGGTCTTGCTGGTTCCGAGGCGATTCCTGGGGTTGGTTCCGTTGTTATCGAGGCCAATGGGGTTGACCGTGTTGGCGCGCGGGCCCGGGCAGTTTCGGGTGGGCTGGGCTCCGGTACATTCAACGAATCCGATGCCAATGTCCTGACCATTGTTGAGGCCGGCGTCGGGACGAATGCCATTGTCAACAGCAGCGGCGATCTCAATATCCTTGCCTTTGCTTCCCCAGAGGCGGATGCCGTTACCCGTGGAGTGACTTTCGGCCTGATCGCTGGAGTCGGCGGATCGGATTCCGCCGCGAATGTCAATGCCCAGGTAACGGCCAATGTCGGTGCCGGATCGACGATCATTGTCGGTGGCAGCATCAACATGGCCGCGATTGAGGACCCCATCGTCGCAGACAACATTCCGGACTACGTCATCATCTCCGCCGACCTCGCGGAGGACAGCCTCCTCGTTAATAACCACAACCTGGAAACCGGGGATACCGTTGAGGTTTCCAAGGATGGCGGCGACCTGGAGGCAACTGAAGTCATTGACGATGATGAATTCGTCCGACGCTATAACGTGCTCGTGATTGATCAGGATAACCTGGCCCTTGGGACAGGCTTCCTTGGCGATCCGGTGGCACCGGGATCCGGCAGCGGCGTCAATGCCACCTTCGATACAATCCTCTTTGGCATCGCGCACAACTTCCAGGACGGTGACCGCCTGAAGTATGAAGCACTGGATGGTGCGCCAAACGTTGGTGGTTTAAATCCCACTGATTCCTATTACGTCATTACAGTGGACGAATTCCGCATCCGGCTGGTCTCCACGCAGGCCCAGGCGGATGATCCAACAGCCTTCACCAAGGTCTTTACCCCGGCAGGTGTTTCCGGGAGTAATGTCAATCTCCCGGGACACGGTTTCACAAACGGCCAGGCAGTGACCTATGATTCGCCGGATGCCTTGCAGTTCAATGTTGGACAAGCCGACGTCGTCGGCGGAACCCTTTCCGGTGGGGCAGTCAACATCACCGACTTTGTCGATGGCGACAATGTCGTCTTCTATGATCCCGAGGATGTAACGCCTGTCTCCCATGGCTACAGCGATGGCGACAAGTTGCTCTATGGCGTCAGTACCTTGGAAGACACGGCGGCCATCCCCATTGGTGGCCTCGAGGACGGACTGGTTGTCCGGGCTGTCGTCGTAAATACCTACACCATCCAACTGAAGTACAATGATCTGCTCCTCAATGAAGAGGTCAATTTTGTCCGCAGCGCCACCGGTGACCAGATTATCCGCACCAGCGGAGAGAGCTGGCTCGATAACGGCTTTGATGCCGGCCATACTTTGCTTATTAGCGGCGCGGGCATCAACAGTGGTGAGTACACAATTCTTGGCGTCAGCGGCGACACCTTGACGCTTACTGTTGCGGATACCGTTACAGCGACCCGGATTACTGCTCCAGTTAATTGGGTCCGCGGGGCCACGGGAATGCCGGATGTTCTGGATCGGATCGTCAGGACCGATGGAGGCAACTGGGGGAATTCCAACCTTGTCACGGGTCAGACCATTGTCGTCACTGGATCAGGTGCCAACAATGGAACCTACACTATTGACAGTATCGCAACAACGTCCGTTGCCGGTGACACCATTGTCCTGACTTCGGTTGAGGCAGTAGCAAGCGCTTCCGAGATCATCACCGTCTCCAATCCGGTCCAGAAGACCTTCGATGAACCGATCATCCCGCTGGCACCGGTCAAGACCTCGATTACCGGAGACGTGACAATTGCCCTGGATGCAGCCGGCGACACCATCACCCGCAACGACGGCGACTGGTCCAATAGTGTCTTTACCGTCGGCTCCGGAATCCACATCGGCGGCAGTGATGACAACCTCTCCATTTACGAAATAGCCGACATTACTGGTAGTGTCATCACACTGACAGTGGGAAATACCTTGGTAGCTGAGTCCGGACGACGGACCATTACCGAATCCCTCCCGCAGGGTAACCACAACAGCGGTGCCGATGTTCACAGCCTCATCCGCCTCAGTGAAGCGCCGCTTGGCATCGACGGTGGTGGACGCCTCCAGGACGGACGGACCTACTATGTGACGGTAACTGATGCCGATAATTTCTCCATCTCCCTGACACCGGGTGGTCCGGCAATCGTTCTTGAAACGACCGGCCTTGGCAGTGGCATTGAACACTCCTTTGCCCCGGTTGTCGACCTTGGCTCCTCCTCCGGCGAGCACACCCTGCGGCTGGATCTGGTGACTCCGGTTCCGGGCGACCAGGTCCTCCTTGGACCGGATCAGGTTCCCCTGCAGTCGATTGCCCCGCTTTCCGGTGACGGCACCTCCGCAGCCCGGGCCGAAGGCTCCGGCGGTGGCTTTATTGGATTAAATGTCAACGATGCCTCCATCCGCTTCGACGCAACTGTCATTGCTACCCTCGGCGGATCCTTTGTCAGTGCCGGAAATGATATTGATGTCAGCAGCTTCACCCGTACCCGTGCCACCGCACACAGCCAGAACGACACTGGCGGAGCGGCCGCCCTTGGAACGGCCAAAGTTGACAGTGACCAAGTAGTCATTACCGAAGCCGGGATTGGCACCGGGACCCGTATCCTTGTTGGGGACGACTTCTCGGTCCATGCCCAGGCAGAGCTCAATTCCAATGTCTCCTCCAAGGCCCGTACGGGTGGATTTGTGGCAATATCCAATGCGGACAGCGATACGGATATCGCATTCAGCACGATTGCCCGCATTGGCCAGAATGCCGATATCCTTGTTAATGACCATGCCTCGGTGATTGCCGAGTCTGAAGTCAATGCCTTCAGCAAGGCCAAGTCCCGTGGCAGTGGAGCCGGTGGCAATGCCCGTTCCCAGAACCGCATCACTATCGACGGTTTGGACAGTGATGACAACGGCACCAACAAGGTCGTGCTTGAGGATGGAGCTATTCTCTCAGCCAATACGGTTGTCCTGAAAGCCCATACCCCGAAGATGAATGTCCGGGCACAGGGTGATGCCGTGGGCCGTGGGGTCTATGCGGCTGCCAGTGATTCGACGCGCATCAATGTTGCTGCCGGTAACCGCGTTGAAATGGGGACCCAGGTTCGCCTGACCGCACTCGAGGGAGTCGACATCATTTCCCGCTATGGCGATCTGGATGATGCAAATGATCCCGACATCCGCACCTTCGCCAAGTCCTTCGTCAAGTCTTCCGGTCTATTTGGCTGGGTTGGAGCAAGGGCCACCAATAACACCAATCTGGTCAACCAGATTTACGGAGCGACAGAAGCCCTTATCACAACAGGTCCTCGAGCCGACCTGGATGCCAACCTCGAACACCCCTCGGAATCCGATCATCTTGCCCTTTACCTGAATGCAGCCAATCTTGCCGGAGCGATTCTCGCCAATGAAAGCGCACGGGCCAAGAAGCGCTCGCTTGCCGGTGGTGGCAGCAGCCAGGGCGGTAGCAAGAGCCGGGACGAGGAAATCGATTTCAGTTCGAATATCCTCATCCTCTCCGGACGCATTCCGATTCTTGAAATTGAACTGACGATCGATGAGGCCGGGAATATCGTCACCGCAATCGAAACCAGTGTGAACGACCTGGATGACTCAGCCAAGACTTCCGGTCCGATCCTGGACAACATCATCCGTGTCAACGATATCGTCAATCCTGGCGCCGGGGACGTTGTCTTCCGGGCCACAACCAGTATTGCTGGATCTGGTGGCACTTGGGAATTCAGGGACTCCCTGCCGAAGGTAGTCATCACGAATCATTCGAATAAGGACCTCCAGGTTAACGGCATCAATGTCATTGGTACCCGCCAGCCATTGTCATGGATTGATCCGAGTACGTCGCGAACCATTACTTTTGCCCTTGAGCAGGATGTCACGCCGAGCCTGGTGGATATCACCAACACTGGTACAGGTAGCGTTCATGTGAATGGTGTCATTGAGAATCCCATTGGTACCACTTCCATCGTCAGTCCGCAGAGTGATATTGTCGGCACAGCCGCGAGGACTGGTTCACCGACTTCCCTCATCCGGACAAATATTCTCCGTCTCGATTCCCCAACTGGTCAGGTCGGCGAAGATGATATGCGCCTCAATGTTGACATCATCGACAGTCCGGGCGTACCGGGAGAAGTCTACTTCCAGACCCGCCGGGTCATTGATGAGACGAATACCATTTTCCTTGGCTTTGACCATCAGTTCTTCACCGGCCAGCTGGTCAGGTATGATACCAGCGCAACGCCGATCAGCGGTCTGACCAATGGTGGCCATTACTACGCCATTGTTTCCGAGGACCGGTTGACTATCCAACTGGCCGAGACGCAAGGCGGCTTGCCGATCAATATTGCCCAGGCCGGTGGCGACTTCAATGAACACAGCCTCACTCCGGTGACCCGCTTCACCGTCAATGCGGCAACGGATATTTATCTCGATCTCCTCGGCAGGCAGCGGGGCATCCTGGACACCTTCTTTGTCGAGGTGGACGCGGTTACTGCCGGTAATGACATCGACATCCTCATGCGCCCGACTGTCCAGGAACTGGATGTGGGTGAAAAGGGTGGCGTGCTCATCAAGCATCCGGGTCAACCGGGTGGTTTGGCTTATTTCAATTTCTACGTACCGGACATCCTCCCGCCGGAGGCCCTCAACTTCGGCGCCTATGCAACCGCACCCGATGAAGTCGACAGCACCTACGATTATCGCCAGATCGATACCGAAGGCGAACCGACGCTGCCGGGATTGGTTGCCGGTGGAAATATCATCCTCCTGTCCTCCGAGCTGGATCCGGGCGCGACTCTGGTCAATGTGCTCGGTATCTCGGAAATCCTGACTACGGGCGACATCGACATTCTCACAAATGGTGACATCACCCTGACCGAAAAGACCGGCGACATGCGGGTCGAGCGGATCAAGTCGACCGGAAATGATGTCCTCCTGTATGCTCCGGCGACCATTCTGGATGCCCGGAATGACACCGCCTTAAGCTCCGAAGCGGACGTATCCGGTGTCAATATCACGCTCGTCAGTGGCACAGGTCTGGTGAATCCGCCGGGGACCTATGATGATCCGATGCCACTGGATGCGGATCTACCGGTCGGCGGTATCGGTCTGCCGGATAATTTCCTTGAGATTGATGTCGATATCGACGGCGCTACCGGTGGTGAACTGGGAACCCTCAGGGCATTCGACTACACGGCCAATACCACGCAGGGCATCTATATTGATGAGGTGGATGGCGACCTGCATGTCCATACTGTCGAGAGTATTAATGACATTTCCCTGCGGACCGTTGGTGGTTCCATTCTTGATTCCCGCAACGACGGGGCAGGGGATGAGGCAGTCAACATCCTTGGACAGGCGATTGACTTGGATGCTAATGGGTCCGGTTCCAGTATTGGAGCGTCGGCCAACGACCTGGAAATCGACTCCTCACGCGGTTCCCCGGCAGTGGCCCTTGACGAGGCCGGTGACGATGTCGCCATGGAGGCAACCGATAGTATATTTGTCACCGAAACAGACGGAACCCTCCGACTCCTGCTTGCACATGCGTATATGGGTGACATCCGGATTACCGTCCGTGAGTCCTCCGATCTTGATGAAGACCTTGAGCTGATTCGTCTCGGTACGGCACGATTCGCCGAGACCAATACCACGATTCCGGACAATCATCCGGATGCTCTGCGTGAAATTCCGAATGGCCAGATTTTCGCCGAGATGGGCTGGGTCCTGCTCCAGGTTGGCGACGACATCCGCACCGAGCCGAACAGTGAAATCCTAGCGGCCGAAGACATCACGATGTTCGTCGACCACGTGAATCTCGATTCTGGCTTTGGAACAGAAACCATCCTCCGTGGTCGTATCATTGCCGGTGCTGACGTTACGGCCGGCAGCCCGGTTGGCTCAGCCATCCCGACCTTTACTGCACCGGTCTACCTTACGGAAATCTGGGGCCATACCGATGTTGACCATATTGACTTTGGGGATGCAAGTGGTGCTGGCGGAACAACAACTCAGGGCAGTCCGGGCTATATCTTCATCGGCTCGAAGACCCGGGTCCATGGCAGTCAGGATGCCGATTCCGGTGGCGATGATGGTGAGGACCGTTTCCGCGTATTCTATCTGCAGGATGCTTCCGTAACCACTAGCCCGGCCAACATCTCCACTGCGGAGCACACCCTTACTCTAGATGGCCAGGCGGATACTGATTACTACGAGGTCCATACCCTCGGAAGCAACGGGGCAGATGAGCGTAACTACGTCATCAATGTCCTCGATACCGGTGCTGAAGACGACGGTGTGGACGAGCTCCTCATCCTCGGCCTTGATACGGCAGATGAGGGGATCGATCCTTCCACCGGCGAGCCGTTCCCGAACGACGACATTTTCCTCCTCCGGGCCGCCGACTATCTGCCCAATGAAGTGGCAGACCGCCCGGCTTACGTGGCTATGCTGCATGGAGCGGTTGAACAGTATCTCGACACTATTACCGGCAATGAGGCCTCCAATGAAGTCCAGCGCATCAACTACGACACTGCGCTCAACGGACGGGTCCGCGTCCACAGCTTCGGCGGGAATGATGTCTTCTATTCCGATGACACCACGGCCATCGTCGAACTGGATGGTGGCTCCGGTGATGACACCTTCCAGATCGGACAGGTCTTCGGACTCAAGCGGGACTCAGCTGAAGGCCTCCTGCTCGAGCAGGACATCTTCCCCGACCTTGTCCCGACCACCCGTGGCTGGCTCAGCCCGGGTACGCATGCCCCGATGGTTGTCCACGGTGGTACCGGTAATGACGAATTTACGGTCTATTCCAACCAGGCAGAGCTCCGTCTCGAGGGAGATGACGGCAATGACCAGTTTGTCGTCCGGGCATTCGCCATCGCGGCGGTGGTCGATACCGATGCCAATGGCGATGGGGTCAAGGATATCAATGACATCCTCAATCCGACCATGGACAATAATGGCGATGGCGTGGCCAACGCCGCGGATGCCAACATGACCGACGATTGGCGCGACGATGTCTTGCCGGTCGACGAGGACGGCGTCGCCGTCCCGATCATCGGACTGGGCTTCTCCGTGGCCCGCGAACCGGACATCCGTGCCGGTGGTGGCGAGGACGAGGTCCGCTACAACATCAATGCTCCCGTCTCAGTCGAAGGCGGGACCGGCTTCGACAAGCTGGTCATCCTTGGCACCGAGTTCGCTGACGACTTTGTCATCACGGACAAGGGTATCTTCGGCAGTGGTCTCCATGTCCGTTACCGCACGGTCGAGGTGGTGGAAATCGATGGCCTTGAGGGCGACGACGAATTCTTCGTCCAGTCGACCGCCTTTGGTGTGGCCTACCGGGTCATTGGTGGCCTCGGCAGTGACACCATCAACGTGACCGGTGATGTCACCGAGGACATTGTCGCCCTTGAACTGGAAGGCCTGAGTGGGGCGGTTGACCATCTGGTCAGTTCCGATGATCCCAATTACGACGGCCTCATTACCGATGGCTTTGACTACAACGTGGCCACCGGCGAACAGGGTGCCGTCGTCATTACCGAGAGCAACGGATTCACCGCCGTCAAGGAAGGCGGGCCGGTGCCGGTCGACAGTTATTCCGTCCGCCTGGCCACCGCACCCGCGCCGGGGACATTTGTCTATGTCACCGTATCCGCTGCCCGGAATTCCGAGCAGGAAGCCGCCGACAGCTTCAGCAATCCGTTACCATTGACCAATGGGGAAGGGGACTCCATCTGGCTCAGTACGGTGGCCCCGGCCGACCTCGACAATCCATTGGATGCCGAATTCCAGCGGACGGTGGTCATCAATGGAGTGCCGACGCAAATCGACAACCGGGCGGTGGTCCTGGTCTTTGACTCCACCAACTGGGATGCCGATCAGGAAGTCTTTGTCTTTGCCCCGGATGACACCAGGGCAGAAGGCGACCGCATCGTGGTCACCCAGCACAGTGTCATTTCCGACGATGTCGCATTCGATGCCGTCCGCGTCCGCAACGTCGAGGTACTGGTTCGCGACAACGACACGCCGGGTGTATTCGTCCGCGAGGTCGAGCCGGGAACATTCATTGAGGATGGCCGGTCGCTGGTTATTGAAGGCGACTCCATCACGCAACTGCTCGATGAAGTATTGCTGCAGTTGGCCATGGCTCCAGAAATCGGTGAAACCATCGTCGTCAAGCTGGTCCTCGATGATGACAGCGATGCCCAGATTCGCCTCCTCAACCTCGAGAGCGATCCACGCTTTGACCCGATTGCCAAGACCGTCACCTTTACCAGTGACAACTGGGATGATCCGGTCCGCATTGCCATCAAAGCGCGCGACGACTTCCGCAACGAGGATCCGGGAATTGCTTCCATCGGATTTGCTCTGGATGCCTCCACCATTGATCCGGATGGCAGTTATCAGTTCCCGAACCTCCGTTCCGGGGTTGTCATCCTCGACATCGAGGTCATCGACAATGAGACACCGGGCATGGTTTCCCTCGAAAGCGCGGGCAATACCTTGATGATCAAGGACGACCCCGATACGCTCTTTGATGAAACAACGTCTGATGACTATCTCATCCGCCTCACTTTGCGGCCGACCGCTGACGTGCAGGTGGCCATCCTGACCGATGGTTTAGCAGATGTCATTTCCATCGATGGCGCTCCGGTCGTTTATAATACTATCGGCGGAATCCGCGCCACGCAGCTCTTCCTCGGCACAATCAAATTTGGCCAATCGGGCGGCAAGGGAATCCTGACACGTGGAACCGGCGAGGACTTCGGCAGCTTCATCAACGAAGGTTTCACTGCCGGCATGATGCTGCGAGTCGCCGGATCGGGAGCCGCTGGCGTCGATGGGGATTACATCATTGAGACGGTAACGGACCAGGTGATCACACTGTCAACCGGGTTCACTCCAGCCAATCCGGCAAGCGATATTGAGATTCCCGACACAGTCTCGCTCAGCAAACTTGTCCGTGAAGGCTTCTATAGTGGCGAAATCCAGGTAGACGCCCTGAACCGACGCCTGGTCCGGACAGACGGCTCCAGCTGGCTCGCCGACGGTTTCCTTGAAGGCCAGCGTATCCGGGTGACCAATCCGGCTAATACGTCCGAGTATGTTGACTTCAAGATTGCCATCATTCGTGGAGATAACGCGACCAAGGATGAAAAGATTGAGCTGACTGCTGAAACCGCCCTGCCGGCATGGTTGACTGGAACGTTGCAGCTCGAGGTGAACCGCATTGCGGCGACAGCCACCTTTACCCCGTCCGATTGGTACACCCAGCAAACCGTCACCTTGCAGCCGGATCCATTCTATGATGTCCCGGTCACGCGCGAAGGCGTGAAGGTCTTCCCGGTATCGACGCATCTCCTCTCCAAGCTGCGTGGTCCGTTGGCCGTCGAGGGTGGGCCAACCGGTGCTGACCGGACGGTACGCAACGGGCTCAAGCTGCCCGGTGAAGCGGATGACTTCCTGCCAGTGGTCGCTGAACAGCCGCCGGAATCACAGCAGATCGATGTGCTGAACATTTTTAACGACTCCAGCCAGATGGACCGTTCCGGTGTCATGACGCAGACTTCCCTGACCGGATTTGGGATGGCTGATGAAATCGACTTCTCTGCCTTTGGTGAAGGCGTCTTCGGCGAGGCACCCGTTGTTCCCGGAGGTATCAGCTTCGGTCGTGTCAATTTTGACGGTAGCGATTATTCCACAGATACGGACCAAAGCACCATCGAGGTTGTTAACCTGATGCTCGGTGAAGGCAATGAGTCCCTCGTTATTGAGGGAACCCTCGATCCGGCACCGCCAGTCTCTGCTACCAATACGTTCGACAGTTCCCCGAATGCTGGCCTTGACGGTGGAACCATTACCCGCGACGGATTTGACTGGAAGGCCAACGGCTTCCTGATTGGTCAGGTTGTTACCATCCCCGGCTACACCGGTGAATGGACCATCGTGGCCATCGACGATGCCGGGCTCGATCCGAATGACAACAGCGTCCTTGTCCTCGAGAACCTCAGCGGTGACGTCTTGCCTGTTCTTAACGGCGAGCTGATTACGGTCATTGGTGAAGATCCCCTGGTTCTTGTAACGCTGGAAGTTGATACGAACTTTACCGCCACTGGTGGAATGGTGACCCGGGGAACTGGCAACTGGGAAGATGACGGATTCCTCGTCGGCCATCTGGTCAAGATCGAGAGCACTTTGATAAACGGCGAGTGGCGCCTCCTTGATATTACCAACGGCGGGCTGACTCTAGTATTGGAAGGCCCGGCCATACAGACCTTGACGGGCGAGGAACTGACCTTGTCCGTTGCCGGTCCCCACGGCGGCCTGACGGTGGTCCATGGCGGTGGTAACGCACTGCTCGATCTCAATGGCGAAGTGGATGTATCCGGTGAACAAGGCGAAGTCCATCTGCTGCGGTTGGATGGTCTGGACTGGGCTAGTGACGGATTTGAACCTGGCCAGCAGGTCCAGCTGTCAGTCGACGGCCTGCCGGAATTGACCACGCGTGAGATCCTGGGTTATGCCAATGCCGACGGTAGTGCCATCCCAGCGGATGCCTTTGGCACCTGGGGCGAGGGCAGTGTCCTCATTCTGGATGGTGATGCAATTCCAGCAGGAACGATTGATCTCGTGATCCATGTTGCCGAGGAATTGCGGGAATCCTTTATCGGACAGGTCGACATCGCGACCACAAGCCTCACGCGGACCGACGGAGACCCATGGACCAGCGACGGATTCGCCATTGGGCAGCAGGTCTGGATATCCGGCATGGCCGGTCCGTACACCATTAGCGCATTCTCTGGTGATTCCGGCGAGGTGATGGAACTGCTGGGCGTTGCCTTGACTCCAGTCGCCGGTGTTGAGCTGACCGTCTTCGGATTCGATCCGGACTATGATGGCGGCGTTCGCATCGGTGGTGACCACATTATCATCAACGGCGGTGCTGGGCCCGATTCCCCATTGGTAGTCTATGGTGACACATCCCAGGATGGCGTCTGGTACAGCGGACATCCGTACGATGTGCTGGGCTACGAATTTGGTGAAAAGCCGTTTGATCCATTCCCGGAATTGCCGGATGGAGAAAACGAGGACGACGAATGGGTCTTCCCGCTGGCTAATCCGTATAAGTATGCAGGCAATGACATCATTGATGCATCCAATCTCTTCAGTGGGCTCTCTGGTGGTGACCTGCCGTCAGTTGGATTCACTGCCTATGGTGGTGTTGGCGATGACCTCATCATTGGTAGCCAGTCCGGTGACCACCTCGCCGGTGGTTCAGGCAACGACACGATTCTGGGTCAGCGCGGCACCGACCACATCTATGGCGACTCCGGTGTGAACGTGAACATCCTCACCCGCGGCCTGACGATTCCGACGGTCGACAACAGTCCGCGTCCGACGATTGATCCGGCCCTATTCACAAACGGAACAACCCTCGCTCCGGTACCGTCGCCGGTACGAGATGACCTGTTGGCAGGACGTGACATCATCTATGGGGATGGTCCCGGTTCCAGCGAAGGCCCCTCGAGTGACTTCACGGACATCATCTTTGCCGACCACGGCGAGATCGTCCAGTACGTCACCGATCCGAACCTGCCGGATGCCCTGCTGCAGAAGATTCAGACCACTGAACTCGATTCGGTCCTCTTTATTAACTCCGCTGAATTGCAGAACGGCGATGACGATGTTGTCTTCGGCGGTCCTGGCCGTGATGTGATCATTGGTGGTACCGGCAATGACATGCTCGATGGTGATGAGCAGGGTGACATCATCTTCGGTGACAATGTCTTCATGGCACGGCGCGACCTCGGTGGGCTTAACCCGGCCGATGGCAACATTTACGACGATGTCACCAATCCGCGCTTCCAGACGCTCCTCGGCCAGCTCCTCTACAGCCGCTCGGACTTCGATCTGCCAGCGGGTCATCCCGATGCCGGCAGTCCGCCATCCGCCGACGACAGCGGCGAATTGCTTATTGATGGCATCTGGCGCAACTACAGGGATCCGGATGGTATCGCCTGGTGGGCCGAATACCTGATCGACTACAGTACCCTGCACACTTTCGCCATTGATCCGAGTACGGATGAAGACTTTGAAACGTTGGTTGGCGTCGGCAGCTTCGGCAACGACTACATTGCCGGTGGTGCGGACCATGACCAGATATTCGGTCAGCTTGGTGACGATATCATCCAGGGTGACGGCGGCATTGAACTGGCCTTTGCCGCTCAGTCCCATGTCGGTGCTTCCCGTACGCCGGTTCCATCAACGGATCCAGGTGTGGTGGACGATCCAATCGGCCCGCTGAGTGTGGTTGCCTCATTCGAAGCTGCCTCGGATGGCGATGACTACATCGAAGGCGGCGGTGGCAACGACATCATCTTCGGAAACCTTGGCCAGGATGACATCGTTGGTGGCAGTTCCAACTTCTTCAGCCTTACCGATCGCGACATGCGGCCGGATGGCGATGATTACCTCTTCGGTGGTGCCGGCACACAGGTTGACCGGAATGACGAAGACCTGCCAACTGATGGTACGTTGGAAGAACAACGCCATGCCCGTGACGCTGATACGATTCTCGGTGATAACGGCAATATCCATCGTGTCGTTGGTACCGACAGCACGGATATCAATCCAGCCGTCGACTTGGCGAACCCGCTGTGGTTGTCCTTCAACTACGACCAATACACGGACAACCTCGACCTCGCTGACCAACTTAAGATTGTTGTCCGTGGCGTTCACTTGATCGACTACACGGCCGGTGGACCCGACTTCCGGCCCGACAACTTCAGCCTCGAGAACCTGGGTCAGGCTTCCGGCTTCCGTCAGGAATTTGACCTCTGGACACGCGTTGACATAGGTGGCCACGACGAGGTCCACGGTGGTCCGGGCGATGATACAATTTATGTTGCTGGTGGACATGATCGCGTCTTTGGCGATGCCGATGACGACGACATCGTCGGCGGCTGGGGTAATGATTGGATTTCCGGCGGCACCGGCCAGGACGGCGTCATTGGTGACGACGGCCGCATCTTCACCAGCCGCAACACTGCCGGGGACATCGACTTCTTCAGTGAACCGCTCTTCGGTATCTTCTTCCTCCTGGCTGAAGATCCAGAACCGCGGCGTCCGCAGGTTATCCATGGCAACGTGATTGACGAGTACGTCTACACGCCGGGTCAGGTTCAGACAGCCACCTTGAACCCGAGTGGTGCTCTCAACAAGGCGGTCGATATCACTCCATTCAACTTGCGCCCGAATGATCAAGGGGCCGATGATCCGCTCTTTGACGCCAATGTTGCCGATGACATCATCTTTGGCGGCCTTGGTGATGACTTCCTGCACGGTGCGTCCGGGGATGATGCCATTGCCGGTGGTGAGGCCTTGCCGGAATCCTACACTCAGCGCTTCAATGAACTCGGTGTAGTTGACGGGCTGGTCCGGACCGACTTCACGCGCCCATGGAATCCGGGCGATATCCTCAAGTTTGGTGACGACACTGATCCATGGAATGCACCGAAACCAATCCAAAGCCGTCTCGGTGAGTTCTTCCTCTACGATGAATATGATCCGCGCCGGATTATCCAGTTCAATGTTGACGGCGATGTCTGGAAGGACCTCAGCGCTGCCCTGTTCCCGTACCAGTACTTCCTCAACCTGGTCGATAATGAGGGCCCGTTGGAATATGGCGCAATCGCCTTCGAGCCCAATGGGACCCCGATTGACTTTGCTAATCGTAACAATGACGGTAATGACGTCATGTTTGGTGACCTCGGCAATGACTGGCAGGTTGGGGGCACCGGCCGTGACACTATTTACGGTGGTTGGGGCAACGACCTCTCCAATGCAGATGATGTCCTGACCACAAACGGCGGGCTCAATGACACCACTGATTCCCATCCGGTCTATGAAGACCGCGTCTATGGCGGCGCCGGATTGGATATCCTGATCGGCAACACCGGTGGCGACCGCCTTATCGACTGGGTCGGTGAATTCAACAGCTATATTGTTCCCTTCTCGCCCTTCGGGATTGCCACGGTCAGCCGACAGGTACCGCCACAGCTCTTTGATTTCCTCTATGCCCTCTCCGCCAGCCAGGGTGCAGACCCGACCCGTGATACCGATACCGGTAACGCCGCCGAGCGCAATGGGGAACCTGACGGTGAGTTGGGCCTCATCATCCAGCGCGATCACGGTCTATGGCAGGACCAGACGGGTGGGCCCACCGATCCTCAACCGGGCAACATTCCTGGAGGCGCACGGGATGTTCTTCGCACGGCTGACTTCAATGGTGGTCAGGCACAGGGCTTCTTCATCGATAGCGGTATCTGGAACGTCGACAGCGGACGCATGGAAGTGGCACCGAATGTTCTCGGTGGCGATGCCGCCAGCGTCTTCTATGTCGATGAGTGGTTACCCACCTACTTCGAGATGAAGGCCACTATCAATGCCGGTAAGCCGACAGCTGGTCTGGATTCGAACGCTTTCCTCATCTTTGATTACCAGAGCCCGACCGACTTCAAGTTTGCCGGTGTCAATATCTCCATCGACAAGCTCCAGATGGGTTATCGCGACGAGACGGGCTGGCATGTAGTCGAGCAGGACAATGCCCAGTTGAGGCCGAACAAGGACTACCGCCTGCTCCTGGCTATCAATGGAACTGTCGCCACACTGGTGGTCAACAACACCGAAGTCTTTACGCACGCTTTTGCACCACGGATTGATGAATATGGATTCAGCCACGGACTCAATGAAGGCCTCGTCGGCATCGGGGCGGACAATTCCATCGCCCGGATCGATAATGTCGCGGTCCAGATCCTGCCGCCGGAACTGACTCTTGAGGAGACGGAATTCTTCGACGATGGATTGGCACCAAGACTTACCGGTGAGTCTGTGGGTGACTGGCTCATTTCCGGCGGTACCCTGTCCGGCTCTCCTGAAGCCGGTGCCGACAGGGCGTTCCAGCAGATTGATCTCGATGTGGACCTGGCCTACCTCGCCCGGACAAGATTCCTTGTCAGTACCGACTCCATGGCCGGTCTAGTCTTTGACCGCTATGATGATAACGACTTCAAGTTTGCTGCCCTATCAGTGGAAACGGATGAGGTGCTCATCGGTCACTACACGAAACGGAGTGGCTGGGTCATCGATGCATCGACACCGTTCGAGTTAAATGCCGGTCAATCCTATCAACTTGAAGTAACAATGGATGGTCTTGGCGTCAGTGTTGTCGTGGACGGACAGACGGTCCTTGGTTTCGCCTTCAATGCCCCCTTGATGGATGGTGACATTGGACTCCTGACCGGATCGACTTTCGCCACATTTGATGACCTCACCGTGATGACGAACGATCCTGCCTATGAGGGAGACAACACCAATACCGATCCCTCACCAAACGGGGATGCCTATGCTGCGATTGAGGATCAGAGCATCGTCATTTCCGAGGCCGACTTGCTGGCCAATGATACCGACAATGATGGTGACACCTTGGTCATTACCGGGCTTTCACAGCCTCAAAACGGCACATTGGTCGATAATGGTGATGGCACTTGGACGTATATCCCGGATGCTGACTTCGCCGGCCTGGATAGTTTCAATTATACCGTTTCTGATGGAAATGGTGGAACCGGTTCGGCGGTGGTCGGAATCAGTGTCGCAGGCGTCAATGATGCCCCGGTGGCCACCGATGATATGCTGCAGGCACTCAAGGACCAGCAATTAATAATCCCGATTGCTGACCTTTTGGCGAACGACTCGGATGTAGACGGCGACACCCTCTACCTAGCCAGCTTCTCCCAGCCGTCCGCTGGAACCTTGGTCAATAATGGCGACGGGACGCTTACCTACACTCCTGTTCTTGGCTTTACCGGTGTGGATGGATTTACCTACACGGTCAGTGATGGAAATGGTGAGTATTCCACCGCTGCGTCAGCTATCAGTGTCCAACAACCCAATCCAAGCCACACGTACTCGGCAAGTCCGGGAACGAATATCCGCGACATGAAGACGGTCACCTCGACCATTGAGATATCCGACACCTACAGCATTCATGATCTCAATGTAATCCTCAATATTTCCCATGCTGCTGCCCAGGACCTGGATGTCTTCCTCATTGCCCCTGACGGGACCCGGGTGGAGTTGTTCACCGATGTAGGGGGCAATAACGACAACTTCACCAATACCGAGTTGGATGATGAGGCTGGCGTATCGATTGTTGATGGTTCGGCACCCTTTACTGGATCCTTCCGCCCCGAGGGCGATTTGTCAGCCTTTGAAGGAAAAGTTGTTACCGGCACATGGACCCTTGAGGTGTCCGATGACAAACGGCGAAATTCCGGTACCCTTGATGACTGGTCAATGGTAATTGAAGAAAGCGCGGCCATGCTTGCTGCTTCAACCGCTCCGGCTGACCATGCTTCTAATCCATTGGAGCAAGAGGATTTGGACCGCTTTGTGGATGCGGTTGTTGCTTCTTGGATGGAATCCGGAAAGCTTAGCGCGTATCAAGAGATCCTCATCGGATCCGTCAGGTTCCAGGTTGCCGACTTGGACGGGAGAATGCTCGGCGTAACCAGTGGGCAAACGGTTACCATTGATTCCGATGCTGCCGGGTGGGGCTGGTTTCTGGATTCAACGCCAGACGATAACAGTGAATTTATCCAGTCCTCAGACCCCGATGTATGGATAGCTGACAGCTCCAGTGAGGCCTCCGGATTAATGGATCTCTACACGGTCATTACCCATGAATTGGGACATATCCTGGGTTTGGGCCACGATGATCCGGATCACGCCTTCATGAGTGAGTCCCTTGAGGCCGGAACCCGGTTGACTTCCCATCATTGGGACACGGATCCTTTCCCTGACTCTAGCGCACCTTGAATGGGATATTGATCCGCACACGGGTCGTCACCACACGCCCGTCCTTTTCACCCGGTGTGAAGAGCCACTTGCGGACGGCCGAAATGGTGTACTCGTTGAAGAGCGGATTGCTGGACTGAAGAATCTGGATCGACTTGGTTCGTCCCTCCGGTGTTACCAGGAACTGGATCCAGACCTCACCATTGATGTTCATCCGCTTCGCATCGGGTGGATAATTGGGCGCCTGTTGCCGGATGGGCTTTGGCGGGACCGTCAGGTCCTCGATGTCCACGAAGGGGTTTTCCCATTCACCGCCCGGCAGGGTGACGGGACCGTAATTGACCAGACTCGAGGGATCAATATCCCCGAGCATGCTTTCCATCATGGTGATGTCCGGTCGGAGGCGTTCCTCCTCGAGGTCATCGATCGGGTCCGGCTCGGGATCCGGCGGGTCCGGGGGTTGCTCGACGATGTCAGGCGGGTGGATAACATCCGGGTCCTGGGGCGGCTTCGGGGGTTCCTTGTCCGCCGTCAGGTACTGGGTAATGGGAATGGCCACCAGGAGCAGGGCCACAACGCTGAGTCCGGTCAGGAATGGAGTTGCCAGCCGGGACCGTAATGTGGGTGGGGTATGTGCCTTCATAGAGGCAGTCTGCAGGAATTTTACTTAAAAGTCGATATTAAAATGTTAAGCAAGGAAACTTTCTTACTTAACAAACAAAGAACCGAGGTGGCTTGCGACTTTCTCCCGGATCGATACATAAGACGGGTATGAGTGAACAAAAGGATGAGGGAAAAAGCGCTGATAAAGCACCGAAATACAAGGCCCCGGAGGGCAGCAAGGCCGATTTTACGATTGAGCTGGATGGGCAGGGGCTGAACTACCAGGCGGAGACGCAGTGGATTGTCCTGCGCAAGGACGACAAGCCGAAGGCGGAGATGTTTTCCACCGCCTACACCGTTCCGGGGGAGGGCCATAGGCCGGTGACCTTTGTCTTTAATGGTGGGCCCGGTGCATCCTCGGTCTACCTCCACATGGGAGCGATGGGGCCCAAGCGGGTCGACCTGGATGACAAGGGGATGCCCTTGCCGCCCCCCCATAAGGTGGCGGACAATCACGAGACCTGGCTGGCCTTCACGGACCTGGTATTTGTTGATCCCATAGGGACTGGATTGAGCCGGATGATTGAGGAGGACAAGCCCAAGGATGACAAGGCGGCCAAAGGGGCAGGGGAGGAGAAGAAACAACCTTCCGAGTATTGGCGCATCAAGCGGGACCTGGAGTCCATAGGTGAATTTGCCCGTACCTGGCTCTCGACCCATCACCGATGGGAAAGCCCGGTCTTTATTGCCGGGGAGAGCTACGGGGGTTACCGGGTTGGCAAGCTGACCAAGCTCCTGCAGAAGGACTTCGGGGTCGGTCTGGCCGGTGCTATCATCATTTCCCCGGCACTCGATTTCAGTCTCCTCGACGGCAGCAACTACAATGTGCTTCCCTGGGTCGACATCATCCCGACCATGGCGGCCGCGGCCTTGAGTCATGGAGTGGCGCGGAAGGCGAAAGATGGGGAAGACCATCTTGAGTATGCCCACCGCGCACGCGATTTTGCCTACAACCAACTGATGCCGGTATTGGCAGTCGGCGGAATGGTGGGTGAACAGAAACGTCGTCAGATTTTCAATACATTGGCGGATTACATCGGTCTGCCAAGGTCGACCGTGCAACAGAAGGGCGGGCGCATCGATATTGTTTATTTCGTGAAGAACCTGCTTCGCGAACAGGGCAAGTTCCTTGGCCTCTATGACGCCTCGATCGCCGTCACGGATCCCTTTACCGAGAAGGACGAGCTGGATGCCCCGGACCCGACGCTGCACATTCTTGAACGGGTCTTCGCCTCCGCCATCAACACCCAGTTGCGACGCAATGTCGGACTGGAGACGGAGCGCGATTACGAGCTTCTCAGCATGCAGGTCAATACGGCCTGGAAAAATGACGAGCAGCAGCACGCCCTGCAGAGCCAGTTCGGGGCCGTCGACGATTTGCGCTTCGGCATGTCCCTCAATGAGCACATGGGCGTCTACATCACCCACGGCTATTACGACCTAGTGACCGCCTTCTCCTCCTCGGACCGGTTGGCCGCCCTCATGAACCTGACCCAGGAACAGCAGGAGAACCTCACCCTGAAGCACTATCCAGGTGGACACATGTTCTATACGTGGGCCGAAAGCCGCAAGCAGCTCTGTGAGGACATGAAGGCATTCTATGCCAAGTACGCTTCCTGAAATGGGTTAAGCTAGAGGGAATCAAACGCGTCCCGGTTCTTATTTCATGAAATATCATGAATTTGAGAATTGATTTAATGGGTATCATCATTTGGCTGAGTGAATGGGACGAAAATGCCTCTTCCTGGCCGGAGTTTTGACCATTGTGACCAATTCCATCCTGTCGCAACCGACGGAGACGGTATTGGGCAGCTGGAGCAGCGAGGCGACGGGCACGCTGATTGAGCGGACGGCGATCCTTCCGGAGGGTGCTGATGCGGGAGCGGTGCAGGAGACAGTCATTTACCTGCAAAACCTTTCTTCCCCACGTGTTGGGACGGAGCCTGATGTGGACATCATCAACAGTTTTCTGGCAGACGGCATGCTGGTTATCACGATGGACTATGGTGAGCATGCGCAGGCCCGGGTACCATTCCTGAACCGGGATTTGTTCAACATCCGAGACCAGATTCTCAACGATCAGACCGATGGCGTGGCCACCCGGTTTCCGGTTGGTTATGAAATGGATGCGGCGCACATCTTCATCGTGCCGGGCGGGTGCCGGCTGCTGCGGGACTTGATTTACTACGATAACAGCGGGACCCTTTATGGGATGGATGTCATCTACCCGTCAAATCCGGTCATTCCGGTTGGGTCGCTGGTCCAGTTCTCGGCCGACAACGTAAACCGCATGGGGAATTTCTCGATGGCCTTCACCCATGACTCGATTCTTTCGGGGCAGGCCAGCGAGGGATTTGCCGTGGCGATGGCGGACCATCCGGTCCAGGGAGGTTACAGTGGCATCGATCCTGTTCCCCAAAGCGCATGGATTGTCCGTGCGGCGGTTCGGGCGATGCGTGGTCAATCGGCTTCCCTCGGTCTCAATGGCCGGGTTGCGACAATGGGCTTTTCCCGTGGCAGCGGGGTCGCCCTGATGGCGGTGACCACGGAGTTGGTGGATGAATGGTATCTTTACCTGTCACCGACAACGGTTATCCCCATTGCCGAGGCATCAGTGAACAAGGGTACCTATCCGAGTGAGTCAGCTTCCGTGCAGGGAGCGGTTATCATGTCCGGTCGCTTTACCTACATTGATCTCCTGGAAGATGATCCCAATCTTGGCACCTACACGGATGCCTGGGGCTCGATAGAGAGCAATTACGACCGCTGGGAATATCACGGGGCAATCGACTTTCTGACGGCGGACCCGGGCTATCCGCTTTTCCTGACGATCAATAATGATGACAAGCATGCACACCACCAGATGGATGTCCTGAAGACCAGACTGGATGGCTTCGGGGCTGAGTATTTGTTTTTTGAGGACACTGAAGAGCCCTTGGCTCACCGCATGCCCCTGGTTCATTCGGTCTTGAACGAGATGAACCGGTATTTGCGCTCTGTTCTCATGGATCCGAGTCCGGACACAGCCATCGATACCATGGCGTTCATTGGGCAAAACATCGGTGGCGGCACCATCCGTTTTACTTCGGTGGGGCTGGTTCCTCCGGTGGACTATGGGTTGCAATCCTCTTCAACCCTCTCCGGATGGTCGGTAGATGGCACGGTCCGTCCGCGTGCGGATGGATACCTAGAGTTTGATCTGGATACCTCCGGAGGTTCTCCGGTCTTCTACCAGATTGCTTCACCGGCGGATCCGCCTCCAGCGCCGGCACCATCCATTCTCAGCCAACCCGGTAAGGGATCCTACAACCGGTCCAAGCGCTCCGTCCGCTGAGTATCCGTCCGGGCCAACGGGCCCCGGGAAGGTGCAGGCTTGTCATTTTCCCGGCAATCCCTATGAAACCTTGTAGCGAAACCCCGTTACCGGAGTGAGCTGGAAAGGAAATTAGATATGGGAGCATTCAAGGAACCACATGGAGGCGTCCTCAGGGAATTGTATCTGGGTGAGTCTGCCGCTGAGGCGGAAAAGGAAAAAGTCAGAGAACTCAAATCGTGGGACCTGACGGCCCGCCAACTGTGTGACGCGGAGATGATCCTCAATGGAGCCTTCTCCCCGCTGGAGGGGTTTTTAAGTGAGGCGGACTACAAGGGCGTGCTCGCCGACATGCGGCTGCAGTCGGGCCTGCTGTGGCCGATTCCCATCAATCTGGATGTAACGGAGGAATTCGCCGACTCCCTGTCCTCGGGCGAAGAAGTTGTTCTCCGGGACAGTGAAGGTGTCGCCATTGCCATCCTTTCGGTCTCAGACATCTGGAAAGTGGACAAGCTGGCCGAGGCCAATGCGGTCTTCGGGACAGAAATCGACGAGCATCCGGGGGTCGACTACCTGATGCATCATTCCCATGACGTTTATGTCGGGGGAACATTGCGCGGACTTGAGCCGCCGACGCACTACGACTTCAAGTTGTTACGGGACAGCCCCTCGGAATTACGGGGTCGCTTTCGCAAGCTGGGCTGGCGCAAGGTGGTCGCTTTCCAGACTCGCAACCCGATGCACCGGGCGCATCAGGAGTTGAGTTTCCGGGCCGCGCATGAAAACGAGGCCAACCTGCTGATCCATCCGGTTGTCGGCATGACCCGCAAGGGTGATGTGGATCATTACACGCGGGTGCGCTGCTACGAGAAAATCCTCGAGCATTATCCGGAACAGACGACCACCCTCAGTCTGCTCAACCTTGCCATGCGCATGGCTGGCCCGCGCGAGGCAGTCTGGCACGGGCTGATCCGCAAGAATTTCGGCTGTACCCACTTCATCGTCGGGCGAGACCACGCTGGACCGGGCAAGGCTCCGGACGGTACCCCCTACTATGGCCCTTATGAGGCCCAGGAACTCTTTACCAAGCACGAGAAGGAGATGGACATCTCACTGGTGCCGTTCCAGCAGATGGTCTACGCCGAGGACAAGGCACAGTATATCCCCGTCGACAAGACAACCCCGGACATGAAAATCAAGACCATTACCGGTTCGGAATTCCGCCGGAGGTTGGCCGAGGGCCTGGAAATCCCGGATTGGTTCTCCTATCCGGAGATCATCGAGGAACTGCGCAAGATGTATCCACCCCGGCACAAGCAGGGGCTGACGATTTTCTTTACC
Source organism: Puniceicoccaceae bacterium (assembly GCA_040830765.1). Classification (GTDB taxonomy): domain Bacteria; phylum Verrucomicrobiota; class Verrucomicrobiia; order Opitutales; family Oceanipulchritudinaceae; genus Oceanipulchritudo. Next base: position 124,871 of record JBFOMH010000005.1, on the reverse strand, counting down.
GGGCTCTCCGGTTCCGGGAAGTCAACCATTGCCAATGCCCTCCTGGTCAAGCTGCTGGAAATCGGGGGGCGCCGGGTGACCCTGCTCGACGGGGACCTTGTCCGCAAGCACCTCTCCAGCGAGCTGGGCTTCTCCAAGGAACACCGCAATTTAAATATCGAGAGGATTGGCTATGTGGCCTCCGAGATCACCAAGAATGGCGGCATTGCGGTGTGCGCACCAATCGCCCCCTACCGGGTGACCCGGCGCAAGGTCCGTCAGATGGTGGAGGCTGTGGGCGGATTTGTCCTGATTTACGTCTCCACACCGCTTGAAGTCTGTGAAAAGCGTGACCGCAAGGGGCTTTATGCCAAGGCTCGGGCCGGGTTGATCAAGGAGTTCACCGGGATTGATGATCCCTACGAGGAGCCGGAAACAGCCGATTTGGTCATTGATACCCAGAAGCTGTCCCCGGAGCTGGCCGCCCAGCGGATACTGGTGAAGCTTGAGAATATGGGTTATATCAAGTAGGTGGGGCGGATACCTGGCAGCTGAATTAGGATAAGTTATTCTTACTTTAAGCAGGTCGCTTAATAAGCATTGCTGATTGGAAATTCCTTTCAGTTTGGCAACGGTTTGATAAAACCGCGGCATGAAAGGGATTACCAAATGAGTATGTCAGCTGAATTGGATTACCCGATTGAGGGTCTTGAGGCATTGCGTCGGAAGGTGCGTGAGCATTCGGACAAATGGAAGGATCGGGAGGGCAACCTGATCATGATCCTGCACTCGATCCAGAACGCGGAAGGGTATGTTCCTCGGGACATGGCCATGGAGTTGGCCCGGATCCTCGAGATCAGTCTGGCCCGTATCTATGAAGTCATTACTTTCTACAATTACTTCCGCCTTGTTCCCCCGGGTGAGCATGACGTAATGGTTTGCACGGGAACGGCCTGTTATCTGAAGGGTGGGGCCAATATTCTCAAGGAGGTGGAGACCCGGTTGGAGGTAAAGGCCGGACTGACCACGGAGGACCGCAAGTATCACCTTGAGACCGTCCGCTGCATCGGTTGCTGCGGCATGTCGCCGGCAATGGTAGTCGATGGCAAGACCTTCGGGAGACTGCGGACCAACGATATTGAGGAAGCTTTGCAGGTTAAGGAGAAAGCGAAATGAGCACCATGACGTTTGAATCATTTGAAACCTACGCCCAGCCGCGCCAACAGGCCCACAAGTGGATCCGTGTTGGCATGGATACTGGAGGTCTTGCCGCCGGAGCCCAGGACGTCTATGACGCCCTTTGCCAGGCCCGTGACAAGTCGGGACTGGATGTGGACATCCAGCGGACGGGTTCATTGGGATATGCCTATGCCGATCCGGTGTTGATTGTCGGCAGCGACATTTGCCCCCGGATTGTCTACGGCGCCATGACCCCGGAAGATGCGGAAAATCTTATTGAGAAACTGGGACATGAGAACTCGATGCTGGACGACCGGGTAATGGCCATGCGCAAGCGCAGCCTGGACCTGAAAGGGGAGGATCAGGTTGTCATCCTGGTCAAGGACACCTCGACGGAGGGAGAAGACAGGACCGCTTTCTATCAACAGACCCTCCAGGAGGAGCTGGCGGTTCACGGACTGGCGGACAAGGTGCACGTGCACCGGGCCCTCGACATGCGAATGTACAACCGGGGACTGTGCGTGCAGCTGCTGCCCTCAGGGGTGACGTATGCCGATTTGGTTTCCCCGGACCTGCGACGGATCATCAAGACCAGTCTCGTTGAGAAAAAAATCGTCGAGGACCTGCTGGTTGATGTGCTGGATCCACAGGACCGGGTGGTTCTTCGGAATTGCGGACACATTGATCCGGACAACATCGAGTCCTATCTCTTTGCCAAAGGCTACACCGGCTTGAAGCGCGTCTTGTCCGGATTGAGTCCTGAAGAAGCCATTGAGGAAATGAAACAGAGTGGACTCCGCGGCCGGGGTGGGGCGGGCTTCCCGACCTGGCTCAAATGGAACCTGACCCGGGAGCCCGCGGCCGACCAGAAGTATGTCATCTGCAACGCCGACGAAGGGGATCCGGGCGCATTCATGGACCGGAGCGTGCTCGAGAGCGATCCCCATTCCGTACTCGAGGGCCTGATGATCGCGGCCTACTGCATCGGTGCCAGTAAAGGATTTTTCTACATCCGGGCAGAATACCCGCTGGCCGTGGAACGCATTCAGCAGGCCATCGATCAGGCCCGTGAAAAGGGCCTCATTGGGGAGAACATCCTCGGGACGGACTTTTGCTTTGATGCCGAGGTCCGGCTTGGTGCCGGGGCTTTTGTCTGTGGTGAGGAGACGGCCTTGATTGCCTCCATTGAAGGACGCCGGGGCAGTCCGGAACCACGTCCACCATACCCCTCGGTGAAAGGCTTGTGGGGAAAGCCAACCTCGATCAACAACGTCGAGACCCTGGCCGCGGTTGCCGCCATCTACGAGAATGGTGCGGAGTGGTTTGCTTCCCGTGGGACGGAAAAGTCCAAGGGGACAAAAGTTTTTGCGGTGACCGGGAAGGTGAAGAACTCCCAATTGGTTGAAGTACCCATGGGAACACCCATCCGGACGATCATCGAGGACATTTGCGGTGGGGCATTGAATGATGTCGATATCAAGGGGGTCCAGACCGGTGGGCCGTCTGGAGGTGTCATTCCCCAGAAGCATCTGGATACCGGGGTCAGTTATGAAGACCTCCAGGTACTCGGTTCGATCATGGGCTCCGGAGGGATGCTGGTTATGGACGAGCGCGACTCCATGGTTGATGTGGCGAAGTTTTATCTCGAGTTCTGCGTCGATGAATCCTGCGGGAAGTGTGCTCCCTGCCGCATTGGGGGATACCAGATGCTGAAGTTGCTCGACCAGATTTATCGCGGCCGTGGAGTAGCCGGCAACATCGACGACTTGCGCCGGATTTGCCACTGCATGCAGAACGCCTCGCTCTGCGGATTGGGACAGACGGCTCCCAATCCTGTCCTCTCGACCCTGCGCTACTTCGAGGACGAATACATGGCTTACATCGAGGGCGGGGCCGCCTATGCCCGCAAAATGAAGAAGCAGCAAGCTGAGGCCGCCATGGCTTCTAACTGATCACCGGAGATTTCGAAAATGATTCAAGAAATAGTTAAGGCCAAAATAAACAATGTTGCCGTCGAAGTGCCCTACGGTACCAGTATCCTTGATGCCGCCCGGATGATCGGGATTAAGATCCCCTCCCTCTGCAAGCATCCCGACTTGTTGCCAACGGCCGCGTGTGGTCTCTGCATCGTCAAGATCTCCGGACGGGCAAAGATGCAACGGGCCTGTGCCACGCCACTGGAGGAAGGAATGGAGATCACCACCAATGATGGCGAGCTCACCTCCATCCGCCGGACCGTCCTTGAGTTAATCATCTCCAATCATCCCAACTCCTGCCTCACTTGCGGCAGGAACGGCAATTGCGAGCTGCAGACCCTCGCCGGTGAATTCTGCATCCGGGATGACCGGTTCAAGCGCTATGTTCCAGAGATCGAGCCGGACAAGTCCAACGGTTCCATCTCCATCGACTTCACGAAGTGCATCAAGTGTGGACGGTGCATCCAGGTATGCCAGGAGATGCAGAACGTCTGGGCGCTGTCGTTCCTTGAACGCGGCATCAAGACCCGGATGGCTCCGGCGGGTGATATTTCCCTTGCTGAATCCCCCTGTATCAAGTGTGGCCAGTGCGCCGCCCATTGCCCGACGGGTGCCATTGTCGAGAACGATGAGACAGCAACAGTCTGGCGGGCGCTTCGCGACGAGGAAAAGTACTGCACAGTCCAGATCGCCCCGAGTGTCCGTGTGGCCCTGGGCGAGGAATTCGGCTATCCGCCGGGAACCAACCTCAACCGGCGCATCTATGCGGTGCTGAGGCGGATGGGCTTCAAGGCGGTCTTTGATACCAACTTCTCGGCCGACTTGACGATTATGGAGGAGGCCACGGAGTTTGTGCAGCGTTTTGCCCACAACAAGGGACCGCTGCCCTTGATAACCTCCTGCTGCCCGGCGTGGACGGATTACATGGAAAAATTCCATCATGACTTTGTCGCCAACTTCTCCACGGCCAAGAGTCCGCAGCAGATGCTCGGGGTGATGGCCAAAACCTATTACTCCGAAAAAATGGGCATTGATCCGGCAAAGCACTTCCAGGTCTCCATCATGCCCTGTACGGCCAAGAAGTATGAGCTGGAACGTACCGATGAGATGTTTGCTTCCGGCCACCAGGACGTCGACGTGACCCTGACCACCCGTGAGCTGGCCCGGTTAATCAAGCAGACCGGCCTGGCCTTTGACGAGTTGCCGGACGAGGATGCCGACTCCATCCTTGGGGAATATACCGGAGCGGGGACAATCTTTGGCACGACCGGTGGTGTCATGGAGGCCGCCTTGCGGACGGGCTATTACTTCGTCACGGGCGAAAACCTGCCTCAGGATGCCATCGACATTCAACCGGTACGCGGACTGGAAGGGGTCAAGGAAGCGACAGTGGACATCAAGGGAACCACCATCCGGGTGGCCGTTGCCCACGGAATGGCCAATGTTGACAAGGTGATGGACAAGGTTCGCGAAGCCCGCGAAAATGGCGAGGAAACGCCGTACCACTTCATCGAGGTCATGGCCTGCCGGGGTGGATGCATCGGTGGGGGTGGTCAGCCCTATGGGGTTAATGACAAGATACGCTCCCAGCGCATGGAGGGCCTCTACAATGAGGACCACGACCTTGAGGTCCGCTTTTCCCACGAGAACCCGGAGATCAAGCGGGTCTACAAGGAGTTCCTTGGAGAACCGCTGGGCGAGCTTTCTGAAAAGCTGCTGCACACCAAGTACAAGGAGAGAAAAGTCTACCAGAGGTAAAGCACATTGGCCCCCGCCATTTTAACCACGCTGTTGTTTTCCATGACCGCGGTCTTTGCCACGCGCGCGGCAATGGCGCTCGGTCCGGTCCGGGCCAACATGTGGCGACTTCTGGTTGCGGTGGGTCTCCTCGCCATGTATGCTCATGGCCTTGGACACGGACTTGGAGGTGGACAATTCCTGACCTTCTTTCTTGCCGGAATCGTGGGGTTCGGGGCAGGTGGCTGGTGCATGTTCCAGGCCTTTCCCCGTATCGGTTCCACTCTAAGCCTCCTGGTTGTGGAATGTTCCGCGGCTGTCCTGACAGTGCTCCTGGCCTGGGTCCTGTTAGGGGAGCGGATTAGCTTTCAACAGTTCTTGTTGGTTGTTTTAGTCATTGGTGGATTGCTGGTGGCACTTGCGCCATTCCGCCTTCCCGTTGTATCGAAGAATACACTACTCTCCGGAATGGCCTTTGCCGCCCTTGCTGCCTGTGGACAGTCGGTCAGCTGGATACTGACCAAGCTGGCCTTCATACGGCTTGAGCTGGCCGGGACGGGGATCGATCCCCTCAGTGCGGCTTACCAGCGCCTGATCGGGGGTGCCTGTCTCGGGGTATTGGTTTATCTCCTGCATCGGGTCTCCTCCGGCAAGACCTCGGATATGGGTGCTGTTTCTTCCGCTTATCTTCCGTTTCCGCGTATCCCGCCATTTATTTGGGTTATTGCCAATGCCCTTGCGGGGCCCGTCCTTGGGGTCAGTTGCATGCTGTGGGCGATTCGCGAGGTCAACAATCCCGGGTTGGTCCAGGCAGTCGTGGCAACGGCCACGTTGTTTACAGTACCATTGGCCAAGCGCATGGAACGGCGGATATTTCGTCCACATTACTTTATCGGCGCGACAGCATCCCTTGCGGGTGTTGCCGGCCTTGTTCTACAGGTACAGATGTGAAGCGGGTTATTGTTGCCATTTCAGGAATGTTAACCGTCCTGCCACTTACCCTTGCTGGTGAAGCGGTCGCTGGACCGGTATTTCAGCTACCTCCGTTCCTCGTGGATTTCCATGAAAGTGGCCAACTGGCCTTCGGTCCGGGTGACCGTGTGCTGGGAGAGATTCAGCAACCCACAATCCCGGCTTCACTTGGGCATGAACTGGAATCCATTCCCGGATTGACGATGCAACGCCGGGGGATGGGAGCACTGGAGCCAAATCTCCGCGGCCTGAACCTGGATCGGGTCGTTACAACCTTCAACCATGTGTATCTTCCTCTGGCCTCACCGACCCGGACAGCTTCCCCAGTCAATTTCTTTGGGAACGCTTTTCCGGGGACGGTTCAGGTGACAAGTGCCTTTCCTTCGATTACACAAGGCCCAGTACCAACCGGTGGCCGCATTTCATTGTCGTTGGATGCGTCCATGGGCGGAGTGGACCGTCTGGAAGCCGGGGCCATGGACAATCCGGGCGGTGCCAGCGGGAGTGTTTCCTCGCGTTTAATCGAGAAGGACTCTGTCAGTCTGCTGGCCAACCTCCATGCCGCTCGGTTCGGCAAGGTCGAATCGGGTGGGCCGGGACATGTTGTTGACGAGGATTACCAGGCGTGGGGGGCCATGGGTGCGTTTTCCTGGAAACAGCAGAACGAGGGAAAACTGGATCTGGCGGTCAATTTTATGCGGCAAGTGAAGGTCAACAATCCGTCATTGCCGCTGGATACCGTGGATACGGATTCGCTGTTTCTGACATCGGCCTATTCACGCGCCCTTGGGGAGGGCATGCTTGAATTCCGCTTGGGCTATGCACAAGTCGATCCTGTCCTGACCAGCAAGTACCGCACCATCAGTCCGGCCGCCCCGCTGGAGGCGGTGAACGCGGTCTCGCGGGCCCGCAGTACCTCGGCGGCTGCGGTTCACAAGATCCGCCTTGGCAAGAAGCTGCTCCTGGAGAGCGGATTGGATTACAGCTGGCAAAATCGTGATGCCACCCGGACACGATCCCTCAAGTCCGGGCTCGAACTGGAGGATGCCATCTGGCCGGATGTGGAAACCCGTCACCCCGGGGCCTTTGTTGAGCTGAGTCAGTTGGAGGTCGAAGGATTTCGCTGGAGGGTAGGGGCGAGGGCGGAAAGGTCCCGGATGACGGCGGGTCGGATGGATGCTCCGGTTGTTGGGATTCCGGGTGCACAAGGCAGTACCCTGCGGGAGAATTTTGTCTCCTTTAACGGACCCGAGGCGGATCGGGCCCGCATTTCTGACTGGACCGGTGCCATTCAGTTCGTGGGGGAATGGGTCCTGGCACCGGACTGGACTCTCGTTGCCGGTACCGGGCTCTCGACCGCCGCCCCGGGACCGGGAGAACGCTACCGGGCATTCCTGAATGCCCTTGGCGGCGGCGTGGAACTCGGCAATCCCGCCCTTAATCCTGAAGACAAGCAGTCCGCTTCCATTGCCCTGCGTTATGACGGTAACCGCCTTCGCCTGAACCTGGAATCCTGGCTTGCTAGTATCGACGACTTTGTCGTCCGTGAAGTTATCCAGGCAACACCACTGATCTACAGCTTCCGAAACCAAGATGCGGAGCTGAAGGGATTCGAGACGACAGTCCAGTTGACCCCGTTCGAGGAGGGTTGCTTGCGTGGCCTGGTGACCGAGTTCAGTTACAGCCGGACCGTTGGCAAGGTACGCGAAGGAGGCGGTGGCTTGGCCGAGATTCCGCCCTGGGAGGGGGCCTTTTCACTGTTGTGGACGCGGAGGGGTAATTCCGGCACAGTTGACCTATCCATATCCGGACGCTACGTCGGGGAAGGAATCAATCCCCAGCCCGCGCTCAATCCCCTCTATGCCGATACCAAAGCCTGGTTTCTGCTCGACCTTGGCCTTGGCCTGAGGATCAGGGGGTGGGACATTGGCATCACAGTCCATAATGCTTTGGATCGCCTGGCCTATGCCTATCTGCAACCACCTGTGGCGACCGGCCCCATCCAGCCTTCGGGAGGGACACTCACGGCGGGGGAGCGCATCCCATTGCCGGGGCGGGCCGTCTCCGTAAGGCTCGCCTATACCTATTGAGTGGCAAAGCTTAACTGGACTCTGCCTTCAGTTCTCCCAGTTCAGCAGCCAACCGGCGGATTTCGTGGGAGAGCGACTCCATGATCCGGTAGGCCAGGGAGGGATCCTCGTGGACTCGGCGCATAAAGGTCCGCTTGTCTACATGGAGGATGCGGGATTCCCCGAGCGAGCGGACGCTGGCCGAGCGGACATCATTCTCCACCAGGGCCATCTCCCCAAAAAACTCATTTGGCCCGGCGACCCGGAGTCGGATATCGCGTCCATCTTCCTCGCGGAAAATTTCCACCTCGCCGGCCTGGATGACGTACATGCAATTACCGACTTCTCCTTGGCGGACGACCAGCTCGCCATCCTGATACACTTTTCCCAGTTCACCCTCCTTCATGGGCCAGACTCCTTTTTTCGGTTTTGAAACTGAACAGGCCGGCTACGATATCCCAGCCGAACTGCAGGAAGAAAAGGGGATTCAGGGTGCGCAGGAAAACATCCTTGTAGGGAGCGCTACCGGTAAAGGTGTCCCACAGGACCTCACTCATCCGCTGGGGTCGCTCCGGATGGGCCTGTTCCCGCCGGACCATCCGCAATACACCGCGGCGGATCATGGGCACCTTCTGGACCAGTTTCGTCACTTCAAAGATCACTTTACCATAGTTATTGTCGTTGGCAATGTTGCGCAGGGTGGGCCAGTAGTGTTTCTCCAGGGCCGCCTCTGAGACGCCTTCATGGACAACCGCCACCGCGGCCGCCTTGGCCGCCCGGTAGGCAGCCCCAATCCCATCCTTGTAGAGCCGGCTGACGCCACAGTCGCCGACGCACAGAATTCGATCCGCATAGGGCTTGGTGGCACCCTTGATAGCCAGTCCGGGAGAACAATGGCACATCTTTTCCGGAACCACCCAACCGGCCGGCATGCACCCCCGGACTTCCGGCAAGTTGATGAAAGCGGAAACGGCATCATTGGTAATTTTGTTCCCCAGCATGCAGAAAGTGACATAATCCCCCTTCGGAATGAGGGCCCCGAACTTCACATTGGGAATGTCCGGCAGGAAAAGGTGCATGGAATTGCCCAGTTCCTTGGTAATTTCGGCGTTGCCCATGTGAATTTCGCTGATGTAGGCCTTGGCCATGACCGGTGGGGCAAACCCAATATCCAGCTTTTGCAGCATCTTTAGCGCCTGGGTCCGTTTCCCGGTGGCCATGACGACGAGATCGTAGTCAACTGGATCCTCGTTGTTCGGGGTTACCTGGATGGAGTCCTCCGCGTACTGCAGCTCCACAACCTTGTTGCGGACCCAGTTGCCTCCGGCTTCCTGGGCCATCGCAAAGACATGGGCATCAAAGCTGCCCCATGTGCTCTCCTTGACGTCCCGCGGCCCGCCACCCCGGTGGACCGTGGCAATCCGTTTCTCGTGGTGGGGCGTCTCGATATTCACCGAACCGGCATCGAGATGCATGGAATAGGACTCCAGCCCGCGCTGGACCACCTTGTCCGGCAGATTGATACCTTCCATGGCCAGTGCCTGGACGAGCCATTCCGAGATGATGCCCCCGCAGTTGTTGCAACCGGCCGGTCCCGGGCGGCTGAACTCGCGCGGCTCATAGACATCGACTACCAGCTCAAAGCCCATCCGACGCGACATCTGGAGGAGAAAATAACAAAACATGGATCCCGCCGGTCCGCCGCCGACAATCGCCACCCGTGATCCATCGTCCAATTGCATACCCATACCATTTGCCATATCACATCCCCCGTTTGCGTGTCGCTTTCAGTATAATTAAAATGATCCCCTGTGTCCGGAGGATAAGTGCTCCGTTTTGGTAGGATTTTCTTGAGAATTTACCGAACAATCATCAGCTAGCTTTGACAAAGCTCTCCGGTTGCATCTTATTTGCCCTTCTTGTCAGGATACCTTATGCCAGTTTCTCATCGGCTCCAATCAACAGTTTGTCTCTCTTCCCTGGCCGCTCTGGCCCTTGTTTCCAGCCTGTCCGGGCAGGATTATGGGCCGCCGGAGGATTATTATTCGTCCGCCGAGGGCCTTCTTGGCGACTCCCTGAAGTCGGCCCTGCATGAGATCATCGACGGGCACATCGTCCAGAGCTACAACAACATCGCCCTCGCTTTCCAGGAATATGACAAGGACCCGGAGAACGAGAATAATATCCTGCTGCTCTATTCGGGTACTTCGGTCCCCAACGACGGATTATTCACTTTCTGGAATCGTGAGCACACCTGGCCACAATCGTATGGCGCTGATGCGGGACCCGCCTACAGTGATGCCCACCACCTCTTTCCAGCCGATCCGCTGACCAATGAGGACCGCTCCAATTTCGCCTACGATGAGCTGGCCAGCGGGACACCCCTACGCAATGCCCCGGATTCCATTCGCAGTAGCGGGCTCCGCCTGGTCGAGCCACGGGACGCCGACAAGGGACGCATCGCACGGGCGCTTCTGTATATGGACACCCGCTATGATGCCTCCAACATCACGGGTGACTTCAAGCTCTCCGACGACCCGGCCAGTTGGGACAACCGGATGGGGAAGTTGACGACTCTTTTGGAATGGAACCGCCAATTTCCGCCGGATGAGAGGGAGCGCAGGAAAAATCATCTCATTTATTCCGGGATCCGGGTAGAGAATTCAGTCATCTTCCAGCTTAACCGGAATCCGTTTGTCGATTACCCCGACCTTGCTGATGCTGTCTACACGGGAACTGATTACCTGACTTGGGGCGCTTGGCGGGTTCGGGAATTTTCCCTGGCCCAACTTGAGGATCCGGCGATTGTCGATCCGCTTGTGGACCCGGACCTCGATCGGATTTTGAACTTGATGGAATTTGCCCTGCAAACAGATCCGGAAGTTGTGACGACAGAGGACCTGCCCAAGGTTGATAGAAACGGAGACGTCAATTTTCTCGAGTTCAGCTTTATTAAGGAGCCGGAGGCCTCTCATCTGAGCTACAGCGTCGAATACGCCACCAATCCTCTCTCAGAGGATGCTTGGACAGAGATTCCATATACGGAGCGGGACCTGCTGCTCGCAGACCGGGGAGTCTACTACTATGCCGGGCTCCAACATGCTCCCGCCGACACATCCCGTCCGGCCTACTACCGGATTGTTGTCAGCCGCGATGCCCCCGGAACAGAACCAGTCGAGGTTGTGTTTGATCCGGCTGTTCATGATGCCGGAGGTTTGCATCTCTTTACCTACTCTGAGGGATATCCCGAGGGCTGGCACCTATCCGATTGGTTTGGCTTTCTCAAGCCGGCCGATGCCCCTTGGTTTTACCACCTTGAACATAAATGGATTTACGCCGACAGCCTCTCGGAGGCGGCTTTCTGGTTTTACGATTCCTCCCTGGGTTGGCTTTTTACAGGAATTACCTATTATCCCTACCTCTTCAGCAGCACAAATGGATGGCTTTACTACATTAAAGATAGCCAAAGCCCCCAGAGATGGTTTTATTCGCCCTCATCCGGGCAGTATATTCTCGAGCCCAACCTAATCTAGTAACCATAACACAATAAGCACAAATGAAGATAAACCCACGATACCTATCGTTTATCGGTTGCCTCACCGCACTGGCATCCTCGACCGTTTTCGGTCTGCAGATCAATGAAATCCGGCAGGATGAGCCGGGTGGAACGGACAGTAATGAATTTTTTGAGATCAAGGGTACACCCGGTGAATCACTCGACAACCACTGGTACCTTGTCATCGGTGACCACAGTTCCTTCCAGAATCCCAACGGGGACAACGTCCCCGACAAGGGAGCGGCTACGGTTGAGTTCGCTCTCGACCTGACTGGTTACGTTATTCCCGATGACGGCCATCTCCTGATTTCGACCGTTGATATCCAGTTTGAAGCCCTGGGTATTACGGCACTCGATATTGATGATACAGTTGATATCAATTTCGAGAATTCGGACAATGTCACCCACATCCTCTGTACTGGCTACACGGGGATCGAGGTTCTGGACCTTGCTTCCCAGTATGATGACCTCGCCGTTGATATCGATGACGACAACGACGGCATTCTGAACCATGTTGATGATTTTGATGACATTAACATGGTGGCGGTTACACCCCGGCCCCTGCCATGGACATTGGTAGTTGACGCCGTTGGTCTGGTTGAGGTGCCGAATGACTCCAATCCGGAGGAGTTCGTATATGGAGCTGCCCTCGGATTCGAGGATGTCGGCCCGGATGGCAGCTTTACTCCCGGTATGATCTATCGGGGTAGTGACGACAATGAATGGAACATTGGCGAATTCAACCTTCTCAACGACGAGGGAACAGGCCTCTTCATGGGGGATGACTTCAATGGCCCGGCCCTTGACACACCAGGCTCAGCCAATCCCGCCAGCCCCGCTGCTGCGGTTGACCTCTTCAGCTTCGGTCCGACCATTGCTTATCCCGGTGACACTGTAAGAATTTCCGGTGCTGACCTGGACGTCGTCACTTCCGTACAAGTCGGTGGCGTGAATGTTGACTTCACGATTGTCAGCGCAAGTTCCATTACATTCACCGTCGATGCCACGACTTCCAACGGGGTCATTGACATCGGATCAGCCGGGTCCGGCAATGACGTCTCCGTCTCCTCGCTGTTCGTCGTTACGCCGAATCTCGCAACTGTCTACTATGAAGACTTTGAAGTCGACTTGGGTGACTTTACAACCGTCAGCCTGGCCAGTGATCGGGATTGGAACCACAATACCTTTGGTGGAAATGGTTTTGCCGATATCAACGGCTTCAGTGCAGACGTGGCCAGTGATGACTACCTGATTTCCCCGGCGATTGACCTTGCCGGAACAACTGAGCCAACACTGCTCTTCAATACGGCCAAGAACTTCGATGGCCCGGACATTGATGTCTGGATTTCCACCAACTTTGATGGGGTCAATCCGGCCTTGGCTGAATGGACTCCATTAGCGGCGACGCTTTCGGCAGACGACTACGACATTATCCCGTCGGGCATGATCGATTTGTCCACTTACATTGGGCAGACCGTTCATGTAGCCTTCCGTTATCTTTCCGCAGGTACCGGTCCTGGCGAAGCACCCGTCTGGCAAGTCCATGACTTCCTCGTCTACGATGTACCCCCGGCCACCGGCGTCTTCTTGTTCGAAGACTTCGAGGTCGACCTTGGTGACTTCACTGCCGTCAGCCTGGCCAGCAACCGTGACTGGGAATGGGGTGAATTCAGTGGCAACGGCTATGCTGCGGCCAATGGCTTCGGTGGCGACACTGCCAGCGATGACTGGTTGATTTCCCCGCAGGTCAGTCTCGCCACTGCGATTGATCCGAAAATGGTTTACCAGACGGCCCGCAACTTTGGTGGTCCGGAACTGGAGGTCCTGATTTCGACGGACTATGATGGGCTCAATCCGGCGACGGCAACATGGACCGCCCTCGGTGGGGCCTTGTCACAAGGCGACTATGAACTGGTGGATTCCGGTATCATCGACCTCTCGGCTTACATTGGAGAGGCTGTCTACGTGGCCTTCCACTACATCTCCACCGGGACGGGTGGGGGCGATGGTGCCGTTTACCAGGTACACGAAGTTTCCATCTATGATGACGTCATCTTCTTTGAGGACTTCGAGGTAGACCTTGGTGATTTCTCCGCTGTCAGCCTGGCCAGCAACCGCGATTGGACATGGGGCGAATTCAGTGGCAACGGCTACGCCGCGGCCAATGGATTCGGTGGTGACACTGCCAGTGACGACTGGTTGATTTCCCCGGACATTGACCTGTCAGGTACCGCCAACCCGGAACTCACCTACCAGACGGCGCGGAACTTCGGTGGTCCTCCGCTGGAGGTTCTTGTTTCAACGAACTATGATGGCCTTAATCCGGCTACAGCTACATGGAATGCTGTTGGTGGAGCCCTGTCGCAGGGCGACTACGAACTGGTGGACTCCGGTGAAATTGATCTCTCGGCCTATGTCGACCAGACGATCAACCTTGCCTTCCACTATGTCTCCACCGGAACGGGTGGCGGCGATGGTGCTGTTTACCAGGTTCACGAGGTGCTGATCTCGGAATTCGATTCCGGATGGGTCGACAACGTCAACCTGAGCTTCCTCTACCGGTACACACCGGGCTGGTCCTACAGCATCACGATGGGCTTTGTCTACACTGCCGGCTATCCGTACATCTACAGTCCAAATTTCGGGTATTTCTACTTCAGTGGAGATGATATCCGGGCCGGTTCGTGGATTTACCACTACAGCGCCGGCAAGTGGGCCTGGCTCGTCGAGTCGAATGGAGGTTTCTTCATTTATTTCGACGGGACCTTTAACAACTTCCTCGATCCGCAACCCTGATAGCGGATCCTTCTTTGAGGCTGGACGGCCCCGCGTAACTGCGGGGCCGTTCTTGCCTTTTCCTAACCAAATCCAGCAAACCCAGTCCAAACTACCGATATGAAGACCGTGCGCTTCTTCCTGTCTTGTCTTCTCTCCCTTGCCTTTTTTCCCGTCCTTTCCTTAGGACAGGATGTCACGACCTCCAACATGGCTGGCACCATCATGGACTCCACAGGAGCTCCGGTCAGCAACGCACAGGTCCGGGCAACTCACGTCCCAACGGGGACGAGTTACAGCGCCCGTACCAGCGACAAAGGACACTTCCGCATGGGCGGGATGCGGGTAGGGGGACCCTACCGGGTAGAGGTAGAGGCGATTGGATTTGATCCAGGAGTAAGGGACGGTATTTCCCTCGGCTTGCAGCAGACCACGGATGTCAACATGCGCCTGCGGGCAGAGGGTGAGGAAGTGTTTGAACTGGAAGCGTTTGAGGTCATGGCCGAGGACCAGAGCCTCATTTTCATCAGCTCCAACCAAGGTTCGGGTTCCCGGGTCAGCGAGGAGGAAATCCGCAATATTCCCTCAGTGACACGCTCCTTGAGTGATATCGCCAAGCTGGACTCGCGGATTGCGGTATTTGACCGGGATTCGGGCCAGTTGTCGGCCGGCGGCAAAAATACGCGTTACAACTCACTCCTGATTGATGGTGTTCCGACCAATGACTCCTTCGGTCTGAGTGAAAGTGGCCTGCCAGCGCTCAAGCAGCCATTTTCCCTTGAGGCAATTGCCGAAGTGAGCGTCCAGTTTTCCCCGTATTCGGTTGAGAATGCCGGTTTTACCGGCGCAGCCATCACGGCTGTCACCAAGAGCGGTTCCAATGAGTTCCACGGCTCCGTCTTCGGCTACTATCGGGACGCCAGCATGGTGGGTGACTTGTATGAAATTGGTTCCGGGGACTTGATTCCCTTTGATGACTTTGAGGAGTACACCATTGGGATTTCCCTGCGCGGTCCCATCATCAAGGACAAACTCTTCTTTTTCATTCTTTACGAGATGGTCGAGGAGACACGGGTGCGGGAGGAGTCGGAATTCCTCGCCGATCCGAATCAGATTGCTGATATCGTCAACGCCTCCCAGAATTTCGTCACCCCATTTGATCCGGGAATCCTCGATGATCCGGATTCCTACACACTCGAGGATGAGAAGTTGCTCATCAAGCTGGACTGGAACATTACCGACCGGCACCGGGCAACTTTCCGCTACAACACGACCCCTGGCAGCGATCCCCAATTTCCCGGGTCCCGTGGCACCAGTTTCAATACAGCCTGGTACCGGACCGCGTATGGACTGGATGACTACGTTGTGGAACTGTTCAGCAACTGGACTCCGGAATTCACAACCTCATTGCGGGTCTCCTACAAGGAACAGACAAGAAACCTGCAATACGATGAGGACCTGACGGAGGTCAGTATCCAGGGAATCAAGGACACGGATGATGAGGTTGGTGGTTCCCGGACCGTCACCTTTGGACGGGGTACCCTTAATGATCTGCAGGTCAACACGCTGATTGCCCAATTCAAGGGAACCTGGTTGCTGGGCGACCACCAACTGGCCTTTGGGCTGCAGTATGAAAATTACGACAATACCCAGTCGTTCTTTTCCAATCCCATCGGCAGCTGGTTCTTCCGTGGCGTCGGCTCGGCCGAGAACAATGACGGTTACGTCGGGGCATTGGAAACAGACGAGCAGGGAAATACCTCGCCGGGCCGGGCCAGTAACTTTTCCGTTGAAATACCTGGCGATGGGGAAACCGGTATCGCCGACTGGTCGATGGCCATCGCTGCCGCTTACGTCCAGGACAACTGGTTTGTCACAGACCGGCTGAACATTACCGCCGGCCTGCGGATTGATTACCCGTTGGTGGATGACGAGCCGTCGGAGGCACGTCCCTCCACGGACGATCCGCCGCGTAGCTTCGAGGAAGTGTTCGGCCAGACCAACACCAATACAATCGACGGGAATTATGTCATCCAGCCGCGCATTGGGTTTAACTACAAACCGTTCGAAGACCGTGATACCCAGCTGCGTGGTGGGATCGGACTCTTCTTTGGTACGGCACCGCATGTCTGGCTTTCCAATGCCTATGTCAACAACGGGGTCAGCAAGGTTTTTGTCGCCTCCAATACCAACCAGGTCAGCCCCCCGTTCACTCTTGATCCGATGGAGGCCGTGGCCTGGATTGATGATGCCTACGGCCGCAGCGAGGCCAGTTCCGTTGTTGTCAATTACCTGACGGATGGATTCAAGATGCCGACCGACTGGAAAGCCAACCTCGCTGTCGACCAGCGGCTCGACTTTCTCTTTGATTCCATCCTTACGCTGGAACTGCAGTGGTCCAAGACCCAGCAGGATATTCATTACGTGAATAACAACTTGCAGCTGAATGAAAGCGGTTTCTTCAAGGGATATTTGCCGGACGGGCGTGAGGTCTACACGAACACGGGTCTCAGCGATGACCGGTGGCGCGAGTCGGGATACCGCGATGTCCTTGAATTGAAGAACACTTCCAAGGGCCACGGCAGCCAGTATACGATTGAACTTCAACGGCCGGTCAAGGACTGGTGGGGTTACCGCCTCGGGTACACCTACACTATCAACAAGACCGTCAATGATGCTTCCAGCCCATCCGCCTACACCAACTGGATCGCCAATGTCGCCCCGAATCCCAATGATGCCATCCTGGGTACCAGTTCATTTGAGACCCGGCATCGCATCATCGGTTCGGTAACGGTTGAGATTCCCTGGTGGAATAAGTGGAAGACCCGCATGAGCGTGATCTATGACGGCCGCAGCGGCCGGCCCTTTTCCTACCTTTATGGTGGCCTCAATGTGGATATCAACAAGGACGGCAATACTGGCAACGACCTTATCTACATTCCGACCGGACTCGATGATCCGCTTGTCGCCTGGGGTCGTAATGACAGCGTTCGCGATACCGAAGGAGTGGCGTTCATGGAGTTTGTCGACTCCACCCCGGGTCTCAGGGAGTACAAGGGCCAGATTCTTCCCCGGAATACCGGTCGCGCCCCCTTTATCCACCAATTCGATATCAATATCACCCAGGAAATTCCCATCTGGCGCGGGCATAAAGTGGAACTGATCCTCAATATCCAGAATGTCGGTAACCTCATCAATGATGAGTGGGGACTCGTGAAACGGCCCAAGGGCAGTTTCGGACGGGCGGTCAATATCGTCGCCCCTTCCTACAAGCCAATCCCACGAGGCGACAAGGGGAACGAGTTTGGTTTCTATGAATACCGCTACCAGGAATCCGTCCAGGCCAGTGAGGCGCTTTTTTACCAATTACCCACTGGTTTGGCCTCCCGCTGGGCTATCCAGGTCGGGATGCGGTATTCGTTTTAGGATTTCTAACTCCATTTAACTGAATTGTGACATTATTGGGTTGCTTTCGGAAGGAGTGTTGAAGATTATCCGAAGTGTCAACTAAGGGTAAACTCCTAATTAGAACCTATCTACTATGAAAAAAGCACTTCTACTATTAGCCCTATTCGGCGCAAGTATTGGACACGGGCAAATTTTAATTAACGAATTCCAGCCAAATCCGACTGGAACCGATCCTGCTAATGTTGATATCGAGCTTAAAGGAACTCCTGGCGCTTTGTTTCAGGGCTGGGTCATTTCGATCGAATCGGATGCAACATCCCCGTTTGGCACAGTTGATCGTGCAGCAGATTTCACAAGTAACGCTACTGTCTTCGATGGTAACGGTTTGCTAGTGCTCTCAATGCCTGACTTGGAGAATCCCTCCTTTACAGTTGCCATCACCGAAACTTTCACAGGAACAGTCGGTGTTACTACTATAGAAACTGGGGGAGCACCCGATCTGTCCTTTTTTGGGACAATTTATGATGCCCTTGGTGTTCCAGATAACGTTGGGGACGAAGCAACCATTTATGGAGTAGCCATGGGTGGAAGTGATTTCAGTTACACTGGAGACGAGCCGCAAAGTGTGTTTCGTGATGGTGTCACTAACGCATGGTATGCGGTAAATGATCCGGCTGGAACAGATGTTTTCGCTTTGGATGCAACTCCAATTGCCGGGAGCGTATTTGACATCGATCCGACCGTAACTCCCAGTACCTTTGGTTCGGTTAATCCGATTGTCCCTGAGCCGTCCACCTATGCGGCCATCCTTGGCCTGATTGGTCTGGCTTACGTCGCCTACCGGCGCCGCAAGTAAGAATTGGCAATCAATTACTTTTCAAGGCCCCGTCCATGCGACGGGGCTTTTTTGTTTACCGGATCCTATGCCTTCGAATCAGAAACGAGAGAGCAAGCAGCCCCAAGATGGCAGCCAGATGGGCTGGTTCCGGTATCGGCCGGACGAGGTAATGGCCAATAAGGTTGCTCGGTGGCGGAAGAAAGCCGAGATCGGTCTGGTAGGCTTCACCGAGGTAGGTGGATGAATCGTCCGGGATGGGGAGCTGCAGGACAATGTCGAAGCGGGTACCGTCATCAATGTATCCCAAGGTGGAAAACTGCAACGTACCGGCACTACTGGCAAAGGTCGTTCCCAGGGCCTCGTGCAGATTCTCGACGGCCACCGCATTCTCCAGTGCAGTCAAGTCCGGATTATACCCAAAGTTACTGGCCAGGGTCCACGTCTCATCGAGGGTGGCATGCCGGTAGCCTTCGAAGGTTCCTCCCGATTGCAGCTGCACTTGCATTTCCTCGAATCCCAAGTTGATGGAATCCGTTACCATGAGCCATTCGAGTCCGCCATCGATGAAGTTGCCCATGGCGGGGGTCACCATAGCGGAAGAGACCAATGCGGTGAGCATCAGGAATGGCTGCTGCTTGAATGTGGGCACAAGAAAAGTTCGATCAAGTTAGGGACAGATAACTATCGGTATGAATGTTGCCGCTGCTGGCAAGGCTCAAAGGGCAGGCCGGATAGCCCGCAACCGGAAGAAGCGGGGCTCCTGAGGGCTGGCAACCACTTGTACGTCAACTCTTTCCCGGTTGGAGTCGAGTGATGTGGTACTGGCACCCTCAAGGCTGGTCGGTGCCCAATCGACCAGGTTCTGCGACTCCTCAAGGATGAGGTCCAGATTGAGGTTGTTGGTGTCATTGGCGCGTATGAAGCGTATGATGAGCGAGCCCCCGTCCTCAATAAAATCAATGACGGTATCGGTTTCCGGCGTCCGCGGATCGGAGTAGCGGGCCATTTCCATGAGATTGTTGAGGCCATCAGCATCGGGATCGGCAAGGTCCCCGGAAACGAGGTCATCCGTCAATTCCTGGAGGGAGAAGTGCTCCATCCTCCATCCTCCCCAAGAGGGTCCGCTCACCCAGACCAGGTCGGCAAACTCCGGGAAGTCGATGTAGGGATTCCGGTTGCCTTGGTAGTTGTCGAAAATGCGCTGGCAAACGTCGGTTTCCTTGTCGGAGGGAAGGAATTTGCGGTTCCATTCCAGCATGACGGACAGCTGGGCCATTCTTGAGCTGCTGGTGTTGGGAGCGGGGCTGGGAGGTGTGTCCACCAGATCAAGGTAATTGTAGCGGGTGGTCATGTAGAGCATGGCCCGGGCGACCCAGCCCTTTTGGGCATCAGCCGGTTCCCAGGAATTGTTGTCTTCGGTACAATCGGGAGCCAGGGTGTTGGCCGGATCGGCGTAGCCGCTGGCATTGGGATCGGAGTAATCGAAATACTGGTTGCCCCGGTCGCTGTTGACTCCCTTGTAGGCCGGTACGAGGTGAAACAAGTCGGTGTTGTCGGCACCCGAGGAACCAACACCATAGCTCCTCGGCCAGAGGTGCTCCCGGTTGAAGTAAGTGCCCGGACTCGATCCGCTATCCTGAAGGGCCTTGGAGATGCTGGCCTGGGAATAGAACAGGATCAGGTTCGCCGGATTATCCGGATCCTCATAAAGGTCCTTATGGGCTTCCCAGACGCCAGGTGTGTAGGAGAGGACGGAATGCCCGTCGATGATGCCCTCCAAGGCGGTTTTCAGGGGTGTACCGGTAAGTCCCACTGCCGAGGCATAGTAGTCCACCGGTTGCCCCAAAAGAGGAGACAACCCGATGAGTGACACCGCCAATGCCCGCAATCCGGTTGGAAAGCAGCGCATGACGGCTGAGAAAATAGAGCCGCAAAACATATCCCGAGGCGGACTGTCGCCGCCTGCTGCCTATCCGTCAATCGCAATTGCCGGATGTTCCCCCATCGGAGGCTTCTTTAGCAATTTGGTCACGCAATTTTCGAAGGAAACGTGAAAAGGCCTTCATAACGGCCAGGTGGACATAGGCCTGGCTGACCGAGTAGAGCCACCAGGGGATTCTCGGGTTGTAACCGTGGATAGCGGTGACGAGGCAGCCCAGTTCAGGGAAAATGCGCAGCTCGAAACGACCCGGGGGGTCGACGGTCTTGGAGAGGGCGCCGCCGGTGATGTAATAGGCCCGCCGATACCGGCAATTGGCCGAATAGGGTGTCGGGGTGAACTCAAGGAGGACGACTCTGCTGCCGAACAGCCGGAAGCGCAGGATACCGTCACCATTCCTGTCCTCCTGGACAAATGAAAGCGTAAAACGACTGATCCAGCTGGCATAGGTATCCGACAGCTTGGGGGCGGACCAATGATCAGGCAAGGGCATGCGCTGGATCGACCGCACCCGTTTGGCCCGGAACAGCTTTTCCGAGTCCTCCTTGAGGATGGTCTGCCGGGGATTGGGCAGTGGTCGCCCCGCGGCATCAATGGAGTCCCGGACACTCTGATCGAAGGGTATGGCATCCGCCATAATCGCTTCAAGGAGCGGATTGCTTTTTGCCTCGAGGCTGTGGCGCAGGCTTTCCAGAAGCGGCCCGACGAGATAAGTGGGGGTGCTCCCAAAAAGGCTTACCCAGCGCCGGCTGAGGCGGACCAGATTGACGGGAATGCTCAGGTAGGACGTCTTTCTCCCGAGTAGCTCGCTTGTCCTCAGGATCATCTCCCCGTAGCTCATCGGCTTGTGGCCGGCGACATCGAAGGTCCCTGTGTAGGTATCACTTTCCAGGCAAAGGTCGATCGCCCGCACGATATCCCGGATATCGACCGATTGGGTCCGGTTGCGGGTCCAGGCGGGCAGCAGCATGAACGGCAGACGACGGGTCAGGTTGAGCAGCATGCGGGCGGAGGAACCACCGGGCCCGAAAATGAGCCCGGCCCGGAGGACTGTCACGGGAATCGACCGGCAGCCCAGGACTCGTTCCACCTCCAGCCGACTGGCAAGGTGAGGGGAGAGGCGGGATTCGTCTTCCTCGGTAGGGATCAGTCCGCCGATGTAGATCACCCGCTTGACCCCGGCTTCCTCGGCTGCCCGGATGAAATTATCCGCCAGAAGGAGGTCCATGTCCCGGAAATTTCCCTGTACCAGGCGGCTCGAGGGCAGCATCGAGTGGACCATGTAAATGGCCAGATCGGCTCCTTCAAGAGCTGTCCGGACCTGTGGTAGGGAGAAGAGATCGCAGCGTCGCCAGGTTGTCTCCTCAGGGCCTGCCTTCTCAACAACGGTCTCTGAACGGGTCAGGCCAATCCAGTTGTATTTGTGGCCAAGAGCAGTTCGCAGCGAAGTTCCGACAAAGCCGCTGGCTCCGGCAATGGCAATTGTCTTGGAGGGGGAATCCATCTCGATGAGAGGAGAGTAGAATCTGGAACTGTTTTGGCAAGGATTGTGATGGAAGATTCCCCGGAAATTCAGGGAACAAAAGCTTCCCGGGCCTGTTTAAGTCTGTTGACCGCGGAGCGGTCGGAGTGCTAAACTTACTCGGAGGGAAATATGATACGCTATTATTCGACGACACTGCTGGCGGTCGCTGCCGCCAGTGCAAATGCTTTATTCGCACAGGACAACAGCCAAGCCGTACTGCTCCATCTCGAGGATGATGTGCGACAAGTCCGCGTCGAGGCCAAGGACGTGGATTCCGGCCGCTGGCTGGCCATTGCCTCCGGTTACCGTGATGCAGTCGATACCGGGTGGCTGAAGATTCCCCTTCCGGATGAATACGCTTCTGCGGAGCTCAGGGTTCTTGCCAACAGCGCAGCGTCCCCATTTGCAGGCAAGGTCCAGAATTCGGCCGCCCCCGGCGATGTCTTTGTTGCGTATCCGCCCTCTTCCAATGCCTGGGCCTACATGACCGAGGATGCGGCCGGCGGCAAGCGCGATTCAGACCCGGTGATTGAGGAGGCCGACATCTGGGCATGGGAAGGCAATACCTTGTTTTTCTACAACCAGTACAGAGGCCTTCAGGTTATCGACATGACCGTCCCGGAGGATCCGGAATGGCTCGACTACTATCGCTACCCGGCAAAAGGGGAGGATCTCTATGCCGTTGATAATGGACGCATTGTCTTGGTTGGCACGGGCAATTACTGGAGCGAAGACAAGGTGGCCCTGCAATTTATCGACTTTGACGGTACAGCATTGACAGGTGTTGAGACAGTCGAGCTTGAAGCGGGTCAATACATGGACAGTCGGCGCTACAATGACTTCCTCTATGTCATGACGCGGGAGTGGGTGGAGGAAACGAATCCCGAAGGCAACCTCAGCCGGGCGCCCCTGATTCGGCTTTATACAATCGCCCTGTCCGATGCGGCACCGGAACGGGTCGTCGATGTGCAGTCATTTGAGGGAGATGGTTGGCTGGATGCCGTCCTTAATGCGCAGCCGGACGGTATTTTGCTCAGTTTGAACAAGTGGCACGACCGGACCACCGACTGGCGATTTCGCTGGCGTTCGGAAGTCCATGTCCTGGTCCCGGGTGAGGATGGTATTCTCAAGCAGGTTGGCGTCGCACCGCTGGCGGGTGTTATCCAGGACAAGTACAAGATGAACTTCAGCGATGGCCTCCTGACGACTATTTCCCAACAGGCCGACTGGAGTACAGGCCAGTTCAGCCGCGCCACCAAGCTGGAGAACTTTTCCCTCGGGGATGCTGGCTTCACCAAGATTGGTTCCCTGGATCTGGCTCCCGGGGAGACGCTTTTTGCTTCCCGCTTCTATGGCGACACGGTCTACATCGTGACCTTCCTGTTTGTCGATCCACTCTTTTCGATCGACAACAGCAACCCATCCCACCCAGTCGTTGCCGGTGAGCTTGAGGTACCCGGTTGGTCCAACTACATCGAATGGGTGGAGGGCTACCTCTTTGCGGTTGGCATCGAGGACCGGCAACTGACCGTATCGATATTCGATGTCGCCGACCCGGCCAACATGAGCCTCAAGGATCGGGTTTTCCTAAGCGAGGATTCCTGGGCATGGAGCGAGGCGCAATATGACGATCAGGCGATCTCCTTCTTCCCTGACGCCGGCATGTTAATGCTGCCTTTCACTACATGGGCCTGGTCTTCCAGCGAGATGGTCCAGGCTATGCAGCTCATAACCTGGGATGAAACTGGCCTGCAACTGAGGGGCCAGGTGCAGCACATCGATGTTCCCCGCCGCGGAGTCTTGAGAGACAACACGGTCATCACCATTTCTGGTCGTGAAGTTGTCGCTACAGATGTAACGGATCCGGATGTTCCCGTGGAGGGTGGGGCAACCACGCTTGCCTGGAATGTCCAGCACCTGATCCCAAATGGGGATTACTGGCTGCAACTCGAATCAGAGGAAAGCGGCTATTACTTCTGGCGGGTACCGTACAATCCTGCCGCCGTGCCCGATCCGATTCTTTACGTCACTGCCAAGGATGAGCCCAATGTCCCGATGGCTGAGGTGAGCCTGGCAGCCGGGCGCCTGCTCGGGGTGACGCACAGGAGCGACCGGTTGATTCTTCTTCAGGACATTTCCGAAGGACCTATGCCCGATTATTGGCAGATCCCCGAGAAGCAGTCGCTGGCGGTTCGGGTCTACGACATCAGCAACCCCTTGGAGCCTGTGCTCCTGGACGAAGCTTCGGTTGTAGGCATTCCCTATCTCGGTGGTTCCTTTGAAGCCTACATGGCGGGGGATGGTGCTATCGTCTGGGCTTCCAATGTCCAACAGGCTTATATCTACTGGGCCATCGACATCTGGCCTGGTCCTTGGTATTACCCGAGCAACCTGAGTTATCTTGTTAGTACGGTCGGCGCTAGCGGCGAAGTGGCCATTCCAGCCCATGCCTCTTACCCGACGCAGGACTTCTGGAACTATGCCTCCGGCTGGTTCTGGGAAGAACCCCTGCTGTTGGCCAGCATGACGACCTACGAGGAACATGAGCGGCCGGATTCCTATCCGGACTACAAGGCCTACACGACCTTAATCGCAGTCGACTTCAGCGATGCCTCCAAGCCGGTTTCGTATCCGAGGACGGGGATCCCTTCCCACATTGTAGCAGTCGAGCCAGTACAGGATGGCCTGAATCACTACCTCTATTTCGAACCTCAATGGAATATGGTGGAGGTCTGGGGATGGGACCAGGCGAGTGCTTTCAGCTTGTTCAAGCAGAAGCTTTATCCGGATGATACCCAAAACAGTTACGCCTACTCGCTGGCCTGGATGGCACCGTTCCACTTGCGGAGCAAGTACAAGTACAACGACGGGGAGTATGCCAACGACCTTGAAATCTGGTACCACGAGTTTGCAGAGAATCGCTTCCAGGTCACGAATTCCTTCACCTATGAGAACCAATGGTTCGCGTCATGGGCAGTACGGGAACCGGAATTCCTCCTCTCGGTCCGGGAAAGGGTAGACATCTTCCGCGGGGATGCAACCAACGGGACATTCCTGAGAAACCAGCAGCTGGAAATCGAATTCCCGAATATCTACAGCTTGAATCTGGATAATGCCGTGCTGGAGACGGACGCATTGTACGTTCCGGTTGGCATATACGGGGTCGAGACCATGCCCATCCAAACGGCCGTTCCGGCCGCGGCCCAGTACCTCTCTGCCGGAACCAGTGCTTCCGGGGACTGGCAGGTAATGGACAGTGCTGCCTGGCAGCTGGTGGGCAAAACCACAACGGACGCGGCAGGGGCCGTTTATGGCCTGCAATGGCTCTTCCATCCAGACACGATGCGGGAAATTGACACTCATGCTACCGATGCAGGTGACTTCTGGCGCGAATCGAACTGGTTTGGCTGGTACGCCCACTCCCTGAAGGACCCCGCCTGGTTGCACCATCTCGAACACGGCTCACTGTATGCGATTGTCGATGCCAATCCTGAGCTGAACGGCGTTTATCTCTGGGATGACGAAATTGGCTTTGTCTGGACGCAAGCGGATACCTATCCACACCTCTATGCCTATGAGCGGAACCAGTGGCTTTATTACCTTAATGGGTCCGGAACAGGCGATGTCCGCTGGTTCTATGACTATGGCAGCGGCTGGTTCAGTCTGGACCGGGAATAATTCCGCTTTTCAGTTGCATCCACCTGTAGAAGGGCCAAATTTCTGCCCTGATGAACAAGCGCATCTCTCTCTTTCTGTGGGCGCTGCTTTCCCTTGTGCCGATGGGCATGGTTTATGGGGAAGTGGAGTTTCCGTCCCTCGGCGAGGGGAATCCGTACCAGCGGTACCCCGGCAAGATAATCTGGCATGATCTCTTTACCTCTGTCCCGGGTGAAATGGCAGCCTTCTATGAGACCATGTTCGGTTGGGAGTCTGAAGCCCATGAGCTGAATGGACGAAAAGTCTATTTAATGTGGTCAGGGGGTTACCCGGTGGCCGCAATTGTCGAACGGGCAAAGGTCGACGGGGACCAGGAGGGGGGCATCTGGATTGCCTATGCTTCGGTCAATTCCGTCGATTCCGTTTCCTCAGCGGTCATTGCTGCTGGCGGTCGGATCCTGGTCCAGAAAGGTCAATTCCCGGGACGTGGCGAGCACGCTATTCTCCAGGATGATCAGGGAGCTATCTTTGGGGTCCTGAAGTCGGCTAGCGGGGATCCGGGTGAATACATGCCCAACATTGGGGACTTCTTCTGGGCCCAACACCTCTCAGGGGATGCCCAGGTCGCGGCCAACTTCTACGAGACGGTTGGCAATTACAAAGTCGTCAAGGACAAGCGGTTCCAGGGACCACAGCTTTTCCTCCTCAGTTCGGGAGGATTTGCCCGGGCTGGTCTGTCCCCATTGGCTGACAATGCGCCGGTTGATAAGGCTGACTGGATTCACTTCATCCGCGTCGAGTCCATCGAGGAAACCCTGGCTAATCTCTCCAGTGGTGGAGCGAAGGTTTTGCTGCCTCCGGATGAGGATATCCTCGAGGGCCGGTTGGCAATTCTCACCGATCCGTCCGGTGCGCTGGTCGGCATCATGCAGGCGGCACCCAATCCCTCAACTGAGGAGGCTGGACAATGAACAAAATTAATCGCAAGACACTTCTTTTGGGCCTCCTGGTCAGCATTGTCCTGGGAATGGGCGGGTGCGGCTCTTCCAATTATGCCCCCTCGAGTACATCCGGGTACGTCGGCTATTCCTATGGTATGGGGTACTACGATCCGTGGTACCGCCATGGTTATTATGGTCGGCCGATCTACGTCAATCCTCCCTCGCGTCCACGGCCGGACCGTCCGGTAAACTTGCCGGCACGCCCGGCTACACCGCGTCCCATGCCGGCAACCCGGCGATAAGTCTCAGAGGGACCTGTCCGCCATTTCCCTGACGGCCTCCCGCAGGGCGGATTCGAGTCGGCTGATGCGGCGGCCGATTGAGTTTCCGGCATCTTCAATGGAACGGGAAACGCGCCCCTCAGCGACTGCTTCACGTGTTGCGGCATCGACAATGCGGTATTCCATGGATACGGAGACGCCGCCCCGGTCGGTGAGGCAAAATTGCAGGATCGTAATGTCGATATTGAGGTCGGCCTCGGCCGAATCCCCGGCGGTAGCATAAAGACCCTTGACCGAGGCTTCCAGTTCGGAGGCGACGACCTGGGATAGCATCGAGTCGAGAGCACCGGCCCATCGATGCTCGGAGAGGTAGCGGACCTCACTGGTCCCGGACAACTCAACCACCTGGGAATTGTTGAGAAAGTCTATCAAGTGGGTGTCACGGATGGCCACCCGCACCTCAATGGGATCAACGGAGCCTCTCGATGCCTGTCCGAGGACATGGAAGGTCGTTGATTCCTGGACCGGATCCAGGTTGATACAGCCTGTCAGGCTGGCCATGAGGATGAGGGAAGCCAGCAACCGGAAACGCTTGGTGATAGTTGAAGTATTCATGGTCGGCAAAATCAAGGTTGGGCACGCCCGCTGATTAGGGCCCGCGGATTTCGTTCAAGGTAGGCCAGCAATTCCTCCGCACTTTGCGAGGCCCGCTGAAGGGCTTCAAGGGTCTTGACCAGCTCGCGCCGGGTCCTGCTGTCAACCGAGGTCAATTCCTCCAGATTGTTGAGGACCTCGTTGCTTCGCTGGAGGGTACCGGAGACATCCTTCATCACCGCCTGGTAATCGGCAACGGCTGGATCGATGGCTCCTTCCAGTTTGTCCGCAACCGACTTCAGCGAAAGCAGCGTCTCCCTAAGGGCGGGAACCGTCTGGTCCAGCTGCAGTTCCTCGAGTGCATCACGGAGGGTGGCCGTGGTGTCGACAACCGAACTATTCATTCCCTTGAAATCGATCTCATGCATGACCGTATCCAGTCGCTCCAGGATTCGCACCAGACGGTTGCTGATACCCTCAACATCCAGGGAAGCGAGGTGACCGAGAATGTCTGTTGTCTTGGCCCCGAACTCCGCCATGTCGGAAGGCAGGGAGGGAATCTCCTTCAGGTCCTCGTCCATCTGCAGCCACCGGGAGGGAATTCCCGGATTCTCGTAGTAATCCAACTCGATGTAGAGAAGCCCGGTGAGGAAGCTTTCCAACTGCAGTTTGGCCCGTAGGCCGTTACGGATTTCCTCCTCGAATTTTAATGGATCGATAAGGTCGATGGCGAGGTTCTGGTCCAGCTTGCGACCAACCTTCTTCAGGTCGATGGAGAAGAAAACCGGTATATAGGAATCGCCGCGGGTCAGTCGCTGTTTGTAGGTGATGCGAATGTCGCGAACCTGGCCGATGGGAACTCCCTTGAACTTGACCGGGGCTCCAACGGTCAAGCCGTTGACCGATTCCCCAAAGTAGACAATGAAATCCTCCTCAGCCTTGAAAAGGCGACTGGAGCCGACGTAGATAATGGTGGCGATACCAAGGAAGGCGGCTACAAGGACGAAAATTCCGACAAGGGTTGCATTGGAAAGGCGCTTCATGGTCGTTAACTTGATGTTTCAGGAATTAAAGGACACGGGCAAAGAAAAAGTGGCTTTGGATCAGGACGGATCGACGGAGTCCTGGTGTTGATCCGTCCGTTCCGAATGGTTGCGGGTGAGAAAGGCATGAACGGCCGGGCTGGGGGGATTGCGGAGGAGCTCCTCGGGTGAGCCGATGCCTCCCATGCGCCGTTCCGTGGCATCGAGGTAGACCGCCCGGTCAGCCACCGTGAAGATACTCGATAGTTCATGCGATACGAGGACAATGGTCGCGCCAAGGCTCTTGCGGGTCTCCAGGATGAGCTCATCGAGGTTTCTCGAGGAGACGGGATCCAGTCCGGCCGATGGCTCGTCGAAAAAGAGGATGTCCGGATCGAGGGCGATGGCCCGGGCCAGACCGGCACGTTTGCGCATTCCGCCACTGAGCTCGGATGGGAAGTATTTCTCGAATCCTTTCAATCCGACAACTGACAGCTTGAAATCAACAATCTCGGCAATGCGGTCCTTGCTGAGGCTGGTGAATTCCTGCAATGGGAGGGCGACGTTTTCCCCAACCGTCATGGTACTCCACAGGGCACCGTTCTGATAGAGGACTCCGCAGCGCCTCAGAATGGATTGACGGACCTTGCGACGGGCATCGGTGAAACTGACATTGCCAAAATGGATTTTTCCCTCAGCCGGCTCGAGCAGGCCGAGCATGTGCTTGAGGAGCGAACTTTTGCCACAACCACTGGGGCCCATTATGGTGAGGATTTCCCCTTTACGGACATCAAAGTTGAGGTCCCGCTGGAGGACAAAGCTCCCGTAGGCCATGGTCAGGTTTTCGACTTTGATTTGAATCTTGTCCGCCATTCTACACGCCCAAGGTTGCAGCGGCCCAGTCAATGACCGCATTGGAGAAAACAATCAGGGTGATACCCGCGACTACTGCCCGGGTTGTCGCAATGCCGACCGCACCTGCGCCCGAACCGCACTGGAGTCCGCGGAGACAACCGGCCGTAGCGACAAGGATGCCAAAGACAAAGGACTTGAAGATGCCCAAAAGAAAGTCTTCCAAGCCGATGACCGATTGCATTTCGGAAAAGAAGACCGGTCCGGGAACGCCCATCAGGCCCTCCGCGACAACCCAGCCGCTGAGGATGCCAATGACGTTGGAGTAGAGTGTCAGCAGCGGCATCATAAGGAATAGGGCAAGGAGGCGAGGGAGGACGATGAACTCGATCGGGGAAATGCCGAGGGTGCGCAGGGCATCGATCTCCTCGTTGATTTTCATGCTCCCGATTTGGGCGGCAAAGGCTGCCCCGGTGCGCCCGGCGAGGATGATTCCGGTCATGATGGCACCCATTTCCCGGAGGATTCCGTAGCCAACCAGATAGGAGACGGCAAATTCGGCCCCGAATTGTTTCAGGGTAACCGCACCTAGAAAGGAAATTATGGCCCCGACGAGAAAGCTGATCAGGGCGACAATGGGCAGGGCATCCAGACTGACTGTGCGCAGGATGTGCCAGAAGTCCTCCCAGCGGAGCCGGGCCTTGCCACTGACCAGTCTGCTGAAGGCCAGCACCCATTCACCGGTGAAGGTGGCAATTTCCAGCATGCCGCGGATTCTTTCAATCATCTCAGCCCCGACCTGGGCCACCCAACCCGGGCCGTCGTCCGTCTTTTTGGCAGCATCCTCCTTTTCCGGGACTTTCCGGCCCAGTTCAAGTAGCCGCTTCAACTGCTCCGGAAGCGGGTCGAGATCGATCGAGAAGCCCTTGATTTCAGCAATCCTGGCCAAGCGGAAGATGAAACTGGCCAGCGCAGTATCATATTGGATACCCTTTTCCAGCAGGAACTGGATCTGTTTGTCGCCTTCTGCTTCCTCTATTTGCCTGACAATGCCCCGGGTATCGGGCAACTGGGACCCGATGCACCAACTGCCCCCGAGGTTTATCAGGAGGGCGTTCCCATCTTCAAGGATGCCAGCCTGGGCCTTTCTTCCCTTAACCAACATGGTCCAGCCTGCTTACGTCCCTCCTGTGCATGCGGACATTTTTGAAATATTGTCCCGGTGGTCAAACCTTGGATGATCCCTTTTTTGAAGGGATTGCCATATCCTTTGATGGACAGGCACCAAAAGGTCCACTAGACAGTTTTCCCGTAGAAAGGTTAACCCCAAAAAACAATCAGGATAATGAATTCAAGTACAGAGGTTCGATTGGGCATAATAGGATTGGGCATTATGGGAAATGTCCATGCGAAGAACATTCTTGCCGGAAAAGTGCCCGGACTGAAATTGAGCGCTTTGGCGGATGCCAAACGTGACCGCGCCGAGGTCTATTCCGAAGTGCCCATCTTCGAAAGTGCAGGTCAGCTCATTGAGTCCGGAACGGTGGACGCGGTCTTGATTGCAACGCCCCACTATGCCCATACCGATATCGGCATCGAGGCCCTCAAGGCGGGTCTCCACGTTCTTGTGGAAAAACCGATTTCGGTGCACAAGGCGGATTGCGAGCGCCTCATGGCCGCGCATCAGAAGGAGGGGCAGGTATTTGCAGCCATGTTTAACCAGCGGACGGATCCGAAGTACCTGAAGTTGAAGGATTTGATAGATTCAGGAGAGCTGGGACGAATAAACCGGGTAAACTGGACGGTGACCGACTGGTTCCGTACAGAACAGTATTATGCCTCTGGGGGCTGGCGGGCAACCTGGAGCGGCGAGGGGGGTGGCGTTCTCCTCAACCAATGCCCCCACCAGCTCGACCTGTGGCAATGGCTCTTCGGGATGCCTTCATCTGTGCGTGGCTTCTGTGAATATGGCCGCTTCCATGACATCGAAGTGGAGGATGATGTCACCGCCTACATGGAATATGATGATGGGAAGAAAGGTGTCCTCATCACGACGACTGGCGAGGCTCCGGGAACCAACCGACTGGAGATTGCTGCCGAGCGGGGCCGCTTGATCCTTGAGGGATCAACCTTGGAGTGGCTCCGCAACGAGACGGAAACAAGCCGTTTCTCCAAGGCGTGCGCCACGAACTTTGACAAACCGGAAACAACCGAGGAGCGCTTTGAATTTGAAGGAAAAGGGGAGCAGCATGTGGGCATCCTCAAGAATTTCACGGCTGCCATTCTCGAGAATGCTCCTCTCATTGCACCGGCAGCGGAAGGGATTCATTCGGTTGAGCTGGCCAACACCATTATCCACTCAAGCGACCTGGGTGCGACGATCCAGCTTCCCCTCGACGGAGCAGCCTACGCGGAGAACCTGCAGGACAAAATAAGCAACTCCACCTACGTGAAACCGGAGCAGAAGGCTTCGGCGGGTGAGCAAGACTTCAGCAAATCCTTTTAAAACCATGAGCCAGGAACGTGATGGAATGAACTGGGCCCCCAAGGCCGCCAAGCCGGAGCCGGTGGTCCAGCCGGGGGAATTTGTCTTTGCGGCCGCCTTCTTTGACCACGGGCATATCTTTGGCCAGACCAATGGACTGACAGAAGCCGGAGGCATCTGCAAGTGGGCCTGGGATCCGGATCCGGAGCGGTTGGCGGACTTTTGCCGGAAATATCCCGGCGTGCAGGCAGCCGAGTCCTATGAACAAATCCTCGCCGATCCGGAAGTGCACCTGGTGACCGCTGCCGCTGTCCCATCTGATCGCTGCGCCATTGGCCTCCAGACCCTGCGGGCCGGAAAGGATTATTTTACCGACAAATCCCCCTTCACGACGCTTGAGCAACTGGAGGAAGCCCGAAGTGTGGTTGCCGAAACGGGCCGCAAGTACATGTGCGACTTTTCCGAACGCCTGCACACGGAGGCGGGTTGGTATGCCGGCGAGCTGATCCGTTCCGGGGCCATTGGCCGGGTCTTGCAAATCCTGATCCTGGCGCCACATAACCTGGCCAAAGAAAGCCGGCCGGCCTGGTTTTTCGAAAAGGAAAAGTATGGCGGTATCCTGACCGACATCGGGTCGCATCAGTTCGAGCAATTTCTCTATTACGCCAATGCCCGTTCAGGGATCGTGAATTTTGCCCGGGTTGAGAATTTCGCCAATCCGGAGACGCCCGGACTGGAGGATTTCGGGGAGGCCTCCCTGACACTCGATAACGGGGTCTCCTGCTACTGCCGGATGGATTGGTTCAATCCCAAGGGCCACCGCTCATGGGGTGATGGACGGACTTTTGTTCTGGGCACGGATGGATACATCGAAGTGCGTAAATACAATGACATCACGCATGAACCGCAGGAAGCACAGGTCGTCTACCTGGTTGATCACGAGGGCGAGAAGCGGATCCCCTGCGAGGGGAAGATTGGATTCCCCTTCTATGGCCAGCTCATTCTCGACTGCCTGAACCGGACAGAGGAGGCAATGACCCAGGAACATTGTTTTGCTGCCGCAGCCTTGTCGATGGAAGCTCAGGCGGTGGCTGACGCAAGCTAGGTTTACAGGACAGAAAAAGCTGATTGAAGCGGGGGAGTGATCCTGACTGAATGCTGCCTATGGCACGTAATCCAATCATTCTCCTTCTGGTCATTTTCTCATTCACGCTGACTGCAGTTTCCTCTCCTGAGGAAAATCTGGCAAACCTGGGCATTGAGCTCCCCGAAGTCAGTCCGTCCATTGCCAACTATGTTGGCGCAGTGCGGACGGGTAACCTTCTGTTCCTTTCCGGCCATTTGCCACGGGATGCGGAGGGTGGCGTTATTACCGGCAAGCTGGGTGATGACATGGATGTGGAAGCCGGCTATGCCGCCGCCCGCCAGTCAGCAATTGCCCTGCTGGCCACGTTGAAGGCCGAGTTGGGTGACCTCGACAAGGTGGTCCGGGTGGTCAAGGTCTTCGGGATGGTCAATGCCGCTCCAGATTTCACCTCCCACTCCCAGGTCATTAACGGATGTTCCGACTTGCTGGTGGAGGTCTTTGGCGAAAAGGGCCGTCATGCCCGGGCAGCTTGCGGGTTCAGTTCCCTGCCACTTGGATCGGCTGTGGAAATCGAACTGATTGTCCAGATCGGCGATTAGGCGCCGGTCAGGACACCAGACTGCGGACCGCTTTTTCCAGGGACTCAAGGTCAGCCTCGCTGTTGTAGACATGCCAGGAAATGCGGATCGCGTTAATACCGCGCTCGGTAACATTGCGGCAGCGGAGGTTGTGTTCCTCCAGCAGTCGTCGATAAAGATCGCCACTTTCCTTTCCGGCAATGCGGAAGGAGAGGATCGAATTGTGCATGTCCGGATGCCCGGGAGTGAGGATTTTCACACCATCGATGTTCCCCAGGACAAGGCGTGCCTCGGCAACCAGTTTTTTCCCATGTTTGGCAATGCGTTCGAGACCGATCTTTTGCTGCAGGCGGAGCGCTGTCTCCAAGCCGAGAATGGAAGCGGCATCGCGCGTTCCGTATTCATGGCGGTGGGCGAATGGCGCGTAGACAAATGTGTCGGGTAATTTGTATTGGCCGCTTGAATACGCTCCGGCATGGCTGCAGGCCACTTCGTCCAGACGCGATTTGGCAATGTAGAGGAAACCACTTTCCTGGGGACCGTTAAGCCACTTGTGACCGCTGGTGGCATAGGAATCGCAAGCAATGGCATTGAGATTAAAGGGGATCATCCCGGCGCTTTGGGCCCCGTCGATGTGAAACCAGATTCCACGCTCGCGGCATGCCCTGGCAATGGACATGACATCAAAAAGAATGCCCGTCGGGGCGGTGACATGACTCACTTGAATGACTTTGGTGCGATCGTTGACCAGTGAAAGGATGCGCTGGAGGTTTTCCTCCGGACTGTCTGGATCCGGTTCGAAAATGCGGACCTTGATTCCGATCTCCTTTTGGCGGGCGAGCCAGGGGAAGGAACCACCTGGATGGGCATGGGATTCGAAAATCACTTCATCGCCAGCCTTCAGGTCAAGACCATTGGCAATGACCGAGTTTCCCTCAGTGGCATTGCGGACAAAGGCAATCTCGTCCGGATGCGCCCCGAATATCCCAGCAGTGGTTTCCCGTACCCGGTGCAGGAGACTGTGGTGGTGTTCACCATCAATCGCCTGACGAAGCGCCTGCTGGTGCATTGCCTCGAGGACCGGATTTGAAGTTGGACCCAAACCACCGGTGTTGAAATAAATCCGCTTCGGCGACAAGGGGAAGAGCTCCCGGACAGCAGCCCAGCTACCTGTGTCCATCCCGGACAAGCCAGTCGGAGGAATCACGGTGACCGAAGCGCTGGCCTGGGAGGCCTTGTGGCCAAGCACCATCGCTGTCGAGCTTGCCGCGAGGTACTTTAAGAATGTCTTTCGATTCATCATGGAAGAACGGGAATTCGCTAACAGTAAGCATTTCCGACAAGTGGCCTCTTGCGAAGCCGCAGGATGATTTCCAGTAAAATTCAGGTTCCAGCCAATAATCGTTGCCTCCGGGCAGCACTTGGCGCTTGATGGTTCGTGGCACCACCCAGTGGAGCCATCAGCCCCTTTCTTTTCCCATAATTCATACCCTTTAATGAAGTTTATTCGCAAAGCCAAGGCAGCTGACGCCACCCGCCTGTTTGAAATCCTTGTCGAATCAACCGCTGCCGGAGGAGCCGGTTATTATCCTGAAGATATTCTTGAGGACTGGCATCGTGGCCGGACCGTACGCGGCATGTCAGAAGTTCTCTTTTATGAAAACTTCTACGTCCTTGAGGATGAGTCCGAGCCGAGAGGCTACGTGCACCTGGCGGAAGGTAAGATAGTCGGCCTTTTTGTCGATCCCAAGGACCATCGCAAAGGCTATGGAAGGGCGCTTTTCGAGTTTGCAAGGAACGAGATCAAGGAGCGTCCGATCAAGATTCTGGCCACCCTGAATGCGGTGGAGTTCTATGCCAGGTTCGGATTTGAAAAAATTGCCATGCAAACGGTGCGCCGCAATGAGCGGGACATCTATGTCTGGGAAATGGAATTGAAGGAATAGAGCATGAAGCAGTTAGCCGCGGTCTGCGTTTTGGCAGCAGTTGCCTTCCTGTCCTCCATGGAGGGTGCGCCCATCCCACCACTGGGTGTCGGAGGAGGACTCGGGGATGCTGAGGCAGTCAAGGCGGCTGGCGGCAGTTTTGTGGCGGCGTCGGTTGCCGGGTGGCTGATGCCGGACGAACCGGAGGAGGCGTTTTTGAAAAGCCTTGAACAAGCCGGGCAATCACCTCTGCCGGTCTGGTCCTGCAACAGCTTCATCAGGAGAAAGGACCTGAAGTGCGTTGGCCCGGAGGCGAATCATGATGCCGTCATGGCCTATGCGGAAATTGCCTTCAAACGGGCAAAACGGGCGGGGGTCAAGGGAATCACTTTTGGCAGCTCGGGTTCCCGCCGGATTCCGAAAGGATTTCCATTGGAGGAGGCCAAACGGCAGTTTATCGCTCTCCTGAAGCGGATGGGGCCCGTAGCGGAACAGCATGGCGTCGTCGTCATGGTCGAGCAATTGCGCCAGCAGGAGTGTAATTTCATCAATACCATCTCAGAGGTGGTGGAAGTTGTCCGGGCCGCGGACCATCCAGCAATTCGGGCCAATGCGGATCTCTTTCACATGGTCATTGAGGGGGACACGCCGGAGGACCTGCGGGAAGCGGTTGACTTGGTTGCCATTGTCGAAATTGCCGAGGCGGAGGGTCGCCGGGTCCCGGGTACCAGCGGACAGGATTTCCGGCCCTATTTCAAAGTGCTTCGCGAGGCTGGATTCAGTGGCCCGATCAACATCGAGGGCAAATGGGAAGTGGCAGAGTTGGAGCAGGCCTTTGCTGAGATAGGTCGCCAATGGATGGAAGCGGATTGAGTCCGGCGCAAAGGGACTATGGGAAAGATTGTCCGTAAACCTTGAAAATTGCGCTGAAGTGCATTTTG
This sequence comes from Puniceicoccaceae bacterium, assembly GCA_040830765.1. Lineage (GTDB taxonomy): Bacteria > Verrucomicrobiota > Verrucomicrobiia > Opitutales > Oceanipulchritudinaceae > Oceanipulchritudo. The sequence continues at coordinate 88,555 of JBFOMH010000005.1, read as the reverse complement.
TGAGGTTATGAAGGCGGCAATAATTCTCTTTCTTTCGCTACCCATCCTGATTTTCAGCGGCTGCAGCAGCTCGCTTGATGACAAGCCTGCCAGTGCTTCTGGAGTACAGAAGTTGATGATCGATGGGGAACCGTACACCATCAAGGGAGTGTGCTACCACCCGGTCCCCAAGGGCAGCCGGGTCCGTAGCTTTGATCGCCTTGATGAGGACCTGATCCTGATGCAGGAGGCAGGAATCAATACCATCCGTGTGTATGAACCGATCACCGACCGCTCGGTCCTCGACGCCATCGCAGCTGCAGGAGTCCGGGTAATCATCAGTATCGGGTACAACCAGGGTGGGGAATTCGATATTCTATCCGGAACCTTCGCGGACTACATCCGCGAGTACAAGGACCACAAGGCCATCCTGCTCTGGGAATTGGGTAATGAGTACAACTACCATCCAGACTGGTTTGGCGGAGACATCCAGAATTGGTACGATGCCCTCGATGCGGCAGCCGTCCTGGCCAAGCAGATTGATCCAACCCGGCCCGTTGCCACCGCGCACGGGGAGCTGCCTGACAAACAGGCCCTTGAGTCCTGCCCGAATATCGATGTCTGGGGAATGAACGTCTACCGCTGGGATGATCCGGAAGGCATATTTATCGACTGGCCCAAGATCAGCAATAAGCCGATCTACCTCTCCGAGGCGGGTGCCGACAGCTACATGGCCAATGACAACGAGGGCTACGCGATTGGATCCAATGAAAAGGCCCAGGCGGATGCCATGCGGGCTATTCTTGAGGATATTGCCCGCTTCCCGGAAGTGAGCTCGGGAGTAGCTATTTTTGCCTTTGTTGATGAGTGGTGGAAAGACGAGGAAGGCACGCTCGACACCCAGGATGTCGGGGGCAAGCCGCCGCCTGCCGGATTTCCTTATGACGCTGTCGCCAATGAGGAATACTGGGGCATCCTGACTATCGACAGGGAGCCCAAGGAAGCCTATAGCGTTGTACGAGAGTTTTTTGTTGGTGACCGCTTGCAATAGTTTCTCCCGCGGGCAATTGAGGAAAATCGGTTTCGAAAGGACTCTCGGGGTGAAATTTTTATTGAATCGCGGCCGCTTAATGGATAAGCAGCATTTATGTCTCGTATTAGTTTATTTATCATTCTCGCTATCGCAGGGATTGGCTTCCTGCCACAACGTCTAACTGCCCAGGAGGTCCTTTTCGACGCCCAAGCCTATCACCCGATCGCCGGGTCCGGAACAACCGCCCCCGGTGCAATCGCCTGGAACGCCCTCGATACGCCGCCTCCTGCGTTCAACGCGTTCTATCTCGTTGATTCATCCTCGGTCACCAGCGGGGGGATCACCGCTTCAATTACCGGGATTTTGGGGACATGGACTGGAAACACCGCTTTTATCGTTTCGCAAAGGCCGCTTGAAAACGACTACTTTGTCGTGGCCAGTGGGGCGACTGCCACGATGACAATCTCCGGCCTCGTTCCAGGAGCGGAGTACTATCTTGTCTATTATCATGGCCGGGCAGAGCCGGGCCAATACCGGCAACTGGCCTTTGCCGAAGACGGTCAGGTATTCGGACGGGCCGACAACCAGTCGGCCGGCGGCAGTGGCAACGTGACCTATTCGTTCAGTTTTGCCGATGAAGCGGGTCAAATCACCATTGAGATGACCGGTTCGGGTGCTGAGGGGGATTTTGCCGGATTTTCCATTGAATTGAGAACACCCCCTCCGGCCACCTGGGCCGGCTACACCATTGTTGACGGTAGCCTGATTGATACAACCCCGTTGATGGGCTGGCTTAATATTGCCAGTGCTCCTTGGTTGTACAGTTATTCCCTCAACAAATGGATATACGGCGATGAATCAACATTTGGGGAAGGTGGGGCCTGGCTCTATGTGCCGAACTGAGGATTTGTTTCTCTGCTAGGGGAGAGAAGACGAGAACTATCTCTACACTGGCAGGGTATCGAGGCAGGATGGTCGTCCCGTTCTCATACAGGTAGAATTAAATTGTATCTGACCTAGAAATTTCGAGCCACTTGACTAGGGAAGCTGCCGGCATTTTCCGGTGGCAGAAATCCCAACTTCAAGTGCTATGAAATACCCTACCCATGCCTTGCGAACAAAGGTTCAACTGGTCATCTGCGCCACTTTATTCACTGCCGCATCCGGCTATGCCCAGCCGGTGGTGGAATTTCTCCGCCTCATGGATGCCGACAAGGATTTGCCGATTCTCGGATTTGTCCCCTTGAAGGACGGGGCGGAGATCGATCTCGGCGAACTGAATACCTACAACCTGAACATTGAGGCAGTCACTAGTGGCACAGTGGGTAGCGTCCGCTTTGAATTGGACGGGAACGCTAACTTCCGGACGGAGAGTGTGGCCCCTTATGCCCTTGGCGGGGATAATGCAGGGGACTTCCTGCCATGGACGCCGGCCCCGGGCGAGCATACCGTGACGGCTGTTGCGTATAGTGAGGCTAATGCCACTGGGACGCCCAGTGTCCCGCTGACGATCAACTTCACGGTCTCGGACAGTAGCTCTGGCGGAGGAGGGGATCCTGGAAATTCGAGCGAGGACCGGCTTTATCTGGAAGCGGGTGGCCTGGTTATCATGGAGATGGAAGTCACGCCCTCGGATCTGGGAAAATGGATACCCGAAAACACGATTAGTGGATACACCGGCGGGGGATACTTACGCTTTGATGGAAATACATACACCAATGGCCCAGCTACTTCGCCTTTGGTCTACCGCTTCAAGATCAACCAGGGCGGTTTGTATTATCTGCACCTTCACTGTGCCAAGGAAACCATCGATGGACGGACTGACGTTGCCAATGATGCCTACGTGCGAGTGGAAGGGGATTATGCGGCGGGTCCCGGGCCTTACACCAGCCATGGGGACAATGCGCCACTCTCCGCATTGAAGTCCGATACAAAATTCTTCGGTGGCTCCAACCTGAATTTCAGTTGGGCTTCCGGGAGTCAACTCGACCTTGGCGGGCACAGCAACAAGCGGGTTGCTGTCTACGAATTCAAGGCTGGGGAAGAGTACACGCTGGTTGTTTCCGGTCGGTCACGGCACTTCCGGATCAATCGATTATTGTTCCGTCATGCCAGCGTGGCCAAGTCGACTGCTGAGAATCTCGGGTTGGAACCGTCCACCTATTCGATCGGGGTTAATACCGACAGCGATTATGTTTATTACGCCTTGCAGGATTTCACGGATATCGAGGCCGGCAGCATTCCCTATTACAGCGACAACAACAGCGAGGCGCTGGCCATCAACGCGTCCGAAGTCAGCTACCGGGGCCCCTTTGCGAAGGCGGAAAGCCTCTTTGACGGCGAGGCCGGGCATTACGATGTCACATTGTATTCCCTTCCTGAGGAGGACGGCGAATCGACCTATCGATTCCTGGTCAATGACCAGGTCGTCAAGACCTACCAGAATCCCTACATTGGTCCCGGGTCGCCGCGTGACCGCAAGCTGCATTCGCATGTCTGGACGGGAGTCCCGTTGAACCGCAACGATGTCATTGCGATTGAATCGAACGCCCATACCAACGGCGAGATCCCCGAGGGTGACGGGACGGCATGGTCGCGGGGTCGCTGGCATGCCATTGCCCTGAATGCGGGTTCCGAATCGACAGTCTTGAACACGCCGGTGGCGGGTATTTATGGTGAACTGAAACAGTGGCACCGAATTACGGTGGCCTTTGAGGGACCGAAAACCAGTGAGGCCGCCGACCCCAATCCCTTCATGGATTACCGGCTCGATGTCACCTTCACCCATGCGGGCAGCGGGCGGAGTTTTGTTGTCCCGGGATACTATGCGGCCGATGGCAACGCCGGGGAGACCGGTGCCGATAGCGGCAATATCTGGCGAGCCCACTTTTCTCCCGACAAGACGGGCCTGTGGGAATACACGGCCCAATTCCGGAACGGAACCGAAATCGCTGTCAGTGGCAATGCCGGATCACCCGCGCCCCTGAACGGCCAGGCCAATGGCCAGGTGAGTGGCTTTTTCACGGTCGGCAAGTCGGAGAAGGCCGCCCCGGACAACCGTTCACGGGGGCGCCTGGAATACGTCGGGATGCACTACCAGCGCTTCGCCGGCAGCGGGGAGTATTTCCTCAAACAGGGACCCGACGCCCCGGAGAACCTGCTCGCCTATGAGGATTTTGACGGTGGCTTCAAGTCTGATGGCCAGTATAATGGCAACACCTTCGTCAGCGAAGAGGCTTCGATCAAATCCTATTCCGCGCACGCAGCCGACTGGCAGGATGGCGACGCGGCCTGGATGAGCGGCAAGGGAACGGAACTGGCCGGGGCCATCAACTACCTCGCCAGCGAGGGATTGAATGCCATCTCCTTTCTCACCTTCAACATTACCGGCGATGACCGGAACGTGTTCCCCTACATCAGCTATGCGGAAAGGGAACGGATGGATGTCTCGAGACTGGACCAGTGGGAAGCGATATTTGCCCACGCCGACCAGAAGGGATTCCACCTCCATTTCAAGACCCAGGAAACGGAGAATGACCAATTGCTCGACAACGGCAACCTCGGGCCCCACCGGACTCTCTATTACCGTGAACTGATTGCCCGCTATGCCCACCATCTCGCCCTCAACTGGAACCTTGGGGAGGAAAACGACATCTGGGAAGAGCTGTCGGATTCCCAGCAGACGCGGGTCAAGGCCTACGCCCAGTATTTCCATGATACGGATCCGTACCGGCACAACATTGTCATTCACTCCTATCCACCCCAGAAGGAGCAGGTTTACGGGCCCCTGCTGGGTGATGCCTCAAAGCTGACTGGTGCCTCTTTGCAGACAAACCAGGCCAACTTCGCTAATGTCCACGGGGACACCCTCGAGTGGGTGAGCCGTTCCGCTTCCGCGGGTAAGCCGTGGGTCGTGGTTGTTGACGAGCCAGGGGATGCCCGGCATGCGCTGCGTCCGGACAACGACGCGGGCAACTCCCATGAGGATGGCAGGAAAAATGCCCTTTGGGGGACCTTGATGGCCGGGGGCGCTGGCAACGAGTGGTATTTTGGATACGATCACGCGCATTCCGACATGACCCTGGAGGACTTCCGCTCCCGCGACAACTGGTGGGATTACTGCCGCCATGCACTGTCATTCTTCAAGGACAACTTTGTCCCTTTCTGGGAAATGACCAGCCGCAATGATCTCATTGGCAACCCGGGGAACAGTATCAGTGCTGGCTATTGTCTGGCCGACGAGGGCCGGGTCTATGTGGTCTACCTCCCTTCCGGGGGAGCCAAGTTGCTCAACCTTTCCGGCCAGACGGGAACCTACAGCGTCCAGTGGTTTGATCCCCGCAATGGGGGTGAGCTCCAGGAGGGGACCGTGAAGCAAGCCATGGGCGGATCCTCAGTTTCGCTGGGACTTCCCCCCGCGAATACGAGCCTCGACTGGGTTGTACTGGTCATTGCAACCGAGGTGGACTCCGATAACGACGGCATATCCGATGTGACCGAGGGCGCGGGGGATCCCGATGGCGACGGTTTACCCAATTACCTCGATCCCGATTCGGACAACGATCGCATCGCCGACTACTTCGAGGTGCTTCACGGGACGGACATGCTGATCGCGGATGATTCCCCGCTAACGCTTCAAGTCGAGGTTTCGGATGTCACAAACCTTTCGCTGACATGCTGGATCCGAGACGGCGCTGTATCCGGCGAGGATTTCGCCCTTCTTTCTTCGGCCAATCTGGTCGACTGGGTAGAGGTGGAACCAGGGTCCCTGTCGTTTTCACCGGCACAACAGGATAGCCCGAAGGCGGGATTTTCGCTGCTCAGTTATCGCATGAACGATTCCTCGGGAGGTGAGTTTATCCGCATGATCAGGCCCTCATCCTGAACCGGCAATTACTGCCAAATTTACTGTTCGCCGAAATTACGCCAATTGCCGAAGGCATAGTCGTAAAACCAGAGGCCATTCGATCCCTGCTGGTAGTACAACCAGTTGGCACTGGTGAACGAATACATAAAGGGATAGAACGCCGGTCCACTGAAGGTCCATCCGAGCCGCTCGGTGTAGAGGAATATGGAATCGTTGCCGGCCGGGAAGACCTGACCGAATCCATGCTCGGCATGGAAGATTCCCGGGAAGGACTGGGCGTTGAACCAGCCCAGCCAGGTGCTTTCATACCATCCATCAACCGGCCCCATTGCGTTGGGAAAGACTGCCAGGACGGGATCCGGGGCGACGCCGGCCTCCACGGAGTCGATCACTGGCCGCATCAGGGCGGAGATGTCGGGTGCCTCATTTTGCAAGTAGTTAAGCCTGGTGTAGAGGACCTCCCAGCGCTCGGCGGTGGGGGAATTCTCCTCGGCATTGATAATGACGAAGAGCGGCTGACCGCTACCCGCCAGAGTGAAGAGGTCAAAAAAGTCGCGGCTGTAATCCTCAAGGACGATTCCCAAGTTGTAGGTATTGATGAAAATGTCTGATTGTGTCCGCGTTCCTCCCTGGGTGTTTAGGGAAATATGCTTCACGGGGAGTCCGTCCGGATTTCCGCCACGGGCCGCATAATATTCAACAATACCCGTCTCTACGTTGGCTGCTGCACGGGCACAGTAAGGACACCAGTAGGCAAACCACTCCAGGACGAGGACGCCACCCTCGGCCCCCAGCTCATAGAGGTTGACGGAATTACCGGTTTTGTAATCGGTAAAGGTCCAGTCGTCGACCACATCACCGACCACGTAGGTCTGGGCGGAAGCAGTGTGGCCAATGAGGAAGAAAGCGAGCAGGGAAAGGGAAGTCAGGTGTCTCATATTGGTATGAATAGGTTAGTTTAAGTTATTAGAATTCCTTGCGAAAAGCAAATCGACCCCACCACCAGTCACGGTCGGCATAAAGGTTTTCAAAGCGCTCGGTCCCGATGCCGGTCTCGGCATAGTCAGTCAGGTAGGGTCCGAAACTGAGGGAGAATGCGGACTCACTTCCGGCAAGGGAGCGCCGCAGGGTCAGGAAGAGTTGTTGTGTCTCGAGAGCCGGGGCAGCACTCGAGATCAGGTTGGCGGACTCGATTTGTCCGGTGTCTTCATAATACCGCGCCGTCAGGGAGACGGACCAGTCGCCGTCAAATTCGCGTTCAAAGGTCTGAGCTACCGACCAGGCCTCAAAGTCCGGATTTTCGGTGGCAAAGGTGGCCGTTGACCGGGAAATCCACTTGGGTCCAAGGGCAACGTTAAGGGCCCCCGACCAGCTGAAGCGGAGTTCCCGCGTACTGGTCTTTGAGAGGCTGGCCACCTGGCGGGTACGGGCTGACTTGTTGATGAGCCCCTCGTACTCAACGGAACCTGTCCACGTGTGGAGGATCGTTTCGCTCCGGGTCAGTTCAAAAGAGGACCCCAAATCCTCAATCTCATATCCGGGCGCAACGCGGTCATAGAGGTAACTGGCAGAGAATGTCAGGAAGCCGGATGACGGCAGGACCTCGTAGCGGTGGGAAGCGGTCAGTCCGTAACCATGGGGATCGGGATCCTCATAGCTGACTCCCGGAAGACCACCGAGTCCGTATTGCTGACGGTAATATTCGTCGATCCAGAGGGAAGAGTAGCTACGGAATCCCTTGTAGGCGGAGGCCCCGAGGGTGGTGCGGTGGCGTTCCCGGTTTTGCTCCAAGGCGAGGTTGATTCCGGTCAGGGTGTCGTCAAGGTCAGTATCCATCCCGAGGGGGTCAATGGGGGCATTCGGACGGTATTCAACCTCCTTCAGGGACAGCTCAAGCTGGATGTCCAAGGTGGAACTTTCACGAATATCGATGGAAGCTCCCAGCAGGCTGGTACCGAGCTTCACATCACCGGTAGCCATCCAATCGAGGGAACCATCCAGATGTTCCAGCCCGGAAGCATTGAGGGAGGCTGCGCCCAGTGTGGCCCAGGCAATTGGCAGGATGACCCTTTTCATTGGCAGGCGGTACACCCGGCGGCATTGGCGCCACCGCGGTCGTCGGTTCCGGGTTCAATAGTGGAAAGGAGGACGGAACTGTCCGCCAGGGCGGGAGAATCCGAAAAGAGCATCCCGGGCCGGGATAGCTCGACCTGCTGGTAGACGGGTACCTGCTGGCACCCGGCTATGGCAAGACCACATCCCGCAATCAGACACCCAAGAATCAGCCGGAACCGGCTGGGTGCATTGTGTTGGTCGGTGGTGTTCATAAGGTAAGGACAACATAGTCCCTTGAAGCGTAGACGAATCAGAATCGGATTTATTCCGCTATTTTGCGAAATTTCGGGAAAAATTCCAGCTTTGTGGGTCGCGACACAGATTTCGTTTGTTTGGGGCCATGGTCAAGGTCGCCGTGGCTGTTTCAATTCATGCGGATATCCTACAGTTAGTAGGGAATTCTGACTGACCCTGGAAAGTCATCATTTTTGTTAGGACAATGACTCCATCAAAGGCTGCTACCTTGGTCGTGGTAATACTTCTACTTGCTTTTACATTGCCATCCTATGGCCAGATTTCCCGCTCCGGTGCGACGATCAGCAACGGTGTCCTCAGTGTCACCCAAAGTGATACCTGGGGTGGTGCTGTGATGTCATTCAAGTACAAGGGAGAGGAATTCATCAACGTCAATGATCCCGGCCGGCTGCTGCAGTACTCGACTTATGGCAAGGACTTCACCCAGTTTGTCAGTGACGGTTATCTGTTCAGCGCCTCGAAGCGGGTGGTAATCAACCCCAATCAGGGAGGGGATGCCATCCGCGGGGAATCGGAGGTGCTGTTCCTGCGGACGGAAGGCCCTGACCGGGTAGTCGCAAAGTGCATCCCGCGGGAGTGGTTTGTCCGTCAGTGGCCGGGCCTGCTGGAGCATGGCGGGGCCGCATTTGACACATCACGTTTTATTGCCTCGACGACCTTCCTCGAGGGCTACGGTGGCCAGGTGGCACAAATCGACCTGCGATTCCTGACTCCCCGGGGAGCTAATTGGAATGCAGAGATTCCCGCCCTCTACATGGAAAAGAAGTTCGGGAAATACTACGGATTCGACGCTATCCGCAATCTTTCTCAAATCATCATCAATACTTCCAGCAGCCGGGTTGTGCACCGGGTCAACATCGGTGGGGTGATGGCGAGCACAAGCACGGATGGTCCCACCATCGGAATTTATGGTGCCAACCGTTCCTACGGGGGTGACCTCGACAACAATTTCATCGGCCTCACCCGTACCTTTGGGGATACCACCAAGTTGGGTGCTGAATCGGGACGCTACTGGATTGATGGGGGAGTCTACGAATACTACACCACTTACATCGTGGCCGGTTCCAGTCCAACGGAAGTCCAGTCGATCATGCGCCAGTTATACCTCGACGGATATCGTGGTGGCCCGCATGCCACTTCCCTGAACCGGGAAATCGCTGCTGTTGGCTACGACGATGAGTCGCATCCGGGTGACTTGTCCAATACGCACCCGATTGCCTCCGAGCTCCAGTTCATCAAGAATGGCAACTGGGTTCGGTACAGCGATATCGACTTTGGTGAAGGCGCGGGATTCTTTACGGTAACGGCCAAGGATGGCGGTGTTGGAGGAACCATTGAAGTGAGATTGGACGCCCTCGATGGCCCGGTGCTGGCAATCTTTGAAGTACCGTCGGATTTTCCGGGAACGAGTATTGAGACGCTGTCGGCGATCTTATCCCAACCGGTAAGCGGGATGCACGATGTCTACCTGAGATTTTCCGGTGGTGCCGGAATTACCCTTTTCAACCTGAAGGCCTTTGCGGTCCGTAACGTCCTCTGGGAGGATAATGCGTTCCTTGGCCGCTTGGCCCATTATCCGGACGGATGGAGTTACTGGATCCCGGAGGCCACAGGCTGGGGCTATATCTACCTGATCGACCGGGATGAATCTGGCCAGGGTTGGATCTACCACAGCCAGCAAGGCTGGATCTACTTCTGGCCCGGTTCCGTTATCTCGGGCGGGGTGTGGGCATGGTCGCAGGCTTCCGGCTACATGTATGTCTCCTCAGCTTACGGCCCAAACTTCTATCACTTCGATAGCAACTCCATGCGACCTTGGGTCGAATAGGCCTAAATCATCCGCCCCTGTCCAAAACCGAGGACCTTTTTACAATGTGGGCAGAAATAAACCACATTGGTTCCTTGAACTAACGGAAAGCCCTTCGTGCGAATGAATACCATTGGCAGCGTCTTTTCACAGTAAGGACAAATCGGTTCGAGATCCTCGCGTTTGACGAATTGAAGTGTTTTTTCAGACATTTCTCATTTCCCCTTTCGACGATCGCGGATGCTAATGGGGTTGCGAGACAGAGGCAATTGCAATTTCCTGCCGGTGAACGGTTCCTGATAGGTTCTTCAACTTGTCCAATGAAGACCGCAGACAGGAGGAATTGGATTGTCGGGTTTAACAATGGGGTATATGACTACTCAATTATGGTGAACTGGGTTCTCAGGCCTCTGCGACTATCCTTGATGGGATTGTTCATTGCTTTCAGCAACGGGCTTATTGCAGCTGAAGTGATCCTGATGGGGGATAGCTGGGGAGTCCGGGTTGGTTCCTTTATCGAGGATGAATTGAACGCCAATGGGCTGTCCGCCTACAGCTTGTTGAATACCAGTGTCGGCGGCTCGCGAGCCGATCAGTGGAATGACGGACTGATTCTTGATGTCGCTCAACTGCTGGCAGACAATCCCGACGAGAGACTGGTTCACTTGATCATCGGGGGAAATGACCTGCTGGCCAGTTGGCCGGATTTAGACGCGATTCCAGCGGTTGTGAATGACGTCATTGAGCTCCTGGTGAAGATTAGCGGCGCAACTGAGGCGCCCATCCTCCTCTCGAGTTATGATTACTTGCCCGGACCAGTCTTTGGCGCGGACATTGCCACGCAGAACGCACTGCTGGCGGAGTACCTCGAGCAGTTGGCCACAGCCCTGGCCAATCACGCTTTCCTAGGCAGCCGCGTCACCTTGATTAATTCCCTTGGCCTGATGCAGGTTGCCTTTGGGGTTCCCCAGGCAAGTTTGCCTGCTGGTGATCCGGCTCTACCGGATCCCGCATTACCGGGTCCCGCAGTGGCATTTTCGGATGCCATTCACCTCAGCAATAGCGGTCATTCCGTTTACGCAGAGTTTCTCTTTGACGAATTCTATGCACCGACCCTGCTTTGGGCCGGAATCCCCATCGCCAACGTCACCCGCGATGTCGATACCGGCGGATTCCTCGGCTGGCTGAATGTTTCCCAAGGTGATTGGGTCTGGTCCTATTCCCTCAATGCTTATCTCTACTGTCCCGAAGAGAATATCAGTGAGGCAGGTGCCTGGGTTTATATCTTCGACTGAGGAGCCGCGAGTTAGAGGGTGAGCAGCTACTTGCTATGAGGCGGAGCGCTTTGACACCCGGCAATTTAACTTTCCGAATGCCTGTTCATTGCGGCTCCCCACACGCTTCTGGTAGGGGACAATCAAGATACAAGATACACCCAACCGGATTCAGTAACATACATCCACTTGCTAAGCCCGTAACTGTAGCCCCAGCTTGTTCCTTCCATAAGGACGAGCCAGAGATCGGGGGTATTGGGCACGAGGTCGAACACATATATCCAACCTGTTCCCGCTGTGGCGACTTCCTCCGGAACATAGAGCCAGCTTCCGGTGCCGAGATGCCAGACAAGAGGGCTGTAGGACACTTCAACCCAGCCAAGCCACTCTTGTGTGTCCGCGTAGTTGCCCTCCGGGGACTCAAGGATTTCATAGGTTCCCCATAGCCACCATGGATCGAATGGGCTTGTTGGTTTACCTGCGAATGTGGAATCCCAGCCGGGCATGCCCTCAATATAGTAAACCATGAATTCGATGTAGGTCCCATCAAACAATCCGCTGCCGAATGTTGGCGGAGTTCCTAGAAAACGCACTGAGTATAAAGAACTACAGCCCCTGAATACCTGGCTGTCCAGCGATGAAAGGGTGCTTGGAAGGGTCACTTCCAGAAGGCCGGTGCACCAACCGAATGCGGTTCTACCAATGGACTGAAGCCCATCGGAAATAACTACCTCGTTCAATTCTTTGCAGTGGCTGAAGGAATTGCTTCCGATACTGTTTACGGATACGGGGATGGTAATCGACTTTAGAGAGGAACAACCATACAGCATGTAGTCGTCGATGGCTTGAAGACTTTGGGATAGCGTGATCCTTTCCAGGTTTTCGCACCAGCCAAATGCCCAATTGCCGATGCTGGTGACCGTGTTCGGGATTGTCAGCTCCGTCAACTGGTCGCAATCGTAAAAGGACAATTCACCAATACTGGCCAAGTTGCTCCCTAACGAAATATCCGCTATCGATGCACCGGTGAATGCCCCGCCCGCTATTGAGGTTACGGATTCGGGGACGGTATAAGGACCGATAAGCCCGGCCAGAAATTGGACCAACGTGGTAAGGGACTTGTCGAATAGCACGCCGTCCAGACTGGTGTAATCCGCGTTGGCCGGGTCGACAAGAATCTCAGTCAGCGACTGGCACCTGGAAAAGGAACCCTCACCGACGGAAGTGACGTTCCCGGGAATTGTCACACTGGTGAGCGCTTTACATCCGGCGAATGCATAGTTCCCGATGGAATCTGTTGCCTCGGGGAGGGAAATCGCCGCTAAGCTCTCGCACGCGCTAAAAGCCTGTTCACCGATGGCTTCCAGTGATTCAGGCAGAACCACTTCGCTTAACTGGAAACACTCGCTGAAAGCATTGTTTCCAATGGTCGTGACTGAGTTCGGTATTGTGACCGATCCCAGCACGTCACAAAATCTGAACAGATCGTTGCTAATGAATGGAAGGTTGGCGGGGAGGGTTACACTTACAAGAGCCTTGCAATACACAAAAGCTCCCTCGTCAATATGGGTTACCGTGTCCGGTATTTCGATGTGTGTTATCTCGTCACAATACCAGAACGAACTGCCCTCAATGACCGTAACGGAATCAGGAACATCGAAGCTGCCGGAAAGCGCCGGGGGTACCCGGTAAAGGGTAGAAAGCGTCTTGTCAAAAAGGATGCCCGATTGGTCAGCAAAAAACGGATTCTCCGGGTCCACCTCAATGGCGGACAGGTTTTTGAGAGCGAAACTAATACCTATGGATGCAACTCCTTTTCCCAAGGTGATCTGAGTCAGCTGATCGCAGGAAAGAAATGCCCGGTCCTCAATGACTTCTACCGATGCCGGAATTATGACGCTCTCCAAGGAGTTGTCCCTGTAAAACGCCCTTTCTCCGATCCTGACCACTGGCAAACCGTTGATCTCTTCCGGAACCGCCAGGACAGTGTCCGAACCGGAGTATCCTGTAATGGTGATCTTTCCATCGGATTCGGACCAGGTGAACGATCCTTCCAATACAGATGCCAGACATGACAAGATCATGATGACACCCAGACAGGGTGGGGTAATAACCTTTTTCATTGAGCTGTGATTCAGGGAGGGGTTGGGATTGCTGTCTTACGAAAAGCAATATCGTCCACATTCGCCGATCTCAAGCTGAATTTACTGCTGATTACACTCCGGCGGGAGTGCTCCCATTGCTCATGAGCGGACCCTGTCGGAAACGCAGGGCAGGGTTTCTAATGACAATAGAATTTAGGCTATCAGGACCGCTTCTTCCGGAAAGACAGCAGCGCGCCTCCCGCTGCACAAGCAAGGAAGCTCCACAGGAGGAGGTGGCGGATCCAGTAAGTGCGGGTGCCCTCGGTGGGGTAGTTGGCGTAGGCCAGCGGGGGCTTGAAGTAGTAGCGGACGAAATTCCCCCAAGTGAAGGTCCAGTCCTTGAAGAGCATGCGGTAATCATACCGTAGGTCCTCGACATTGGGCGGGCGGCGCCACTTGTAGATGGCACTGGTGATGAACTGGCGCTCAACCACACCGCCCACGTCGGGGAATGGTGCGTCGATCAGGGTGTTCGCTTCCCCCGACAGCTCTGGCCAGCCCCAGTCCTTGTAGACCCGGCCGGACACGCCATCCCAAGCCGCATGCTGCCGCAGATTGGCCAGTTCGACGGAATTGAGCACTTGTCCCTTTTTGTCGGTGGCGTAAATGACGGCGTAGCTCGGCTCCACCCATGCCCAGCGGCCCTGTTCCGGGATCCAGGCCTCAACCCAGGTATGCCCGGTGTAGACAAACTTGTTGCCCTGGGTCCGGGCGGTGACAACCAGGCGCGTCGAGAGGCCGGCCCGGTTGGCGAGGAAGGTGAATACCTGCGCATGCTGGGTGCACCAGCCATGGCCAGTGCCAGCCCGCATTTCCTTGTAGATGGTGTAGGGACTTTCCCAGCGGTACTGGGGCGGGGGTGTGCCCCGGCAGGTCTGGGTCAGGTTATCGCGCTGGTGCATCATGACCTTTTCCAGTTTCTCGAGGCTGGTGTCGGAATCCTGGATACCGGCCTCCTCCCTCAGGATGGCCTCCACCTCGGCCAGGTCGCTTTCCGGCAGATATTCGTAACGGTCCACCCAGTCGCTGACAGCAAACTGCTTGAACTTCGCCATCGGCTCGTCCGACATGACAATCGCGTACCATCCACGGGAGAGGCCCCGGTCCGTGTTAAATTCATCGGACAGGTAACGCACCTTCATTTCAAAGGGCGGGAAAAGATTCTCCGGTAGCGCTTGCACGGTGTAGGTGCGGTTGTCGGAGTAATCCTCGTCCACCGGAAAGTAAATCGCCGCTCCGCTGTTCTCGGAAACCAGTTCCCCGTTGAAGTAAAGCTTCCAGCCCTCGACCGGGGCATTCCATTTGACGACAGCCTCAACGCCCCCATCGGCCTCCTGCCAGCTAGTCACCACCGGGCGATCGGTGGGATAATAAATCGTGGCATAGCTGGTAGGGTAAAAGGTGGACTCCCAGGACCGGGTCAGAAAGTACCAGATATTGGCCACCAGGAGGAGGACGGTGGCCATGATTGTTATGCGGTGGATCATTCCCGGATTTTGCAACTCCTCAGTCGAGCTTAAAGCAGGGGCTCATCTTATAGTAAGGCAACAACAGGAACCGGAAACCTAGAAATCGTTGGTACCGGCATTCTTCGCATACTGCGCATACTCAGGTAACCGCTTCGATAGAAACGGAATCCATTTTCCGTCCTCGACATAGAAAGCCATGATGTCCGGATGCGTCAGCAGACGACGGCTCACAAGGAAATTGAATGCCCTGTCGTCGCAATAACCGAATCCTCGATTCTCGTAGTTTTTCCCTTTCCATTCCTTGAGCGCTTTTAATTCCTCTTCCACCACGCTCTCCAGATCGACGTACGATAATGCGGTCCGACGGAAACCTTTAGCATCATCCATGACCTCCAGCATTTCATCAGCTGACTCCTGGTCCCCGGTCAGGTGGAATGCCAGAAAGAAGACCATCTTTCCAAGGCTGTAGGACGATGCATACTCAAACAGGGGGGGGTCCTCCTTTAACTGGACAAGCTGCCTGGAAAGGGTCTCAACTTCCTCGGTACGATTGTCATCAACCAGAATCAAGAAGGCGTTGAGTATCAGACCCATTCTTGCGAAAGTGCCCCATTCGCTTTCAAAATCGATTAACTCCCGGATCGTCAATCGATCGAGGATGGAAAGCATCCCTTCCTTATCATTTTTCATGAAAGCAAGGTCAGCAAGGGCGATTTCCAGGAACACTTCTCCCTGCCAGGCACCTCTACGGGCTTCAACCAATGATTCGAATTCCTCCACCAGGGCTTCATCAGGAGATTCTCTCATGGCCCGAAAATACCTGAATATGGGAATTTGAATACGGGCTAGATAGCGGTCCTCGGCCGTCTCCGGCAGGATATGGTTCAAGCGCTGGCTCAGGCGGGTCACTGCATCCTGATTGCCCTCCTGGCGGTACCGGTTTAATACGGACCGGACCATCCGGGCATTGAAGGGATCATGCTGAAGGGCCTTTTCGAAGGCGGCAAAGGCGTTCTCATTGTCCGGTTCCGCTTTCTTCAGATACCACCAGCCGAGATGATACCAAGTCTTGGCGTGTTCGGGATGGGCCGCGAGGATTTGTGCGAAAAGGCGACGTTGTTCGGAAAGAGAGCTTTCCGGTTGGGGCCACTTGTGGTTGACAGCCCTGGCCAGCAGCGTCTCCGGGTTGTCCGGTTTCAGTGCCATTGCCTTGGCCAGAGCAATGGCGGACTGATCCTCCAATTCCCTGCGAAATGCGTCCATGTCCGGCACGATCTCCGCAAATTCCTCCTGTGTTTGGGCTGATTGCGCATAGGTCTGGTTGATGAGGAAGTCACAGATTCGCTTGAGGAAGCCCCATGCCTCGACGAAGTCCGGATCCTCCTCAACCGCTCCCGCGAGAAGATTTCGAATATCCATAAGTTGCTTCGGACTTTGTGCGGTTGTCTTCTCCAGGTTGAGTGCGTTCAGGTATAAGTCGTATGCCTTGACGCTGGTGGTCGGCAGGTTGCTCAACTGGCCAACGGTCTCCGGTTGAATTTCCAGGTGGAGGGAAGAGCTGATGACCTTGGCAAGCTCGCTCTGGGTGGCGAACTCATCGATGACTTCCCTCTCAAAATTGTTGGCCCACAAGTGCCGGTCCTCTCGGGCATGATTAAGCTGGATTGTTACCCGTACATGCTTCCCGATCCGGCGGACGGAACCCTCCACGATATAATCCACATCAAGAGCCTCCCCAATTTGGGAAATGGTCTGATCGGATGCCGCATAGCGCAGCATGGTTGTGCGGGAGACGACGGATAGGGTCTTGATCCGGGAAAGATTGGTCAGGATGTCCTCATGAACACCACCGGCGAAATATTCATTCTCTTCCTGGTGGCTCATGTTGATCAGGGGGAGCACAGCAATGGATGCCGCTTGGGTTGACGGGGCTGAATTGTCTACAATCGCTGTAGTGGGATTTTCATTCCGGCCTGACTGAAAATAGAAAAAGATAGCCAGGGAGCCAAAAATCACGGTCGGCATTGCTGCCGCGAATCCATATGCCAGCCACTTGCGCTTCCGTTGCTGGGTGGGAGACCCGTTGTCTTCATTGTCCAAGGGAGCTGGTTTGCTCCGTGTAATACCCCCAGGTGTCAGTTCAAAGGCCCAGGCGATGATCAGCGAAAGGGGGAAGCCCAGCAGGACCATCAGGACTACGAAGCGGTAAGCCCAGACGGGAATGCCAAAGCTCGAAAAGGTGGCATTGGCCACCTGGATCACCAGCCAGCCAACAATGCTGTAGACCAGTGCCACCCGGACAACATTCCGCCGTTTCAGTTCCTGCCAGAAGCGGACAAGACTGAAACCCTTTTCAGGGCCGGATGGTGGAGAGTCGCTCATTGATGTGACCGGCCGACAGGCATACTGCCGGTGAGAGCATCTTGTCGAATTATTGGCTTTGCTCAAGCACGTTTTGACAGGATTTGGGCTCAATTCGTCTGCCGGACCTTCCCGATCAGTGCGGATGGTCCGGGCTCTTCCATCTAATTTTAAGGATCGTGGAATAGCGGCAGTAAATCTATATCCGTACTCGGTTCTGGAAAAGCGAAACCTCCCTCAATCCACCAGGTAAACCCATCCACTCTTGTTCTGGTCGACGTAAAGATATTTGCTGAGGCCGTAGCTCCAGCCCCAACCACTATCCGCAATCATGACCAGCCACAATTCAGGGGTGTCTGTGCTCAGGTCAGGGATGTAAATCCATCCACTGCCTGCCTGGGCGACACTTTCCGGAATGTAGAACCAGCACTGGGTTTTCAGGCAATAGACCCAGGGGGCCCGGATTACGTTGAGCCAGCCCATCCACTCGCCGGTGTCACAATGATTGTTTTGCCTCAGGTAGGGACCCCAATTCAGTTTTTGGCCACCGATCGGTTTGAGGCTGGTGACCCTGAAGCCATGGCCGGGATAGGACCAGGTGATGGGAATGTCATCCCGGTAGGAAACGGATAGTTTATCGCCGGAGACGGAGAAATAACCTCCGCGGTAAATTCGTTTCCCAGGATCGTTTGGGTAGTGCGTATCGGTCATCTCCATCGCATTACCTCCCTGGCCATAGGTTCCGTAATAGGACCGTGCCAGTGGATATGCGTCCACGTCGCAGTACTGACCATTGTCATGTGCCCGCCGATAATTGGCGCTGTTGGGATCAGTGTTGTTCGGGCCAATCGCGTTGGGTACGACATCACTACGGGTAGGATAGGCCCACCAGTGGTCTGAAGGACCCAGGTTGGATGGATCATAATAGGCCGCCTTGCACCACTCATCTTCGCTGGCTATGGCCACACCACCGGCATTCCAGGCAGCCTCGTTGCGCACAATGTTCCCGGTGTTGTAGTTGTAGTTGTCTGTCAGGTCGTACATGCCGGTCATGGTGTCGGCATCTCCCTGGCCGTTGGTCAGCCAGTTGCAGAATCGCGCCGCCCTGTAGAAGTCCATGTAACCTACTGGACGCTTGCCAAAACTGACCCCGCCGTAGCCGATTTTAACCGTGTACGTTGGCCAGGAACTGTTGTTGCGCATAATACCGCCCCAGCCATCGTACATCATGCCGGTATCCCAGAGATTGATGTCGCGCACGGCATTGAGGAACTGGACATACTGTTCGTTGGTCACCTCATAGGTGCCGATGTAATATCCGTAAGGAACCCAGCCGACAGACTGGAAGCCTTCCATTTCATAGTCGGCATCGTCTGGACAAGCAGGGTTATCCGGGTCACCGACAAAAACCATCTCCATCTCCACGACCGCCTGGGTGGAGACAGATGCAGTGAGCAGGGGGGCAATCATGATCGCCAGCCACTTCGTGTGCTTCATGTAATTACCCTTGTTGAATTAGCTTACTGCTCGTCAGTATAAGTCGTCCACAGCTTGAGGCAAGGACTATTGGCCCTTTCGAAGGCAAGCTGGGTGGGATTTAAGCGTCTGTTGTCTGGTCCGTTTCCCGGAGGCGTTAGAGCATCCAGTGCATGGCCTCGGCTGAGGCAAATATGACCGATTTATCCTCGTTTTCAGCCACTGCCTCGAAGAAGAGGAAGCGCTTCTTTTGGCCGATGAGTTTCGCGGTGATAAAGATTTTTCCGGCTGCTGGTTCGACAGCCTTGTAATACTTGACCTCCAGCTTCCGGGTGATGCTGGGCGGGGCCACCAGCATGCTCAGCGGACCGATGGTGTTGTCGATGGCAGCCGAGATGATGCCACCCTGCATCATGCCGAAAGGATTGAGCTGATCCGGGCGGACAGGAAACGAGCAGCTGATGCATTTGGCCCCAGGATCAAAGTCGGTAATCTTTCCCTCCATGGTCATGAAGACCGGCGGTGGGACTTCGAAGCGATCAAGATCGATATCAGGTCGTTGTTCGAGGAATTCGATCAGTGCCGGAGGGAGCTTGTCCTTATGTATCAACGTGGAATCCTTTCACATTGGCCGGTTGCTACCCGTCTTGCCCAGGCTCGGGTTGTCTCAGCTTGCGCCATAGCCAAAACGGAATGGGCCGGATGAAGTGATAGATGGCAGCGGAAAGCAGGCCCACAACGATGGCGAATGCCGTTGGGAGGACCGCACCAAAGGTATATGACATGCCGAGGATAAACCCGAGGACGTACTCCCCCCGGTAGATCGGGAAGAACAAGGCCAAGAAAAGCAGGGCAGGGGCCATCAGGGATGTCAGGGGTTCAAACTGGTAGATAAACGATGCAGAGAGGACGATCCCATAAAGCAGGGCACAACAAAAGGCACAGATGGCGGAGGACCGGACCTTTCCCGACCCGCGCCGTACAACCTGGCCCACGAGGATCCATGAAAGAACCGGAAGAAGGATCCCGCCCCACCAGTTGGAGATAGCGGGCATGTCGGCGCGGTGAAGAATGTAGTGCTTGGGCACGCCCCCGTTGAAATGCTGCCAGATGAGGAGGCACCAGACCATGAAGGCGACCAGCAGGGTAAAGTACAGGCGTATTTTGTCGTGTGAGGATTGCTTCATATCAAGTTCCCAGATACTGAATCAAGTCAGCAAGGTTTGGCAACCTGGGAACGGATTTCCCACGTTCTCTACCGACTCCCCTCAACGGGGCACATACACCCATGCTCCTGTCTCGCTGACACTCTCTTCAGGGCAGTACATCCAGCCATCCATCGAATAGCACCAGATCCACGGTGAATGGAAGACATTGATCCAGCCCAGGAAGCCTTCGGTGTCGACGTTCATGGCGTCATCTACGATCAGGTAGCCGGGTCCCCAAGTTTCAGATGAATTATCTGTGTCCAACAATGAATTTCAAAGTGCAAGCAAGCGATGATATGATCATCTGGTGGGACACTGCTGAGACTTCATCCGTTTCACTGCCTGCCCCTAGCCCTGGGAAAATTTTCTTCTGCTTTACGGGACCTGAGTGAGTCTGAGTTGGAAATTAGCAAATTGACTTCATTTCATTAAATTTTTTCATGTAAGCATGTGCACATTCTGTCGGCAATGGCTCACCATTCTTTTTGGTCTCCTAACATCATTGAAAGGTTTGCACGGTGAAGTGGAGGTTACAGCAACTTCAGGAAATAGTCAGATCCAGATGGATTGGCCTACATTGCCCTATCACCCATATGAGCTCTTGAAAACGAGTGATCCTGGAGCGGGTTGGTCGACTGTCATTAGCAAAGACTTACCCGCAATAGCCATGACAGGGTCCATGTCCTATTCTTTCATTCCGGGAGAGGGAATGGAATTTTATCGCGTAATAAGCGGTGCATCACCTTTCGAGCCTGAGTGGGGCCGGTTGGAACCGGCTCGGGTCGTTCAAATTTCTTTCGATACGTCCAAGTCATCAGAAGAAAACGGGGCTGATTTAAAGGCAGCCATGGAGGCTTTACAACCTGGGGATCGACTGGAGATTGGCAGTGGGTCCTACACCCTCGCCAGCTATGTCGCACTCAACCTGAGCGGCAATGCGACTTCTCCTATATGGATTGCTGCTGGACCAGGTGCCCAAGTTCGTATTGCGAGACCGGACGCGGCGCAAAATTTGGTCAATCTGGGAGTGGGGGGACTTGTGCGGTATCTTTGTTTGGAGGGTATTGAATTCACCGGTGGCAGTACGGGTATTCGCCTCGGTGATTGCCAGGAGTTATGGATAACCCAGTGCAAAATTCACAGCACCGGCGGCATCGGATTAAGCGCCAACTCGACTAACACGAGCAGGTTGTTCATTACCCAAAACGAGATCAGCAATACTGGAACAGCTGGAGGGACAGGTGAGTGCCTGTATCTTGGTGGGAACAACGGGTTTGTGACAATGAGTGAATCCGTTATTGCGATGAATCACATTCACTCTCCACACCCTAATGCTGTTCAAGGTGAGGGGATTGACTTAAAGCAAGGATCGTGGGGGAATTTAGTCGCTTGGAATTTAATTCATGACTGCAACTATCCTTGTCTGGTAGTTGGTGGGACCAATGGTAAAACGGTGAACATCGTTGAAAATAACACATTATACCGCAGCCAGGATAGTGTGTTGCAAGTTCAGGGGGAATGTATTGTCCGGAACAATCTGGTCGTGTCCGGTGCAGTCGCAGCTTTTCAAAGCCGGAACATGCAGGGAGGAGCCACGGAAATTAAGGTGGTGCACAACACTTTTATAAATAACGAAGTCGCCGTTCGTTTACGTGACTGGGAAAACGGGGATAACATGGTTTTTGCCAACAATGCCTGTTACAGCAATTTCGATGCTCCCATCAATGCGATGTCGTCTCTACCCTCGGTCACCTTCTCGGGAAACGTGGCTTTCGGTGTCCAGTCTGTTGCGCTTCCGGGCTTTGTGTCAGGAAAAGGCATGTCTGACTTTGTCTCTTTGTCATGGGATGCCTTTTTGTTGGATGCCCGACCCAGTCAAGAGTCCTCATTGCTGGGAGTAGCCGACGATACCTATGCAACCGAACTGGACATTGCATATTCCAGAAGGAGCGCACCACATGCTGCCGGTTGCTATGTCCGGTGAGTGAAAGGTGCTTTGCTGTTCCTGGTATCCTTCTAATCCTGCGCCCATTTCTGGTATGAGCCGGCGAGGTAGGGTTTCCAGGTTACCATGGTTTACCGTATCCCAAGGTCTGAATTTCCCTGGGTCGATAAATCCTGCTTAATGCCGTTATGATAGGCCCTGATGCATCCTCCTCCGAACCCTCCCTTAATAAACTAAGCCCCGATCAGGTCCGGCAGTTTTATGAATCCGGGCTCCTTATCATCGACGATGTATTCGATCCGGAAGATCTGGACCCGCTCATCGGGGAAATTGATGAGCAGGTGCGGACGGCGGTCCGGGGGTATTATGAAAACGGCGATCTGAGCTCCGACTATGCCGGGGAAGGATTTCATACCCAGCTGGCGCGGATTTTCGAGGAGTCGAGTGAGGTCGGGAAGGCCATCATTGCCCAAATCGAGGGACGGGGAGGCGGTGGCCAGCACGGCATTGAAATGTTCCGCATGATTACCCATGCCAAGCTGGTTCGTTACCTGGAAGACTTGATTGGCGAGGAGATTGTCGGCTCATCGGTTTTCCGCCTGCGACCCAAGTTGCCGAACAACAACCGGGGCATTGTCCCCTGGCACCAGGACTCCGGTTATTTCAAGCCGAAGTGTGACCGCGAAATGATCATTACCTGCTGGATTCCCCTGGTTGATGCCACGGTTGAGAATGGCTGCATGCGCATCATGCCAAATGCCCACCGGGAAGGCATCATTGAGCACCACAAGGGGGGCAATGCCGGTTTTCTGGTCATCTATGAGGAGGACCTGCCGGAAGAGCGGAAGCGGGATATTGTCACGGCGGAAGTCCCCAAGGGCGGGGTGGTTTTCATGACTAACCTCACTCCCCATTGCTCGACCCCGAATTTCTCCAACGGCGTCCGTTGGAGTGTCGATCTGCGGTACCAGTCCGGGGAAGTGCCCAACAACGTGGATTACCTGCCGGAGGAAGCTGACCACGATCTCAATGTTGCCTGCTACCCGCCCGAAGCCGACTTTGTGGTCAGGAGTAAGTCACACCCCGAAAAGGAGACTACCCACGAGCAATTCAAGCAGCGACGGGAGGCTTTTGATTCCTCGGAAACGATCCGGACAAAAGCATATCCTGTTCGCGTCTGGAGCCAAGCGGAGCAGGACAAGATCCACCTGTAGGATTGTTAAGGCCAATAGGAGGTGGCCGCGGGAATGTACCTGTTCAGGATCATAAGGGGCCGGATTAGGCCAATTAGCGGCTTTCTCTTGTTGCGGAGGCTCGTTGAATGACCCTATACTCGGTCTAGACCTCCATGCCGGATTCTAGATATGCAGTGAAGGGCAGCATTATGACGAAAGACAACCTACTCCAATCCGACCGGGATCCACGCTATGAAAAGTGGCGGTGGACGATATTCCTGCTGACCTGGATGGCCTATGCCGGCTTTTATTTTACCCGGAAGGCATTTCCGGTAGCCAAGGTCGGAATTCTTGAGGATCCCTCGATTGAGATGGGGAAGGTCGAGATGGGCTACATTGACGGAGCCTACGGGGTCGCCTACGCGGCGGGACAATTTATCTGGGGCATCGCTGGTGACCGGTTCGGGACCCGGCCAATTGTCATAGGCGGCATGTTGCTTTCCGTTCTCGTGGCTGTGGCGATGGGCATGTCCACGCATGTCATCCTCTTCGGGGTGCTGTTTTTCGTTCAGGGGCTGTGTCAATCCACCGGTTGGGCTCCACTGGCTAAGAATGTGAGTGAATGGTTTTCGGAGTCCGAGCGGGGAAAGGTGTTTGGGTTCTGGTCGACCAATTATGTTATCGGGGGAATGGCCGGCAGTGCCTTTACAGGCTACATGGCCTATCTACTCGGAGGCTGGCAATTCGCCTTCTTCTCCTCCGCGGCAGTCCTCCTGATAGCGCTGGTGTTGTTCTTTCTCTTCCAGAAAAACAAGCCGGAGGATATCGGCTTACCCCCCATTGAGGAATACCATGGTGAAGAAACGGCGGTATTGGCCGAGGGGGAGGCTCCCGAGGATGAGCCCCGTGGGTCGTGGAAAACCATCAGGGAGGTTTTCCGGAATCCAATGATCATACGGATGGGGCTGGTTTATTTCCTGCTCAAGCCAACCCGCTACGCGATATTATTCTGGGGACCTGTGATGGCCTATGAACAACTGGGTACCAATATTGGCAGCTCAGCCCTGATTGGTGCCTCGTTTGAAGCTGCCGGCCCCTTGAGTGCAATCTTTGCCGGTTACGCGACCGACAAATGGTTCCAGTCGCGCCGAATGCCGGTTGTCGTGCCCTGCCTGTTTGGAGCATCCATTGTATTGTTTTTTTTCACTACACTTACCGAAATGGGTGGTCCATGGACCATGGCACTGGTCTTCTTTGTCATCGGCATGCTACTGGTGGGTCCCGAGACCCTTCTCTCGGGAGCGGCGGCTGTTGATTTCGGGACGCGCAAGGGAGCCGGCTCGGCCGTGGGCTTTGTCAATGGACTGGGATCCGTTGGACAGATTCTCGGCCTCTCCCTGCCGGGTGTCATTTCGGCGGCTTACGGCTGGGACGTCCTCTTCACCACGTTCGGCATCACCTCCCTGCTGGGAGGCTTGATCCTGCTGCCCAAATGGAATGCGGTGCCCTCCCGCAAGAGGAGCGAGCCGTGACTGGCTTATTTGAGGAAAATGGAAATGGGCTCGCCGGCCTCTTCGTTCCATTCCGAGTAATCAAGTTCAAGGAACGCTGACAAGGTTGCGGCAATCTGGTTCATCCCGATGGTCTTGATGTTCTGCAGACTGCCACGCTGTTTATGGTCGGGTCCCATTACGGCGATCCAGCAATACTTGGAGCTTTCAATGCTGCTGCGGTGATGCGGCCAATCCTCGACCTGGTCCCCACGGCCATGATCGGTCGTTAAGAGAATGGTCGTCTTGTCCTTGTACTGGTCGTCGGACTGGAGAAATTCCCAGAGTTCGCGAAAGTAGGCATCGTTGGCATGAATAGCCTGGACAACCCGGTCATAACGCTTCTCGTGGCCCCAGTCATCGGTTTCCCCCAAAGCCATGTAAAGGACCCTGGGACGATGCCTTTTCAAATAATCCATGGCGAAGCGGAAGGTGTAGGCGTCATGGCGAACCGTATCCCATGGGCTGAGGGTCTTGAATTGCAGCTCGCTCAGTAGCTGAATCGCCGGATCGGGAGTCTCATAGGCCTCGTAACCGGCATTGGAGAAAATGGTTCCGCGGTTCTTCTCGACGATGTAATCCATGACGGACCACGAGGCGAAGGAAGCAATGCCTGACTGCGGAAGCTCCAATTTGGAGGCAAAAAACTCCATCACAGAGGGATAGGGGTTTTGCACAGCGGCATTACTGGCAATTTCCTCGTCATTTGCCTGTCCCGTGAGGATTTCGGAGTATCCCGGGTAGGAGAACCAATGGTTGTTGGTCAGGAGGACTTCGCTGCCGTTCCATCGGTCCCCGGCAATGGAACCGTGGTTTTCCATCCAGACCTCCCAGAAGAAGGGCATCAGGCTTTTCCGGCGTTCGATCGCTGTGTCCGCCCAGAACTGCTTGTACAATTCGGACTCCTCGACGGGCTTCTTTGTCTCATGGGCTCTCAGGAGTTCCAGGTCAACTCCCTGGAAAACCTCATTCGTCCTCACACCATCCAGAATGATAAGGATCACATTTTCAGTCTTAACTTGTGCCGTAATCCCGGGGGCAAGGAAGAGAACCGCCGCCATTGAGGCTATCAGGCGGTGCCGGTTCATCTTGAAGGGGTTCAGCGTTGAAAAGCGGGTTAGAATACTTGGTTGGAACATGCGTTCAGCATAACGCCATGGAGGCCGCATGACAAGATCACAAAGGGCTGCCGATTGTTCAGGAATTCAATCCTCGACGCGGACGGCCAGTTCCTTGAAATCAAAGTTTCTGAACTGAAACCGGAGTCCGTACCAGTGGTTGGGTACCAGCCGTCTGAATGTTCGTTCCGCAATTACACTTGAATCCCCCAAAAGTTGCACCTTGCTTTTTCCAAGAAAGCGGTCTACCCGGAATACCAATTGGCTTTCCGGCAGAGAACCGGGGCCCTCCGGATTGATTGTATTAGGGGAAACCCATTTGACGGGTGATATGGGAACAATCCGGATGCGGGAATGCTCCGCGAACCATTTTTGATTTTCCAAGTATGTCGCGATTTGCCTTGCAGCATATCGACCTTCCGCTGCTGCGGTGTCGGCCATTTCGGCCCCGCGGAGAAGATTGCCGGCAGCGAACACGCCGGGCCGGGAAGTACAGAGGCACTGATCGACTTCCGGGCCGTCTGTCCATTCATTGATCTCCAGGTTGCCCAGCCTGGCAAATTCGTTGTCCGGAATCCAGTCACCGGTGAAGACGACTGTATCGCATTCGATGGCATGCGATTGTTTCGTTTGCAGATCCAGATATTCGATGGACTCCACCCGGCCCTTTCCTTGGATTCCCACCACCTTGCACTCGGTATGAACGGGGATCCTTTTGCGTCCGGCAACCCACCAGTGGAAGGGCCGGTAGGTCTGGTGATGCGGATGTTCCGTGAGTATTCCGATGGTTTTACAACCTGCAGCAGCAAGGGTAGCGACCGCTGAAAAGCTGACATGCTCCGCACCAACGACCACGGCCCGTGATCCCACCTTTTGCGATTGGAGATATACCAGCTGCTGAAGTGCCGCCGTCGTGTAGACGCCAGCAGGACGGTCCCCGGGAATAAACCTTGCCGACCGAGGGCGTTCACGGCAACCGGTGGCCAGAAGAACGGCTTTGGGCGCGAACATCTGGATTCCTTGCGGGGAGGTTACCTGGATTGCCAAGTCGTCTTTCCATGCGATGGCCGTTGCTTCAGTGAGAAGGGTAACCCCTGCATTTCCGGCAAGGTGCACATAATTCGCGGCATATTTCGGGCCAGAGATGATCCTCTTTAAGTCCCTGATTCCAAAACCGGTATGGAAGCAGTGCCTTGGTATTCCACCGGCAACTTTTTCCCGTTCAATGACAACAACGTTCCCGCATCCCAGTTGCTTCAACTGAACGGCTGCTGCCAGCCCGGCAGGCCCGCCACCGATTACCAGAACGTCCGGTTGTTGATGGGCTTCCTCGTTCATCGGGTGTGGTCTCCGTCCAAGAGGGATTGCAGTTCAGCGATACAGAAAAATCCCTGGCATCTTCCAAAGCTGCTCCGGGTCCGTCTTTTCAGGCCGTCCAGGTTGCGCGGAGGAATGTCCGATACGAGGCTGTCGCGTATCTCCCCGAGGGTGACTTTCTCGCAGTGGCAGACGATTCTTCCATAGTCGGGATTGGCGGAGATCTTCGCAGGATCGTTATAGGGTCGCAGTTCGGCTTCACCAATGTAGGGCATCCTTGCTGGATGCCATTCCGTTGAGGGCTTTTCCGGAAAGCCCTCCTGTATCATTTTCATGACTACATATTCCGCGATACCGAGGGAGGCAGAGAGCCCGGTTGAGCGGATTCCTCCCACGCAGACGTACTTCTTATCCTTCTCCATATGGATCTGGTAATCGCTATGTTCCGTGGCGGCTCGCAGGCCGGCATAGACGGCAGTAACTTCCTCCTTGAGCAGGGCCGGCATTACTTTTCGTCCCTTTTCCAGGAGGCCTTCCATACCGTCGCGACTGGAAGCTGTGTCGGTCTTGTCTTCCAGGTCCTCGGCAGTTGGTCCAAGGAGAACGTTTCCGAATACCGTCGGGCTGATGAGCACACCTTTGGTATAGGCCGTCGGGACCGGCAGGATAATGTGGCTCAAAAGATTCCTCGCAAATTTGTCGAAGACGATCAGTTCCCCGCGGCGGGGCGTGACGGTGAACCGTTCAAATTCGGCCATGTGGTCGATGGTATCGGACTCAAGCCCTGCGGCGTTGATAATCCACTCACCCTCGATGGTCTTGTCGCCGGCCTGTAGCCGGTATCCGCCGTTGACCATTGAGATGTCCTCAACCGGTGAATTCAGGAAGAGGCTTCCGCCGTTGCGGACAAACTCGGTCGCGTAGGCGAGGGTAGGGGTGAAGGGACAGATAATCGATTCCTCCGGAACGAGGAGACCGCCAAGGACCCCTTCACCAAGATGCGATTCGCGACGGTACACTTCAGCCCGTGAGACAATTTCCGTATCCAAAACATTATTCTGGTTCGCCCTCTCACGGATATGCGGCAGCTGTTCCATCTGCTCCTCGTTCCATGCGACGAGAAGTCCACCGGTTTTTTCAATGGGAATTCCTGCGCTTGGCCCGTATTGCTGCATCAACTTGAAGCCGCGATGAAGAAGTTTCGCTTCGAGCGTCCCTGGCTTGGCATCATAGGAACTGTGGAGGAGGGCGGTATTGGCCCGGCTGGTGCCTTTCCCGACATCGTCACAAGCCTCAAGGAGGGCTGTTCTCGCACCTGCCTTGACCAGTTCCCGGGCTATCGCTGTACCGACAACACCTCCTCCAACAACAACTGCATCGAATGGGTCCATCAGCTTTTAAAGTTTTTAACGATCTCGCAGGCATTATCAAACCTGGAATTCAGGGCATCCCGTGATTTGGCCTCGCAGTTCGGATAAACCGTCCGGGCAATCCTGACACAGTCGAGAACGGCTTGGTCGCTTTCCCAGATGCCGGCCATCCTAGCCGCCATGTAGCAGACCCCCATCACGGTGGCTTCCGGGTTCTCCAATACGGAAACCGGCAGCCCGAGCAGGTCGGCCTGGATTTGTGCGAATTCCCGACTGCGGACCAGACCCCCGTCCACTCGCAGGGAACGAACCTTGGTGGAGGCCGCTGCCTCCATTGCCCGAACAACCTGGACCACTCGGCAGGCGATTCCCTCCATTGCCGCCCTGACCAGAACCTCACTCGGGGTGGACAAGTCCATTCCGAAAAAGGCGGCCTTGGCACCCCGTTCCCAGAAGGGGGCGGCCAGTCCGGCAAAGGCAGGTACGCATACCACCGATCCGGAAGTAGGGGTTTTTTCGAGGATGGAATCCAGCTCAGAGGCATCCTTGAGAAAACCCAGTTGACTGGACAGGTATTCCACCACCGCTCCCGCGGTGAATATGCCTCCATCCAGGGCATAGGTAACCTCGGCATCCCGGCTCCAGGCAATCACGCTCAGCAAACCGCTGTCATTGAGGGCGGGATCCGGACCGGTATTCATGAAGACAAAACAACCCGTGCCATAAGTGGCCTTGAGATCGCCGGGCTGAAGGCAGCCCTGACCGAAAACGGCACCGGTCTGGTCGACAAGGCTGGCTGCGATGGGGACACCCTCAAGTCCGGCAATGGTGGACACGGTTCCAAAATCGCGATCCACAACTTCCGGCAATATCCGGGAGGGAATTTGAAACAGCGAAAGCAATTGCTCGTCGTATTCCTGCTTATGAATGTCGAACAACAGCGTCCGGGCCACTGTACTTGGATCGGTGACGAAGGACTTTCCCCCGGTGAGTTTGTAGATCAGCCATGCATCGAGCGTACCGGCACATAGATCGCCGCTCTCCAGCAGTTTACCGGCTGACGGGACATTCTTCAGCAGCCAGCTTATCTTACTGGCCGAGAAGTAGGCATCCAGTCGCAATCCGGTGGTTGTCGCGACATGCTTCACGAGGGATGCATCATTCCGGAGCTCATCCATCCAGTCCTGTGTTCGCTGGTCCTGCCAGACGATGGCATTGTGCAGCGGTTCACCGGTCTTGCGGTTCCACAGCATGACGGTTTCCCCCTGGTTGGCGATCCCTATGGCCGCGATGTCATGGTTGGCAATAACGGCTTCAACAACTTCCCGGGTGTTGTTCCAGATTTCCATCGGGTCATGTTCAACCCCCCGGATACCGTTCCCGAGGTCGGGCATGATCTGTTGGTGTTTCCGGTAAGCGGATGATTCCACCTGCCCCCGGGAATTCATGACCACCGCCCGTGTGCCGGTCGTTCCCTGGTCAATCCCCAGAATGGTGGAAGGTGGCATTATCCAATCACCTCCTTGTCGTGCCCCTCCGGAAAAGGAAGGGCTCGATCAACCAGCTTCACCTGCTTCATCAGCTGTTTATTTAACTGAATGAAGCCAGACTGTTCAAGCCTGCAAGGTTTCTAAAGCACACAGGGTCCCACCTGCCGCATCAAGAGGGTCTTGATTCGTATGGGTCCGGCAATCCCTTTGGAAAATTGGCAAGGGGGAAACCTTCAGAGCACATACACCCAGCCGCTGCCACTGGGATCGACATAGAGCCACTTGCTCAGTTTATAGCTCCAGCCATATCCTGAAGCAGGGTACACTTCCAGTGACGCCATGTTGGGGGCATACATCCAGCCTCCTTCCGCTATAGCTACATCTTCACTAATGTAGAACCAGCATTGAGTAGCCAGACACCAGACCCATGGGTCATATTCCACCTGCAACCAGCCCAGCCATTGCTTTGTGTCAACATACCCTTCGTGGACGAGGTGGCGGCCGAATACGGTGAGGAGCTCCATTCGATAGAATCTCCAGCTATTGTCGTTTCGCCATCCATAACCAGTTAAAACAGATCCATCACGACTGAGGCTTGTAACCTCTATAGCATCTAGTTCTTGAATGGCTTGATCGAATTGCCCCCCTTGCCTCAATGGAATGTCACTTAATAGTGTTGGAGCCCAATTATCTTCCTCTTTCAGAATAACGATATCTAACTTGTCCGAATCGTGGTGGTAATACCTCCCCACCAGCAGCGTCCCATCTTCATTGGTACGAGGTCCGAGACCAACATCTATCATACCGAAGTCGAACCCTTGTATCTCCCCATACTTCCATATCCAAGTATGGGAAAACAGAGTTGAGCCGTCCCCGGACATTGCTGTCACCCAACGAGAACCACCAGGCCACCCGCCTGCGGGTTCGTGTATCTGTTCGTAGACACCATTCACCCAGCGGTAGGCATTTGAACCCGGCAGCCACGGATCTTCAACCCCGGCTACGACGGTGCCGTCATCCGATATCCCAACTGGAGGTCCTGCGCGGCCATCAAGGAGGCGGAGTTCACCCTCCGTCCATATCCAAGTCTTGTCACCGTCTGTTCCCACGGCAACCTCGCCGTTGCCGGATAGATGCACTCCAAGCCACGTTAGACCTCCCCACTGCCCGGACGTGTCCTCGATTACTTGCCAATCGTCATTCACTTTTACAAACAGGTGGTCCTCTCGGCTAATTACAAATACGGAGCCATCATTTGAGACGTCCCAGATCTCATAATCCTCAAGCTCGGGCAAATGGGCTGTCGTTCCAGATTCCCATCTATTATAGTTATAGGAAACCACCGGATTCCAGTTGTGTTCTCCGAAGATGGCCACATCCCCATTATCGATAAGCCATGGTCCCATTGGTCCGCCCTTGAACCAATCACTTAACCAATCAAATTCCACCACCTCCTTGGCAAACAGCGTAACCGGTAGCAACATCCCTGCCACCAAACAGATACTTCGAAACCGATTCATTATCGTTCCCTCCCTATATTGAATCTACTGGGTATGCATTTCCTCCGGGGGACATGGCTTTCTATCAATGGGGGCTAATATTGTCAAAAACATAGTTGGGTGGGGGGGGTAATGAGGCGGGCCTATTTCTGCCATAAGATGGAGCTCTTCCACTGCCTCCTGAAGCCGACTGGATACCCTTTATTTCTGGCATAAATAATCGCCCCGTCCTCACACCCCAAATCAAGTCATCCGCCCGCTGGGACAGTAATAATAAGGATTTCGTGAGGGTAGGCACCAGAAAATGCGGGAAAAGCATTAAAAGAAAACGGGTAAATCTACACCAAAAAAAGAGCCTCTGGCAGGCCAGCGGGGTAGCTTGGGCAACAAATACTCAACATAGTAACACCACTGTAGGAGTGTAGATGCCCTTAAGGGATAACTTGAGGAGCAAAGGACGGTCAGGGTGTTGGGACGGGGTTCCTACGACGAAAAATGGTTCTGATGGCGCATGTGACTTTCATATTCAGGTCAATAAAGGCCCCTCAGCAGCATCTGTGTAAGGCTTTCCCTGCGGGAGTTTGCGTGATTAGTTAATTGACTTGGTAGGATTAATTTTCCTTAAGAATTCATGGCCAAGTGCAGTATTCTAGTGAGGTGGGTATTGATAGGAATTGCTCTGTTCGGTGCCATCAATCTGCAAGCCGCCCGCTATAAGAACTTACGGGGCCTCTGGGTAGAACTCCTGGACAGAAATGGAAATCCCCATCCCTACGACGGCATTGATATTCAGGCAGGGGTGAATCTGGTTGGGATTAACCTCTCCAATGCCGATTTAACCGGAGCCAATTTAACAAATGTTGATCTTGGCAACGCCGATCTATCAGGAGTGCTCATAAGAGCTGCAGTAGTAAATGGAACAAATTTTAGAGGAGCGAATTTGTATAGGATAACTTCCAGTCAACTAATTGGAACTCCCCTTGCTTTGCCAGTTGACTGGACTTTGGTGTTTCCTCGCGATCTTGGTGAAGGGGCCGATCTATTTGACGGCCATTTGATTGGACCCGGAGCTGATCTACGAGATGCAGACTTAAGTAATACGACGCTGGAAGAAGTTAATTTCACTAATGCCCAGCTTGAAAGGATCAAACTGAGTAAAAGCAGCCTTAGGAAGGCTATACTTAATGGTGCGAATCTGGAGTACGCTGACTTAGTTGAAGCCGATTTATGGAATGCTACTTTAACTGGCGCCAATTTGTCATTTGCTAATCTTACCAAAGCAAACTTCACAACCGCTCGAATGGAAAGTGCAATGCTTGTTGGTGCAGACCTTTCCAATGCTGACCTCTCCTATGCAGTCCTGCAGAGGACCGACTTCACAGGGGCCGATTTTTATGGCGCCAGTTATAATAATGCTAATTTTAACAGAGCTATATTGACCAATGTGAGTTGGACTTGGGGAACTCCGGCGTACTTGCTTTCAGAGCGACTTGACAGCATTCGAGCTCTTTTAAATCAAGCAAATGAAAGATTGGACTTCTACCAAGAGGCCCTAGCCAACGAATACACCCTCTCCGAAATTGCGGACCTGCGTCCCGGCAGTACCATGATCGAGGTAATCGACGGGCAAGCCACCATTGAGATGAAGCTGGAGCAGAGTGACAACCTGACCGAGTGGGCCGACACCGGCGAGACGATGTCCGTGACCATTCCCGTACCTGATGCCAATGTGAAGTGGTTCCGCTTCGCCGGGCCAGAGTGAATAACACCTCCGCAAAAGCTTGACCCGACCCACTTCTCCGCCACAGATATTGCCTTCCTGACGGGCCCATAGCTCAGCGGTTAGAGCAGGGGACTCATAATCCCTTGGTCGGGGGTTCAAATCCCTCTGGGCCCACCATGCTTCGCTCTGCGAGCTACGCATGGCGCAGCCACCCAGGAGTGATGTTTGAGCGAGAGTGCCCTGCGAAGTCCCGCAGGGTGGAACGAAGCGCGGGCATCCTTCGCCGTGCGGGCTTCGGATGGCAAGCCAACAGAATCATCAAGTTGGCGACCAATGCTGCCATTTCAAACCGTGTTCGGTGAAGCGAGCGAAGTCCTTGTCGCGGGTAATCCAGGTGGCGGCATGTTCGATGGCGACAGCCGCGTGCTGGGCATCCGCAACCGACTTCCCGCTGGCCTGGGTCTGGCGGCAGAGCTGGGAGAAGATTTCCCAATGGCGGCGGCCTGGCTGGATCATGTGTCCCCGCGGATGGGAGAGGAGGGAATCGATCACGGACAAGGCCTGCGGGAGGGGAGTCGGGCCATTCGGAAAGGCCGGTTGGGTCACTATTCGGATAAATCCACCGGCAGTAAGGGGAGTCAGGCCGAATGGATTGTCTCCCCCGACGATTGTTTCCAGTCGAGATCGGAAATACGCATGATGTTCCTGATCTTCCCGGTGCGCGTAGACCAGGACGTTGATGTCGAAGAGGATCATTTGTGATAGGGGGCTGCCTCTTCTGCCGCCAATAACTGGTTCATGTCTCCGGGGGAAAGGTCGGTAACCGCTGCTTTCCTAGGTCGATAAGTTGGCATCGAGAAAGGGGTTTTCTCCGCTTCGGCGGGCGGATCCTGCAAAGCGTTCCGTAGAGCTTCGTTGACAATGGTACTGAGCGAAACCCGGCGATCGGCGGCTTTCCGTTTCGCTTCCGCAACTAGTTCGTCATTTAACACAAGTGTTGTCCGCATATATATGTAACATAATTATGTAATATAACTTGTCAAGTGATACCGCCCGTCGCGACTGCTTTACAGGCCAGCAGATTAGGATTTGTTAGGCATTTCCGGGCGGGATTTAAATTCAGGCATGGGCGAATTGAGCAAGAAAGCGTGTTTTCGGGCGGTTTTTGGGTTACTGCCGTTGGTTTCAATGTTCCTGTGTGCCGGGACAGTCGGGGCGGAGCCTACGGGGCCGGTGGTCACCAAGTATTCCGACATTTATCTGGATGACGGGCAGTGGCGTTGTCCCCTGTGCAATGAGGTGGTGGAAAACGGGGATCGGTCGGATGTGGACGTTGGGCTGCACCTGTCGGAATGGCACGATGTGTACCTGGATGCGGATTACTTCCGGGACAAGATTACCGAGATATCGGACGCGGAGCTGCTGGCCTCGCTGACGGATGCGGAGCGTTTTATGAAGGCGGACGGGACCCTTTCCCCGGAAAAGGTGAAAGCCTGGTTTGTGCAGCGGGAGGACATTGGGCGTTTGTACCACTACGACCGGGCGGCCAATATTCCTTTCCTCACTACAGAGGAATTCCGTCAGCAACTGGAGGCGGATCCGGCGAGACTGGCGGCTGTCCGGGCCGCTGGCGACGCGGTCGTGGATCCGGAACGCGGGTACACACTGGCCGGGCGCTATTTTGGCTGGGAAGTGGATTACAACGTCAATTGGACGGACCGGTCGAAGTACGGCTTTCATTACCTGCACTTTGTCACGGACCTCGTGACCGCCTGGGTGGCAACCGGGGAGGAGCGTTATGCGGAGGCCTTCGAATCGCTTTTCAAGCAGTGGTATGCGCAGCGCAACGAAATTCAAGCACAAGAGACCGGTCCGGGGGTAAAGGTCCGGAATGTGGTCTGGTACGAGCTGGGACTCGGGGTGCGGACGCCCCGGTTCATCGATGCCATGCGGGCGATGGGGGCGGAGCTTTCCCCGGAAACGCATGTACAGATGCTGAAATACCTTCTCGGAGCCGGGCGCTGGATGCACCAATGCCTTGAGCAAACTCCCTTCCATCCCTACAACTGGCAGACCCAGACCGCCATGACCCAGACCTATCTGGCGCTCCTTTATCCGGAGTTCAAGGAATCCGGTGACTGGCTGGCGACGAGCCGGGCCAACATGATCCAGCATTTCCAGGAGGACATTTTCGACGATGGCGGCTATGTGGAGCGGACGGGCAGCTACACCAGTTTTGTCTTTGGCATGTTCTATCGCTACATGCTGCTCTGGAAATACGCCGAGGACGATACCAGTTTGCTCGAGACCTATCTTCCGCGGCTGGAGAAGCTGATGGAGTTCACCTCGCGGACACTTTCGCCACTGGGTGTGAATGTGCCCTTCAACGACAGCCGCCGCAGCCTCATCTTTGCGGGGCTTCTTGTCGACATGGGGAAGTTCTTCAACCGCGGGGACTTCATTGGTCCGCTCATGCATGTTGTCCCGGAGGAGAAGTGGAAGGCCACCGGCATCGAGCCGGAGCTACCGGATACGACCTCCGAGCTCTTCCCCAGCAGCCATTTCGTGGTCATGCGGGAAGGGTGGGCCCGGGACGCCTATTTCATGAAGATCAACTACGGTCCGTTCCAGAACCACGGGCACTACGACATTCTCGACTTTGAAGCCTACGCCAATGGCATTCCCATTGCGCTTGATGCGGCCATTGGGCCGACGGGATATGTCGACCCCGTCCATGTTTCCTGGTACAAACAGGCCAAGGCACACAATATGCTCATGGTGGCAGAGGCCAACCCCATGAAGCGGAACGTTGAAGGCCTTGACCTTGCCTGGTCGACCCAGGAGCACATGGATTATTTTGCCGCAACCCACAGTGGGTATCAGCGCTATCATGACACCCTTCACCGGCGCCACTTTGCCTTTCGCCGGGGCCACTACTGGCTCCTTGTCGACGAGGTGGAGACGCCCCATGCGGGCAAGGCGCTCGACTGGCAGTTCCACACGCCCTTGAGCCTGCAAGAGACCGATTACGGGTTTGCCTCCACTGAAACACCCGGAGTGCAGCTCATTCTTCCCGACTCGGAACAGGAAGCAACAGAACGATTCCACCGCACGGGCCCGGCGGGGCTAGGGGAGCTTCCCGGTGAGCCACCCAGCCGGGATATTGACTGGATAACCTTCAGAAAAGGCAGTAGCGGAAATCCACTACAGGACCGTATGGCTGTGCTTATTTACCCGACGAAGGAGGACTCACCCGATGAGTCGCCACGCCTTACCTGGAACCGCCACTCGAAAAACCCCGATGTCCTCCTGTGCCGCGTCAGCATCGGCAACGAGGAGGACCTGCACATCTTTTCCGATGGGACGGCTATTGAGGCCGGAGCGGTTTCCGGATCCTTCACCTATGCCATCGTGCACCAGCGGGATGGGCAGCCGGTCTGGGTTAGCGCCACGGGGGCCACTCAGCTGCACGTCAGCGGCCAGACGTTTGTGGATTCCGAAGTCCCGGTGGATGGTGAATGGGCAGGCCTGCCTTTACATTAGGCAAATTTAGGGCAATCCTCATTGGATGAAGTCAGGACGGATTCCACAAGCGGTGCCAGGCAGCCGGCCGGGTTTGAGCTTTTTCCGCGAATGGAACCGGGATTTCACCCTACTGGCGTTGGCGATGGCCTCGGTGGGGGTGTTTTTTGGGGTCCAGTTGACCCTCTTCAACAACTTCATCGTCGAGCGATTGGGAATTGAAGCTCACGAACTTGGCTACATGGAAGCGCTGCGGGAGGTTCCGGGCTTTCTCAATTTTGCCTTCCTGGCCATTGTGGTGGCTGTCTATCCACCGCTGACTGCAGCCGCCTGTCTCGTTATTCTGGGATTGGGCATTGCCGGTTATGCCACAGTGACGACATTGACTGGATTGATTATTTGTTCGGTGGTCTGGAGTATCGGTTTTCATTGCTGGGTCCCGTTGAGCCAGAATATGGCGCTATTGTATTCCCCGGCGGGCAAGAAGGGACGCTGGCTGGGTCAGCTGCGTAGCGTGGAGAGCTTTGCCTGGCTGGTGACGATCATCGCGGCGATTCTCCTGTTCGATACCTTTGGCTACAACGGGCTCTTTGTCATGGCGGGAATTGTTGCCTGCCTCGGCGGCGGTGCCATCTTCTTTGCCAGCCGCAAACGGGCCTCCGGGGTGGAGCGGGCCTTTGTCATGAAACGCCGCTACGCAGTCTATTACGCCCTCCAGTTTCTCCAGGGCTGGCGCAAGCAAATGTTCATCACCTTTGCCATTTTCGCGCTGGTCAAGGTCCATGGCATGCCGGTGCAGACGACGATGGTGCTGGTCCTCATCAACCAGACCCTGGTCACCCTGACCGGTCCGACCATGGGCCGCCTGGTCGATCGATTTGGCGAGCGGACCTGTCTCAGCTGGAGTTATGTCGGTTTGGCCGGGGTATTCCTGGGTTATGCCTTCATTGAGTACCGGCCGGTCCTCTATGCGCTCTATTGCGTGGACAACCTCCTGTTCGTCGGCGGTATCGCCCTGACCACTTACATCAACCGGATTGCCTTGCCAGAGGACATCAAGCCGACGCTCTCCATGGGCGTGACGTGGAACCATGTCTCCTCAGTTCTCGCCCCCCTGATTGGCGGCTTTGCATGGTACTTTTTTGGCTACCAGGTGATATTCGTCTTCGGGGCCATCCTGGCCCTTGTTTCCCTTGGAGTAAGCCAGTTAATCCGGGATGAAGAATCCGTTGCCTGAATCAGGCATTTGGGTCAAAGAGCACTTTGATGGCCTCCATTGATTGCAGAAGGGCAACGGCCTCATTGTACTGCGAGAGGGGCATCTTCTTGCTGAAAAGGGGAGCGAGGTCCAGTTGACCGTCAAGGATGGCCTGGTAGGCCCGCTCAGCAGCTCCCCGGTTGTGCTCCCCGTAGGCAATCAGGGAAAATCCGCCATACCATTGGGCGGGGCCGAGGGAGACGTTTTCTCGTAGAACCCCGAAAATGGCTACAGCCCGTTTGCAGGCGTGCATGAGTGCCTCAATGGAAACCTTCAGACCCGTTGTGTCGAGAGCGGCATCAAAGGCATCCGGGCCGGAACGGGAAACACTGACCAGAGGGTCGCCCGGTGCGACCGCGGCAACCGCACCCAGTTGGAGGGCCAGTTCACGCCGTTCGGCTACCGGATCAATTGCCACAACTTCGGCGGCGCCAGCCGCCTTGAGCAGCTGCAGTCCGACAATGCCTCCTGGTCCTAGACCACCGAGCAGGATCCGCTTTTTGGCAATGGCATTGATTTCACTCAACTGGTCGATAGAGACCTGGACGCACATGGCCAGCTCAAGGGAGGTAACCTTTTCTGCCGGAAGGTCCTCCGCAATGGGCAATAGCCTTTCTGATTCAACAATTCCATGCGTCGCATAGAGCCCGTTCATGTAAGGTTGGGCCGCGCGCCAGACAGCAACCCGCCGGCCGACAAGTTGTTCATCAATCCCATCACCAACAGCTTCCACTCGTCCGATGGCCTCATGCCCCGGTTGGCCTGGCCAGTAGGGGTATTCCATTTTGTGACCCTCGAACATGGGATCCCCCTCGTAGATGTGGCGGTCCCAGTGCGGACAGGTAGCAACCGCCTCGATGGCCACCAGGGCTTCCCCGGCTGCCGGCTGAGGCTTTTCCAGTTCGATGATTTCCGCCTTTCCGGGCGTTGTGATTTGTAGAGATTTCATCATGACATTACTCCCAGTCGAGAATGACGCCCAGGACCGGTTCCCGTTTGCTCTCGATCAACTCCCATGCCCGGGCGGCTTCTGTTGCAGGGAAGTGATGGGTGATAAGGGGCAGCGTCTGCAGGTGCCCCGCCTCGATGAGCGGAATGGTTTCCACCATGCGCTGATGCCAGACGCCGGAGACCAAGTGAATGGAAAGCTCCCCATAGCGCAACGGCTGCAGGGCAATCATATCCTCGGTTCCATAAAAGCCGGCACTGATGGCATGCCCAAAGCGGTGCAGGACATCAAAAAAGCGGTCCATGACCTCTGACGAGCCGACGGTATCAACAGCGACGGTCGCCTTGTCCGGGAAGAGTCGATTGGCGGCGCCGATCCAGTCCGGGTCATCGTTCAGGTTGTGCAGGTGGGCTCCCGGATAATCGGCAAAGTGCTTCAACCGGTCATCATGTTTGCCGACCAGCATCACCTCGGCCCCGCGCCAGGCCAGGGTCTGCGCCGCCCACTGGCCGACCAGGCCGTCCCCGATGACAACAGCACCCTGGCCCTTCTCAATCGGTGCCCGGATACCGCAATTGTAGCCGACTTGGGTCAGCACGAGGCCGGAATAAGCGAGGGGGTCCGGTTCCGGAGGGAGTTTGTAAACCTGGCTCCGCTTGGTAATGGACGGGTTCACATGCCCGGCACAGCGCTCAAACATCCTTTCCACCTGTCCACAGATGGCAAAGACCGTCTCGCCAACGGCCAGATCTGTAACTGCCTCCCCGAAAGCCTCCACCGTTCCTACCTTCTGGTAACCAGATACAACCGGAAAGGGCCACGGATCCCCTTCCCGCCGCGGGGTGTCCCCGGCAATCCGCTCTCCGCGCAGGTAGGAACCCTCTGTACCGTTGCTGATCCATGAGTGGGTCACCCGAATAACCACATCATCCGGACCCGGGTCCGGACAATCGACAGTCTGGAATTCGACAGTATTGGGGGCGGTAAAAACGACAGCTTGGGACTTCATGGGATGTTAGGAAATAATGGTGTGGAAGGTTACTTGATCGAACCGGATTGGGCTTCTTCAATAAACACGGTTGATGCCTTACTGTAAATAGCCCGGTTGCCCGTCAAGATTACCCCTGAAGCAGTTGATTCCTTCAGTAAACTGTTTATCCTGCGATTGATGGATAAGCAGGAAATTCTCCAACTCCTCAAGGAGCAGCTAAAAGCCGAGATTCAGCGGTTACAGGCGGCCAACAAGCAGGCTGCGGCCGGAGCGACCGACAGCGAATCCCGGGCCGAAAGCAAATGGGATACCCAGGGACTGGAGGCCTCCTACCTTGCCCGGGGATATGCGGCCCAGTTTGATTCGATGAACGAGCAGGCAAAGCTGCTGAACGACCTTTCTCCTGCATCCTTCACCGACAAGCCCATCGGTACGGGGGCCCTTGTTAAATGCGACTTTGATGGCTACAAATCGTGGGTATTCATCCTTCCCTGCTGCGGGGGGACCGAACTGATTATCGAGGACCAGGAAGTGACGGTGGTCACCCCGGAGTCGCCGCTGGCGGCATCCTTGGCAGGTAAAGTTGAAGGAGACAGCTATACGCTTTCGAACGGGGCCTCAGGAACGATTCTCCGTGTTGAATGAAGGCCGGATCTGCCAATGCACCAGTGTGTATATTTTGTCGGGAGTTACGCATTGAAGTTAAGAAATGGTGCTTCAGGCTCAAACCATGCATAGGCTTTCATTCCGACCCATTCTCCGGTTCTCCTTCTGCCTTCTTGTGCTTTGCGGGCTTACCTATGTCCTGTCCGCCAAGCCTGCCTATCCCCCGATCATCGAAGGGGCACAGGTCGAGACCTATAAGGTGGCCGGGGAAATGGAACTGCGCTTGTGGATATTCAATCCTGAAGGACACAAGCCTGACGACAAGACGCCTGCCATCGTCTTCTTCTTTGGCGGGGGCTGGAACGGAGGTTCACCAAGCCACTTTGCCCGACAGAGCCAGTATTTGGCCAGTCGTGGTATGGTGGCAGCGGTTGCCGACTACCGGGTAAAATCCCGTAATGGTGTCCCTGTGAAGGTTTGTCTTGAGGATGCCAAATCGGCAGTGCGCTGGATACGGGCGAATGCGGAACGATTGGGCATTGATCCTAACCATATTGCCGCTGGTGGTGGCTCGGCAGGTGGGCATCTGGCCGCAGCAACCGCCGCGGTGCAGGACTTTGACAATGCCGAAGAAGATTCCAGGGTTAGTTCACGACCCAATGCCTTGGTGCTCTTTAACCCCGTAGCTGTTGTTGGTCCAGTGGACGGCGTGTCCGAGCTCGACATTTTCAAGAGCAAGCACAGCCACCAGCGAGCCGGAACCGACCCGGTGAAGCTGTCCCCTTATCACCAGGCCAAGGAGGACATGCCTCCAACAATCCTCTTCCACGGAACTGCGGATGAAACTGTCCCGTATGTGGCGGCAGAATTGTTCAACCAGAAACTTCACGACCTTGGTGTTCGATGCGAACTGGTGACCTACGACGGGGCCGGTCATAGCTTTTTCAACGGACCGAAGTATTACGAGGATACAATTTCCAAGATGGACACCTTTCTTGTTTCGATCGGATATCTTGAAAAGCAGTAGCGGGCGGACTTATTCTGCTTCCTGCTCGAATGCCGCTTCACCTTGCTGCAGAACCGGGGCAATGGCGGCCGTCCAGATGTCATAGCCCTTCTCATTCAGGTGGAGTTGGTCCTCGGTAAAGATGTCCGGCAGGGGCTGCTTATCCTTGCCCAGCATGACCTTCCACAAGTCGATGAAGACAAGGCCCTCCCGCTTCCGACAATGCTTCCGGATCAGCTTGTTGGCCTCCTGCATCTGATCGGCAATTTCCCAGCGGGCAAGGCTGGGCTTGGCGGAAATGACGTAAAACCGGAGGCTGGGCTGCTGGGATTGGCAAATGTCGACAAGAAACTTGAAGTCGGCGAATATCCGCTGGGGGTGCTTTCCCGCATTGGCGTCATTGTCGCCTTCATAGATCAACACCGCCCGCGGCCGGTATTTCAGGATGAGCTCATCGGCATAATAGATAACATCCGTGTACTGGCTGCCGCCGAATCCGCGGGGAATAATGCTCAAGCCTTCGAGGTCTTCACGGATTCTATCATGCCAGAAGCGCATGGAACTGCTCCCGACACAGACAATCCCGCCCTCCGGGGGCATACCCACCTCGTCCGCGAAGGCAAAGCGCTCAATGTCATTGGCCAATCGCTCCGGATCCGGCGTGAAGGGCAGGGGATAGTTGTCCTTGGCGATTCCAGAGGCGTTGAGAAACGGCGATATAAGCAGGACCAGCCCCGCGACAGGGAGGCAAATTGCAGACAGCTTCATAGCCGGCATACAATCCTGACTGCCGACCACCGGCAAGCCTGATCAGTCCAGAAGCTTTTCCAGTTCCTCGATCAAAACATCCAATGGCGGTCGCTTGTTAATGTCATGGACATCAATGTAGCGCAGGATGCCATCCTTATCGATAACGAAGAGGGCCCGCTCGGATGTCCCGTCTTCGCGAAGGATGCCGTACTTGGCCGTTACTTCGCCATGCGGATAGAAGTCCGAAAGAACCGGAAACCATACCCCGCCCATTTCCCGTGTCCAGGCATGGAGCGTAGGTAGGTTATCGACCGTGATGCCGATGAGGATGGCATCGGCTTCCTCGAAAAAGGGCTCTGCCACGTTGTAGCCGGGCCACTGTTCGGAACAAACAGGCGTCCAGGCCGCAGGGACAAAGGTGATGACGACTGCCTTGTCTTCCAACAGCTCCGAAAGCCGGATCTCCCGTCCATCGGTACTTGGCAGGGTGAAGTCGGGTGCCTTTTGCCCGACTTGCAGATGCGTCTGGCTGTCGACCGGCTTGAGGTAGCCGGGCTCAAAGATGGGCAACTTGGCCGGTTCCTCGACGGTACACATGACCTGCGGATTGCAGGACATGACGGCGGTGCCAAGGAGAAGAAAACTGGTTAAAGCC
Source organism: Puniceicoccaceae bacterium (assembly GCA_040830765.1). Classification (GTDB taxonomy): domain Bacteria; phylum Verrucomicrobiota; class Verrucomicrobiia; order Opitutales; family Oceanipulchritudinaceae; genus Oceanipulchritudo. The sequence goes on along the minus strand of JBFOMH010000005.1, from coordinate 45,643 downwards.
ATGGGGATAAGAAAATGTTGTTACTGAGCGGAAACAGCTTCGCGGATAGTTTCAAGCAGGTTTTCCACATCGCTGCTCCGTAAACGGCCTTCGTGCCGGTAGATTTCAATGCAGTCCGTGTCCTTACGGGTAAAGACCAGGACCGTCGGGGTTCCCTTGATCTGGAAGGGTTCCTCGAAGGTCTTCTCCGGATCGGGAATGGAAGGATAGGGCAGGTTGTAGCGCCGCTGAAAGACGGAGAGCTCAAAGGCGGTGTCGCCTATGCCGACACCCTTCACCTGGATGGGCGCATCCGGAAATGATTCCCCAATCCTGTTTGAAAGGATAGTGAAGTTCTCTGCCGACTGCTGGCAAGCGACACAGTAAAGGTCGTAAAAGGTCAGGACAACGACAGCAGCTTCACCGTCAAACACCTTGGCAAAGGGACTGTCCGGATCCGAGCTTTCCATCACTGAATGATGGGCCACCGGGGCCGGTTGCCTTGATGCTGGCTGCTCCGTGGTGGTGCAAGCGGTGACCAGGAACAGGCTGGCTGGGATGGCCAGCCAGCCTGTAGGTATACGCAGTTTTCGTATAATGGGGGGCATTAGAATTTCCAGCTCAGTCCGAACTCAAGGCTGTCCTCACTCAGGTTGGAGAGCAGGACAGTGGGGGCTCCAGTCGGACCCGTACCCGATTCGCTGATCCCCTTCTCGAGAGCCCGCATATAAGCGAAGCTGAGGGCAAAGCGCTCGCTCATGTGATAGGTCATCCCGACGGTGATATGCGATTCAACGACGGCCGGAAACCCGATGATACGAAATGTTTCGTAGAAGTAGGTTGGCATGACAATGCCCTGGACGACGGTCACGTCATTGGGCATGCCGGTATTGAAGTCAAAGCTTCCATCCCAGCCATTGTGCTCCTTGACGGGGTTCTTGCCATAATTGTACCCGGCACGCAGGACCAGCTTGTCCTCGATGGCCTCGTATTGGACACCCAACGCCACAACGGTCTGGTCGCGCCAGTCAAAGTCCTTGTAGCCTTTCGCTGAGGACCAGTTGATCCACTTCAGGTCGGCGGCCAGGACCAGCTTGCCTTCATCAATTTCGTAGGCAATCCCGGCACCGAGTTGTTGCGGCATTTCCAGGGTCAGGTCCTGAGGACCCATGCCCATGTTGATGACGTTGTCATGGTCCACTTCCTGCGGCGTCGTGTAGGAGAAACCAAGCGCCCAATCTTCGGTCGGACGGTAGGTGGCACCTACTTGCAGGCCGAAACCGTAACCGGATGAGGAGCCCTGGCCCATGTCAAGGATGGCATAGTCAATATGCGCGGCTGCACCAAGGGAGAATCCCGGGGCAACCTGCCAGGCCACACTAGGGGCAAACTTCATGATTTGCAGGCTGGTGTAACTGCCGGCAATGATTGGGGCGGTCTCAAAGCCTGGGGGAACCTGGCCGAGACTGCCGAGTGTCCCGCCGAGGACTGTGTCCCGGTAATCAACACCGAGTCCACTGACCCCATAGGCGGCGAGGCCGAAACGACCACGGTTGTCTTCACCGAATGGAACGGCAACACCGATGGCGGGAATCGGGTAGATGCCGTCATCGCTGTCTGCGGTCAGCAACTCGGTCGGATCGAGCGGGTTGGTGACCGCCGCATCCACATCCGGCATGAAAAGGGTGCCGGCGAAGTCGACCTGGGTTGAGGGGCAGAATTTTGTAAAGCAAAGGGCTGCGGGGTTACCGAAAACCGCCGTGATGGCATCCTGGGGATAGGCGATGGAGACGCCCCCCATGGCGCGGGCCTTGGGTCCAATGGCAATCATGTTGTCACCATTGGTGGCAAAGCCGATGGCAGGGGCCATAGCGGCGAGCGTTAACAGGACGGATCTTCCGATTCGATGTTTCATTTTTCGAGGTATTCGTATTTTGGTTACTATTTGAGCTGGAACCGTGTTAGGGGTTCGGGGATCAGGTGAAGATAATCTGCGAGCCGGCTGAGAGCTCGTAGAATTCACCAACGGTGAGGACCTTGTCCATCTGTGGACAGAAGTCCTCGTCCTTGAGCTTGAACATGTCGACGGTTGCCTTGCAGGCATAAATCTTACCGCCGGCATCACTGATCATCTCGACGAATTCGCCAACCGGCGGAATGTCGATTTTTTCCATTTCGTTCTTCATCATCATGGTGGCGAAGGCCGACATGCCGGGGATGGCCCCGAGGATAGTCGGCATCGGGAAGCCCATGGCATCCGGGACACAGAGGGCAGGGTTGCCCACGGTGGCCACCTTGAGCTTCTCCATCTTCTTCTTCACGATGGCGTGAAGGCCGAAAAAGGTGAAAAAGAGATTGGCTTCAATGCCTTCCATGCGGGCGCCATTGGCCATGATGAGGCCAGGGTAGACCCCTTCCAGGGAGCCCTTGGAGACGATGATGGAAACTTTCTTGATGGGTTCGTCTGACATTGTCGTTCTCCTTGCTTAGACGCAGCTGGCAGGCTTGGGGAAACCCCCAATCCGGGCGGCCTTCTTGATGGGTCCGTTGGGGAAGAGCCGGTAGAGGTCCTTGGTGGGGATGCCACCAACCTTGTTCAACCGGCGCATGCCCGGGACGGCGTTCTTTTCGGCAAAGTCGGATTCGATGAACTCCAGCACCTTCCAGTGCTCGTCTGTCAGTTCGATACCTTCTTCCTTGGCCAGTTCCACGGCGACGTCACGGTTCCACTGGCTGCGGTCCGTGAGGAAGCCCTCTTCGTTCAGGTCAACGGTTGTTCCTGTGATTTCCATTGTTGGCATGGTTTCTTTTCCTTGATTAGGGGGTTCAGTATTAATTATGCGGATGCCTTGGGGACTTTCTTGCCCAGGTAGGACATCCGGTGATCGACAAATGGGATGGGGTAGCCCTTCAGCAGCATGTGCCAATAGACATACTTGAAGGCCAGCTTGCCCAGGTGGTTGATGCGGGTCTCGCTGAGGAGCCCAAACGGCCCGACATGCGGGAATGGGAAATGCCCCGGGACCGGTTCCTGGTCGTAATTGAAGTCCAGCAGGAAGCCCTTGCCATAGCCCGACTCAATGAAGCAATTGGCATGGCCGTCAAAGCGTTCCTCCATCTCCTCACCCTTCATGTAGGAGAGGATGTTGGCCGTCAGGACTTCCGCCTGGAAGTGGGCCACCGAACCGGCTTTTGACGTCGGCAGGTCCGTGGCATCGCCGAGGACAAAGATGTTTTCCGCAGCCTTGGCCTGCAGGGTGTCCCGGTTGGTCGGGACAAAGTTCAGCTCGTCGCCCAGGCCGGAACGGTCAATGAGCGGATTGCCCATGTTCGTCGGGACCGAGACCAGCAGGTCGTAGCCGATTTCCCGCTCATCCCACGAAACAATCTTGTGACCCTCGTTGTCGACCGAACCGATGGCGAAGTCCTGCTCCACCTTGATGTTCTTCTCCTCCAGGAGATGGCTCAGGATAGCCGATGCAATGGGCTTCGTGAAGGCACCAGAGAGGGGAGTGACATAAACGATCTCCGTCTTGTCGCGAAGGCCCCGCTCGGTCAGGTGCCAGTCCGCCAGAAAGGCAAATTCCAGCGGCGCCACCGGGCACTTGATGGGCATTTCAGCAATGTTGATGACGAGGCGTCCGCCTTGCCAGTCCTTCATCGCCGCCGCCAGTCGCCGGGCCCCTTCAAAGGTGTAGAAGTCATGGGAGCGCTTGCCCCAGTCGGCGCCGGTCAGGCCTTCGATTTCATCCGGGGCAATGTCGCAGCCTGTCCCGATGATCAATATGTCGTAGGCTTCCTCTTCCCCGCCTTCTAGCAGGACCTTGTTCTCTTCCGGAATGATCCGGTCCAGCTTGGCCTGACGATAGACCGCCCGTCCCGGGAGGAACTTCTTCCGCGGTTTGACAACGTCCTTTTCCGTGTACACGCCAAAGGGCATGAACAAAAAGCCCGGCTGGTAGTAGTGTTCCTCGGATTGATCGATGATCGTTATCGCCCAGTCCTTGCCGGCCTTCCGGCTCAGGGTGTTCGCCATGATCGTGCCGGCTGTCCCGGCTCCCAGTATCAGTACTTTCTTCATAAAGTTTCTCCCATGTAACTGCTCTTCAGGAAATGGATGATCTCCTTGAAGCGCTCGTCTTTCATCGAGTAAATCATCTTCTTCGAGTCGCGCTCGCACTCAATTACCCCAGCCAGGCGCAATACCTTCAGTTGCTGGGAGATGTTCGAGAGCTTGTCCGTTCCCAGGATCTCCGCGATTTCGTTAACGCAGAAACTTCCCCGGCTCAGGATACAGACGATCCGGAAGCGCTGCTTGTTCGCCATTAATTGGAACAGCCCGATCACATGCCGGCAGACTTCCTCGTTACGGGCAAATTCCTCATGCAATTGTTGTCCAACTAAATTTAACATTACAATAGATGTTAAATTATATATAGGTGGGGGCTATCAAGAAAAATAATACGCCCTATGCACAGTATTAGTTTTGCTACTTCACAAAATCAGCAACTGTTGACCACCGCCATAGCCCGACTACTTCCGTCCTCCGTCCTTGGTCCTTTGTCCTTCGTCCTTTGACCCTAATTCACCTCCGGCGGCATCTGGCGGGCGAGTTGGCGGAGACGCCGGCTCTGGGGGAGGGCCTGGAGGGCCTCGGTGAGTTTGGCGCGGGCGGTGGGGAGCTGCTCGATTTGCCAGTAAAGGACGATGAGGTTGTACCAGGCATCCTCGAACTGGGGATTACCGAGAATGGTTTGATTGAGGTGATAGATGGCCTTGTCCAAATCCCCGAGCTCGGCTTGGAGGAGCCCGAGGTTGAAGTGGACGAGTGGGCTGTTGTCGGAAAGACGGAGGGCGCGGTCGAGCATATCGAGGGCCCCTTGAGCATCACCGGAGGCATGCAACTGGATGGCGGCGAGCCGGTAGGCCTCGGCATTGAGGGGTTCAAACTCAACCGCCTGACGGGCGAGGAAGCGGGACTTCTCGAGATCGCCCTTGTCGGCATAGAAGGAGGCGAGGCGCAGGGATCCCATGGGGGAGTCGGCGGTATGGCGCATGTAGGCGAGCAATTCGGCTTCGACATCCGGTGGGAGGTCGCGCATGCCAGGAACGGTGAGGGCGGTACTGATGCGGACCCCGCGGATGGGATCCGTCAGGAGGGCTTCCTTCTGCTCGGCGGTGACATTACTGGTGCCGAGGAGCCGGATTGCCGCGGAGCGGACCATGGATTCCTCGTCCCGCAGGGCTTCGGTAAGGATCTCAAAGACTTCCTGATCGGCCGGGGTGTACTGGAACATGTTGATAAAAGTGGCTTTCCACCACCGGTTGGGCTCCTTGCGCACGGCCTCCTTAAGCCGGGCCAGCGAACCCTGTTTGCCGTCCCAGAGGTCCTGCATGAGGCGGGCCTTGGCCCGGCGGTCGGCGTTCATGTCCGGGCCGTACCAGTCCTCGGCATGCTGGAGGTTCCACTCCACTGACTGGGTATTGTGGCACTTGGAGCAGGCATCGGGGATTCCGAGTTCCATATTGAGCCGGGGATCGGGAATGCTGAAGGAATGATCCCGGCGAGGATCGCGTCCCATAAAGGGTGTCGAGGGCATGTGGCATTCGACACAGCGGTTACCCACAGAATCGCCCGGGTGATGGCTGTGGGCGATGGGGTCAATCTTCGGGGCGTCATTCAGTCCACTGCCATGACAACGCTGGCAGAGGGCATTGTTTTCCACGGGCAGGATAAATTCCGCGGTATGGGGATCGTGGCAGTCCATGCAGGTCACTCCGGCATGCCCCATCTTGCTCATGGTGAGGGAGCCGTAGACGTAATTTTCCCCGATGACCTGTCCGTCAGGGTGATAAATGCCCTCGACGTCTCCAAGAGTCAGGTGGAAGTGATCTTCAAAAACATCACCGGGAACAAATCCATCGGGAGTCAGCTGGTCCCGCCGGGCATGGCAGGTGGCGCAGGCCTCCATGACCTGGCGGGGAGTGAAGACTTCCTTGTACTGGTCATTGCCGTTGCGGATTTGCTCAAGGTGGGTTTCCGAACCGGGGTGGCATTGGGCACAGGTGATGGCCATGTGATTCCACTTCCGGTCATAGCTGTTGGTCTCCGGACTGAAATTCTTGTAGTATTCCGTCATGTGGCAATAGGCACAATTGGCGTCCCAGTTCATGCCTTGTCCGGTCCAATGTCCCCATTCACCAGGGACCCGGGGTTCCTCGCCGACATCCTCCAATTCGAAAACCGAAAACCATTCCTCCTTTTCGACGTCCCATGCGACATCATGCGTCTGGATGCGTCCGTCCGGGGCAAGGTGGAGGTACTGGATGAGCGGAGTGATCCCGATGGTCCCGACCACGGGCTGGTCGGGCAGTCCAGCCTCTTGCAGGACCATGGTGTCGGGATGGGCGTGCCAATGCATTTGGCGTTCCTGGAGCAAATCGCCGGCATTTGCCTTGAGGCGCGCCCGATCGGCTTCGGTCAATGGTGCGTTGGCGAGGGCGTGGTGGGAGTTTTCCCACTTATCATTGGCCTCCCGGTGGCACTCAATGCACTGGGCGGGATCCGCATGCTCCATCCCGGGAGCGGAAAACTGTTCGAGGATCGGTCCAAGTTGCTCAAACTCGGCCGAGGCGGGTTTCTCGCGGAGGAACAAGTAGAGGACCACGACCACCAGAAGGATGGCTGCCGCAGAAGCCATAAGTACACGTCTGTTCATCGAGCTGGAGATAATCAGAGGACGGGAGGGTCGGACCAGTCGATTGGTCCATTTTTAAAGCGATAGACGAGCCGGGGCAGGACAACCTTTCCCCAGGCCCGGACAAAGTAATCGAAGGCTTCTTCCCATTGACCACCAGTGCCCCATCCACCATGGAGCAACCGGACGTGGGTTGAGTTGTCGTCCAACGCTTCGAGGCGAATTTCCACCCAAGTCCGCTGGCCACGCACCTCCGGCAGGTGGGGCGGGGCGTTCCAGGTGAAAGAGAGAAAGGTCGGTTCCTGCAAGGCGAGAAAGCGCATGCCCTCGGCTCCGCGGGTTCCCTCCGGTGCATCCGGGTTAAAGAGAATCTCGTATGGTCCGTCCGGCTCAGCCCGCAGATTGACCGCCGGGGCAAAAAAGCTGGTGACGCCCTCATCGGTGGTCCAGGCCCTCCACACCTCTGCAACCGGAGCGGGTACCTCGGCCACGCATTCAACTGTTTTCAAATCTTGCATCGGGTATGCCTGTTTTCTCCCGTTTGGACCCGTTTGCCCAGTCTTTTCGTAGAAAATTCAAATAAATTGAATAAAGCGGCCGAAGGATTCGTTGAAAGGGTGCATTCAACAAAGCAAAGCCATGAAGAAATACATCCGCTCATTAATCACAGTTGCCCTCCTCGGGGGGTTCACCGCTGCTCCGACCCATGCAGGCGACGAGGCCCTGGCCGCCTTCGGAGGCTTTGTCGCCGGCATGATTACTGGAGCCGTCATTGAAAACAACAACGACCACCATCATGCCAGTGTGGAAATTTCCTACGGCCACCGGCACGATTACCGGGGTCCCCGCTGTGGCAAACACCACCGCCACAGCTGCAAGAGCTGCTCCAAGCGTCACCACGGTCCCAAGGGCTATTGGAAGACCACCCGCCACAAGGTCTGGGTGCCCGGGCACTGGAGCGTTGTCTACAACGACTGTGGCGACCGGGTCCGGGTCTGGACACGTGGTCACTACACTTTTGAAACCAAACGCATCTGGATTGAACGGCCGCACCGGGGCTACCACCGGTCCCGCTGTGGTTGAATAAATATCCTCCTGCAGGAGGACGGGTCTCGACGGCCCGTCCTCTTTTTGCCAACTTAATAACTGGCAGCGATGAATGATGAAACACAACAACGCCTCGAAGCCTGGTTCGATGGAGAACTGTCTCCCCAGGAACATGCCGAAGTCGAGAACCTGATCGATCGGGATGATGCCGCCCGGGCCTATGTTGACCAACTTGCCCGGTCCCGGGAACTGCTCCATGGCGCCCATGTTTCAAAAGTTGATGGAGATGCCGCCTGGGAATCTGTCCGGGAGCGCTTGGAACAAGCCGACCGCCAGCGCTCCGCCCGTATCCTGACCTTTCCGCAGCTTGTTGCGGCTGCGGCTGCGGTCATGCTGGTCGGCATGGGGGTCTGGTTTCCCCTGCGCAAGATGGGCCAGGTCGACGAGGCCTATGCCCTTGAGTCGACCGTGGAGATGGTCGAGACCGAACTGGAAGGCGCTACGCCAATTGTCTACATCGATGAGCCTAGCGGCTGGACCGTGGTCTGGGTTGTTGAGGCAGAGACGGTTGAGGGAGCGGGCTGAGTTGTGTACAGGCAAGATGCCTGTACTCCATTGAGGTCCTGAAAAGGACTACAGCCGTCTCGCCCAAAGCCGACCCTCGAAAGGACTACAGGCGTCCCGCCTGTAGTTGTGGCCTGGGCCCTATTCCCCGCACAACTCCCGGAACTCTGATTCGAAGGGGCAGGGGGCCGTCCACTGGTAACGGAAATCCTCTCCCCAAACCTCCAGGCGCTCTGCATGCAGGGCCTGGCGGGGAAAGCGCAGTTCCGACTCCAGACGGTCGGTCCAACCACGCTCGATGAATTCAAGATACCAGGTTGGATCGCCTCCGTAAATCTTGTCCCCGAGGATCGGATGTTCCAGCCAAGCCGCATGAACACGGATCTGGTGCTTGCGGCCGGTTATTGGGGTGACCTCTGCCAAGGTATGGGGTCCCCAATACTCCAGTGGCTTGAAGGTGGTTTCCGCGTGCTTTCCCCGGCCTCCGAAGCTGACCCGTTGCTGGACCACGACCGGACTCTCAGGATCGTTCTCGAGGTTGCTTTCGGTCCTCCGCTCCTCTTTCAGCTGCCCTTGCAGCAGGGCCAGGTAGCGTTTGCGGGTGTTCCGCTTGGCAAAGGCTGTTTGCAGGCGACTGGCCGCCTTGTGATGCTTGGCCAGGACGACCAATCCGCTTGTTTCCCGGTCAAGGCGGCTGACCAGATGGATCCTCTCGAGTCCCCGGGATTCCCTGACCGCTCCCACCAGACTGGACCAGGGCCCGTTCTTTGATGGATGACAGACCAGCCAGCCCGGTTTGTTGAGGACAATCACATCCTCGTCCTCCAAGAGAATCCAGGCCTCCAGCTCATCGGGCTCCACAAGCGGGGCCGCGGCTGATTTACCCTTATGATGGTTATTTTCGGGGGACATAATCGGGGGATTCCGGAAGAGAAAGATTGCAAATTTGGTACCCTGTGCTACAGTTCGACCCAGTTGATGTTATGGTTTTATGGATCCCAGTCTTCGATACCAGACTTATTACATGGGATCTTGGCACATTCGCCCAAGGGCGATGGCGATTTAGTATGTGAACCGTGCCGTACCCGACCCCCACTTTCCATATTTTGGCATACCCAGTTCCCGGGTGCCTGAAACATTAAAGGGAACCAACTGAAAACCATAAAAAAAGGATAAGACAAAATGAAAGATCGGACCAACGATATCATTATCTCCGGACATAACCTCGACCTGACCCCGGCTCTCAAGAAAATGGTAATCGAAAAAGTCTCGAAACTCTTTGACCACGAAAATCACATCATCCGAATTAGGGTGGAACTAAGCAGTGACCAGAAATACGGCAATGCATACCACGCCAAGGGGAAGATCGAAATCAAGGGCAAGCCGCTCATTGCGGATGCGGCCTCTGAGGACCTATACAAGTCGATCGACCAGCTGGAAAACAAGCTCGACCGCATGCTTCGCCGCCGTTCCCGGTTGCGCGTACTGAAGCGCAAACAGCCACATGATGTGGAAATCCCCGCGGACATCCCGAAGGCCCAGTCCGCCTGATTACGTCCGCCCACCTTTAAGGCCCCGGACCCCATGGCGGGTCCGGGGTTTTTTGTATCCAAAAAATATGACAGGGGAAGGGGTTGACCTTGGCGGGGGTGACCTCTAGAGAAGGCCATGGATGGAAATTCGTCGCCACTACCTTGGCTGGACCAGGCCGTTCACCCTGGAATTCTCCCGGCAACTGCTGAAGGAAGCTGAAGGCGACAGCATGGATAACTGGCTCGTCTGGGTGCCAAGCGCCAGGGCGGCCCGGCATATCCTGAGTGAGCTCTTTTCCGGCGATGAGGAGGGATTGGAGGCCTTTCATCCGCCGCACATCCTGACGCCGGTCCAGTTTGAGCGTTCCCTGCCGCGCGATGAGAATTGTGCCAGCGAGGCTCGCCAGTTGCTGGGCTGGAAAACCGCCCTGATACAGGCCCGGACGGTTGACTTGGAACCGTTGTTTCCGGTGGTGCCCGGACGGCATAAGCGCACATGGGCCTTTTCCCTTGCCGGGCAGTTGATGCAACTCCGGACACGCCTTCTTCAGGATGGATATGACTTTGCCGGGGTTGCCTCCGCGGGGCTGGAAAATGACCACGAACGATGGAAGGTACTGGCCGATCTCGAATCTGCCTATCTGGAGGATTTGTCCCGTTCCGGGCTGAGGGATCCGGATTCCGGACTCTTCGATCGCCTGCAGGCAGGATTGCGGCAAATGACCTGTACAAGGCTTCTGGTTGGGGGTGTTCTCAACCTCAGCAAACGCCAGATGGCCTGTATCGAGACGATGGCCGAGGCAGGGATGCAAATTGACTTCTATTTACCACTGCCCGAGGAAGAGGCTGAGTCCCTGGATTCCCGGGGCAGGCCCAAGCCGGAAACGTGGCAGAGCCGCAGTCTGCCTGAGGAGAGCCTGGAAGGAGTTTTGCAACGTTCGGCCGAGCCCCGGGAGTTGGTGGAGAGGATTCTGGAACTGGCTGAAGTCTACAGCAGCGAGGTCGATGCCCTGGTCCTCGGGGCTCCGGATGCAGAAGTTGGCAAGTACCTTATGGAGCGCAGTCGCCTGACGGAAACTCCCGTTTATATGCCCGAGGGAAAATCCCTTTCAGCCACATCGTGGGGACGGTTCCTTAGCCTCATCGCCCATTTACAGGGTGAGGCGCGCCTGCAGACGATTCTGGAATTGCTGCGTCATTCGCTCTTCAGGAAGTGGGCGACCGGCCAAGGTTGCCAGGTTGAAAAGGTGGAGGAGGCATGCGTGGTGCTCATGAAGGAACGCCTGCTGACCCATGGCAGTCAATTGCTGGATTCAGCCCTGAAACCCATCCGCGAAATCGGGACTGTCCGGGAATTTCTCACGCTGCTGGAGAATCTTTTGGCGGGGGAAAATGCGGGCACGAGTTTTCCTGAATGGCTTTGGCGCATCCTGCAGGAAGTGTCTTTGGGGGCCAAACTATCGGATGAAGCACGGTCGGTACTTGGACAATTGGAAGAGATTCTTCAGGACTTCCAGGCCGACTTCGGCGCTGATGAGCTGCCTGAAGGCGATTGCTGGGAAGTGCTGAACTACCTGTTGGAGACCCATCATTATTATCCGGAACGCGAGGCAGAGGAACGGCCGGTCTCCGGATGGCTGGAGCTCCCCTGGGAACGGGCACCCCATCTGGTGGTGCTTGGCCTTCCGGACAGTAAAGTGCCCGGCAGTGACGGGACCGATGCCTTCCTAACACCGGTGCTCTGCCAACGCCTCGGCCTGTATGGACCCGAGGAAGCGGCTGCCTTCCATGCCTGCCGCTTGCGACTGCTTCTGGAGAGCCGCAAGGAATGGGGCCAGCTGGACATTCTCCTGCCGGACAGGGGACTTGATGATGATCCGGAGCAGCCTTCGCGTTTTCTCTTTCTTGCCGAGGAGGAACACATTCTTGAGCGTGTCGACTTGCTGATGAGCGAGGGAACGCCATCCGAATCAGCCATCCCGGCCACGTTCGGTGCACAATTGCAACTCCCGGACCCAGCTGAACTGGAAAGGATCAGCGTGACCGACTTTTCGGCCTATCTCTACAGTCCCTTCCATTACTTCATCGAACGTTCTCTTCGGTGGAACCTTCCCCGGGAACTTCCCGTGGAATTGGACGCGTTGCATTTCGGAAGTTTGGCGCATGCTGTCATTGAACGCCTGAACGGGACCGATGAGGGCATTGGACTGTCTTCCCAAGCTGATATTGAAACCTTTCTTGAGGACCAGCTTTCGACCGTCATGGGCGAAGAATTCGGACGCCAACTGGGGGTACCGGCGATCATTCAGGAAAGTGGAATGCGCGAACGCTTGAGGGCGGCTGCGGGAGTCATCAGTGAACAACGCCGTTTGGGATGGAAACCGTTGAAGGCGGAGTGGCGTTTTTCCGGGGAAATTGATTACAGGATCGAGGGCATCAGGCTTTCTGGCATTATCGACCTCGTCGAGCAGAATGAGGAGAGTGGGTTGTATCGAGTTGTTGACTACAAGACATCCGACAACGCGACCGAAGCCCGGGCCGCACACCTCACTCGCCTCACCGCAGCCTCACCCGGGCCGTTATTTCCAGAGATCGACTTTTTGGATAACGACAAGAACTGGCGCTGGAAAGACCTGCAGCTGATATTGTATTATCATGCCGTCAGAGAGGCAGTTGGGAAAACACCTGTTGTTGCCTACCTAAACCTTGCCAAGGCAGTCAAGGAGGTGCGGCTCAGTGAGTGGACGCCAAGTGATGCAGAGGCTGAAGCCGGACTGCAGTGCGCAAGGGCGGTTGTTCAGCTGATCAAGGAGGAGCAATTCCCGCCCGGCCGATCCATCCGATACAAGGAGGACTGGCTTCCATGGTTTGGTGGAGATTACACAACCGGCCTGGCACCCGGGTGGCAGTCAAGGCACACGGAGGGTAGGGCATGAAGCAGGCGGTTCAGCATGAGATGATCATGGCCTCCGCCGGTTCCGGGAAGACCTATGCCTTGGTGAACCGGTATCTGCGACTTTTGTCACTGGAGGTCAGTCCGGCCCGCATCAATGCCCTGACCTTTACGCGCAAGGCAGCCGGTGAATTTCTTCAACAAATCCTCATGCGGTTGGTCAGGGCAGCGGGGAGTGAGGAAGCGGCAGACAAACTCTCAGAGGACATTCAATTGCCGGGCAAGGACAGTGCCTTTTTCCGCAAACTGTTGAAGGACCTGGTTCAAGAACTCGGGCGATTGCAGTTGGGCACTATCGACAGTTTCTTTGCCCGACTCCTGAACGCTTTTCCCTATGAACTCGGCCTGACGCGAGCGCATCGCATCATGGACGAAATAGAACAAAACGTGGCCCGCCGTTTGGCCATGGAGCAGCTACTGGCCGGGGGTGACGAGGAACGGGAGAACCGGGTCCTGCAGATGTATAAGCAACTCACCTGGGGGGTTGAGGGAAAGAGCGTCTACAGGATATTTGAGGACCATCTCAAGAACTACCATGATCTCTTCCTTGAAGACAGGAGCGAGATCCTCTGGGGGCACCCGGGGACTATTTTCGGGAAGGAACCCTGGTGGCTGAGCAAGGAAGAGGATGTCGGCAAGTTGCTCGATTCCATTGAGAAGGAATTGGGTACGCTTGGGCTCAGGGCCTCCACTGCTAAAGGATTCGCCACTTTGTTGAACCAATTTCGCCAATGGCAACCGGGATTGGATGTTATCAAGTCAAAGCTTTGGGAGTCCCTCTTAGCTGTCCGGGAAGACCTGCAGGCCGGGCACGCCGAGGTAACCTTCAGCAGGGTGACACTCCAAATCGATGAGCCGCTGAGTGGATTGCTTTACCAACTGGTACAAACCTTCATCCGGGAGGAAATCCTGCGCAAGATCGGGATCACCCAGTCGATCGGCCAGTTACTGGCGGAGTATGACATGCTTTACGACCGGTCCGTCCGGGAGGCTGGATCCCTCGTCTTTGCTGATTTCCCGATGCTGCTGATCAAGGGACTATGCACCGGAAATCCCGTTTTTGATGCCTCCGATATCATCTACCGACTGGATGGCCAGACGGAACACTGGATGATCGATGAGTTTCAGGACACGTCACGTATCCAGTGGAAAGTATTGGAAACCTTTGTTGATGAGGTCCTGCAGGATGCCAGCGGTGAACGGAGTTTCTTCTACGTCGGGGACGTCAAGCAGTCGATCTACGGCTGGCGGGGTGGGGATGCCCGTCTCTTCGGGGAGATCTACGAGCATTACAATCAAGGGGAACCGGGAATCCAGAAGTCGGTTCTCAACCGGTCCTGGCGCAGCGTGCCCCCGGTTCTGGATTGCGTGAATACCTTGTTCGGGGATGCGCTGACGGAAGAGTTGATTGGGAAAGCGGCCAGGAAAAGGTGGGAAACGAGTTGGGCCAATCATGTACCATCTCCAGTAACGGAAAAGCTCAGTGGCTATGCCGCCTGGGGCCTTGTCGAGGACAAGGAGGCGTTGGCAAGAGGGTGCATTGAAGTCATCGAGAAAGTGGATCCTCTTTCACGTGACCTGAGTTGCGCAGTGCTCGTGCGCTCCAACGCTGAAGTGGCTGCACTGACGCAGCAATTGCGTGAGGCGGGTATTCCCGCCAGCATGGAAGGTGTTGTCCGGATTGCCTTCGATAACAGTGCGGGAACTTGGATTCTGGCGTTCCTTTATTCATTGGCCCGACCCGATGAAGCCTTTCCGCGAGCCTATCTGCAATTACAAGGCCTGCCGATTGATGAAAAGGAATACCGCCGTCTGGCTGGATTGGTACGCAGTCTCCTGACGGAGCAGGGTTATGCGGAAGCAATCCGTCAGCTGCTGGCTTTCCTTGAGCCGATCATCAAGCCGGATGCATTTCTTCGCCGCCGCGCGGAGCAACTACTGGAAGCGGCAACCCGGTTTGAATCAACTGCGATGGAAGGCCTTGAGACCTTCATCCGGTATCTTGAGGAGTCGACAGTGAAGGAGGCATCGCTGGCAACCCAGGTACAGGTCATGACTATCCATAAGGCCAAGGGACTCGGTTTTGATGTGGTCCTGGTTGCTGGATTCGGGGAATCTCCAGTTATTGGCCAGAAGCAGCAATCCCTTCACGTCAGCCGAAATCCCGATGGCCAGATTGACTGGATTCTCGACCTTCCCCGGAAGCAGGTCTTGGAGCAGGATTATACCTTGCAGACAGCTCATGCGGATTATACGGACGATCAGATGTTCGAGGCGATGTGCCTGCTGTATGTTGCCATGACCCGTGCCAAGCGTGGCCTCTACTGCATCGCCCCGGAACCGTCGGTGAACCGGTCCACCTTGACCTGGCACAAGCTCTTTGCCGCAACCATGGATACGGAAAAGGATGCACGCGAGGAAGGCCATATTCGATGGCAGAGTGAGTTCGGGGATCCAGCCTGGTCTGAGACCGCTGAGGTGCCGGAGAAAAAGGAGAAACCGACCCTTCGCCTCGATGCCATCCGCGGAAAGCTACCCCAGCGCAAGCCGATGTTGCGGCGAATAGCTTCGCCCTCACAGGAGGCCCATGGAGAAGACATGGAGCCCCGCAAGTTACGCTCAACTGCCGGCCGACAATTTGGTACCCGGATGCATGACTTCCTGGCAACCGTGGAGTGGATAGATTTCGGCAATGAAGATGAACGAAGTGGGCTTCTCAAGGAAGCAGACCATGACATTGCCGAGCGGCTGGCAAAGTTGCTGCAAACAGATGCCAGCAAGGAGATATTTAACCGGCCGGAACAGAGATGCGCTTTATGGCGGGAAAAGCCCTATGCCTTGCGCAAGGGGGATAGTGTCGCCATGGGGATTATCGACCGGGCTGTTGTCTATCTTGATGCAGCAGGCCAGCCGGAACGGATCATCATCTACGATTACAAGACCGATGCCCTCGAGCCGGATAAGGACCCCATGCAACAGCTGATGGATCGCTATGCGACCCAGTTGGAACGTTACAGGGAAGCGGCCAGTGTGTTAACCGGTCTTGCCGAGGAAAAAATTGAGACCCGTCTGGTGCCGGTCTAGGCGCCGGCCGCCGCCTTGCTCAGGTTTGCTGTTCTCAATTCCTCCAGTTCCTCGACAGTCTTGACGGTCTCCAGTGCCCGGCGGAGGTCCTTGGATCCCGGCCAGCCTTTGGCAAAGGCCTTCAAGCGAGGGCGCATCCAGTTGATCTGGTTCCAGGTTCCTTTCTGCTTATGGTCCATCAATTCCCGGCAGTAACGGACCATGGTATCCCAACGCTCCTCAAGGGTGGGCGGCGGTAAGGCTTCCCCCGTGTCCACGGCATGCTTGATTTCACGAAAGATCCAAGGATTACCGAGGGCCGCACGGCCAATCATTAGGCCACTGACCTTGCCCGCGGCCTTGATGCGGTTGACGTCATCCGCTGTCCGGATACTGCCGTTGCCGACAACCGGGACCGTCACGGCATCCGCGACCGCATGGATAACATCCCAGTCTGCATCCCCTCGATATCCCTGTTCCTTGGTACGTCCATGTACGGCAATGGCCTCGATGCCGGAATCCTCAAGGCGCCGGGAGACTTCGACCGCATTGACACTTGTATCGTCCCAGCCAATACGGATTTTGGCCGTTACCGGCAGACGGTCTGTCACGCGCCTGACAATCGTTTCCGCCACTTCCTGCAACCGGCAAGGATCCCGAAGCAGGGATGAGCCGGCAAGGTTGTCCACCACCTTCGGTGCCGGGCAGCCGTAGTTGATATCGATAAAGTCAGGCTGGAGCCGATCGGCGATGCGGGAGGCTGCCTCGGCCATTTTCTCCGGGTCACTCCCGAAGATCTGCACTCCCATGGGCCGTTGCTGGGGAGTAAAGTCAACAATCTCCCAGGCATCCTTCTCTCCGCGCGGATCGAGGAACTTGTTTGCCATGACGAATTCCGTGACCATGACATCTGCTCCCTGCTCCTTGCAGAGCTCACGGAAGACCCGGTCCGTAAAACCGGCCATCGGGGCCAGGTAAAGCGGGAACCGGTCCGGGCTAAACCACGGCAGACGTCCCGGGGAATATTTGTTCCCGGATTGGCTCATTCACTCAGGTCCCGCAACATCTCCTGGTACTGGCTGAAGGGATGACGCAATTCACCGATGAGGTTGGACCAGAAATTCGGGTCGGTTATGTCTTCCCCAAGCGTCTCCTTGACCACATCCTCACAGCTCATCTTGCCGGAACTGGAAAGAAAGCGCTCGTAAGTATTTAGGGCACCGTCGAGGCCTTCGCGGAACCGCTTCAGGTAAGCCGTGCTGAGCAAATATCCAAAGGTGTAGGGATAGTTGTAAAACTGAACACCCTCGATGTAGAAGTGCAGCTTGGAAGCCCAGAACCACTTGTCCTCACGCCCGGGGGCCAACGTGTCGCCGAACACCAGGTGCTGGATTTCCGACATCAGTTCACAGAGCTCGGTCGGGGATAATGTTCCTCCGGCGCGCCGGTCATAAACCGCCTGCTCAAAGCGAAAGCGGACCGGAAGATCAAGAAGGAAAGCCAACATGTGTTCCACTTCCGCATCCAATAGGATCAGCTTGACCATCTTGTCATACTCATCGCTGGAGAGAATGCCTTCGGTGAGTACGCGCTCGGCAAAGGTTGAGGCAGACTCCGCCAGGGTCATCGGATATCGTGCGGCAAGGATTCGCTGGTCCTTGAGCACTCGGGAATGCCAGGCATGGCCGGCTTCATGGGCCAGGGTAAGGACATCATTGAGGGTGTCCTTGTAGGTCATGAAGATGCGGGACTCCCGTGTAGCAAGGGAACCGGTGCAAAAGCCACCCGGGCGCTTGCCTTCACGCGGGGTGTGGTCGATCCAGTTTTTCTCGATCATCTCATCGAAAAACTTGCCCAGGGCCGGGTAGACGGAATTGAAGGCGCTCGATATAAGGGAGACTCCATCATCCCAGTTGGGGCCGGTGCCATCACCGAGGGGGAGGGGAGCCCGGAGATCCACATAGCCCGGATCACTGATACCGAGGCACTGGGTGCGGAACTTGAAAACTTCCCGGGCAAAGGGCAGTTGATACTCGATTGCCGAAATCAAGGCCGAAAGGGTTGTGTGACTGATGCGCGATTGTCGCAGGCTGGGGTCAAGGAAATCATGGATGCCCCGGCGCTTGTTGAGCGCATGGCGGGTGCCCGAGATGGCGTTAATGGCGGCGGCGTAGGTGTGCTGGTGCTCGCTGAAGGTTGCTGCCGCGCCCTCGGAGGCTGCTATCCGGCGTTCCCGGTTGGGATTGCTGAGGAGGCTGTTTAGCTGGGCCATGGGGACAGACTTCTGTCCATCTTCAGGGTCCACATACTGGAAGCTGATATTGCCCATGGTGGTGAAATAGAGACGGCTCCATGCCGAGATGCCGTTGACCCCAAGGTCGGCAGCCAATTCTTCCAATTCACTGGTCATCCGGTTCTTGGCCTGCTGCCGAAAGTCACGAAGTAGGAACACAGCATCCGATAAGCGGTCCCTTTTGAGGAACTCCTCGAACGCACTTTCCTCGAAGGACCCCATGCCCTGGATGACCTTGTCAGTCAACTTGCTCATGGAGGCGGAAATGTTGGCGTAGGCCGACTCCTCACGTGTGTAGGCATCGTTTTTGGCGTCAGCGGATACTAGACAACCAATGTAGCTGCCCAAATGTGAAAAGTTCGCCAGCAGGTGCTCGTAATCCATGATCAGGGTTTCCCAATCATTGAGGGAAACAAGGTCCTGCTTGAGCAACTCTGCTGCCCGTTGACCCAATTCGGTCAGATTCTCTTCCAACTCCCTCTTGTAAGCCTCATAGGAGGGGCTGCCAAACTCTGTGAAATAACTGCTTAGGTCCCAGTCCATACCATCAATTTGGCACGAAATACCTGACTTTCAACGGTAAAGCGGGGAATCAAGCTCTCCAGAGATCAAGGAAGCCATTGCTTTCGGATTCTCCAGATGCGGGGAATGACCGCTATCGGGTAATTCGTGAACCGTGAACCCTGCGTGGGCAGCTTGCATCCTGTTGGCGGTTTCCCGGAATTTGCCGTCTTCCGATCCGTGGCACAGGGAAATCGATGGCAACTCGGAGAGATGGTGCCAGAGGCTGGGAAGGACGCCTGTGCCACCGGCCAGAAGAGCATTCTGCAGACCTACCTTTCGATTGCCGCGGCGCCTGGAGGCCAGTTGCGAACGGAATGGCTCTTCAATCAATGTCTGGGGAACAATCAATGGCTGCATCTCCCAATCGTTGCAGAAGTGTTCAACCGAGACGTCCAGACGCCTGATCCATTCCTGATCGGATTGCCTCCGCTGCGCCCGCTCAGTGGCATCCTGCAGACCTGGACTGGCACCGATGAGCAGGGCGGGCATGGCCTTGGCATACCGGAGATAGTGGAGGGCGAGGCGTCCACCCATGGAGTATCCCAGAAGGAGGATATTTCCGGGATCATGGGCCATCGAGCGGGCTTGATCGATGAGGCTCAGGACGGCTGGCAACCGATAGGGATCCAGGACTTCCGGAGCCTCGCTTTCCCCATGACCCATGAAGTCGGGGCAAATCCATGAGACGGTGCTGCCAAGGGCCAGCCTGAGCGGGTCGAAATCCTTACCAGAACCACTGAACCCATGGAGGGCAAGGATGGTTGGTGCTGCCGGATCGCCGCAATTGTGTTGAGACATGGAGGCAGCATAGCCCGCCACCTGGACCTTAACCCGGATATCTTCCGTTTGCATGCGGGGGTTTCCTTTCGCTGAGGAAACCCAGAATTCAATCCAGCAGGACCGCCTTGTTGATGACCTGATCCTTGATGGGCCGGTCGTCCCGTGCGGTCTGGGTCTGCTCGATTGCCTGGACCACCTCGTAGCCCTCGACCACTTCCCCGAAAATGGTATGGCGGCCATCCAGCCACGGGGTTTGTGCCGTGGTGATGAAAAACTGGCTGCCATTGGTATTGGGCCCGGCATTGGCCATGGCCAGCAATCCTTCCTTGCTGAAACGCAACTCGGGGGTGCACTCATCCTCGAAGGGTTTGCCCCAGATGGATTCGCCACCCATGCCGGTCCCGGTCGGGTCGCCGCCTTGGATCATGAACTGGGGAATGACACGATGGAAGATGATGCCGTCATAGTAGCCCTTTTCAACAAGCCCGATGAAGTTCTCGGTTGTCTTGGGTGCATGCTCCGTGAAGAGCTGTACCGTTATTGCGCCTTGGTTCGTTTGGAGTTGGATCTTGGCCATGCAGAAACCGTCCAGAAGAGACCTGCATTTGTCAAGCGGGGAGGGGAAGGCCTTTTTTCCTTTAACCCTTGGGATACTGCTTTAAACACAGATTGTTCAGTTTTTCAGAAAACGTCATGAGTGATACAGCAAAACCAGTCCCAGAAGTGAAATACGGGGTCAAAAATCCCTTTCCAGCGCCTGTAAAGGCCCTGGTTAACCTGAATGGCCGGGGCTCAGCCAAGGAGACCTGCCACCTCGAATTGTCACTGGCTGGGTCCGGACTGGAATATGTTCCGGGTGATGTGGCCGGTGTTTTTCCGACCAACTGCCCGGAAGTTGTCGAAGATTTCCTGAAGGCCACGGGATTTAGTGGTGACGAACCGGTGGAAAACGGAGAGGTGTCAGAACCACTCAAGGACGTTCTTTCCCGGCAATATAACATCACCACAGTCAACCTGGCATCCCTGAAGAAATACGCCGCCGCGGCGGAAAACGACAAGTTGACCGCGTTCATTGAGGGCAGCGAGAAGGAGGCCATCAATGACTGGCTTTGGGGCCGGGAACTGCGGGATTTCTTCATTGAGTATCCACCGAGTCATGCCCTCGACATCGCCCGCCTGCTTAAACTCCTGAGAAAGATGCCGCCCCGGCTCTATTCAATTGCTTCGAGCCTCAAGGCCCATCCTGAAGAGGTACACTTGACGGTTGGTTCCGTCGAATACGAGTTCTTGGGCCGCAAGCGCAAAGGGGTATGCTCGACCTATCTGTGCCAACGCGTCGAGGAAGGCTCCACGGTGCCGGTTTACATGCACCACAACAAGAATTTCGGAATGCCGGAGGACGGTGATGTGCCGATGATCATGATCGGGCCGGGTACTGGAATTGCTCCATTCCGTGCCTTCATCGAGGAACGCCAGGCAACCGGTGCCAAGGGCAAGAACTGGCTCTTCTTCGGGGACCAACACTTCAATACGGACTTCCTTTACCAGCTGGAATGGATGAAGTACCTCAAGGACGGCATCCTCACTCGCATGGATGTCGCATTCTCCCGTGACCAGGACTACAAGATCTACGTCCAGGACCGGATGCGGGAAAATGCCGCCGAGATTTACGCCTGGCTTCAGGAAGGGGCCCATTTCTATGTCTGTGGTGATGCCAACCGGATGGCCAAGGATGTCCACCAGGCCCTCATCGACATCCACGTCGAGCACGGCGGCATGACCCCGGAATATGCCGAGGAGGCCGTCGAGGAACTGAAGAAGGCACGACGTTACCAGCGGGACGTTTATTAAGTAGGTAGCCGTAGCGAGCGCCTTTATGGCGCGACAGAATCGCGGGATAAACCCGCTCGCTACACGTGGAGGGTCCGCGTCCCGCGGGCCAAGATGCTTAGAGAAGGCCCTTGACCGCTTCCACGACGGAGGCAGGTTCCATGCCCAGCTCGCTCATGACCTGACCGCCGGGAGCACTGAGGCCGAACCGCTCAATGCTGACCACTTTGCCGTCCAGTCCGGTATACTTGTGCCAAAGCCCACCGACGCCGGCCTCAATGGCGACACGGGTGCGGCAACTGGAAGGAAGGACCTCTTCCTGGTAAGCGGCATCCTGGCGGTCAAAGACCTCCATTGAGGGCATGCTGACGACACGGACGCCATCACCGAGCTCTTCGGCGGCAACCATCGCATGTTGCAGCTCACTGCCGCTGGCGAGAAGGATTACCTTCAGGTCACCGCTTTCCTTGCGGGCGACATAGGCACCCTTGAGGGTTCCCTGGCGGCGGGTTGCAACGGGAATTGCACTCAGTGTCGGGATTCCCTGACGAGTCAGGATAAGCGAGGTCGGACCGTCCTTGCGTGCGATGGCCATGGCGAAAGCGGCAGCTGTTTCCTCCGGGTCACCTGGGCGAATGACATCCATATTGGGAATGGTCCGCAGGGCACTGGTGGTTTCAACCGGCTGGTGGGTCGGTCCGTCCTCCCCAACACCGACAGAATCGTGGGTGAAGATGTGGAAGACCGGGAGATTGGCCAGTGCGGCAAGGCGCAGGCTCGGGCGGCAGTAGTCAGAGAAGACGAGGAAGGTGGCCCCGGAGGTGATCCAGATGCCATCATAGGCGATACCGTTGCAAACCGCCCCCATGGCGTGTTCGCGGATCCCGTACCAGATGTTGCGTCCGGCGTAGTTGTCCTTGCTGAGGTCGCCCCCGTCATTGATGTAATTCTTGTTGGATCCGAAAAGGTCGGCTGAGCCCGTGACCATCAGGGGTAGCTTTTCCGCCAGGGGCTGCATCACCTTGCCTCCGGCGGCCCGGGTAGCGAGTTTGGATTCCGGATCGAATTCCGGGATAGCGGCCAGGCATTCATCGGCACTCGGGCGCTTGCCAGCAACTGCATCTTCCAACAGCCCGGCCAGCTCCGGATTGGCAGCCTTCCATGCGGTGTAGATGGCTTCCCATTCGGCGTACTGGTCCAGTTTTTCAGCCTTCTTTTCCGCAAAGTGGGCGTAGACATCGTCACTGACATGGAATGTCTCCGCCGGCAGCCCGAGTCCGGCCCTGGCTTCATCGGCAAACTTGGCTCCGCCTTCACCGTGAGCCTTGCTGGTTCCAGCGACTTCCTTGATGCCACGACCAATTTCCGTCTTGGCGATGATCAGCTTCGGCTTGCCGTTGTCAGCAGCCTTGGCCGCTTCCACGGCACTGGCAACGCCGGCAATGTCATGGCCGTCAATGGTGGTCACATCATAACCTAGGGCGGTGTAGCGGGTGGCGGTGTCCTCGCTCTGGGTCACGTCGGCCATGGCGTCCAGTGTGACATCATTGCTGTCGAGAATGAGGATGAGATTGTCGAGACCGAGGTGCCCGGCAAGGGCACTGGCTTCCATGGCAACGCCTTCCTGGAAACAGCCGTCACCGGCCAGACAGACGACATGGCTGTCGAAAATGGTGTGGTCGGCGGTGTTGAATTTCTCCGCACTCAGCTTCTGCGAAAGGGCCATCCCGACGGCATTGCCGACGCCCTGTCCGAGCGGGCCAGTGGTGCTTTCGACACCGTCCGTTTCTCCAAACTCCGGGTGACCGGGTGTCTTGGAATGGAGTTGGCGGAAGGCCTTGACGTCCTCCATCGAGAGATCATGGCCGGAAAGGTGCAGCCAGGCATAGATGAACATGCTGCCGTGTCCGGCGGAGAGGACGAACCGGTCGCGATTGATCCAGCGGGGTTCATCCGGATTGAAGGAGAGGGCCTCGCTGAAAAGGGCCGCACCCATTTCCGCACATCCCAAGGGAAGTCCCAGGTGGCCGATACCGGCCTTGTGTACCGCGTCGATGGCCAGGCCCCGTGCCTGCGCCGCTGCTTTTTGCAGAATGTCAATCTGTGTCATTATGTAGGTTGCTGTGTTTTTGGAGTTATTCGCACAAAGTAGTGCAGGGCTTGCCTTTTCATGCCAATCCTTTTCCGGCCTTAACGGTTAAATTGTTCCTCCGCACCGATTACCGCTTGCACGGTTTATTATAGTGAACAAATATACAGTACTTCATGAGTACGATCGCCCATTTTGATGCCGACGCGTTCTTTGCCTCGGTAGAGCAGGCCGCGGATCCCCGCCTGCGGTGCCGGCCGGTAGCTGTCGGTGGGGGTGCCCGGGGCGTTGTTTGCTCAGCCAGCTACGAGGCCCGGGTCTTTGGCATCCACAGTGCCATGCCAACCCGCAAGGCGGTCCAGCTGTGTCCGGGCCTGACCCTGGTGCGCGGGCAGTTCGAGCTCTATGAACGCTTCAGTAACCAGCTATTCGACATGTGCGAGGACATGACCCCGCATGTGGAGCGGACCTCCATTGACGAGGGATACATCGACTTCCGGGGCCGATCGGGTGGACCGGAGCGGGCTATCCGGATATTGCGGGATTTTGACCGGGAGGTCTGCGGCTGGCTCAAGATTACGGTTTCCTGTGGCATGGCGGCGCGCAAGCGGGTGGCCCAGATTGCCGGCAAGGCGCACAAGCCACATGGGTTCACGATTGTCCCGGAAGGGAGCGAATCCGCCTTTCTGGCCCCGCTGCCCCTGTATCATCTGCCGGGACTGGGTCCCGTCGCGACCCGCCGCCTGGGCCAGGTCGGCCTGCAGACCGTCGGGGACCTGGTCCGGGCCGGGGCGGATATCCTTTATCCGATCCTTGGCAAGCAGGGGCAGGGCTTTCTCGAGCTGGCCCGGGGCGAGGATGACGAACCGGTCAGCACCGACGCGCCGCCGGCGAAGTCATTCGGGGGACAGGAGACCTTCTCCGGAGAGAGCGGGAGCGAACCGTTTGTTGAGCGGGAACTGAAGACGCTCCTCGTGGAGCAGCTGCGCCGTCTGCGGAAATCGAGCCAATGCGCCCGGACCCTGACCATCGGCCTGCGCTACACGGACCGGGAAGTGGCCCAGGCCAGCCACAGCCTGCCGGACCCGAGTAACCTTGAGCCGGTCTTTTTCCCTTATGTCCGGCCGCTGATGAAACGGGCCTGGCAAAGGCGTGTGCAGCTCAACCAGGTCCGTGTCCAGCTCAGCAATCTCTACCCTGACTGGATTCAGGGTGACCTGTTTGAGCCGGGCCGGGCACGGCAGCGCGAGGTATGCCGGATCAGCGATGCCCTCAATGCACGGTTCGGCAAGGGAACGCTGGTCAACGCATCACAGATCAAGGGAGTTGGCGCTTTAAAAGAGTCGGCGCTTTAGCGCCGGTTGTGTCGTGACCGGGCCTGAAGGCCCGACTCCTAAAGGCCCGACTGCCTTTTGCCATTTTAATTCCACTCCAGGATAACTTTGCCGCTCTGGCCGCTGTGCATGAGGTCGAAGGCAGTGCGGAAGTCCTCGGCGGGAAAGGTGTGGGTGATGATTGGGGTAATGTCGAGGCCGCCACGGAGCAAGACACTCATCTTGTACCAGGTCTCGTACATCTTGCGGCCATAGATTCCCTTGAGGGTGAGCCCCTTGAATATGATGCGCGTCCAGTCGACGGAGGCATCGGGCGGAAGGATGCCCAGTAGGGCGATGCGGCCACCACTGAACATGACATCGATCATCTGCGACAAGGCCTTGGGGCTGCCACTCATCTCCAGGCCGACGTCGAAACCCTCCTTCATGCTGAGGAATTTTTCTGTTTCCAGTAGCGAATCCTTCGATACATCGAGGGCCACGGTGGCGCCCATCTTCCGCGCCAGCTCGAGGCGGTAGGGATTGACATCCGTGACCACGACACTCCGGGCACCGGCATGCCGGCAGATGGCCGCCGCCATGCAGCCAATGGGACCGGCCCCGGTGATGAGGACATCCTCACCAAGGACATCGAAATAGGTTGCCGTGTGGACCGCGTTTCCAAGGGGATCAAAACAGCTTGCGACGGGTAGGGGGATGGAAGAATTGACCGGCCACACATTCGTTTTGGGCAGGCATAAGAAGTCGGCGAAGGCACCGGCCCGATTAACCCCGACGCCCTTGGTATGCGGGCAAAGGTGCATTCGACCCCGGAGACAATTGCGGCATTTGCCGCAAACGAGATGACCCTCGCCGGAAACGATTTCCCCGATCTTGAGCCCGCTTACATGCTCGCCCATGGCGACAATTTCCCCGACAAATTCGTGCCCGATTACCAGGGGTGGCTCGATCGTTGATGCGGCCCATGCGTCCCATGTATCGATATGCACATCCGTCCCGCATATTGAGGTCTTGAGGACCCGGATGAGAACATCATCCGGACCCGGTTCCGGCTGGGGAACGTCCTGCATGACCAGGCCCGGACCAGCGGACTCCTTGAGAATAGCGCGCATGATGGAAATTTAGAAGGCCGCCACCGGCATGGCAAGGCTCTGATAATGCGGTTGCGGTATACGGTAAATTGCATTACCCAGAGCATATGTTTCCACAATCCTTTCAAAATGAACTGTCAACGATCCTGGAGGAAATCCGGGAAGCCGGCCTCTACAAGGTGGAGGGAATCATTGACAGCCCCCAATCTGCCCATATCCGACTAGCCGACGGCCGTGAGGTGATTAATTTCTGCGCCAATAACTACCTCGGCCTCGCGGATCATCCGGAGGTCCTTGAGGCCGCTTCAAACGCCTTGAAGGAATACGGATTCGGGATGGCCAGCGTGCGCTTTATCTGCGGTACCCAAAGCGTCCACAAGGATCTCGAGAAGGCCCTGAGTGACTTTCTGGGCATGGAGGATACCATCCTTTACGCAGCCTGCTTTGATGCCAATGGAGGGGTGTTTGAACCGCTCCTGGGTCCTGCGGATGCCATCATCAGCGACCAATTGAACCACGCCAGCATTATTGACGGGGTTCGCCTCTGCAAGGCCCAGCGTTTTCGCTACCAGAACAACGACATGGAGGACCTTGAGACGCAACTAAAGGCAGCTGTCGCAGCCGGGGCCCGCAATAAGCTCATTGTCACGGACGGCGTCTTTTCCATGGACGGAATCGTGGCCGACCTGCCCGGTATCGTTCAATTGGCCGATCGGTATGGTGCCCTGGTCATGGTGGACGATTGTCATGCGACAGGATTCATGGGGAAACAGGGCCGCGGTACACACGAGCACCATGATCTGATGGGCCGTGTTGACATCCTCACCGGAACCCTGGGAAAGGCACTGGGCGGTGCCAGCGGAGGCTACATCAGCGCCCGGAAGGAAGTGATCGATCTGCTCCGCCAACGGTCCAGGCCGTATCTATTTTCCAATACACTGGCACCGCCAATTGCCGCAGCCTCCATTAGAGTGCTTGAGATGCTGGAGGCATCCACAAATCTGCGAGATCAACTCGAGGAGAACACTCGCTACTACCGTGCTGGTCTGGAAAGCCTTGGACTCAAAATCAAAGGCACCGAACACCCCATTGTCCCCGTGATGGTAGGGGATGCAGCCCTCTCCCAGAAAATTGCCCGAAGGATGCTGGACAAGGGGATCTATGTTGTGGGTTTCTTCTATCCGGTGGTACCGCAGGGAACGGCGCGGATCCGGACCCAGGTCAGTGCGGCTCATACGCGGTCGGACCTCGACAAGACCTTGGAGGCCTGGGCTGCAGTTAAGAAAGAGTTCGGGATTTGATGTGCCCGATTATCCGGTCGGTAGCCCCGCGGTTGGCTTCAATAAAGGCATAGGCGGCCTTAGCCATGTCTTCCCGTTTTCCCGGATCCAGGAGCAGTTCATGAATGGACGCCTGGAGGGCTTCCGGGCTTTCGACTCGTTGTACGGCCCCGGCCTGGGTGAGATTCCGGGCGATATCCCGGAAGTTACTCATATTGGGACCGAACAGCATCGGCTTGCCGAGGGCAGCTGATTCAACCGGGGTCTGGCCACCTTCATTGGGAGGCAAGGACTTTCCAACGAAAACAAGATCGGCAAATCGGGTCAGCATGTGCAACTCCCCGGTAGTGTCGGCGATGTAGACTTCCGTACCAGCGGGCGCCTGTTTCGCTTTGGAACGGAAATGGGACTGTACTGGATATTTGCTGACAAGGCTTTCCAATTCCTTGATCCGCTCGGCATGCCGGGGCACGATGAGCAGTCGAAGGTCGGGAAACGTTGAGCGCAGGTTGATAAAGCTCTCGATGAGAGCGGACTCCTCGCCCGACCATGTAGATGAGCCCAGCAGGACGGTTGTTCCCTCAGGAGGAAAACCGAGCTCAGCCAAAAGGGCGGCCCGTTCCTCCCTTTCAGGCGGAGCCTCCTGAAGCACATCCAATTTCAGGTTGCCGGTGGAGACTATCCTTTCTGGAGGCAACCAGCCGAGTTGGGTAAACCGGTCCTGGTCGGTCTGGCTTCCGGCAAGAATGCCTTCCAGGCGATGGTAATAATGTCGTGTCAATCCCTTGAAGGACAGGTGTCGCTTGAAGGAGCGATCCGATAGACGCGCGTTGACCAGAATCACGGGGACATTCCGCCGGCTGGCCTGGTAGATATGTTCCGGCCAGAGTTCCCCCTCCATCAAAATGGCCAAGTCAGGCTGCAAGCGCTTCCAGGCCCTCCTGCTGAAAAGCCAGAAGTCCAGCGGGAAGACGCCATGCCATGATGTCAGCGGGGCCAGGCGACCCTCCAGGACACGATAGCCGGTACTGGTGGTGGTTGTCAGGAATACCTCCACTGAGTCATCATCGGCCAACCGCTTGAGCATAGGCTCGATGGCCACAAGCTCACCGACACTAACAGCCTGAATCCAGATGCGCTTCCTGTCGCCGCGCTTCGGCGGGACCTTCCCCATGACTCCAAACCGGTTGCCGAATCCCTTTCGGTAACCGCCCCTTCGCCACATGCGGAAGAGGTAATACGGCAGCCCGATAAGGAGACCCGGCAGGTAGAGAATCCGGTAAAAGAGCATTTTGGGATGGGTGGACGACTACAGGTCGGAGACGTCGCGGTATTCCTGCTGCGCTTTCCAGGCGTCAAGGTCGGTCACCGCTTCCGTTTCCCCGGCGAGTTCTTCTTCCTGTCGGGCAAAGAGAAGAATGAGCTGGGATTGGGATGTCTCCGGATCGATGGCAGCCTCAAGGAATGCAATGACGTCTTCCATGGTCAAGGCCTCGAGGGCGGTGAGGGATTCCTGCTGTCGATCCCAATTACCGCCGTGGTCATAGGCCAACCGGAAGAAGCGGGACGCTTTCTCCATGATGGTCTTGTCCTTCTTTTCGATTTCGGAACGGACCGCGGTCTTGGCCTGAAGGAAGGCTTCCTCGGACATCCCTCGGAGCATTTCCGGGAAGGTGGCGATCAGTGTCTCGGACCGGTCGGCCAGTTCAAGGGGATCATAGTCACCCGACTGGATGATGAACCCGACACGGATCATGTCCTCCAGCGTGAAAGCGAACGACCAGACGACATAGCCCAGTTGCTGGCGGGTCCGCATTTCCGAGTAGTAGGGGGCATTGATCAGATTGCCAAGGACCTCTGCGGCGACCCGGTTTAGCGGCGTGGCCATGCCAGCTATGTAGTCCCGTCGGTAGGCCGAATTATTGGTCGGCACGACATCCTTGAAAACGAGCGAGTTGCCGGGATTCATGGCCAGCACCTTGTTCTCGTAGACCGAATCGACCGGCTGCAGGGCGAGGCTTTGCTGGAATTTACGGGCCATGGTTACTGCTTCCGGTGCGGAGACATTTCCATAAACGATGGCCTCCACATTGCCGAGGTTGAAGAGTTGGTCACGGAAAGCGTAAACGTCCGCCAGGCTGACAGATTCAGCGGCAGCCACCTTGGTCCCGGGAAGATAGTAATCCCTCATTGTGGCACCGGAGGTGAAGTACCGGATGTAGCGGGCCGCGGCATCAAACTCGGCATTGTTCCAACCGCGTATCATCCGCTGCTTGATAGATTCAAAGCGCTCTTCCTCAATTGAAAACCCTTTGAGGGCATCGGTTAGGTATGGCAACAGCTTGTTGGCTGATTCCGTGTAGCCAAATGCCACTACAGATACGCCTTCGGCATCTGCTCTTACCATGTAGACCAGTTCCGCCATGAGGGCATCGTAACCGATCTCATTAACATACTCGTTAACGGCCGCCTCATAGAGTTCGAACAGGACGGCCCGGTTGACATCCTGTTCGGTATCGGGCAGGCGCACCTTGAACTGGGCGGCGACCTTCGGACGCTGGAACTCATGGTCCTGTCCGTAATACAGGGTCAGCCCCGGTTCCTCAACCAACAAGACAGGCCGCTCGTTGAGCAGCTCGACTGTTTCCGGAATAAACGGATTTGGATTGGGC
This sequence comes from Puniceicoccaceae bacterium, assembly GCA_040830765.1. Classification (GTDB taxonomy): domain Bacteria; phylum Verrucomicrobiota; class Verrucomicrobiia; order Opitutales; family Oceanipulchritudinaceae; genus Oceanipulchritudo. Next base: position 15,874 of record JBFOMH010000005.1, on the reverse strand, counting down.
AGGGTCTGGTTGGCGTTGATTTGCGGGTTGGACAACCGAGCAAAGAGTTCACCACCTTCTTCAGTGTAGCTGTATTCGACCCCGTAAATATCCTCCTGCTGATCCGTTTCCATGTCCTTGGCGGAAAAGAGCACCAGCATGTTCTCCGGACGCATGGCATCCAGCAGTTCGTAGTAGAAATCCGGATCCTGTCTCAGGAAGGTGGTCGGCAGGTCCTCCGCGTATTCCAGCGGAAATTGCAGTGCGCGGTTGGCCAGATTCGTGGCCCGGTCCATTCCTTCGCCCTTGTCGGTATAGATTTCCCGCAATTTGGCCAAGGTTGCTTCCTGTTCGTAGATATAGTCCGGATAGGGGGACTGGCGCAGCATTTCGATATAATCGAGAACCAGTTCCAATACGCGCTCGGGATGGGCATGACCGGATTCGGTAAGGTCGACACTGATGGCCGTGACGGTGTAATCGACCGTGGCGTCCCAGACGCTGGAACCCAGGGCAATGGCCAGATTCTCCTCCTTGAGGCTTGAAAGCAGGCTGCCCTTGCCTTCGTAACCGAGCGTTGCCCCAATGATGTCGGAGGACTTGGCATCCCAGTCCTGGCGGTTTGCCGGCGTATTGAAGTAGATGTTGAGGATCTTCCTATCCTCCACCGCCTTGATACGGACCATACGGACGGCATCCGTCTTTTCCAGAAAGTCGGATGGGTACCTAAGTGCTTCGCGACCGTCAGTCTCGATGGCACTGAACTTTTCCCGCACCCATGACTCCATTTGGTCAAGCGTGTGCGTGGAGACCAGGCTGAGGGCCATCTGGTTGGCGGAGTAATATTCGTTATAGAAATCAATGACCTGTTCGCGGGTCACATGCTCAAGGGTGGCATTGTTCCCGACGAGGAATTGATTCGAGGGATGGCCCTTTCTCGAAAACAGCGAAAACATCCGCTGGTTGCGCCAGTTATCGTCCTCAAGGTAGAGTTCAAACTCCGAATCCACGGCGTTCTTTTCCCGTTGGGTGAATTCCTCGATGAACAACGGGGCAATAAAGAATTGGGCAAAGCGATCCAAGGCACCTTCAAAGGCCTCCGGAAACACCTGGAAGTGGTAATTGGTGTGGTCCCTTGAAGTGTAGGCATTGCTGAAGCCGCCGTTCTGGGTGAGGTACTCCTTGTATTCACCCTCACTGGGATACTTTTCCGTCCCCAGGAAGAGCATGTGCTCCAGGAAGTGAGCTAAACCAAGGGCGTCCACGGGATCCTTGAAGGAACCAACATCAATGGCCATGGCGGCGGAACTCAGGTTCAGGTCCGGGTCCGAGACCATCAGGACCTTGAGACCATTTTCGAGAACCAAGGTACGGGATTCGGACTCATCCAGCGGGTGCTTGTCAGGCAATTGCGCCCCAGAAAGGGATACGTTGAGAAGGATGAGTGCGATAAGGCTAAGGAAACAGCATTTCTTTATCATAATTAGAGAGTGGTTGGAGGCGGAATATAGTGTCAATTAAGAAGCACGGCAAGCGGTCGGGGTTCATAGTTGCGCTGCGGCCGTCTTTTGACCAACTTGCTGTTTTCCTCATTAATATGAATCGCATTGAAAAAGCATTTGCCACGGCCAGGTCCGAGGGCCGGGCAGCCTTCGTTTCCTACGTTTGCGCAGGGGATCCTGATCTGGAGACATCCCTCGAGGTCTGCCGGATCCTGCTCGGGGAGGGGACTGACATCCTTGAATTGGGAGTGCCTTTCTCTGACCCGCTGGCTGACGGCCTGACGAACCAACTCGCAGCGGAAAGGGCCCTTGCCTCCGGAATGACCCAGGAAAAGGTCTTCGAGTTGGTGCGCCGGATTCGGGAGTTTTCCGAGGTCCCGGTGGTCCTGTATACATACTACAACCTTGTCTTTTCACAGGGTGTGGAAGCATTTGCCGAACGGGCCGTGGCGGCGGGCGTGGATGGAATCTTGACCCTTGATTTGCCTCCCGAGGAGGCTGGTGAAATGGATGCGGCCTGTGAAAAGACTGGCCTCAAGACAGTTTACATCGTGGCCCCGACATCTCCTGAGGCCCGTATTGAGCTGATTTGCCGGGCAACCACCGGTTTCGTCTATTACGTTAGCCAGGAAGGGGTTACGGGTGAGAGGGACCAAATGGCGGGTAATTTACAGGAAAAACTGGACTTGATCCGGACCTATGCCAAAGGCCCGGTGGTCGTCGGATTCGGTATTTCCCAGGAGCAGCACGTTCGGGCGGTGGCCGCGGTTGCCGATGGGGTCGTTGTTGGCAGCGCTCTGGTCAATTGTATCGCCCGGAATTTGGGCCAGCCAGAGGTAATTACGAAGGCAGTTCAGGAAAAGATGCAGGAGCTGACCAAGGGCTTGAAAAAAGAGTAGGGGACCCTACCCTTAATTTTACCAGAATTCGGGTTGACAGGCCCTTTCCAAACACCTTTCTTCCTCCCTTTTAACCATTTCCGAAAATGAAAGTCGCATCTTCCATCAAGTCCTTGAAAACCCGTCACCCTGACTGCCAGGTGGTTCGCCGCCGTGGCCGTGTCTACGTGATTTGCAAGACCAACCCGCGTTTCAAAGCGCGCCAAGGCTAATTTCCAAGGAAAGGAACCGTATCATGAAGACTGATATTCATCCGAAAACCCATCCGGTTTGCTTCCGTGACGTTTCTACGGGCAAGAATTTTCTGACCACCTCGACTATCAAGTCCGACAAGAAGGAAACCATCGACGGAGTCGAGTACTTCGTTGTCGTGCGGGATATCACCAGCGATTCCCACCCGGTCTACACCGGTGAAAAGCGCTTTGTCGATACCGCCGGTCGCGTCGAGAAGTTCCAAACGAAGTTCCGCCGCCGCAAGTAGGGGAGTTTCGAACCAATTTTCAGGCCCTGTCCGTAAATGCGCGACAGGGCTTTTTTGTGCCCGGATTTGGCAAATTTCGCCAAATTATCGCCAAAAAGGGGGCTTCGGCGAAAAAATTCGCCTTTGACCAAAATTATAAGTAACCTGCAGGCAGATGTTTGCGAATCACCTGTGTCAATTGGCACATTAATCGCAATTCTATCGCATATGCAGCAAAATATCATGAAACCAATCAAACCTATCACTGTTCTTGCTCTCGTCGCCTTCGCTGCGCCGGGATTTCTCTCGGCCGAGGGATTTACAAGGGAAATTATCCGGGAATTTGATTCCGGAAGTATTGAGAAAGTCGACCTTCAGGCACAATCCGCCCATGTAGCGGTTTCCAGCTGGGACCGCGGGAGCGTAGTTGTCGAAGTCGAATTATACGCCAAGGCCTCGGACCAGGCCGCAGCTGATGAAATCTTCGATGAAGCTGAAGTGTCCATTGAGGAGGAGGAAGGCGTTTTGGCGGTTGTTGTGAAGACCAAGCGCAAAAACAGCTCTTGGTTCAGCATCTTTAAAAGCTCCAAGTCATCGGGTGCCAATATTACCGTGAAAGTTCCTCAAGACATGGATCTGCACCTGAAAAATGGCTCCGGTGCTGTTTCGGTCGATGCCATCACCGGCGTCCTTCACTTTGCGACCGGCAGCGGAAGTGTCAGCGGCAGCGACCTGACCGGTGAGATTCAAGCCAAGTCCGGCTCCGGACAGATCAATCTCGTCGCAGTCGAGGGGAACATAAAAGTCCGTACGGGTTCCGGCAGTATCAAGGTCAGCGACATGGAGGGTAGCCTCGATGCCGCCACCGGATCCGGCAGCGTGAACGCCGTCGGGCAGATCAGCCAGTTTACCGCCAAAACCGGTTCCGGAAGCGTCCGCATCGAGTCGTCTGTCGAATTGGTCGAGGACTCCAAGGCCGCCACCGGAAGTGGTGGTGTCAAAATTCTTCTCCCGCCGACAGCCGGATTCGTCCTCAATGCCGGTGTCGGTAGCGGCAGCATCAACTGTGGCTTTGACCTCGTCGATCCTGTCGCGAAGAAACGCTCCCTCGATGGCGCAACCGCCAATGGCGGCCCCAATCTCAAAATCAGTACCGGTTCCGGCAGTATCAACCTGAATCCAAACTGATTTCATCCAGTTCAGTTTTTACAAGAAACGGAATCCCGCTAATTCAGCGGGATTCTGTGCATATAGAAGGTACAATATGTATTATGTCTAAAAGATTGATTCTCTGGAGAATACGCCTTCTAATAGGCCTCTACAGTTCACCTAATGCTAAACCTTTGACAGGCCCCTGCCCCGGTGGTTAGATTCAAGGAATGAACTGGATAACGAGCTTTGGGGGGACAAGGCGGTGGCTCGCGGCCTTGATGATCCTGGGACTGGCGAGCACGGTTAACGGAGCAGTCTTTGCAAAATATGACGGCGTGGACGGAGAGTCGAAGGATTCGAATCATGATAAATGGATCGATGTCCTGTCGATTGACTGGGGCATGTACAATCCGGTGAACACGTCTGGCGCAGGCGGTGGTGAGCGGATATCCGGCGGGGTCAATTTCGATGATTTATCGATGACCAAGTACATCGATAAGTCCACACCTGCGCTGATGACTTCCTGTGCCTCGGGAACCGTCTTCGGCACGGTTGAATTGAGCCTTACCCGGACGGGAACCGGGGGCGAGACCCAGACCTATATGAAGATCACGATGACAGATGTGATCATCACCTCCATATCCACCGGTGGCAGTGGCGGCGAGGACCGGATAACGGAAAACGTCACCCTGAATTTCACCCGTATCAAGGTAGACTACTCGACTCTCCCCGACGGGAGGCCATCCGGCGTGGAGCCCTTCACGTGGGACGTGGTCCAGAACACCCCCTAGGCTGACGTAATCCAGTCCTAATCTATTGAGGCCCATGATCCACCAACGCAGGTTGCTCTTCCTGTTTTGCCTTCTGGCTGTCTTCGGAACGGCGATGGAAGCCCCCCACTATTTGAGGTGGGAGGGTGTCGAGGGGGAATCGACGGATGACGCCCACGCGAACTGGATCCCTGTGCAGAGTTATTTCAACGGGATCTCGGTCAGCAAGGGGATTCCCCCTCCCCCGCCGGATTTCAGTGAATTAAACCTGACCAAGAAGACGGATAATGCCTCTGCGCGCATGATGAGCGCTTTGGCCACGGGTGAAGTGATTGCCGAGCTGGAGCTGGACGTGACCCGCTTGACGACGCGGGGCGAGACAACCTACCTGAAGTATAAGCTGCATAACGTGATGATTTCTTCCTACTCAACCAACGGAAATGCGGAGGGTGATCCTCCTGAGGAGGATTTCTCGCTGAATTACACGTATATCGAGTCAACGTATTGGGAATTAGATACAGATGGGATCGTTCTCTACCAGGCCCGGAGCTGGTGGGATATCCCGACGAATACCGGAGAGGCTTCCGGGGGCAATGAGCCTCCGACGCTGGATCTGATTCCCGACGTTTCGACTGGGACGGCTTCCCCCATCGACGTCCTGATTGTCATCAACGAGGTGGAGACACCGCCCGACCAACTTGAAATCACGGTTGAGACGGACCGGCCGGAGATGATTCTCGACCTGGCGATTTCCGGCACGGGGCTGCGTCGAACCCTGACTGCGCGCACTTCGGCCCTATACTCAGGGGTTGCCAGCATCACAGTCCGGGTATCCGACGGGGTTAACCGGACTTCACGCTCCTTTGCGGTGATGATCGATGTGGAGATGACGCCGTTTGAAGCCTTCATGGCGGCAAATTTTTCCCGCGAGGAACTCCTTGACCCGGCCTTTGCTTCGCCGATCGGAGATCCGGACAAGGACAACATCCCGACAATCGTCGAGTTCACCCTCGTGACCAATCCCAATGAGTTCACCCTGCCCCAAGAAGCTGTCAGGGTGACAAGGATGAACACGCCCGAAGGACCCGTTATTCGCTTGAATTTCCGACGCCGGACGGATGATCCGAATATCGGTCCGATTCCTTGGATGGCACCGGAATCATTGCTCTTCGAACCGTTAAGTACGAGCAATCCAATCTATGAAGAGAATGCCAACAAAGGGGAGAATCCCCTTTACGAAGATGTTGAAGGCATCATTCAAGTGGAACCCGATGGAGCGGATGTCCATTTCATCCGCATGGGGGTCGATGTAGATTGAGCCGGGGATTATACAGGCAGGGCGCCTTGTAGACCCTTGGTTGGAATAGAGTACAGGCATCCTGCATGTTCCTGGATACTGTGGTTATCTCTTTAATACCCAACCGCCTGCCCATCCTTGCGGGACTCACTAGCCCCGGCATAGACACCGGTTTCCGGATCCCGCCAGACGGCTTGGTAGCCGCCGAAAGAGCCCTTGCCCTCGATAAGGCTGTGTCCCCTCGCCTTCAGCTCATTGACCGCATCCGGAGGAAATCCGGACTCAAGGGCGACATGCCCGCCATCGAGCATGCGGGTGCCGGAAGGATCGGAATCACCGGAGTGGACGATACGGGGAGCGTCACCCGCTTCCTGGAGGTTCATCCCGAAATCGACCATGTTCATGACAATCTGGGCATGGGCCTGGGGCTGGGTATCTCCACCCATGACGCCAAAGGCGCAGAGCGGTTGGTCGTCCTTGGCGATAAAGGCGGGGATAATGGTGTGGAAGGGCCGCTTCGCGGGGGCATAGGCGTTGGCGTGTTCCGGGTCCATGGAAAATCCGGATCCCCTACTCTGGAATCCAAATCCCAGGCCTGGTGGAAAGAGCCCTGAGCCGACACCGCGGTAATTACTCTGGATAAAGGAGACCATGTTCCCCTCACTGTCCGCCGTGGCTAGGTATACGGTATCGCCTTGCCGCAATTCATCCGGATCCGGCGGAATGTTGAGAGCGGCCTTCATGGGGTTGATCTGCTTTCTCTGGCTTGAAGCGTAATCCTTGGAAAGAAGCCGTTCCAGGGGCACTTCGTGAAAGTGTGGATCGGCATATTCCAATGCCCGATCGTGATAAGCCAATTTCTTGGCCTCAATAAAGGCATGAAGATGGTCGACACAGCCGAATGAGGGTTGAGAAAAATCAAATCCTTCCAGGATGTTGAGAATCTGCAATGCAGCCAGTCCCTGTCCGTTTGGCGGGAGTTCCCAGACATCATAGCCGCGGTAGTTCGTGGAAATAGGCTTTACCCATTCAGACGTGTGGCCGGCAAAGTCCTCGTAGCGGAGGAAGGAACCATGTTTCTCGAGGAACTCCGCCATGACTCGGGCCATGTCGCCTGTGTAAAAGGCATCCCGGCCGAGTTCGGCGATGATGGCATAGGTATCGGCCAGGTCCGGGTTTTTCCAGATCTCCCCTTTCGCCGGAGCGCGTCCATCGAGGGTCAAAGCCTCTAAAAATCCCGGATACTGGGCCCGGGTCTCCACTGTGGCGGCCCAGTAATGAGCGATCACCTCCGTGACCGGAAATCCTTCCCGGGCGGACTGAATCGCCGGGGCGAGGACTTTATCCATAGGCAGTTGTCCAAACCGCTCATGAAGGACAGACCACCCGTCAACACAGCCCGGGATGGAAACGGAGAGCGGACCGAGGTTGGGTATTTTGTTGATTTCCATGGACTTAAGCAACCGTCCCATATCATCGAGGGAGGCTCCCTCGGCGCTGCGGCCACTGGCATTGAGACCGTGCAGTTGTCGGGACTTTGCGTCCCACAGAAGAACAAAGAGGTCACCCCCGATGCCACACCCCGTTGGCTCCATCAATCCCAGGCAGGCATTGACGGCGATGGCGGCATCAACGGCGTTTCCCCCACCCTTGAGAATGTCCAGGCCCGCCTGAGCCGCCAACGGCTGGCTGGTGGCAACCATGCCGTTCTTCCCGAGCACTTCGCTGCGGGTGGCAAATGGTTCCCCGGTGATTCGATCGGCCATGGTCAAGAGTCCTTTTCAGCTTCCCCGGCACTGGCTAACTGGGCGGTCTTCATGGCATTCCCAAAAGCGCCAAGGTTGTAGACCTGTTCATAGCCAAGGGACTTTAAATTGGACGTCGCGATGCCGGATCGCCGCCCGCTCCGACAGAACAACAGAATAGGTTGGTCCTTGTTGATTTCCGCCTCGGCGACCATCTTTTCGATTTGGTCGAGGGGGTAATTGGTGGAACCGGGGACTGACTGGCTGGCAAATTCGCCGGGTGTACGCACATCGATAAGCAAGGCACCCTTTCTCAGAAGGGCAACGGCCTCCTCTGGGTTCATGGCCTTTACCTTGGGCAAGGCGACATAGAGGAAAATGACAATGACAACAATGAGGGGAATCCATTTCATACTCCTTGAGGTAATGCGTTCCACCGCACCGGGCAAGAAGGAAGAAGATTTAAGGGTCGCGTTGAGGGCCTGTTTCCATCTTAAAGGGCCCCTGATTATGCCTGCGATCCCCCCCATGCGAGTTGTCTGCGCGCTTATTTTCCATCAAGGCCAGTTGCTGGCGACCCGGCGGGATCCAAAGCGCCACTTTCCCCTTCTCTGGGAGTTTCCGGGCGGCAAGTTGGAGGACGGGGAGATGCCCGAGGACGCGTTGCATCGGGAATTGGAGGAAGAACTCCAGCTGAAGGTTGAAGTACTAAAGCCCCTGCCCGGCGTGGAATATGAAGGGGACGGATTCGAACTGATGCTCCTGCCCTTCGTCTGCCGACCTGCTCAACCGGTAGCCCCTGTCCCGCTGGACCACGTTGAGATCCGCTGGATTGAACCAGAATGGGCGGAGCATTTGACATGGGCCCCTCCTGATATTCCCTTAATTTCTCAACTGAAAGATTTATCACCTTCAAATGACCATGAATAACTACGAATTTCAAAAGAACCTGAAAACCATCTGGGAAAAGGCAGTCACCTTGTACGAGGCTGGCAACCGCGAAAGCGGCACCTACTTTGATGCCGATGAGCTGGAGTTCCTGAAGGCCAATGGCCACACTGCACGCGAAGTCTTTGACTTTGCGGAAGACCAGGTCAACCACGGGGAGCCAGACTTCGAAACCTTCCTCCTCATTGCTGCACTGCGGCGACATTACCACCTCCATGTGATGAAGGAAGGGGTTAGCGAGGTGGTGGTTGACACGGGTGACTTGCCGCCGAAGACCGACGCAGTGCGCGGGATCGAGTGGCTGCCCCGGCTCATGCCGAAGGCGCGAGCCAAATTGAGGGGCGAGATGTCGGACGACCTGATGTACTGCTGTGGCGGCGACCGCAAATTTTTCAAGACGCACAATATTCACCCGGCGGAATTCCTGGCTTTTGTGATGGACCACTTCGACGACGATGAGGCGATTATTGACTTTGTCGCCTCGCGCTCGGAAGCTGTGGTCCATTCATGAACCCGATTGATGTTATCAAGCAGAACGCCGAGGCCCTCTACGGCGAGGAACAGCTTCTGGAAAAGCTAAAGTCCGGCCAGCGCCTGAAGGTAAAACTGGGCGTGGACCCGACCCGGCCGGACCTGACGTTTGGCCACATGGTGGTTTTCAACAAGCTGCGGCAGTTCCAGGACCTGGGTCATGAGGCGATTCTCATCATTGGGGACTTCACGACCCTCATTGGCGATCCATCGGGCCGCTCCTCCACTCGTCCTGTCCTGACGGAGGATGAAATCAAGGAAAATGCCCGGACCTACGTCGAGCAGGCCTATCTGGTCCTCGATCCGGAGAAGACGACTGTCCGCTTTAATTCAGAATGGTTCAATGAGATGTCTTTCAAGGATTGTCTCGGCCTGTCCCGCCAGATGACGGTGGCCCGCATGCTGGAACGGGATGACTTTTCGAAGCGCTACAAGTCCAATACGCCCATCTCCATCATTGAGTTCCTCTACCCGCTGGTGCAGGGACACGACTCCGTGATGATTGAATCGGATGTCGAGCTGGGCGGCAGTGATCAGACCTTTAACTGCCTTGTCGGGCGCCAGTTGCAGAAGGATGCCGGCCAGTCTGAGCAGGCCGTCCTCACCCTGCCCTTGCTCGTCGGTACCGACGGGGTGAAGAAAATGTCCAAGTCCCAGGACAATTACATCGCCTTCAACGACACCGCCAAGGACATGTTCGGCAAGATTATGTCCATCAGTGACGAGGTCATGTGGGATTATTATCGCCTGTTATTACTGAAGACGGATACGGAAATCGAGGCGATGAAGGGCGAGCACCCGATGGAGCTGAAAAAGCGTCTAGCGGTCACCTTGACTTCGAAAATCCTCGGCGAAGGAAAGGGCGAGCACGAACGGGAGCAATTTGAGAAAGTCTTCTCCCAGAATAAGCGCCCGGATGACATGCCAACATTCGCCTGGGAGGATCTAGCCTCGGAGGAGACGCAGTCCCTGCTCAATCTCCTTGGGAATTCAAAGCTCGTTCCCAGCAAAAAGGAGGCCCGGCGCCTGATCCAGCAGGGATCCGTCAAGGTGAACGATGAAAAGGTGGATGACCCCTTCACCTCCTATGAAAAGCCGGAAGAGCCCCTGGTCATCCAGGCGGGGAAGCGGATCTTCTTTGAAGTGAAGTAAAAGGAGTGCAGGCCTCTGGCCTGTACATGAAACCTACAGGCGGGACGCCTGTAGTCCTTTTGCCGCCTCGGTATCCACCAGCCACTCCACTTTTTCCGGGAAGCGGGAAACTAGCTGGACAGGATATTGGTCGGGTTCGCCGTCGAGGACCGCCTTGAGCCGCTCGGCCTTGGCGGCTCCGGTCACGGTAATGACAATCTTACTACAGGCGGCGAGGCCGTCCGGCGTAATACTTATCCTCCAACCTTTTTCCGGCACTTCAACGGGAGCAAAAAGAGTCCCTGCGGCAATGGCTCCCATCATTGGGCTTTCGGGGAATATCGAGGCCGTATGCCCGTCATCCCCCATGCCCAGGAAGCAGAGGTCAAAGGTATGCCCGTAGCCGAACCGGTCCTGCCAACGCCGTTCGACCATGGCCGCCAATGAATGTGGGTCCAGCATCATGGGCCAATTCAGCTTTCTCCCTTCGGCAACCCCAAGGGGTGTTAAGAGCAGGCGGTTGGCATTGCCGAAATTGCTCTCCGGATGATCCAGAGGAACTACCCGCTCGTCACTGACACTCCACATGGCCTGTTCAAGGACAGCCTTGCTGATGGCCTCGTTCTCCACTGCCCACGTGTAGAATGCCTTTGGAGTTGAGCCACCGGTGAGGCCAATGGTGAATGGATCCCCACAGGTCGCGGCGTTGATCTCCATGACCTCTACCGTCCGGCTGAAGATTTCCTCCAAATTGCCGATGCGGACATTTCCGTAAATTGTCTTTCTCTCCTCCATAATTCCTTTCAACAAAAGAACATTGCCTCAGACAGACTTTGCTGGGGCGGAAGGGGTTCAATGTGTAACGGATGTGAAAACTGGCCGGAAGGTAGACTGGCCCGGAGCAATCCAGAGCGCAGCGAGACATCATAGCTGCAATTCAGAAAATGCCGTGGATTCTCAAAGGACCACTCAATGCGCATGCAACTGTCGCTCCCCTCCTCTACCAGTTGTTCGAAGGCAAAGACGACAGAGTCAATATCCGCAGGCTTGGAAAAACACTTTTCCAGTGCCTTGCGGTGCCACTTGAGCATTTGCAGAACTGTCCGGCGCATTCCCTTATGGTATTGGAACTGCAATGACCGCAGCCCTCCAATGAGTTCCTGGGGCGGAAAACGGCTAATGAATTGCCCCATGTGTTGCCGTAACGGCAGGGTCCGGGCGTAAGCAAGGTCCTTGATGCGCTGGGGAACCGGCCAATCAATGGCATCGTAGGCATCACCCTCTATTTCCCCATCAAAAATGACGCGCCGGCAGCGTTCAATGAAGCCCAGATAGTGCTGCGAGATCCGGTCCGCTGGAACCCTGTGAAACCAGTGATAGGTCGGAAGGTCCGACTCCAGCCAGATGGAGACCTGGTTCTCGAGAAAATCCGACTCATCCGGCGAATAGCCGAGGATGAGCGCCTCGCAACAACAGACATCCCGGAGGTGCTTGCCAATATAGCATTGACTGAAGAGCTTGCCCTCAAAGGCATACTCTCCTGCAGGGACTTCCGACGGGCAAAGGACAACGATCCGGCATGGATATTTCTGGGCAAATTCAATAACGGTCTGAAACAGCTGGTCGGCTTCAGAAACCGTCGTACTCAAGCCAAGATGGAGGATGAGATTCATCTGGGATGCCCGGAAGTCGGTGGAACCTTCACTTCCTTGCATCCCTGCGTCCCACATGTGGGTCAAAGTCTCGGAGACTTTCTCAACCGGCATGGAGACACCCGGCAAACTGTCGAAAATCCGTTCCATATAATCAGATCCCAATCTGGCGCCATTGATGGCCGTTTGTTTCCAAAAGATTCTCTGAAGCCTCTGGTCCCCATGAGCCAGCGGGATATTCAGCCATGCCGCTATTGCCGAGTTCCTTCCATGACTCCAAAACCGGCGTCACCAACCGCCAGGAGGCCTCCGTTTCGTCACCGCGGATAAAGAGGGTGCTGTCACCAACTATGGCATCGACGATAAGCCGCTCGTAGGCTTCCGGGGTATTGGATCCAAAAGTTGTGGCATAGCGGAAGTGCATTTTAACCGGTTGGGTGCGGGTCTCCAGTCCAGGAACCTTCGAATTAGTCAGCAGTGTCACTCCCTCGTCCGGCTGAACTTGAATCACAAGGGCATTGGGAACGACGTCATACTGCCGGCTGTCGGAGAATAGGATTCCCGGGGGTTTTTTAAATTGTATCGAAATTTCCGAGACACGCCGGGCCATCCGCTTGCCGGATCGCATGTAGAAAGGAACCCCCTTCCAGCGCCAGTTGTTGATAGCCAATCGTAAAGCGGCGTAGGTTTCCGTTGAGGAGTCTTCCGGAATCCCCTCCTCTTCCATGTATCCGGGAACTCGCTTTCCGTCCATCAAGCCTTCCGTGTAGCGAGCGCGGACGACATCAGCCTGCTCGACCGGATCCAACTCGAGCGGCTGGATAGCCTTGAGGACCTTGACCTTCTCGTCCCGGATGGATTCCGGATCGAGCGAAACGGGAGGTTCCATGGCGATCAGGGAGAGCAGCTGCATGGTGTGGTTCTGGATCATGTCCCGCAGCGCACCACTGTTGTCGTAATAACCGCCCCGGCTCCCTACCCCAACGGCCTCGGCGACCGTAATCTGCACGGAATCCACGTATTCGCGATTCCATATGGGTTCGAAGATGGCATTGGCAAACCGGGCCACGAGGAGATTCTGGACCGTCTCCTTGCCCAGGTAATGGTCGATACGATAGACCTGCGACTCCTCGAAATTACGGGTCAGAACCCCATTCAATTCCCGGGCCGAATCCAGATCGCGCCCAAAAGGCTTTTCAATAATGACCTTGGCTGCCAGGTTGCCATCCACCGAATGGGCAGCGAGTCCGCAGTTGCCGAGGTTCTCGATGATCGGCGCAAACACTCCCGGAGGCGTTGAGATATAGAACACCAACTGCATTTCACTGCCGGCCTGTTTCTGGAGATCCTCTATCTTCTGCGCCAGTCCGGTGAAGGCCTCTGCCTCGTCGTAACCGCCAGCGTGATAATGGAATCCTTGTTCCAGCTCGCCCCAGACCGATTCGTCCATTGGGCGGCGGGAAAATTCCTCGATGGATTCGCGGGCCAGCTTGCGAAAGTCCTCATCCGGAATGGGCTTGCGGCCATAGCCAATGAGGTGGAACTCCGAGGGAATGAGACTGTCCAGGGCAAGGTTGTAAATGCCCGGGATCAGTTTCCGGGCAGTCAGATCCCCGGAGGCACCAAAAATCACCATGATGGTTGGCGGTGAACCCCGATGGCGGCTCAGGCCCTCGAGAAATGGATGACGTTGCTCTGCTTGCGGCATAAATTAGCGGGTACAGGACATTCTTCCGGTATAGGCCTAATTGGTGCAATGTTTAATTGCCCGAAATGGCTGGATAAAAAGAGGCCGCCTGCGTTGGCAGACGGCCTCGTGAATTCTAAACCGATTGGACCCTGATCTTAATCGATGGTGAAGTCGACAACACCAAGACCCTTGTTCTTCAGCAGGACTGACTTCATCTGTGGCGATCCTGGGCTGTTCAGCATCACCTTGAACATAGTCGGTGTACCCTGGTGGACGTACGGGATGAAGTATTCACCATCCGCGTCAGTCGTTACACTGAAGGGTATATCAGCCCTTCTGCGGTTGCCCGCTGTCATCGTAATGACCGCGCCAGGAACTCCCACACCGTCGCCATCAAGGACGTGTCCGGTTACACCGGCAGTCTTCTGGAAGTCATTCATATTGTAGGCGACTGACATCCCCGTCATATCCGGGTCGTCTTCTATTGCCGAAGCATCCCACAGTCCGAATGAGAAGTAATGCGGTGCCTTATTCCTGAGGTAGATGTTCTTGGTCCGCGGATCGACAGCATTCTGCTTCACATCCTGGTCGAAGTCACCCATGTGAACCACTCCATATTCGAGGTGGATGTTCAGGTAGGCGACTCCCGTATCCGGAACGGTGAAGCTGATAAGCTCATCGAAGCAGTAACCCTCAAGGTTATCACCCGGGGTCGTTGGCGCGACGTGATCCTCCAGCGTGATTTGCTGTGAATCTGTATAGACCACATCACCCGGAATGAACCGGACACCAAAGATGCCACACTCTTCAATCGTCACCCAGTCATAGACATGGATCGGATTGGCACCCTTCGTGGTGAAGGGGAACGGCAGGCAGATTTCAACATCAACCACTTCGCCAGGTGTTCCAACATAGAAGATGTTGTAGAAGAACTGGCCTGGATTCGTCGAACTGATCATGTGGTACGGATCGTTTTCGGTATCCGGTGTGTAGATAACACGGAACTGCTGGTCCGGTTCGTCACAGGTGCGGTCGAACATGCAGAGTGATGAATCCGTGATCTCATTGCTGGAGAGACAGAGATACTGCTCAACAGCTTCAGCACGGTTACCGGCACAGTCTTCGACATACCAGACGCGTTCCCACCCTCGTGGGCACTCGTCGACTAGCAGTTCACCAGTGGCACAGTCCCTAAGACCAATTGGGCGCAGTGGCTCGGCCTGTGCGACCAGTTCACCGTCACAATTGTCGAACGCGGTTACTGTACTTGGATCAGCATCTGGAATCTCATCCAAGGTCCAGCAGTCACCGCAAGCCCTGATGGCTCCCCGTGGCGCCTCAATGGTTGGAGGCGTAGTATCCTGAATGGTGATGTTCTGGGTATCCATGGCCTCATTGCCTGAGCAATCAACGGCTTTCCAGGTCCTGACGATGGTGCCATAACCGCAACTATCGAGACCGGTATCGTCATCAGTGTAGGTAACGACCGGTGAAGGATCGCAGTTGTCGGTGGCGGTTGCTGTACCAGCATCGCCCATTGAGCACTCGAAGGTCTTGTCGCCAGGCAAGCTCAATACCGGAGCAGTGGTGTCCTGCACGGTGATGACCTGGGACTCTGAACTGCTGTTGCCAGCGCAATCGGTGGCCGTCCATGTACGGGTCAGGATATAGCTTTGCGGGCAATCGCCATCGGTACGAACTTCTCCGTAAGTGATGGTGACATCATTGTCACAATTATCCAAGGCGGTAACGCCGGTTGCCTTTGTGGGAACCGAGTCGCACTCCACTGTGACGTCATTGGGTACTCCGAAGAGAACCGGTGCAGTTGTGTCCTGTACGGTGATGACCTGCGACTGCGAGCTGCTGTTGCCAGCGCAATCGGTGGCTGTCCAGGTGCGGGTGATGGTGTAGTTATCCGCACATTCACCCTTGGTGCTGACCTCGACGAGGCTTACCGACGGGCTCGGATCGCAGTTGTCACTGGCACTCGGGCTGGCCGCGGCCGGAATGTTGTCACATTCCACCGTGGTGTCGCCGGGCACGCCGGAGAGAACCGGTGCGCTGGTGTCCTGTACGGTGATGACCTGCGACTGCGAGCTGCTGTTGCCAGCGCAATCG
>JBFOMH010000004.1:0-302716 GCA_040830765.1 Puniceicoccaceae bacterium | reverse complement strand
TTGGAGACGGCCGGCGTAAAAGCACAATGGAAATGCTCCCGCTGCGGGAGCGCTACAAGGAATCCCTCAACACACCTCTCAATCCATGAACAGCAACTTGAAAGGGCATAACGGATGGTACGCGATCCACGATTGCCGGAACCCCTGAGCGGGGACACCTTCATGGTGGGCCTGTGGCGGGAAAATCCCGTCTTTGTCATGTTGCTGGGCCTGTGCCCGGTCCTGGCCGTGACCAACACCGCCATGAACTCCCTCGCCATGGGACTGGCGACGACCTTTGTCCTTCTTTGTTCGGGCGTGCTCGTCTCCCTGCTGCGGAATTTTATCCCCAAGCAGGTCCGCATTGCTTCTTACATCATCATTATCGCCACCTTTGTCACCATTACCGACTACGCCATCCAGGCCATCAGCCTGGATCTCTACAAGGCGCTCGGGGCCTTTATCCAGCTGATCGTCGTCAATTGTGTGATTCTTGGGCGCGCCGAGGCCTATGCTTCCAAGAATCCGGTGGTGAACGCATTCGTGAATGCCCTTGGCATGGGAGTCGGATTCACCTTCGCCCTGCTTTGCCTCGGGGTTGTCCGGGAAGTCCTTGGCAGCGGCAGCCTCTTCGGCTTCGACCTCTTTGGACCCTCCTTCCAGCCCTGGGTGGTCTTTGTCCTGCCCCCGGGAGGATTCTTCGTCCTCGCCTTCTGGCTTTTCATCTTCGCTGTCTTCCGCCAACGCAAGCAACGTGCCCAAGCGGCCAAGGAAGAGGAGGTAGCCCATGCAGCCTGATTCACTGACCTTCATTTTTCTCAACGCCTTCCTGATTAACAATTTCGTTCTGGCGATGTTCCTCGGGATTTGCCCCTTCCTCGGGGTCTCGGGCAAAATCAACACAGCCTGGAACATGGGGCTGGCAGTTATCTTCGTCATGCTGGTGAGCTCCAGTTGCGCCTACGGGATCAACGCCATCCTCGTCCGCTACGACCTCGAGTTCCTGCGTCTCATCAGCTACATTGCGGTCATCGCCTCGGCGGTGCAATTGGTGGAGATGACCATCAAGAAGGTTAGCCCGGCCCTCTTCAGGACCCTCGGGATATTCCTGCCCCTGATTACGACCAACTGCGCCATTCTCGGCCTCGCCCTTTTCCAGACCAACCGCGAATACAACTTCGTGCAGTGCCTCGCCTTCAGCGTCGGGGCCGGCGTCGGCTTCACCCTTGCCCTCGTCCTTATGGCGGGACTGCGGGAAAAGCTGGAGCTGGCCGATGTGCCGGACGTCAGCAAGGGGGCAGCCCTCAGCCTGATGCTCGGTGGCATGCTCTCCCTCGCCTTCATGGGATTCGCCGGACTGGGAGGATAACTTTCAATGATCACCAAGTACCTCATTACCGTTCTCATCATCCTCGGCCTGATGGCCGGGTGGATTGCCGTGCAACACCTGTCGAGGCTGTTTGCCGCGCGCCATCCGGAGTTTGGTCCGGCCCGCGAGGAGGGTGGCGGCTGCGGTGGCCTTTTCTGCCTCTGCAAGGACAAGGGTGCCTGCCCCAAGGAAGCCCTCAAGCAGGCCTTCAAGAACAAGAACCAGAAACAATAATCATAGCCAAACCACTTTACAGCAGATACTATCACTTCATTCAGGAATAAACATCATGAAGCTTACCGAGTACGATATCAGTCACCCCTATCAAGCCACAGTCGTGAAGTCCGAACGGATCACGGATGATTCAACCGACGAGGTCCGTCACATCGTCCTCAGCATCTCGGACGCGACCTTCCACTTTGTCGAGGGACAGAGCATTGGCGTCCTCGTTCCAGGTCCCCACGCCTTCGGCAACGAATACCACCTGCGGCTCTACTCCATCGCCAGTTCCCGCCAGGGCGAATCGAGCAACCTGGCCGAGATTTCCATCTGTGTGCGACGCTGCTTTTACATCGACGATGTCAGTGGGGAGCGCTTCCCCGGCGTGGCTTCCAATTTCCTTTGTGACGCCAAGCCCGGCGACACGATTCAACTGACCGGTCCCTATGGTCGCCAGTTCCTGCCACCGCGCGACAATACCAGCAACATGCTGATGATTGGGGTCGGGACGGGCATTGCCCCCTTCCGTGCCTTCATCAAGCACATATACGATGAGCGCAAGGAATGGAAAGGCCAGGTCCGCCTCTTCTACGGTGCCCGCACCGGGATGGACCTGCTCTACATGAACGACAAGAACGACGACCTGAGCAATTATTACGACAAGGAGACGTTCAAGGCCTTTGAGGCCATCAGCCCCCGGCCCCATGTCGGTGAGCCGGAACAGGTCGAGGAATCCATCAAGGAACACTCCAAGGAAATCTGGAGCTTGATCCAGGATCCCAAAACCTACGTTTATGTATCGGGATTATCACGACTGGAGGGCCGTCTCGACAAGACCCTCAGTGAGCTTGCCGGTTCCGAGGAGCAGTGGGGCGACATCAAGAAGGAATTGAGCGCCACCGGTCGCTGGTCCACCCTCTTCTACGATTGATCGGCTCAATGCGAGGCGGGACTAAAAGACAACAGCTGTCCCGATCCGGATCCACAGTGGCATCGTGATGATCGATGCCAGGGTAGTGGCCAGAACGACTCGTATGGCCACCTTTGGTTCACCCCCGTAATGGCGGGAAAGGACAATTGGGAGGATGCCTGCCGGCATGGCGGCCTGGATGATCATTACCTGACGCAACTCCGGTGACAGGCCCGGCAGGGTGGCAGCGAAAAAGACAAACAGGATCGGCAGGATCCCGAGCCGCACACCAATTGACCCAAGCGGTATCTTCGGCATGTCAAAAATGCCCTTGCGGGTCAGCAGGTCCGCCACCATGGCACCACCTAAAAGGATACCAAGGGGAATACTGCAAGCTCCCAGCATGGAAATGGGCCGGGATAGCCATCCGGGCATATGTCCATCCAATCCGGTCAGGTTAACCAGAAGCGCAACCAGCAGGGCAACAACCGGAGGATTGACAAGACGCTTGAGGGACTCCCGGTCAATTTTTCCAGCGAGGAGCATGATACCGGCGGTCCACATGGCTGCTTCCACCCCGACATTGTATACCAGCAGGACGCCGAGGGTCTCCCGGCTGGCGAAAAGGGCCATAATGATGGGGATGGGGATGTAGCCATAGTTGTAAATGCCGTTGCAGAAGGAGAAGGTCCGTAATCCGGTTCCCCTTTGCAGGCCCAGTAGACGGGCCACTCCGTAGGCAATGGCAAAACCGGCCACTATGGAGACAAACCCGATCAAGGGAGCCGATACCAGGTTTCCAACACTCATCAGTGCGGGATTTCCGATAATGTAGTCGAGATAGAGGCAGGGGTAGAAGACGCTAACCAGCAGCTTGAGGAGAGACGTATCCGCTGTCTCGGCAACCACCTTGCCCTTCCTCAGCACATATCCAAGCCCCAGCAAAAGGAACACCGGCAGGGCCGCCCCAATGACACTGGTAAACGAGGGATTCATCCGTTTCCGGGATTGGGTCTGAATCAACTCAACCAGCAGCAGCCCAGCCAGTCGTAGAGGGCAAAGCCCCACATTGCACCGGCGTTGACAAGGGCAAAAAAGACCGCCGCACTCCCCATGTCCTTGGCCCGCTTGGCGTAAAGATGGTGGTCCGTGGAAATGTAATCCACGATCCACTCCAAGGCCGAATTGAGGAGTTCCGTCACCAGGACAAGAAACATGCTGCCCAGCACAAGGGCTTTGAATACGAGTCCCAGGGGCAGCAGGAGGGCCGTCGGAACCAGAATCACGAACGCTGCCAGCTCCATCCGGAAGGCCATCTCCAGCTTGAAGGTGGCCCCGATTCCAGCCATCGAGTAACCGAAGGCCTTGGTAAAGTGAATCAGCCAGTTTTCGCCATGGGTCTTGCTTTGCTCCTCACTCCCGGAGCCCGGAATCTTTTCATCTGACATGGGGCCATGCTGCCTCATGCAAAGCTTGTGACAAGGCTCTTTCTTAGCGGTCCTTAATCCCCGCTGGGAACATAAATCCAGGCCCCGCTTTCCTCTGATGCCGCCTCTTCCGTCAGGTAGACGTAGCGCTCAAGCGAATAGACGTAGGCATAAAAGTCACTTTCCGGGTATATCCAGCCCAGGAACGATCCGGTTTCGACCCACCCGCTGACGTCTTGATCAAACCGTGCCCACAGGGGCGTTGCCCCAAGGATCAGGTCGTCGATGGCCACATAGGCCGGGGTGTTCATGCCGAATTGACCAACATCGGTCGATTCCAGGCTCAGCGCCAGGGAGGACACGGCGGTACCCAAAGTGCTCAAATCCACCGGCTGCCAGGTCTCCAGAAGAAAGGGAGACTCCCCATCGCCCCGGTAATCGGCCAGGTAATACTCCACTGTGCCCGTCGTCGCCCCGGTGCGGTCCTTGCCTGTAATCGTCAGCTTGAAGGTGTCGTTTGTCGAAAATGGATCGACCGGAAAATCCCCGCTGATGCCATCCCGGATGGCCAGCGCCGCATAAGTCGTGTTGGTTACCGTCACCTGCTGCGGGGCCTTCCAGCCGGCAGGCAAGGCGATCTCCAGCGGGTCCAGGCCTGAGAAACTGTCAACATAGGCCACCGCATAGGTCGTGCCTTGCGCCGGTCCCCCGGAAAAGGCACTGAATTCATTGAGGAATCCCCCCGTTTCCACGTCGCTCGTGGTTGAATAGGCCCAGCCTCCCCAGGACGTGAATCCATTGCCCCAGTCGGTGAATGTATTCACGAAAAAGGCTCCCTCACTGGCAAAGCCGCCCTGACCATCCGAACCGTTAAAATAGACACCTCCTCCAGGTCCAGCGTAGGTCTGCACCCCGTTGCCCTCAAGGGCCAGATCCTCAAAGCCCACCTGCAGCGTCAGCGGACGCTCCCCCTGCATCATCGCCGGTAGCAGTATCCCCGCCACAAGCAGCACCCATCGTATTTTTCCCGTTTCCCAGTTTATTTCCATTAATGGCATTCAATTGTCATTAAGGAGGCGAGGGCAAGTCAAATTATGGAAAAAAGAGGGGGGCGATGAGGAGGCGGTGGTCGGAGGGACAATCCGTCATGGGAAGGACCTGTGCGGGGAGGAGCGGTGGTGGCTGGGAGCGGGGTGACCAGAATCCGTCGAGGCGTTCCCGGGAGCCGGAACGGAAGTGGAAGTAAGTCCATATCTGGCCTGCACCGTCAGCGGCCGGCAGAGGTTGCCAGAACTCCAGGAGTGGGTCGAGGAGCGGGTCGTGGAAGGGCGTATTGAAGTCACCGAGAAGAGCCAGGGTGGCGGCTGGGCGGCGTTCCGATTGGAATTGGAGGAATTCCGCCAGGGCAAGGACTCCAGCCTGCCGCTCCTGGAAAGCGTCGGGGTCTTCAGGATCCGTTGAATAGCGGCTCTTGAGATGGATGTGGAAAAAGCGGTAGCGGGTACCATTGATACAGAGTGCGACTTCCTGAACACCGCGCCGGATAGGCCCTGGCTGATGAAAGACAACCTCGGCCAGGGCGATCTGGGAAAGGACGGCCAACCCGGTCCGGCTATCGGGATGGCCGGAAAAGGCAAAGTCGGTGTAGACCAGTCCCTCGGCGGCGAGGTCGAGGCGCAACTCCTCAAGAAAGGCGGGCGAGCCCACCTCCTGGAGAAAGAGAATCGTGGGGCGTTCCATTAACAGGAGTTGGCGGACCGACTGCTTGCGGGACTCCGGCATCGGATAGGCCAGCCGGTAGCGCCCTTCCTCGAAGCGGTCGACGATGCCCAGGTTGCGGATATTCCAAGTCGCCACAGATGGCTCTTCAACAACTGCCCTGGAAGGAATGGCAGCCGCAACGAGAGCCAGGAAAAGAAGAAGCCACCTCACCCCTCCTGAAAGAGCGAACGCTCGCGCTCGAGGAGAGTCGGATGCGAATAATGGAAAGCGCTGAAGAGGGGATGTGGTGTCAGGTTGCTGAGATTCTTCTCGCTAAGGACCCGCAGGGCCTGGACCAGAGGCTGGGGGTCATCCTCCAAAGCCTTACGGGCAAAGGCATCGGCCTCATATTCGTGCTTTCTGGAGAGGGCGTTGGTCAACGGTGACATCCAGAAGGAAACAAGACCGGCAAGGAGCCCGAAAAGGAGGACCACCGGGCCAATCGCTCCGGAGGCCGTGAATCCAAAGGCTTCGACAAACCAGGGGCTTTGCTGGAGCCAGCCGAGGACGAGGAAGCTGACAAACAGGGAGACGCCGGCGATGAGGAGAATCTTCGGGATGTGTCCGAGTTTATAGTGACCGATCTCGTGGGCCAGGACAGACTCCAGCTGGCGCTCCTGCATCTGCTCGATAAGGGTATCATAGAGCACAATGCGACGGAAGCGGCCGAAGCCGGTGAAATAGGCGTTGGAATGACCGGAACGGCGACTGCCATCCATGACGAGGATAGTCCGGGCCTGGAATCCAGTCCGGTCGCTGAGACTCATGAGGCGCTCGCGCAGGGGACCCTCGGGCAATTCTTCAAATTTGTTGAATAAGGGCATGATGAACATCGGATAGATGACCACCATCATAAGCTGGAAGATGAAGAAGCAGGCAAATCCCCAAAGCCACCAAAATTGGGTAGAACCGACCAGCCAGACAAGAAACGCCAGGGCTGGAATCCCGATAACCGCAGCAATGGCCATTCCCTTGACCTTGTCCGTAAGCCAGAGACCAATGGTGCTTTTATTGAAGCCGAATTTCTCCTCAAGCCGGAATTGGTGGTACCATTCAAAGGGCATACCCGGAATGGAGAGCACGGTGAAGACCAGGAACAGGGATGCAGCCTGCCCCCAGACACCGGTCCCTATGAGACCAGTAGCGGTTTCCCAGGCATAAGGAAGGAATCCTGAGAAAAGGACCACCGCCAGAATGAGGGCATCGTAAAGGGTCTCAAAGACGCCGAGGCGGTTCTTGGCGAGCGTGTAGGCCACCGACTTGTCATAAGTCGGCTCATCGATGAAGTCCCGGTAGGCTTCGGGAACTTCCCCGGCTTCCTCAAGGACACGCTTGCGGTTCAGCAGATCGAGCCAGATTTCCGCGCCGGTCTTGAGGATCAGGAGAATGGCAACGAGTAGTAATAAGCTATTCATAGGGTGATAGACACTGTTCAGCCCGATTAGCCGGTTTGGGCAAGGGAAAAATCTTGATAGGAGGGCCTACCGGGGACACCGTATTCCCAATGTCCTCGAAAAAAAAAGAGCCAAGTTTTGAAGAAGCGCTTGAGAAACTGGAAGCCCTCGTGACCTCAATGGAATCCGGCGATATTCCTTTGGCTGACCTTGTTGAAAAATTCGAGGAAGGCAGTAAGCTGGTCAAAACCTGTGAAGAGCGCCTCAAGCATGCCGAGCTGAAGATCGAGAAACTTCGGCAGGAAAGTGAAACTGCGGCACTGGAGGCATTCAGCACGGAAGACGAATCCTAACCATCCATGTCAGTCCTTGATAAAGTCCAGTCCCCGGCCGACTTGAAAAGCCTCGACCGGGTCGAAATGGAAAGCCTTGCCGCCGAACTCCGGGAACGGGTCATTGAGGTGACCTCGATCAACGGAGGCCATATTGGGCCCAACCTGGGGGTAGTGGAGCTGACTCTGGCCCTCCATCGTGTTTTCGACAGCCCCAAGGACCGGTTTATCTTCGACGTTTCGCACCAAGGATATATCCACAAGCTGCTCACGGGACGAAACACCGGGGCTTTTGACAAATTACGGCAAACCGAGGGATTAAGCGGCTTCCTCTGCCGGGAAGAAAGTGAACATGACGCATTCGGAGCCGGCCATGCCGGTACAGCCCTCTCCGCCGCGCTGGGCATGGCAGCAGCCCGTGACCAGTTAAAGGAGGACAGCCATGTTGTCGCCATTCTCGGTGACGCGGCCTTCACCTGTGGCATTACCATGGAGGCCTTGAACAACATTACCGAGACCACCTCGCGCCTCATTATCATTCTCAATGACAATGAGTGGTCCATCGCCAAGAACGTGGGAGCCCTTTCGCGCTACTTCAATGACATCATCACTGGTCCGGTCTACAACAAGATCGATCGCGGCATGGTCTCCCTGCTGAAGAAAGTCCCCGGAGGATCCTGGTTACTTGACATCGGCAGTCGCTGGAAACGGGAAACCAAGGACTTCTTTGTCGGCTCCAGCTTGTTTGAAGCATACGGTCTTCGCTATATCGGCCCCCTTGACGGTCACGACCTCGACGCGGTCACCCGGCACCTGGAATTCGCCAAGCAGCAGGAACAACCTATCATCCTCCACCTGCTGACCAAGAAGGGAAAAGGGTACGAACCGGCAATTGCTTCACCGGAGAAGTTCCACGGCCTTGGGCCCTTCGACAAGGCGACCGGACTGGCCCCACCGAAAGGCAAGAATGCACCACCCAATTACCAGGATGTATTCGGAAAGCGCCTGCTGGATTTCGCCCGCGATAATCCAAAGATTGTCGGCATCACCGCCGCCATGCCTCCGGGTACGGGTCTTTCCCATCTTCGCGATTCCCTCCCGGAACAGTTTTTTGATGTCGGCATTGCTGAAGAACATGCGGTTCTCTTTGCCGCCGGCATGGCCTGCGAGGGCATGCGTCCGGTGGTAGCGATTTATTCAACTTTCCTACAGCGGGCTTTCGACCCGATTATCCACGACGTTTGCCTGCAAAATCTTCCCGTTACCTTCTGCATGGACCGGGCCGGCCTCTCGCCCAACGACGGGCCAACCCATCACGGCCTATTCGACATCGCCTACCTGAGATGCGTTCCGAATACCACCATCATGCAGCCCAAGGACGAGGATGAGCTGGCGGACATGCTCTGGACCTGCCTGCAGACCGACAGTCCGACCTTTATCCGTTATCCTCGCGGAAGTGCAATGGGTGTGGAGCCGAAGGCAACCCCACAAGAGCTGGAAATCGGCAGGGCGGAAATTATGCGCGAGGGCAGCCAGATTCAATTCTGGGCGCTGGGCCCATGGGTCGCCGAAGCCATGGCCCTCGCTGACTCACTCGAGCAGGAAACGGGGATGTCCGTTGGTGTGGTCAACGCCCGCTTCGCCAAACCACTGGACTTGGATTTGCTGAAGGAACAAGCAGTAACTAGCCGGCTCTTCGTGACCTTTGAGGATCATACCATCAAGGGAGGTTTCGGGAGTGCTGTTCTCGAGGCTCTCAATGATGGCCAGCGTCACCATCCGGTTCTAACCATTGGATACCCGGACACATTTGTCCACCATGGGTCATCGGTTGGCGACTTGCGGAAGTCGGCTGGCCTGGACAGCCCCACCCTTCTCAAGCGTATCCGCACAGCCATTCAAGCCACGGTGACGGCCTGAGGTTGCCGCCCGGCAATTTCCTGCCCGCAAGGAAAGCACAAACTATCTTGAACAATTCCCTGAATGTGCTGACTTATTGCTGCATATGCGAACCACTGCAGTATTGACGGGTTTGGTCATCCTCTTGTCGCCATTGGCCCACGGACAGGAGACCATTCTCCCGGAACCCTTGACCGAAGCGGCAGTCCAGACGGTCCCCTATCTTTACAACGGTCGAATGACCTCCGGTGGCGGTTCGGCCAGTGGTTCACTCGTCGGCAACGGGGTCATCGCCACGGCCGCCCATGTCATCTATGATGATGTCAACTTCGAGTGGATTCCAGCCTCCTTTATTGATTACAATCCACGTTATCACAACGGTGCAACCACCCCCCCGGGAACGACGGAGGTTTCCCCCGTGAAGTGGCTTCGCTGGACCTCCTATGACTTTCGCAAGGAAAACGACGACAGCGGCCCCGGCCTCAGCTCACCTGATACCTTCAATATTGATTTCGCCGTCGGATATCTGAGTTCAATCTTTATCAACGAGGTGTTCGCGCTTTATCCGGAGGTTCACATCGACCCCGACGGAGCAGTGGGGATCATGCGGGACAGCCGGGAGAAACTACATGTCGGCTACCCGGTCCAATCACCGCAAGTACCGACCGGCAACCGGGGACTCATGCACAGCACCTCCCCGGGGGATTACTTCTGCTGGTGGGGTGGTTTGGAAGGCATTGAGGAACTGGACAGCGAGAACCTCTGGATCGCCATGTACGACTTCGAAGGCGTTACCACCTACGGTGGCTCCAGCGGTGGACCCATGTATGCCCTCGATGATCTCCAGAACTGGCTTATGGCAGGAATTGTCGTCGGCAGCAACGGAAGTGACGGGATGCTTGTCCGGGCCATCGACGACAACGCCTGGGAATGGATTGAACAGGCCATTGCCGAGCGCGGGATGGATGGCCTGCGCCGGGTCGACAACCTGGCCATCACTGCCATGGGGCAGGATTGGATTAACCTCGAATGGAGTGATCACTCCTCGGGAGAGGCAGGCTACACAGTCTTTCGTCAGGATCGCGGAATTCTGGAAGCTATTGCCACCCTACCGGCGGATGCAACAGCCTACACCGACACCGCAAACCTCGATCCCGGCCACGTCTATCACTATCAAGTGCAGCCGTTCGCGGCCAACGGCAACCGCCCCCCAAAGAGTTCCGCCGTCGCGGCTCGCACGCGGGGCAATAATCCTTTCGCCCGATCCATCCTGGCCCAGCCATGGCTCCAGTTCTCCAATACCGGGGACAGCAACTGGCACCTTGATGCAGGTAACCGGTTGCGCTCGGGTCCGGTCCGTTCACTTGGCAGCTCAACCCTCCGGCTCGACATCCTGGGACCGGGGACCTTGACCTTCGAATGGAGCGTTTCCTGCGAGGAAAATCCCGATTACACCAATCCCCAGTCACCCAATGAGGGGAATATCTACGATGCCATCCATCTTTATCTCGATGGCGCGCCGGTTCAGGAAGGCGATGAGCCCGTCTTCCTTTCCGGAGAAAAAGGACCGGTTCAAGTGACGCTGCCTATCCCGGAAGGGGAACACATCGTCGAATGGCGCTATATCAAGGATCCCTATACCCAGGAAGGCGAGGATGCCGGCTACCTTGACAGCCTCCAGTGGACACCGGATGCGTCCGTTCCCTATCCCGTTTACGGCGCTTATGCCTTCGAGGGAACCGTCTACCATGGTTCGGAATGGTTTGGGGTCTACTACACCGAGTTCTGGCCCTGGGTCGCCCATCTGGAACTGGGCTGGATGTATTTCACCGGGGCCCCGGACGGCCGCCTCTATGGATTCTCGACGCTGCCACTCCTGGGCAACTTCTACACCACGCCGGCCCTGTTCCCCTACCTCTACCTCCTTGATAGTGGCACCTGGATGTACTATTACCAAGGTACCGGCCTCTGGGGAAGCCAAGCCTGGTTCTGGAATGGCAATACCGGCCAGTTCGTCCAGACACCCTGATGCCCGCATTCGGGCAGCGAAAACCATTGCCCTCGCACCTGCCCGTCTTAACGCTCAGCAACATGAATACTGTTGCTGAACTCAAACAGCTGCCCAAGGACCAGAAGCTCCCTTTCGAAACCATCGTCGTCCTGCGCAAGTCCTCCATCCGAAAGGCCCGTAATGATTCCGAATTCCTCAGTGTCGAACTGGGGGACAAGACCGGCGTCTTTCATCACGTCTGTTTCGGCAACTCCAGCCTCTACCCGCTCTTTCTCAATGCCGATGAAGGGACCATCTTCCGCATCCAGGGGAATACCGAATATTACCAGAACCGCTTCTCTCCGGCCATTGTCAACATCGAGCCCCTCCATGAAAGCGAGATTCCCCGCTACCTCGATCGCCTCGTCGAGTGCGCCCCCATCCCCATCGAGGACCTCTGGAAGGAACTCCAGGGATTTGTAGCGAAGATCCAGTACACCCCTCTCCGGGAGACAACCGCCCTGGCGCTCGCCGAGCTGGAAAATGAGTTCAAGATAATTCCCGGCGCTATTTCCATGCACCACGCCTACCGCGCCGGCCTGATGGAACATACCGTCCGCATGTGCCGCGCCTGCGGCGCCCTGCTCCCCCTTTACGAGGAGGTCGACCCCGACCTCGCCCTTGCCGGAGTCATTCTCCACGACCTCGGCAAGGCCCTCGAGTATACCGGTGACCTCGCCACCAGCAAAAGCAAGTTGGGCCATCTCCATGGCCACGTCGTCCTCGGCTACCGGCAGGTCCGCAGGGCCGCCCTCAAGTCCGGACTCCCCGAGAACCTTCTCGACCGGTTGGAACACATTATCCTTTCCCACCAGGGCGAACTTGAATGGGGCGCAGCTACCAAG
This sequence comes from Puniceicoccaceae bacterium, assembly GCA_040830765.1. Lineage (GTDB taxonomy): Bacteria > Verrucomicrobiota > Verrucomicrobiia > Opitutales > Oceanipulchritudinaceae > Oceanipulchritudo. Next base: position 290,531 of record JBFOMH010000004.1, on the reverse strand, counting down.
GCCGCCACCCCGGAAGCTGTCTTTGTTTCCATGGTCGATAACCTCGATGCCAAAATGGGCATGGTCCAGTATGCCCTACGGACCAATCCAGAGGGCCAGGAGTTCGCCGACTACGTCCCCGGCCTCGGCGCGCCCCTCCTCGCCCGCTCCCCCTCCTACCCGGAACCGCAGTAAGCGTTTCAAACATTTTTCTTGCTTCACCCCGGGCCCCTCGCCACAGTCATTAATAATTATTAACTGTGAGTGAACCCCTGCCCCTTGGAGAAATAAATGTTTGGAACGAACCTGAATCATTGGGACCTGTTGGTGGTCGTCTTCTACTTTGGCTTTCAATTCAGCCTGGGCCTGATATTCCGGGTCTTCAGCAAGGATGCGAGTGACTATTTCCGCGGCGGCGGGAGCATGCTGTGGTGGCTGGTGGGGGCCTCCGCCTTCATGACGCAATTCAGTGCCTGGACCTTCACGGGAGCGGCGGGCAAGGCGTACATTGTCGGCTGGCTGGTGGGGGGGGTTTTTTTTTGCAATTCGGTTGGCTATCTGGGGGATTACTTTGTGACCCGCCACCGTTTCCGTCGGATGCGGGTCATCACGCCGATCGAGGGGGTACGGGACCGCTTTGGGCACAAGAACGAGCAGGTATTCACCTGGATCCAGGTCCCGATGAGCGTGGTTTACGCGGGCATCTGGTTGAACGGCTTGGGCATTGTGGCCTCGGGCTTTTTCAATGTGCCGCCGACGGTGACTATCTGGATAGTTGGCTTTGTGGTGGTCTTCATGTCAGTGACCGGCGGATCCTGGGCTATCGTGGCCTCGGACTTCATGCAGACAGTCCTCCTGATGTCGATTACCATTGTCGCGTGTTTCCTGGCCCTGAACCACCCCGATGTCGGGGGCATGAGCGGCTTTTTCAGCCAGTTGCCGGAGAGCCATTTCAAATTCTGGCAGGCGGAGGATGCGACCTTTGTCTACGTCTGGATATTCGCGGCTTTTGTCATCCAGTCATTCAAGCTGAACAATATGTTCGATTCCTACCGCTACCTGTGTGTCAAGGATGACAAACAGGCCAAGAAGGCAGCCTTGATGGCTTCGGTCCTGATGTTCATCGGGCCCTTCCTGTGGTTCATTCCGCCGATGGCGGCCCGCATCATTCAGCCGGATCTCTCAATTGTCTTCCCACACCTCGGGGACAAGGCCTATGAGGGCGCATTTGTCTTTATCGGATTGGAAATGATGCCGGTCGGGATGCTGGGCCTGTTGCTCTGCGCCTTGTTTGCCGCGACCATCTCCTCAATGGATACCGGCCTGAACCGCAATGCCGGGATCATCGTCAAGAATTTCTACAATCCGGTCTTCCGGAAACATGCTTCCGCAAAGGAACTCCTGATCGCCGGGAAAGTCACCTCAGCATTGTTCGGCGTCCTCATCATATTCGCGGCCCTGGCCATCCGCCTGATCGAGAACTTTGATTTATTCGACATCATGATTCTCTTCGGCTCGCTGGTCGCCATCCCGTATGCGATGCCGCTTGTCTGGGGCATCTTCATCAAGGGAGCCCCGCGCTGGGCGGCTTGGAGCAGCCTCATCGTCGGGTTGGCCTTCTCCGCCTTTGTCAAGTGGGGCCTCGACCCGGCCTGGTTTGGCTACGAGACCCTGACCAAACGGGAATTATCGGACTTCCTCTACATCTGGAGCGGCCTCGGGAACATCATCGTCTGTTCACTTTGGTTCTTCCTGACAGTTTGGATCGCCAAGATTACCAACTACAAGCCACTGCCCATCGTTGAGGACTTCTTCGAGCGGCAACATCGCCCGGTGGACCATGTCGGCGAAGGTGGCGAGGAGTCGGATGATGTCCAGGCCCGGGTCCTGGGTATCCTCTGCTTCATCTATGGCAGCTTTATCGGCGTGCTGGGGCTGATCGTTCCCAATCCGCTGGGCGGCCGGGCCTGCTTCCTCTTCTGCGGCCTCATGATTGTCGCCATCGGTGGCCTGCTCTATCGGGCATCCCATGCCCACAAGAAGCGCAAGCACGCTTCCATGGCACAAAGTGATAGCTGACGGGTACGCATTATGAGCCATCGAGGCAGGATCATAACGCTGCCGCAAAACCGCGTCTGGCGTACGTATCCGGGCGGCAAGGTCCTGGACCAACTGGCCGGGAAGGCCGATCCAACGGATAGCCATTTTCCAGAGGACTGGATTGGCTCTGTGACCAAGGCCACCAATCCCGGCCGGGAGGAAATAGACGAAGGGGTCTCCATAGCAGCCCTTGGTTCCAAGGAGTATCCCTTTGACAAGTTGCTTGAGGAAGACCCGGTGTACTTTCTGGGCGAGGCGCACGTGGAAGCATTTGGCCCACGTCCCCAGTTGCTGGTCAAGCTACTGGATTCGGCAGTCCGGCTCCACTTCCAGTGCCACCCGACCGCTGAATTTGCCCGGACACGTATGGAGGAACCCTCCGGAAAAGCGGAAGCTTACCACATCCTGGCCGTTCGGGAGGGCATCGGACAGCCCTACGTCTACATCGGGTTCCAGCATCCTCCCAGCAGGGAATCCCTCAAGGAATGGATCGAGAAGCAGGACATAGCCGCCATGGAGGGATGCTTCGAGAAAATCCCGGTCAAGCCTGGGGACACGCTCTATATTCCTGGTGGATTTCCTCACGCCATCGGGGAAGGGATTCTGATGGTGGAGATCATGGAGCCCTCGGATCTAGCGGTGCGGTTTGAATTTGAGAAGGCCGGGTACGTCCTGCCGGAATCCGCCCGCTTCATGGGACGGGGGCTTGAATTTTGTCTCGATGTTTTTGATTTCAACCAGACCAGCCTGGAGCAAATCAGGGAAAAGTACTTTTTTGAGCCGCAGCTCATCAGGGAATATCCACATGGTGCGGGAAAGCAGTTTCACCTGCTGGGCAAGGAAACGACCGCCTGCATGGAGATCCGGAAATCGACGCTTTCCGGTCCCATCCAGGTCGAGCCGGGGCGCTTCTTCATCGGCATCGTGACCAAGGGTAGGATCCGCCTCCAAACCGGGGAAGAAGCAAAGGAATTAGAGACATTCGAGAAGTTTCTCTTTCCCGCCCAAATGGAGGGATTGGAAATCATCCCGGAGGGCGAAGCGGAAATCCTCGAGTGCTATCCACCGACCGCCGACTGATCCGGTCAGCTTACCTCAACGCACGGCCTGCCAGACCTTGAGGACCGATTCCACAACCTGAGGCAGCTCGGCCAGCGGTACTTGGTTCGGGCCATCCGAGAGCGCCTCGGCAGGTTCCGGATGCGTCTCGACAAAGAGCCCATTGGCCCCGGCCGCCATGGCCGCGCGGGCCAGTGGGGGAACAAATTCCCGTTTGCCGGAGGTTGTCCCCTCCCCGGCTCCCGGCATCTGCACACTGTGGGTGGCATCCATAATGACCGGATGGCCATAGGCGGAAAGTTGCGGGAAGTTACGCATATCGACCACCAGGTTCTGGTACCCGAAGGTGGTTCCCCGCTCAGTGAGCCAGATCTCCGTGGCATCGGAGCTTTCCAGCTTGTCCACCACATAGCGCATTTCCTGTGGACTAAGGAACTGGCCTTTCTTGACGTTGACCACCTTGCCTGTACGGGCAGCGGCGACCAGCAGGTCTGTCTGGCGGCATAGAAAGGCAGGGACTTGCAGGACATCGACAACAGATCCGGCAACAGGGGCCTGCTCTGCCGTGTGAAAGTCCGTCAAGAGCGGAAAGCCGTATGTATCCTTGATGGCCTGCAACATGGCCAGGCCATCCTCCAGGCCCGGACCACGCGGTGAGGTAAGCGAAGTCCGGTTGGCCTTGTCGAAAGAGCCCTTGAAAACGATCTGAAGCTCAGGCCGGGTGTCCCGCAGGGCGGCCAGTTTTTCCGCAACGGCCTGACAGACCTCCTCGGATTCCAGCATACAGGGGCCGGCGATCAAAAGGAGCTTATCGGGATCAAAAAGGGGCATGTCTTACCTTCCTCGCCGAGCCAGGGCGGCGGTGATGAAGCTGGCGAAGAGCGGGTGTGCCTGCCGGGGCTTGCTCTGGAACTCGGGGTGGAACTGGACCCCGACAAACCATGGGTGGTTGGGATTTTCCACGATTTCCACCAGGTTACGGTCCGGATTGATCCCGGCCACGACCAGGCCAGCCGCTTCCAGTGCTTCCTGATGGTCATTGTTAAACTCGTAGCGGTGCCGGTGGCGTTCGCTGATGAGTGCTTCCCCATAAGCCTTGGAACTAATGGTTCCTTCCTTGAGCTGGCAGGGATAGGCGCCCAGACGCATGGTCGCACCCTTGTCGACAACATCCTTCTGCTCAGGCATCAAATCAATCACCGGATAAGGCGTCTCCTCGTCAAACTCGCCACTGTGGGCTCCGGTCATGCCGGCCATGTTGCGGGCAAACTCGATCACCGCCACCTGCATCCCAAGGCACAGACCAAAGTACGGAATGCCCTTCTCCCGGGCGATACGGACCGCCTCAATCTTACCCTCGATACCGCGGGAACCGAAGCCCCCCGGGACAAGGATGCCATCGACACCCAAAAGCTGATCGTAATTGCCGGATTCCTCCAGTTTCTCGGAGTCAATCCGGTGTATTTCCACGGCGCAATCATTGGCAATTCCCCCGTGGACGAGGCTTTCGTAGACGCTCTTGTAGGCATCCTGGAGCTCGATGTACTTACCGACCACCGCAATGTCCACCCGGTGCTTGGGATAGCGGAGGATCCGGACCACGTTGTCCCATCCGTTCTCCAACTGCGGTAAATGGTCGAGCCCGAAGTGCTTCAAGACGAGCTGGTCGACACCTTCGTTCTCCAGCATCAGGGGAACTTCGTAAATAGAGGTCTCAACATCCTTTTCCTCGATGACCGCCTCCACGGGTACATTACAGAACATGCTCAGCTTCTGCCGCAGCTCCTTGGCCATCGTCTTTTCCGTACGACAGACCAATACGTCCGGCTGGATCCCGATCTCACGCAGGCGGGCGACACTCTGCTGGGTCGGCTTGGTCTTCAGTTCTCCGGCGGCGTTCAGGTAGGGAATGAGCGTGACATGCAGGAACATCACATTGCCATGGCCCCGATCGAGGCTGAACTGGCGCATGGCCTCGAGGAATGGCAGGCCTTCAATGTCTCCCACGGTTCCCCCAATCTCCGTGATGATCACATCCTCGTCGGTGGCATTGGCCTCGAAGCGGGACTGGATCTCGTTGGTGACGTGGGGAATGACCTGGATGGTCTGGCCGAGGAAATCGCCCCGGCGTTCCCTCTTGAGGATGGTATCGTAAATCTGGCCAGAGGTAAGGTTGTTGTCGTAGCTCAGCTTGCCACTGGTGAAACGCTCGTAATGTCCCAGGTCGAGGTCGGTCTCTGAACCGTCATCGAGGACGTAGACTTCACCGTGCTGGAAGGGATTCATGGTCCCCGGATCAACATTCAAATACGGATCGAACTTCTGCAGCTTGATTTTCAAGCCCCGCTGTTCGAGCAGCGCTCCAAGCGCCGCCGCCGTCAGGCCCTTCCCGAGGGAAGAGACCACACCTCCCGTGACAAATATGTGTTTGATACTCTTTTTTTCAGCCATTTAAGGACTCCGTTGCGGTTGGAGGCATTGCCCGCCAACGGGAGTCCAGCAGAAACCGTATCGCTACCTGTTGGCAAACCCAAAACAAAGAATCTTGCCGGAAATCACCAGAGTCCGGATCAAGGGAAGTAGTCCTGGGCATTGCCGGTGAGGATGTTGCCCTCGTCGACAAGGTCGGAAACACCGCTTTTGACCTCGATCCCGTACCGGGAGCTATTCGCTATATGGTTGTCCAGCAACCAGATCCAGCGGGCGTTTTCCAGGGTCACCCCGGTCTGGTTGCCGTCGAGGGTATTGCCGCGGAGGTAGAGGTGCTTTCCACCAAGTCCGTAGACCCGGATGCCATACTCATTCCCGGTAAATATGTTCTTGTCGACGTAGACAATGTCCGAGCCCTGATAGATTTCCACCCCGGAGCGGGAATTCTCGACCGTATTATGGTGAATCCAGTTGTTGGGCCCGCTGCGATCATGGGTGGATCCGGTGTTCCCCACCCCGAAGCCGTCCCGATCGCCGTCACGGGCAATATTGAATCGCAATTCATTGGCATACTCGTCCTCCCCGTGGAGATCGTAGGCATCCTCGGTGTTCTCAATGGCGAGATTATCCTCCACCAGGTTGTTGTGGGAATAGTACTGGATAAGGATGGCGTGCCTGATGACGGGGCCAATGGTGTTATTGCGGATCCAGTTGTTGTTGTTGGTCGGATAGTTCAGGGCAATACCATACCCATGCCCGCCGCCACCGAGGTTGGTCGCATTCAGCATCTCACAATTCTGGACCAGCACATGGTGACAATCCCGGAGCGATACCCCGTGCACGGAAAAGCGCTCAATGCGAAGTCCATCGATCAGAATCCGGTAGCTGTTCCGGCCTTGCCGGGAACTTCCTACATACACGCCATGCAGCAGCTCCTCGGTTTCCCCGAGGTAGGTGATACTGAAGCCCTCAATGCGGATATCATGGGCTTCCGGCGGAACCACCACGGCCCGCTCCACACCTTCCGTGACAAGAGTTGTGGCATCCATGCCGGCCCCTCTCAGGGTGATGTCGGAGGGGAGCTCCAGCGTCTGGCGAATGGTATACGTTCCCTCCGGAATGAGAATGATGTCCCCCGGTTCGGCGATACTGATGGCCACCTTGATGGCAATGGCATCATCGTTGGTGGAATTGAGGTTGGCCGGCGAGGCCCCGAACAGGGTGACATCCCAGACTTCGCCAGTCGGCTCAGGAGGTATGGCAAACGGCATGGAAAGGCCGATGGCACCGGCAGCAGGACGCTCGTAGGTGTGCGCGGATGTCCTGTAGAACCGCGGGATGGCACTTGCTGAAAAATCGAGGCTCACCGCTTCCCCGGCTTCGAGGAACCCGCCATTGCCGGAGTCTTGCCAGGTAGACAAGTCGGTGGATTCCTGAATCGTATAAGTTGCCCCATCCCCCGAAAGCTCCATCTGAAAGGCCTCCGGTCCGACCCGCGAAAGGCCGATTTGGGGTACGGGAATTTCCCAGGCGGGAAGGCTTGTCGCGGTGACTTCACTACCCGTGGGGGTGGTACCGGACAAGGCGGTGACCCGATAGTTATATGACTGTGCGGGGAGAAGCCCGGAATCGGTGTAGGCGGTGCTATCCGGCGGGGCAACCGCTACTTCGCTAAAGGTTGCTCCATCCGGCGAGCGCTCGATACGAAACCCTGTTTCATCGGCAGTCTGGTCGGTCCACCGGATGAAAATGCTGTTCATGGGGGCGGCTATTGCCTCCAGATCGGCGACGGAACCCTGCACAAGGGAGCAGCCCCAAAGCAGGCATCCGCTAAAAAGGACCCGGGTGCGTCTGGCACCCGGGTTCTGGAAAAAGGATTTTCTCATGGTATCAAGGGACAAAGGTCCAGGCTCCCTGAGAATAATCGAAGAGGTAAGCGCCGCCACCGGCAGCAGCCACGTAATAGACCCACGCTTCCCGCGTGGCATCGTAGAAGATGGGGAAGTAATCCTTGTTCGTCCATGTCCAGGACTGAAGGACATCACTCCAGAACCACATGCTGTCGGTGGAACTGATGGCACCAACATAGACCCAGGCAATCGTGGGCTGGTAGACCCAGTCATTGCCACCGATGTAGAAGGTCCCGAACCAGGATGACTGGAGGGCCCTTCCGGCGCGCAAGGCCGGCCCCACCCATGGCGGTGAGGTGTCAACCATCTCGCGCCAGTCCGGTCCGGTCTGCAGGGGCTGGATTGGACCGCCCTCGTTGACCCCGGGTGTTTCCACGAGTTCATCCGCTCCAACATCCGGGTTGGCGTCCCGGGTTTGACCATCAAGGTCAAGCTCGGTGGTGGAGCCAATCGCGGCGTCTACAACCGCACTGCCAGATTCGGGACGAAGGAGTCCGAAGGAGCCATAGGTAAACGGCACCGATATTTCATCGATCCCGGAAGCGGGAGGTCCTGTGAAGACCGAGGAGGCAATGTTACCAGAGTAAGTGGCATCAAGAACCGCCTCACCATCGGCGGCGGGGCCCTTGTAGGTGCTTGAAGTGGTGTTCCTTTGCGCGAAGAGGTTGTTTTCCACAACCACGCCGGTGGGCAGAACGGTTCTGTCGCTGGTGCCGAATCCGGCCCCGATGAGAACGTGGGCACCTATTACATCGACAATCGTGTTATGGGCGATGTAGGCGTTGTCGGCCACGAAGTACCGGTTCAGGGGAGAATTGGGCACACCGGCATAAACCGGTATGGCCGCGTCCTGCCGTCCGGTGGTTCCTTCGATGTAATTATTGATAATGGTATGGTTTTCTCCAATCACCCGGATTCCTCCTGTGTTGGAGACACCTTCCCCGAGGAAAATGTTCCCCTCAATAAGGCAGTTATCGCCATGCCGCAGGGTCAGCATTCCCTGGCTGCGCCAGAAGGTATTGTAACGATAAATGTTATGACCGGACTTGTTGGAGATGATCTCCACTTCCCCGTCGCATTCCTCAAACAGGTTGTACTGGACGACACAGTAGGAGGAGCTGAGCGAGTCGCCGCTGGTCCCGATCCGGATGGTCTCCCAGCCGTTCTCTCCACCGCCATTACCGCGATACCGGAAGTGGTTGTGATCGATCATGTGGTGGTCCTCCTTGCCGGGATTGCGCCAGACGACCAGGGTGACCCCCTTGTTGCTGTGTCCCGAAAGGAGATTGTGATCGAACCGGTTGTTTACCCCGTACATGCCGACCCAGTCCGTATCCGTGGCCGGATTGGGTGGACTGTAGTCGATAATGGCGCAGTTCGTGACCCGGCTGTTGGTGGCTTGGCGCGAACTGGTACGGAAGCTGATCGCCTGGTCGAGACTCTGGTTCCAACCATCGGTGAGAAGGAAGCCCTCGACGATGTTCCAGTCCCCGCCGACCCGGATGTAGGAATTGCCGGTGAAGATAACTTCACCGGGACGCTCCGCCTTGAGCGTGACAGGGGCATTGGGTGTCCCCATCGGGGCAAAGCTGATTTGCGTATTCGGATAGGTGCCAGCGTCAATGACATAGGTGTCCCCCGGCAAGGCATCCGGCAGGAGCAGATTCAGCTGGTCAATCGAGACGATCCGGATCGTCCGCGGTTCAAACACCTCGATGGTTGCGGTTACAGAGTCAGCAGAGCCATTGGTATTCGTCACCCGGACCCAATAGTCGGTTGTCGCCGTGAGCTCAGGTGTCGTGTAAGTGGATTCTGTGGCCCCGGCGATCGGATCGGTCGTCACCCCGCTCTGGCCGACATACCATTGGTACTCAAGGTTACCTGGCCCGGTTGCCACAACCGCCAGGGTCGTGGCGGATCCGGACGGCAGCAGGTCTCCCTGGGGATCCGTCTGGATGAGTGGCGTCAGCTGCTGCTCAGTTGTAGCGATTGCCTCATTACTCGGCTCCGAGAGCGTTCCGTTGGTCGACCGGACCCGGAAAGTGTATTCTGTTTCCGGGGAAAGGCCGGTGACGTCGTAGGATGTCGAATCCGCGGCAATGGCTTCCACTTCCATCCATTCAGCATCGGCAAGCATTTCGACGACAAATCCGGTTTCGTTGTCCGAATTATCCGTCCACATGAGGTTAATCGATTCGGGTCCGGTGGCAGTTGCCGAGAGGTCGCTCGGGGCAAGGGGTGCCCCGAGCTTGGCAAATTCCTGGATGGAAAGGTTGTCAAAGACGATTCCCCCCTGGCGCTTGCTGTCCTGGTAAATGCCGAATCGTCCCAGCTCCTGTGTTGTTTCAAAGAAAACTATCTGGGCGGCAGCTGCTGGATCGGGTGTATTGATAAATCCATACTCGCCAACCTTGATGTTGTTCAGGAAAAGGACCATCGCATTGGCGGGGACTTCCCCCATCCCCAGTTCCGGATCATCATAGGGCAGCGCATCCCCGTTGTTGCCATTGGCAAGGAAGGTGAGGCGGTTGGACCCGGTAATGTCGTAGGATGCGACCACTTCGGATTCGCGCCCATCTTCCAGGGCACCTGTGGGATTGTAATTCACGACGAGGGAACCGTTGTTCAAAATCCGTATTTCGAACGGTCGAAAGTCGGAATTGTTGGTGGAGGTTCCAGCGGGACACACGGTTACGTGTATCCGGGTATCCTCATCCTCGACGGCCACGGCATACATCCGCTGGAAGTCGAAATCTACCCGGACATTATCCGTGTTCGTGGGAGCAAAATCAAACTGCATGCGGGAGGATGTTCCGGTCGAAAGGTCCCCATGGAAATCGTAGGCATAGAGCGCCTTGCCGGTATCCATCGGATTGGCCGGATCGGAGGTTGCATCAACGACGACAAAACCGTTGGTCGATGAGTTGGAGCCGGGTGAAAAACTCGCCGGGAAGGGCATCACCGGCTGCTGGCCGACTGTCTCGGATTCAAAGTCAAAGTTGTCGATGTAGAGAATCGGATCAACAGGCCCGCCGCCACTACCACCAACGGCGAGCTCGGTCACCACGATGTTATCAAAGACAATCCCACCTTGCCGCGACGTGTCCTGGTAGAACATGACCTGCCCAAGATCGGCATCACTGGCCCAGAAATCAACTAGCGGGGCTCCCTCCGGATCCGGCGTCTTCAGGGTCAAGTAGCTGCCGATGGATATACCGTTTAGGTAGACATCCATCATGTTCGGGGCCAGGGAGCCGGATAGGCTGCCGTCATCGTAGTCAACCGTCTCCGTTCCATGGGAATTGATGAAGAGGACCAGCGTGTTCGGGTTGGCCGTATCGTAAGAGGCCACGACCGCTGAACCGCGGTCTCCACCCATGCCGTCCCGGGAGTACTCCACCCGGAAGTCCCCGTTGTTCATCATCCGGACCTCAAACAGGCGAAAGTCCGAGTTGTTGAGGCTGGCATTGACCTGGCCAATCGTGAAGTGGACGCGGGTATCGGGATTGGCATCCTCGAACATGCGCTGGAAGTCAAAGGATACCCGGGCCGCAGAGACATTTACCCCGTCGTTGAGATTCTGGTATACACGCGTACTGGAGCCACTGGTCAAGTCGTACACGTAAAGGCTCTTTCCAGTCAGCGGATTGGATGGCGTAGTTGTCCCGTCGACAACAACACTCCCATTGTCAGCTGTATTGCTGGAAGGCGAGAATGTCCAGTTGCCCGCCGGCTGAGCACCAGCGGTGTCGCTCTCGAAGTCCGATTCCAGGAGCACTCCCTGGCCAAGTCCCGCATGGGCAACCATCAGGCTTATGATAGTTATCCAGACGACTTTCAAATGTGCCTTTGGGGAAGACAGCGGATGGGTAGGGTTAGACGTTTTCATGGCTGGAATTAATAATTATCAATTCCGGCCATGGCAAGGGAATTTGTGCCTGGGAACTGGTTGAAACAAAGAAAAAGGCGGCTCCTCGCGGAGCCGCCTTGAAGAAGGTATAAAACGCTTCAGGTCTTAGTAGTTGAAGACGTAGACCCAGCTGCCACTGGAAGAGATACCATTGGAATCAACATAGAGCCACTGGTCGAGGCTATAGCTGTAGATCCAGGGGTCGGCAGCGACATTGACGAAGCCCATCCAAGCGCCGGTATCGACGTTGCCAGCTTCATCGATGATTTCCCAGGGGCCCCACATGCCGAAACCGCCACCATCGCCAACCGGGGATGTGGCGTTCACACCAGTGGTGTCAACATAGATGTTGTCGAAGTAGGTCGGGTCCTGACCCTTTTCAGCAGCGAGGTTACCGCGGCTGAGGGCGATGAGGAAGTAATCGACCGTCTGCGGGGTGGTACCGTCAACTTCGAAGCCCGGAACCTTACGGAAGCCGAGGAATTCGTTGCCGTCTGTGCCGAGCAGCATGGTGCGCTCCGTCCACTGGCCACCCTTGACGTACATCTGGACTTCATTGAAGAAGAAGTCGACGTCCAGCCAGAGTTCGTAAACCACGTCAGCCTGGAGGATTTCGCCGCTCGCTACATAGGAGCCACCATCGCGAACTTCGAGATTGTCATTGCCGAAGTTGATCCGGCCCATGGCATTGTAGGAATTGTAGGTTTCGGTGGTCCACTGTTCGGGATCGAAGTGGGTCAGACCGAAAACGGTATCAAGAATCGCCTTGCGGGTCCCGCCAGCACCATCCGAAACAGTCGGTTGGATTAGCTGGAAGTAAAGCGTGATCGGGCCTTCAGCAGCTTCTGAAGCAGCACGGAGGTCGACACCGAGGTCGACACCGGCGAAGAGGTTGGAAGTGTTTTCGAGGGCAACACCCGGGAAAGCAGCCAACTTGCCATCCACCAGCTCGGTGCGGGCATTGGAACCTTCCTGATTAGTCTGATCCATGACGCTGTCCAAATCGGCAGCTTCATTGAAATCATTAACGAGGGCCCACTCACCGAAACTCAGCGAGGAGACCGCAACACCCAGGGAAAGGGTGAGGATTAGGGTTTTCTTATTCATACTCTTTATTTGTTTTGGGTTCATTTGATGGTTAGACTATGTACAGCCATTAGAAGGAGGCGGACAAACCGATCCTCCAAGTGGTTGGTGTGTAGAAACGTTCGGTCCTGCGGGTGATTTTCTGCCCCGTGATCGGATTGGGCGTCGACAGGGTGGTCGTGGTCACGTCGTAGGTATCATCGAAAAGGTTGTAGATATTCACGCGCAAGCGGAATCGAATATTATCCCAGACCCAGTCATAGGAGGCCCCAATGTCGAAGACAACGTGGTCAGATGCCTCCGGTGTAAAGGTCAATTCGTTGAGCGGACTCTGTGAGCGGAACAAGACACTCGTTTTGGAAGGACCTGTGTACTTGACCCCGCCGGTGATGGCAAGGCCGTCCAGCTTGGACTCGGTGAACTTGTAGCGGAATCGGGCCGTAACCTCATCTTCCGGATTGAAGTTCAGGCTGACGCCGTCGATGGAATTGCTGTAATCGGACGGCCGCGGCAAGTTGTTCCGGTCAACGATGGCTCCGTTCTGATCAACAAAGAGCGGGATTTGGCCTTGGGCATTGCGGGAGGCCATTTCACTCACAGAAATCGTTTCATCAACTTGTTCACTGGGAACCACTTCCACAACGGCAGCACCCAGATCATCCAAAGTGACTGTGCCGTCGCCGGCATCCCGAAGCGGGGCATAGGCATCATGGTCCACCCAGGCCAATTGGTAACCGGCATTCTCCCAGCCATACTCACGGTATATCTCGCCAAAGGGAGCAATAAAGCCATTGATCTCCGTTCCGACAATCGATTCGTAATCCGAGTACTGGAAATCATCAAGAGCTTCCCGCTCGGTATGGCTGTAGGCGAAAATGAACTGGAGGTTTTCGTTCAGCGTCCAGAACAGTTCCAATTCATAGCCGGTGATAGTCTCATCAAAAACGACCAAGGCACCATTGCGAATTCCCGGATTGTTCCACGGATTGGGCTGGGTTTGCCGGTTGGGGCGATAGTCAATCGGGGTAAATGGCAGAATCAGAGGATTCTTGGTGGGGTCCAGTTCCCGGTTCATAAACGCTGCATAAATGGGGCCAAAGGGACTGATCTGCTTGGTGACAAATGCCTGTTCCTCCGTGCTGTAGAGGGTGACTTCAAACAGCTCGTCGAGGCCACTGGCGGTCATGATGGCGGTCTGGGTGGAAATCGCCCCGCCAAAGTCGTTCCCGGAGATACGATCCTGAGCATATTCGGCAGGAATAATCGCCGTTTGGCTGATTTCCCGGCGCAGAAGTTGTTTTTCGCGGCGGGTCAGATCATCCGGTAGTTCATCCAGCTCGACTTGTTGAACCAGCCCTACTCCGCTCTGGGAGATCAGGTTCAGACTGTCAGGATCCAGATTGTAGACCTCTCCAAGGTACTCATTCAGATATTCAGCCTTGATGTTATAAACCGTCGGGGCGTTCGGATCATACGTTGGGGTGCCCCAGCGGACCCGGTTCTGGCTCGTGCCGGCGTCCATCCAGCTGGCTGGAGACGGGGCAATGGGCATGTTCCAGATCCCATTGTACCGATCAATTTCATAGACTGCCACGCTGCCGGAGAAGCGACCAACCGGAGTGTCCTCGATATCGAACTTGATGCCGAACTCCTTGTTTTCGGCCCGCTCAGCCGGGATAATTTCACCGGAGCCGTCTCGAAGGGCGGTATTCGGACTGATGCCTTCGGAATAAACGCCATAAACGGAGAAGTTATCCGTGACCGCATAGCTGACACCGAACGTTCCGCTGGTGGCCTTAACATCCTCCTCGAAAATATTAATGGTCGTATCGGGTAGAGCACCGAAAGTCTCTCCTGGATCACCGCCACGGTTGGAGAGGCCAAAGAAACCACTGTTCTCCCCTTCGATGTTGCTGGAGTAAAAGCTGGTAATGTAACCGCCGCCACGTGTGCCAATGCTCATGTAATCAGCAAAGACATTGTTCTGGGCCACGGTAAATCCGTACGGATTCAGCTGGCCGCCGTTGTCGGCAGGATCCCAGGCATCAAACTCAGCCTGGACATCACTGGGAATTCCCTTGCCGGTGGAGGAGATGGAATTGAGCACCTCTTCCTTCGTGGCCTGATCGCTGAATCCAGGCGCATCAGCCGGAATGGCCGCGCCTCCGGCACTGTTGCGGGATGTGAAAATGACCGAATTCAAAGCGGCTTCCAGCAGGTAGTCCTTGTCAACACCAACACGGTCATAGGTGAACTGGCGGGCATTGTAGCTGTCTTCACGGAGCCCGAAGACGATGTTAAGGCGGTCGTTAAGGAACTTGCCCTGATAGATGAAATACTTGCCCTCCTGCTTGATGACCTGGTTCAGGTAGATGTCCCCAGCCCTGGCGACTGGTGAGTCCCCTAGCCGGATGGGGCTGAAGTCAGCTATTGACCGGTAATGCAGGGCATCGAAATCCCGGGCATACTGGTTGCTGACTCCGTTGGGAAGATCCGGAATGCCACCCGGGTAGTTGGAGATGACACTGGTATACTCGGATTCAGCAATGACCGGATCGCCATTGTCATCGAGGACGATTTCTCCATTCTCGTCCCGGACGGTATAAGTGTCGCGTTTCGCACGGGCATTGGAAGTGGTCAGGTTGCCATCCGGAAAGTCCACGTCATCCTCAATGTAGGAGAAACCGGCAAGGAGCGTATGCTCGACGGTCGAACCGAACAGTTCATGCTCGAAATCGTACACGGCACGGATCCGGTACTGTTCACTATCTGCGCGAACGATTTCCCGGTCCCAATAATACTGAACGTACTTCAGGTCATCCGTCGTATTGGGAACCACCCAGTCCCCGGGATGGGTGTCCTGGTTGATTTCGGTTTGCAGACCGAAGTAATCCTGGACAATCGCGGGCATTTTGATCCCATAGATACCATTGCTCTCGTAGAGTGCGTTAAATTGCGCATCCGAGGTGATTTCCGTAATCAGGGCCTGCGGGGTTGAGCCCGTGGTGCTCATGTTGACATTCAACTCTTCGGTTTCCTGGCTTGTCAAAAATGCACCAGCCGTAACGGTGAGGTTTTCGAGGGGCCGCAGCGTCAGGTCGATGAGAATATTATCCTCGTCGCGCTCGGCAAAGGTGTCCGGTCCACTGATCCGGTACGTTTTCTCGTTAAATCCACCCCCGACGAACGTCTCATCACCCAGTTTCCAGCCAGCGCCGGAATCCTCGGTCGTGCCGCGCACGATGTAGTTCACATTGGTGTCGTAGGTATCGGCAAGGATTGGACGGAGACCCTCGATCTCACCCTTGCGCCGGGCCCAGTTGTAGGGCTCATCAAACTCATTGCGGAATTCGGTGTTCTTGCCTGCCGAATCAAGGATCCAACGGCCACCGATTCCCTGCCGTTCATCATAACCACTCTGGTATTCAAGAAAAACGGACATCCACTTGGTCGGATGGTAATCCAGTTGGGCAACCCAATACCGGGTTTCCGATGCGGTGTAATCAACATACCCGTCCCGGGCCTCCGCGGCTCCGGCAATCCTCCAGTTCAACTCACCCGGAATCCATTCAGCATTCAGCGGGCCGGTAATGTCAGCGGTTCCCCTCAGCTGATTGAAGCTGCCCACTGTTGTTCCCACCTGAAAGCGGTTTTCGGAAAGCGGCTTCTTGGCAATCACATTGGCGATACCGGTCAGCACACCGACCCCATAGAGGAGGGAGTTCGGTCCGCGGACAACTTCAATACGGTCCATGTTGACCGAATCCAGTAGTCCCCCCAATGCAATGGCGCTGTTTGGAGTAATAACAAGCCCGCCGTTGCGGAAACCATCCCGGTTCTGGTAAGGGGTCGCCACGCCACGGATGAAGAGGCGGTTGGAGAATCTTCCGCCACTGGCTGAGGAAATGGAGCGGTCATTACCGGTTGGACCTCCGCGGGTGACCGCACTGCTGGCGGCTGTACTGCTCGAGAAAACCCCAGCTGTGTAATCAAGGGCCTCATTAAGCGTGGAGGCCTGCAGGTCACCAATGAGCTCCTGGTTGACCACCTGAATGGCCATCGGGAGATCCTTGATGGCGATGTTCAAGCTGGTCCCCGAAGTGGAGTTGGTCGAAAGATAGCCGACGTCCCGGTCAGTCGAGACTTCGAACGGGGACAACTCAAAGACCAGCGAATTATCATTCGACTGGTTCTCTTGTCCGAACAAAATGCTCCCGCCAAGGAGAGCGGAAAAGGTTATCAGGGTTCGTGTACAGACGTGTCGCTTCATGGGGATAAGGTGATTTTCAGCTAGTTAAACGGGAGAGTTATTAGATAAGCGGTTTCATAATTATTAATGGCTTTCTGGCGTGTCAACGGGTTTTTTCCATTTCTGTACAATGGGAAAAGGGGGTCGGGAATGGATAACTCTGTCCTGTTTTGAGGGAAAAGGTTCCCTCTGGAATCTGCATGGAACGGGGGGTACGGATGAATGCGGCGGCCAGGAAAGCCTCCATTTAGCCGAATCTCAGCTTCCTGCGAGAAGCGATTGGAGTTGTTTTGCGGGGGAGGAAGTGGGTCCTGAACTTTCCCGGAGGAAAAACTTGGACGGGAGAACGACATCAAGGAGGGAATCCCCGCCGTGGAGATTGGGGTCGAGGAGAATCCGGCCGGACTCACGGCCCAGTTCCTCCGGCATGGAGGAGGCGCTGGTAATTCCAGGCAACTCCTCGGAGCAGACCCGCGTATTATCAAAGGCGACCACGCTAATATCCTTCCCCACCTTGAGTCCTTCCTCAAAGAGGCGCCCGAGGACGCCCCTGGCGAGAAGCCCATTGACACAGACCATGGCTGTCGGGAAGGGGTCGGGCGGATTTTCGAGGAGCATTCCCACCATTTGGTAGCCCTGCTTCCTTTCCGCATCATCGAGAGTCAGGACGGCGGACTCGGGCAGCTCCAGGTCGTGGCGCGCGAGGGCCCTGCGCAAGCCAGCAAGGCGCTCATCATTGCGCATCTTGGCACACATTCCGCCGAGGAAGGCAAAGTGGCGGTGGCCTAATTCATACAGGTGGTCTACCAGGTCCTCAGCGGCCTGGTATTCGTTGGCATTGACAGAGTGGCAAAATCCCGGGCTACGCGCGCTCAGGTAGACCAGCGGCCGGTTCATCTCGCGGACCGCACTGAGAAAGTCCGGCTGGACTTCGCCCATGATGACAATCCCGGCCAGCGGCATTTTCTGCCAACTGGGAGTCCGTAATTCGTCCGGGAAAATGTCTGCTTCCGATCCAAGGAAGACCATGTTCACATTCTGCCCTCTCAGGTAATCATGCAGACCCTGGGCCACGTGGCTGAAGAAATTACTCTTGTTGGCCAGCCTCAATGGGGCCCGGAGAAAGTAACCCACCGCTTTCATGGAACTGTCTCCCATCCCTGAGTCCAGCGGCATCTTCATGCCTTTTGGCGAATAACCATGCTCCCGTGCATAATCCCAGATGCGCTCGTAGGTGGCCGGGGCAATCCCCTCCTTGCGCCCATTGAGAACGATGGAAACCAGGGACTGGGAAACCCCCAACTCCTTGGCTA
Organism: Puniceicoccaceae bacterium; assembly: GCA_040830765.1. Classification (GTDB taxonomy): domain Bacteria; phylum Verrucomicrobiota; class Verrucomicrobiia; order Opitutales; family Oceanipulchritudinaceae; genus Oceanipulchritudo. The sequence continues at coordinate 272,495 of JBFOMH010000004.1, read as the reverse complement.
TCTGAATTTGTGATATCTTTTTGGCCATTCCACTGCCTCGTTAAGAAATTTTTCCGTGCATTTCCTTTCTTTTAAGAAAGAAACTTCGCCTGACAATATAATAATTATTATGGATTTCTAATAATTTTGCCGGCAGTGGACAGGAGGCGAGGATCAAGCGGAATAGACGCCGCCATTGATGTCGAGGGTGGCGCCGGTGGTAAACCCATCATACTCGGAGGCAAAGAAACGGACCGCCCGGGCAACGTCCCCCGGATTGCCGGCGCGGCCAAGAGGAATTCCCTGGATCGTGGCCTCAGCAGACTCACGGGTCGTGTGCGTGGCATGAAAACTGGTGCCCAGAATCAAGCCCGGGGCAACGGCATTGACGCGGATTCCGTCCGGAGCCAGCTCAGTGGCCAAAGCACGGGTCCAAGTCAGCACAGCTCCCTTCGCGGTGGAGTAGAGCAAGGATCCGGGGTGCCCCCCTTTGCGGCCTGCCAGGGAGGCAAGGTTGACGATACTGGCCTCCCCTGCCGCCTTTAGATGGGAAGCCGCCTCGCGGGTAACCCAGGCCATGGAAGCAAGGTTCAGGTCCATTACCTGACGATAAATATCCTCATCGACTTGTCCGAGAAGTCGGCGTTCCACCAGTGAACCAGCGTTGTTGATCAATATATCCAGTCCGCCAAGCCGTTCAACCGTCTTCCCGACCAGTTCAGTCGCTTCCGCTTCACTGCACAAATCCGCCTGAAAGGCCGCTAATTTCTGCTCCGCGTCAAGGCCCCAGTCGCGATGCAGATCATTGACCTCCACAGCGCTACTGAAATAGTGGATGCAGACATCACAGCCCGCTTTTGCCAACTCCTCGCTGATCGCCAGTCCAATGCCCTGACCGCCTGCGGTCACGAGGGCCCGTTTTCCTTTTAAGTCTCCCATGGTCTTTCCTCTCTTGGCAAATTAACTTGCCTCCCTACCCGATTCAGGCAACATAAAATTCATAATTATTAACGAAAAGATGAAAGAAACGAAGGATTTGAAGTGGACCTTTTCGACTCTGGGCTGCCCGGAGATGAGCCTTCCGGAGGTGGTGGCATTGGCGAAACGGTTTGACCTGCAATATTTGGATTTAAGAACCCTTGAAGGGCGGGTGGACCTGCCGGGATTATTCCAGGAACAATACGGAAGCCCGGATAACCTGGCCCGCTTTCTGGAAGGGGAAGGCGTATCCCTGACGGCCCTGAACGCGTCCTTGAAATTAGTTGGAAACAAGCCCGAGGATCGGGAGGCATTCCTTGAATTTGTGGAGTGGGCCGAGGGGACAAAGGTTCCGCTGATTCGGGTATTCGACGGAGGAAGCGTTGGGGAGGAACTCCCCGCGGAGGCACACGAGGCGGCCCTGGACACCATCAGTTGGTGGCGTGATCAGAAGCGGACCTACGGATGGGCGACCGACATTGGCATCGAGACCCATGACTGCCTCGTATCGAGGGTTGCCATGCAACAGCTGCAGGACTCTCTCGAGGAGCCGGTACCTATCATCTGGGACACCCACCACACCTGGAAAAAAGCGGGCGATGCGGTGCCCGTGACCTGGGAAGTGGTTAAGCCCTACACCCGACACATCCACATCAAGGACAGCATCAGCGAACCCTCGGCACGCCATCCCTTCACCTATGTTCAGCTGGGCGAGGGTGAATTCGACTTACCGGGAACCCTGCAACTGCTGTGCGCGGAAGACTTTGCCGGTATGGTAAGCCTGGAGTGGGAGCGCCAGTGGCACCCGTATCTGGCCCCTCTTGAGGAAGCATTGAAACGGGCCCGTGAGCTGGGCTGGTGGTAGGGCTCAGATTGCTTAGTCAATCCTCAGGCTGTCCCCGTTAAGGACGATTCGGTCGGTTTTACCGTCGGGACGGATGACCTCGATTGTCTCAGCGTCGACAGGGACAATCTCCAGTGCGGCCCCGTCTTCCATGGACCGCGAGGGCCATAGAATGGCGAAAACGATGTGCTCATCCTTGTCTTGCTTTGTGTTCGCCTGGAAGTGGGCCTGATCAACAGCGGGTTCCCGCAGGTAGGCTTGAGTCTTGATGAAGACAGGGTCCTTGTACTTCGGATCCGGCTCGATCTCGAATCCAGTCCATGCCTTCATCTGCAATCCGCTATGCATGGAATGCAGCCGGCCATGGAGATAGACTCCATTTTGCTCGATAAGCATGGATCCGCTGGTCTCATCATGGCGGAACGGACCACGTGCATGGAGAAGCCAGTCGATGCGCCCGGGAGAGCGCAAACGAACGTGGTCACGAATGATAAAGTACCGGTTATCGACAAAGACGATATCCCTGAGAGCCTGCCTCACCTCGTCGTCGCGGGCCTGCATGGTATTGAAGGCCACCGTCGCATCCCCGGTGGTCCAGACGTATCGATCTCCCGTCTCAAACCGACTTATCCGCCCGGTTGCCGTCTTGTCCTGCACTTCCTGACCGCGGCGACTGATGAGAATGTTGTTCTTCGACACGGTGTGACGGGTGTAGTACTTGTGCATCTGGGACCGGTGATACTCCCGGTATCCGGAGTTAATCGCCAATTGCTCCCCATAGGCATTGAGGATAAAGGAATTCTGGTCGCCATGACTGTGGCTGAAGGATCCATAAAGGCTGCTCTTGAAGGCGAGCATGATGTCCTCCTCCGGCTGCCCAAGGGCACTGTGCATGGCAACCCAGCCAATTCCCCGGAAATGCCGGGAGCCGGGAATATCCGTCAGGGAGGCTGGTTCCGGCATCGGACGGTCTGAAGCAATAAATTCGCGGACCCAATATTCTGCCGCCACCGGATAAGCCCGGTAGAGAACCTTCATTCCCATGTTCCTTGGCAAGGGTCGCGCATCCTCATAATTTTGGGTGTAGGCAATGAGATGACCATCGCCATTAACACGGGCCAAGTGGTCGAGAAAGTGTTTCACCCCCGGCTCCATGTTGAACTGCCCCCCGTTGGAGAGGTCCCCGAAACCGGTTGTCGGATAAGGCTGGACGAAATAAACCTGAAAATAGCCCGTGTTGCGCCAGAATGGCTGGTTGTAGGCCAGCGAATCGCCGATTGCCAGGAGAGCATCCTGGAAAACAGCATGCTCATAAACACCCCTCCAGTAGGCCGGTCCCTCAGCCCATCCACCATCGTCCCCACCCCAGGGCGTGAAGACATCGCGGTACCAGTGGTAGACGAAATCAAACCAATCCCGGGCCTCCGGCAGGTCGTCCCAGAGGGCCAGGGCCGCATGCCCCGTCATCGGCATAAAGCGCACCGAATGACTGGGTGGGGATTTCTCGACCGAGTTCCGCTTCACCTCTGCAACTCCACGCTCGAGGATGGAAGCCATGTTGCGGTTGCCCCGGATGCTTAGATGTTCGAGAACCTGCTGTTTTTCCTCTGCTGTCAGGTAGGGCCGCAATTGGTCGTAGATTTGGGGAAGTTTTCTGAATAACCGGAAGTGTGCCTCATCGTTGTAATCGATGCCTGTTGAGCCCAGGGGATCCCAGCTTGTGGCCCCAAGGAGGAAGTCACGGGCCTTTTCAAGGTACACTGTTTCCCCCGTGACCAGCCAGACCAGTGTCGCTGCTTCAGCAACTCCTGTCACCTGCCCCGTGAGGTCCTGCATCGCCCGCCATTTGTCAACCATCTCACTGGTGCGCTTGCTTGGTTCTGGATCCCCGTAGGTCGCCGGCTCGTCCGGAAACGACCAATCCATCCAGTATGCATCAAGGTCGGCCTTGATGGTTTCAAAATAGGCTGCGCCTTCTCCCTGGCTGAATTCAGCAAAGGCCGCCTGCTGCCCGTGCAGGATCCAGGTCCGTGGTGCCTCATCCGGGACCAGATGGCGGGGATCCGAATGACCGGACACCATGGTACCACCCAGGGCACAGGCAAAGATTGTACTTAAGATTTGGATACGCTTCATCGGTCTTCCTTTAAACATGCCCGGCGTTCCGGACGGGTGTAACGAATGCCGTAAACTAAGTAATCCGTTTACTGACTTCAGCCGTAATCTGGCTTTGCAACTCCTCGCCGTTGAGGTAGCGGCGAATGTTGGCCAATCCATACCAAGATGCATCCTGGCGGCGATCGACGGTGGGACCGCCAAGGTGCGGCTGGGTCAGGACCTGGTCCAGCTTCCTGAAGGGGGAATCCAATGGAAGGGGTTCCTCCCCGTAGACATCAAGTGCGACCTGGATCTTCCCTTCCTCGGCGATCCGTGCCAAAGCCTCTTCATCAACAACCGCACCCCGTCCCACATTGACGAAGACGCCTCCCTCCGGAATCATCCGCAGGAGCTCCTCGGTGACGATGCCGCGGTTCTTTTCCGTCAGGGCCGCCAGTTCGACAATGACATCATTGGAGGAAAAAAGCTCCTCCAGGGAATTGGCCCGTTGCACGTTCTTCTCCTCCAGGATACTGTCGGGGACGCTTGGTGAATAGGTCATGACCGGGACCTCAAACGGAACCAGCAGCTTGCGCAATTCCTGGGAAATGGCCCCGAATCCATGCAACCCGACCTTGCGGCCGAAAACGGACCCCGTGACGACAGAGGTTCGCTCCTTCCAACCGCCCCGGGTATGCATCTCCATCGTCCAGTAGGACACCCGGCGGAGACCTGCGATGGCCAGCATGAGGGCACTTTCAGCGATCGTCCGGGAAACCGAATTACCCCAATTGGTAACAATAAGGCCGTCCTGGATCAGCTTTTCGGGAATCGTGTTTTTGATCGATCCGACAAGGTGGCAGACGTATTTGAGCTCAGGTACTTCTTCGAGCGTATTTTCCGGCAGCCCCGGTGTCATCCAGCCGCTGATCAGGATTTCCGGCTTTTCCGCCTTCAGCCAGTCCAGCCATCCCGCTCCATCCGGGAACTGCTTCCCTTCTGCAAAGGTGACATTTTGACTGATGCTGCCCAGTTCTTCCAAAACAGCAGGCGGCGTAAAACTGGCCTTTTCCCAGTCGTCTAAAACGACACAAATTTTGGATTCATTTCTCATATATTGACTTTCTTTTCAGGAGTTAGGGATTGTAACGATAGAACCAGCCGCCGGTTACAGACTGCGTTCCCGGGTAGGCATACATCCACCCTTCTATCTTGTAATTGTAAACATAAGGATCTGCCGAGGCACTTAACCAACCCATCCAGCTGCCTGTGTCAACAAACCGCCAGTCGAGCATGTCATAACCGCCCCAGGAGCCGGTGACCACGCCTGGTTCCCTCTCCAGCCCGTTCCAGCGCCAAAGGGTCTCCAGGAAGTAATAATCGGCGAAAATCGCTCCGACTTCCCCGCGGCCCCACTTTTCCGATGCCGCCAGCAGGAGGGACTGGTAATTGGTCCCAATGCTGAAGTAACGCGGCGAGGATAGGTGCTCCATAATCGCTTCCGCATCCGTCAGAAACGCCTTTTCCCCGGTTATCTCAAATAGCTCGATGGCCGCTGCAGCGACAATTGCCGCTGCAGAGGTATCCCGCGGATTCCGGCTGTCCAGCGGGGCGTCAAAGTCAGAGTAAGGAACGTAGTTGAAATCGTCCTTCAGGGTTTCATTGATGAAGAAATCATAACAAATTCTCGCCCGTTCCAGCATTCGCGGCAGGCCTGTGTAGCGGTAGACCATGGTGTACCCGTAGACGGCCCATGCCTGGCCACGCGACCAGGTCGAGTCGGTTGTCCATCCCTGATGGGTTCGTTTGTAATCCACCGTTCCATCCAGGTTGTAGGCCACCACATGGTAAGTTCCTCCATCTTCCCGGACATTGTGTTCCCAGGTCTTGTCAGCATGACTGACCGCATAGTCGACATACCCGGCCGGGCCTCCGTTCTGTCCTGCCCAGAGGATCAGTTCCAGATTCATCATCTGATCAATATTGACCTCAAATGGCAGGGAGGTCGGATTGCTGGTGTTCTGGTCCCAGGACCGGAAACAGCCAATCGTCGCGTTATACCGCTCGTCAACCAGCGTCTTGGCTCCCTGGCGCATCACAGCACCATAGTCGCTGCGCAGGGTCTCATCAAACATGTATCCCAGCCCAAAGCTACAATAGATCTGGAATCCGGTATCATTGTCCGTTGCTGTCGCCCGGGAACGCGTCCCCTCGGTCCAGTGCATCGCCTTGTCCCGCCAGCTGGATTCACCCGTCAGGGCCCACAGGTACCAGAACATCCCGGGAACAAAGCCACTCGTCCACGTCCCGTCACTCTGCGTCCGCCAGACGCCCGCTTCCGTCGTGTAGTTGACAAACCGCTCCCGGTTGTTCCCCAGGACGCTGTTCGCCAGCCGCAGCCCCTGTTTTTCAGCCTGCCCCATCACCTTTTCCTCCCGGATGCCTATCGCAGACGGTCCGGCAAAGGCCAAGTTACACAGCAGCATGCTCGTTATCACATAAATCACGCGGGGGTAATCGCTGGAATTCATAATTATTACTTATTAATATAAGATTGCTTTGGTCAAGCCTTCGCTTGAGCGAAAGCGGGGGAAGGAAAATCGAAGGGGGCGGGAAGGGTAAATTAGGCTCGCAACGGGTGGCTGGAGGTGTTTTCTGCAGGGATCATGAAAATCTGTTGTATAGGAGCGGGCTACGTTGGGGGACCGACGATGGCCAAGATAGCGCAGAAGTGTCCGGACATCGAAGTGACGGTGGTGGACGTGAACGCGGAGCGGATAGCGGCATGGGAATCGGATGACCTGCCGGTGTACGAACCGGGCCTGCTGGAGGTGACGCAGGAGGCACGCGGCCGGAACCTGTTTTTCTCAACGGAAGTGGACCCGGCCATCGCCAAGGGGGACATAATCTTCATCTGTGTGGGAACACCGACCAAAAGCTATGGCATCGGTGCGGGCCAGGCGGCGGACCTGAAGTATGTCGAGCTCTGTGCACGGCAGATCGCGAAGGTTTCGACGACGGACAAGATCATTGTCGAGAAATCGACCCTTCCGGTACGGACAGCCGAATCGATCAAGCGAATTCTTAGTTCTTCCGGCAGCGGGCGAAAGTTCCAGGTCCTGTCAAATCCGGAATTCCTGGCTGAAGGAACAGCGATGGAGGATCTGGAGAACCCGGACCGGGTCCTGATCGGTGGAGAACCGAACGGTGACGGGGACAAAGCGGTCCAAGCCCTCGTGGATGTCTATGCGAGATGGGTCCCGCGGGATCGCATCATCACGACCAACCTGTGGAGCTCGGAACTCTCCAAACTGACTGCGAACGCTTTTCTGGCACAGCGGATCAGCTCCATTAACTCGATATCCGCCCTTTGTGAGGCCACCGAGGCCGATGTCGACGAGGTGGCCTATGCCATTGGGCGCGACTCGCGGATCGGGCCCAAGTTCCTCAAGTCCAGCGTTGGATTTGGCGGTTCCTGCTTCCAGAAGGACATCCTGAACCTGGTCTACCTGTGCAACCACTTCGGCCTCCCGGAAGTAGCCGACTATTGGGGCTCGGTTGTTGAAATGAACGACTACCAGAAGCGCCGTTTCAGTAAACGGATTGTCAGTGCCTTGTTCAATACGGTAACCGACAAGAAAATCGCCATTTTCGGATTTGCCTTCAAGAAAGACACCAACGACACGCGGGAATCGGCGGCCATCTACGTGTGCCGCGACCTGCTTGAGGAAGGGGCCAAACTGGCCATCCACGACCCGAAGGTGGGCCGTGAGCAAATTTGCCGGGATCTTGGCATCGACCTCGATACCGATCGGGTGGAAACCCATCCCGATCCCTATTCAGCGGCTGACAATGCCCATGCCATTGCCATCCTCACGGAATGGGACGCCTTCAAGATGGACCAGACCGACTATAAGCGGATCTTTGCCTCAATGGAAAAACCGGCCTTCATATTTGACGGGCGGAACCTGGTCGAACTGGCTGCCTTGAGGAACCTGGGCTTCGAGGCCCACGGCATCGGCAAGCCTTAAGCGAGCATTTTAACGATCAGCCCCGAGCTTCAGCAAACGGAGTGTGCTGGCGACGATACTGCCGCACAATGGGCAGGATTTGCTCGCCTTTGCGACAGTCGAGCAACATCTGGCGAACTTCGGGATCGGCGCACAACCGGGCGATTTCCCCAAGGACTGCCAGGTGCATTTCGGGTTCATCTTCCGGACTGACCAGCATGAAGACCAGCTTCACGGTCTCCTCATCGCTACCCAGTACGAGGCCTCCCGGAATCAAGCCAATCGCACAGGCCGTGTGGGAAATGCCTTCAATCCGGCAGTGCGGCAGTGCTACGCCGTGGCCGAGGGTCGTCGGGACGATGGATTCCCGTTCCATGATGTGCTGGAATATCTGTTCCGGAGTCAGTGATGGGTAGGCATCCGCCAACGCCCCTGCCAGGGCGAGATAGATTTCCTTCTGCTCGGTGCTCTCAAACAGTCGCATCCGGCTGTCATCGAGTGCATTGAGGAGGTAATCCGCCTCGCGTTGCAAATAAAGTGTCTGTGGCTCGGACTTGGTGAACTTGAGCTTACTTTCCGGACCGGGATCGAGGAGCATCTCCCGGTTGTTTGCGGTGAGCAGGGCCGCAAGGTTCCCCGGGTTGCTCATCCGTTCACCCTTCAATTGGATAATAGCCGCTTCTCCCAGTAATATCTCCGAGCTGATCATGGACGGCTTGGGCATCCAGTTCCAGAGAACCATTCCAGTACTGTTCTCATCCGCATTGGCAGTCAGCGAGCTTCCCCAACGGAAGACATGTCCCTTGCCAAATACCGGTTCCCACTTCTTGCAGAGCAATTCGTTGAGGTCCTCATTGTCGGTAAAGGCGAGCAACTTGCCAACGCCGCGCATTTCCGCCCGGTCCTCAATCTGTGCCGTCTCGCGCGCATCCCCGTAGAAGGCTCGCATCCCTTCATCCCTTGCTTCCTGCACCGCCATGCGGTTTCCGTCCATCAAGGCAACCGGAACACCCCGCGTATTCTCGATGAAGCGGGCCACCTCGCGGGCCAACGGATGGGCACCAACAATGAGCCAGCCATTGGGTTCCTCTTCCATTAGACGCAATCCCCGCGCCAGCAACGATGCTGTTGGTCCCTGCAGCAGCACCGTAGCGAAGATGACGGAATAAACAAATGATTCCAGAAAAGCAGGATTCGAGAAGCCCCCCTGCTGGACAAGCGTGAGCGTGAAAAGCGAGGCCATGGAAGCGGCCACCACACCACGTGGTGCGACCCAGGAAAGGAAGATCTTTTCCCGTCTGGTCAGTTTGCTCCCTCGGGTACTCAGGTAAACGGCCACCGGCCTCACGACAAATATGACCAAGGCCACCAGGAACAAACCCTTGAGCCCGAAGTCGAGAAACTGCTGCAGCTGCAACCGGGCCGTCAGAAGAATGAAAATGAAACCGATGAGGAGATCGGTTATGACCGACTTGAACTCGACTATACCCTTCAGCGCGGGAGGCTGACGGGACCCGCAAATCAATCCGGCAACCGTGACCGCGAGGAGTCCCCCTTCAGCAATCAGGGCCTCGGTGGCCCCGAAAATGAGCATCGCGGAACCAACCATGAAAACATTGATCATTTCCTCAGGGATCAGGCGCCGCTTGAGAAGCCAGGCCACCAGTTCCCCGCCAGCCATACCAATCAGCAGCCCCCCGACAATACGGATCAGGAGGTGCAGGAAGGCCTCCTCCCCTCCCCCAGCGACCCATTCATAGGCCATGACAGCGAGGAAGACCCCAATGGGATCAATAAGGACCCCCTCCCAATGGAGGATGTTATGCAGGTTCCACTTGAGGCGGATCCGCTTCAGGATCGGCTGGATGACTGTTGGCCCGGTAACAATCACCAGGCTGCCGGCGAGGACTGCAAATTCGGGCTCAACCGGAAACAGGAGCCAGATCAGCGAGGAAATGCCCACCCAGGTCACCACTACCCCAATAGTCAGCAGATTGCGAATGACCTTGGGTGCGGAGCGGTAACCCGCCACATCCAGCGTCAGGCCACCCTCGAAGAGAATGAGCCCGACGGCAACCGCCACCATGACATTCAATGTCGTGCCAAGGGTATCCGGCTGGACAAATCCCAATCCTTCCGGACCAAGAATCACCCCGCCGAATAGCAGCAGGACAATACCGGGAAGCTTCAGCCGCTTGGCCACCACCATGAGGATTGCGCCGATGGCCACGGAAAGGGCCAGGGTGCTGACCACCACGTCTCCCATCTCGCCGTCCAGCTGGGCTGCCAAAAACATCAGGAAATTCCCTCCCCTGCCGGTTGCAGCAGATCGCGCCCGACACAACCGATGTCCTCCAGGCAACGCCGGCCGGTTGCCTCGAGGCGCTCGCGCGGATGATGCCCACCGGGCACCAGCCAGCAGTCGATGCCCATTTTTTCCGCTACTTCCGCATCATGCACAGTGTCCCCGATGAGCAATACCTGTGCCGGTTCCACGCCGGACTCTTTCAGCCAGTCCATGCCACGGCCACTCTTGCCGGGGGCATGCACGGTGTCGATGCCCAGTAGTTCCTCGAAATACGGCGAAAGCCCGTAGTGGGAGACAAGGTCCTCCAGGTAGTCCTGTCGGCTGGCGCTGAGGATCATCTGCCGGTAGCCAGTTTTGTGCAGGGATGCCAACAGCTCCTGGCTGCCCGGTCGCAGCCCACAACTCCGGACATCGGCGAAATAAGCATCGATGAACTCGTGGGAAAGGTCCTCAAAGGGCTCCTTTTCGAAATCAAACCCGATCCGCTCATAATACCGGATGACCGGAAAATCAAAGAGTCGCCCGTGCTCTTCCCGGGTGCGCGCAGGCATACCCCTCCGCTCCAGCATCTCATTGATGACACGAATACCGAAATCGGCGTCATCGAGGAGGGTTCCATTCCAGTCCCATAAAATTACCGCGTAGGGCAATGTCATACGTTCTGCACCAAAGCTAATTAATACCGATTGGCAACCGTGTATCTTGTTCATCGTCAGCCGTGGGGCTGAATCGCGAGAAAAGTGGCAGGCCCACAAGGACTCGAACCTTGAATGGATGGACCAAAACCATCTGTGTTGCCAATTACACCATGGGCCTGCGATTAAAAGGCGGAACTAAAGCCCCGGCCTATCGGCCCGTCAAGCATGATTCAGCAATTCCCGGACGCTATCTTTGCCTGCCCCAAGGATTGACCTTTTGGCCGGAGCCGCAAAACTACCCGTTTTAATGGAAACGACAGCCGAAGGCGGGAAGGCGCGCTATAAACGAATTGTACTGAAAATCAGCGGCGAGGTTCTGCGCTGTGCCGAATCAGGGGAAACGATAGACGGGACGGTCCTGCACCGGGTCTGCGAGGACATCAAGACCGTTTACGACCTCGGGATTGAAATCGGACTTGTCGTCGGGGGAGGCAACATTTTCCGCGGCCTGAGCGGTGCTGAAAAGCGCGGGGTTGCCCGGACAACGGGCGATTACATGGGCATGCTGGCAACGGTCATCAACGGCATGGCCCTCATGGACTGCCTCGAGAAAATGAAAGTGCCTGTCCGGGTCCTCAGTGCCATTGAGATGAACAAGGTTGCCGAGCCCTACATCCTCCGCCGGGCCACCCGCCACCTCGAGAAGAAACGGGTCGTTATCTTCGTCGGGGGTACCGGCAATCCTTACTTTTCCACCGACACCACGGCTGCCCTGAGGGCCAACGAAATCGGTGCGGACGCCATCTTCAAGGCCACCAAGGTTGATGGTGTCTATGACAAGGACCCGATGGAGCATGATGACGCCGTCAAGTTTGAGGAAATTTCCTTCACCGATGCCTTGAAGAAACGCCTCAAGGTCATGGACGCAACCGCGTTTGCGATGTGCCTCGAAAACCAGATGCCCATCCTTGTTTTCAACATGAATGGCGACGGGAACATCCGCAAGGCCGTCCAGGGGGAGAAAATAGGAACCCTCGTTCACTAGGGCGGATATCCGCAGGCTTGATTCGAAGGGGGCATTACACTAATACCATGAACAATTAAGGAAGACGGAAAAATGGACTGGGAAACGATTCAATTGGAAGCACAGGACTTGATGGACAAGGCCGTTCAGCACACCCTGCATGAGTTCACCAACATCCACACCGGAAAGGCCACACCTGCGATGATCGAGAACATTCCCGTTTTCGTTGAATCCTATGGGACCAACATGGCCATCCGCGAACTGGGTGCCATCACCACACCGGACTTGCATACCATCCAGGTGCAGCCCTGGGACAAGGGCACCAGCGGGGCCATTGAAAAGGCTGTCCGCGAAGCCAACCTCGGGCTCAATCCGATTGCCCGGGGAGCAACCATCCTGGTGCCGATTCCCGAACTCTCCGGCGACCGCCGCAAGGACCTCGTCAAGATGGCCGCCTCCCATGCCGAGGAAGGCCGGGTCAGTGTTCGCCAGGCACGGCATCATGCCATGGACGCGCTGAAAAAGCTCAAGGCCGAGGGCCACATCTCGGAAGATGATATCAAGCGGCATGAAAAGGAAATCCAGGATGAGACGGACAGCCATGTTAAGACCATCAATGACGCTCTCCAGGATAAGGAAGACGAGCTCCTGAAGGTTTAAGGCGATTCATGCAATTTCTCGAGACTAACGCCCGGCGCGTTGTCATCAAAATCGGGACACATTCCATCGCTGATGCGGATGGTTCCCTCATGATCGACCGCATCCAATCCCTCTGCCAGCAGGTTGCCGGCCTGAAGGAAAACGGCATTGAGGTCCTTATCGTTTCATCGGGTGCGGTCGGCATGGGAATTGGAAAGCTGGGCCTGCAGGAACGTCCTTCCGATCTTGCCAGCCTGCAGGCCTGCGCCGCCGTGGGCCAGTCCCGCTTGATGGAAGCCTGGCAATCCTCACTTGAATCCCACGGGTTCACGGCCGCACAGGTACTGCTGACCCGGGAGGACATCGGTGGGCGCAACCGGCATCTGGCCGTCCGCGATACGATGGAAAAACTCCTCAGCTTGGGCGTTGTTCCGGTGGTCAATGAAAACGACACCGTCAGTGCCGATGAAATCAAATTCGGGGACAATGATGTTCTCAGTGCCCTTCTGGCCAGCTTGCTGAAGGCGGACCTGCTGGTCATTCTCTCGACTATTTCCGGGCTTATGGAGGACCATGGCAAGGGTGCACTGGTACCGGTTGTGACCACAATCGACGATTCCATCCGGTCGATGGCTGGAGCGGCCGGGAATGCCCACTCGACCGGCGGAATGGTCACCAAGATTGAAGCAGCGGACCTCGCCACCCGGTCCGGTTGTGGCGTCTTTATTGGCAGTGCGGCGGAGAGCGGCATCTTGCAGAAAATCCATGACGGGACCGCGACGGGAACTTTCTTTGTTCCGCAGTCGATCCCCCTTGCCTCCCGCAAGCGCTGGATTGCCTTTTTTGAAAAGCCGGCAGGGGCCCTCTACCTTGACCCCGGAGCGGCCAAGGCAGTCCTGGAACAAAACTCCAGCCTGCTCGCCAAAGGGGTCACTGCCTGCAAGGGAAGTTTTGCGGAAGGGGCTGTCACCACCCTCCATGCGCCTGATGGGTCGCTTATCGGGCGGGGTATCGTGGCCTATGATTCCGCGGTTCTCGAAACCATCCTTGGCAAGGATACCAGTGAAATAAAAGAACTGCACCCCGGGCGCTCCCGATGCGAGGTGGTGCACCGCGACAGTCTGGTCCTGATCTAAATCCTGTTGAAGCGATCCGTGACCAGTACCGCCGCCTCGCTGGTGCTCTTCCACTTGGACTGGCCCGCATAAGGCAGCAGGACCGTATCCCCCCGGGAGATAACCGTTCCATTGTCGGAAATAAGCTCCCCCTCCACAACATTGAGAATCCGCGGCTCTTCCCCGGCGCTAAAGACCAATTCCTGTCCCGCCGACAACTTGAGATGGCGTAACCGGAACTCCTGGCAATCGGCAAGGACGGTTTCCGGACCTTCCGGGTGGAGCAGGTCCGGTTCCGCATCGTCGAAATCGATCGACACCAGGGATTCCTCGATATGCAACTGCCGCGGCTGGCCGTCCAATCCAACCCGGCCCCAGTCGTAGACCCGGTAGGTGGTATCCGAATTCTGCTGGATTTCCAGAATCAGGTTGCCGGCGTCAATCGCATGGATACGACCACTTTGGACAAAAAGGGAATCGCCGGGACGAACCGACAAGCGGCAGACAAGCTCCTCCAGCTCCTCGTTTTCAAGGGCTTGGCGAAATTGTTCCCTGGTCACCCCCGGCTTCAAGCCAGCCAGCAATGCCGCATCAGGTGCGGCCTCCGCAATGTACCAGTTCTCGGTCTTCGGCTCTCCATTGAGCCCGGGGGCTACCGCAGCTGGAGGATGGACCTGCAGGCTCAGGCGCTCCTGGCAATCAAGCCACTTGACCAGAATTGGAAAAGGCATTTCAGCCGGCCATCCCGGGCCCATCAGGGCTTCCGGTTGGGCCTTTCTGATTTCGCCCAGGCTACTCCCCCCATTTCCCTGGGGAGAATCCGCTTCCGGCCGGTCCACCAATTCCCAGCTTTCCCCGATCACCTTGCCTTCGGGCAAATCGCGGCCCAAGGAGGTCGATAAACCCCTTCCTCCCCAAACGCGTTCCTGATAAATGGGTTGAAATTTGTAATAATCCGGCATGCTGAAATTTAAAAAACTGGTTAGGATATCGCTCAAACCTCAATCCTGCCTTGTCATGAGGCCATCCGGTCAGTAATCCATATCATATCGAATAGATGGCAAGAAAACAGAAAAAGCCGGCGAAAAAGAATCCCACATTCGGGCCAAAGTCACCGGAGCCGCGTCCATTTTTAGGACTGGCTTTCCTGATTCTCGGTCTGCTTGTTGGTTTGTCTATCTGGGATTATGCCCCTGAGCAGAACACTTTTTTCTATTCGGACATCCAGGACCAGAACCTGATCGGGAATTTCGGGGTCCAGGTTGCCTATTACGCTCTGCTGGCACTCGGCCTTGCCGCCTATGCCGCGCCGGTCCTGGCATTTTGGGTAGCCTACATGTTCTTCCGGCCCTATGCCCGCAAGCTGGGCATGCGGAAACTGCCGCCGGTAGTGATTATCTTCATCAGCCTCGCCGTCTTTGGCTGCATGTACCAGGTGGAGACGATGGAAGACCTTAAGGTCGGCAAAATCGAGCTATCCGAGGTTTCCGACAACATGTTTCCCTTTGGCTGGGGTGGATGGGTCGGGTATTGGATGTATGCCCAGTTCCTGCGTGAATTCCTCAGCATGGTCGGCTCCATGGTGGTTTTTGGGGTTCTCAGCGCTTTTTCGATTGTTTTTCTTCTTTTTGACAATTTGGGCTCCGATCTGAAGCACCTGTTCAAGGTCAAGATCTCCGAGTGGGCCCAGTCCCGCGCCAAGCGAGCGGAAGAGCGGGCGGCAGAGAAAGCCCGCCGCCGGGAGGAAAAGCAGGCCAAGGCCCTGGCCCGGAAAAAGAAAAAGCCCGCGGCCGCGGATGCGGAAGAGGAACCCCTCCCGTCACCGCCCGGCATGGAACGGCCCAAACAAGCTGGAAAGCGAGGCCTCAAGCTCGGCCGGGAAGAGGAAGCCCAACCCTTTGAACCGATTGTCGAGGAAATCGGACCTGTTTCAAAGGACGCTGAGCCAGCACCGGAAAAGGCTGCCTCAACGGCTCCGACCAGCAACAAGAATGCGCCCATTAAGATGCCCAAGAAGGGCATGGGAGAGAAAGGGGGCACCTCCGGCCTGCGGATCATTGCCGGAGAGGAAGTTCGCAAGGCGGAAGTCAAGCTGCCTGAGAAAAAGGGCAATTACAAATTTCCCCCCATGCGGCTGCTTGCCGAACCGAAGGGTTCCAACCCGATGGATGATGATTCCATCCACCAGCAAACCGCCGACATGCTGGTCAAGACCCTGGAGGAATTCGGGGTCCGGGTCACGACCGGCGATGTCCACACGGGCCCGGTCATTACCCGCTACGATGTCTATCCGGCAGCCGGCGTTCGTGTTGAGCGTATCCTGAATCTCGACAAGAATATCGCCCTCAACCTGAAGGCGACTTCCGTCCGTATCCTTGCCCCCGTCCCGGGTAAGGGATGTGTTGGCATCGAGGTGCCCAACAAGCACCCGCAGTCCGTCTTTATCCGCGATATCCTCGAGTCGGAGGACTGGGTCAACAACAAGGCCGACATTCCCATCGCTCTCGGCAAGGAAGTTTCTGGCAAGCCACTCATTGCGGACCTCACCAAAATGCCCCACCTGCTGATCGCCGGTTCCACGGGTTCGGGCAAGACAGTTTGTATCAATTCTGTCATTACATCCCTCCTTTACCATTCCAGCCCGGAGGACCTCCGCTTCGTCATGGTCGATCCAAAGATCGTCGAAATGCAGGTCTATAATTCCCTCCCCCACATGCTGGTCCCGGTCGTTACCGACCCCAAGAAGGTACCCAACGCCCTGAAATATTTGCTCAATGAAATGGAGCGCCGCTACCAGCTCTTTGCCGGTATTGGCGTCCGCAACATCGCCGGCTACAATGCCAAGATGGCCAAGAACCGCAAGGAGGCTGCCGAAGCCGAGGAGCGGGCCGCTGCCATGGATGCTGAATTGACTCCGGAAGAACGGGCTGCCGCCGCCTCCATCGAGGTGCCCCGGGATCCCGACGCCCTCAACGAGGCCCCGACCAAGTTGCCCTACATTGTCGTCATCGTCGATGAGCTGGCCGACCTCATGATGGTCGCCCCGGCCGATATTGAGACCGGTATTGCCCGCCTGGCCCAGTTGGCCCGTGCCGCCGGAATCCATCTCATCCTTGCCACCCAGCGACCTTCCGTGAACGTCATCACCGGGGTCATCAAGGCCAATCTTCCCAGCCGTATTTCCTTCAAGGTGGCTTCCAAGGTGGACTCGCGGACGATTCTCGATACCATGGGGGCCGACCACCTTATCGGTAAAGGGGACATGCTGTTCCTCCCGCCCGGCTCGGCGGATCTTGTTCGTGCCCAAGGGGCCTTTGTCGGAGATGATGAAATCACGGGCATCGTCCACCACATCCGGGATATCAATGGCGAACCGGAGTTTGACTCGCACTTCCAGAAGAATATCGATTCCCCGGAGGAAGCCCAGGGCGGAGTGGACGGCGAATGGGATGACGAACTGGTTCCCGATGCCATCGAGGTCATACGAAACAGCAAGCGGGCCTCGACGTCGATGCTCCAACGCCGTCTGAAAATAGGCTACAATCGCGCGGCCCGGATTATGGAAATCCTCGAGGCCGAGGGAATGGTTGGGCCGGAAAACGGTTCCAGCCCACGTGAAATACTCATGGACATGGACCTCTGACTTGTCATCCGATGAGCGGACAACTCCACCCTACCAACCTTGTCCTTATTATCTGCGGCCCTGCGGGCTCGGGAAAAACCACGCTCTGCGATCGCCTCCTGGAAGAATTTCCGGATGAGATCCAGCGCCAGGTAACGACAACCAGCCGGGAACCCCGGCCCGGTGAGGTCAACGGCGTGGACTACCACTTCCTTGATCCAGATGTATTCGAAAAATTAATACAGGAAGGAGCCTTTATTGAGTGGGCCATGGTCCATGGCCGCTTCTATGGCTCACAAAGAAAGCACATCGAATCCATCCTGAAGGAGCAGAAGGATATACTCCTCAATATCGATGTCCAGGGGGCCAAGTCCTTCCGGGAGGAACAATCCCGTAATGCTGCCCTTGCCGGCAAAGTCCGATGTATCTTCATCCGCCCGAAGTCCATGCAGCAATTACGGGAACGACTGATTGCCCGCGGCGCTGACGACGACGCTGAGATCGAGCGCCGCCTGGACACCGCCCGGGCGGAGTTGGCAGCCATCGACGAATTTGACCATGTGATTACCAGCGGCTCGCGGGAGGACGATTACAAAGCCCTGCGGGCATATTACCTTTCCCTGAAGGCCAACTGAACACGAATAACAAATCCTATTTCCATGCACTCCGTATACGTTATTGAGGACCAGAATATCCTGCGCGAGCTGGTTTGCCGCCTGGTTGATGAATTGAAGGACTTTCAACTTGCCGGGCATTGCGGGGATGGCCTCGAGGCCCTCAAGGAGTGCAAGGAGCTCCGGCCGGACCTGGTCATCGTTGACATCATGGTGCCCAGCCTCAATGGCCTGGAGATCATCCGTCAGCTGAGGAAGTTCTTACCCAGATGCAAGCTGATGGTGTTTTCCGGATATTCCACCCGGGAACGGGTCCAGGCCGCCCTCAAAGCCGGCGCCAACGGGATTGTCCACAAGAGTGCGACCATCGAGGAACTGGAGGAAGGTATCAAGCGTGTCATGGCTGGGGAAGCCTACATGAGTGGTCAGGTCCTGGAGATACTTCGGGACATCATGTTGAATCCTGAAGTCACGGGCTCCCTGGACAAACTGACTCCACGGGAGCGGGAGATCCTGCAGTTGGTGGCGGAAGGCCATACAACCAAGGAAGTTGCGGCCAAGCTGGATATCAGCGTCAAGACGGCCGATACCCACCGGACAAATGTCATGAGCAAGCTCGATATCCACGATGTCGCGGGGTTGACGCGCTTCGCCATCCAGCAGGGCCTGGTGGAGATTTGAGCCTGGTCAGGGAAAGTGAATCGTCTCGATCTCTGACCGTGTGATGGCATCCAGCAGGGCCACCAACTCCTGATGGTTAACGGCGTCATCCGGTTCAACTCTTAGAGAAGGTTCCGAGCCAGCCTGAAGGCAGGTGTCACGAAAAAGGACCAGACGTTGCTCAAGCAGCGCCCTGCCGGAAGAATCCAACCCATAGGTCGTCCCATTCCACATAAGTTGACCGCCAGACTGCACGAGCAGACGTTGTTCATCAACAGCGGGCAGCGGATCCGCCGGTATCCCAGCCTGACCTGCCGGGAAGGCAAGGTCCGCCTCCGATTTCTCGAGTGAGCTGGTCGTCATGAAGTAGACCAGCATCAGGAAAACGCAGTCGATCATCGGGGCAATGGGGATCTCGGGACGGTCAGTTAGGCGGCGGCGCATGACGGAAGTTCAGGATTCATGAGTGGCAAAGATCAGATCGGAGATTCCGGCCTCGCGGCAGTGTTCGATGACCACCTGCCACGCCGACCACGGAAGCTCAGGTGGGCCGCGCAGAAGCAGCTGCGGCCCGGCACTTTGCTTCGCGGCATCCATGAGGAGCCCGGACAATTCTGTCTCAGTGACTGCGCGATTGTGCCAATGAAACTGATAGCCCTCGCCCTTTGGCATTACCGTGACTATGTCCCTTGGAGGGATTTCATCCGGTACCTCTGCAGTCACCGATTCCGGCAAAAGAATGTCCGGACGCGCATCCTTAGCCAAGGTGCTGACCGTCATGAAAAAGACCAAAAGCAAGAACACCATGTCGATCATCGGCGCCATCTGGAAAGGCTCTTCGGTATGCTTGCGGGACCGTTTCATCCCACAAGCAAAAGTCCGTGATACGGCCTTAGCAGGCCCTAATAATGGTCAAATTCAGGCACTGCCCTACTTGGCTGTCTCTTCAAAGCGGTTTTCGCGGACAACGGTGACCTTGATTGTCCCGGGATACTGCAGCTCATCCTCAATCTTGCGACGGATCTTGCGCGCCAGGAGCGCGGCATCCGGCTCGGAGACTTTCTTGGGGCAGACAATGACCCGGATCTCCCGGCCAGCCTGGATGGCATAGGCCTCGGTTACTCCCTCAATGGAGGAGGCAATCTCCTCCAGGCTGCGGACCCGCTGCAGGTATCCGTCAAGGCTGTCAGCCCGCACACCGGGACGCATCGCACTGACACTGTCCGCCACCATGACCAAAGCAACGTAGGGGCTCTCGGCCGGTACTTCTCCATGGTGGCCAGCGACCGCGTTGATAACGCGGGGATCTTCGTTCCCTAGTCGCTTGAGGAAATAGGACCCGGCCAGGGCATGGCTGCCCTCATGGTCCTGGTCAAGGACCTTCCCGATATCGTGGAGCAATCCGCACCGCTTGGCGATAGTGGTGTCCAGACTCAACTCGGAAGCCATTAAAGAGCAGAGATTGGCTACCTCCAGGGAGTGCTCGAGGGAATTCTGGTTGTTGGAAAGGCGGAAACGCAAACGACCAAGGTTGGCCACGACTTCCGGATGCATCCGGCTCAGCCGCAACCGCCGCAAGGCATCCTCCCCGCTGTCGACAACGCTTTGCTTCACTTCCTCTTCGGCCCGCCGCACCGCTTCCTCGATGCTGCTGGGATGAATCCGGCCGTCCTTGACGAGGGATTCCAAGGCCAGGCGGGCAGTTTCACGGCGAACGGGATCAAAGGATGATATGAGGACACTGTCAGGCGTTTCATCAATAAGCAGGGTCGTCCCCGTCATTGATTCGAAGGACTTGATATTGCGCCCCTCCCTGCCGATGATCCGGCCCTTCATCTCCTCGTTGGGAAGGGTTACGGTTGTGGCGGTAATATCCTCATGCGGAGACGCGCTCAAGCGCTGCATGCAGGCGATAAGGGTCTTTCGTGCCTCCTCCTCGAATTCCTTCTCGGAGCGACCCAGCATATCCTCCTTCATGGCCCGGATCTCGTCCTCACATTCCCGGCGAGCCAAACCCAGCAACTGCTCCTTGGCCGTCTCCGTGGACATTTGTCCAATTTCCTGCAGGCGGGCACGATATTCGGAAATCAGCTCCCGGTGCTGGTCCCGGGTTTTCTCGAATTTTTCAAATTGTTCTTCAAGGTCACCGCGGCGACGTTCGAGCGTCTCCCGGTCTTTCTCGATGTTCAGAAGGGCCGAGACCGCCTCGTCTTCGCGTCCCCGGAGCTCGATTTCCCGCTCCTTGAAGTCCTGCTCCAGCTGCGCGAGGCGTTTCTCGTGGTCCAATTGCAACCGTTTTGACTGCTCCTCCAACTCCAGTTGCTTGGCCCTCTCGGCGAGTTGGCAGCGCTCCTCCAGCTGTGCCTTGCGCTGTTCCTTGAATCGGAGATGCAGCAAAAGGGTCACACCACCCGCAAGGATGAACCCGAAGAAGAAGGCTTGTAGGAGGAGGCCGGTTTCCATGTATGTCCTTGTCAGGCAGCCAATCGCCGCCAGTGCCGAGCTTGGAAAGGTTTCAGAAGCACATGTTTAGCGATAAACCCGCTAAACACCTTGTCAAGGTTGCCTTCCGGCTCAACCGGCAGTGAGGCCGAGGAACTTCTTCACCGATGCAACCGCGTAATCACGATTCATCTGCGCGATGAAATCGAGGCTAACTCCCTTCGGACAGGCGGCTTCGCACTCCCCGATATTGGTGCAGTTGCCGAATCCGGCATCGTCCATGGCGCCAACCATTCTCAGCGCGCGGCGGTCCTTCTCCGGTTTGCCTTGCGGGAGCATGTTCAGCTGGCTGACCTTGGCGGAGGTGAAAAGCATGGCCGAGGCATTCGGGCACACCGCCACACAGGCACCACAGCCAATACAGGCGGCGGCATCCATGGCCTTGTCGGCAATTTCCTTGGAAATTGGCAGGGCGTTGGCGTCCTGGGCCGCCCCGATGCGCTGATCCACAAAACCGCCAGCCTGCATAATTGCATCCATCGGGGTACGATCGACAACAAGGTCACGCATCACCGGGAAGGGCTTGGAGCGGTAAGGTTCTATGGTGATGGTCTCTCCGTCCTGGAAACTGCGCATGTGGACCTGGCAGGTCGTCTGCAGCTCTTTCTTCCCGTGCGGAATTCCGTTGATGACCAGGGAACACGTCCCGCAGATGCCTTCCCGGCAGTCGTGGTCGAAAGCTATCGGCTCCTTGTCCTCTGCAATCAGTTGCTCATTCAACAGATCGAGCATCTCAAGGAAAGAGGACGAAGTGGAAACCGATTCAACTTGGTAGGTCTCAAACGCCCCCGGGGCCGAAGCATCCTTCTGCCGCCAGACTTTCAAAGTAACACTGATGTTTTTTTCAGACATGATTCGTATCTTGTTCTCGAGATTCCTTACTTGTAGCTACGGACACCCGGCTTGACGTATTCAAAGGACAGCGCCTCGACATGCTTGGCCGGCTCTGCATCCAGCCCCTTGAATTCCCAAACGGTGACATTGCTGAACGCCTCATCGTCCCGGACGGCTTCCCCTTCATCCGTCTGGTGCTCGACCCTGAAGTGACCCCCGCAGGATTCGTCGCGGGCCAGCGCGTCATAACACATCAGCTCGGCAAACTCGAGATGGTCGGCCACCCGGCCGGCCCGTTCGAGCTCGACATTCAGTTCATCCGCTCCACCGGGGAGCTTGAGGTCTTCCCAGAAGCGCTGGCGCAGCTCGCGAATTTTCTCAATGGCCTCCTTGAGACCGGCCTCGTCACGGGCCATGCCACACTTGTCGAGCATGACCTTGCCCAGTTCGATGTGGATACTCCGCGGGCTGGTGTTACCCTTGATGGAGAGCATACGGTCGATCTTATCCTTCACGGCCTGCTCGGCCTCGGCGAAGGCCGGGTCGTTGATGTCAATCCGGCCAGCCTTCCCGACAGGAATTTCGGTTCCGAGATAATTGCCGATGGCATACGGGGTAACGAAGTAACCGTCGGCCAGGCCCTGCATGAGGGCGGAGGCCCCAAGGCGGTTGGCCCCGTGGTCGGAGAAGTTGCATTCGCCGGTGGCAAAGAGACCCGGGATGGTCGTCATCAGGTTGTAATCAACCCAGAGGCCGCCCATGGTGTAGTGCGGGGCGGGGTAAATCTGCATCGGCTCCTCGTAGGCACTGACGCCCATGATGTTTTCATACATGTCGAAGAGGTTGCCGTAGCGTTCCTCGATGACGTGTTTGCCAAGGCGGTTGATGGCATCGGCAAAATCAAGGAAGACCCCATAGCCGGTGGGGGCCACCCCGCGCCCATCATCACAGGCCTCCTTGGCCGCGCGGCTGGAAATGTCTCGCGGGGCAAGGTTACCGAAACTCGGGTACTTGCGCTCGAGGTAGTAATCCCGCTCCTCTTCCGGTACCTGGGAGGGCTTTAATTCACCCCGGCGAATTTTCGCTGCCGTCTCCCGATCCTTGGGAACCCAGACTCGTCCGTCGTTGCGCAGGGACTCGGACATCAGGGTCAGCTTCGACTGGTGCTCACCTTCCTGCGGGATACAGGTCGGGTGGATCTGCGTGTAACAGGGATTCGCGAAACCGGCTCCGCGCCGGTAGGCCCGCCAGGCAGCCGTGACATTGCAGCCGGCCGCATTGGTGGAAAGGAAGAAGACTGTCGAGTAGCCCCCGGTTGCCAGGACCACCGCATCCGCTGCCCAGCGATCGATTTTTCCGGTGACAAGGTTGCGGGTAATAATCCCCTTGGCCACACCATCGACAAGGACCACATCGAGCATCTCGTGCCGGTTGTACATCTTTACCTGCCCCAGTCCAATCTGGCGGCTCAGGCTGTGGTAAGCCCCGAGAAGCAGTTGCTGACCGGTCTGCCCGCGGGCGTAAAAGGTCCGGCTGACCTGCGCCCCGCCGAAGGAGCGGTTGGCCAGCATCCCGCCATATTCCCGGGCAAAGGGAACGCCCTGGGCCACGCACTGGTCGATGATGTTGCTCGAGACCTCGGCCAGGCGATAGACATTGGCTTCGCGGCTCCGGAAGTCGCCACCCTTGACGGTGTCGTAAAAGAGGCGGAACACACTGTCGCCGTCGTTCTGGTAATTCTTGGCCGCATTGATGCCCCCCTGGGCAGCGATGGAGTGCGCCCGTCGTGGAGAGTCCTGGTAACAGAAGCACTTCACGTTGTAGCCCATCTCGCCGAGGGTGGCCGCAGCGCCAGCGCCAGCCAGACCGCTTCCAACAACGATGACGCTGTACTTGCGCTTGTTGGCGGGATTAACGAGCTTATAGTCGAACTTTGCTTTGGTCCACTTCTGTTCGATGGGACCTTCGGGTATTTTTGCGTCTAAATTCATGTTGCTGTCCTCTTTCCTCAATGTGTTGCAACCAGCGGGGTGATAGGCTCAATCAGGCCGGCCAGACTGGCCAGCGGGATGGAAGCAAACCCCACGAAGACAATGATGGCCAATACCAGGGCGATGGCGTCCAGACGAACCCGCCAGAGGGCGTTGCGCAGTCCGAGGCTCTGGAACATGCTGCTGATGCCATGCCTCAGGTGCAGTGCCAAAAGCGCCATGGAAATGATGTAGAATACGGAGACGTACCAGAACTGACCGCTGAATCCATGCGCCACCATGCTGTAGACGTCATGAACCTCCGTCTTCCCCAGCGGCAGAAGCTTGTCATAGACGTGGTGCATCGTCCCAACACCCTCCAGCTCCGTTTCCAAGTGAAGGAACTCCGGATGAATGTTTTGCACCGTGAAATGCATGATGTGGAAGATGATGAAAAACAGGAGGATTATTCCGCTGTAGCGCATCGTCCGGCTGGCGAAGGTGGCCTGCAACTGGGCCTTGGCGACATACTTTTCCGGCCGGGCCCGGTGATTCTCAATCACCAGCAGCACAGCCGTCAGGATGTGGGCCACAACGCAGAGCAGCAGCACCGAGCGAACCACCCAGAGGAGGCCATATGGCAGATGCTGCAGTTTGTAGGCGTATTCATTGATCCAGTCAGGATGCAAAAACATCTGCAGGTTCCCGACCATGTGCCCAATGGCAAAACCGACTAGTACCAGTCCGCTGAGGGCCATGATGTATTTCTTTCCGAGTGAACTCATCGCTTGATTGTCCGGTTTGATATAAATTCTCCAATTAAGAACCCCAAGGGGTTAATAAGCTCTGCTGATACAGTAAAGCCAATACAAATAAGCACGAATTAATAAACTGTTGTATAAGCTGAATTGCTCATGGTGTTAAGCTAAGCTAATCCCAGCCGCTGGATATTTTTCCTCCAGGAAAAAGTTTCCCGGACGAACCGGCTGCCGTTCATCCCCATCGTGGAGGCGCTGGGGGGGTCTTCCAGCAATTGCTTGATAGCGTTCGCCAGGGCCACGGGATCAGAGGGTGAAACAATGAGCCCGCTTTTTCCCTCTTCCATGGCTTCCGGAATGCCCCCGATACGCGTCCCGACGACAGGGCATCCGAAATGCTGTGCCTCAAGCAGTGACAAGCCGAGTCCCTCAACACTGTTGCGGTAAGGCTGGCTGGGCAGGACCAGCATGGCGGCCGTCCGGTAAGCTTCAGCAAGCTTTGCCTCCGGAAGCCGGCCCTCGAGACTCAGCCTGACGGAAAGCTCCGCAGCCCGTTGCTGGATTTGGTCGAGGTACCGGGGGTGCCCGACCGGCCCGACAAGCCTTATGCGGACGGATTGCCGCCATGTATCGGGCAGCCGGCCGGCTGCTTCGACCAACTCAAGCTGGCCTTTGCGGGGATGGATGCGTCCGACATGGAGAATACCGGGTTCGGGTTGGTTTTCCCGGGGGATTGCAGGCAGGTTGGTCCATGCAGACCGCACAGCACCCGGAACCAACGCGACTCGCGAAGAAATATCGGGTCCCAGATTGAGGGCCATCTTACGTACAGGCCCGGACACACATCCAATGCAATCAGTCCCCAGCAGCAACTGACGGAGCCGGACCCGCCGACGCCGGTGCCGGCTCAGGGCCAGCAACTCAGAGCCGTGAAAGATGACCATCAGGCGGTCGGATCGCGGCAAGCCGAGAAAGGATGCATACATCCAGAGGCGAATCGGACCGGGCTCGGCGAGGAGGAGAGTCCCGGGGATCCGCCCCTCCGGAAAGGCCTTTTTCAGGGCCGAAGCCATACGGAAACGACATAGCCAATCCTGCTTCCCCCGCATCCGGACCCGGTTGACCTGATATGGAAATGGATCATACCCCCCTTCATCTAATCCGGGCGCCCAGACCCTCACCTCCAAGCCGGCTTCCGCGGCTGCGGCTGCTGTTTCCTCAACATAGGTTCCAATGCCTCCGGTTGTGGGATGAAACTCGTGGGTGAGAATGTGGACGGACCGTGACATTGGCTGACCGAAGAATCAGAACAGGTTAAATCGTCTGCCTGCAATGAAACAATTCCATCTCAGGAAGCATTAACCCATTATGTGCTTGTCCCGGGTTATGCGGGCTTGCCTCCATCCGCCTGCAAACCAACAGTTCGCCCATGCCTTCCGGCCAGATCAGCCTCGCCCAGCAATTCCCGGTCGCCCTTGTCACCGGTGCCTCCTCGGGAATCGGTCAGGCCATCGCCGAGGCACTGAAGGCGGAGGGTATCACCGTTTATGGAACCACCCGCCGTCCCGACCGGGAAGGTTTGGACCCCGCCATCCAGTGGCTGGCCTTCGATGGAAGCACCAGTGGGGGGATTGAGTCTTTTATCAGGGATAATGAAGATTTGTTAAGCAAAATTAATTTATTGATTAACAATGCGGGCTCAAGTTGCTTTGGAAAGGCATCAGAAATCCCGCTAGACGTCCTAACAGGACAACAAACCTTGCTCTTGGCAGCCCCGGTCCAGCTTACCCGGACGGTCATTGGGGGAATGCAGGAGCGCGGCAGTGGGGCGGTGGTCAATGTCAGCTCGCTGGCGGCCCTGTTCCCCATTCCCTACATGGAAGGCTACAGCGCCTGCAAAGCGGCGTTGAGCAGCTACAGCCGGGGGCTGATGCTGCAACTGGCCGGGAGCGGGGTATCCATCATCGACTTTCAACCGGGTGACTACCGGACGGCCTTCAACGAACAAATCAAGCGTTACGGGGAAGGCTCTCCCCGCCAGGAACGGGTCTGGCAGCAACTGGAGGCGAATATTGCCGCTGCCCCACCCCCGGAGCAGGCAGCGAGGGACATCCTCCGGGCCCTTCGCAAGGGCAGGAGCTGCACCGTCAAGAGCGGAGGCTTCTTCCAGAGCAGGGTCGCTCCGTTCGGCTTGCGGATCCTGCCCAAGGGGCTGGTGATGGCCCTCACCCGTCGATACTTTAAATTGGATCCGGGATGAAAATCCTCATTATCCAGGACCATCTCCGGGTGGGTGGAACGGAAAAGCAAAGCCTGTTCCTTGCGCGGACCTTTGGAGAAAAGGGGCACGATGCCGTCATCCTGACCTTCCGTCCCGGTGGTCATCTGGTGGATGAGCAGCACCTGGAGGGCTTGCGGGTGGAGACCCTTCAGGGCTTCGACAGCAAGGTCTCTCTTTGGGCCCTGGGCCTGATGAAGCGGATCCGCAAGATCCAGCCGGATATCATACTTTGCATGGGCCGGACGGCCAATTGCTATGCCGGCTTTATTCAGCGCCGCTTTCCAAGCATTCCCGTCGTCGGGACATTGCGTACTGGGAAGATGCTCTTTCCCCTCCATCACTGGTCAATGGGGGTAGTTCGTGGCGTGCTGGTGAACTCCAACTGGTGGAAGCGCCGCTTGCTGGAGCGGCAATTCCCCGAGGAGCGCATCCATGTCGTTCACAACGCCGTTCTCCTGGAGCGATCCCGCGAGGAATGGCAGCAGGCCCGGGAGGCCCGGCGTGCGGAATTTCGGATTCAGCCAGAAACGTGCGTCTTTCTCAATGTCGCGACCTTCCGGCCAGGAAAGCGGCACCGGGAGCTCCTGAAGGTATTCGCCTCCATGCGGGAACGGCACCGGGAGATTGACTGGCGGCTCTGGCTAGTCGGCGACGGCAAGGAGTACCGTCGCTGCAAGCACTGGGCGGCGGCCAACGGACTGGGCACGCGGGTCCGGTTTTTCCATTTCCAGCATGACCCGTTTCCGTTCTATGCCGCTGCCGATGTGGCCGTTTCGGTTTCAAGGGAGGACTCCCTCCCTAATTTCCTGATCGAGGCCCAGGCGACCGGGTTGCCGGTTGTTGCCTACGATTGTCGCGGGGTCAATGAGACCTGCATTCCGGGCGAAACGGGCATCATCCATCCGGCTGGAGACCGGGAAGGCCTGTCGGCCACCTTGGAAAACTTTGCCCGTGATGCTGGATTGCGGGAAAATTACGGTGCCGGGGCCCCGGCCTTTGCCAAGGAACGCTTCTCGCCCCTTCCGCAGGCGGAATCGACCCTGCAATTCCTCGAGAAACTGGCAAATAGCAGCCCTTAGGCGTCTCCACACTTGTCATATCGCCGCATTCTCCCATTTAGTTGGGCCAGAATGCCTGATCCAATTCTCAGTTACACGACGGCCAGTGCCATTGCCAGTGAGCATGGAACTCCGGTCTATGTTTATGATGAAGCCCGCCTCATAGAACAGGCGCGGGCCACCAAGGCCTTTCCGTCCCCCTATGGCCTCACGGTGCGTTATGCTATGAAAGCGGCTCCAACCCGGGCAATACTGACGCTTTTTGAGAACGAAGGGTTGCACTTTGACGCCAGCAGCGGGCATGAGGTCGAACGGCTGTCACTGGCCGGCATCGATCCCACCCGCATCTCCCTCAGCACACAGGAACTGCCGGCCAATTTCGCCGATCTGGTCCGGCGGGGCATAACCGTTAATGCCTGTTCGCTCAGTCAGCTCGAGCAATATGGGGCTGCATTTCCCGGCAAGACCGTTGGCTTGCGTTTCAATCCCGGCCTTGGGTCCGGGGGGAACAACCGGACCAACGTCGGAGGACCAGCCTCCAGCTTCGGCATCTGGCATGAGCACCTCGACGAGGCCAAGGCTGTCGCCAAAAAGCACGGGCTGACCGTTTTCCGCATTCATACCCATATCGGCTCCGGCAGCGATCCCGCGGTCTGGACACGGGCAGCCTCCCTCAGCCTGAAGATAGCGGAAGCCTTTTCAACCGTCACCCACCTGAACCTTGGAGGCGGATTCAAAGTCGCCCGCATGGACAACGAAGCGGCAACTGACCTGCAACTGATTGGCGAGCCGGTGGCGGAACTCCTGCGGGACTTTTCCGAACGCACCGAGCGCCAGCTGCACCTCGAGATCGAGCCGGGCACATTCCTCGTGGCCAATGCCGGGGCGGTCCTGGCCAGCGTCGCGGATGTCGTCGATACGGGTGCGGAGGGCTACACTTTCATCAAGCTGGACTGTGGCATGACAGAGGTCCTGCGGCCCTCCCTCTACGGGGCCCAGCATCCCATTGATATCCTCCACGACCGTGAGAATGAGGCGACCCGGCCGGCCATTGTGGTTGGGCACTGTTGTGAGTCCGGGGATATCCTGACACCCGCGCCGGGCGACCCGGAAGCGCTTTCCCCGCGCGAGCTTCCCAATGCCCAAATTGGGGATCTCGCTTTGATTGGTGGCGCAGGCGCTTACTGCGGGGCCATGTCCGCCAAGAACTACAACTCCTTCCCGGAGGCACCCGAGGTTCTCTTGCGGGAAGATGGTTCCCACACCCTGACTCGTAAACGGCAAAGCTTGGAGCAGATCCTCGTTAATGAGGTCGACCTCTAGGCGTTTGCCAACATTCCCTTGAAGCCGACCTTCCAGCCCTACCCCCTTGGCCACTCCATCAACGGGAGTCCGCACAGCGTCTGTGTCAGCCTCCCGACAATGGCGGATGTGATCGGCTACGAGGAAAAAGATCCCCGCGTCCTGGAGGCATTCACGGCCGGATATCCGCGCTTTTTCCGCAATCCGCTGATCGCGGAACTGGCATCCCACCTTTCCCGGGAAGGGATCATGAACGAGGAGGATCCGCTCCTCCCGACCCAATCAGCCGCCGTCGATCTCTGTCATTACCTCGACCTGAATCCGGAATGCGCGGCTCCTGTGCTCTCTCTTTGGACAGTTCGCCTGCCGGAAGGTCAAGATATCCGCTTGGCCGCGCGGGCCTTTCTCCAGCATACGGGATGTGGCATTTCCTCACGCGAAGCGGAAACCCTGCTGGAGCAGCATTTCGGGCACGCACCCCATCCCGAAGACCGCGCCCCGGGGCATCCCGAGGAGCACTTGGCTTATATCCGCAGCCGGCTTCACTCAATCTACGGGACACTGGTGGAAAGCGATATCCACATTTTCCGCAGCGGGATGAATGCATTCTACAGTGGATTCCGGGCCATCCAAGCCGTCCAGTTAGAACGGAAGAGGGATCTCTGGATTCAACTGGGCTGGCTCTACGTTGATACATCCCGCATCCTTGAGAAGTTCTCCCTCCAGGGCGCGGCCCCGGTCCAAATCTACAACGTCATGGATTTGTCGGAGCTGGAGGATGTCCTCCATCGCGAAGGCCACCGGGTCGCTGGGATCGTCACGGAGGTCCCGACCAATCCCCTCGTGCAGACTCCCGACGTTGAAGCACTGCGGGAACTGGCGGACAAATACCGGGCCGCCCTCATCCTCGACCCGACCCTCGTCAGCCCGCACAACGTCAACATCCTCTCCTATTCGGACCTTCACATCAACAGCCTGACCAAGTACGCCGCCTCATCCGCGGACGTGATGATGGGGGCCATCGCCCTCAACGGTCAGTCCCGCTTTTATGATGACCTGCGCGAAAAGGTAGCCGCCTTCGGGACAGCACCTGCCAGCGGGGACCTTGCCCGCATGGCCTTACAAATCCAGAATTACCCGGAGACGATCAAGGCCATTAACGCAACGACCGTCGAAGTGGCCGCCTTCCTTGAGAAGCATCCAGGCGTCAAGCAGCTCTACTGGGCCCGCAGCCAGCCATCGGCCTACAATTACAATTGGCTGCAGCACCTTGAATCCGGTCCCGGGGGCATCCTCACGTTCACGACACATAAACCGCTGCGGGAATTCTACGACCGCTGCAATTTCGTCAAGAGCCCCAGCTTCGGCACCCGGTTCACCATGATGTGCCCATTCATGTACCTTGCTCATTACGATCTGGTCAGTACGCCACAGGGCCGGGACATTCTTCTGGGTCATGGGGTGGACCCGGACCTGATTCGTCTTTCCATCGGGCTGGAGCCTGCCGGGGCCATTATTTCCGAGCTGGAGAGGACGCTCTGAAGGAGTTCATCCGGCACAGAGTTGCATTCAGCGCTTGCCTATGGGCCAAGGAGTCTTAGCCCAGTGTTGCTTATGCAGGAACGTCCTGAAGTCGACATTGAGAAGCTGGCCATGCTCGCGCGCATCCAGTTGACCGAGGAGGAAAAGGCAGCCTACGGCAGCCAGTTGGCCGACATCCTTGGGTTTTTCCAGAAACTGCAGGAAGTGGATGTCACCGGCATCCAGCCGATGGCCCACCCTTTTGAAGCCGAAGCCCCGCTGCGGGATGATGTGGCCGGCACCCCATGGGCACCCGAACGTTCCCTCAGCAATGCCCCTGCCTCACGGGAAGACCAGGTTGTCGTTCCCAAAGTCGTTGAAGATGCCTGATTGAGAAAGTTGGCCATGGAACCAGAATCAATATTGCAGGCATCGGCATTTGACCTCGGCAAGGCCCTCCACAAGGGGGAAACAACGTCCCGGGAAATCTGCTCCGCTTTCCTCGACCGGGTGGAGGCTGTGGACGGTCGGGTGGGTGCCTTTCTCAGCATTGAACCGGAAAGGGTCCTTGCCGCGGCGGATGCCAGCGATGCGCGCCGCGCTGCCGGGGAAGAACTGAGCCCCCTGGACGGTCTGCCGGTCGGTATCAAGGACGTCATTGCCATCGAGGGAGAGCCCTTGACCTGTGCCAGCAGGATCCTCGAACAATTCAAGTCGCCCTACACCGGCATGGTCGGCAACAAGCTCCTCGCCGCCGGCCTGATTCCGTTCGGCCGGCTGAACATGGACGAATTTGCCATGGGCTCCTCGACGGAAAACTCCGCTTTCAAGAAAACGGGCAATCCATGGAACACCGACCATGCACCGGGCGGCAGTTCGGGTGGAAGCGCGGCTGCCGTGGCCGCACGTGAGTGCCCGTGGTCACTGGGATCCGATACCGGTGGCTCCATCCGCCAGCCAGCTGCGTTTTGTGGTGTTGTCGGGCTAAAACCCACATATGGACGGGTCTCCCGCTTCGGCCTGGTTGCCTTTGCCTCGAGCCTCGACCAGATTGGTCCCATGGGTCGCAGCGTCGAGGACGTGGCCGCCCTGCTGGATGTCATCAGTGGTCATGACCCGATGGACTCCACTTCATGGGCGGGTGAGCTGGAGCCGGCCTCGGTCCAGCTGCACATGCCGCATGAACCCGGCACACTGGGCCTCCCAAAGGAGTATTTTGGCGAAGGCATCGATGCGGAAGTCCGGGAGCATCTCGAAAAAGTCATCAAGGCTTACGAGGGCCTCGGCTACACCATCAAGGAGATCTCCCTGCCGCACACCGAGCTGGCTGTCCCCACCTACTACATCATCGCCACTGCGGAAGCCTCCTCCAACCTGTCCCGCTATGACGGTGTTCGCTACACGCACCGGTCGGACAAGGCGGCGGATGCCGTTGACCTCTATTACCAGTCGCGCGGGGAAGGATTCGGGGCAGAGGTCAAGCGCCGGGTCATTCTCGGGAGTTATGTCCTCAGCAGTGGTTATTATGATGCCTACTACAAGCGGGCCCAGCAGGTCAGGACACTGATCCGGGATGATTTCCTCAAGGCCTTCAAGGAAGTGGATGCCATCCTGACCCCAACCACGCCAACCCCGGCTTTCCGGATCGGCGAAAAAATCGATGATCCCATTTCGATGTACCTCGCGGACATCTTTACCATCTCGGTGAATCTTGCCGGCCTTCCCGGACTGTCCATGCCCTGCGGACTCTCCAGCAAGGGTTTGCCAATCGGGTTCCAGCTGATCGGCCAGCCCTTCGCCGAAGGAGCCCTGCTCCAGACAGGATTGGCCTACGAAACAGACCACCCCTTCACCGCTGAACCGGAACTTTAAGCAGCCATGCCTGAATACGAAGCCGTCATCGGACTTGAAGTCCACGTCCAGTTGAAGACCGCCTCCAAGATGTTCACGGATGCGCCAACCGGGTTTGGCCAGCCTCCCAACAGCCTGACCAACGCCGTTGTCATGGGTCTGCCCGGTACCCTGCCGGTCCTCAACAAGGGAGCCATCGAACAGGCGATCAAGTTCGGGCTTATCTTTGGCTCGGAGATCCCGGATGTCTTCCAATGGGACCGCAAGAACTACTTTTATCCCGACAGCCCGAAGAATTATCAGCTCACCCAGATGGACGCCCCGGTCTGCGTCGGGGGTGAGGTGGAAATCGAGCTCGCCGGGCCGTCCCGCAACCAGGCAGGGGAGCACAAGGTTATCCACCTCGATCATGCCCATCTGGAGGAGGATGTCGGAAAACTGACCCACTTCACCAAGGATTCGTTGGTCGACTACAACCGGGCCGGGACACCCCTTCTGGAAATAGTCACCAAACCGGATCTCCACAGTGCGGAAGAGGCAGTGGCTTTGCTGCAATC
The DNA here is from genome assembly GCA_040830765.1 of Puniceicoccaceae bacterium. Classification (GTDB taxonomy): domain Bacteria; phylum Verrucomicrobiota; class Verrucomicrobiia; order Opitutales; family Oceanipulchritudinaceae; genus Oceanipulchritudo. The sequence continues at coordinate 239,333 of JBFOMH010000004.1, read as the reverse complement.
CATCCGCATGCACCTGATGTCGGCTGGCGTCTCGGATTGCGACATGGAAAAAGGCCAGATGCGCTGTGATGCCAATGTCAGCGTCCGGCCAATTGGCCAGGAAGCCCTCAATCCCCGGGCCGAGATGAAGAACCTGAACAGCATCACCGGGGTCAAGAATGCCATTTCCTACGAAATCAAGAGGCAGACCAGGGTCTACGACAAGGGAGGCACGGTTGCCCAGGAGACGCGCCGCTGGGATGCCGATGCCGGTCATACCAGCTCCATGCGCTCCAAGGAGGAAGCCCATGACTACCGTTACTTCCCCGACCCCGATCTCCTGCCGGTCCATTTTCCCCGGGACCGGATTGAGGAACTGCGGACGGAGCTCCCGGAAGGTGTCTTTGACCTGCAACGTCGGTACGAAAAGGATTTCGGCCTTCCTTACACCCTCACATCCGTGATTTGCTATGACCATGAGCTGGCCCGCTACTTCGAGGAAGCCATGGCGGAGTACGGGAAAAACCCGAAGGCGGTCGCCAATTATGTCGCCAATGAGCTGCAGCGTGAACGCTCGCAGGCCGAGGGAGACGGATACCTGCCGATGGAATCGGTCCGCCTCAAGCCGGAGGCGCTAGCCCGTATGGTCCGGCTCATCGACGAAGGCAAGCTGACCAAGCAGTTGGCCAAGGATGTCCTTGTTGAAATGTTCCTCAGTGGAAAAGAGGCCCAGGCCATTATGGACGAAAAGGGCATCAAGGTGGAGGAACAGGATGCCGGCGAACTGGAACAGTGGTGCCGCGACGCTGTTGCCGGAAATGCTGTTGCCGCGCAGCAGGTACGCGACGGCAACGACAAGGCTATCAACAGTTTTATCGGGCCAGTCATGAAAGCCTCCCGAGGCAAAGCCAATCCACAGGCGGTTCGGGAAGTTCTCCTGAAGATTATCCAGGAGGGCTGAGGAACTCAGTTACCCGCCCGCAGGCGCTGGATCCGCTCATACCAGCGGACCGGGTGCCAACCTCCGGCCGGCTTGCGGGACCGCAGCTTTGGAGGTCGCTGCTCCAAGAGCGTCTGTTTGGTTTCCTGCCACAGGGAAAGAAATTCAGGCCCCTTGCGCTTGGCTCCGAAAAGGTTCCTTCTCCAGGTATCAAATTCCGGCTGCAGTTGTTCCTTTGATTTGCGCCATTCCTGCAAGAGTTGAAGTGCTCCAGGGACATCCCCCCAGGGATACGGACGTGGAGCAGAGTCATTCTCCCATTCTCCTACCCGGGCAGCTCCATCTCCTTCCGGCACGAGGGGAAAGCAGCCCATCTCAAGGGCGGCCATAAGCCACGGTGCGTCGAGACTGTAATCGTTCAGCAGCAGCGTACTGTCCCAGGTGTGAAGCCGGTAGAGGGCAAACTGAAAGGGCAGGTCCACACTCCAGACCACATGGTCCTTGCGGGCCCAGGAGGGGCGCCCTTTCCCGGATACAACAATCTCCAGTTGGCCAGCCTCCGGGGGCCAGCGGTCGATGATAGAGCGAAGCCGGTTGCCGAAGCGGCGCCACGGCAATCCATGAAGCCAGATTCCCGTACGGTTCCCCGCTCCGCTGCCACTCGATTCCTCCTCCTCAGGTTTTAACACCGGCTGTGGTACCGGCAGGATGAATCGCTCCGGAATCCAGCCAAAGCGTTCCCGAACAAATGCCGACTGAGAGGAATGGCCGACCATCAGCCGCCCCGTCATCCGGATGTTCCATTCAAACAGCCGCTCCCAGCGCGGGAAAAACTGGTGCAGAAAGAGGATTTTATGGTCATTGGCATCCATCGCCCCAAGGGCATCCACCCCGGCCCCGTCGTGATAGATGGTGATGGGCGCGGATTGTGTCGCTTCCAGCCAGAGCGCGAAGTCCCGCTTGATGGAACGGAAAAGGCGACCCCGGACATGACCAGAGTTCCTTCCCCAGACAAAGGCCGGTTCACCTGTGGCCTCCTGCCAGGCATGAATGCGGTCCCAGCCGGCGACCGGGGCATGAAAAACATGCCGGGCTTGAACTTCCTTTGATGCCATACTTCAATTTCCGGGGTTTAGAATTCACGTTGCCCTCCCGAGGGCAAGCGCTTCCCGCGAATGAGCCAAGCAAAAGTCAGTATCATTACCCGGACCCGCGACCGGGAGTTGTTCCTCGCCCGGGCGGCGGCCTCTGTCCTCGGGCAACGGAACGCGCCTCCATGGGAATGGATTGTCGTCAATGATGCAGGGGATCGGGATGCAGTGGAGGCGGTTCTCCGGGAAGCCCGCGAACAATACCCCGACCAAATCCAAATCCTCCACCTTGCGGAGTCGAAGGGCATGGAACACGCCTCCAACCGGGGCATCGAACAGGCCACAGGGGAATTTCTCGTCATCCATGACGACGATGACAGCTGGCGACCGGCATTTCTTGAATCGATGGTTGCCTGGCTCGATGCGCCCGCCCACCGGGATTTCGCCGGTGTGGTCTGTCATGCACAGCGGGTGGAGGAACGTCTGCAGGAAGATGCTATAACAATTCAGGAAGAATCGCCCTTCAACACCTGGCTGGAAACAATTGATCCCTGGACCGTCCTTGAGGAAAACCCGTTTCCGCCCATTTCGTTTCTCTTTCGCCGCTGGGCATATGAGGAGGCAGGACCCTTTGATGAAGGACTTCCGGTTCTCGGCGACTGGGAATTCAATGTCCGGCTGATCTTGAAGTGGCCGCTCGGCCTTCTGCCGGAGGTCCTGGCGAATTACCACCATCGGCCCCGATCCGCGACCGGCTCGGCAGCTAATTCAATTACGGCTGGCCACAACACTCACCGCCACTGGGAATCGGTCCTGCGCCAGCGCTGGGCCAAGGAAGAACCTGATCCGGATTTGCCGGCATTCCGTGAGCTCGCATCCGTCGCTGGCCATATCAAGGGGAGCCGAGACCGGCTGGACAGATTATTGTCCTTGCCGATTCGCCCGGGTCCTTAACAATTAGTAACCATCCGATGGCTGAAATCCCGAAAGTCTGCGTCATCACACGCACCCGCAACCGGCCGGCCTTGTTGAAGCGGGCCATTGAGTCGATACTCGGCCAGTCGATGACCGACTGGCAGCATGTCATCGTCAACGACGGGGGTGATGTCGATGAACTGGAAGCCGTCTGCCAAAAATTCCGGAAAGCCTATGCTGGAAGGCTGCGCATCATGCATGAGAAGCATCTGGGCATGCAGAAGGCCAGCAACACAGCTATCGAAGATACCGATTCGGTGTACGTTGCCATCCACGATGATGATGACACATGGCACCCCGATTTCCTGAAACGGACCACCGGATTCCTCAACCGTAAGGGCGTTCGAAGCGATTACCAGGGAGTCATTAGCCAGACCCTGAGAATCCTTGAGACCGAGCAGGAGGATGGCTCCTTTGCGGAAAAGGAACGGGTGCCTTATGTTCCCCTGAGGGAAATTAGCCTCTTCCGGGTTGGCTACGAAAATCCTTTCCCACCTATCGCTTTCCTCTACCGCCGGCAGGTTCATGAGACCATCGGGCTCTTCGACCCCAAGTGGGACATGGCCGCCGACCTCGATTTCAACTATCGCTTCCTCGAGCACTTCAACATCGGGGTTATTCAAAAGCCACTTGCCTATTACCACTGGCGGGATTCCAGCTCCAAGGGAACAAATTCCAATACGGTCACCGTCAAGAGCCAGAAGCATAGCCAGTATCTCAATGAGTTAAAAAACCACTACATGCGGAAAAGCTCATCCGCCGCCGAGGCCATGAAGGGACTTGGATTCCAGGTCGCCGGCTTTCTCGTTGAAAACCAGTGGATGATGGCAGACTTGACGCGGCGAGCCGCCGAGACCCACTCCCAGGTGGAAGCGCTGCGCCTTTTCAGGGACCAGACACTGCTCCCAAAACTGGATGGTTTCGCTGATGCCATTCAGGCTATCGGGGATTCCCTGGCCATCCTCAATAAAGCTCAGGAGTTGCTCCTGCAAAACCAGGACAACCTCCTTCAGGCCGGTTCCAGCCGGGATTCGCACATTGGAGAAGTTGAAGCGCTCCTGAAACGGTTAAGCACCTTCCAGACCGACGCTATTCAGCCGGGCATCCAGGCGTTGTCGGAGGGCATTCAGAATATCGCCGACGGTTTGCAGAACCTGCACGAAGAACAGTTGAGGGCCGACAAACAACGGGAGGACATCCTGCAAAAAGGGGATAGCCTCCAGTCAGCCATCAAGAATCTGGGAGACCAGGTTACACAACTGGAAGCCGCGACGGCTAAAATTGATGAGCAGGGATCCCGCATCCTTCAATCGATTACCAATGAGAATAAGCCGATCCGGGAGACTCTTGAACGTGTGGAAAATCAACTGGCCCAGGTTGGCAAGTTCCATACGGATTCACTTTGGCCCAAGTTGGATGGCTTTGATGCGGCCATCGGCAACCTCGGCAACGCCATGGGTCAGCTCCATAAGGACCTGGGAGGCCTTGTTGAATCCACATCAGGGGCTGAGAAAAAAATCCTTCAAGATAGTGAGGAGAAGTATCAATCCATCCGAGAGGAACAGAAGGAACAAGCCTCCCAACTGGATTCCATGCGGAAGGAGATCGTCAATCTGAGGGAACAAAGCAACCGGCAGTGGCAACTCGGCCGTTTCCGGATACAATGGCTCGGGAAGAGCAAGGACGATCGTTCAGACGAATCATCATCATGAGCGCAACGGACCTTTATCCCGGCAAGGTGTGGCCAGCAAAGCGACTCACCTCCGACTACCTTGAGAAGCAATGGACGCTTGAACTCAACCACCGGGCCAACAGCCTCGATTTGGAGGACCTCACCTTCACGGAAGAGGATTGGAAGGAGTGGGACTGGCATGCCAATCTGGCGCTCCAGTGTAATGAACGGCGCTCCGGCTACCCGGATTTTATAAGGAACCTGATCCTTCCCCAGATGGAGGTAAACCAGCATCTCATCAAGGCCTTCGGGAAGCTGCTCATTGCCTGGCGTCAATGGGAAAACCTGGCCCGCCTCAGGCTAATCGAATGGAAGCGCGGCACCTACGATCCGACCTTTTTCATTATTTCCGCCGAATGTCGTCTGTCGGAGGCCAAAACCCGGTTTGACTCCCTGTCCATCAGGAAGCAGTTCGGTCAAATTGTCTCCGTCCGGCAACAACGCTTTTTCCAGCACCTTGCCTGGATGTTGAAGGACTTTGAACCACTCGTTGAATCCGTCACCATTTACGCCCGGGAGGCTCATCCGGACATTGAGGAAATTCCAGCCTTCAGGGATGACCTGATCTGGCATTCCCGGGCGGCCTATGCCCTTGTTGGGCACCTTGAGGAAAGGCCAACCCTGGCCGACCGGTTGCGGGTTCAACGAAACCAAATCAACCGGATGCTCGGCATTGCCTGCCTGAGCCATTCCAAACTTCTGAAAGCTATCCTCAAAGCGACCCAGCAATGAGAATTGTTATTGTCAACACGCACGTCCCATTTGTTGAAGGCGGTGCCGAAACCCTCGCCCGCACCTTTAAGAAAGCCCTCGAGGCAAAGAAGCATGAGGTCGAATTGGTGCGCATTCCGTTCAAGTGGTACCCGCCTGAACGCATCCATGAACATGTCCTCGCCTGCCGACTGCTTGACCTGACTGAAGTCAACGGGATTCCCGTGGACAGGGTCATCGGCCTCAAGTTTCCTTCCTATCACGTCCGTCACCCGAACAAGGTGACCTTTATGGTGCACCAGCACCGGACGGCCTTCGAGATGTGGGGCAGCGAACACTGTGACATCTCGCCCTACCCCAACGGCAAGGCAATCCGGGATTCAATCGAGTCCATCGACCGCGCCTTGCTCCCGGAAGCCAAGACCATCTACGCCATGTCCAAGACAGTCGCCCAACGGCTGGAGGATTACTGCGGGCTGAAATCAAGCCTCCTCTATCATCCTCCGGAGAATGCGGAGATTTTCAGGTCGGGCCCGTTCGGGGATTACCTTTACTTTCCAAGTCGAATCACACCCATCAAGCGGCAACAGCTGGCCGTTGAGGCCCTCGCCCTGACCCGGCAACCAGTTAAAATCCGTTTTTCCGGATCGCCGGACAATCCGCGTAACCTGGTTGAGCTGAAGGCCCTGGTCAAGAAACTGAAGCTTGAAAAGCGGGTCCAGTTCTTGGGTCGGATTCCCTTTGATGATATGGTCGACCTCTATGCGGGTTGTCGAGGCGTCCTCTTTGTCCCACACCTGGAAGATTACGGCTACATCACCCTGGAGGCGATGTTGTCATCGAAGCCAGTCATTACCTGTTCGGATTCAGGCGGGCCAACAGAATTCATCCGCAGTGGTGAGGAGGGACTCGTGACGGATTCGGACCCCGCCGAGCTGGCCAAGGCGATGGATGAATTATGGTCCTCCACCTCCTTTGCCAAGGAGGCAGGCCCGAAGGCGAAAAAGCGGTATAAGGACCTCGATATTTCCTGGGACCACGTAGCCGAGGCGCTGGTAAAATGAAGCTTACCTGGTTCAGCCCGCTCCCTCCGGACCAAACGGACATCGGCAGCCTGACCGCGCGCATCCTGCCGGCACTGGCCTCACGGTTTGACCTCAAGGTGTACACCAGCACCAGCAAATGGGAATCTTCCCTTGGCAAACTCTGCCCCATCTCCTCTTTCAACACCCCTTCCATGGATTGGAAGGCTCTGCACCATGAAGGTCTCCCTGTGTACCACATTGGCAATCACATCCGTTTCCATGGGGAGATCATTACAGCAGCGAAGAAATGTCCTGGGATAGTTGTCCTGCACGATCTCGCGGTTCATGAGACCATCCTCAACCTCTGCATGGAAAAGGGGCGCGGCCTCGCCGAGTATTTCGACATCCTTTGCCGCTTTTGTGGGCATGAGGCGGTCGAGCATGGCCGCGATTTTCTCGAGAAACGCGTTGTCAATAATGACAAGCTGGTCATGGAGTATCCACTTTTTGAATACATTGTGGAAAATTCCCTTGGCATCATCACCCACAACCCCCTTAGCGTGCATCCCATCAGGAAGTACTCGTCAGCACCGGTCATGTACGCACCGCTGCCGTTCCTTCCGGAAGCCGACCTTCAACCGGAAATCAGGAGACAAAAGCGGGACAATGGTCCTTATCAAATCATAATCTTCGGATTCATGGAAAACCCGAACCGGCGATTGAGGCCCTTTCTGGAGGCATTTTCCAAGACTCCTTCGAAGGATCGCTTCAAGGTGATCATTGCCGGGAAGTATGATGAGAAGCAATTGAAGCAATGGCTCGGTGAGCTGGACCTGCACGGATCGGTCACAACGAAGGGCTTTGTCTCCAACAAGGGACTCGACAAACTCCTCGGCGAGTCCGACCTCAGCATCAATCTGCGTTGGCCCAGCCGGGGCGAGTCCTCCGGTAGCCTGTTGCGGCAGTGGAACTTTTCGCTGCCGGCCCTGGTTACGAACACGGCCTATTATTCAACGCTCCCGGGAGAAACAGTCGCCACGGTTTCCCCCTCCAATGAAGAGGCAGACATTATCCGCCATCTGGAGGCATTTTGCGAGGACCCGGACCCCTACTTTCAGATGGGGCTGGCCGGCCGAAAGCTCTTGGAGGAGCACCATACGGGCGAGGTGTTCGCCAGTCACCTGGAATCCTTCCTCCCAATGGTGGATTCCAGCCGGGGTACTCCCTATCTCCAGACATTCGGCAAGCGTTTGGCGCGGGACTTTTTATCCGATTATGCAATTCCGGAGGCACGGCCCGCCCTGATGGAGCGCTGTGCGGGTGAACTGGAGTCATGGACCTAAATCAGCCCCACAAGCGGCTCAAACCGGGTTTCCAGGGGCAGTAGGCGTAGGCTTCGTGCAAGGTTGCCTTTTCGGGATGATTGGCAAAGGCCGGAAGCATTCTCAGCCGGTGGCCGGTGCCCCAACCTTCCCCATGACTGAGCGGGCCAAGCATTTGCAAGGCCTCCTTGTCCGGCTTAAAGATACAAATTCTCAGCACATCCTCCACCCTTGCCAGTCCGTCTCCGTCGGGTGCACGGTGAAGTATTTCCAGGATGCGATTCGTGAATTTTAGGACTCCGCTTTCCATTCCCGTCCATGCTTCAACATCATATAAGGGTAGTGAATCCCTGAATACAGGAAGCCATTCCCCTCTTCCTTTGTCCATGTACCTGACCGTTGGTTCGGGTGAACCAAAAAGGAATTCCATCAGGGCAATGGAACCCATCAGGATCGCCTCGCGCTGGCTTTTCCCGCCATCCGTGAACCACGCGCTCGTTTCCGGGTCCAGTTCGCCAAAGAGGGCAAAGTAGGCCCCATGCGGCGTCTTGTCCCCGGGCGCCAGTTTCCGGATTGCCCGGAAAGAGGAACCGCCCCAACCGATGTCAGCAAACAGGGAGCGGCCATCATAAATTCCTGTATCATGAAGATATTCACGCAACCGGGTGGCAACATGATGGCGGTGCAGATGGAAGGGCTCGATGCATTGGCATATGGCATGGTAGAGACGGCCATGGTCCTGTGGATCCAGGTAACCGCAGTGATGGCAGAGACGCCGGTCCGGATCTCCCAGTCCCATCTTGTCGCATACCGGCACATGTTCTTGGGCGGGGATACCAATGCGCTCAAAAACATCCCGCAACTCGAGCAGCGGGCTGGCCTTGAGGATAAATTCCCAGTCCTCACCGTCGATGTCGGTCATCGACCCAAGGCCGAGAAACTCCCGTGATGCGTAAAGGTAGTGATCCTCAGCGACTGCTCCCCAGGCCGATTGGATGCGCTGGAAGACCTTGCGCGGAAACCAGCCATCCCGGGAAAGGAAGTGAATCCGCTCACTCCCAAGCGACCGGCACTTCTTGTACAAATGGGTGGCAAAAGCGAAGTGAAGGGGGCCCGCCACCTCATATCCGAACCTCTGCCAGAAGCTCATCCCTTTTGTTACACCGGGCTCGCTACCGATTGCATACAGGATGTTTGAAAACAGGTCCGGGTAGACCGACTTGGCCGTCTTGACGACAAGCGAGGAGAATCCTTTTGCGGACGGAATCCTCCCATCCGTTTCCGGATTATCCCCGATGTGGACGAATCCCTCCGTCCCCAGTTCACGAGCTGTGCAGTCGTAAAGGTTGCCTGTTCCCTTGCTTAATCCCGTTTCCCCAGAAGTGAGGACGGGTATGTCAGCAGCGGGGAAACCGGCCGCCTTGAGCAGCTTACGGAGCGCCGCCCCCGGCAGGTACATCTCTGATGTGTATGCCATGGGAATACCCTCCCGCTCCCATTTGTTGGCCAATTCGCGGATCTCCGGAACCGGTCGCAGGAACAGCTGCTCAAGCGACAATTCAAAGGCGCTGATCGCTTCGTTCGTTTTCTCGTTCCATTGGAAACGGGTTTCCAGTTGCTGGTAGATGTCGCTGAAGGAAGTATCTTCCCTGGTTCCGTTTGCCAGGCCCTCTGCGCGCAAGGTGTTCTCCACCTCAACCCGTGCCGAGGCAAAGGTCCCGGCGGACAGTCCCGTCTTCGCTTCAACGGCATACCCCACCATCTGGAAGACATCCAATGGTGAAGCTAGCAGGCGATTGAGGCAGGTATCGAAAACATCGAGAGAGACAGCCTCCGGGTTTATCAGATTCGATAAGGCGTCCAGGTCTTCCTCACGGCAGACCATCTTAAAAGCTGGCTCCGGGACAACGACGGTAAAAGGAGTATTGGCCTCATTGAGGGCTGTCCAACGGGCCCTCAATTGCCCCACCCTTTCCGCCAGCTGCCTGACATGTGGTTTGAGGAAGTTCCTCGCGGCCTCGGGCGAGCGGCAGGCCTCGAGGAACAGCTCCCGCCTGTCGCTTTCATGGACCACGCCTGAGCCCTCTCCAGTCATCGGTTCAAGGGTGGGGAAATATCCCCGACGGGCAAGGATGGAAGCAATGCCACGACGATTACAGGTTGCCTTGTCGATACATTCGTTATGCTGGACAGACGATGTGGGCCATTGATCTCACGCATACGACACACACAGGTGCCCAGACCGGAATCCAACAGGTCTGTCGGAACCTTGCCCGTGAACTGCAGGGAGAGGCGTTTCCGGTAGTCTACGACCGGTTTGCCTCCCAGTGGCGTTCGCTGGACAGAATAGAAAGGACAAACCTTGAGCCATCGCCGACTGCTGAACCGCCAGCCAAACGCTCAAGTCGCTGGTCCACTCTCCAAAAAACGCGGGGCTACCTGCGCAGGTTGACCCGGAGACAGACTGAAATCCAGACAGTCCAGGGCCTGTTTTGCCCGGAAATTTTCGATCCCTCCCGGGAAACGGTCTTGTTTAACCATGGAACATTCCCGGGCAAGCCGCGCCTGGCCTACTTTTATGACGCAATTGCCCTGAAGCATCCCCAGTGGACACCGTCCAAGACCGTTGACCGATTTCCCGGCTACCTGAGAAAGCTGGCAGAATTTGACCACGTAACCTGTATTTCCGAAGCCAGCCGAGCTGACCTGCTTACCTTTTGGGACAAGGAAGGCATCGTCGGAAAGGCGCTTACGTCTGTCACCCCCCTGGGATTACGGAGCCAACTCAGCACCGGGCACAGTTCTGCGAGAACGGGGATTTTGCCGGCCAATCCAGTGGTCCTGATGATAGGAACCCTCGAAGCCCGCAAGAATCACCTCGGCCTGCTCGAGGCCTGTGAGGAATTGTGGGCATCGGGAACATCTTTCAAGCTGCGGTTGGCTGGGATGCTGAACAAGGAAACGGGGACTCCTGCCGTCGACCGGATTCGCGAGCTGTCGAAAAAAGGCCGCCCAGTGAAATGGGAAGGGGCGGTCTCCAACCAACGCCTGCTCGAGCTTTACGAGGAAACCGACATCTTCGCCTATCCCTCTTTCCATGAAGGCTTCGGAATGCCAGTGCTGGAAGCCCTCTCGCATGGCTTACCCGTAATCACGACCCGGGGTGGTGCCCTTGAAGAGCTGGCTGAGGGAGGTGGGTGTCTTATCTCGGATGGTAGCCCCTCCGGCATCCGTTCCAATTTGGAGTCCCTTCTCAAGGACGCAGAGCAGTACAGCCGGCTCTCTGGTGAAGCCGCCCGCCGCCCGGTGCGGACGATGCGGCATGTCGCCGAGGACCTGAGCGAGCTCTTTCAGGAGTTGACGCTCAATCCAAGCTCCTGAAGCACGAACAATGCGGAATCTGTCCATGTGGGCAGTTCCTTGCTCTCGATCGATTTCCGCAGGGCTGCAAGCAGCTCCGGTTGCTCCAGTAACTTCTTCAAGGCTGCCTCAATGGCTTCTTCACTGACTTCGTCCAGCACCTGGACACCCTTCAGGCCAGGAACAGAATCCAATCCGGGTTGATCCGAGGCCAAGACCGGGCAACCCGCCCATAGTGACTCCAGAACAGGCAAACCAAAACCTTCCGCCCGGGATGGCTGGATTGCCAGGCTGGCACGCTGGTGCCATTCGGCGAGGCAGGCGTCATCAGCCTGCTCCACGTGCTCAATATCCCGACCGGATTCCCGGAGCAGGTTGATCCGCTCCTGTAGCGGCCGACCGTAATGGGGATTCACCCGGCCCAGAAAAACCAGTTTGAATACAAATCCCTCCAACCAGAGCCGATCGCAGACGCTGAGCAGGCAATCCTGGCCCTTGCGCGGTTCCAGGATTCCGATGTTCAACAGAACCGGCACTTCACCCGGATTGTTGACCGGCTGTTGGTTCATGTAATCACAGCCCATTGGCAGAACAGTGCCCTCCACCCGGGGAAGCCCGGTCAGCTCGTGCACTTTCAACGCTTCCTCCCGCGCATGGGAGGAAATGAAGAAGATGTGGTCGTAATTCCCCAAGTCCGTGAACCAGCGAGGGAATCGCCGCACACTATGGGGCCAGGTAATCTCGGGATGGAAAAACGGGATGGCATCGAAAAACAGGCAGGCAGTCCTGCCCTTGAACCGTTGCAGCCACCCGCGGCTGAAGGGCCGCTCCCGGAGCGCAAAAACTTCCGGCGTCAGGAATAAGTCGCTGGCCTTACCCGTCCCGATGGCCTTGCCGGAGGCTGAATCTACGTAGCTTCGCTTCAGGGACGACCAGTGAACCGCTTTCAGTTCAAGGAATTCAAATTCCGAAAAGGCATCCAGAAGGCGCGCGGAAACCCGGTTCAGCCCGGAAAAATGACCTTGTTTACGCGACTTGGTGGTGTCGAAAAATAAGGTCGACATGGGCTGTTCAGCCCCGTTTGAAGGCCTTGGAAAGGGATTCTGCGACCCGTTCAAGGTCTTCACGGCTGTGCCGTGCGGAGACCGCCGTCCGGATCAGGTCCTTGGCCGGCGGAACAGCGGGAGCAATGGCAATGACCGTGAAAATGTCATCTTCCAGCAATTGCTTCCAAACCCGGTAGGTCTTTTCCTTGTTGCCGATAACAATCGGTACCGCCGGCGTCTCGCTGTCCCAGATATCAAGGTCCAGCTGATTGAGAAGGCGCTTGTAGTAGCGGGTGTTTTCCCAGAGCCGTTCCCGGTGTTCCGGTTCGTCCTGAAGCACCTGCAGGGCCGCCTGGGCACACGCTGCCTGGCTGGGACTGATGGCCGCACTGAAAATCGTCTGCTTGCTGTGGGTCCGGAGGTACTCGATGACCTCCCGTGAACCGGCAATGAATCCACCCGTGCTGGCCATTGACTTGGACAGGCTGCCACAGATGACATCCACTTCATTCGTGCGATCAAGATAGCCGACGGTTCCCTGTCCACGGTCCCCAAGGACCCCGAATCCGTGGGCATCATCCACAACAAAGAAGCAGTTGTAGTCACGGCCGACCTCAATAATTTCCTGAATCGGGGCAATATGTCCCTCCATGGAGTAGACCCCCTCGATTACCACCATCTTGGGCATTTCCCGTGGTTCGGTTGTCAGGATATCCTGCAAATCAGAAGGATTGTTATGGGAAAACCGCTCCACGCGGGCACCACTAAGCCCAATCCCCGACCACAGCGAGCTATGCACATTACGGTCGACCAGGATAAGGTCGCCACGCTGGGCATAGGTCATGACCGCACCCATGCAGGCCAGATAGCCGGCACACAATACCTGGCAATCCTCCTTGCCGACAAACTGGGCCAAGGCCAGTTCCAGCTCCCGGTGGTAGGCCCTTGAGCCATTTGCCAAACGGGCTCCCGTCGTGCTGCTGCCCCACTTCTTGAGGGCTTCCTCGCCGGCCTCAATGACTTTTGGATGGCTGCTGAGGCCAAGATAATCGTTACTGCTCATCATGAGCAGTTTCCGGCCATCGATCCAGACATGTGCCCCTTCCTGGCGCTCCATGTGATGGTACCAGGGATTGTACTTTAGCCGGGCACGCGTTGCCTCGTCTTCGCGGCAACGGCGCAAAATGCTGTTACGGCGATTGAAGAAAGTCTTGATTTTATTCGGGACAGACACGTCTAGGTCGGTTAAGCAAAAGGAGTCAACGCTACGGAATGGCGTTTCCTAAGCAAGTTATTAAAGCGGGTGATGACTGGGTCATGAATTGCAACAAATTAGGCTTTCCGCCGTTGGAATAGTGAGCAGCATTGAGGCCAAACATGGGAGATAAGGAGAAAAATCAGTCGAAACGTCGCTTCTTTCAACACCGGGAGCTGCTGGTTGGTTTCACTCTGCGCCATATTGAGCGGCAAACCAAGGGAAGTTGGCTTGGGCTGTTGTGGATATTCCTCAACCCGCTGCTCATGCTGGCCCTCTTCACGGTTGTCTTTGGCTTGATCATGGGTGGCCAGTTTGGCGTCACTGAAAATCCGGGGCCCTTTGACTATCCGCTGGGCATCTTCATCGGATTGACGGTCATGGGACTGGTCACCGAGTCCATGGGTCAATCGCCGGTCCTCATCCTTTCCTACCAGAACCTGGTCCAAAAGGTCGTCTTTCCGCTCCATATCCTTCCTCCAGCCCTGGTCGGGTCGATTTTTTTCCGGACCTTGATGAGTTGCCTGATGGCTCTGGCGGCCATTCTTCTGGCGGGCGTCTCCCTGACCTGGCAGGCGCTCTGGTTTCCCCTCATCCTGCTGCCGATGCTGCTCCTGTCGCTGGGATTGAGCTATATCCTCTCCGCCCTGGGGGTCTATTTCCGGGATTCCCAGCACCTGATGGGCTTTCTTGGACAGGTCCTGTTTTATGCCAGCGCGGTATTCTACCCCAGCAGCCGCATTCCCGAACCCATCTACGCCTGGTTGAAATACAATCCGGTCCTGCAGGCCATTGAGTTATCCCGGGATGTCCTCCTCTGGAACATTCCGATACAATTGGACAAGTTGGTCTATCTTTACCTGATCGGCATCATTTCCGTTGCGCTTGGCTACTTTGGGTTCAGCCGGTTGCGCAACGGCTTCGCGGATGTCCTGTAATCAAGGGCAAGCAGCCTCCACCAGCCGGGCAAACCGTTCCATGTTCCTGCAGGCATCGAATTCCTCCTCGGCCCACTGTCGGGCGGATTGCCGGATTGCTGCGTAGCGGGCCGGATCGCTGAACAATTGGGAAATCTTCTCCACCGCCTCATCCGGGTCAGTGTAGAGGAGTCCGGTCTGGCCATCGTGAACACCCTCCTGCACGGCTCCGACGGAACTGGCACAGACGGGAACACCCCATGCCATGGCCTCCCCGATGGCATTGGGGAAACCAGCCCGGTCCCCGCTTTGGGCAACCTGCCCGCTGAAAAGGAAAAGGTCGGCCTCCCGGTAATACCAGGTCACCTCATGGAATGGCAGTCCCCCGGTGAATTCGAGGTAATCTTCAAGGTCCAGACGCTTTGCCCGGCGCTGCAAACTACCCATCAGGGGACCACTGCCAACGATCGTGGCTCGAAACGGCAAACCGGACCGTTTCAATCTGGCGAGAATTTGCAACAGCACGGAATAGCCCATCTTTTCCACCAGCCGGCCAACCGCGAGCAGCTGATACGGTTCCTCCGGCGCCGCAGCCGGTGCCGGATCCAGCTTGGGAAACTTCAACAGGCCCCTGCGAATGACATGTATCGTGTCAGAAGGGCTTCCGAGCTGCTTCCAACGATCGCGTCCGGTATCGGTGGAAGTGCGGATGAAACGGGCCTCCGGAATCTTGGTTTCCAGGAGACCGTCCCCGCCATCCTCGTAAAGATCATAAGCATGGCCCGCCATTGAATAAGGGATGCCGGTCAGCTTATAGAGGACCCATGCGGCCGTTGCTGGTGCGGAGGCCCAGACCGCGTGAAAGTGATCAAACCGCCCCGCGAGGGTCCTGGCCCGGGCAATCCCGTAGGCAAATCCAAGGAGCGTCTCGCTGAAATTGATGAAGTTGGGCACCCGGGCTGAAACAAGGACTTCGGCAAGGCTGCGCATGCCCTTTGGATTCCTTATCGTCCAATAGGGGATCCACCAGAAAAGGCTCAGGAGGTGCCAACGGTGAAAGGTGTGGGTCGCCGTCATGCTCTCGACCCCACCCTCGGAGGTCGGCCAGAGGGCGAACACGGGCCAGTCGCGTTGACAGCGCTGCAAGGCGATGACTTCCCGTTGCAGAAAAGTCTCGGTTGCCACCGGAAATTGGGTGAAAAGCAGGGCCACCCGTTTGGCGGCCTGTCCGTCCGCCCCGTCCATCGGCTAGCCTTGGGCCCGCCGGCGCAGGATTAATTGTCCGCCTTCGATTTCAATCGATTCCAGACTGGCCAGGCTTTCCGGGAGCCATTCCATTTCCGGGGTTTCTTCAAGACTTCCAGAGACCAGGGAGAAGAGCACGTCCCCATATACCGGGAAGTGCCCCAGGGGAGCACTGCCCAATGTGCCTTTCTCATGGACGAACTTAACCCCGTCCGAAGTTGATTCAAAGTGGCCCCGGACCTGATAGATAAAGGTGCGCTCGCCAAAAAGGTCTCCAATCCGAACCTCGGAGGCCATTTGTACCTCATCCTCCAGAATACGAAAATTGACCGCCGAGACGTGGAGCTGCACACGGTCCATGAAGCCCTCCTCCTCGGAAGGAGCGGAAGACGTCTTCTTGAAGCGATCCCGGCCCCACTGGTTGAGTTCGGTTTCACTGAGCGAAAGGACGCTTACTGTTCCCTCTCTCCAGGCTTCCTCCTTGGCCCGCCAGACGGTGCGGCCGGAGCTGGTGCCCTTCTGGTAATAGACCGTGCCGGGAACCACGTTTTCCGGGTTCGGTTCCTTGTTCACGACGATGACCGGTTGGGTGACCAGGCTGGCCAGACCCAGCATTTTCCCAAGGATAAAGGTCAAGACGCCAATAATGATAACGGATGACATCCGCGGTCCGGTAGGTTCCTTTTGTGGGCTCATGATTCCTGCTTCTTGATATAGATTCAGCTTTAGGACAATGGAATAGGCGAACCCGACCTCCGAGGCAAGGTCGGATGTGGAGGGGGCCCGCAACTTTGACGCGGATTTTACCGGGATAGGCCCGGATCGGCTCAGTCAGCTGCCTTCTCAGCGGTCTTGGCTGGGGTTTCCTTCTTCTCCGGCTTCTTCTCGGCAGCCTTCCCGGTCTCGCCTGAGGCGCTTCCCTTGCGGTCCTTGAAGTCCGTCTCGTAAAAGCCACCACCCTTGAAAATGATGCCGGCCCCCAGCCCAATTTTGCGCTTCAGGGATGGTTCGTTGCAGGAGGGGCACACCTCCAGCGGATCATCCGACATGCGCTGGAAGACCTCCAGATCGTGACCACAGTTTTGGCAGGCGTATTCGTAGGTGGGCATGGTGCGATTTTATGAAAAGACCAATGCAGATACCTAAATCGCGCCGCTTTTCAAGTCCTCATGCATCTTCCTGAAGACAAGTATCAGCTGCGCCAGCAACGGGAGCGTGGCCAGGAAGACGGCAAATCCGAGCAGGGGCCACCCGAGAACAAGCAGGCCATAATACTGCAGGAGGGGAAAAATGCACTCACGCAGGTGCCGCACAACTTCCCGGATGACTTCTGGGATATCGAGGGTTTCTTTCAGCGTATGGCCTGTGTAGAGCCGGATCAGGGAAACAACGATCGCGGGTGGCGAGAGAACTGCCACGAGGACCATCGGCAACCATGCCAGGGTGCCGGCGAAAAATCCCAGGTGCATGAAGTTGAGCAATCCGGCCAAGGCCCATACCAATGTTGAGGCAAGAATGACTGGCAGCAGCACCCACACCGCGAATGGAACAATGACCCGGCCCAACTCGGAGACGATCGAGCGCCCGTCACGCCATTCCGGCAAATCCATACCTTCCTGCATGATCAATTTCCGGGCCCAGCACCCGAAATATCCCAACAGGAGGAAGTTGATGATGGGCACGTAAAACAGTAAGCCCCCGATGAGAAGCGCCCGGCCCAGCCCCTGGCTTTCCCAGATGCGCCAGCTGATTTTTTCCATATTCTCCATTTGCCTGATTCCTTCTTTTGAGTTCGCTTAATCAATCTTCCTTTGCCGCCAACCGCAATTCAATATTCCCTCCCCCAATGGAGTCTTTCGATCAAACCTATGAGGCCTACCGGCAAACCGTCGAGGCAGGACTGACACAACTCGTCCCTGCCTCCGGCACCACTCCGGAAAAGATCCACGAGGCCATGAACTATTGCCTCTCCGCCGGGGGTAAGCGCCTGCGTCCGGTTCTCCTGATGGCCGCGGCCGATCTCTACCCACAAAAGCAGGACCCCTTGCCGGCCGCGGTGGCCATCGAGTGCCTCCACACCTATTCGCTGGTCCATGACGACCTGCCCTGCATGGATGACAGTCCCTTGCGTCGGGGGCAGCCCTCCGCCCATGTCCGCTTCGATGAGGCGACCGCGCTCCTCGCCGGTGACGCCCTCCTCACCGAAGCCTTTCGGCTGCTGGCCTTTCATTACGCCAGTGATCCGCAACGGGCGCTCAACCTGTTACGGATTCTGACGGAAGCGGCCGACAGTCGCCACCTTATCGGTGGCCAGGTGGTGGACACGCTCTCCGAGAACCAGGCCATAACGGAAGAGACGCTGGATTACATCCATCACCACAAGACCGCCGACCTCATTACAGCCGCTCTCTTGATGGGCCTTGAGCTGACCGAGTATCCCCTGGATGCTTCCGACTGTCTTCGCAAGATTGGCCAGTCCCTCGGCCTCGCGTTTCAGATTGTCGATGACATCCTTGATGCCACCTCGACCCCGGAGGTGCTTGGGAAGACCGTCGGCAACGACGAAAAACAGGCCAAGAATACTTATGTCTCCCTGCATGGGCTTGAGGCCAGCCGGCAGGCGGCACAACAGGCCACGGATGAGGCGCTCGCCGCCTGTAGCCGTCTTGAGGGAGCAAAAACAGCTTTCCTGATGGCTCTCATCAAGAAACTGGAATTTCGTATCAACTAGAAAAAAATCCATCCACAGCCTTGCCCAAACCGCCCGAATGGCCACGTTTCACCTTATGCAATCCCGTCCCAACGCTAACGACGAAGACCACGAATCCGATAAGCCGCAAAAGCTTCCGCTTTCGGAGATGATGCGGCGCAAGTTCCTCGAAGAGCGCAAAATTTTCTTCTGGGGAGAGGTCAACGATGATTCCGCCCGTCTGGCCACCGAGCAGCTGCTCTATCTTGAAGCGATCGAGCCAGGCAAGGAAATCACCATTTACCTGAACAGCCCCGGCGGTTCCATTACCGCTGGAATGGCCGTCTATGACACAATGAAGCTGATCAGCAGCCCGATCAAGGTGATCGTGGTCGGGCTGGCAGCCAGCATGGGCTCCATTTTCCTCTGTGGCGGAACCAAGGGAAAACGCTTTCTCTACCCGCATTCGCGGGTCCTGATCCACCAACCCCTGATTATGGGGACGATGCGCGGGGCCGCGGTGGACATCCATATCCAGGCACAGGAAATGGAAAAGCTCCGCGAGGAGATGAACCGTATCCTTGCTGATTCCAGCGGACAGCCGATTGAGAAGATTCAGAAGGATACCGACCGCGACTTCTATCTCAACGCCGAGGAAGCCATCGAATACGGCCTAGCCGACGCTGTTGTCGATTCCGTCAATGCCTGATCAGGGCCGCTATTCCTTCTTGTCAAACAAAGGCCAGCTTTCATATAAGAGACCTTTAATTCAATGAAGGTCCACGGACTGAACGCAAAAAAGGAATAAATGCCCAGACCATATCATGGCGGTCGCCATCGGCGCGACCGTGGTAACTATGTTAGAAAAAATGAGCGCATCCGCGCCCGGGAAATCAGACTCATCGGGTCGGATGGCAAGCAGATAGGCATCGTCTCACGCGACGAAGCCCTGCAGGCGGCCAAGAAGGCCGGCCTCGACCTGGTTGAGATCTCCGGCAACACGAACCCGCCTATTTGCCGCATCCTCGACTTTGGCAAGTACATGTACGAGGAGTCCAAGAAGAAGAAGGAGAACAAGGCCAAGGCCTCCTCCTCTTCCAAGATCAAGGAAGTGAAGTTCCGCGTTCGGACTGAGGAGCATGACTATATGACCAAGCTCCGGCACGGGGAGGAGTTTCTCTACAAGGGAAACAAGTTAAAGCTGAGCCTCATGTTCCGGGGTCGTGAAAACGAACACAAGAATCTCGGCCTCGAGGTAGTCGCCAAGGCGGCAGAGGACTTGAAACATGTCGGCCAGGCCGACGGGACCCCGAAGTTGAGTGGACGACATGTCAATATGATCATGTCCCCATTACCGTTGGCCAAGCGCCAATTGAAGTACAACGAACCATTCGCCAAGCCTGAGGAGTGAGGCTATTCCAGTGCATCCTGTGTCTCCTTGTTCCATTAGCCGGGCATGCACTTGAAGTTAACGGCACTTCCTACGTACGCCTGACGGATGTGGCAGGGAAGCTGGGCATGCGCTCCAGCTGGCTGGAAAAAGGTGAGCGCCTGCGCCTGGATTCAAGCTGGACCCGCATGGACTTCGAGGTCCACAAGCGCGAAATGCTCCTCAACGGCCTTCGGGTCCACCTGGGTTATCCCGTTGTTGAATCCAAAGGTCGCCTGTACCTCAGTGAATCGGACCTGACCCACCAGATACGGCCTATCCTGACGCCCCAGTTGAACGGGCCTCCACCAAAATTGCGGCACATCATCCTGGATCCGGGCCACGGGGGAAAAGATCCCGGGGCGGAAAATCTGCCCGTCGGGCTCAGGGAAAAGGCCCTTGCCCTGGATCTCGCCATGCGGTTGCAAAAGCGCCTGCAAGCAGAGGGTTTCCGGGTCACCCTGACCCGGACAGAGGATCGCTTCATTCCCCTCCGGGAGAGGGCGCTGTTGGCCAATCGCCTTGAGGGGGACTTGTTTATTTCCCTGCACTTCAACGCTTCCGGGAAAAGCGGGGTCGAGGGCGTAGAAACCTTTGTCTATACTCCCGTGATGCAGCCCTCAACTTCCCGGGCCGACCTGCACGCCAGCGACCGGAAATCCTATCCGGGCAACAGGGACGGCGCCTGGAGCACCTTACTCGCTTACTATGTCCAGCGCAGCCTCGAGGAAGAACTCGGCGCTGCGGACAGGGGGTTGAAGCGGGCCCGCTTCACCGTCCTGGAAGAGTTGTCGATGCCGGGAATTCTCGTTGAGGGTGGTTTCGTGACCCATCCCGCGGAAGGCCGCAACATTGGCTCAAGGGGATACCGGGATCGCATTGCCGCAGCCCTCGTTGAGGCGGTCCAGGTCTACCAGAGAACCCTGCAGCGACTAGCCAGGGAGGCTTCGTAATGCCGCAACGGTTCACCACAGCCGACATCCTCTACATCAGCCTCGGCGGGACCATGGGCTCCCTGTTGCGCTGGTGGATCGGCCTGGGATTTCTGGGAAACTTTCCTGTCCCGACAATTCTCATTAATATTCTTGGAGCGGCGGCCCTCGGATTCCTCCATGCGTCGCAGCACCAGCTCCACCCGCAGGGGCGCTACCTCTACATGGTGGGATTCTGTGGCAGCTTCACCACCGTTTCCCTCTTTTCCCTGGAAACCCTGCAGCTGTTTGAGTCCGGCCGCTGGGCAGCGGCCCTGGCCAACCTGTTCCTCCCAACCGTTACCGCCATTGGGGTCGTTGTGCTGGTGATCCACATTGTGGAGCGCTCCATTGAAGGGAGTCGGCAGTGAGTGTCCTTGTGGTCCTTGCAGTTGGGCTAGGGGGAGCGGCTGGCGCCCTCCTGCGTGCCCTTGCCGGACGTCTTTTAAAATATGATTTTCCCGTTGCCACCCTGGTGGTTAATGTCAGTGGCAGCTTTTTCCTGCCTGCCATCTGGTATGGACTACCTGCAGAGGCGGAGCTCATCCGCGTCTTTCTGGGCGCTGGATTCTGTGGTGCCCTGACAACCTTTTCGACCTTCATCCTGGAATCGGTTCTCCTCGCCCGGGCCGGTCATTTGGGCAAAGCCGCCCTCTACCTGGCCTTGACCCTGTCCCTCTGCAGCCTTGCTTCCTGGGGTGGCTTCTATTTGATGACCTGACATGCCCTCCGAATTGAAGCGCACGGCCCTCTCTCTGGTGCTGGTCCTCATTCTGGCTGCCATTGCCCCGCTGGCGAGCGGGCAGCCAAGACCGGGTCCGGATTCCGTTGTTGTTGTCGCCAATCCGGCCATGAAGGGTTCGCTGAAGGTTGCCCAGCACTACATGAAGCAGCGGGCTATTCCGGAAGCCAACCTGGTCCTTCTCGAAACCATCACTGAGGAAAAAATCGGGCGCCAGGCGTTCATTGAGACGCTCTATAATCCCCTTCTGGCCAGCCTGCTGGAAAAGGAGCTGATCGACGCCTTCAAGGGTTCCACGGATACCTTTGGTCGCGATACAGTTACCGTCTTCTCCAACAAGGTGCGCTACCTCGTGCTTTGCTACGGCATACCGGCCCATGTCACCGGCCCGCCACCCGCGGAGACGGAAGATACAGCCTTGCTTCGAAAACAACTCAAGGGGAAGCACCTCGGGCTCATCAAGGCTTTCACGGAGGGAAACATGTCCCGGACCGATGCGTCCGTGGACGGCGAACTTTCCCTCCTCCTTTTCCGCGATATACCATTCCGGGGATTTTTCCCGAATCCGCTCTATGGAAACCTCGATTCTCGGGTATCAACAAATATCCTCCGTGTAACCCGTCTCGACGGACCCTCTCCGGAGGCCGTCATCCGCATGATCGACAATGCCCTTGAAGGGGAACAGCAGGGCCTCAAGGGCCGTGCCTATGTCGATGAGGATGGCCGGGGAGGCGCCTTTGCTCTCGGAAACGAATGGATGGCCAACACGGCGGCCCGTTTCGAACAATTGGGTTTTGACCTTAGCCATGACAAGCGGAGGGCAACCTTCCAGGTCGCCGATCGCTTTGATGCCCCGGTCCTCTATGCAGGGTGGTATGCCCATAACCGGAACGGGCCCTTTTTTCTCCCTGGATGGAAATTCCCTAAAGGAGCGGTCGCTGCCCACCTACACAGCTTTTCCGCCCGTCCGATCCGTTCGACGAGCAAGGGTTGGGTCGGTCCATTGGTCGAAAGAGGTGTCAGTGCCACATTTGGCAATGTCGCAGAGCCCTACCTTAACCTGACCCACCAGTTTGACGGTTTCTTCATCGCCCTTGCCCAGGGATGGAATTTCGGGGATGCCGCCTATCTCGCCCTGCCTGGTCTCAGTTGGCAGGGGGTGGCCATTGGCGATCCCCTCTACAGGCCCTTTGCCACAGGACTGGATGTACAAATGGAAGCCATTGGCGATCCGCTGAAGATTCTTGAGGATCAGTATGTGGTCATCCGGAAAATCCGCCAACTGCTGGCGGAGGACCAGACAATTGAGGCCCTCAATCTCGCCGACAAAGGGATGCGGGAAACACCGGGGCCGGCCATGGCCCTCCTTCGGGCAGAACTTTACCAGAAAGCCGGGAAGGAAAAAGCCGCCCGCCAAACCCTTGCCCTAGTTGAAGACCTACCGCTGGCCGGGTCCGGCGACTGGGGCCTCTATGCCGACATCGCGGATACATTGCTGGAGCTTGGCGATGCCAGGGCTGCCCTGCGCATCTACCAGAAACTGGAAAAGCAGAAGATGCCGGAAAAGGTCCAGCTTGCCTTTCTGCGGAGGGGTATTAAATCTGCCCAAAACGCCGGAGAACAGGGCATTGCCATTGAGTGGCAAGCCAGGGTGACCCCGCCTCCTGAAAAGGAGACCGCCCCTCCAGTCGAAAAAAGCAATTAAACTTCACTATTTCAGACAACCAATGGCGAAACTGAATGTAGACGACAAAAGTAAGCTCCTCCGGACCATGCTCCTATCCCGGGCCGGGGACCTTCGCGAGCAGAGCCTGATCCGCCAGGGAAAGGGCTGGTTCCATGTTTCCGGAATGGGCCATGAGGCCCTCTCTGTCGCCGGCTATCTCTTGAAGGACGGTGACATGTTTTCCGGATATTACCGGGACCGGCCAATTGCCCTGGCCCGCGGCATCGGTAATTACGACCTCGCCCTCTCCTTCTTCGCCAAGCGCGCGGCCGCCAGCGGGGGCCGCCAGATGCCCGCCCATTACAGCAACAAGCAGCTGGGCATTTTTTCGATCGCCTCGGTTGTCGGTTCCTCCCTCCTGCCGGCTGCGGGCCTGGCCTGGGGCATGAAACTGGACGGGAAAGCCAATATTGTCCTGACGACCATCGGCGACGCCGGAACGCGGCAAGGTGACTTCTTTGAGGCAGTGGCCTTTTGCCTCGAGCATCAGCTTCCGGTTGTATTTCTCGTGGAGGACAACGGCATCGGGATATCCACCGTCACCGAAAAGATGCATCCCCTCGGCCTGGACATGCTTAATGCGAGCCATTGGAGCATCATTGACGGCTGTGACGCGGATTCCGTTTTCGAAGGTATCCAACCAGCCCTGCAATCCGCCCGGGACGGCAAGGGTCCGGCCTTCGTCTGGTGCCGGACAGAGCGCATCTCGAGCCACTCCAGCGCTGATGATCACCGCAAATATCGTTCCGAGGAGGAATTGGCCGAGCTGGATGACAAGGATCCGATCAATCGGCTCAAAAAGGACATGATTGCCTCGGGGGATCTCACCGAGGAGGCATTTGCCGAATTGAAGGAATCGATCGAGAATGAGGTCCGGTCCGACTATACCCGGGCCTTTGAGGAGCTGGATCCCCGCCCGGAAGACCTCATGAAGCACATTTACGGTCCCTCGGCCAAGATTCCCTCCCTTTCCCTTCCCCTGGAGACGACCGAGCCGCGGATGGTCGACACCATCAACGCCACCTTCCAGGCCGCGTTGAAGGCCAGCCGGGATGTTGTCTTCTTCGGACAGGACATCGAGGATCCCAAGGGGGGTGTCTTCAGCCTGACGAAGGGCCTTTCCACCCGGGCACCCGAGCAGGTGTACAATTCACCACTGGCGGAATCGACGATTTTCGGTGTCTCCGCCGGCGTGGCTGCCTACGGAAAGCGGCCCGTTTTCGAAATCCAGTTTGCGGACTACATTTGGCCCGGTTTCAACCAGCTGGTGACGCAGTTATCCACCCTGCATTGGCGAACCAACGGGGAGTGGTCGGCCCCGGCTGTCATTTATGCCCCCTATGGGGCCTATCTGCCCGGGGGTGCCCTCTGGCACAGCCAGGCCAATGAGAGTGCAATTGCCCATTTTCCCGGGATCCAGATTGGCATCCCCTCCACTCCCGCGGATGCCGCCGGCCTTTTCTGGACGGCCATTCATGGCCACACCCCGACGATCATCCTCATCCCAAAACACCTCATGTGGCACCCCCACAAGCTGGAGGGGGATATCCAGCCGGTCCCATTCGGCAAGGCAGCCATCCGCAAAACTGGATCCGAGCTGACGTTAGTCTCATGGGGCAACGGGACCGAGGTGGTCCAACACGCCCTTGAGCTCCTGGGCGAGCCGGACACGGTGGAGTTCATCGATCTGCGGACCGTCTCCCCCATCGACATGGCGACAATCGAGACCTCCGTGGCCAAGACCGGCCGCCTCCTTGTCGTCCAGGAGGATGCCGAGTCCTGCTCCATCGGGCAAAATGTCATTTCCCGCATCACCGCAAATGGTGAGCTTTTCACCCGGCTTCAGGCCCCACCGACTTTGCTGGCCAAGCCGGATGTCAACATCGGCTACAATCCTGTCCTTGAGTATTCGGCGTTGCCGGACAAGAAGGACGTCGCCCGTAAAATCCAGGAGCTCCTGACGCTGGAATGGGCCCGCGAGGCGCCGGCTATCGCTGCCATCCCGGCCGCCAATCCGGCCTTCGAGAAAATGAAGGAAAGCCTTTCGGACGACGGCGGGCACGAGGAGACGACCTTGACCCCGATCAAGGTCCCGATTCTCGGTGAGGGCATAACCAGCGCCAAGGTCATCTCCCTCATTGCCAAGCCGGGGGATGATATCGAGCCGGATGATCCCCTCTGCGAAGTGGAGACGGACAAGGCACTTTTTCCGATTGAGTCACCCTACTCCGGTAAGTTCGTCGGGTGGAAAATTGCAGAGGATGACGAGGTAGGCGTCGACCAGATCATCGCAGAGCTGGAGGTGACCGATTCCTCGGTCCCGGCCCCACCCGTCGGCTCCACCCTGCAAGAGGAATCCAATGCCAGTGAGTCCGTGGAGGAAATTTCCCTGCAGGGAGCCAATGGAAAGCCCACCGAGGGGGGCCTCCCGCCGAGGATCGTGGCCCAGTTGAAAAATGTGGTTCCCGCCCATATGACCGTGAAAGCTGGCTGGGAACCAATCAAGACAGCCCGTGCGGAAGCCAAAAAGGCCATGGGCAAGGAAGCACCCTCCCCCACTGTCATGGTTGCCTGGTCACTGGTTCAATCCATCAAACGCCATCCCATTTTCCGCTGCACCATCAACCAGAACGACACCCTGACGCACAACGAGGTGTTTGACTTCGGGGTGGCAGTCGCACTGCAGCAGGACGCCCTTGAGACGGCGATCATCCAGGATGCAAGCGATTTGGATGGGCCCTCCTTCATTGCGGCCTATGCCAATGCCGTGGAGGCAGTCCGCAGCGGACAGCGCCGCTCCAAGGCAAGGGTACCATTGATCCTCACGAGCATGGGTCAATACAGTGTCCGGGACGCCCAGCCACTGGTGGTTCCGCCGGCGATCGGCACACTTTTCCTCGGCGAGGCGCACATGGAAGCCGTTGCCCCGGATGAGTGGATTCAGCAGGTCGCCCTTTGCCTCAGCTTTGACCACCGCTGGCTTAACGGGGCCGCCGGGGCCCAGTTCCTGCAGACGGTGAAAAAGGAGATGGAATCCTTCCAGCTGGAAGTCCTGCAGGCCTGATGGAACGGCTGTCTATTCCTTCTTCCGCTGGTAGTTGATACGCCAGCGTACGGTCCATTCCTTGCCGTCCGGGGACGTTTCCCAATCCCAGGTCAGGGAATCGGCTTCAATGTCATAAAAGACCATCCGCTGATACAGGGGCTCGCCGGTCGGGCTTTTACCGAGACGGTGAAAGACCACCTTGTCGCCTTCCTTGTATCCGTCAAAGTCGAGATAACCCTTGGCGGAGTCCACCCAGACCTGCTTCCAGCTGCCCTCAACCCGTCCGAGGACAGAAAAGCTTTCCCCCCTGAAGTCCATTCCCGGCCGGCCGTCAAAGGATTCATGGATGACCGCTCCACCGAGTATCTTGCTGATGGTATTGGTCCCTTTGGCCGGGCCGTCCTTGCCTTCCCAAGTCAGGTCCCATTCCCCGATCCAGAAATCAAGCATGGCAGGATCGTCCGTAATACGAACTGGCGCTTCCGGCTCCTCTCCGGCGTTGAGGGTGAAGGGCAGACAGCCCAGAATGAGGGTGAGAAGAGTGAGAAGATTTCGGTTCATGACCCCGAAACCCTGCACTTTTCAAGTATCCATCACAAGCGGAAACCCGTCCCAGGAAAAAATCCCAACTAAGGGAATCCGGTTTTCCACTCATGGAGCGGTATCGGGGCCGATTACACCCACCCGACCGAGAAACGTTTCTTGTACCTGCGGCTGGAAATAACCCTTTAGGCGGCGGTCCCGGCGATTGGAATTGGCCTCAGTATTTCCCGTCCGCCAAAAAGTCCGGAGGACGATTGGGTGTGTATAGGGAGTCACAGGCATCGCGCCCCCGACAAGTAATTGTCCAGGGGTCGCGGTGCTCTGCTGGCTCAAAAAAGGCACCCCGGAAACTCCAGGGTGCCTTAGAATTTAAAATTCGCCCTAGCCTGGTTCTATTGTCCTGTTCTGCCAGGCACACCCACGCCCACTTGGGTCAATTTGGGACCGGTACCCGGAGGCCCAAAGAAAAACTCCGCCCCCATGCTGATGACAAATACACTCTTCTTGTCCAGCGGACCTGTCCCGAAGGCCAGCGTGGTCGGGAAATCAAAATAGAGTGGATCATCAAAAAGGACGGGATCCAGTATGGGTTCCACCATCCCCGTATCCGGATATATCTTAACAATAGGTGATAGCAACCAAGGCGGTGGGGCAGGAGGAAAGTCCCTCCATGTCGAAACCGGTATGACGGTGTAGACATTCCCATGTGCATCAACTGTTACCCCATCCGGATTCATGATCGGGAAAGGATCCAGATTGATAACGGAAGCTACTCCTGCGGTTCCATCCTCCAAGACCGGAACCCGGACGATGGTGCCCTGTTCTGTGTTCGAGACATATATGTTATCGGGAGGATGGAATGCAATTCCGTTGGCTCCACCGATGGGCTGACCGAATGGATCGTCGTCCAGGGCCATGATCAGGGGATCAACACACCAGGGCTCAAATACCATCGTATCCGCACCATACTTCCAAATCCCCGCAGCTGTCACTTTAAAGGGATCCCAGTCCGTAACAAACAGATTGCCTTCGTTGTCGAAATTCAGGGAATTCGGTATCAACAACTGCCAGGATCCGTTGAGGTGCTCCGCCGAACCATCGGGATAGACCTTCCAGACCCCGTGAGCGGCATTAAATGAGGGAAACGCCACATAGACGTTGCCATCCGCGTCGGTGGTCAAACCAATCACCCCAAAGCCTCCAGGTGCAGCAGGTCCCAAGTCCGCAAGAACGGATATGTCACCCTTGGGAGTGAATTTTACGATTTCATTCTTAATGTATGAAATCCCATCCGTTGTCCTAAGCGATACATAGATGTTCCCCTTGCGATCGAGGGCGATACCCTCAGGAGTAACCATGCCAGCCGGCACAGGGTTAATGAACTCATAAAGGACTTCAACCTCGCCCTGAGCGAGTTTCAATCCCGCGGCAGCCTGCAAGTGTAAGGAGGTGACAGCAACTGCCAGAACCATCCCCCCGATGATCAAGATTCGTTTCATGATAATCTCCTGTTTAGAAAACGGTGAGTATCAGAGGGAGGGCCTATAAACCCAAAAGAGGAATAACGGTTAAATTCGTAAAAGACCAGCCGATGTTGATGGGTTTCCCTTATAATAGAAACCCTAATGGCCCTTATAAAAGGCAGCGGTAAAAAGCTCTTATTCAGTCAGGTCCCGGTAGAGGATGGCGGTCATTTTTTCCGCCGTGATGAACCGCCAGGCCCAGTCATCGTGGTAATCCGCGAGGGGATCGGCCTCCTGGACCTCTTCAAGGGTCTTGCCTGCCTCGGCCAGTGCCGCCACGCGGGTTTTGGCATCCTTGACCATCTCGATGCTGCGCTTTACGTCGGCCTTGTTGCCCAGCGGGCCATGCCCGGCGATGATTTGCGTATCCTCATTGGCCAGCTCGGCGAGCTGCTCCATGGCGGCGATGTAGCCGTCAACCGAACCGCCGGAATCGAGATCAATATAGGGATAGAGCCCATTGAAGAGTATATCTCCGGCATGGATGATATTGGCTTCCGGGATATGGATAATGGCGTCCCCATCGGTGTGGGCATGCTCCACATGGAAGGCATGTATCTTTAATCCGTTGATATACCAGGTGGTGGTATCGGAAAAGGTGATCGCCGGCAGGGCTTCCTCTGGATATTGCTTGGGACCGGGTGCGGCCATCCGGCTGCGGACATTGTTATGTGCCGCAACAACAGTCCCGGTGGCAGCAATGTTGGCATTCCCGCCGACATGGTCCCCGTGCCAGTGCGTGTTGATGAGGAACTTTATCGGCTTGTCGGTCAGGTCGCCGACCGCCTTCAGAAGTTTTGGGGTCAGGGGAGCATACTGGCCGTCAATCAGGAAAGCCCCATCCTCGCCGATGGAGAGCCCGATGTTCCCACCAGTTGCCTCCAGGCGGTAAATACCGTGCCCCAGGTCTGTGACCGAGTACTCAATATCTTCAAATCGACCCTGAGCGCTGATTGCAAATGTCGTGACCAGTACCAAGGTCACCGCCTGGAAAATGAACCGTACTTTCATGTCACAAGTACAGCCAGTTTGCCTGAAATCGCAAGCGGCCCGGCGGATGGACTATCCGCAGAAAACCTGAACGGACTCCTTCAAGTCAGGTTTGGTTTTCGCTTGAAGCAGGGTATTAAATTCTGTAAAGAATTGATAAGCAGTGGTTTATAAAAATTTTTTATATACCCTAGAAGCCCACCTAATGACCGCAGCCATAGCCCCTTTTTGTTTGCTTATTCCTGTCCGCCGCATGCTTCAGGTACTCCTTCTGGTGTCCCTGCTTGGCTCCAGTCTCCTTGCCAAGCCGCCCATCCGGAGTGACTTTTTCTCGGTCTATCCATCGGTTGTCGGGACTCAACTGGACAATCTTCCAAGCAACTCAGGCCACTGTGGGGTCTGTCACTATGACTTTGGCGGCGGCGGGACCTTGAATCCCTATGGAGCGGCACTGCAGACCCTTGGTGTCGGCAACAAGGATGACATTCCGGCCAACATCACGACCCTCGGTTCCCTTGATTCGGATGGTGATACCTTCAGTTCAGCGCTGGAAGTGACGGGCACCGGATTGGGCTATCCGAATATTCCAACCTTTCCTGGCCTCTCCGACAGCAACAAGGGTCTGGTCAGCAACATCCCCTTGTCTGAAGTCAGCCCTTACCTGACCCCTTCACTGGAAACGGATGACACCCCGCCTGTGGTGACGGTCCTGTCGCCCAACGGGGGAGAAGTGTTAACCGCCAACCAGGCCACCACCATCACATGGACAGCGACCGACGAAAATGAAGTCGTCGACGTGCGCATCTGGGAATCGACGGACGGCGGGAGCTCCTACAAGCAACTGGCACTCGGGCTGGATAACGATGGCAGCTACACCTGGCACCCGGCCAACCGGCCCACAACAACAGCCCTCATCCGGATTGAGGCCGTGGACGAGTTCACCAACGCGGCCCAGGATGTCAGTGATGCTGTCTTTACCATCGTCTCACCCCCCGGAGGCGTTGTCCCGACCACCCTGCGGGATTTTGACATGCCGGGTTCCCAACCCTTCGAGGGCGGCCTGGAAGCAGCCAGCCCGGAGGACTGTGCGTCCTGCCATGGCGATTACGACGCCGGGGTGGAGCCCTACTACAACTGGCAGGGCAGCATGATGTCGCTGGCTTCCATTGATCCACTGTTTGAGGCCAATCTGGCCATTGCCAACCAGGACGCGCCCGATTCGGGCGACCTCTGTCTGCGCTGCCACATTTCCAACGGCTGGCTGCAGGGACGCTCGGTTCCGACCGACGGGGGCGCCATGGAGCATGATGACATGATTGGGGTCTCCTGTGACTTCTGTCACCGCATGGTCGATCCGGATTATGAAGGGGGTGTCAGTCCCTTGCGCGACCTGACTGTCCTTTCGGATCTGGACAATCCCTTCCCCGGATCACCCGAGTATGGCAACGGCATGTACGTGATCGATCCCGCCGGGATCCAGCGGGGTCCGTTCGACGACGCCCAACCGGCACACGAATGGATATTCTCACCCTTCCATCAGAGTTCAGCCATCTGCGGAACCTGCCATGACGTCAGTAATCCCGTCTTCAACCGGGATGAATTCGGGGTTTATCAGCCAAATGCCTTTGATTCACCAAATGCGGATTATTCACCGCACTCCATGGCACCGGTGGAACGGACTTACAGCGAATGGCTGAACAGCCAGTACAATACACCGCTGGGCGTTTACGCGCCCGAGTTCGCCGGGAACAAGGCAGGTGGCATGGTTTCCTCCTGTCAGGATTGCCACATGCGCGATACTGCCGGTTATGGAGCCAATCCCACCCTTGAACCGCAAACCCCATACCGCGATGACGTGCCGCTCCATGACATGACCGGTGGCTCAACCTGGTTACCGCCGCTGATTGCAGCGGCCCATCCGGAGGAGGTGGACCTTGCGGCTGTCATGTCCGGGGTCGCCCGGGCTACCTACATGCTGGAAAACGCGGCCACGCTTTCCCAGGAAGGGTCGGTCGGCAAACTGGTGGTCCGGGTCACCAACGAGACTGGCCACAAACTGCCCACCGGCTATCCGGAAGGCCGCCGCATCTGGCTCAATGTGCAGTTTTATGACGCCCTCGATACGTTGATTGGCGAATCCGCCGCCTACGATGCATCAACCGGTGTCCTGACCAAGGATGCCGAGGCCACGGTCTATGAGATTCATCCGGGTATCGGCGAGAACATTGCCGGCGTGGTCGGTTTGCCGGTAGGACCCTCCCTTCATTTTGTCCTCAACAACGAGGTCTTCGAGGACAACCGCATCCCTCCAAGGGGATTCACCAACGCTGCCTTCGAGGCCTTCGGTGGTGCCCCGGTGGGCCACCATTACGATGACTACCAGTACTGGGACGAGCCCGCTTATGTGGTCCCGACCGGTGCGGTCCGCGCCGAAGTGAAGCTTTACTACCAGAGCACGAGCAAGGAATTCATCGAGTTCCTGCGCGATGAAAACACCACCAACTCCAAGGGCCAGGAGATGTTTGATCTCTGGGACCAAAACGGGAAGTGCCCCCCCACCCTGATGGAGTCTGCCTCTTACGCCGTCCTCCCGGAAAGCGGGGACTACGATGATGACGGGGTGGATAATATTGCCGAAATCGCCATGGGAAGCGATCCATGGGATGTCGCCGACACCTGCCGGCCGCATTCACAAAGGATTGTCATAGGCGAACAGGCCCACACAGCCATCGCCTTTACTCGCCTTCAGGATTTGTCCGGACTCGACGTCACCGTGGAAGTCTCCACCGACCTCGAGAACTGGGATCCTGCCGGACCCTCGGACATCGTCGAGCACAGCGTTGTCGATAATGGAGACGGGACCGAGGACGTGGTCATTCGTATGGCCAACCCGGTCGCATCAGATGCCCGCCAGTTCATGCGCCTCAGGGTTGAGGCACTCTGACCTTAGCTCCGGATTCAGCGGTTAATAGACCGCAGTGTAAAAGCTTCGGTTGGTCGTCGTCGCACCGCGCAGGCCGCACACTTTTGCAGCAAAGTGGCTGGCCGTGGTGACGATCTCCTCAGCTGGCAACCCGAGCAGGATTCCCTCAATCGTCGCGGCGGAAAAGGCATCCCCGGCACCCACAGTATCGATAAACGGATCCGGCTGGGGCGCCGGGAGGCAGGCAACGTATCCATAATCCCCATGCAACACCGCACCGCTGGCCCCGCCTGTCAGGACAACGTTGCCAATTGAATACGTCTCCCGCAGCTGGTCGATGGCTTCCCCGCAATTCTCCAGCGTGATCCCGGCGTCATCGAGGAGGTGGCGCAACTCGTCGATATTCAGCTTCAGCCAGCCCGTCTGATGTAGCCATTTTTTCAGGACATCAAGATCCGTATATGGAGGCCGCAGATTGATATCGAAAAAGCGCTGCGCCGGAGACCGCTCAACCATCCGTTGCAGGGTGGCGCGGGAGACTGGACTCCGCAGGGCCAGCAAGCCGTGGTAAAGCAGGCCTTCGGCGGCATACTTTTCATCATCGATGAAGTCCCAGGCGCGGTCGGTGCAAATTTCGTAGGAGGGCTCATCGTTTTCGATGGTAACCCTGACTTCACCGGTCAGGTGCGCCGGGTCGGTCTGCAATCCCCCGCAGTCCATCTCCCATGCCTCCATCTGCTCCCGGATGGCCGCGCCGTTCGCGTCCGACCCAACGGAACTGACAAAGACCGGTTTCCGGCCAAACCCATTCAGGGACCAGGCCACATTGAATGGCGCCCCCCCAAGTACACTCTTCCCATCCGGGAAGTTGTCAAAGAGGACTTCACCGAAGATGATGAGGTGCTTGGTCTTGCCCTTGTTTCTATTCATGGACATCGCTCCAGGTTTTTTTCGAGCCCTGCTTTCAACCCAAACCCAGGTCATCCCGGTTCCGCATCCGGATCCACTGCCTGAAGAAGGGATTGTCGAAGGCATATCCGGGTGCCGTTTCCAGCTCATACAAAATACCCCGTTCCAGCAGGGATTTCAGCGTGTTTGTCACGCTTCCGCTTGTCGGCAGACTGAATCGCTCCCGCACCCCCTCGCTGGTCAGGCGCCGTTCCCCCTCAGCAAGGGCCCGGAGGACATTCTGCTGGTGGGCGGTCATCTGTTGCCAGTCGCTGTGGAAGTAGGCCCGGTCCTCCTCCACAATGGCCGCCCTCGCTTTCAAGACCATGTCCTCGGTCAGGGAACGTCCCTGGGCCATGGTGAAGCACACCGCCGCCATCCTCAAGCGGTCGACGGTGCAGGTTTCCGCCACCTCCAGCAACCGCGTGATCGCATCACCGGGGTCGCCGCCTGCCTCCTTGAACTTTGAGTCGATCCAGTCCGCCATCTCGTCTCCGGGAACCGGATCGAAATTCACCACCCCGAACATCTTGTAGAATGCCCGGTCGCTGGAAATGAGGATCCGAATCATGTGCACCCGCGATCCCGTGAAGACGTAACTGATGTTCGCATGGTGCTGGATTTCACCCCGCAGGTTCCAGAGGGTCGCTTCTTCCTCGAAACGGGCCAGCTCCTGGAACTCATCAATGACGATTCCCAGATGCGTCCCCTTTTCCCGGGCCAGCGCGTTGGCCTGGTTGAGAATGCCAATGAAGGTCGACCGCTGCTCATCCATCGGGGCCTTCCGGGCCGATGGCTTGAGCCGGACCTTGATGTTGCCCGTCATGCCGTCCACCTCCGTCTCCAGCTGCAGGCTCAGCGCCTTCATCAAGCCGCTGACATAATCCTGCCAGCGCTTGCCCAGCACCTCCGTTATCTTCCCCAGCAGCGCATTAGATAAATCCGCCAGCTGCGTCGCCGTCGAGAAATCCACCAGTAAAACCGCCTGGCCCGCCTGCCGTAGCTCGTTCACCACCGCCTTGCAGACGGTCGTCTTCCCCATCCGGCGACGCCCGTGCACCAGCAGCCGGGACCCTGGTTCCATCAGCGCCTCGCGGATCCGCTCACGCTCACTCACCCGGTCAATGACTTCCGGCTCCTCCTCGATGAATTCATAACGAAAGGGATTTGATCGGCGTTTCATCCTTTCCTTTAAATAGAGGAAGTTTAGACGGGTAAAGGAAAAAAACTGTGTTTAAATAAAGTTTATTCCAGTAAAGTAAATGACTCATCACAGCTTCTTTGAATGGGGCCACCCGTGGCTTGCCATCCGAATCTACAATCCCGCGCAGGCGGGCGAGGCGCGAAGGATGGTGCGGGCGGGGCCTCCCTACTGCTTTTTCACGAAAACCCGCATGCTGGCATCCGGATTGGGCACGTAGGCCCGCAGGATGCCGTAAAAGGGTTTGCCGGTGGGGATGGCGTTTTTCCCTTCGCCGCTGGGGCTGAGGGTCAGGGTATAGGTGCCGTCGGTGTTCGGCTCGGACGAGAAGGTTGTCCGGTCATAACGATTCATCTCGTTCGGGATTAGGAGCTTGTTGTCAGCACCATACAGGGTGACGGAGAAGTACCCACCCTCCTTGTGCAGGCCCGCGGGTACCGTAACGATGTAGGTATCCTCTCCGTTGAGTGGCTGACCTGCATCATCGGTAAGGATAGTCCCATAGCGGACGGTATCCTTTGGGGTGCCCAGTTGGCCCAGTTTCACCCCAGCGGCGAGGTCGAGGAAACTCACGTCGCCGCTAACCTTTCCAAAGGCATCATCCGGATTCGCGTAGGAGATCACCGCATCGATAACGGTATGGGCGTTCACCTCCGTTTCCTTGGAGAAGCGCTGGACGTCACGGGCCATGTCCCCCTTGCCGCCTTCCATGACGATTTTGGAGCTCAGTTCCATTACCTCCTCCTCGTTGTCGACAACAAGCATGCGCACCAGGACGAGTCCCTGGTCCGTCTCCAGGTCAACGATGTGGTAATCCCCGTCAGGAATAATCTGTCCCGGCCGATTGATGAGGATCGGCTTCTCAGGATCGACAATGACTGCAGGCACATTGTGCTTCATGTCGAAGATCGATATCGAAAAGAACTTGTCGTAGCGCGGCGTGCGGATAACCGCCGGCCCGTCTGAGACAGAAAACCAGTTGTACCCGTAATTCACCGTCGCCTGGGGCGTCACCACGGTACCCTCCTCGGGATCAACAAGACCGGTGAACTGGAAGGTTCCCTTCTCATTATTTTCCAACCATGTGTTCATCATCTTGACCTGTTCCTGGTTGGGATACTCCCGGATATACTCCTCGACGCGGTCTCGGGCTTCCAAGGTCGTGGATAGGGCAATCAGGATGAGGATAGCGGTGTTAGCGAAAATCGATTTTGGCAGTTTGTAGTTATTCACGGGTGCGGATTTTGATTTGTGAGAGATATGGATAAAATCCGTGCGCAGCTTGATCGTAGCTGGGATTATCCAATTGAACGAATTCGAATCAGGATAATTTTTAGCCAATTCGGTGTCGACAGGAAAGTATCCCGGGCCTGGCGATGTTCTGCCAAAAATTTTGCCTGGGCCCCACGTGTTGTTGTAGACCCCTGCTTAGCCCACGCTGCGCTGCGCTACGCGGGGCATGCTTCGTTCTAATCTCACTTCTGCATGGCTGCGCCATGCGAAGTTCGAAGAACGAAGCATGGTGCGGGCGGGGAGAATCGAACTCCCACGACCAGCTTGGAAGGCTGGAGTTCTACCATTAAACTACGCCCGCTTCCGGTGGTCAAAGGACCAAAGACCAAGGACTAAGGAAGCTGAAAAGGTAGAGGTCAAGACGGATTTTCAGGAGGGACTATTCCAGCCAGACGATGAACCAAGAGACCTTGGTCCTTAGTCTTTCGTCCTTGGTCCCTATTTCGCCCACGCCGGGAAGCTGTCCATGGCCGCGCCAGTGACGAGGGGGAAGAAGAGGTAGACGGCGAGGATGGTCAGGAGGACGGCGAAAAGGTTGAGAAAGAGTCCCGTGCGGGCCATCTCGGCGATTCGGATGCGGCCGCTCCCAAAGACGACCGCATTGGGCGGGGTGGCCACCGGCATCATAAAGGCCATGGAGGCCGAAATCGTGGCCGGAATGGCAAAGAGGAGCGGATGCATCTGCAGGCTGGCGGCCCAGGCGGCAAGGATCGGCAGGAGCATCGTGATGGTGGCCACGTTGGAGGTCAGCTCGGTCAGGAAGGTCACGCTGAGGCAGATGACGAGCAGGAGGATGGGGACCGGAATGTCGCCCAGGGCCCGGAAGGATTCCCCAATGTGGAGGGAAAGCCCGCTGGCGGAAAATCCTGAAGCAAGGGCGAATCCGCCGCCAAAGAGGAGAATGATCCCCCAGGGGAGACGCGAGAAGACATCCATTTCCAGAAGGCGCTTGGCTTGCTCATTCCTTGAAGCCGGAAGGAAGAAGAGGACAAGGGCCATGGCGACGGCGATGGTCCCGTCGTCAACGGCATCAAACCCGCCCCAAAGCCTTGACCAGCCCGGCAGGGTGAAAGTCCCCAAATCGAGGTCCCGGCGGAAGATCCACAGAAAGACAGTACAGGCAAAGACCACGAGGATGAGTTTCTCCTCGTAACGCATGGGTCCGAGTTGCTTCAGCTCGTCCCTCAGGATGGAACGGTCGAGCGTGAGCGACTTGTCAAAGCGGCAAAGCACCCGTGTTAGTAAGAACCAGGTGGTGAACAGGAGCACGATGGAGTACGGCACCCCCATGATGATCCAGTTGCCAAACGTGATCGGCGGAGCATCGGGAAAGGATTCCTGGATGATGCGGACAAAGGCAAGATTCGGGGGCGTCCCGACAAGGGTGGAAACCCCGCCGATGGTACAGCCATAGGCAATGCCCAGCATCAGGGCGAGGGAGACCGGATGCGCCCTTTCTCCACCAAACTCCTCCTCCATCTTGCTAATGACGGCCAGGCCCACCGGGAGCATCATGACAGCGGTGGCGGTGTTGGAAATCCACATCGAGAGGAAACCGCAAGCAACCATGAAGCCGAGGATGAGCAAGTCCGCCCGCCGCCCGATGAGGTAGATGATATTGAGCGCGATTCGCCGGTGGAGGTTCCAGCGTTCCATCGAGAGGGCGATGAGGAACCCCCCGATAAAGAGGAAAATGATGGAATTGACGTAGGCCTTGGCGATGATGCCGCTGTCAAGAATCCCTGCCAGGGGAAAGGCGACAATCGGAATAAGCGCCGTGGCCGCGAGAGGAACCGCCTCGAAAATCCAGAGAATGGCCATCAGCGCTGCGATGGCGGCCATATTACCCACCTCCGGGCGATCCGGTTGAGGGTTGTAAAGGAGGAGCATCAAGACGAACACCAGCAAGCCGCCGAGCAATCCCATTCTCCTTCTGGTGGATACTTTCATATCTCCCGACTATCTTTAATTGCAAAAGCTGTGGGGTGCCATGAAAATCCAGTCATGGAAAAGGAATTTAGCCTTCCAGAGCGGTTCAGCCACGCCTTTACGGTGCACAAAGAAGCGATCGATCGGAATGGCCACGTCAACAACGTGAAGTACGTCCAGTGGATGCAGGACCTTGCCGTGAAGCACTGGAACACGGTTGGCGGGCAGGCCGTGAACGAGGCGAACGGGGCCACCTGGGTGGCGCGCTCCCACCACATCGAGTACTTGCGGCCGGCCTTTGAGGGCGACCGGATACAGGCGGTTACCTGGGTCAACAACATGCGCCGGGTTCGCTCCATGCGGAGGTACTCCTTTCTCCGTTTGGATGACAACAAGCTCATTGCCCGAGGCGAAACCGACTGGGTATTTGTTGATGTGGAGACGGGGCGGCCAAAGAGTATTCCGGAAACCGTTCATGGAATCCTCCCGCTCTCGGAGGACCCGGTCTAGAAGCGGTAAAGTAAATCCGCCCAGTCGCCGTCGGTGCGACTATCCATTTCCGGGAGCGTGCCGGTAAAGCTTTCCACCACCGGGGCAAAGACGACATGCACCTGCTCCACTTCGCGGGCCAGGATACCACTCAGTACCAGCCAACCCCCCGGCCGGACGGAGCGGCAGAGCAGCTCCGCATGGTCGCAAAGGATGTTCCCGAGGATATTGACCAGTAACAGGTCACCGCTCTCCTCTTTCAATCCCTCCACAAGGTCAGCCCAGCGGAAGGTGATGCTCCCCTCGAGGTCGCAAAGTTTCTCGTTGTCGAGGCTGATGCGGACCGAGTCCGGATCGTTGTCGAAGCCGTATACATCATTGAATCCCACCTTGCGGGCGGAGATGGCGAGAATCCCGGAACCACAGCCTCCGTCGATGACGCGCTTCTCTTTCACTACCCCACCCCAGGCGTCCCGGGCATCGAGCAGGCGACGCACACAAAGGCGGGTGGTCTCATGGTTGCCCGTACCAAAGGCCATCCCCGGATCGAGGTAGACAATTTCCTCACCCTCCGGCAATGGATAACTGTCCCGTTCCCAGACCGGAACCCAGTGCAGGCCCCGCTCGCTCCATGGCTTGAAATGCAGCTTATAGGCCTCTTTCCAGTCGCTATCCGGCAGGTCGCGGATAACCGGCTCCCCTTCCAGATCGGGAAGGATTTCCTTCAGATTGGCAAAAATCGCTTCAAGCGATTCCCTGTCCTCGAAAAAACCCCGGAGAAACTGTTCCCGCGTTTCCCAATTCTCCTCAATCGACCAGCATTGCTGGTATTCCTCGCAAAAATACGCCTCGAGGCGCTCGGACAATTCGGCAGTGACGGGAAGTCGCAGCTCGATCACCCGAGACCTCCCTCTGCCAGGCGACGGACAACGGATGGGAGCAGCTCATGCTCGGCGACGTGGATTTTTGCTTCTAAGGATTCCAGTGTATCCGTTTTCTCGATACGAACTACCTGCTGATCGATAATGGGGCCACCGTCGAGTTCACCGGTGACGAAATGTACTGTGCAACCGGTCACCTTGACCCCGTAATCGAAGGCCTGCTTGATACCGTGCAGACCCTTGAAACTGGGGAGCAGGCTCGGGTGCAGGTTGATGATCTGCATCGGGAAAGCATCAAGGATGGTTTTCTTGATAACCCGCATGAAGCCGGCCAGGACAACCAGGTCGGCCCCAGTGTCCTTGATGGCCTGAACGTAGGCCGCCTCCGTTTCCGGAGTCAGCTTTGTCTTGTAGGGACCGGGATCAATGAACCTTGCCGGGACTCCATAGCGCTCGCCAAGTGTCAGGATGCGGGCTTCCGGCTTGTCGCTGAAGATGGCTGCTGGCTCGGCCTTGCCGAGTCGCCCGGCCTGCCATTCGGTCAGGAGGGTTTCCGCGTTACTCCCTGTTCCCGATCCTAGAATGACAAACCGCATGCTACCTCCTAATCAAAAATCTTCTTGGCCTTTTCCCAGAAACTTTCCTCAACCGGATGGTCGGTATCGCCACAGGCTTTGGCAAACTTTTCCAGCAGCTCCCGTTGCTCGGCACTCAGTTTTTTCGGGACCTCGATGTGGACACGGACAAACTGGTTGCCCTTGGTCGAGGTGCGGAGATGCGGCATTCCACGATCCCGCAGCTTGAAGACCGTCCCGTCCTGGGTACCGGCGGGGATTTTCAAGGAAACAAAACCACTGCTGTTGGAGAGGGTCGGTACCTCAATCGTCCCCCCGAGAGCCGCGAGTGTGAACTTAACCGGCACGTCACAATAGAGGTCGTCGCCCTGGCGCTCAAAAATCGGGTGGTCCTTCACATGGACCACGACATAGAGGTCACCTGCCGGCCCACCCATGACCCCGGCCTCGCCGTTGCCCGCGGAACGCAGCTTTTGGCCGGTGGAAATGCCCGCCGGGACCTTGATCTTGACCGTCTTGTTCTTGTTGATGCGGCCTTCTCCCCCGCAATTGCGACAGCGCGACTCCGGCATGCGTCCGGCGCCATTACAGTTTGGACATACCTGCTGGACCTGGAAGAAGCCCCGCGAGCTGATCACCCGGCCAGCGCCACCACAAGTGGAGCAGGTGACTACTTTTGAGCCGGGCTCGGCCCCTGAGCCGTTGCAACTGTCACAGGACCCAGCGGTGCGATAGGAAATTTCCTTTTCCACTCCCTTGAAGGCTTCGACCAGCGAAATTTCGATATCGTAACGAAGGTCCGAGCCGGACTGGGAAGCACTGCCGCCACCACGGGAGCCTCCGCCACCACCAAAGAAATCATCAAAGGCACTTCCGCCAAAGACTTCACGAAAAATATCAAAGGGATCGTGGAAGCCTCCCCCGGCGCCCCTCATCCCGGCACCGCCCTGCTCAAAGGCGGCATGCCCGTAACGGTCGTAGGCAGCCTTCTTGTCAGCATCCTTGAGCACCTCATAAGCCTCGGAGACTTCCTTAAACTTCTCCTCCATGGCCTTGTCGCCCTTGTGCTTGTCCGGGTGGTACTGCACGGCCTTCTTGCGGTAGGCCTTCTTTATTTCCTCCGCGGAAGCATCGCGCCCGACGCCCAGCAATTCGTAATAATCCTCTTTAGCCATCATTCAACCGGATGCCGGTTCAGGCATCCTCCTCTGTTGCACCACTGGAAACAACAACCTGAGCCGGCCGCAGGAGGCGCTCATTGAGGCGGTACCCGACCCGGTGCACCTCGATAATGTGCCCATCCCCTATCGACTCATGGGGAAGGTGGGCGATGGATTCATGAAAATTCGGGTCAAAGGCTTCGCCTTCCGGGTTTATCTCCTCCAGCCCGTTTTGCTTCAGGGCCGCTTCCATCTGCTTGAGAATCATCCGGAAACCCTCCGCGAAGGCCTTTCCGCCCTCGTGCTCTTCAGCCGACTTCAGACCCAACTGGAAGTGGTCGAGGATCGGCAGGAGATCTTCCAGAAGACTACAGGCCGCTTGTTTACGGGCTTCTTCCTTCTCGCGGACCGCCCGCTTGCGGTAATTCTCGAGGTCCGCCACCGTGCGCAGGTAGCGCTCCTTCTGGGTGTTAATCTCACCGGTGGCTTCCTCCAGTTTCTGCAGAAGGCCACTGAGCTCCTCCGCTGAAATGGATGGCATCTCGGTGGTCGCCGCATCCTTCGTCACAGACTCTGCCGATTCGGAGACAGCCTCAGAAACCGGCTCGGCCTCAGGTGCGTCCTCTAAAATATCAGGTGTCTTGTCTTCTTTCTCGCTCATTGTTCAAACGGGCATTTCGTCACTTAAAAAGCGACCATACCATCAATAAATTTTGGGGAATTTCAACTGATTTTCGTCCCCTCAGGCCATGTTGAAGCTGTGGCCGGCCCGCCTCAGCACGTCGATGGCATCCTCCAGTTGGTCTTCCCGGACCAGCATGTAATCCGTGTCATGAGTCGAGATGGAAAACACCGGTATCTGCTTGGCCGCAAGGGGCACAGCCAAGGTGGATATCACTCCGGTCAGGCTCAGCTCCAGCTGGCCGGCAACCCGGAAGGCCCTCCACCCGTCAATCTTGTCGGGATGATCCGGCATGACGGCGCTGTCACAAAATATGGATACCTCATCCGGCGTCCGGGTAATGGAGAAAAACTCGGCTTTCATGCTCCAGTCGGGGATTTTGGCATCCGGCTCGAAATGAATAACGGCTAGTCGTTGCGGTAGGAGGTTTAGTAGCATAACTCGAATTTAAGCAGTTTCTTTTCCTTTTTCACCCTTTCGGGCAACTTTTTTGGCTGGTCGTTTGCGGGCAGCTTTTTTTGTCGACTTCCTGGCCGCCTTTTTAACCGCCTTGCGAGCAGTCTTCCTGGCTGGTTGGCTGGAATCCTCCTTCACTGAACCCTTCGTGGCCTGTTTCCTGGCTGATTTGCGGGCAGGGGACTTACCCTTCTTGCGAGTGGATTTGCGGGCGGGCTTGTCTTTTTCAGCCTTATCGGCTGGCGGAGTATCGTCACCCTTCTGCTGCTTGGAATCCATAAAGCCGACCTCAACCTTGGGCGGCCTTGGCTTGCGTCCGCCCCGGCGCCTTGACTTGGGCGCTTCCTCGGTGGCCTTGGGCTCATCGGCCTGTTTCGCTGGCTTGTCCTTTGGCGCAGAGGACTTGG
Organism: Puniceicoccaceae bacterium; assembly: GCA_040830765.1. Taxonomy (GTDB): domain Bacteria; phylum Verrucomicrobiota; class Verrucomicrobiia; order Opitutales; family Oceanipulchritudinaceae; genus Oceanipulchritudo. The sequence goes on along the minus strand of JBFOMH010000004.1, from coordinate 197,132 downwards.
CCGGTTTGGCAGCTTTCTTCTTGGCCTGGCGGCGTTTCCGTTTCTTCTGCTGCTCCTTCTGGTACTCTTCCTCTTCCAACTGTTCCTCGGCCTCAATGAACTCCCGCGGAACGGTGTAGGGGATTGGCTTTGGATCCGGATAGGGAATTTCCCGAACGGGATCATGGTCCGGCTCATCAACCCGAAGGGGCCGTAAAATCATCTCCGTGACAACATTCCCAAACGGGCTTTGCAGGATCTGCTCAACCGCCTGGGCAACAGCCTCGGGATCGATGACCGCTTCCGGCCGGGCACCGGGACGCCCCTTGCGCGGAACATCGCGTCCCCGGTTGGGTTCAGGGGAAAGGTGGCACACTTTCACACCGTGCTGGCGCAGCTCGTGAAAGAGCAAGTCCCCCATCCACTTGAGGCCACCGGAAGCTGCCGCTCCAGCGGCGCCGCCACGGCTGGTCTCGGCATAAGGGGTTCCCAGCTGGATGATGTATCCCTGGAGCTCCTTAAGGCTTTCCGCGAGCGTCCGGACAATCACCAGGGGGCAAAGGAGGTTGATGCGCAGGATGCGCTCAATCTCCGGAGTGCTCATCTCCATGAAGAGGTTCTGCCCGAAATATTTGGCGTTGTTAACGACCAGAAATACCCCCTTTTCCGCCTCAACAATCTTGCGGCAGGCGGTTTCAACGGCAGCGGGATCGCCCAGATCACAGGCCATGGGACGGAAATTGACGTTGTTCAAGGGGCAATCCTTGTAGTCACCGCCAAGGCCGTAAACCCTGAATCCGAGTTGAATCAATCGTCTTGAAATGGCCAGCCCAAGCGAGCTTGAGGCGCCGGTCACGATCGCTATGTCCATATAAATATCTTTTCCTTGGAAATTGTTGCCAGGAGCCCGGACTGTACAGCATCCACCAGGTCCTCCCGCTCTTTCTTATTATAAGAAACGACCTTGCTAGCATGCTCATAGGGATAATGCAAGAGGTCCGTTCCGGGTCGGCTGAGCATCCGCTTGAAATAGGCGGAACTGACGCGAAACACACCCAGCTCAACTCGCTCAATGGCGTGCCAGGGGGCTTCCTCGGCCAGTTGCTTGACGAAATCACGATAGATATCGACCGCATTGGGTAAATTGAGGATTGGATCGATGCACAGGGTCATCCTCCAGCCGAGGGCAGCGGCGTCATTCATTGCTTTCAACCGCAACTTCAGGGAGGGGGCCCCGGATTCGTAGCGACGGGCGATGCTGTCCGGTGAAAGGGTCCATGCCAACCGGGCTGGCGGCGTTGGCGCAACTGAGCGCAGAAAACTCCCTGGGGCACTCTTGGTCCGGATCTCAATCAGGATGTCCGGCTGGTGCCGCACCCATTCAACCCATTCCCCGGCGAATCCCAGCAGTCCTTCGAGGGCCAGCAAATCGGTATCGTAGGAAATGGCCAGCGGCATCGGCTCGTCCGGGGCCGGGCGCTGTTCGCAGGCCGTGGCGGCGGCTGTAAAGAAGTCTTCCAGGTTAACAAAGGCGACGATATTAGCCCCGTTGTAGAGTCCCTGCAAATAACAGTAATGGCAGTCGTAGGGACAATTCAGGACCATTGCATTGTAGCTGAAATTCGGTGACAGGTTGGCCTGCAGGAAGGGATTTCCGCGATAAAGGAAATTATCCTTTTTGCGGGCCAGGATCAGCTTTGGGCTGGCCTTTTGCTTCCAGAAGTCCTGACGCCCCCGCCCAAAGACATTCTGGTAATCATCCACGGGCACAACTTCCGCGGAAGGAAACCGGGCCAGGATGGCCCCGGCGCGCGGATGTCCCTGAAGGCCGTCTTCCACATAGACGTGGGAAAAGGTTTTAGCCTTTGAGTACATCTTTCAAAATTTCGAAGTACCGGTTATTCTCGCGTTTCGCGGTGAGCGCTTTTTCCGGCAGGACCTCCATTAAGCGACTTTCCTCGCCTCCCCGGGAAAGGTATCCACGAACCCATTTATCAAGGAACTTTTCCTGGGTCTGGCTCAGGCGCAGCCGCGTTTTAACCGTCTCGAGGATTGCCGGACTGGATTCAGATTCTCTTGCCTTCTCCAGCGGGGCCCAATTGTGGAGGAATTCCGCCAACGGTCCCATTGCCTCCCGGTAAGGCTGATCAAGAGCGTCCATGTCCAGTTTCCCCCCGAGGTGATCGGAAACCCACTTCAGCAATGCGATGCGGTCGGGAGAAAGAAACTGACGGGCAGCCTCGTAAAATCCACTTCCTTCCATGTCCACCAGCCCATTCAAGCCGCTCTCATCCCGCACCGCCTGTCCACAGGTCAACAGGTTTGCTTCCGGGAATCCATGCTGGACAAGAATGTCGGGGATATAGAGCCGGCCACTGGATTGGTCGCGGACAGAATGAATGAGGTGCCAGCGATAGAGCGGGGAGATCGCTAATGGCGCCCCGGCAAAGCCCACATTCACGGCGGCCCGGATGTCCGGGAAGCGGGCCATCGCCCAGGCGGTGGCCGCACTGGACTTGAGCGAGCCGGTTCCACTGACCACAAGAGTGGCCTGCTCCCCGCAGAAGACCGGAAAGGGCTCACTGCCCAGTGCAGACAGTCCAAGATGGTCCCGGATCGGCCGGGCCTCTACCATCAGGGCTGTGACTATCAGGATCATCCCCTCCAAGGTCGTCTGTTCTAACGCGAGGTCAATTCCATTGCTGAACGGTAGCTTGCGGAATTCCTCGACGATTGAGCGGTGAATTTCCACAATCGGGCAATGAATCCTGAGGATTTCCTCAACGTGTGCGACCAGTTCCGCCTGGGTGAGTTGGTTACGGAACAGCCCCACCCGGAAACTGTCGGACTTGCCGAGCTGGCGCAAAACAACCTCCTGGAGGCCATTGAAGCCTTCCATCGGGTCGACCGGCAGGCGATGACCCAGCTTGAGGAATACATGGATCCTCTTCCGGAGCTGGTAAACTCCCTGAGGGAAACATTGGAAGGTGGAGGCCGGTTTTTCATTGCCGGCTGTGGCGCCACCGGCCGTCTGGCCCTTTCCCTGGAGACCCTAGCCCGGGAGGAATGGCTCTCCAAGGGAGACGACGACCGAATCGTCAGTTTCATGGCTGGTGGGGATGGCGCGCTGATAAAGTCCATCGAGGCTTTTGAGGACTATCCCGAGTACGGCGAGCGACAGCTCATGGAGAACGGTTTTGGCCCCGGGGACCTGCTGCTGGCAATTACCGAGGGAGGCGAGACACCCTGGGTCATCGGGGCCTGCCTCAAGGCGGCCGAGGTAGCAAGTCGCCAGCCATGGTTTTTCTTTTGCAATCCGCCGGATCTGCTGTGCCGCCTGACCGACCGTTCCCGGGCTGTCCTGGAGCACCCTTCCGTCCGGAGTTTTTTCCTCAACACCGGTCCCATGGCGCTGGCGGGTAGCACCCGCCTCCAGGCGACCACGATCCAAATGCTCGTGGCCGGAGCCGCCCTCAGCGAAGCTTTGGGACAGGGAGACGCACTGGCGCTGATCCGGTCTTTTGCGGGCATGATTCACGCCCACGATCCCGGCTGGCTGGCCCCGTTCATTGAGGCGGAGGCCAATATCTATGAAAAAGGAGACCTGCTCCTCTACCAGACCGACCGTTACGGGGTCACCGTCCTCACCGATACCACGGAGCGCTCACCAACCTTTTCACTGGCCCCGTTTGAAAACCGGAACCTTCCGGATGATCCGGGAAGCCTTTGTTACCTCTCCCTCCCGGAGGCGAGAAATAGTGAAGCGGCTTGGGAGCAGCTCCTTCATCGTCAACCCCGAACTCTGGAATGGTCCACTTTGAATGGAGTGGCCTCCCGGGAGCGACTTCTGGGTTATGACATATCCGCCGAGGCACCGGAATGGCGCGACCGGCGGCACCCGGGCAAAAAACAATATCCCTACCTTGTCCATGGCCACTCGGGTATTCTCGAGTTTGCCGGGCACAGCCATGATCTGGGGCTGGAAAATACGCCCCTCCTCCTGAAACACCTCTATCTCAAGACCTGTCTCAACCTCCAGAGCACGCTTGTGATGGGCCGAATGAGGCTTTTTGAGAGTAATCTCATGACCAAGGTCAAGCCGAGCAACTACAAGCTCATCGACCGGGCCGCCCGCCATGCCCAGCACCATCATCGGCAAAAGACAGGCCAGGAACTGTCCTACAAAACGGCTGTGCGCCAAGTTTTCGAAAACCTCCAAAAATAAAACGGAAGGGAGGCCGCCTTCCGTTTTGGGAGGATAGGAAGAATTACGATGAACTCTCCTAGGATTCTATAGCTGGCAGGATTACACTGAAGCGAGTGCCTCCTTCAGGTAAATTCTCAAAATCAATGGAGCCATTGTGGGCGGTGACAATCCGGTGGCAGATGGACAAGCCGAGACCGGTGCTTTTCTCCCCGCCTGTCGGAATATTGGAGGTCTTGCCAAATTCGACAAAGAGCCGGTCGGCTTCTTTCTCCGGAATACCGGGACCTGTATCTTCAACATCGAGAGCGACGCCCTTTTTGTCCTTGCGGACTCGGACGGAAATTTGTCCCCCTGACGGCGTAAACTTCAGCGCATTACTGAGCAGATTATCGACCACCCGGCGAATCTGCTGACGGTCGATGGAGGTCTTGGGAATATCCGGGGTGCAATTGAAAGTCAGGACGAGGTCCTTGCGCTCGGCTTCGCCGCGGAAAAGCGGCACCAGGTTGCGAACCAATTCACAAAGGTTCAGCTCTTCCCGGATCAACTCAACCTTTCCACTGTCGAGGGAGGAAATGTCCAATAGCTCGTTCAAGAGGAGGACCACGCTTTTCCCGGCTTCCTCAATGCAATCGACGATTTCCTGCTGGCCTTCGGTCAAGTTACTGCAGTCGTCCTTGAGAAATTCGGCCAGGCCGGCAATGGCAGCCACTGGGTTGCGCAAGTCATGGGAAGCGATCCGCAGGACACGGTCCTTTGTCTTGTTGAGGTGCTTCAGTTCAAGGATGTGCCGCTCCCGCAGCTCAGCCAGTTTCTTGACCCGCAGATGGGTGCGGATCCGGGTCAGGCTCTCTGAAGGGTGGAAGGGCTTGACGATGTAGTCGATGGCGCCGGACTTGAAACCGGCGACGATTTCCTCCCGCTCACCCTTTGCGGACAGGAAGATAATCGGCAAATTGCTGTTTTCGGGATCCTCCTTGAGCTGGCGGCAGGTTTCCATGCCATCCATGCCGTCCATGCTGACATCCATGAGAATCAGCTCGGGATCGACTTCACGTACCAGCCAGAGGGCTTCCTCGCCCGACTTGGCCTCAAACACCTCGTAGCCGTCCTTCTTCAAGAAAAAACTAATCTGCCTTCGGGCCATGGCGCTGTCGTCGACCACAAGAATCCGGCTGCCGACCATGTCGTCGTCGCTGGCTGGCGGCAATCCGGAGGATTCAAAGATCGCTTCCCGGTCGCTCTCCAGGGCATAGGTTTCGACCAGGTATTGCTCAATGGCCTTGCGCAGGTCCCGCCGGCCAATCCGTTGACCACCCTTAATCAGGCGCCCCAGCATCATGCTGGCCATGGACAGGACTTCACGACCGTCCACATTCATTTGCAGCAGCGGCTGAATTTCATCAACCACGGATAGGACGAGGGGATAATACTCCTTAAACAACTCCTGTTGAAGAGCATCCTCATCCTTATTTGACTGCCGCTGCCTGAAGGGATTCATGCTATAGATTCCAATCGGGGCGCATAGTAACATGCGAGACCTTCTAAAACCATTAGGAATTTACCTGAGAAGTCACTCTAAATCACCTGAAACCGTATCGCGGGAACTCCCCGGAGAAAAAGCGCCAATTGTCATGGTTGTTCCGGCCCCAAGGAGGAGGAGCCACGTCCAGGCAAGGGGCAGGATGCCCGCCTCTATCAGCCACAAGCCAATTGAAGCAACCACTGTACCGGCTATCATGGCGATGATATTGCCCCGGTCCGAGCCGCGGCTGGTGAAGCGGCCTAGCAAAAAGACCCCCAGCAAGCTCCCGTAGGTGAGGCTGGTTATCTTGAAGGCCAGCCAGAGGAAGCGCCCGCTGTCCCGGAGGCTCCAGGCCACCAGGAGCAGAATTGCCGCAAAAAGGACGGTGAAGCCACGGCTGATCCAGAGCCAGCGGGCGGCGGAAACCGGTTTTTTCCAAAGTGGCTGAATGAGATCCCGAACGGTTGACGTGCTCAGGGCGGCCATGGCGGAATCCAGGCTGGACATGGCGGCGGCAAGGACGCCGGTCAGGAGCAGCCCCCGCAGCCAGGCCGGGATAGCGGTTGTCATGAAGAAGGAGAATGCCTTGTCCCCATCCGGCACAGCCAGTCCATCGACCAGGCGGGTGGGGAATGCCGGGTCCGGATTAGCCTGGAACCAGGCATGGAGGGCCACACCGACCAGCAGAAAGAGGGCGGCCACAGGAAGGGCGATGAATCCACTGACGATGAGGCTGCGGCGGGCCAGCCGGGAGGTCTTGCTGGAAAGGAGCCGCTGGGCCATGTCCTGGTCCGTTCCCAGGGCGGCGACGGTGCTCAAAAACCCGAACAGCATGGCGGTGACCAGCCATTGGGCATCGTTGAACCAGCCAAGGAAACCCTCTCCTTGCGGTTGCCAGCGGATCATCTCGAACTTGCCGGCCGCCAGGGAAGTTTCCCAGAGGAAGGATGGCCCGGTATTCTCGACAAGCCAGAGGGCGCCCGCCAGTCCGGCGGCAATGAAGATGACCCCCTGCAGGCAATCGGTCCAGATGACAGACCGGATTCCGCCGATGAAGGTGTACGCGAGGGTTATTCCACCGAAAAGGAGGAGGCTCCAGCCGAAGGAGACATTGAGGATGACGGAAAATCCGGTGGCGGCAATCATCAGGCGGACCCCGGAGGCGAGAATCCGGGTGATAAGGAAGTAGATGGAGGCTGTATACTGGGAACCGCCGCCAAATCGCTGCCGGAGGTATTCGTAGATGCTCAGGCAGTTGGCCTTGTAAAACATCCCGATAAATGCCGTGGCGATGAAGATGCGGGCGAAAAAGCTCCCTACGCCAAATTGCAGGTAGGTCATGTTCTCGGAGAATCCCACCCCCGGCACCGCCAGATAGGTGGCGGCGCTGATTTCTGTGGCCACAAGGGACCCCAGTACCGCCCACCAGGGAATCTGCCGCCGCCCGACAAAATAGTCCTCCACGGAGGTTTCATGCCGGCCCTTCCACCAGCCGATGCCGAGGACCAGGAGAAAGTAAACAACGAGAATGCTCAGCTCAAACAACCCCATTTCCAATCGTAGTGAGCGCCTTTATGGCGCGATGCAGACAGGTCGCGCCGTAAAGGCGCTCGCTACCCTCAACGCTCATCTCTTAAACAGGTTATACTTGAGAATGGCATAGATGGCCCGGAAGCCATCCTTCCAGCCGATCTTCTTTCCCTCGGCGTAGGTCCGGCCATAGTAGGAAATGCCGACCTCGTAGATCCGGCAATTCAAGCGGGAGATCTTGGCCGTGATTTCCGGCTCAAAACCAAAGCGGTTCTCCTCCACCTCAATCTGTTCGAGAACTTCCCGCCTGAAGACCTTGTAGCAGGTTTCCATGTCAGTCAGGTTGATATTGGTCAGCATATTGGAGGCCAGTGTCAGGAAGCGGTTCCCGATCATATGCCAGAAATAGACCACACGGTGCGGCCGGCCGCCCATGAACCGGGAGCCAAAGACCACATCGGCGACGCCCGATTGAATCGGTTCAAGCAGGACCGGATACTCCACGGGATCATACTCCAGGTCGGCGTCCTGAATGATGACCACGTCGCCGGTCACTTCCTTGAAACCGGTCCGCAGGGCAGCTCCCTTTCCCTGGTTGACCTCATGAAAGCGCAACTTGACGACCGGATCCTCGGCAATTTCCTTGAGGATTTCCCGGGTACCGTCCGTTGAATAATCATCGACGATGAGGATTTCGTGCAGACCAACATCGGCATTCTTAACCCGCTCGACGATTGTCCGGATGGTCGTTTTTTCGTTGTAACAGGGAATAACGACAGAGGCTTTCATCTTTCCTCAAGGAAAAGGCTTTCACGGACACTGGCAATCCTCTATCCGGTGAATCGAGCAAACGTTAATGAGCCTTTCCTGACCTGACCCATGCCCCTTTAGGCCGGGTTATAAGCTTGCAGATAAACAGCAGTCTTGCTGACTCTACAGCCTTTGATGCATCGATTCTGGTCAGGCAAAGTGTCAGAACTGAAGAAGTGGGCTATTGTCATTCTGGTAGTGTCGGCTTTGTTGATATTATTCAATGAGCCGAATCCCCATGGGGACGCCAGCGAGTATCAGGCGATGCTGGTTGCCTTGGCCGAAACTGGCCGGCCGTGGATGACCGACGCATCCTGGGAAGCCTACGACGACCTCAGGGAAAACGGGGCCCTGGCAAAATTTCTGCCTGGCGACTCACCTGTTTTGTACCTGCCGCAGCTGGAAAAAAACGGCCAACGGGACTTTCCTCATTTCTGGTTCTACAGTTTGCTCGGCAGCATTATCTGGAAGCCTTTGGCCTGGACAGGACTCGGTCCGACCGGGGCCTTTTTGATTCTCCACGCCCTTCTGTTCCTGGGGGCGGGCTATCTTATCCGCCGCTTGTTTGGTTGGCGGGGCTTCCTGGTCTATGCCGGGCTGGTTGTTTTCTCCCCCGCCATTTGGTACATCAACAAGGTCCACACCGAGTTCTTCACGGTAACCGTCTCTCTTGCAGCAGTGGCGCTCCTGATGCGATCCCACTACCTGTATGCCGGGCTTTGCTTCGCCGCCCTTTCCACCCAGAATCCGGCCTTTGCCATTCCAGCGGCCTTGAGCCTGCTCCCTTTGTGGAAATCCCCCTTTCAGCGCCAGTTCAATCTCGTCCATGTATTGCTGTTTGCCCTGGTGGTGCTCCTTGTCGCCATCCACCCAGTCTACTACATGGTCCGGTACGGCGCGCCCACCCCGCAGCTCCTTACGGGTTCAGCCAAGCTGGCTGAAGGCGCAACAGGCACTTTCTGGATCCCTTTCCTTGATCTTAACCTGGGCCTGTTCCCCAACTGGCCTTTGGGCCTGGTCTTGACGATTGCGGTTGTATGGGTGGCGATCCGGATGAGGAAGCTGCCTCCTGTTGGATTGTCTGCCATCTGCCTCCTGGCTTCACTCTTCCTGCTATACGCCAGTTCCAAGACTACCCACTTCAACCACGGCATGACGGTTGGCCTGAGCCGTTATGCGCTTTGGCACATTTGTTTCTTTTTCCCGCTGTTTTATTGGCTTCAGGCTTCGATGATCATTGAGGGGAAGGTTCGACGCCGGGTAGTCGTAGCCCTACTTGTTTTGTTAGGCGGGTCACACCTTCTTTCCTATCATCCGTACAAGGAGGAGCGCTACGTCTACCATACGCCATTGGCGGCTGCCGTTATCAAGTTTTTCCCCGGCCTGTATACACCCCATCCGGAGATTTTCACAGTGCGGACAATCAACCGGCTGGGTTACTACGATTTCGAGGGATGGGCCATTGTCCAGGATGACCAATGGCTCATCTTCAGGGACAAGATGCCTCACGGCTCTGTCCCCCTTCCACAGGGCACCAAGTTCCCTGCCTACAAGGCCAGGATTGATACTACCCTTCTGGATGAGGACTATGGCATCAGACGCCATTCCGAATTCTACAAGTACCTACCGCAGAGGCAGGAAAAACTGGCCCGTTATATTGAGAAAGGGGAACCGGTGAGGTCGCTTTCACTGGCGGACACAGGCATTGAGCCCATGCTGCAGGGCGATTGGCACCTGCCCGAAGCAACCGGTCGTTGGACAGGCCAGGAGGCAAGCATCCGGATTGGCGAATTGATGCCACAGGCATTGAGGGTCAAAATACATGGTAATACCTTCGGAGACAGACCTTTTGATGTCTTCTGGAATAACCGGCTGGTTTTCCAGCGTACCGATTCAGGGACGACTAGTAGCATCTTCTTTGATTTAGAGTCCGCCGATATAAGGAACGTAAATGAGCTCAAGATTGTTTGCCCCCTTGCCACCAGCCCCAGCAAGGTAATGGAGAGTGAAGATAGTCGCATTCTTGGCATGTTCGTCCATATGGTTGAATTTTCATCCCCAGTGGATGGAACGAGCGCTCAGTAAACCCCTGACAGGAAATGAAAAAAATTAATATCGTCATCCCCTGCTTTAACGAGGAAGCGGTACTTCCCCTGTTGTTTGACCGGCTCACCCGGGCGGCCGAATCCTGGGATTTGAACTGGGAGGTGATCTGTGTCGATGACGGCTCAAGCGACGCCACCTGGAAACTGCTGACAGAGCAGCATCGCCAGGATCCCAGATGGAAGGCTCTCTCCTTCTCGCGGAATTTTGGTCATCAAAGCGCCCTTTCGGCGGGCTTGTTACATTCCACCGATGCGGATGCAGTTCTCCTGATGGATGCGGATCTGCAGGATCCGCCCGAGGAACTGCACCGGTTTATCGATACCTGGAAGGACGGGGCCGAGGTTGTCTATGCCATTCGCGAAAAACGGAAAGAGGGACCACTGAAACGACTTTGCTACTGGGGCTTCTACCGGCTCATGAGAAAACTGGTCTCCATTGAAATCCCCCTCGATTCAGGGGACTTCTGTCTCATGGATGCGAAGGTTGTGGCGGTCATCAACAACATGCCGGAAAGAAACCGTTTCCTGCGCGGTCTTCGGGCATGGAGCGGCTTCAAACAAGTGGGTGTGCCCTATGAACGACATTCCCGGGCAGCCGGGGAAGCCAAGTACAACTTCCAGAAGCTTATCAAGCTGGCGGCGGACGGTATTTTCAATTTTTCCGGCCTGCCGCTGCGATTAGCCTCCCATATGGGTTTTTGGATTTCCCTGATCTCGTTGGCAGGAGTCATCTTTACCTTTCTGCAACGAGTATTCGCCGAACAGTTTGCCCTCATCGGCCTTGCTCCGGTGCCGGGGTTTGCCACAATCGTCATTGCCATTCTATTCCTGGGAGGGGTCCAATTGATTTGCCTCGGGATCGTCGGCGAGTATCTGGTACGGATATTCGAGGAAGTTAAACAACGGCCACCTTGGATCATTCGTGAAACACAGGGTATCGACGACGTTAAACCCACCTGAGCCCAATTTATGCCCAGCGACGAATCAACTGACCTGACTATCATTGGCGGCGGTATAACCGGACTGACAGCCGCCTACCTGGCCAGCAGTAAAGGCAAGCGCGTGCGGGTCCTTGAGGGCAGTTCCAACTTTGGCGGACTGCTGAGCACCTTTGAGATCGGTGGCAACCGGCTGGAACATTATTACCATCACTTTTTCACCCATGATGCGGAAATCCTCTGGTTGTTGAAGGAATTGGAGCTGGAGAAGCACCTCATCTTCCATCCCAGCACGATGGGGGTATTCCGGAACGGACAGGTATTTCCCTTCAACGGCCCTCGTGATCTGATCGGTTTCAAACCGCTCAACTGGCCGGATAAATTCAGGTTTGCGGCATCCAGTTATTATCTTGGACGGCTGGCCTCACCAGGTGGCGGTGAAGCAGTTTCCGCCCAGTCCTGGCTGCATCGCTGGGCCGGCAAAGGATCGGCGGAAGCGATCTGGAATCCAATGCTGCAGATCAAATTTGGCCCCTATGCGGACCAGGTTCCCTTACGCTGGATGATCGGGCGGTTGAGACAGCGGATGGCCTCGCGCAAGAGCGCTGGGGAGGAGCGGCTGGGGTATCTTGAGGGAAGCCTTGGGCGCTTGCTCGACACCCTGCTTGATAAGCTCCGGCAGAACGGCGTCGAGCTGGTTGCCGATGCCCCCGTCCTGTCCATGCAAATTGTGAATGGCTCCCTGAAGGGTGTGACGACGCCCAAGGGCTCTTTCAGCAGCCACGCATTCCTCTCAACCATTCCAACCAACAGGCTGGCCCCTTTGCTTGAGCAGGAGCGGCCCGACTATGCAAGGCAGCTGGCCGGCATCGAGTACTTTGGAGCAGTCTGCACGATCCTGGAGATGGACCGGCCCTTGGTACCGGTGTATTGGCTGAATGTTGCCGATCCCGGCTTTCCCTTCGGCGGGGTTATTGAGCAGACCAACTTTATCGGTCCGGAAAACTATGGCGGGAGCCATATCGCTTATCTCTCGCGCTACTTTTCCAAGCAGGAGGAGATTGCCCGCCTTTCCAAGGCCGAGTTGGAAGCGCTGATGCTGGCCGAGCTACCAAGGCTTTCCCCGGAATTCAGTCCGTCGCACTTAAAGAGTGTCCACGTATTCCGGACTGAAACCGCAGCGACCGTTTGCGACCTTAACTTCGCCACCCGGGTACCGCAGTGCCAATCCCCGGTAGGTGGCCTCTTCATCGCCAGCATGGCACATATCTATCCGGATGAGCGTTCGGTAAACAACTCCATCCGGGTGGCCTCGGAGGCCCTGAAGGTCATGAAGATAGATGCTCCGGAGGTACCGGCCAACCGCAGCCTTTCGGCGCAAATCGGCTTTTAGTTCGAAAGGTTCCTCAATGCGCTGGCACTGGATAATCAAGACAGTCATGGTTTTGCTGGCCGGCCTGACCGGACTGTTTCTGTTTTTCCGGTACTTCATCCTCTCAGGTGGAAAATGGATTGTCGGGGATTTGCGGGACGGACGCCTGATAGCTTGCCTGCATGAGCATTGGTTCCGGGTGCTCCAGGGCAAGGAGGGGTGGTTTGAGTTGGGGTTTTTTTATCCGGTAGAGCATGTTCTCGGGTATACGGACACGTTCCTTCTCGGTGGGATGGTCCATTCCGTATTTCGCCTTGCCGGACTGGATCCTTTCCTGGCTTTTCAAATGACCCAGATGGCCTGTGCCGCTACTGGGTTCGCAGGCATGTTTATCTGGCTTTCCCGCTACCGGAAGCTGGGATTCGTTCTCGTGCTTCTCGGCTCGATTCTCCTCCTGGTTGCCTCGCCTGTTTACATCAGCTCAAGGAATACCCACATCCAGCTGCAGGCCGTATGGCTCATGCCATGGGTGGCTGTCCTTCTCGAGCAGGCATGGCAGGATTTTAAAAGCAACCCGCGGCGACTCTTTTTCTCCTTTGCAGGCTTATGCCTGCTTTATGGTTTGGTGGCTTACAGCACCTTTTATATCGCCTGGTTTTGTTTCCTCTTTCTCATTGTCTGGTTCCTCGCGGCGGTCTGTCTTCTGGATATAGGGCGCATCCGGGAGGAGCTGAAACGCCTGCCCGGCCTGTGGCTGCAATTTTTTCCAGGAATTCTGATCGCGGCTGGCTGGCTGAGCCTGTTCCTCATAACCTACTTGCCGGTCCGGGTTTCACAGGGGGGCCGGACCCTGGGCGAGTCTATCAAGTCACTCCCCTATCCCTGGGACTTCATCAACCACAGCGAATCCAACCTGTTGTGGGGTAAAATCAACGGCCACCTACCCGAATACAACGGCTTTAAGCCATGGGAACTGGAGCTGGGCCCTACCCCGATCTTTGCCGTGTTGGTGGTTGCCACCGGCATTGTCCTCTGGAGAAGACGCTGGGCCCTTCGCACAGACCGGGAGGCCTGGTACCTTGTTACCGGGATTGCCCTGATAATCAGCTTCCTGATGACAATGCGCCTTGGCCTGTTGAGCTTTTGGATACTGCCTTACTCAGTGGTGCCCGGCGCGGATGCAATCCGGGTGGGCATTCGATTCATGGTTTTCCTGGTGGTTCCGGCCATCCCGGTCATCCTGTGGGGCTTGCGTGAGCTGGCTTGCCAATTCCAAAAAAGGGCCGGAGTCCTGTTGGTTGCGCTTCTTTCCATTTCACTTCTTGCCGAGCAAATACAACTGACTCCCAACACTCATATGAATCGGACTGAACTGCTGAAGGCACTGGAAAACCTTCCGGAGCCTCCGGTTGATGCCACCGCATTTGTTCCGTATTCCCGAAGCGCAGATGAATACGAAATTTATACCATCCAGTCGGGCGGTATAAGTTACGCCCAGCACTGGAATATGCCTGTTTGTGGAGGGCGGTCGGGTTTTTATCCACCCGACTGGAGTTTGAGAGACCTTAATGCCCCGGATGTTTTCTCAAATGCCCTTCTTTGGGCTGCTCTGAATAGCATCAGCGGAAAACTCTATTTTTTTGATTTCGATAATGGTGTTTGGGGACAACCGCTGCCCGAAATTGACAATCGTCAAAATTATTTCTGGTTGGAGAAAAAGAGCCAGGGTTATTGGATCGGCAGGGACCTGCTACAGGAAAGTCCCGCTATCCTTGAAGGTCTGACCCTAAAGGGTTGGTCCGTAAAAGAGGAATGGGGTATCTGGAGTATTTCCAAAGATGCGGTCATCATCATACCGGAGTATGCGGAGGAAGACTATCCCCTCTGGCTGAACCTTGAATTTCGAGCTTACACCCCGGATTCCCATCCAGAGCAACGGGTTCGCCTGACATTGGGTGAGGAGGAGATTTTTAATTCTGTAATCTCCTTTCGAGATCCCCCCGTCACTCTGTCGTTGCCGATTCAGAAGGATGCCAGGATTTTAAGAATTGAAACTCCGGATTCCATTTCACCGGCCTCGCTTGGTATCGGGGAAGATTCCAGGAAATTGGGCATTGCCCTGCACCGCTTCGAATTCACCCGCTGGTGATTCACCTCCAGCCCATCATTGCCCATGTATCCGGCTATTCCCCGGACTGTTCCTTTTCCAGGGCTTCAATTTCCCCGGCAAAGGTTTTGCGGTACCAGGCCTCGGCTTCAAGGAGGACCTTGTTTTGCTGCTCCAGCTGAGATAGCTTTTCCAATTGCCCCAGGAGTCGCTCTTGCGGCGCGCGGAACATGGTCGGCTGGTCCCATCCGAAGGCAGGTCCGTTGGCGTTCTGCAGATTAAAGAGCTCTAGCCCGTAACGGGCATAGAGATCCGGATGCTCGGCGGATATCAAGTCGTAGAGATAAAGTTTCTTGTCCGGCTCGATCGCCTTGAACATGGAATCGCCGCGGATGCGGTACTGGACCAGTGGTTCAGGGATGGCGACCCCGCCACAACCTGCCTCGGCGAGCGATATCCACCCCTCAAGGTCCTCCAGTCCATAAATGATATGGGACTTGTTGCGCCCGTGCTTGAGGAAGGTGTCACGGCGCACCATGGCGATGGGGACCAGTTGGTTGTGGCAGAGGAGATAGGGCAGATCAAAGGACCATGAATGCCATATGCCCAGGCCCCCATCAAAGAACCGCACCCAGGAATAGACCAGGTGAACATTACTGTAGCGCTGCATGACTGCCGTGGCCCGGGCCAGAAAACGGGGCCCCACCCTGTCATCCGCATCGACAAAGGCCACCAGTTCGCCGGAAGCCGCCTCTGCCCCGACATTCCGGGCATTGGCCAGTCCGCCGTTGGGAATATCGAGGAT
Organism: Puniceicoccaceae bacterium; assembly: GCA_040830765.1. Taxonomy (GTDB): domain Bacteria; phylum Verrucomicrobiota; class Verrucomicrobiia; order Opitutales; family Oceanipulchritudinaceae; genus Oceanipulchritudo. The sequence continues at coordinate 181,754 of JBFOMH010000004.1, read as the reverse complement.
CCGCAGGCCGGCATAGTCCCCCTGACGGATCATCTCCAGCGCCTCGAGGCTCTGTGGGTCATTTGAACCGTCATTGACAATAACCACTTCAAACCGCGACCCCTCGCTGGCATAGACAGAGTCGATGCACTCCTGTAGATATTTCCCAAGGTTGTAGTAGGGAATCACTACACTGATCAGGGGATCCTCCGGCAAGGTTGGGGCTGCTGAACTCTCCCGAAGCGCCTCGTTGACGAATGGATAAGTGGCTTTCGGACGATAGCTTTCAATGACTTCCTGAAAATGCTGCAACCTGGCCGGTAGGACAGAGGAAAGGGAACAGAGGGACTCAATCCGCTCCGCTGCCGCGTGCCCCATGGCCTCCCGCTCCGGCCCATCCATGGCCAGCGCCTTGAGCAGGGCCTTTTCCAGGGAACCCTCCTCATGATGGGAGAAGGTCAACCCGCAGGAGCCATCCGGGCCCACCATTTCTGCCTGGCCACCCTGCTCCGAGGCCACCACTACCTTGCCGAGCGACATGGCCTCAATGCAGGTGTTGGGAAAGTTTTCCCAAAGGCTGGGAATAACGATGGCTGCCGCCTGGGACATCTTCTGGACACAGTCGGCGTGGGGCAAGGCCCCGGTAAAGACAAGGTTACCAGCTTCGATCCGGTGGGCGTACTTCTTTTTGAGGAAGGTTGTCAGGCTTCCTCCCTTGAGGGGAGTGTGCACATCGCCACCCACCATCTCCATGGTAAAGCTGGCACCCTCCAGCCAGAGTTTTTCACATGCCGCCAGCAGGGGCTCGACCCCTTTTCGCAGTTCGATGCGACCCGGGCAGACAAGGAGGTTCCGCTGACCGGCACCGGCCTCTGTCGCTTGCTGGAGCTCCGGCCAGGGATAGGGAATGGTGGTTACCTTTGGCAGGTCACCCTCGACGAAGTTCTGGATTTCCCGGGCAATGAAGTGACTCGGACTGAGCAGGGCATCGGCCATCCAGATGGCTGCCCGTTCCATCCTGCCGATCCAGTAATCAGGCAGCTTGTAGCGGGGATACTGGTTGAATTGCTGGACGGCGAAATCGGGGGTGTGCAGGTGCACAACTACCGGAGTATCCCCCAGGAAGGATTTATCGGTGAGCTTTTTCTGCAAAAGGAAGTAGCCCAAGGCCGCGTAGTCCTGGCATTCAATAATATCAGGTGGGCCTTCCTCCTTCAACAGACGCTCGACTTCCCAGACATACTGGTAGCTCAGGGCCGCGAAGTAACACATGTTGTTAAACGGCCACCCCGGGTGCTCATCGGGCTCGATATCGGAAATCGGGTGACGGGAGGCTTCATATCTGTGGACAAACTCCACCAGGCGGTAGCCCTCGGAGACTTCCCTCACCCCAGCCTCATCGCCTCGGGAAATAACCGTCACCGCATTCCCCTCGCGGCCGGCGGCCCGGGCAAAATTGTCCACATATCGGGCAATACCTCCAGCCCAGTGGTGAGGGGTCTCGGATGTCAGTATCCAGATTTTCATGACGGAGACTTCCCTTCGTCCTGCTGCTGCAGTGCCTCATCAAGCCGGTTTTTCTCCAGCCAGACTGCGTGTTTTTCCTCCTCGGACTGCTGGAGTTTCTTTTCTGTCTCCACCGTGCGCTCCCACCATTTGCGGGCTTCCTTTTCCAGGTTAGTGATCCGGCGCCGACTCCACTGCTCGTATTCATCAAACGGGCTGTTGGCAGAGGGCTTGATCCATTTCTGGGAGGACCCGTTGGCATTAAGCAGGCAAAACAGCTCGGCACCATAGCGCTGGTAGAGATCCGGGTGCTCCTCGGCAATCAGGTCCTGAAGATAAAGGTGCTGTTCGCGTGGGCTTCCCTGCCACATCGAATTTTCCCGGATGCGGTAGAGGCTGAGGGGCTCCGTCAGGGCGACACCACCACACCCGTTCTTGACCAGGTTAATCCACAGCTCAAAGTCCTCAAAGTTATAGGCCATCATGGGCTTTGACGGGCCATAAGTGAGATAGCTCTTCCGGTAGAGGACGCTGATGGGGCAGGTCATGTTATGGCCCAGGAGGTAGGGAAATTCAAAATTCCAGCAGGGGTAGATGTCATGGCTTGCCTCGATGTAGCGTTCCCATGAATACACAATGTGGACATTGTCGTAGCGTCGAAGCACATCCACGCACTTCCTGATAAAGGTGGGCTCAATCTGGTCATCCGCGTCAAGGAGGAGAAGAAACTCGCCCGTAGCCAGCTCCGCACCCTTGTTCCGGGCAGAGGCAAGTCCGCTGTTTCTCTGCCGATGTATCCGAAGGCCCGGGATGTCCTGTCCGGCCAATTTTTCCAAAACCTCCTGGCTCGATTCCTCATTGCTCCCATCGTCGATAACAATGATCTCCTTGTCCGGCCACTCGGCATTAACGGCTGAGTCGACCGCTGCCTCAAGATATTGGCCGAGGTTGTAGTGAGGTATGATGATCGATACCCGGTTGGCCGCTTCGGATATGTCCTGCCAATCTGCCTTTGCGCGTGAATCACGCAGGTGCCGGTTAACAAACGGGAAGCGCTCCTTTGCCGGATATCCTTTCAAGGATTCAAAATGAGCCAGTCGTGTGGGTAAAACCACATCGGGGGAACACAAGCCTGCGATGCGTTGCCTGGCGTTTTCACCCATGAGGGAGCGCTGCCCGGGATCGAGCTCAAGGGCCTTTTTGAAGGCGGTTGCAAAACCGTCTTCATCGGTCCAGGAAAAGACAAAACCACAGCTTTCGTCATCGCCGATCATTTCAGCCTGACCGCCATCCGTTGATCCGACAACCACCTTGCCCAGTGACATGGCCTCGATACAGGTATTGGGCCAGTTCTCCCAGGTGCTGGGGATGATCGTGAAGGCGGCGCTACGGATCTCCTCCATCACCTCCGCATGGTCCATTTGCCCGTGGATAACCAGTTTACCGGCCTCAAGCCAACGTGTGTATTTGCGCTGCAGCCACTCCCCTACTGTGCAATCCCTCGGGTAGTAACGGGTATCGGATCCGATCAGGTGCAACTGGAAATCCAATCCCTCATCCCAGAGGCGGTCACATTCCTGCAGAAGTTTCAGGGTCCCTTTCCGGACTTCAAGTCGGCCGAAGTAAACCACCTTTCCGGTTACGGTTTCAGGAATTGCCACCGGTTCACCTGGTTCCGTCCACGGAAGGGGAAAATGAGATACCTCGATGCTGCCTCCAAACATTTCCTCCAGTTGCCGGGTCAGGTATCCACTGGGACAAATGATCGCATCGGCCGCATGCAGGCAGGCCATCTCGAGCCGTCCCGTCCAGTAGTGAGGAAATTGATACCGCGGTTCCTCGTTGCAGGCACGGATCAGAAAATCGGGTGAGTGGGCATTGACGACAACCGGAATGTCGCGCAAGGGGCCGTCTGCAGTCAGTTTTTGCTGAAGGAGATAATACGGCAGGGCACAGTACTCCTGGGACTCAATGACATCCGGGGGACCTTGTTCCGATATTTGTCGAGTGACGGTTTCCGCCATCTGGTAGCTGAAGGCTCCCCAGTAATCGAGAATGTTGTAGGGAAAGGCTGGATGATCATCCGGTCGGGGACTATCACAGGTCTCACCGCAGCGATCCCAGCGCGGGACAACAGAGACATAGGTATATCCGGGCAGGATTTCCTGGCTCCGTTCCGTGTCGTCGCGTCCAAAGACAGTGACCTCGTGACCAGCCGCGGAAAGATAACGGGCGAAGTTATCAACATAACGCGCGATGCCGCCCGGATTGTAAAGGGGCGTCTCGGATGTCAGCAGCCAGATTTTCATTCCCCGGACGTCTCCTTTGAGGCCAGTTTCTTCTTCAACTCTTCGATTTGCTCAAGGAGGTGCTCCCTTTCCTTGTGGACACTCTTGATGTACTCCCGCTGTTCCTTCCAGCTGTCTCCGGTCTGCTTCAATTCGTTCCAAACCTTGGCCTGCGTTGTTGCTTGTTTGGCGAGGAACTCCTGTTGCTGGGCAAATTCCGTCCCCATCTTTTCGTAATCAGCGGCCAATCGCTTGTTTTCCTCGAAAATGACCGCGGCCTCCTCGTTCCATTCCTTGACTTGACGGATGTGGTCCCCGATGTCGGAGGCCAATTGTGTATAGTGATCCAGAATGGCCCCGTCCCTGCCGCTGGCCCACCAGTCCAACACCGGCATGAAGAAGGCCCGTCCAGCTGCCGGCAGTCCCTCCAGCAGGGAGGATAATGTGCCGGACAGCTCTTCTAATGCCCCATCATCGTCTCGCCCAGCCCACTTATAGGGGATAGCAGCTTTCTCCTGAAGCTGATCAAAAACGGCGGCGGCTTCAGGCTGGAACAGGGAGAAGAGTTCGTGCATGGCCCGGCTGATGCCCAGCGTCTGGAACTCTTTCTGGTGAAATTCCGGGAGCTTTTCCGGCTTCGTAAGGTCAAAGTGGCTGGCAAGTTCTTCGGCAAGGTGTGGCAGGTCGCCGAAACCGGCATTTGCGTTGAAGACAAATGCCTCATCCGCCTTCTCCAGCAGGGCCTGGTTATGGACGGCATAGGACTGCATCGCCTGGTCCGGGAAGAGGGCCAAGTCCCAATGGGAGCGCCGTAGCATGGATTGCTGCACCTCAAGTGGGTGCCGGTAGACCATCAACAGGCGAGACTGGGGCAATAATTCCAGCCACGTATGGAGAAAGAGGCAGGTCCGCGGCTCCTTCCAGCCCCATGGTCCTTCCCGGCGCATCGCTCCGATAAGGTCCATCGCTTCTGCCTTCTCTTCCGCGGTCAGTTCCTGGGACAGGGATTCCTGGACCAGCATATCCTCATCAAAGGCCTTTCTTGCATCCCCGCACCGGGCAGCGATCAGTCGCTGGTGGAATTCCAGCATCGGCCGGGCCTCAAAATGGCCGCGCGGATTACCCTTTTGGGACCCGACAAGATCATCCCCGATAAATACCCCCAGGGATTGCATCAGGTTGGCCAGAAACGATGTCCCGCTGCGGTGCATCCCGAGGATCAGGATGGGTTGGTCCGGTTGCTCGCTCATTGTCCAGTATCCTTTATGACCTCCATTTGCGGCTCAATGAGAAAGTCCACTGTTCCGGTAGGCATCATGTCAGGTTCCCGGATTACCCGGAAGACCATGGCGTCCATAATCCGGTGGACATAGGCCCGCTTGCCTTCAATCAGGCCTTCCACCCCGGCATTGAGGAAGTAGACCCCGGGAATTACCAGCGTTTGGAAGCGGAAACGGATCCGGTAACAGGTACCGGCCTCCACCCGCTTGATAAAGGCATCCCACGGTAAGGTACGACTGCCGCCAAGCTCATGTCCCTTGAAGGTCTTGATGAGCATGGCGAAGGTCACGTCCTCGCACCCTTTTTCAAACCGGACCTTGTACTCAAAAGTGTAAAAGGTCCGCCGATCGAGAATATTGGCCGGCTGGCCCTCGTCATCGTAGAGCTTTAAATCGAAAATCTGCCCACCATGGGTGGGATAGTCGACCCGGCTCTCGGAAAGGAAATCGGGATCATACTGGCCGACAATTTGTAAATTTTCCTCGGCCTTTTGCTTAACCTTGCCCTCCTTGGTGTCTTCAGTCTCCTCCGCTGCGGTCTCGGGAGGTATCTCTGCGCCAGCCTTGGCCGCTTTTAGGTTGAAAATCACCTGTTCCGCCTGGGTTTTGGCAAGGTGGCAAAACCGTTGATATTCAGCAGTTACCACCTTTGGAGACCCTTCCATGACGACTTCTCCCTGATGAAAGAAAAGGGCCCGTTCGGTCAAATTAACAACTGAGCCCAAATCGTGGGAGACAAAGAGGATCGTTGTGCCCTTTTCCTTCAGCTTGTCGAGCCGGGCAAAACATTTGCGACGGAAGGTCTCATCCCCCACGGACAGGGCCTCATCGATGATCAGGATCTCCGGATCAATTGTCGTATGGACTGCAAAGGCCAGCCGCACCAGCATGCCGCTGCTGTAGGTCTTTACCGGCTGGTCGAGAAAGTCCCCGATGTCCGCAAAGCGGGCTATTTCCTCGAAGCGCTCCTCGGTCTCCTGGCGCGTCAGCCCGAGGATGGAGGCACTCAGAAAGACATTCTCCCGTCCGGTGAAATCGTGTTCAAATCCTGATGCCAGCTCCAGCATGGCCGCAATACGGCCATGTACCGAGACGTTTCCGCGGGTTGGTCGCAGGGTCCCGGCAATGATTTTCAGCGTGGTGGACTTCCCGGAACCATTCCGGCCAATGATTCCAACCGTTTCACCCTTTTTGACTTCAAAACTGACATTCTTGAGGGCAAAGAATTCCTTGTAGACCGATTGGCTGTAGGCGGCGGCCGTGCGTTTCAAAAATGAGGGACACCCCCGCGCTGCGGCCAGTTTTCCGGCCAGGGAGCCAGTAAGACGCGCCCTCGGGTGGGACCAGATGCGATAAACCTTGTCAACGGACTGGACTTTGATCTGAGGTGAAGCCATCTTGTTTATGAAGTGGGTATGACCGCCGGAAAGGGCCGAATCAAGTTGCAACTTTGACTGGCAATCGGTGTCTAACCATTCTGTTCAAGCATTAACCCCGTTATTCTGGTTTCGTTTTGAAGAGATTCATGCAACTTTCACGGACACCGCTGGTCGCCGCCTTAGTGGCTGGCTGGCTGGTCACGCCCGCTCTGGAAGGTCAGGATATGGCCGGAGTCTCCAGTGCCGAGCCCAGTATCATGGAGCGGTCCCCGTTTATCCCGCCGGACTTCACCCCTCCCGGCAACAGCCGGGCCGCGGCAGCCAAGTCCGTTGCCAACAGCTATGAGTTCAAGGGATTCTACCGCATCGGGGACAAATACCGCTTTCTCGTTAGCGAACCGCGCTCAAACGATGGTGATTGGGTGGAACTGGGAGAATCATCGGATAGTTACGAAGTCCGGCGATTTGATCCCGAATCAGAGACATTGACCCTGTTTTTCAATAATTCGGAAAAGCAACTGCAGCTGACAGAACTGGCTGCCAATCCGACCCCCATGCCGGTCAGTGGGCAAATTAAAACGGCATCTGCCCAGCAGTCCCAACAGGGAACCCCCACGCCGGTTCGCAGAACCATCCGCCCGACAACACGACCGGGCTCATCCACGAGTCCCACATCAACAAACTCGGCTCCCCCGCCAGCATGGCTTGAGAAATTGCGCGAGGAAGCGGCCGCCCGCCGGGCCCAGGCCATCCAGGGGCGCTCAGGCGTATCCGGTGGTGTGAATGCATCGGGCAGTCCCGATTACTCCCCTCCGCCCCCGCCAGACTCCCCGCCCCCGACACCCCCGCCCAATTTATCGGAAATTGATATCCCCCCGCCCCCGACCGAACTTCCCCCACCTCCGCCCCCCGAGGTTATGGAGAAAATCCAGCAGTCCATCCGCAGCGGACCCCCGCGCGGTTGATCCGCTAGCAGCTTGACGCAACATCGACTCTAGGGCTGACTAGACAGTCTTTCATGGAGGAGTCGGTATCATTCAAGAGCATCGATGCGTTGCTGGCCCACCCGGAGGTAAGGAAAGCCGGAACATTGGAGTTATCCATTTGTGATATCGTCCATTTTCGCCTGCTGCGCACGGATTCCATTTTCCAGCTTGTCGAGCAACGGCTTCGTCAACGGGATGACCTCAAGTACACCGGATTTGCGGAAGTACGGGAAACGGCGGAGCAAGGGATGCGGGGATCCACCATCCTTGAAAAGATCGATGCCTGCTGTACCAAGCGACCTGAATGGCTCGATGACCGGCAAGTGCTCTACAGCTTTGAGCTGGAGGCCTGGATGGACATGTCCTATCCCAACGCCTGGGCCCTCGATATCTATCACAAGGCACTAGTCGAGGGGTTGAATGTCACCGTTCCCCATCTCGGTCCCTTTACTGACACGTTTCATACGCTGCTGAAGGAAAAGAACGGCTATGAGCTGACCAAGCCCTCACCCGGCCCTGACAAGGTCCAGCGGGTCCTTATTGGCGACCAGGCGTTACCCGGGGAAAGTGCCCTGTATTTTCAGACTGAAAAGAGGTTCATGCGCAAAGACGCCTATGCCGGAGAAGGACAACTCGCTGCACAGCTGGTTCATGGTCTCCTGCAAAAGGACCTCGAGGATCAATCGGCCCGTCCGGTCGAGGAAGACGCCTTCCTGGAACATCTTCTCGGCTATCGCCTAATCGGGCCGACCCTCGTCGTGCTCTTCCAGTCCCTGGCCGGCAAGGTGTTGCCGGTATCCTTTCATGGGACGGGTCGGAATTTCCTGACCAAGCTGGCCAAATCCGTCCAGGCCTACTGGCCATGGCTTCCTGAAATTGAGGCCCTTGGTGTATCCGGAAACCGCTACTCCATTTTTCATTCCAGCGAGGGGGCCACTTCCCTGTTGTCGGTCCCGGGGGCGAAACGCGGTGATTGCATCCTTGAGCTGCCCTTTGACGTCCCGTCGGAGCTGCTTCTTCCAGCGATGGAGCTCATCATGACTGCTTCCTTCAAGGGCCCCGGGGCGGAAGCCATCCTGGCTGCGGCGGCCGGATTCGTCAGGGATTATGCCAAAATGACCCGCGGCCTGCATTTGCCGGTTCCCATGCCTCCCGTGATTCGCCAGTGGTGCCAGTTTCTACTCAGCCCGGAACCAAGAATTCTTGGGTGGGCAACCGAAGGGGATCGCTTCCCGGGTTTTGAGAAAAGCAAAACACCCTGGCACCTTCACAAACAGGTCAACAAGGGTCCATGGCCAACCGGAAGCTACTGCCTGGCATCCGGCCACTTGCGATGGTTGGCACTACGCTCGGAGGCCAGGGCTCCGGAAATTGTCGAGGCGCGGTCCCGGTACGCCTAAACGGCAAAGCTTTCCCCGCAGGAACAGCTGGCCTTGGCATTGGGATTATTGAACTTGAAGCCCCCGGCAACCAGCTTGTCGGAATAATCCAAGGTCATTCCCTTGAGATAAAGGGCACTCTTGGTGTCAATCAGGATCGCCGCTCCCTTGCTTCGCACGAGGAGATCCCCGGCCTTCGGCTGACCGACAAACTTCAATTTGTAGGCCAATCCGCTACAGCCGCCTCCAGTCACACGGACCCGTAGATATTCGCCTTCCTGTTCCCGCTCCTGCAGGGATTGCAGTTTCCGGGCAGCAGCATCGGTCACCTTGACCAGCCGGTCATCGACGAGGCGAACCCCTTCAGGAAGATCTGCGGTTGTATTTTCCATTAACCATTAAGTTAGGAGGATTTGCTCAAGTTTCAAGGTCGGCCCGCAACCGGGCATACCGCCATGCCAGCTCCACGGCATGACTGAAACTTCCCGTTTCCGCGAGTCCCTTGCCCGCGATGTCAAAGGCTGTCCCATGGTCCGGGCTGGTCCGGATATGCTTCAGGCCGAGGGTGACGTTAACGGCCCGGTGGAATTCCAGTGTCTTGACCGGGATCAGTGCCTGATCGTGGTAAAGGGCCACGACAAAGTCGAACTCGCCCTCACGCTGGCGGTGGAAGACTGTGTCCGCTGGCAGGCAATCCGAGAGACCCGGGTAGCGTTGGCGCAGCTTTGCCAGCCTCGGGTTTAGGATATCCTTTTCCTCCGTGCCCATTAATCCGCCCTCCCCGGCATGGGGATTGAGTCCGCAGACGGCAATCCGGGGCTTATTGATGCCCTCCAGTTTGGCCCACTCGCCCGCTTGCTCGACAGCTCGGTCGAGCAGGCCGGGATCCTTGGCCAACTGCCCTGCTACGGAAGCCAGAGGAATGTGCCAGGTGGCTAGGACGACTTTGAGTTCACGCCCGGCAAAAGCCATGGAAGGCGTGCCGCCCCAGGCATCCGCGAAAAATTCCGTCTGGCCGGGGAAGGGATAGCCGATGGCCTGCAAGTGTTCCTTGCTCACAGGCGCCGTCACCACTGCTGAAAACTGGCCCTCCTTACACCCCTTGGCGGCAACGGTCAGGGCCTCCCAGGCGATCCTCGAGCCATTGGCGGTCGGTTTGCCGGGAATAGCCGGATCCCGGGCACACTCGCATAAGGTTCCCCTGCAGCCAAGGGCATCAAGCCAGTTTTCCTCCCCGATGGGCCAGACCCGGTTGCGCCACTTTGGGTTTTCATCGATCCAGCGGGCAATAATTTCCGGCCCGACACCCGCCGGGTCCCCACAGGTCAGGGCAATCGGCTTAATAGAGGCCATCACTGCCCTTCCTTGCGTGGGCGCATGACGCCCTTGCTGCTCTCGCCGGTCATGAATTCAAGGAATTGGCACCCAGTGTCGGACTTGGCCATACCATCCTTGAGGGCCCCTTCAGCAAGGACCCTGGGTCGACCCTCCACGCTGTAAACCAGGTGATAAAGCTTCTTCAGCTCCTTGATGGCCTCCCGTTCGATACCCCGGCGCTTCAATCCCACCAGGTTCAGTCCGATCAGTTCATTTCGCTCAGCCATCATACAGAAGGGCGGGATATCCTGGCTGACACGAGACAGGCCACTGACCATGACTGACTGGCCGATTCGGCAAAACTGGTGAATCCCCGCGCCACCACCAATGAAGGTAAAGTCGCCCACCGACACCTTGCCGGCCAACATGACATTGTTGGCCAGGATAACGTTGCTCCCAACCTTGCAGTCGTGCCCGAGATGGCTGTTGGCCATTAGCATGCACCCGTCCCCAACCTCGGTAAACTGGCCCTCGGCTGTGGCCCGGTTGATGGTGACACCTTCCCGGATGGTCACATTGTCGCCTATCCGCACACCTGAGGGTGTTGCCGGGTTGAAGGAAAAGTCCTGTGGCAAGCCGCCGATGACAGCGTGGGCATCGACAATGCAGCGCTGGCCGAGGATCGTTCCGCTCCGGATAATGGCATGCTCGCGGATGATGCATCCCGAACCGATTTCCACCCCGTCCTCAATGACGGAATAAGCCCCGATGGTCACATCGTCGGGAATACGGGTGGCTTCATGAATAACCGCTGTCGGGTGGTTTGGCATACCTTCGTCTTTCGTCCTTAGTCCTTAGTCCTTGAAAAGCCCCATCTGGGAATCCTTCACGAGGTCGTAATTTTTCAATACACGGAGAATCTGCAGAAACTCACTCTTCTGGTAACTGCGGTTGACCTCTACTTTCTGGATGATGTCGAGCAACATGGCCCGGAAGCTGATGATCCCGTCGACCCCTTTTTCCTTGAGGAGGTCTGTACACTCCGTCCGGTAGGGTTCGGCCGTCGGGATGCCCGGGAGCACAAGGATCCGCTTCAAATCCGGCCCCCCAACCTCCTCGGTATCGGCAAAACTCTTTTCGATGGTCTTGGTCACACTTTTCTCAAGAAACTTGAATATCTCGGAGCTGCTCTTGAGCAGGTTCGGGGTGAAGCGGTGGGTCGTGTGCCAGGCCTTGACCACCACTACCGCCCGGTGGATGTAGGGCAACTCCGAGGCAAAAATATTGAAATCCGGCTCGCGGCCCCCGGGGGCAAATTTCGGGTTATAGACAATGAGGTCGATTTCCTCTTCGGCCAGCTTGCGGCGGGATTGCACCTGGTACTTCCGAACTTGCCGCACCAGGAAGCCATGCAGCTCAAAGTACTCCCGGACAATGTTCTCATCAAATCCCGACATTTACGCCAATAAAAGGCATCCAACGCGGATTGGCAACGCCGTAGAACCATGGGGTGCTGCGACATGTCGCAGCTATCCAAAGCGCCGACATGTCGGCGCACTCCAAAGAAGACGCCCTAGCGGCCCTTGCTCTGGGTAATGATCTGCTGCAGGACGGTGAAACGGGCCTTGGTCTCCAGCTGTTCCAGCACTTCCGGATCCTCGCCGCTCTGGCGGGCCTCTTCCAGCGCTTGTTCGGCACGGGCTTTGGCGTCTGCCAGCGAGGAGACATCAATATCGTCCACCTCGATGGCGGCCTCCGTCAGGACAGAAACCTTGTCCCCGATAATCTGGATGAAGCCCCGGGCAATGGCTATCGATTCCGGCTGGCCGCCCTGATAGTAACGCAGCTCACCCGGATCGATCATCGACATCAGCGGGATGTGTCCCGGAAGGACGTCGATCTCGCCACCGGCCTCCGTCGGCAGGACGACGTGGTCGACCTCTTCAGAGAGGACCCGGCGCTCAGGGGTGACGATTTCGAGGGTCAGCGGCATGGCTATTATTCGTTGCTTTCGTGGGCGGCGAGGACTTCGTCGATTCCGCCCTTGTAGGCAAAATCGTTTTCATCAATGTGATCCAGTTCACCGTCGAGAATCATCTTGAAGCCCTTGATGGTGTCTTCGAGGGTCACGATCTTGCCGGCAAATCCAGTGAAGACTTCCGCCACATTAAAGGGCTGGGAAAGGAACTTCTGGATCTTCCGGGCGCGGAAAACCGTCTGCTTGTCTTCCGGGGAAAGTTCGTCGATACCGAGAATGGCGATGATGTCCTGCAGGTCCTTGTAGCGCTGGAGGACAGCCTGCACACCACGGGCGACCTTGAAGTGTTCTTCACCGACAACAGCTGGGTCAAGGGCCGTCGAGGTGGAGGCCAGCGGATCGACAGCCGGATAGATGCCCAGCTCGGCAATGCGGCGCTCGAGAACGATGGTCGAGTCAAGGTGGGCGAAGGTGTTGGCCGGCGCAGGGTCGGTCAAGTCGTCAGCCGGAACATAGACGGCCTGGAAGGAGGTGATGGAACCCTTCTTGGTGGAAGTGATCCGCTCCTGGAGGTAACCCATTTCCTGGGCCAGTGTCGGCTGGTAACCCACCGCGGAGGGTGAACGGCCGAGAAGCGCGGAAACCTCGGAACCGGCCTGGGAGAAACGGAAAATGTTGTCCACGAAGAGAAGCACATCGAGGCCCTTCTCGTCACGGAAGTACTCCGCCATGGAGAGGCCGGAGAGGCCAATCCGCATACGGGCACCCGGCGGTTCGTTCATCTGGCCGTAGCAGAGGGCAACCTTGGAGTTCTCGATGTTCTCCTGGTCAATTACCCCGGCGTCCGACATTTCATGGTAAAGGTCATTTCCTTCACGGGAGCGTTCCCCTACCCCGCAGAAAACGGAGTAACCGCCGTAGGACTTGGCGATGTTGTTGATGAGCTCCATGATGACAACCGTCTTGCCAACCCCGGCACCCCCGAAGGCGCCAACCTTGCCGCCCTTGGTAAAGGGACAAATGAGGTCGATGACCTTGATCCCGGTGACGAGAATTTCCGCTTCCGTGGACTGATCGACCAACTCTGGCGGATTGCGGTGGATGGAGTAGCGCTTCTCGTACTTGACGTCCCCGCGCTCGTCCACGGCATCACCGGTGACATTGAAGATACGGCCAAGGACGCCTTCACCAACCGGTACCGTGATGGCGTCACCGGTGTCGATGACCTCCATTCCACGGACCAGGCCTTCCGTGGAAGACATGGCGACACCACGGACCATACCCTCGCCGAGGTGTTGCTGGACCTCGAGTGTCAGTGTGGTGGGCTTACCCTGGTATTCATAGTTGATGTGGAGCGCCTGGTAAATGGCGGGCACGTTCTTGACATCGAACTGCACGTCGACAACGGCGCCGAGCACTTGGACGATTTTTCCGGTATTCTGGCTCATGGTATTGAAAGAAGTTAGTTAGCTAAATTGAGTTCAGGCATTGGCGGTGGCAGCGGTAATCTCAAGGATTTCCTGGGTAATGCCGGCCTGCCGGGCCTTGTTGTATTGCAATGTCAGTGAATCGGTCAGCTTCTTGGCGTTGTCGGTAGCGGCCTTCATGGCGACCATCCGGGCACTGTGTTCGGAGGCCCGGGCATCGATCAGCATCTGGTAGATCTCCCGCTTGACGAAGCGATCCATGAGGTAAGTCAGGATGATCTCAGCGGAGGGCTCATAGACGAATTCGCGAGCGTCCTGGATTACCTCGATACCCTCCTGTTTGGCCATTTTCAGGGCATACTCCGCCATGTCCGTAAGCGGGACCAAAGGAACCTGCCGGGGCTCCTGGATGAGGGTGTTCTTGAAGCGGGGATAGAGAATCTCGATGGTATCGATTTCCCCTTCCTTGTACTGCTCGATCAAAAACTCCACCACGGGCCGAAGCTCCTTGAAGGCGGCTTCCTCGGATATGGGAAAGTCGGCCAGCAACTTGCGCCCGGTCCGGCTGATGAACTGACGGCCCTTTCGCCCGATGGTAACAAAAGCCGCTTCGTCAGGCTTGATCTGGGAAACCTCCCGGAACAAGTTGGCGTTGAGGGAGCCACAAAGACCCCGGTCCGTAGTAATAAGCAAAATGCCCCGGCGCTTGACCGTGCGCTCTTCCAGGAAGGGGTGGCTGAAGTCCTCCACCTTGTCGGTTAGGAGCGTCAGCATAGCGGCCAGTTCGCGGGCAAAGGGACGCCCCTCGAGTGCGCGATCCTGTGCCTTCTTCATCTTGGAAGCGGCTACAAGCTGCATCGCGCGGGTAATCTTCTGGGTATTCGTGACCCCGCGGATTCGGTTCCTGATGTCGCGCGTGTTTGGCATTGTTTAATTCAACGGGGTTGGGCTTGGCAAAATTCAGGCGGAGGCGTAGGTCGACTTCCAGGCTTCAACGGCGTCCTTGAGGGCTGCTTCGGTGTCATCATCGAGCTTCTTCTTCTCAAGGATGGCGGAAAGCACCTCCTGCTTGCCGGTTTCGAGGAAGTCCTGCAGGGAGGCTGCGGCGCTGACGATGTCACCCACTTCGACATCGTCGAAGTAGTTGTTCTGCATCGACCAGAGGAGAGCCACCTGGACTTCAACCGGTTTCGGTGAGTAGGCCGGCTGCTTGAAGAGCTCAACCGTACGGGCACCGCGGTCCAGCTGGCGCCGGGTACGGGCATCGAGGTCCGAACCGAACTGGGCAAAGGCCGCCAGCTCACGATAGGCGGCCAGCTCCAGCTTGACCTTGCCGGCCACCTGTTTGGTCGCCTTGATCTGGGCAGCGGACCCGACCCGGCTAACCGAAAGACCGACACTGACCGCCGGGCGAATGCCCTGGTTGAAGAGGTCGGTTTCGAGGAAGATCTGTCCGTCGGTAATGGAAATGACATTCGTCGGGATGTAGGCGGAAACGTCACCGGCCTGGGTCTCGATTATCGGCAGGGCCGTCAGGGAACCATTGCCGTTATCCGCATTGAGGCGGGCCGAACGCTCCAGCAGGCGACTGTGGAGGTAGAAGACGTCACCCGGATACGCTTCACGACCGGCAGGGCGCTTCAGGACCAGGGAAATCTGGCGATAGGCAGCCGCTTGCTTGGTCAGGTCATCATAGACAATAAGCGCGTCCATGCCGTTTTGCATGAACCACTCACCCATGGCGCAACCGGCAAACGGGGCCAGGTAAAGGTTGGCCGCATTCTCAGCTGCGGGGGCGATGACGATAATGGTGTACTCCAGCGCACCGGCTGACTCAAGGGCCTTGATGGTGCGGGCGATGGTCGAGTTCTTCTGCCCAACGGCAACGTAAATGGAATAGACCGGACGGAAGGACTCATCACCGGAAGCCAGACCCTGGCGGTTGATTTTCGCCTGGTTGATGATGGTGTCGATGGCAATGGTCGTCTTGCCGGTCTGGCGGTCACCAATGATCAATTCGCGCTGGCCACGGCCAATCGGAATCATGGAGTCGATGGCCATGATACCTGTCTGCAGCGGCTGGTCGACCGACTTGCGGGGAATGATGCCCGGGGCAATCTTTTCAATGGGATAGCTCTCCTTGGAATCGAGCGGGCCCTTGCCGTCGACCGGATTGCCGATGGCGTCGACAACGCGTCCGAGGAGTTCCTTGCCGACTGGAACAGAGAGAAGGCGTCCGGTGGTCTTGGCTTCGTCGCCTTCCTTGAGAAGGTTGGCGTCCCCGAGGCAGACAACACCGACTTCATCTTCCTCCAGATTGAGGGCGATACCGGTAATGCCATGCGGGAATTCAACCATTTCGTTGAACATGACCTGGGACAGGCCTTCAACCTTGGCCACGCCGTCGGCTACATTGGTGATGACACCCGTGTTGGTCTTGCCGACATCCGGTGTCAGCGAGGCGATCTCTTTTTCAATTTGTTCGAGAATGGAGCTCATTTCGTTTGCTTGATAATGGTAAAGTTAACGGATACGGGCGGCGAGGGATTGCAGGTTGCTGGCCACCGACGCATCGTAGACGGTGTCACCCAGCTGGACGCGAACGCCGGCGATAAGGGCCGGGTTGGATTTTTGAACCACCTGCAGGGGCCTTGCGCGGCCCTTGGAAAAATCGGCGACAAGGGATGCGACAACCTCGTTGGTAAGGGCCTGGGCAGACTCGATGACCAGGGTATCTTTCTGCACCTCGCGGGTGGCTGCCTTGAGAAAGGCTTTCAGGAAGGCCTTACGGTCGGCCGCGGAACGACCGGCGAGCAGCTTCTCGAGGGCCGGTTTCAGTTCGGCCACACCGGGTTCACCCGCTTCAACAACGAGGCGGGCAAGGCGCTTGGCCAACTTGGTGTCCTGGGTGGCTGCCATGAATTAGTTCAGTTGGGAAATTTCGGCGGCGGCGGCCTTGTCGAGCCGGGCCTTCTCTTCGTCACCGAGTTCACGCTGGAGGACCTTGCCGGAGGTCATCACCACCAGACGGGCGATTTCCTGGCGGACTTCCGTGAGCATCTTCTGACGTTCCAGCTCGTTGGATTCCTCGGCGCGCTTGCGCATTTCATCAATCTGGGTCGACGTTTCCGCCTTGAGGCGATCTTCCAGCTCACGGGCCTTGTCGCGGGCCTCGTGGAGAATCTCCTGCGCCTTGGTGTTGGCCTCCCGGAGAACTTCAGCCTGGCGCTTTTCCGTTTCCGCCAGCTGGGTCTTGGCTTCCTCGGCAAACTGCAGACCTTCAGCGATCTTGTTCTGGCGCTCATCAAGGGTGGCCATGACCGGCTTGAAGGCGAAGCGCCAGAGCAGGAAAGCGACAACGACGAAGTTGACCATCTGGGCGAGGATCAATTTTCCGTCCAGACCAAAGCCGCCGAGACCAATCTTGTCGAAAAAGCCGGGTTCAGCGGCCGTTTCGGCCGTTGCGGCTGCGAGCAATATGAAGGAATCCAACATGGTTAAAAGGGTTCTGTGGCGTTATGGATGGGTAAAAAAGGCACACCCGGAAGAATCCGGATGTGCCTCAAAGCCTTAGAGAAACAGGGCGTAGAAGGCGACAGCCTCAGCCAGAGCCATACCGATGATGGACTGGACAAGGATCTTGCCGGAAGCGCCCGGGTTGCGGCCCACGGCCTCAACAGCCTTGGCCCCTACGAGACCTACGCCAATAGCGGCGGCAGCACAGCCAAATGCGGCTTGGATGCCGTCGGCGAGGTTAGAATCAACTGCGGCGATTATATCGATCATTTTTCTTAGTGGTTGGATTTTTTGTTTTAATCAGGTTCCCGCCGTCCGGCACTCAGTGAGGATTGGTTACCTCTGGCACCGGTCCCGGCGTGAAAGGGTTGGTCAGTTAATGGGCATGGTCCTCCTCGTCGCCATGATTACAGATGAGGCCGATGTAGACGGCTGTCAGGAGGGTAAAGACAAGGGCCTGCACCCCACCGATGAGGATTTCCAGAAAATAGAAAGGGATGGGAACAAACCAGCCGGCCAGGTCAGTCATGCTGGCAAGCAGGTTTTCGCCCCCGAAGACATTGCCGAAAAGACGGAAGGACAAGGAGACATTCCGGAAGAGAATCGAGATGACCTCGATCAGGCCCACCCCGAAAAAGACGGGAAAGAGAAGGATGTAAATCGCTTTCGGCACTTCCTTCGGATCCGCCTTGTTACCAAACAGATCGAAGAAAAGCAGTTTAATACCGGCATAGCGGAGAACAAAGTAGCCCCACCCGATGGAGGCGGAAATGATGGCCAGGGCGACCGTCATGTTGAGGTCCGCATTGCCGGGACGCATCCAGTACACAATGTGGCCGTGCTCATCCTTAAAACCGAAGGCCCCCACCCCTGGCAAAAGGCCACTCCAGTTATGGATCAGGATGAAGGTGAAAAAGCCGATAAGCAGCGGGAAAACCTTAGCAATCAAGTGTTTGCCAACAATGGGCTCCATGATGTCCCGGATTCCCCCAAGGAGGTTCTCCACGACTGCCTGGCCGGCCGAGGGAATCAACTGGGGCTTACCCACCATCAGGCGGACAGCCAGGATGATAGCGAGTGAGATGACCCAACTCGTCACCATTGAATTGGTGATCGGCAGCCCGAAAAGGGTATTTTCGATCAGTTTGTACGGGCTGAGGGAAACCGCTTGCAATTCGGTTGCGATAAGCAGACCTGCTAACGGAGCTCCTCGGTAAACCAGCTTCTTAACCCCAGTGAACATGTGATGAACCCTACCTGTGAAAAGAAGAACGGATGGATTCTCTTTGCCATGGCGTCAACCCTTGAGTCGAATTTTTACTCACGCTGGATTGAGGATAGGGCGTGAATGAAGTGGCAGCAGGTGTGTGGATAGCGTGTGAACAAGGTTATTCCTGCTTCTGCCACCGCTTCCCCAACAGGCTTGTACCCGGATTTTGGTATTTTAACACATTGACACACAGCGGCTTATGAAGATGTTGAGATATTCACACTGCATAAGAAGAAGAAGTCTTTTATTAACTTATATAAGAATATAACCGTAATGCTGTATGCCAAAGGTCAAAGACATCACCGGTGAGCTCGGAAAATTGAGCAAACACAACGTTTTGCCAAAAGGCCAGGCTCCGGTCCTCCCGCAGGTTTTTCGCCTGGAGCGCAAACTGGCCTTTAACGGGCCCAGTCTCTTCTGCTGGACGCTCATCGGATTCTTCCTTGTCCTGCAGCTGCTCTTCCTTATCTGGCTTGGTGGATGACGGATCCATTTCCACGAACAGACAAGCATGCGGACTACCTGAAGAGGCGGGGAGACCGAATAGTCAGCCTCAATGGACAAATCAGGGAAGCTTTTCCCGGCAATCAGCCGGTCACCCTTGAGGTTGGTTGTGGGCATGGACACTACCTGACGGCCTATGCGGAGCAGCATCCGGAAGCCAATTGTCTCGGTATCGATATCGTCTCCAAGCGGATTCGGAAAGCCTGCGAAAAGCGGGACAAGCGCCATTTGGAGAACCTCCACTTTCTCAAGGCTGAAGTGCAGGAGTGTCTGCAAGCCTGGCCTGCTGAGGTGCCTGTGGAGCGGATCTTCATCCTCTTCCCGGATCCGTGGCCCAAGAAGCGCCACACCAAGAACCGTATCATTCAGGCCGACCTGCTGGATCGGCTGGCGCGGCTGGGAACACCCGGGGCGGTGCTGCATTTCCGGACCGACCACCGGGCCAACTTCGATTGGTGTAGCGAAGTGATTGCTGACCATCCCCTGTGGCTGGTGCAAGCGGATGCCCCGTGGCCGTTCGAGAACCCGTCCTTTTTCCAGAATCTGTTTGCGGAATATTATAGCCTGACGGCCTTACTTGCGGACATTGAGGCCGGCTAAACGAGCGCGGTCGGCTGTGGGCAGGGTGATCGAGATGCGGGTCCCCTCCCCCTTCCGGCTCCAGGCGGTGATATCCCCGCCGTGCTGGCCGACAATGTGTTTCACAATGGAAAGTCCGAGTCCTGTCCCACCCGATTCGCGGGATCGGCCCTTGTCGACGCGGTAAAAGCGCTGGAAAATATGTGGCAGGTCCCGCTCCGGGATCCCGGCCCCATCGTCCTCCACTTCCAACTGAATAGTCTGGGGCCCGATCCTTGTCCGGATGGTTAGCCGACTCAAGCCTGCCCCGTGCCTCAAGGCATTTTCCATGAGATTGGTTATGACCTGGCTGAGACGAAGAGGGTCGGCGTGGACAATATCCGGACCATCTTCCAGATCGAGGACGAGCTCGCATTGATCTGCCAGGGTGGCTTTCCAGTTCTCGGCCAGGTCGCGCAGGAATTCGGCTAAGGATAGATCCTCCCGTTTCAGAATCATCTCTGTCGATTCAAGCCGCGACAGGAGCAGGAGGTCTTGGAGCAGGGAATGGAGCCGCTCGGAATTGCTAATGATTTTTTGCAGGAAGCGGAGGCGCTCTTCAGCGCTGAGATCCGCATCGTCCTCCATCAGCGTCTGGGCAAAACCGCGGATCACGGTGACCGGCGTTTTCAATTCATGGGAGACATTGGCCACAAACTCCGTGCGCATCATTTCCAGCTTCTTCTGCCGGGTAATGTTCTGGAAGACGAAGAGGGTGTAATTTCCATCTTCACCCTGGGTTTCTTTTAGCGGTGCGGCGCTGGCTTCAAGCCAGTACGGCTCCTGGCTAATTTCAACCTCCAGCTCATCATGACGGGGTTGCCGGTCCAACCGCAGCCGGTTGAGAAACTCAATGAAATCCGGGCCCGTCAGGTAAGTGTCCAGTCGCTGGCCCTTGGGACTGTCATTGGCTTGTGTGAGTTCGTTGAAGGCCCGGTTTGCCGAGAGGATGACATCGTCGCGGTCCACCATTACCACCGCTTCCCGGAGATTGCCCAACAAGGTTTGGATTTGGTCGTATTGCTCCTGGCCAGAGCCTGAGAACCGGGCGTTTTCGGCCACCAGCTTATTGAAGGCCTTCACCAGCTGGTCGAGCCGGAAAGCCTGGATGAGGGCATTGTTTTCCTCCAGCAACAAGGGCTCGGTCCGTTCCGCAGCTTCTATCAGCTGCCGGGTTATGCGACCTGTCGCCCGCAACCGCATATACAGGTAGCCGCAAATCAGCAGCAGCGTGATACAAAGTAGTGTCAAAGTAACTACACCTTTCTCAGGCGGGCTCGTTCATCCGGTACCCCACCCCGCGCACCGTTTCCACCAGCCCTGCCCGGTCCCCGAGCTTTTCCCGCAGGCGCCGGATGTGAGTGTCAATGGTCCGGGTCTCCGTGTCGGTGTCGTAGTTCCACACGTTGACGAGCAGGTTTTCCCGCGATTGCACCCTCCCCTTGCGCTGCATGAGGAGCTTCAAAAGCTTGAATTCCGTCGCGGTGAGGTCGAGTGCGGAACCGGATACGGTAACCTGGTGAATCTCCTCATCCAGAATGATATCGCCGACCTGCAAAATGGCCTCCTCAGAAGATGCCTGGTTTCCCACACGCTTCAGGATAAGCCCGATTCTAAGAGCTAACTCCTTGGTATCAAATGGCTTAGGAATGTAGTCGTCCGCCCCGTACTCAAGTCCCTTGATCCGGTCCTCGACTTCACCCTTGGCCGTCAGGAAGACTATCGGAACGCTGCTGAGTTTTGAATCAGCCCGGATCATTCGGCAAATCTGGAGGCCATCCAAGTCCGGCATCATGATGTCGAGGACGAACAGATCCGGATCGAACTCACGGGCTCTTCCCATGATTTCCAGGGGGTTGTTGATTACCTCCACCGTGTAACCTTCGCGCTTCAACCGATAGGACACCAACTCGGTCACATCCGGCTCGTCATCGACCACCAATATCCGTTTTCCTGTCATGATTCTCTGCTGATCTGATTGTCACCTTTCGTAACATACGGCGAACCCTGTAAAGGCAATGCCAATCTACGTGACAAGTTGGTGACAAATAAAGCTAACGACTGGGTGTAGCGAGGGGATAAAAATCAGATAAATACCTGAATAACAATCACTTAAGAGCCCCGAGTGCAATCATAAGGATTGTAATATCGGTCGGATTAACGCCGGAAATCCGGGAGGCCTGGCCCAGGGTGGCCGGCTGGACTTGGGATAACTTCTGGGCCGATTCAGCACGTAGGCCGGAGACCTTGGCAAAATCGAACTGGCGGGGAATCTGGATCCGATCCACTTGTGCCAACTTGGCGATGATTCGCTTTTCCCGGTCCAGATAACCTTTGTAACGAACCCGGTAAAGTATCTCCTCGCGGGTCTCAGGTGCAAGTGACTTCAGCTCTTGCGGTAATTCCTCCGGGTCCCCTCCCCTGCGGACAAAGTCGGCCCAGGTTCCCCCACTCCGGGTTTCCCGTTCCAGTTTGTCTGTCCAGCGCCCCACGGCTTCGCTTTTGGAACGCATGCGTCGAATCCGGTCCTCCGGGACAAGATTATAGCGCTGAGCCACTTCAATAAGGCGGATTTCCG
This sequence comes from Puniceicoccaceae bacterium, assembly GCA_040830765.1. GTDB lineage: Bacteria > Verrucomicrobiota > Verrucomicrobiia > Opitutales > Oceanipulchritudinaceae > Oceanipulchritudo. The sequence goes on along the minus strand of JBFOMH010000004.1, from coordinate 159,749 downwards.
CCGATCCGTGGTTAAAGAGGAGCCGGTGTTCCGCCCTGGATGTGAACATGCGGTACGGCTCGGTAGTCCCCTTGGTGACCAGATCGTCGATCAAGACCCCAATGTAGGCCATTTCACGGCCAATGATGACCGGATTCTCGCCACGGATCTTGAGGACCGCGTTGATTCCGGCGACGAGGCCCTGGGCGGCGGCCTCCTCGTAACCCGAGGTCCCATTGATCTGCCCGGCGAAGAAAAGGTTTTCTACTTTCTTCGATTCGAGGGAGGCAAAAAGCTGTGTTGGCTGGGCAAAATCATATTCGACGGCATAGGCCGGACGCAGCATGTGGGCCTTTTCCAGTCCGGGAATGGTTTTCAGCATCTCAACCTGGACGTCGAACGGCAGACTGGTTGAGAGACCGTTTATGTACCATTCATCGGTATGGCGGCCCTCCGGTTCGAGGAACAACTTATGGCGCGGCCGGTCCGCAAACCGGACCACCTTGTCCTCGATGGAGGGACAATATCGGGGCCCGGTGCCCTGGATTTCTCCAGCGTAGAGGGCCGACTTGTCCAGGTTGTCATCGATGATCCGGTGCGTTTCGGTGGTGGTTTCCGTTTCCCAGCAGGGCACCTGGTTGCTTCCGGGCAGCCACCCGGCCCGGATCTGGTGCGGCTGTTCCACGTGGAACATCTGCCTTGTGAACCGATCGCTGAAAATGCGCTCGTTTTGTTCCACGTGGAACAATGGCTCATCCGAACGGGTATCGTAGAAGGCAAAAAGCGGGGGCAGGGGATCGCCGTCCTGTTTCTGGAGTCGGGAGAAGTCGATGGAGCTCCCGAGCAGGCGGCAGGGGGTTCCAGTCTTGAGGCGGGACAGCTCAATTCCGGCCTCGGTAAAGGAAGAGGAGAGGGTCTTGGCACTGAAATCGCCCATGCGGCCACCTTCCGACTTCGAGCGCCCGACATGCATGAGGGCGCGGAGAAAGGTCCCGGTGGTGACCACGACCGCTGTCGCCCCGAAGTCGATGCCGAGCTGGGTCTGTACCCCGACAACCTTGCCGGCCTTGTAGACCAGACCGGTGACGACCGCCTGAAAGACGCTCAGGTTGGGCGTCAGCTCAAGGATGTGCTTGAGGCGGAACTGATAGGTCTTCTTGTCGCACTGGGCGCGACAGGCCTGGACGGCGGGACCCTTGGAAGCATTGAGGAGGCGGAACTGGATGGCGGTGAGGTCTGTGTTGACCGCCATTTCCCCGCCGAGGGCGTCAATTTCCCGGACCATGTGGCCCTTGGCCAAACCCCCGATGGCGGGATTGCAGGACATCTGGGCAATGGTGTCGATATTGCCTGTCAAGATCAGGGTCCGCGCACCCATGCGGGCAGCGGCGAGGGCAGCCTCGCAGCCGGCGTGCCCGGCACCGCAAACAATGATGTCGTAACTGGCCTGAAAATTCATAAGTATATAATAAACAACTACTTACCAATACAAAACTGCCGAAAAAGGCGGTCCAGCATGGCCTCGTTATCGATCTTTCCGGTAATGGCACCCATGGATTCAATGGCGGCATGGAGGTCGGAAGCGACCAACTCCGGTGGCGCCGATTGGCGCAGCTTTTCCAGGCTTTGGCGCAGGTGGTTTTTGGCGTCCTGGAGGGCGGTTGCGTGCCGGGCAGAGACGAGGACCGTATTCTCATCCGGAATCAGGAGGCCTTGCTCAAGTCCTTGACGAATGGCATCCCGGAGGTCCTGTAATCCTTCATGGAGGGATGCCGAGATACGAACATGGGGGCAATCGGCGGCAAAGGCAACGAGGTCCGCATTGATGGCCAGATCGGTCTTGTTTTCCACGATGAGCGTATTGCCGGCCCGTAAAGCCTGGAGTACGCTGTCGGGGAGAGCGGGGGAGGGTCGGGTTGAATCAAGGACGACCAATAACAGGTCGGCCGACTGGATTTGCTGCAGGGAACGGTGAATCCCCTGTTCCTCAAGGGCTGATGCGGCCTCGTGGAGGCCGGCGGTGTCGATCACGCGGAGGAGATAGGGCCCGATATGGATGCGTTCCTCGACATAATCCCGCGTGGTCCCGGGCTCAGCGGATACGATGACCCGGTCCTCACCGGTGAGGGCATTGAGCAGGCTGGACTTGCCGACATTGGGCTCCCCGAGGATGACGCACTTGACGCCGTCATGGAGAAGGGAGGCGTACTGCCGGGTGGCGATGAGGTGATCCATGTCATCGATGAGGACCCGAAGCGCCATGGCCGGTCCCTGCTGGTCTTCTGGAGGGAGGTCCTCCTCGGGAAAATCGATGTAGGCCTCGAGCATGGCGGTAACACCTAAGAGCCTGTCCACCAGGCTGTTAACCATCTCGCCAACGGAACCGGCGAGCTGTCGCCGGGCGGCCTCCAGTGCCCGGTCAGAACGCGCCTGGATCAACTGGACCACAGCCTCGGCCTGGCTCAGGTCAAGCTTGCCATTGAGAAAGGCCCGGCGGGTAAACTCGCCCGGCTCAGCGAGCCGGCAGCCCCGCGCAATGAGATCATCAAGGATTTTCCGGACCAGCCAGGGATTTCCGTGCGGGTTGAGTTCCAGGAGCGCTTCCCCGGTATAGGATTTGCCCTCGGCGTAGAGAAGGTAGACAAGGGAGTCGAGGGTATTGCCCTCAAGGCTCCCGTAGGTACCAAGGGTGGCGCGGCGGGGTGGGGGAGTGTGGCCAAAAATGACCCTACAGAGTTCCGGGACCATCGGGCCGGAAACACGGACAACAGCAAGGGCAGCCTCACCGTTGGCGGTTGCGGGGGCGACAATGGTGTCAGTCGGGCTCATGCTTTACAGGGGAATTGAAAACCTTTCCGAGGCAACAACTTTTGCTTTTCTTTTCCCCCTTAGAGGGCGTATCCCTAGGGGATGCCCATTCCCCTTCCGATTGATGAGCTTCGGGAACCGCTGCAAAGCGCCTGGCAGGAACATCGCAATTTCGTTCTCAAGGCACCGACGGGATCCGGCAAGTCCACCCGGGTCCCGCGCTTTCTTTTGGAATGGGAGGGATTCCCGGCCGGCAAGTCGATCCTTATCCTCCAGCCGAGGCGCATGGCGGCCCGCCTGCTGGCCCGCCGCGTGGCCAGTGAGCTGGGCGAGAAAACGGGACAGACTGCCGGTTACCGGATACGCTTTGAAGCTTCCGAGGGGCCCGAGACCCGCCTCCTCTATGTGACGGAGGGTCTGCTCCTGAGGCGGTTGGCCTCAGGGGACAAGCTCGATGATATCGGGGCCATCCTGTTCGACGAGTTTCATGAGCGGCATCTGGAGGGGGACATCTCCCTCGGGTTGGCAGTGGCCCGGCAGGAAGGCGGTTGGAATGGCCGCATCGGCGTCTTTTCCGCCAACTTGGAAACGGGGGAGCTGGGGTCTTACCTGCCTCACGCAACTGTTCTGGAAAGCGAGGGTCGACAGTATCCGGTCGAAGTGACCCACCTCCGCCCGGGAGCGAGGGAGCCGATTTGGGAGTCGGCTGCCAATGGGTTTAAAACCGCAATTAAAGATGGGGCGCAGTCCGACGTCCTATTGTTCATGCCGGGCAAGTATGAAATTAACAAATCAGTGGAGGCGATCACCCATCTCCGGGAAGCCCGCGGGTGGGACGTATTTCCCCTCCATGGGGAGCTCGATGCGGCTGCCCAGGACCGGGCCATCGGAACGGGGGACAAGCCACGGGTGATTGTCTCGACGAACATTGCGGAGACATCGCTGACCTTGCCGGGAATCCGTACCGTCATCGACAGCGGATGGGCCCGGGTCCCGGATTTTGATGCCCGGCGGGGGGTGAACACACTTTTGACGGAAAAGATCAGCCGGGCCAGTGCGGATCAACGTACCGGACGTGCCGGACGGGTGGCCCCGGGCCGGTGCTACCGCCTGTGGACGGAAAGCGACCACGTTCATCGACCCGCCTACACGGCACCGGAGATCGAGCGCCTGGACCTCAGTGAAACCCGGTTACGCCTGTTGAACCTGGAAATGGACGCTTCCTTCAACTGGTTTGAGAAACCACCGTCGGCGGCCTGGGAACATGCCGGTGAGCTGCTGGAGGACCTGGGAGCGATGCAGGAGGGAACAATCACCGGGATTGGTCGTGAAATGGTCCGCTATCCCCTGCATCCCCGTTTCAGCCGGCTGCTGGTGGCGGCCCGGCAGAACAACTGCATGGATCTGGTGCTGGCGGCCATTGCCATCAGCGAGGGCAGGGACTTGATCCTTCCCTTGAACGACAAGCACAAGGCCCGGGAACGGGAGTCGTGGTGGGAAGCGGCGGAAGGTGTCTCCGATTTGCTCAAGGGGGTGCTGGCCTGGCAGCGGGTTGTGGCCTCAGGCGGCGGGATGGCATATTGCCGGGAGTGGGGTATACACGCCTATGGACTGAACCAGGCGATGCGGGTTTTCCAGCAGCTGAAGCGCTTGGCCGGGGACGAACAGACATCGGGACCGATTTCGGTGGAGGCCTTTGCCAAAACCTGCCTGACGGGCTACGTGGACCACTTGGCCCGCCGGCTCGACCGGGGAACCTTGCGTTGCGAAATGGTCCATGGCCGGCGGGGGGAAATGCGCAAGGACTCCATTGTCGACAAGGCGGACCTCTTTGTTGCGGCCGAGGTGGAGGAAAGGGAGTACCGTGGTGAAGCGACCCTCTTTCTCGGTGGTATAACAGCGATCGATGAATCCTGGCTGGAGGAAGTATTTCCCGGTGAGCTCAGAACAGAGACCGTCGACCGACTTGATGCCACTCGCCGTCGGGTAGAGCGGGTCGAACGGATCGTTTTCCGGGGCCTGACCTTGCGTGAAAAGGGGGACATGGAGCCGGATTCCGCAGCCGCTTCCCAGGTCCTTGCCCACGCCATTGTGGAAAACAGCTGGCCCCTGAAGAAATGGGATGCCGCGGCGGAAAACTGGATCCGCCGGGTCAATGTCCTTGCCCGGCATTGCCCGGAATGGGAACTGAAACCGATAACGGAGGAAGACCGGCTCCTCTTCATCGAGCAGATTTGCGAAGGCGCGAGCAGTTACAAGCAGGTCAAGGACCGGGAGGTCCTGCCAATCCTCAAGACTTGGTTGCCGGACACGATCCTTCCTTTGCTGGACGACTGGGTTCCGGTTCGGTTCGCCTTGCCTGAAAAAGGCCAGCCCAAGTTGCGTTACGAGGAGGATGGGACGGTGGTCCTGCCGGCCCGCATCCAGCAACTCTACGATGTGCCGGGCAAGGATCTGGCTATCTGCCAGGGACGCTGCCGCCTGAAGATTGAGCTGCTTGCGCCCAACAACCGACCAGTTCAGATAACCGATGACCTTGATGGATTCTGGGAAGGCCAGTATCCGCAGATTCGCAAGGATTTGTTCGGTCGCTATCCAAAGCACGAATGGCGATGAACGCGCTTGAAGGAGAGGGCCCCACGGAATTCCCGGTCGATGGTGTACTGGACCTGCACACCTTCCGTCCGTCCGAGGTCAAGGAGGTCGTGCTGGCCTATATCGAGGCCTGCCAGGAAAAGGGTATTCGCGACCTGCGGATCATCCATGGGAAGGGCATGGGCGTTCTCCGCCAACAGGTGCACGCCTTATTGGAACGCCATCCGGGCGTGCAAGAGTATGCCCTCGCCCCAGGGAATGCCGGAGGGTGGGGCGCCACCATTGTCAGGCTGCTCCCATCTCACCAATCCCGGAACTGAGTCTGGGAAGCTTGACCGGTCAGGCGGTCATGCCGTCCTCGTACCCGGGCCGTTTCCAGGGTGGCTCGCCGAGCGAAGCCAATTCCCCGCGGACATACTGGCTCATCTCGGCCATCAGGTCCTTGGACATCGGTTCAAAGGTACTTGCCATGGCCGCATTTTCATCGAGGTGGGCCATGGAGTCGAGGCCGACGATCGCACAGGCAACACCCTCCACGCTGATTCCGTAGCGAATCAACTGCGGACCGGGAAGATCCGAATTGCGGGCCCAGCGGACAGTCTTCATGGCCACAACGCCCATGTTACGTTCCCTGGCCAACGGTAGCAACTGGTCTTCATAAGCCCCGTCGTCCGGGCGGTCCACCGGGAAGACAGTCAACATGGCGTCGGGGTCCCAGCGCCGAATACCCTCCATGAGGATCTCCACACCACTGTGCCCCGTAATGCCGAAATGCTTGATGATGCCTTCTTCCTTGGCTTCCTTGATGGCCTTCACGGCCCCATTCTCGATAGCATCCATGTCCGGATCCCGCTCGGGATTCAGGTTATGGATGTGGTAAAGGTCGATGTGATCCGTGCGCAGGTTTTTCAGGCTCGTTTCCAGCTCCCGTTTGAATCCATCATAGGTCCGGACCCGCGACTTGCTGACAAGGTAGATGTCCTTGCGGACTTTCTCGACCACCGGACCCAACATCTCTTCAGAAACACCATATGCCCGCGCGGTATCCCAATAATTGATACCGTGGCTCAGCGCCCGCATCAGAACGGCTTCTGTCGCTTCCGGGTCTCCCTCAAAGGGTCGCGTGAAGGCGCTTCCCAAACCCAACCCGAGGATACTGACCTTGGCGCCTGTCTTCCCGAGGGTTCTCTTTGGAACGCCAGCTGTTGGGTGGTCACTCCCACCATGGGCAATGGCGGTGCCTCCCGTCACGGCCGCTCCGGAAAGGGCCAGTTTTTTCAGAAAATCGCGTCTGCCTCGTGTGTCTGCCATGTCGTGTCTCCTTGCTGTTTATTTTGAAATTTCGCTCAAATGAAAGGAAGTGGCATTTATATTTATGAATAGATGCCTGTCAACGCAGGTTCGTGGAATCCGATTGAAACGGACTCGCCTACCAGTCCACCTTGACCGTCCGCCGGTTGTACTGGCTACTTTCTGCAGTATACTGGTGCAGTTCGATACGGACGCCTGACGGATCCGTGAGCCATGCCTGCCACGACTGATCGGCCCCCAGCTTCTTTTCGGTGACGTCAATCCCATGGTCCTTGAGACGCGCTATCGCGGCGTCCATGTCTTCCACCTCCAGTGCGAGGTGGTTGATATTGCCAACCGCACCCGGTTCACCCTTGAAAACCTCGATATATGTCTGGTCACCAACCTTGAGGTAGAAGCCAAACAAATCGCCATCCTTTTCAAATGCGAAGTGTCGCTCCATGCCGAGCGCTTGACAATAAAACGCCTCTGTTTCTGTCAGGTCCTGCGAATGGATACAGGCATGCGCAAGTCGCTTGATCATGGCCAGACCTCCTTACTCCTTTTCCGGCGGGGGGGCCTTTTCCAGTTCCGCCAGCTGTTCCCGGGCGGCTTGGATTTTTTGCTGAATGGCGGCCTTTGTCTCTTCAACCGCGGTCTTCAATGACTCTTCGAGGGTCTGGATTGTTTGGATCAGCTGGTTCTGTTTCAATTCCCGCTGTTCAGCTTCCTCGGCCTTGTCAAAGACAATGGCCTCAGCCGCAGTTTCATCCTTCTTCTCATCAAGCTTGGCCTGCATGCGCCTTGGAATAACCAGGGTACCATCCTTCAGGGGGCGCTGGTTCATGAAGTTCGGGGAGACAATTTCAATGCCGGCCGAATGAAGGGAATCCAGCACGCAGGCATGCAACAGCGACTTGGCCGTGAGGAAGCTTTTGACATCGGTTAACAGGCCGCTGACCCGGTAAGAGACGGAAAAGTCCCCCAATTCGATGATATGGACAAACGGCTCTTCCAGTCCGGCAGTCAGGGCTGCTTCCTTGAGGTGGTCGCTGATGCGGGAATGGTGGACATCATACCCCAGCGAAAGATTGGCGGAAACAATGGTGCCGGAGCTGCGGATGACCGAGACTGGCCGGGTGATGAGAAAGGTGTTCGGGATTGAGATCAGCTGGCGGGTCTCCGTCTGCACCTCGGTATCGAGGAGACCCCGCTCGGATACGCGTCCGAATATGTCCTCCACCTCGACAAAGTCCCCCGCCCGGAAGGGCTTGGTGATGCGCAACATGACCCCGGCCAGGAGGTTGGCGAAAATGGTGGTGGAGGAAAAAGCGAAGGTTCCGGATACAACGAGGCCCAGGAATGCGATAACCTGATTACGGGTGCTGGGATTGACCGGCAGGGCCATCGCGATGACGACGATTCCGGCAATGGTCAGGCCGAGCATGGCCAGCTGGCGCGGAAAGAGGCGTTCGCTCCCCAGTTCGGCATGTCGCCGCAGGAGAACCCAGTTGGCTCCATAGAGGAAGGCGATGACCAGAATCAATGTAATGGCGAACGGGATGAGGGCTATTACGTAGCTCATGCCATTGGTTCTACCGGGGGTTGCCCCGACCAGCAAGGAATCATTTGCCCGCGTGCCGGGCGCTGATTTCCCCGACAGCCCACAAGGCGTGTTCGCTTACCAGTGGATCCGTGTCCCGGGTCGCTGCTTCAAGCTCGGCCAAATCTTCCATGCTTCCGGTGTTACCGAGAACCACGCAGACGTTGCGCAGCCACCGTGCCCGTTTCAACCGCTTGATCGGGGAACCGGCAAAGACCTCGCGAAAAGCAGTTTCATCCATCGAGAGCATCGCCCTCAAGTCAGGATACTCGCGGACGGAAAAGGCGGCCTCGCGCGTCTTTTGGGCCCATTTGTTCCATGGGCAGATATCCAGACAGTCGTCGCACCCGTAGAGGTGGTTGCCGATGAGCTTCCTGTAGGCCAGTGGAATGGAGCCCTTGTGCTCAATGGTCAGGTACGAGATACACTTCCGTGCGTCGAGCTGATAGGGACCGGTAATGGCCGCTGTAGGGCAGACGTCGATACAACGGGTACAGGTGCCGCACCGGTCCGCGACAGGCTTGTCCGGGGGAAAAGGGTAGGTGGTGAGAATGAATCCAAGAAAGAGCCACTGTCCGTCCTCCTCGTTGAGCACCATGGTGTTCTTTCCCTGCCAGCCCAGGCCGGCGGCAGCAGCAATGGGCTTTTCCAGCAGTGGTCCCGTGTCGACATAGGGCCGGTTGATCGCACCAGCCTCCTGGAGCCAGGAACAGATCCGCTTCAGCTTGTTCAGCACAACCTTGTGGTAATCCTTTCCAAGGGCGTACTTGGCAATCCGTCCCCGGCGCTCCGGCTCCGGCTGGTAGTAATTCAAACCGAAACTGAGGATGCAGCGGGCTTCCGGCATCACCTTTTCCGGGAAGGCCCGCCTTTCCGGCTCCCGGGCCATCCAGCCCATTTCCCCGTGCTGATTATCTTGAAGCCATTCCATGAAGTAGGCCTGCCGCAGCTCCAGGGGTACCTCGGCCACGCCAACAGGACCAAAGCCAAGGTCTCGTGCCAGCGAGACGAGGCGGGCTTTCATTTCTTCTGGAGACAGGTCAGGCATCGGAACGGTCGGGTCACACTATGTTGCCTCAACCCGATTCCTGTAAATCACCGAATTATTCAGGAATCGTCACTACGGCATCGTCTCCGCGGGGCCGCTTATCTGTCCGGAAGGGCGATGCCGGCAGGCCGGAACCGTTGTAAAGGTTGGCTTCCGGAAAGCCGCGGAAAGCATATCGCAGTTGGTCCGGATCGGGCACCAGCTCCGACCAGACGATCACCTTATCATCCTCAATGCGGGCCATTGCTGGATGAAACGGGCCATCCCCTGTAGCCAACGCAAACCCGTTCAGTGTCTCGCCCTTAACCTGCAATCCCAAATCGGTGTTAGTGAAGGTTACAATGGCTTGCCCTTCGGCGAAGTTGACCACCTTCATCATGGGGCCCGTATCCACCAGTGACTCCCCATAGGTCCGGTTCCGGGCGAGGAGGGCCAGACGGTGGGCCACCTGGCGTTTGTCCGCTGGGTGGATGTCCAACTCTTCGCCGGCATCAATGGCCACCGCCATGCCAAGATTTGGGAGCACTTCCAAACTCTTCAGCTGGATATCCCGTATGTGGGGATAATTTATGTCCACCCCCGGCTTGCCGTTATAAGAGGCCAGTTGGACATAATAGAAAGGGAAGTCGCCTTGGTCCCAGCGTGTCCGCCAGTCGACAATGAGGTCCGGGAACATGCGGACATACTCTTCCGCATTCCAGGAATCCGTTTCTCCCTGATACCAAATCGCGCCTTGCAGGGTGTACGGGATCAAGCCGTTGACCATGCCGTTGAAATAGCCTGATGGCAACCGCCGGGTCGGGGATTGCGGCGCTTTGTCCACGCCTCCCCCTTCAACCCATTGGGCCCATTCCTTTGGATATTGGGCAACCCTGCGGCGATAGTTGACCCAATGGTTTTCCGCATCCGGATTCTTTTCCAATACTTCCTCGCTGGTCCAGTTGACCGCGCGGGTACCTCCCCGTGCGGAAAGAAGAATGCCCACCGGTACGTCTTGTGTGGAATGGATTTCCCGGGCGAACAGATAGGCTACCGCAGAAACAGAGGCCATGTTCTCTGGTGTGGAGACCAGCCACTCTCCCTCTACATCATCCTCCGGTTCATCAAGTGCCCGCTCCTTCACCTTGAATATCCGGATCATCGGCTCGTCGGCATCAGCAAGGGTTTCCTCTGCATGCGAGGTCTTTTCCACCGTCCAAACCATGTTCGATTGCCCGCTGGCCAGCCAGACTTCACCGACGAGGACATTCCCTATGACAACCCGGTCGTAGCCCTCTACCACCAGCTCATCCGGCCCGCCGGCTGGCATGGGCTCCAGGCTCACTTCCCAGCGCCGGTCATGGGCTTCCACAAAATGCACCTGTTCCCGGAAGGATACCCGGACCGGTTCCCCGGAATTGGCCCAGCCCCAGATTTTTACCGGCTTTCCCTGCTGCAGGACCATGCCCTCAGAAAATACCGCCGGCATGCTTATTTCAGCGCTCAGCAAGGTCAGCCATGCCAAACCAATCAGTGTCAGCAACGTCCTCATGAAGGGATTTTCCTGCCCCGGGACAACCGGTCAACCTCCATTTTAATAGTTATAAATTGACTTTGCCGATCCAGAACCAAGGAGTTAACGATGGAACATGTAGCCATCACGGCTGACAAAACCACCCCAAACCCCCAAAAATGAAAAAGTCGCAGATGATTACCCTTGCGGCCCTGCTGATGTCAGGTGCCGTCGCCACAGCCCAGCTCCAAGTCAGAAATTCAGTCGGAGAGGGCACGCCACGATTATTGGTTGATGGCCTGATCGAGACCTCCTGGACGGCCACCTCAGCAGGCCAGACAGCGGGCTTCCTGCTCGGCGATCCGATGACCACGGAAAGCCTCGTAGCGGCCTCGGACAATCCCGGACATGGCCGGTTCCGGCTCCTGGGCTCCATGAATTACCGTGACTGGACACTTCTCGGAGAAGGGCAGGGCGTTGACGCCGAGACGGTTGAGGAGCTGGTCACTTTTACTCCGGAACAGGTGCAGTACCTCCGGTTCGTCAATCTTGACGGGGGCCCCATTGCATGGGAATTGCTGACGGGACTGCAGGCAGATGTTGAGGCCCAGCTTGCCGGCATGCAGCCGGTTGACTGGGGCGACATCACCGATCCGCTGGTAATCCAGGGTATGCTTGAATTGGCGTTTGACTGGCAAGTGGCCAATGAAACGGATCGCCAGGACGGGACCGGCTGGGTCAACGGGGCCTTCTACACCGGCGTCAGTGCCATGTACGCCACCACCGGCCTCGACAAGTATCGTCAGGCCATCCTCGACAAGGGGGCCTTTGCCAACTGGACCCTGCGGCTCCGGACAAGCGGCAAGAGATTTTACCATGCGGATGACCACTGCCTCGGACAATCCTGGGTGGATCTCTATCTTCTCGAGGATAATCCATCCCCGGTCTGGATATCCGACGTCAAAGCCCGGCTGGACCAGGTGATGGCGGACCCCCTTGCCGGTCGGGTCGACATGAACTGGTGCGATGCCCTCTATATGTCACCACCACTCTATGGCCGGATAGCGGAGATCACCGGCGACAGCACCTACCAGACCTTTATCGACAACCAATGGTGGGATACGACGGACTTTCTTTATGATACGGACTTCCACCTGTTCTATCGGGATTCCAGTTACTTCGATGACCGTGAGCCTAACGGAAAGCCGGTCTTCTGGAGCCGGGGCAACGGCTGGGTCATCGGTGGCCTCGTGAGGATGCTTCAATTCATGCCCCAAGACTGGCCCAAGCGTGGCGACTACATTGTCCTCCTGGAAGAGATGTCGGCTGCCCTTGCCGCCATCCAGGGGAATGACGGATTGTGGAGCTCCAGCCTGTTGTATCCGGAAAAATATGACATGGAACGGGAGACCAGCGGCAGTGCCTTCTTCACCTATGCCATGGCCTGGGGTGTCAATGAAGGCATCCTCGATGCCGCAACCTACAGCCCGGTCATTGAAAAAGCCTGGGCAGCCCTGACAAACATGCTCACCAACCAGGGAACCATCCTTTTCATCCAACAGGTGGGTGCCGGTCCCGCCCTTAACAATGGGGAACTCTTTGACAAGGATTACGGTTACGGGGCCTTCCTCCTCGCCGGGACCGAAATGATGCGCTACTACAGCCAACCTGATCCGGTTTTCGCCACGCTCAAGTATCGCCTTCCTGACACAGGAGCACCTGCGTTCACTGCGAACGCTACTGACTGGACCCTCGTCGATAATTTTGAAAGCGGCTTTACCTGGACCGAACGCAAGGACGTGAGTTATTCCGCCGCCACCGTCCCGGATCCGCATGCCAGTGGCGGGAGCCAGGTCCTCTCCATCTACACCGGAGACCGGACGCCCGGACTTTACCAGGCAACGGTTACCGTTCCAACCATCGGGGAAGGAAGCGTTGCCACGGTGTATCAGCGATTCTCCTACAATAATCCCGAGGCGGATTTTGTTTTCGGGATTTCCGATGCCGGCATTGTTGACAATTACAACGATTACGAGAGTGGATTCCGGGTCTATTTTGGAATCAACCAGGCCGAGGCCCGCGATGGTGGCAGCTACGTGCCCATTGGTGATGATCTCCTGCAGTTGGAGACCTGGTACGAGGTCTGGAAGGTGATCGACAATGCTGCGGACACCTACGATATCTATATTCGCGGTGGAAGTAATTATCCGGTGCAGACGTTACTCAAGAGCGGTATCAAATTCCGTAATGGAACATCCAGCGCGATTACCACCTATGCCGTTTCCTACAATACCGATTATTGCGAGGGAACGCTGTTCATGGATGACCTCTATGTCGATACGTCCGGGGTTAACCTGACACGGCCCCAGGGGGTACAGCAACCCGTGTACAGCCCGTGGTCGGATACTGGCAGGCTGCAATCCAGTGGTATGAAAACCACCGCTGCCGGCGCATTGTGGGATGACCACTTCCCGTGGATCTATCACGCCGAGCTGGGAAGCTGGTGCTATGTTCTACCCCAGGAAGTTTATGCCGGCGGCTACTATGGCTGGAACCTCCAGGATGGCAGCTGGATCTGGTTCCCCGAAAACAGCTTCGGTTTGTACTTCGACTACAGCCAGAACGCCTGGAGGCCCTTCGAAAACTGACCGCCCATATAGTGAATCGGTAAATCTGTGGTGAGATAGCTTGAGGAAAGCGAAATATCCCTTTACCTTGTACCCTTGATGAAGGGTATATGGAGATTTTCCGTCCTGATAATGCTGGCTGCCTCGGTTCCCCTGGCAGGCCATACCGATTTCGATGATGAAGCACCGGATCCGGCGCCTCCACCTGTTGAGGGGCCGGCAGAAGTTGAGGTCAACGTAGAGGAACCGGTTCCAGTCCCTACAGTCAGTCCTGCCGAGCGGGCCGCGAAGCTCCTGTCCGTGGATGGTCGGGTCCATGTGTATCGGGTTCCCATTACGGAGGCCATTTCCAAGCCGAACATGTATATCCTGAGGCGCAGCATCAAGCAGGCCCTCGAAACGGGAGTAAAGGTACTCGTTCTCGATATGGATACGCCTGGCGGCCGGCTCGATATCACGCTCGACATGATGGAGCTGCTGGACCGCTTCGAGGGGGAAACCATCACCTATGTCAACAAGGATGCCATTTCCGCCGGTGCCTATATCTCCATGGCCACGGATGCGATTTACTTTGCCCCCGCCGGGGTCATGGGTGCGGCTGCCGTTGTCTCCGGCAGCGGTGAGGAGATTGACGAAAGCATGAAGGCCAAGATCAACAGCTACCTGTTAGCCCGCATGCGCAGCTACACGGAGGAATTTCCCTACCGCGCCGAGGTCATCCGGGCCATGGCGGATCTGGACTATGAGTTGAAAATTGATGGCAAGGTGCTCAAGGAGTCAGGAGAGCTCCTCTCGTTGACCGCGACGGAATCCATTGAACTCTACGGGTCGCCCGCACGGCCGCTTCTCGCCGAGGGCATTGCCTCGGACCTCGACGAGTTATTGGCCACCCGCTACGGGGCCGATAACTACACATTGGAATCCTTCGAGATTTCCTGGTCGGAAGAAGCGGCCAAATACCTCGATTCCATTGCCCCGATCATTCTTGGTCTGGGACTACTGCTCCTCTTCATCGAATTCAAGACACCCGGGTTTGGTGTCTTTGGGATCGCCGGGCTGGTCCTTGTCGGGATTGTCTTTGCCAGTAACTACCTCGCCGGCCTCGCTGGCTTTGAGGCCATCATCTTCTTTATCCTGGGGCTGGTGTTTATCATCGTGGACATCTTCCTTTTGCCAGGGACCTTTATCTTCCTTGGCATCGGATTGTTGTTAATCTTCGGGTCGCTGCTCTGGTCACTTTCCGATATCTGGCCGCTGCCGGAAGGCGACGGCCCCGGGGGCATCAATTTCACGGTGGACCCCGATTCGGTATGGGGGGCCCTTTACCAACTGGTGGGATCGCTGGCGATTGCGGTTTTCGGACTCTGGCTGGTGTGGCGTTTCCTGCCCAAGACGCCCGTTTACGGCCGCCTGGTTCACACCATGGCGGGTGCCATGCCGGATCCGGTGGTGACCGGCGGGAGCGATGTAGCCGGCACGGACAGCCTGCCTGACATCGGTTCCAAGGGAACGGTCGTCGGGCCCATGCACCCGCTCGGGGAGGTGGAAATCGACGGCGTGCGCTACCAGGCCACCGTGGAGATTGGTTCCCTCGACCGCGGGGAAAAGATTGTCGTCACCGGTTACAAGCATTTCAGTCTGTTAGTTGAACCATTGGAGGACACTGCACAATGAGTCTGGTCATCGGTCTGGTAATTACTGCCTTCGTTCTGTTTTTCTTCGAGATTTTCGTCCCCGGGGGCGTCCTCGCGGTCCTCGGTGGAGTCTTCCTGCTGGCGGCCGCTGGAGTGGCCTACACCGAGTGGGGCCTGGTCTGGGCCGCGGCCTTGTTCTTTGGTGGACTGGTCATGGCGCTGGTGATGTTTTTCCTGGAAATCCGCCTCATCGCCAACACCCGCTTTGGGCAGCAACTGGCCCTGAAATCCACCATCGCGGCAAAGCTTAATCCAAAGGAGGATGAGAGCCTTGTCGGAACCGAAGGGGTCACCTTGACAATTCTGGCCCCGACGGGCAGGGTGGAGCTCGGTGGCAAGGTCTATACCGCATCAGCGGAAGACGGCTACCTCGACAAGGGGGTGCCTGTCCGGGTGCTTCGTTCCGAAACTTTCAAATTAATCGTAGCTAAAAAATGAATATAATCCTCGCACTCACGATTGGACAAATCGCGTCCATCATTGCCCTGCTGTTTCTACTCATCCTGCTCTTTATTGTGGGATCCTTCCTCAGCGTCTGGCTGAAGGCCTTTTCATCAGGCGCTCCGGTCAGCATGTGGAACCTCGTTGCCATGCGCTATCTCCGGAAGCTGCCCTATTCCGTCATTGTTGACGCCCGCATCATGGCGGTGAAGGCCGGTTTGCCGATTACCGTCAATGAGTTTGAGACCCATTACATGGCGGGCGGTGACATCATCCAGACGGTCTCCGGCCTCATCAATGCCCAGAAGGCGGGCATCCCGCTGGACTGGGACCAGGCCTGTGCCATTGACCTCGCCACCAAGGGGACGGAAAAGTCCATCATCCAGGCGGTCCGTACGTCAATTAACCCGATGGTTATTGATTGTCCGAACCCGAATTCCGGGAAAGCCACCATCGACGGTGTGGCCAAGGACGGTATCCAGGTGAAGGCCAGGGCCCGGGTGACGGTGCGCTCCAACCTCGAGCATTATGTCGGCAGCGCCCAGGAGGAAACAATCATTGCCCGTGTTGGTGAAGGTATTGTTACCACCATTGGTTCGGCCGAGAGCTACAAATGGGTTCTCGAGAATCCGGATTCCATCTCCCGCAATGTGCTCAACCGCGGACTCGATACCGGAACCGCCTTTGAAATTCTTTCCATTGATATTGCTGACGTCGATGTCGGCGAAAACGTCGGGGCCCAGCTGCAGGTTGCCCAGGCCGAGGCCAACAAGAACATGGCCCAGGCCAAGGCGGAAATCCGCCGCGCGGCCGCTGTTGCCCTTGAGCAGGAAATGCAGGCCAAGGTGCAGGAGATGCAGGCCAAGGTTGTTGAAGCCCAGGCCCAGGTACCCCTGGCCATGGCCGAGGCCTTCCGCAGCGGTAACCTCGGGGTCATGGATTACATGCGCCTCAAGAATATCGAGTCCGATACCGACATGCGCAAGTCCATCGCCAAGCCCGATGACGCCAAGGATGCCTGAGAGGGCAAATCTGGATCCGAGCGCTAACTGATTATGAGCAACGGTCTCCTGGATTATAGCCTGGCCGCCTCCTTTGACTGGGAGACGCTCCTGCCAGTTGTCTTCTTCGTCCTCTACGGAATTGCCCAATTGCTGGGCTCCAAGAAAAAGAAAAAGGGCGAACCCGAGGAAGATAGCTATCAGGAAGACGTCGACATGGAAGAGCGGGCGCGCCAGATTCGGGAGGAAATCCGGCGCAAGATAGAGGAGCGCAAACGGGCCCGGGAAGGGCAATCGCCCCAGCCGCAGCAACCGGTTCCCCAGCAGAGACGGGCACGCTACGACCCGACTTTGCCGGAAACCCAGCAGCGGCGTGCGCCCGAGCCGACGCCTGCGCCAGCCCGTCCAGTGGTACAGCCGCAGCCCGTTTCCCGAAGGGCACCCGAGCCGGTCATGCCCCGCACCTCCAGCCTTGAGCAACGGTTGCAGGAGCAGCGGGCTATCCTCGAACGGGCCCGCCGGGAGCAACAGGAAGCCAAGGCCAAGGCGAGGCAAATGCTCGCTGATGTTGGCGCCAGGGAGCAAAAGGCCGGCACCCGCCGTTCAGTAATTGCATCGGGCAACCTGCGGAACGACCTCCTGGCTGATTTGCAGAATCCGTCCAGTACCCGCAAGGCCATCCTGCTCAGGGAAGTCCTGGGTACGCCGATGGGACTGAAATAGATTATCCGAACGGGCGTCTCAGAGGTTCTCCACGACTGACTCGAGGGAGTCTGTCGGCGCGAGACATTGCGTGCCGACACACAATTGGTAGGTGGATGCCAGTTCACCCGTGGCATCAACCTCGAAGAAGATCGGACGCCATGGCCGCTCGACGAGCGCCTTCCGCAATGGTTCCAGATCCGTTCCTTTCCGGACCTTGATAGTGGCAATGCCAATGGCGCGGTAGACCAAGCCGCTCAGGGCATGACTGGCAGCGGCGGGCGAGGTTGCCGTAATGCCGGGATAGGCCGTGGACAGGGCCTGGACCGCTTCGGCATGGCGGCTTTCACCGGTCAAAACCTCAAGGAATGTCTCTGCCTGCAGGAGGCTGGAGTTCCCGGACGGCGTCGCATTGTCATACCACTCCTTGTTGCGATGGACGAGCTGCTCGTGGTCGTCGCTGGTGAAGAAGCAGCCCACGGTCTCCGGATCGGAGAAGTGCTGGCGGACAACCTCGGACAAGGCAAGTGCCCGCTGACGCCAGATAACCGCTTCACCCGGTTGTAACCAGTCGATGACAGCACTCAGGGCGAGGAACGCCTCTGCGGTGTAGGTATAGTCATTGAGGGTCCCGTTGCCGGAGGCTTCATTACCATAGGCAACGGTATGAAGACGGTTTTCCCCGTGGCGCATGGTTTGCCAGAGCCATTCTGCGGTGGCGCGTGCCGCCTCCAGCCAGGGCTTTTCACCAAAGGTGAATCCGGCCCGGGCCAGGCCGCGGACCAGGAGGGCATTCCATGCGGTGAGGCACTTCTCGTCTTTTCCGGGTTGCGGACGCAGGTTGCGCGCCTCCAGCAGTGTGACGCGTGCCGCTTCAAAGGAATCCCGGACTTCCGGCTCGCCGCTCAAGAGGGCGGGGTTGCTGCGACCGGTATTTTCAAAATTACCCTCCGCGGTGATGCCATAGACTTCGCAGAACCGGTTTCCCTCTTCCTCCCCGAGAAGATTGGTCACTTCCGCAAGAGTCCAGGTGTAGGTCAGGCCTTCCTCACCGTCCGTGTCGGCATCAAGCGCGGCGTGAAAGCCACCCCCTGGCGCCCGCATCTCGCGCTCGAGCCAACCAACAGTTTCCTCCACCACCTTGCGGTAGAGGGGCTTGGGATAGCGCTGGTAGGCCTTGCTGTAAATGTCCAGCAAGAGGGCGTTGTCGTAGAGCATCTTCTCGAAGTGGGGAATGAGCCAGTGCTGGTCGACACTGTAGCGGGCGAAGCCACCCCCGACCTGATCAAAGATACCCCCATGGGCCATGCCGGTGAGGGTCCGGTTGATCGCACTGTCGACAGCTGCCGCCTGGTCGGGAAACTGGCTTTCCGCGGTGGCACTGGCGCGCATCGCGAGGAGAAAATCCAGGGTCATCGAGGGCGGGAACTTGGGAGCCTTGCCAAAGCCACCGAACTCCGGGTCATGATTCTCCAGCAGGCGATCCATCGCGAGGAGGAAATCCCCCTTGCCGACCGCATCACCCGTGGCCTGGTGGGGTACGTTGGAGGCCTCCAGATTTCCAAGGATGGCCCGGGCGTTTTCCTCCAGGTCGCCGCGCTGGCGCATATAGAAATCGGCCACCCGGATGAGCAACTGGGGCCAGGGGACGATGTTCTGCCCGCGGCTTTCATCCGGGGGAAAGTAGGTTCCACCGGCAAAGGGCCTTCCGTCCGGCAGGCAAAAGACGTTCAGCGGCCAACCGCCATGGCCATTGAGCATCTGGACCGCGTCCATGTAAATCTGGTCCACATCCGGGCGCTCTTCCCGATCCACCTTAATGCAGACAAAGTGGGTATTCATCAGCTTGCCGATGTAATCATCCTCAAAGGACTCATGGGCCATCACGTGGCACCAGTGGCACGACGAATAGCCAATGGAAACCAGGACCGGTTTGTCCTCTTCCCGGGCCTTCTTGAAGGCCTCCTCTCCCCACGGGTACCAGTCGACTGGATTTTCCGCGTGTTGGCGCAGGTAGAGGCTCTTTTCGTTGATCAATTGGTTCGGCATTCAGAGAAGAAAGGTTTCATGCATAACCCGCGAGGTCAAATTGCGGCGTACTTTGGAGTGCGCCGACATGTCGGCGCTTTTGAAAGCTGCGACATGTCGCAGCACTCCATGAGGGTCATCCAAAAAACACGCCCTTGCCGGCCCAGACATCATAGGCCATCGGCTTTCCGGAAAGGGAGGGGGTCATGGAAATGTCACCCCCTGCGGCCTTCACCAGGGCCAGCCCGGCTGCGACATCCCAAAGTCGTATGGACTCCTCGTAGTAGACGTCGTAAATACCACCGGCGACATAGGCCAGCGCGAGGGCGGCGGAGCCGACCATGCGGACTTTCTTGAAGGGGGCGATCCGCTCAATAAAGGCCTGCATCCGGTCCGCTGAGCGGTCCATTCCTGCCGGAAACCCGGTCGCCAGAGCGGCCTGTCCAATTTCATCCACCCAATCGGGCGTAGCCGGCACATCATTCACGCAAAAGGATTCCCCGACATATCCGCCGTAACAGGTGTCGCCATTAAAGTCATAAATTACGCCTAGGAGCGGCGTTTCGCCACGCATGAGACCAATGCTGACTGCACAAAGCCGGCTTCCGCGAAGATAGTTGTAGGTCCCGTCCAGCGGATCCACTACCCAGTAGGGTTCGTCGCGCTCCCGTAGGCTGGCGTCTCCTCCCTTTTCCTCACCATAGACGGGGTAGGGGAAGGCAGCCCCGAGGCGCTCCCGGATAAGCTCTTCAGACTCGACATCCGCCCGCAGCTTTACATCGCGACTGTCCTGGAATTCAACCGTACGCAGGCCGGAGGCACCTTCCTTGAGTATCTGTCCGGCTTCCCGGGCTACCGACTCAGCCGTGTCCAACAAGTTGCTCCATTCCATACCTAATTGAGATGGGGAGGCTTGCCGGACAAGTCAACGGCCCATCTCAGGTCAGCAAGGCGCGCAGGCCCTCCACCGTGTCGATTTCCTCCACTGGTTTGTCCTTGCGCCAGCGGAGAATGCGGGGGAAGCGCATGGCCAGACCCGACTTGTGGCGGCTCGAGGGGCGTAATCCTTCAAAGCCAATCTCAAAGACCTGCTTTGCCGGGACTGTGCGGACCGGGCCCCTCCGGGCCAGCGTGTTGCGCTTGATCCATCGGTCGATTTCCCGCAACTCCTCGTCGGTCAGTCCGGAATAGGCCTTTGCCACCGGAACCAGTTTTTCGCCATCCCGGGCGGCCAGTGTGTAATCGGTGTAGAGGGTCGCCCGCCGCCCATGGCCGGCCTGGGCATAAATCATGACAAGGTCGGCGGTGTAGGGATCCACTTTCCATTTCCACCAATCCCCCTTGACCCGACCGGTCTTGTAGACGCTTTGATGCTGCTTCAGCATCAAGCCCTCCACGCCACGCTGGCGGGATTCGTTCCACAGGCGGGCGAGCTCGTCCCAGGATTTAAACGAAACGAGCTCCGAAATGCACAGGATGTCATTGCCGGCTCCAGATAAAACCTCCTCCAGCCTCTTCCGTCGGCTTTCCAGCGGTCTGTTGCGTAGGTCCTGACCGTCGGCCTCCAGGCAATCATAGCCCATGAAAATCACCGGAGCTTCCTTCAGGACAGATGGGTCGAGTTTCTTGCGGTTGATCCGGGTTTGCAAGCGGTGGAATCCAAGCGGCCGACCTTCCTCCCAACAGAGCAATTCCCCATCCAGGACACAGCCATCCGGAAGGTCGCCCGCCGCTTCAACAATTTCCGGAAAAGCGGCCGAGAGCCGTTCCTCTCCCCGGGACCAGATATGGCAGGCTCCGTCACGACGAATGATTTGCGCCCGGATGCCATCCCACTTCCATTCCGCTATCCAGTTTTCAGGCTTTCCGAGGCTCTCTGGCGGTTCCCCCAGGGGAGAGGCCAGATAAAAGGGATAGGGCCGTGTGGAGGCGGCTTCCCTATTGGCTTCCTCATCGGTCAAGGATTCAAAGAATGCCGCCGTGGGCTCCCAGTCGCCCATGAGGCGGTGGGTCAGGGTAGGCCGATCCAGCTCCAAAACCTCTGCCAGCGCCCGGACCACCAGGAGGCGGGAAACACCAATGCGAAAGGCACCTGTCAGCATCTTGTTGAGGACGAGGGCCTCATCTCGCGTCAGGGAGAGCCAGAATTCCCGCAGCAACTGGAATTGGAAGCGGTCATCCCAATGTTTCAGGGGTAGCAGTTTGTCCTCGATCACCTCATGCAGGGGAAGGTCTGTTCCGTCACCTCCGGCCAGTGGCAGGAGCAGGGAAGCTGTTTCGGCCAGATCGCCGACCCGCTCATAGCAGGCTTCGACAAGCCAGTCGGGGCAGCCGGAAAGGTCGGCTGCCCATTGCCGGAGACGCTTGGTGGGAATTCCCAAGCTAAGCCGGTTTCCCCAGAAAAACCACAGCACCCAGACCGCATCCGCCGGCGGGGCCTCTCGAAAATAGGCCTGCAGGGCGGCTTCCTTGTCTCCGGTCCGGTTGGATTCGTCCAACTCGCGGAATAACTGGGTAAAGCGTCGCATTTCCTTTAATTGTCCTAGATTATGGGAATAAGACCTGCTTTTTCAAAGGCTGATGACCATTTAACGCTTCCCATGACAACGGGCGGCTCTATCTTCCTTCTGTCTAAAATTCCAATTTTTTGAAAACCAATGCCTACCAAGCAAAGCAAACGTAAGTCGAAGCCTGCCGCCGGAAGTGACGGTCCGGTAAAGTCTTTCCACTTCAACACCCATGATACGGTCGAGGGCCTCAAGTCCTCCATTCTCAATCACCTGAAGTTCACCCTGGCCCGGGATACCGAAACGGCCACGGACCGGGACTGGTGGATTTCCACCTGCCATGCCGTCCATGACCGTATCCTGGAGCGGTTCATCAAGACCATGGCGGTCCATAACCATGAGAATGTCCGCAGGGTCTACTACCTGAGTCTGGAGTACCTCATGGGTCGCATGATGCGAAACAATATTTGGAATGCCGGCCTTTATGAGGTCACCCGCGATGCCCTTGCCGAGCTGGGGCTCTCCCTCGAGGACCTTGAAAACCAGGAGGAGGACATGGGTCTCGGCAACGGTGGCCTCGGCCGCCTCGCGGCCTGCTTCCTCGATTCCCTGGCAACAATGGAATATCCCGCGGTGGGCTACGGGATTTACTACGAGTTTGGCATCTTCCGTCAGAAATTCGTCGACAACCAGCAGGTCGAACGTCCGGATTCCTGGCGCAAGTTTGGCTGCCCTTGGGAGATTGTCCGTCCGGAATATACCAAGACAGTTCGCCTCTATGGCCGTGTCGAGACCCAGTTCGACAACCTCGGCAATCCTTATCCGGCCTGGGTGGATACCCATGAGGTCAATGGGCTCCCTTACGATATCCCCATTTGCGGCTACAACGTCGGGACGGTCAATTTCCTCCGCCTGTGGGAAGCCCGGGCTTCGCAGGACTTTGACTTCGATGTCTTCAACGAGGGAGGCTACATCGACGCGGTCCGCGACAAGGCGGAAGCGGAAACCATTTCCAAGGTGCTCTATCCCAACGACTCGGCTGAGGCCGGCAAGGAACTGCGCCTCGTACAGCAGTACTTCTTCGTCTCCTGCTCGATCCAGGATATCATCCGCCGCTGGCGCAAACGCAACAGTGACTGGGAAACCTTCCCGGAAAAGGCGACCATCCAGCTCAATGATACCCACCCGGCGATCACAGTGGCGGAACTGATGCGGATCCTGGTCGACGAGGAAGGCCTGGGCTGGGACCGTTCGTGGGAAATCACCCGCAAGGTCTGCCATTACACCAACCACACCCTGCTACCGGAAGCGCTGGAAAAATGGAGTGTCCCTCTCTTTGAAAAGGTCCTTCCGCGCCACCTGCAGATTATTTTTGAAATCAACCGCCGTTTCCTCGAGGAAGAGGTGGAGGCAAAGTGGCCCGGCGACGATGAAATGAAGAGCCGCCTTTCCCTCATCGAGGAGGGCAAGCCCAAGATGATCCGCATGGCTTATCTCAGTGTAGTGGGAAGTGGATACGTAAATGGGGTCGCGGCCCTGCATACGGAGTTGCTCAAGAAGGACCTCTTTCCCGATTTTGACGCCCTCTATCCCAATAAAATCCAGAACAAGACCAACGGCATCACGCCGCGCCGCTGGCTGCTGGCCTGTAACCCGGATCTCGGCCAATTGATCACCGAGTCAATCGGGGACAGCTGGGTCGCTGATCTCGACCAGTTACGCCAATTGGAGCCGTTCGCAAAAAAGAAAGCCTTCCGGGACAAGTTCCGTGCCATCAAACGGGCCAACAAGGAAGCCCTCGCCGAGCTGGTGAAGACCGAGTGCGGCATCGAGATTTCCGCCGATGCTATTTTTGATGTACAAATCAAGCGCTTGCACGAGTACAAGCGCCAGCAGCTCAACTTGCTCCACATCCTGCATCTCTACAGGCGCTTGCTGCACGAGCCGGAATTCGACATGGTTCCCCGGGTCTTCTTCTTCGGGGCCAAGGCCGCTCCTGGCTACACGATGGCCAAGACGATTATCCACGCCATCAATGCAGTCGCGGCGACGATCAACAATGATCAGCGCATTGGCGGCAAACTGAAGGTTGTCTTCATGCCCAACTACCGGGTGACCCTCGCTGAGCGCATGATTCCGGCAGCCGATGTCTCCGAGCAGATTTCCACTGCCGGCAAGGAGGCCAGCGGCACCGGCAACATGAAGTTTGCCCTCAACGGCGCCCTCACTGTCGGCACCCTCGACGGGGCCAACGTGGAAATTGAGGAAGAGGTTGGATCCGACAACATCTTCATCTTCGGCCGGACCGTGGAGGAAGTGGAAGCTTTGCGTGAACGGGGCTACAATCCCTACGAGCATTATTTCAATGACGAGAACCTGCGGGCAATCGTTGACTGGATTGGCTCCAGCTACTTCACGCCCGGAGAGGATGGTGTCCTGGCGCCGCTTAAGCACAGCCTGCTGGAAGGTGGGGATCCGTATCTCGTACTCGAGGATTTCGCGGATTACGTGAAGGCACAGGAACGGATTGATACCGCTTTCCGCGACCGCGACAATTGGATGCGGATGGCCATCCTGAATACTGCCCGCGTCGGTAAGTTCTCCAGCGACCGGACAATCCGGCAGTATGCGGAGGAAATCTGGAACCTTCAACCGGCACCGGTCCCGGTGAACGGAAAAGGCTAAACGGAGTCCAACATTCTGATGCATAGCCGGATTACCCAAGTTATCTGCTTTTTTGTCCTGATTGTTCTTCCGGCAAGTCTGGTCATCGCGCGGACAGAGGAGGGCGCGGAAGGTATTCTCGAACAACTCCCCCCGGAGCTGGAACAATTCCGCGTTGACCCCCTGACGGTGGAAAAAAGTCCGCCCTTCATCGAGGGGGAGCAATTGCGGTTCCGTCTTGGTTGGGGTGTCTTCAGTGTCGCCAGGGCGACGTTGCAATGCGTCGAGGACATGTACGAAGAGCAACCGGCCTGGAAGATCAGCCTCGCTACCCGGACCAACGGGTTTGCCGATCCCATCTACAAGGTGCGCAACCACAGTACCAGCTGGATCAGTCGCGATGTGTCGCGATCTTTTGAATACAGGGCAGACCAGAACGAGGGTGGCCGCAAGCGCGACTCGCAGGCCCTCTTTGATACGGAAAACCTTACCGGCAGCTACTTCAACAAGTTGACGGATGACCGGCGTGGCCCGGTTGAAATCCTTCCCGGTACGTTCGATCCGCTGGGAATCGTCTTTTTCCTGCGCAGCCTGGATTTCGAGGTTGGGGATGAGATCATTATCCCGACGAGTAACGGGAAGGAGTTCTTCTACACCAATGTCCACGTTATCAAGAAGGTGAAGCGGAGGTTCAAGTACGGCGGCCGGCAGGAAGCCTATGTCATTGAGCCGGACATCAAGGATGTCGGGGGCGTCTTCAAGCGCTCACCAGATGGGCATATCCGCTTTTATATCAGTGCGGATGAGCGGCGCTTGCCACTGCGCATGGAAAGTGAAGTCATTGTCGGCAACTTCTGGGCCGAGTTGGTGGCCATCGAGGAGCCCGAAACAACGCTGCCATCGGATAGCGATGACTCAGTTGCAGTCGCCGAGGTAGAGTGAGGGAAAGTCAACGCCATCTGCCCGGATGTAGGGCTTGATGGCCTCCGGGTAGAAGCGGATATTGTCGAAGGCCTCGAGGGAGAGCCAGTTTACCCCGATCTGGTGGTTGTCGGTCTCGCTGCCCGGGCAGGCACCGGTCGGATCGTCGACTTCGCAGAGGAACACATGCTCGATCTGGTGAAAGGCGGCATGCCGCTTGGAAAAGGTGTGGTTTTTCCCGATATACTCACGCACGTAGAGCAGCCGGACTACCCGAACTTTCAAGCCCACCTCCTCGAGACATTCCCGCCGGACGGCCTCTTCCATCGTTTCGCCGGGCTGTTGTCCGCCTCCCGGAAGGATGTAGTAGACGCCCCGCTGGTCCCGCATTTTGGTCGCCAGCAGACAGCCGTTACAAATGATAACGGCCCGGGCGGCGGAGCGGATTTGTCGGATGGCGGCCATGTCGATTCTGTTCCCTTAATGCGCCATTCGAAAAGCGCTGACAAGTCTTGATCCATTCAATCCGATCCTCAACCATTCGAATATGGGCAGGAAAGCCGCGCATGAGGACATTCACCAGTTCTGGGAAGGCCGCTGGAAGAAGGGCGAGACCCCCTGGGACCATGGCAGCCATGCGCCGCCCTTTGAGGAGTTTGTCGAGCGGGTAGGGGTCCCTTCGGGCAATGTTCTCATTCCCGGCCCGGGCTCAGGTCACGATGTCTATTATTTTGCCAAACTCGGGGCCAAGGTGACCGGGCTGGATATCGCCCCATCCGCCATCAAGGCGGCCCGGAAGCTTAATCCCCACCGGCGGGCAACCTACAAGCGGGGTAATTTTCTCGATCCAGCGCCGACCTTGAAGAAATCCTTCGACTGGATCATCGAGCACACCTGCCTCTGCGCCCTGGAACCAAAGCATTGGCCGGACTATGCCCGCTCCGTGCGCAAGCTGCTCAAGCCGGGAGGCTATTACCTGGCCCTCTTCTATCGCGATCCGGAAGACGATGAAGGGCCGCCATTCCGTATCGAGGAAGAGGAGAT
The DNA here is from genome assembly GCA_040830765.1 of Puniceicoccaceae bacterium. Classification (GTDB taxonomy): domain Bacteria; phylum Verrucomicrobiota; class Verrucomicrobiia; order Opitutales; family Oceanipulchritudinaceae; genus Oceanipulchritudo. The sequence continues at coordinate 133,305 of JBFOMH010000004.1, read as the reverse complement.
CGAGGAATTATTTTCCAAGGGGCTGACCCTTCTCCAGGCCTGGAAGCCCAGTAAGGCTTATGAGTCGCGCTTTGGGCGCGAGGAGATCCGCTGGTTCCGGCGCAACAAGTAAGCCTCAATTGTAGGAAAGCGGGAGGCCAAAATAGGCCAGGGTCCAGATTTCCTGCCAGATGCGAGCCTTGCCGGCCGTGGTCAGACGGCCCAACTCAGTCTCCTCCGCCCGCTTGTTGAGAAATCCAAGATCCCGGTTGAGCAGCTCGACCTGTCGCTGGTCTTCGTTGATCTGCTCCAGGGGAGACGTGACAAACGGCATCAGCACCTCCGCCTTGGCATCGATGCGGGCACGATGCCGTTCCACCAGATTGGACAGGGCCCGCGTCCAGGGGCGCCTTTCAACATCCCAGTTTTCCGGATAGAATCCACCGAAGGGCAGGAAAACGTTGTCGGTCACGATGCAGTCGCCCAGCCGGGTTGAGGAGTAACAGGTGAAACAGACCGCCGTGCTGCCACGGGCGTTGGGCAAAAAGAGGACATGCAGGCGGATGGTCTGGTCCTGGTTCTCATAGACCGATACCCGCATCAGGACGAGGTCTTCCAGATGGGAAATGAGAGCCTGCCGGCGGCTGAATCCGTTGGCTGAGAGCCAGTCTTTCAGCTTCAGGAAGCGATTGTCGGTCGGCCACTCCTCACCGCTGTCGTTTTCCTCGAATTTTGGAAAGAGGGGGAGCTCGCTCCTACTCAAGGTGGAGATGGCGAGCCAGTTGTAAGCGGTCTCGACCAGGAACCAGGCCAGCATGGCGACAAAAAACAGCACTGGAAACCGGTAGCCCGTCCAGCCGAAGACGTAGACAGCCCCGGCCATCAGGATGGCGATGAAGATCCACCGCAGCCAGCGACTGGCGATGGCCAGGATTGGGGAGCCCGCCCTACCGGCCCACCAGGATACCAACAGGCTGAGGATAGCCAGCGCGAGGATGCCGCCCTGGATCAGGAGGGATTCGCCCTGCGGGATCAGCTCCATCTGCCACGTGCCCTTAGTTCAGGCGAAGCGGCATGATGACACAAAGAAAACTGTCCTGGGTCCGGATGACGCCGGGGCTCAACTCATCCTTGAACTCGAAGATGACCTCATCACGGGTCAGGGCCCGCAGCGGATCGAGGATGAACTGGGGATTGAAGGCGACATTGATCTCCGGCCCGTCGTACTCGATGTTCAAGGAGACATTGGATTCCCCGAATTCGGGGCTCTGGCCAGTCACCTCAAGGACATTCTTGTTCACATGCACCTTCACCGAGTGGTTCTTCTCACTGGTTACCAGGGCTGCCCGGCGAACACAGTTGGCGAAGTTCTCCCGGTTCAGCTTGATGTGCTGGTCGTTCCCCTTGGGGATGACCTGCCGGTAATTGGGATAGTTCCCTTCGACGACCTTTGAGACGAGGTAGATGGAATCAACCAGACCGGTGTCATCGGCATCTTCGGCGGAGGTGATTTCAAAGGCCACCTGCCGGTCATTGAAGGCAATCCGGACATTGTCCCCCTTGCCAAGCAGGCGCTCGACCTCATGGACAGTCTTCGCGGGGAGAATGATGTGACCGGCATTTTCCTCTGAGACCTCGACCTCCTTGGAGACCACGGCCAGGCGGCGGCCATCGGTCGCGGCGAGGGTCAGTTGCTGATCCTCAAAATTGAAGTAAACCCCGTTCATGATGTAGCGGGTCTCGTCGCTGGACTGGGCATAGGAGACACTTTTTAGCATGCGCTCGAGGTCATCCTGGCGCAGGAGATAACTGTGCTGGTCGGCAAAGCTGGGCAACGGGGGAAATTCATCCGCCCCAATCCCCATGATACGGAAAAGCGAAGAGCCGCTGGTGATTTTGGCCTGGTTGTTGGAGTAGGTCTCCAGCTCGACCTCGAGGGAGGGCATTTCCCGGATAATGCTGGCCAGTTTACGGACCGGAAGGGTAAGGGAGCCGGATTCGCCGACGTTGGCCTTGATTTTACACCGGATGCCCAGGTCCAGATTCGTCGTGGTGAGGGAAATCTGGTTGTCAGCCGCTTCAATCAGGACATTTCCCAGAATCGGCATGGTGGCGCGGGTTCCGACAACATTCAATACCTGTTGCAGCCCGTTGGTGAAGTGGTCGCGATTTATTTTGAATTTCATGGAATCACGTGATCATTGAGGAGTTGGTCAAACTCTGGCAATTCAAAATCACCCCGGATTTGGAGTAAAAGATAAAGAGCGCCGTGCTTGCCAAACCGGGCCCAAGCCTTTTATTTAGCGCTAATGGACCCGGAAAATGCCCAGACTTTGTCGCGACGCGCCCGCGGCCTCTATCAAGTCACCTTCAGTGACCATTCCATGCGGGAATTGAACAAGCTCCCCGTGGAAAGCCAACTGGCATTGGTGGACAAGATTTCCAATGTCACTCCGGAGCAACTGGAAGGGCTTGAGGAAGGCATCGGGCGGTTCCACCGGGATGGTATCACCTACTACCGTGTCCGGGCGGGTGAATTCCGCTGCTATTTCGAGGTCAAGGGCGACACGCTCTACGCACACTACATTCTCGGGAAGAATTCCCTCACGGATTTTATCTACCGCAACAAGCTCCCTGTGACGGCGGAAACCATGATTGAGCAGCACCAGTCCTTCTGGAAGTACCTCGAAACCCTCAAGAAAAACGACAACGAGTGACCGATAGACCCACTGAGCCGGATTTCACCAAGGAGCCCCTGGAGGACTCCCTGCCGGATTCCGGGCCGGCCTACGTGGACTCCTCCGAGGCCAGCAAAATCTATTTCCTGCCCAACTTGATGACGGCAGGAAACCTCTTTTGCGGGTTTGTCGCTATCATGCGCTGCATTCAGGCCAAGTTTGCCTCCACGGCGGAGGGCCTTGGCACCGGGTTTATCGAGACAGTGGCCAAGACCCCCGAGCAGCTCTACGAGCAGGCGGTCTGGTTCATCCTCGCCGCCGTCATTTTCGACATGCTGGATGGCCGCATGGCCCGGATGACTCGCAAGGAATCTCTCTTTGGCAAGGAATTCGATTCCCTGGCGGACGTGGTTTCCTTCGGTCTGGCCCCGGCTTTGCTGGTCTTCTTTGTCCTCCTCAGCCCAACCGAGGAATTTCCCCTCGTGCGGACTCTTGGAGGCCTCGTGGGTTTCTTCTACCTGCTCTGTGCGGCTGTCCGTCTGGCGCGCTACAACGTCCTGACAACGCCCCTGTTGCCCCATGCAGATGCCAATCCGGACCATGAGTTCCTGGGCCTTCCGGTTCCTGCAGCGGCGGGAATGGTCTCCTCCATTGTCCTTGTCCTGAACCGTTTCGACCTGCCCTCGGTGGCCCTCTTCCTGCCGATTCTGCTCATCCTGATCGCCACTCTCATGGTCTCCAGTGTCCGCTACCCGAGCCTCAAGACCATCGGGACGCACACCAAGGTCGATATCCGCGGCTTCATCTTCCTCTTTCTCGTCTTCACGGCCATCTACCTCTTCCATTTTCTGGCCATCGCCATCGTCTTCCTTGGCTACATCTTCTACGGGCTGGTGCGGCACTTCATCCCGGACCGCCAGCCAAAAAAGAAGATTGGCTGAAACACTAGATCAACCGGCGATACCAAGCGGGGAGAAGATCACATAGAGCAACAGGGTCAGGATAACCACCCCGATGCCGGCGGTGCGGGCACCCTTGGAGGACTCCAGTGCAACCACGTTCTTGGCCTCGAACTCAATCGGTTTGGCCAGCGGCTTGGCCACCGTGATGACGGTCATGACAACAATGCAAAGGAAGAAACAGATCGCCATCCGGTTCAGGAAGTTGACATCCGGCACCGCGAACTTGAGGGCCGGATAGGCAATGATGTTGGTCAGCAACCCGGCAACGCCACAAATCCGCGGTCCCTTGTGGACCAGCAGGCCGAAGGCAAAGACCGCGAGAATACCGGGGGAAATGAGACCCTGGCCTTCCTGGATGATGGTGAAGATGGAATTGCTGATCTTCGGGTTGCCCAGCATCGGGGCCAGCACCACGGCAATCACCGCGAACACCGCCACGCTGATCCGGCCGAGGACGACGATCGTACTCTGCTTGGCTTCCGGGCGGATGTACTTCTTGAAGATGTCCATCGAGAAAATGGTCGAGGCTGCGTTCAGCATGGCCGCGAGGGAGCTGACCACCGCCCCAAGGAGTGCGGCCAGCACAAAGCCGAGCAGCCCGGATCCCGCCGGCAGGACATTGGAAAGCAGTTGTCCGAGGGCGGTGTCATACTTGTATCCAAGTAGTTTCTCGGTCGCTACAGAGTTATTGGCCGCTCGGACAGTCGCATTGAAGGTTGCCAGTTCCGTCGCCAATGCCGGATTGGCGCTGGCGAAGGCATAGTCGTCGCTTTCAAAGACGGTCGGCCCACTCAGGCTGGCCTGGGCTGCCGCAAAGGCATCCTGGCTCAGGGCAAAGACATGGCCGTTCGGCAGCTCGGCTGCATTGACGGCAGCTGCGTCCGGATAGACGGCCAGGACGTAGGTGTCATGGGGAATGGCCGCCAGTACTTCATTTGAAGGGGCTTCCATGACGTTGACTACTGCACTGGCGGGATTGGCGGCGAGGTACTTGGCCAGGACCGTCCCGTTGTCCTTGCCGGCGGCGATATGCATGTTTCCGGCAAAGAGGTTGAAGGCCATGATGCCGGGAATGACGATGACAAAGGGAATGAGCAGCTTCATGAAGGCGGCGAAGACAATCCCTTTTTGACCCTCGGAGAGGGAGGCGGAGCCAAGGGTCCGCTGGGTGATGTACTGGTTGAGGCCCCAGTAGTAGAAATTTGGAATCCACAAGCCGAGCAACAGGGCCGTCCAGGGAAGGGTGCTGTCGCTGGCCGGAAGGAACATGTTCAACCGGGTACTGTTCAGTTCCATGAAGCGGGCAAATGCACCCGTTTCGGCATCAAAGCTTTTCATGACCACTTCGCCGGTCTTCACGTCAGCGATTCCGGCCAATGTTTCCGCACTGCCCATCATGTCGAAGGCAAAGTACATGATGATACCGCCACCTATGATGAGGGCACTCCCCTGGATGAGGTCGGCCCAGGCGCAGGCCTTGAGTCCACCAGCGATAACGTAGACCATGGCGATCAGGCCAATGGCAAGCGCACCCGCTTGGAGGGAAATGTCCACTCCCCGCTCCATGGCGATGGTCCGGATGGTCAAGGCACCGGAGTAAGTCACCGCTCCCAGAAGGAGCAGGTAAATAAAGACCGTCCCTGCCGCCATGATGAGGCGCGCGCCGCTGTTGTAGCGGTATTCGAGAAACTCAGGCATGGTGTAGATGCCGGCCTGAAGAAAGTAGGGCAGGAAGGCAAAGGCCACTACAACGAGGGTAATCGCCGCCATCCACTCATAGCTGGCAATGGCCATCCCGATATGACTGGCCGCGTTGCCGGACATGCCGACAAACTGCTCGGTGGAGATGTTGGCGGCGATGAGCGAGAAGCCAATGAGCCACCATTTCAGTCCACGACCAGCGAGGAAGTAATCGCTGGCGGCATGGTCGCCCTTGAGGTCCTCACCTCGGCTTTTCCACAGGCCAATCGAAATGACCGCTGCCACGAAGACGAAGAATACAATCAGGTCCAATATATGCATTATCTACTTTGGGGTTGAGGGGTGAAACAAGGGCAATCGATAGATTTGATGCAGATTCCATCAACTGGCTGCAAATCAATTTTCTCCAGCCCCATAGGCCCTTGGAATCCCCGAGCCCATGGCGGCATGCCATGCCTCAAGACTGCTTCGCATGACCTCCAATACATGAGGCTGTTCCTCTGTCAGGTCATCCTGCTCCCCCGGATCATCCCTCAGGTTGTACAGCTCAAAACTTCCGGTTTCGTAGCGTTGGATAATCTTCCAGTCCCCAACCCGCATGGCCGTGCCGGGCGTCCATTGGCCGGCATGGTAGTGCGGAAAATGCCAGACCAGGCTCCGGGGCTGGCACTCGTCCGGCTCAGCGATCGCGGCACCTAGGGATATGCCGTCGAGATGCCGTTCCGGTTGCAGAGGCCGGCCGGCCAAATCAAGGACAGTCGGGAGAAGGTCCATACTGATCGTCGCTTGGGCGCTGACTGTCCCGGGCGTTGTTCGGTCTGGAGCCCTGATAATCAGTGGCACCCGAATTCCTCCTTCATAGCACCAACCCTTGCCCGCCCGTAACGGCAGCACGGAGGTGGGGATTTGGCGGCCTCCTCCCGTCGAAAGGCCCCCATTATCCGATGTAAATACAACAACGGTGTCGTCCTCGAGGCCCAAGTCCTTAAGCTCCGCCAAAAGGCGTCCGACATTCTCATCCATCGACCGGACCATGGCGGCATATTTTGCATTGGACTGGTGAAGGCGGGTTTTGGCCGGACCCTCCGGGCGGGTGGCATCCGGATCCGGCAAGGCCAGGCCCTCCCGCTTATCGGCATAATGATCATCCCATTCGGCACATCCCTCAATGGGCGTGTGCACAGTGTAATAGGCAAGGTAGATAAGAAACGGGCTTTCCCGGTTACGGTGCAGGAACCCGATGGCTTCATCGGTGAGGCGATCGGTCAGGTATTCCCCCTCCGGACCATTCTCCAGCCGCGGATTATTCCAGGGTGCATAGTATCCACCAGGGGGAGAGCCTTTGGAAAATCCACCATAGTTTTCATCGAAGCCCTGGGCCTCCGGCCAGTAATCCTCCGTTTCCCCAAGGTGCCATTTGCCAAAATATCCGGTCTTATAGCCATGCTCCTTGAGGATTTCTGCCATGGTTACCTCTTCCAGGGCCAGCTCGTCCCGATCCTCCGGCGTCTGCAGCAGCGGGTCCTTTTTAACGAAGCCCTTGATCCAGTCGGTGATATCAACCCGAACCGGATGCCTGCCTGTCATTAGCGCGGCCCGGGAAGGGGAGCAGACCGGTGAGGCGGCATAAGCCTGGGTAAAGCGGATGCCTTCTGCGGCCAGCGCATCCAAGTTGGGGGTGTCATGGAAGGTACTTCCATAGCAGCCCAAATCCGCCCAGCCCAGATCGTCGACCAGTACAATGATGACGTTTCTCGTGTCCGTTTTTGGACTACCGTATAACAACGGAGCCAACAGCAGTGTGGAGAAGACAACCAGAATTAGAGAACGGGGCAGGCGGCGGTCACATTTCATGGTACGGCAAAGTGGAACACAGGGATGAAGCGAATCAATGGAAAAGTTCGGGGTGGCTGAAGTTCACCCGCTCCGAGGATCCGGATTTTGGGAAGAAGTGATTGCCAGCGCAGGCCCCGTGACGGTAATGGGAGATTGGCATGCTTATTCGGCGCTGGTTCCTCTTCATCACCGTACTTTTGGTTGGAGGCCTTTGTACAGGCCTTTCCGCCACTGAAGGCAGCCGGCCCAACGTGGTCTTCATCATCTGTGATGATTTGAATGACTACGTCGGCCACCTTGGCGGGCATCCACAAGCACTGACGCAACACATTGACGCGCTCGCGGAGACAGGTTCCTCCTTTATCCGTGCCTACAGCAACAATCCCATTTGTGCGCCCTCCCGGGCCAGCTTCCTGACCGGAATATATCCGCACACCTCGGGAAACTTCGGCTTCCAGCGCTGGTACGAGAACGACGTGCTCATCAACTCCAAGACTATGATGGAGCATTTCGCGGACAATGGTTACCATGTGGCCGGGACCGGCAAGGTGATGCACCACTTTGAGGCATCCGTCTGGCCGGAATTTGGAACCCGGGGAAATGCCGGACCGTTCCCCTGGGACGGGACGGAGGCGGTTGGTCACCCTTCCGTCCCCGAACCCTTCCGTTCAGTGGATCTGCGGGACGGTTCCTTCGGGACGCTCGCTGACGTCCCCTTTGCCGGTGAGGTGGGCAAGGGCTGGTCCTATTCACCCAGTGCTTACTCCCCGTTTTACTATCACACCGAGGAGGACCGCTCATTGTTGTATGATGAGATCAATGCCCAATGGGCGGCCGGGAAGATCGCCGGCTATGCAGCGGAACAGGCAGGCAATTCCGAGGCCCCGCCATTCTTTCTGACGATTGGCTTTGTTCGCCCGCACACCCCCATGTTCGCACCGCAGAAGTATTTTGACATGTTTCCCCTCGAAAGCGTCCAGCTGCCGGTCATCCTGCCCGCGGATGCTGAGGATACCCACTTTCGTGACATCTATCCGGACACTGTGAAGGGTCTCGCTTATTATACCAAGCTCGGTGAATCCTACCCGACAATCGAGGAAGGCCTGCGCCGCTTTACCCAGGCCTACCTTGCCTGCACGGCCTTTGTTGATGACCAGATTGGCGTCGTCCTGGACGCCCTGGATGCCCATGGCCTGGCCGACAACACCATTGTCATCCTGACCAGCGACCATGGCTGGAATCTCGGTGAAAAGGAATACCTCTTCAAGAATTCTCCATGGGAGGAAAGCGGCCGCGTGCCTTTGCTCATCCGGGCACCGGGAATCAGCCAGTCCGGGGGTCGTCCCGCGGCACCGGTATCGCTGATTGATCTTTATCCAACTCTGGTCGATCTGTGTGGCCTTGAAGGCGACACCCGCAAAAACGGATCCGGGCGCCCGCTCGATGGATTCAGCCTGCGGCCGTTTATGGGTAATCCGGAAAGCCGCGAATGGGCGGGGCCGGATGTTGCCCTGACCATGCTCCAGCATGTCTCAGACCCGCGCAATCCCCAGCCGGCTGATGCATCAACCAGTCCGGTTCTCCAAAATTATTCCCTGCGGTCAGAGGACTTTCGCTACATCCGATACAACAACGGGGCCGAGGAGCTTTATGACCACCGGGTCGATCCCTATGAATGGGATAATCTGGCCGGTGACCCCGTGTATGCGGCCATCCTTGCCGTCTTCCGGGAGAAATTGGAGACCTTCCTGCCGGACCGGTCACCACCCGATCCAACTGTCACCTGGGCCGGTTATGCGGTCAACCCTGAGGGCTACGCTGATACAGGTCGCGGATTCATTGGCTGGCTCTGGGTGGGAGGGGATGGAGACGGGCTGGCCGGTTGGCGTTATGCTGTCAGTCCCGGTGAATGGGTATACTTGCCCGTGGTCTATATTTCACCAGGGGCGGGTGCCTGGCTATACACATTTGAAACGGGTTCCCTGTCCCCGGTTGACCAGCGTGACAACTGGTTCTTTTCCACCACCTTGCAGACGTGGGTCTACAGCACGAGTCCTTCCATCACCAACGGCCCCGGTTGGATATATCTCATGGACCTCTCCAGTTGAAGCAACTGGACAAAAAGGCTGGTTGATTCTTTGCTTGAAGTGAAATGACCCCAATTTCCCTCCGAGCCCTGTGGAAAGGTCTTCGTGGCCGCAGCCTGATCTTCTCCGTTGTCTTTGCCATGGCGGTGATGGGGTCATCGTTTGCCGGTCTCATGCGGGCCCCCTTGCGGACCATTGGCATCTGGGGTCCGCTGGTCTTCATCCTGCCCATCGTGGCGACCGCCCTTCTGGCCAAGCAAGAGGCCAAGCTCAAGCTGGAGCCGGAATTCAAGCGGCTCTGCAGCTACAGCCTGATCTTCGGGTCCATCCTCGTGACGTTGCTCCTCTGGAATTACCGGGAGTGGCAGGAAAATGCCTACGCTGACTCCGTCATCAAGGGGCCGCTCTTCAAGGAACAGGGTCCCGACCTGCCCCGTGGCCCGCGGGGAAAGCGGTAAGGTTTACTTGCCGCGCCAGGATTCGGGATCAAACCCGAAATGGTCGAAGTCCCGCTTGTAGATCTGGTAAACCCGTTCAGCCAGAGCCTCATCGAGCACTGGTTCCCGGATGGCCCCGCTGGCGTTTTGCGGCCGGGCCACTTTTTCAGCCACCCAATCCCGGTCGATGCCAATACGGGAAAGGACCTCACACATGCCTTCAGCAAATTCGGTCCCGATGTCATAAACCCCCTTGAAGGTGATAAGGTCAGCTCCAAGAACCAGCACCTGCGAATCCCAATGCTGGTTGCGCTGTCCCTCCGGCTTGGATTCGACGTAGCTGAGGAAGGTAGGGAAGGGGACCACCTCCTCTGGTTCCGAACCCGGCAGGCCCTCTTTGGCCGCCCACTGCTTGATAACGGGGACCAGCCCTTTCATGCTGCGGGAGTAGCCCTCCCGATGTCCCCGGACCATCTTGTCATTCCAGGCGGAGATAACCCGTGCGTAGGGATTGCGGACAAAGCAGAAGAATTCATAGGCCTCCGGCTGTCCGAAGGCGTGGAAATAGTCCCGGACCGGGGCGGTCATGTAACGCCGGGTCTCATTCAGCGGCCACAGCTTGCCCCGCAGGGGGGCCTGGTCATGCCGCTTCAGACCCTCGACGAGGATGGACCGGAAAGCGGTCGAGCCGACCTTCGGGTTGAGGCAGACGGCGAGGCCAAGGTCCCGCCGGATATAGGCCTTGAAGGGACTGAAATGCTTTCGCCGGAAGACGGCCATGGCCCGCTGAAAGGGGCTCCGGTCATCCGTTGGCAATTGATGTGCGGGAATTTCCAAAAGATCAATGAGGTGCTTGCGGCCCGGCATCATTGGGCAACTCGATACCCCCTGCCAACTGCCGGGCGACATCCCCCTCCAGGTAAAGCGTCCGGGTCGGGAAGGCCACGCTGGAACCATGGGCTGCGACTACCTTGGCAATCTTGACGTTGATCCGCTGGCGGATGTCCATGTGTTCGAGCCACTTCGTGGTCGTGGTGAAGTAATACACGAGGATGTCGAGGGAGCTGCTCCCGAAATCCGTCCAGTTGACGAGGATAAAGTCCTGATTCACGTCTTCGTCGTTGCGCAGGACTTCCCGGATGGACTCGACGATTTCTTCCATCGTGTCCGGGCTGGTTTCGTAGGTCACCCCGACCACCTGCTTGATGCGCCGCTTCGGCATCCGCGACCAGTTGTTGATCATCTCATTGGCAAGCACCGCATTGGGGATGGAAATGACCGTCTTGGGCCAGGTGCGGACCTTCGTCGAGCGAAGGCCGATTTCCTCAACATCACCATCGACCACACTGCCAACCTGGATCCAGTCGCCGACGCGGAAGGGCCGGTCCAGTGCCAGGGCAATCGAGCCGTAGAGGTTGGCGATGGTGTCCTTGGCGGCAAAGGCAAAGGCCGCACCGCCAATCCCGAGGGTCGCCAGGATGCCGCCGATGTTGTAGCCGAGGTTATCGATGACCATCACCACACCAACAATGATAATGAAGACCCGCAGGGATTTCTTCACCAGGTTGCCGAAACCCCGGAAACTGTCATTTCCGCTGGCGCTCGAGACGGAGGCCATGACGTCCACAAGGACATCGGCAAGGCGGAACAGGCCCCAGAAGACGATGAATATGGAGATGCCCCGGAATAGGGTGTCGATCACATCCATCCATTCCTCGTCCAGCGGCAGGACGACAACAGCCAGGTAGATCCCGAGGATCAGGATAAAAGAGGAGGTGGGCTTTTCGAGGGCCTCGAGGAAGCGGTCGTCATGCTCCCAGCGGGTGCGCGCGGCCAATCGCTTCAGGCTGGCGAAGATGGTTTTTGTCAGCAGACCCCGGAGAAACAGGGTCAAGAGGACAATGGCGAAGCTTAACAACAACTGGCCCAGGGTGAACGGCCCCACCCCAGAGGACAGCATCGACTCGATAAATCCGGATTCCATAATTCTAATGAGATAAAGGAGTCGGGCCTTCAGGCCCGGTTGTGCCTATACCCCTCTCACAGAATCACCAGCTGTCCCGGTGGCAAGATTTTGATGACGCTACCGGGCCTGAAGGCCCGACTCCTTTGAATTGTAAGAGGAATGTAAGGCGGATCTGCCTGTCACTAAGGGTTTGACCCTTTCCTCTAAACGCAAAGAAAGGAGAGCTTCCTTTTTATGGATAATATTCATCCAGAGTTCCACCGTATGCTGGGAAGGCCCGACAAGGAGGCGCTTCTGAAGCAGCGATCCGTCGTTTTCTGGCTCTATGGCCTGTCCGGGTCCGGGAAGTCCACCATTGCCAACGCCTTTGAACGGGAGCTCAACAAGGCCGGCTACATGACCCAGATTCTCGACGGGGACAACATCCGCACCGGGCTCAATGCCAACCTCGGCTTTACCGACGAGGACCGGGCGGAGAATATCCGCCGCATTGCTGAGGTGGCCAAGCTTTACCTCCATTCCGGCGTCATCACCATCACTTCCTTTATCTGTCCCACCCGCGAATTGCGCCAGCTCGCCCGCTCTGTCGTCGGGGAGGCCGATTTTGTCGAGGTCTTCGTCAAGGCCAGCTTCGAGACCTGCGCCCAGCGCGATCCCAAGGGCCTCTACAAGAAGGCCCAGGCCGGCAAAATCGCCAATTTCACCGGCAAGGACTCCGCCTTTGAGGAACCAATTGATGGCGATCCGGTCCTCGTCCTCGATACCGAATCCGCTTCCGTCGAGCAGTCCGTTCAGGCCCTCCTCAAGCAGCTGGAAGCCCGCCAATCGCCGGACCGCATTGGTTCTTGACTATTTTACCTAATAAACCACAGATTAGACGGCTTATGCACAAATCCTACACGGTCACCCACTTGGAGCACCTGGAATCGGAAGCGATCTTCATTTTACGGGAGGTTGCGGCGCAGTTCCAGAACCCAGTTCTGTTATTTTCGGGCGGGAAGGACTCCATTGTCGTGGCGCACCTGGCGAAGAAGGCCTTCTGGCCGGCCAAGGTGCCCTTTCCTTTGATGCACGTCGACACCGGCCACAATTTCCCGGAGACGATCGAATTCCGGGACCGCTTTGTCGCGGACATGGGGGCGCGCCTTGTGGTGGCTTCCGTCCAGGACTCGATTGACCAGGGCCGGGTGGTCGAGGAGAAGGGCCCCAATGCCTCGCGCAACGGCCTGCAGACGGTGACCCTCCTCGACGCCATTGAGGAAAACAACTTTGATGCGGCCATTGGCGGTGCCCGCCGCGACGAGGAAAAGGCGCGGGCCAAGGAACGCTTCTTCTCGCACCGGGACGACTTTGGCCAGTGGGATCCAAAGAACCAGCGCCCGGAGCTGTGGAATCTGTTCAATGGCAAGATGAACCCCGGGGAGCACTTCCGGGTCTTCCCGCTCTCCAACTGGACGGAAATGGACGTCTGGCAGTACATCAAGCGGGAGAATATCGACCTGCCGAGCATCTACTTCTCCCACAAACGTCCGGTCATCGAGCGCGGCGGCACCATTATGGCGGTGACCGACTTCATTACCGTCCAGGACGATGAGGAGGTAGCAGAGAAAGTGGTTCGCTTCCGCACGGTCGGGGACGCCACCTGCACCGGCTGTACCGAGTCGGCCGCCAATTCGCTGGACGACATCATTGCCGAAGTGGCCGCGGCCCGACAAACCGAGCGCGGCACCCGGGCGGATGACCGCCGCTCGGAGACGGCGATGGAAGACCGCAAGAAGCAGGGCTACTTTTAATCCATTTCGAGGAATTTTTGCATGACTTCAGTTAATCAAGACAAACAGGCAAAGGAGAAGGACTCCTACCTCGACATGGAATTGCTCCGGTTCACCACCGCGGGCTCGGTTGACGACGGAAAGTCGACCCTCATCGGGCGGCTGATGTACGACACCAAGACCATTTTCGAGGACCAGCTGGAAGCGGTGGAACGCAGTTCCAAGCAACGGGGTGACGAGAACGTCAATCTGGCCCTGCTGACAGACGGGCTTCGGGCGGAACGCGAGCAGGGGATTACCATCGACGTGGCCTACCGCTACTTCGCCACTCCGAAGCGCAAGTTCATCATCGCGGATACCCCGGGCCACATCCAGTATACCCGCAACATGGTCACCGGGGCCTCCACGGCCAACCTGGCCATCATCCTGGTTGATGCCCGCAACGGGGTCATTGAGCAGACCTGCCGTCACTCCTTCATCGCCTCCCTGCTGCAGATCGAGCACGTGGTTGTGGCGGTGAACAAGATGGACCTCGTCGACTGGTCCGAGGAGCGCTTCAACGAGATTGTCGATGACTACAAGGACTTCGCGTCCCGGCTCGACATCCCGCAAATCACCTTTATGCCGATTTCCGCCCTGCTGGGGGACAATGTGGTCAGCAAGTCCGAGAACATGCCCTGGTACCAGGGGTCCTCCCTGCTTTACCACTTGGAGACGGTCTACATCGGGCCGGATGCCAACCATGTCGATGCCCGGTTCCCGGTCCAGTGGGTCATCCGTCCGCATTCCAATGAATGGCACGATTTCCGGGGCTATGCCGGCAAGGTGGCTGGCGGTGTCTTCAAGCCGGGGGACGAGGTGATGGTCCTGCCGTCCGGGTTCACCTCCAAGATCAAGGCCATCCACTCCCATGACGGGGAGCTTGAGGAAGCATTCCATCCGCACTCCTGCGCCATCACCCTGCAGGACGAGATCGACATCTCCCGCGGCGACATGCTGGTCAAGCCCAACAACAAGCCCCGGGTGGAGCAGGAGATCGACTGCATGATCTGCTGGTTTTCCGAGAAGCGGAAACTCAAGGCGGGCGACAAGCTCTTCATCCGCCATACCAGCAGGGAAGTGAAGGCGGCCGTGAAATCGGTCCAGTACAAGGTCAACGTCAATACCCTGCACAAGGTCGAGGATGAGCCGGAAGTTGGGCTGAACGAGATCGCCCGAATTCACTTACGGGTTGCGAGTCCACTCTTTGTGGATGAGTATTCCCGAAACCGAATTACCGGATCGCTTGTTCTAGTGGATCCATTTACGCATGAAACGTTGGCGGGGGGAATGATCCGCGCGCTCTAATCCATATTTAAAAATGTCTGACACATCAAAATCCTATGAGGGCCGGGTGGCCCTGATAACGGGTATCACCGGCCAGGATGGTTCCTACCTGACGGAGCAATTGCTGGACAAGGGCTACATCGTCCACGGCATCGTCCGTCGCAGCAGTTCCTTCAACTGGGGCCGGATTGAACACCTTAACCTGGATCCGGAAATCCGCGGCAAGCGGCTTTTCCTCCATTACGGCGACCTGACGGATTCCTCCAACCTGAACCGGTTGCTGGAAAACATCGGTCCGGAGGAGATCTACAACCTCGGTGCCCAGTCGCACGTCAAGGTATCATTCGATGTTCCGGAGTACACCGCTGAAGTGGATGCCGTGGGCACCCTTCGCTTCCTCGACGCCATCAAGGAAGTCGGCCTCAAGGACAAGGTCCGCTTCTATCAGGCCTCCACCTCCGAGCTCTATGGCAAGGTCCAGGCGGTTCCCCAGGATGAGACGACGCCCTTCTATCCGCGTTCCCCCTACGGCGTGGCCAAGCTCTACGCCTACTGGATCATTGTCAATTACCGCGAATCCTACGGCATCCATGCCTCCAATGGCATCCTTTTCAACCACGAATCACCGCGTCGTGGGGAAAGTTTTGTCACCCGCAAGATCACCCGCACCGTCGCCCGGATCAAGCTGGGGCTGCAGGAACAGCTGCGCCTTGGCAACCTCGATGCCAAGCGGGATTGGGGCTACGCTCCGGAATACACCGAGGGCATGTGGCGCATTCTCCAGAATGATGAGCCGGACGACTTTGTCCTGGCGACCAACGAAACCCACACGGTTCGTGAATTTGCCGAGCTCTCCTTCAAGCATGCCGGTATCAACATTACCTGGGAGGGCAGTGAAGAAAACGAGGTCGGCCGTGATGACCAGGGCGTTGTCCGGGTGGCGGTCGATCCCGAATATTACCGTCCCGCGGAAGTTGACCTGCTCATCGGTGACCCGGCCAAGGCCAAGCGCGAGCTAGGCTGGGAGCCAAAGACGAAGTTCACCGACCTGGTGAAGATCATGACCGAGGCCGACATCGCCAGCGTCGAAAAGAAGGGCTGGTAGGGGTGATTTTTTAAACCACGGAATACACGAAAAATACGGAAATCCGATTCCTTCGAAAAATCTCCACCCCAATTATCTTATATGAATTCTGTGTATTCCGTGTATTCCGTGGTTAATAAAAAAGACGGATGAACAAGACGGACAAAATCTACGTTTCCGGCCACCGGGGTATGGTCGGCTCCGCGGTTTGCCGGGCTCTGGATGCCAGGGGCTACACGAATCTGGTGGCCCGGACCCGGCAGGAACTCGACCTGACGGTGCAGGCGGATGTGGACGATTTCTTTGCTGCCGAAAAACCGGAACTCGTGATATTCGCTGCCGCCAAGGTGGGTGGCATCCACGCCAACAACACCTATCCCTCGGAGTTCATGTACGAGAACCTGATGGCGGAGATGAACGTCATCAACGCGGCCTGGCGCAACGGCGTGAAGCGGTTTCTTTTCCTTGGTTCCTCCTGTATCTATCCCCGCGAGGCACCCCAGCCGATGCCGGAAGAGTGCCTTCTGACGTCACCCCTTGAGAAGACCAACGAAGCCTACGCCCTGGCGAAGATTTCCGGTCTGAAGTATTGCTCCTACCTCCGCCGCCAGTACGGGGTCCTCTTCCACTCCGCCATGCCGACCAACCTCTACGGCCCGGGCGACAATTACCACCCGGAGAATTCCCATGTCCTCCCGGCACTTATCCGACGCTTCCATGAGGCCAGGGAATCCGGCTTGCCGGAAGTCGCCATTTGGGGAACGGGCAAGCCGCGGCGGGAATTCCTGCATGTGGATGACCTGGCCGAGGGGCTTCTTTATCTGATGGAGCTCGAGGACCCGCCCGACTGGGTCAATATCGGCTATGGCGAGGATGTCAGTATCCACGATCTGGCCCAGCAGGTCGCTGCGACCGTTGGCTATGAGGGAACCATTACCCTCGATACCTCCAAGCCGGACGGGACCATGCGGAAGTTAATGGACAACACTCTCATCCGGGAACTGGGCTGGAAGCCACGAATCTCCCTTCAGGAGGGGCTTGCCAACGCCTATGCGGATTTCCTCTCCTCCGTGGAAGCTGGACGTCTGCGGTCCTGATGGTTAATTCGTATGTTTTATGAAGATTTTGCTCACCGGATGCGCGGGATTTGTCGGCTGGAAGACCGGCGAGCGCTTGCTGGGTGAGGGACATTCCATAATCGGGCTCGATAACCTCAATGACTATTATCCGGTCGAGCTGAAGAACTGGCGGGTTCGCCAACTCGAGGAGCAGGGCGGGGAGAACTTCCGGTTTATTCACGGCGAATTGGGGGACACCGCTCTCCTGGACCGGCTTTTCCAGGAGCACCAACCGGACGCGGTCATCAATCTGGCTGCCCGTGCCGGTGTCCGTCCTTCCATTGAGCAGCCGCAATTGTATCTGGAGACCAACCTGACCGCACTTGTCGGGCTCATGGACACGATGGTCCGGTTCGGGGTCAAGAAACTGGTCCAGGCTTCCTCTTCATCGGTCTATGCCGGCCAGCCGGCTCCGTTCAGTGAGGACCAGCCGGTGGACCGCCCCTTGTCCCCCTATGCCGCGGCCAAGAAGGCTTCGGAAGTCATGACCTACACCTACCATCACCTGCATGGTCTTGATGTTTCCCTTGTCCGTTATTTCACGGTCTATGGGCCGGCCGGGCGACCGGACATGTCGCCCCTGAAATTTGTCCACCGCATTGCCAGCGGAAAATCCTTCCCCCTTTATGGTGACGGTGAGCAGCGGCGCGACTTCACCTACGTCGACGACATTGCCTCCGGGACGGTGGCTGCCTTGAAGCCGCTGGGATACGAAATCATCAACCTCGGCGGGGGCAATGAGCCGGTCTCGATCAATTACATGATCGAGCTGATTGAACAGTATACCGGGAAAAAGGCTCTAATTGACCAACAGGCATGGAATCCCGCCGACATGCGAGATACCTCTGCAGATATTTCAAAGGCCCGGCGGCTGCTTGATTGGGAACCGGAAACTCCCCCTCAGGCCGGCTTCAGGGCCCTGGTTGACTGGTACCAGCAAGAGGCATCTTGGCTGGCGCCGTTGCTTGATGAATTAACAGACTGAACCAACAAAGGATAGTAGACATGAGATTAGCCCTTGTTATCACCTCCCTCATCCTGGGGACCTTTGTCGCCCAGGCGGCGCTGGAATTTGAGCAGACGGAAATCGTCAACAATCCCTCCCTGATGGACCAGAAGGCGGAGGCGGTTTTCCGGTTTACCAATACCGGTGAAGAAGCCGTGACCTTGATCAATCCAACGTCATCCTGCGGCTGCACGGTCCCCAAACTGGAAAAACTGGTATACCAACCCGGCGAAAGTGGCGATATCAAGGCCGTCTTCACCTTTGGTTCCCGGGTCGGAAAACAGACGAAGCGGATTACGGTCAGGACGACCAGTCCATCCGTGGAGACCTACGTCCTCACCATGACCACCCACATTCCCGAGTGGTTGAAGATTGAGCCGCGGGTCTTGCGATGGACAATGGATGAGCCGGTTTCAACCCGGGAAATATCCGTCACGATACCGGAGGGCAGGATGGTCGAGGTAAGCCTCCCTGAAAGGGCGACCAAAATGTTTGATGCCGAACTGAGTGAGGAAAGTGCCGGAAGCTACCGCCTCAAGATAACCCCCAAGAACCTTGCCACGAAAGCCACCGAGTTCCTCCGCCTTTCGGCCAAGATTTCGGATGGAAATGTTAGCCAAACCCGTTCCTTCGGGGTACATTGCCTCGTACGTTAATCAACAACCGGAACAATACTTATGAACAAGCGCATTCTCGTAACAGGAGGAGCTGGATTCCTTGGCTCCCATCTGGTGGACCGGCTCATTGAACAGGGTCACGATGTCATCTGCCTGGATAATTTCTTCACGGGTACCAAGGCCAACATCCGGCACCTGCTGGGGCATCCCAATTTCGAGTTGATGCGCTGGGACGTCATCGATCCATTCAAGGTCGAGGTGGACCAGATCTACAACCTGGCCTGTCCGGCCTCACCGGTTCATTACCAGTATAATGCCATCAAGACGGTCAAAACCTCGGTCATGGGGGCCATCAATTGCCTCGGCCTGGCCAAGCGGGTCAATGCCCGGATTTTCCAGGCCAGTACTTCCGAGGTCTACGGCGATCCGGAGATTCATCCGCAGGTCGAAAGTTACCGCGGGTCGGTCAACCCGATCGGCATTCGTGCCTGCTATGACGAAGGCAAGCGGGTCGCGGAAACGCTGTTCTTTGATTACCACCGCCAGAACGGGGTCGATATCCGGGTGGTCCGGATTTTCAATACCTATGGCCCGCGCATGCATCCGGGCGATGGCCGGGTAGTTTCCAATTTTATCGTCCAGGCCCTCCAGAACCAGGACATCACGGTCTATGGGGATGGCTCCCAGACACGCTCCTTCTGTTACGTCGATGACCTTGTTGAGGGCTTCATTCGCCTGATGAATTGCGAGGACTTCACGGGTCCGGTCAATATCGGCAATCCCGGCGAGTTCACGATTCTCGAGCTGGCTGAAGCGGTCATTAAAATGACCGGTTCCACGTCTAAAATCATCTACGAGCCGCTTCCACAGGATGATCCCCTCCAGCGTCAGCCGAATATCGAGCTCGCCAGGGAAAAGCTCGGCTGGGAACCAAAGGTCCATCTGGAGGAAGGCCTGCAACGAACCATCGACTACTTCAAGGGCGTCCTGGAATAATCTTAATCTTAGCCTTAATCTCCCCCATAATCTTAATCTTAGCCTTAATCTTGCTCTTAATCTTAGCCTTTGAGTTCGCCGCTGGATTAAGATTAAGACTAAGATCAAGATTAAGATTTTTATGGAACACTTGCCTGAGCAGAACATCCCCCTTGCCCCCCTGACGACCTGGAAGATTGGTGGTCCGGCGGAGTGGTTTGCGATGCCCCAGACGGAGGCGGAACTGCTGCAGGCCCTGGCGTGGGCGAAAGGACAGGAACTCCCACTTCATATCCTCGGCCGGGGTTCCAATGTCCTGATAGCCGATGCCGGTCTGAAGGGGCTGGTCATTTGCCTGCGCCAGATGGATTCCTCTGACCATTCCCTGAGCAAGGACCCATCAGGAAAGACCATTATCGAGGTTTCGGCCGGCATGTCCCTGCCACGGCTATCCAAGGTAGTCGCCGGGGAAGGCTTCGGGGGATACGAGTTCTACATCGGCATTCCGGGAACCGTCGGGGCCGCTGTTGCCATCAATGCCGGCTACGGACCCGGGGATGAGCGCCAGACCGCCAACCGGTGTACGGAAGTGCGGACCGTTTCGCTAGAGGGGGAAGCCGAGTGGCAGCCCTATGCCGATTTTCATCCGGTCTATCGCCACACGGACCTTCTGGACTCCAGCCGGATTGTCACCGCGGCCCGGTTTGCCCTGGAGCAGGTGTCCACCCGGGAAGCTATTCGCGAGGAAACGGCCATCCACCTCGCCATGCGCCATGAACGGCAACCGCTGACCCAGCCCACCGCCGGGTCGGTCTTTAAGGGGACTGCAGAAGGCGTTCCGGCCGCTGTCCTGATCGACCGCTGTGGGCTCAAGGGCCACAGGATTGGCGGGGCCATGGTCTCGCTCAAGCACGCCAACTGGATTGAGAATGCCGACAATGCCACGGCCGCCGATGTGCTGGCCTTGATGGAGCAGGTGCAGTCGGTTGTGCGGGAGAAGGAGGGCGTGGAGCTGGAGCCCGAAGTGCGGTTCCTAAGTTGACCCCTTCAGTCTGGGCGTTATGCGTTATGCCCAATGAAAGCTGTTATTACTGCGGCCAGTCCGCAGCACCGGAACCTGCCCGTCCAGACCCTGTCCGACACCGAGGGAAAGGCTGTCCCCTTGTTGGCCCTTCACCTGAAGGACCTTGAGGCGGCGGGCATAACTGAGGTGGCCGTTGTCCATACCCCGGGAGATGGAGAGCTCTACAAATCGGCAGTCCGTTCGGGCCAGCAGCGGCTGACCATGATTGCCCAGGATAATCCCCGCGGTTTTGGGGATGCTGTTCTCCGGGCAAGGGCGTTTGTTGGTGATGAAACCTTTGTCCTGTTGGTCTGCGACCATCTTTTCCTGAGCCATGACAGCGAGTTGAGCTGCGTCGCCCAGCTGGTTAAGTTGCACGATCGGTTCCAGTCGCCCATTTCAGCTGTCCAGTCGACGCACGAGAGCCAGGTAACCCAGTTTGGGGTCGTTACCGGCGAACCAGTGGGCCAGCAACCGGGAATATACAAGGTCAGGGAGGTGCGCGAAAAACCAACCCCGACGGAAGCGGAGTTGCACATGCGGGTACCGGGACACCGCTCCGGGTATTACCTCGGGTTCTTTGGCATCCACGTCCTTGATCGGGAAATCTTCGAACAGCTTGATGCCGTCGCAGCCGAAAGTGATTCCATCGGCCTGAGTCCTGCCTTGAATGCCCTGGCCAAACGGGGGCACCTGCACGCCGCCCTCCTTGACGGCAACCGCTTCGATCTTGAGGCCCAGTACGGCCTGCTCCATGCCGAGCTGGCGATGGCTCTGGCCGGGCCGAACCGGGAAATGGTACTGGCTGACTTGATACGTGTTCTCGCCGATTCCAAGCAGGGAAATGAACCGGCCCAGCGGTAGCAACGCATGAGTACTGGAACAGCCATGTCCCCTTTCCTCGAGACCTTGTGTGGAACCGAAGCGGCGACGTTTGACCGGTCCATTGAGAGTCTGGTCGAGGGCCGCAGCCTTGAGCAACTTCTCGAAGACTGTGACGCGATGGAGTCTTTCTGGCGGGAGACCGATAACCTGTATTTGCGGGTGCGGACACTCGTCATTCTCTATCACCTGCACCGGTTCGTCCTTCCCGCTCATGTGGATGCGAATGAAGCGAGCCGGCCGGGTGTGGATGACGAGGAATTGGTGCCGTGTCCCATCCCGCTGAACGCCCATCGGGCCCTGCAGAACCGGAACTTTGAGGAGGCCATCGATGCGCTTCTTCAGCATGGGCGCAAGGCCCGGCTCAATGTGACCCTGTCGAGCGGCCTGGCCACGGCCTATTACGACCTCGCCCTGCAAAGCCTTGCCAACCAGGTCAGGAAATCCGTCCGCCAGGAAATCGGGAACCAATGGATGTTCCGCATTGGGCATCCGGATGACTTTCCCCTGCGCGTCCGCAAGGAATTGGTCAATGGGCAGGATGGTAACGCTCCCTGGCTGATTGAGCAAACACCGGTGCGGATGGACCTTTCCCATAGCTCCTGGTCGGACATCTTCTTCCTTGGTATGGACCGGCCGGAGTTCGCCAAGGTGGTCAATGTATCTGTTGACCTGGCCATGACGGGAAGCCCGCAGGGGCCCGTACCGCCCTGCCTGAGTGCCTTACGGGTCATCGACCGGCCGGTTATCCGCCTGGTCAGTATTGACCTCGAAAATGTGGCTGAAGTGGATGACCTGGGTACCCTTTTTGATTTCGGCCGGGACTACCTCGGGCTCCTCAAGGCAGCGCTGATCGCCTCAGGGATTATTCCCCCGGGAATGGAAGGATCGCGGACGCCACTCAGCCGCTTGCTGGCCCGACTATTGGGTCCTGGCCGCGGGCTGGAGCTGGTCAGCTGGGTAAGGGACATTCCCAAGGGGAGCCGGCTGGCGGTTTCGACCAACCTGCTTGGAAGCCTCATCGCAACCTGCATGCGGGCCACCAGCCAGATCAAGGACTTGTCGGGAGGAATGAGCGAGGAGGAACGTCGGATAGTCGCCTCGCGGGCTATCCTCGGCGAGTGGCTTGGGGGCTCCGGGGGCGGCTGGCAGGACTCGGGAGGCATCTGGCCGGGGGCCAAGTTGATCGAAGGCTGCCTCATAAACGGTGAGATTGCTTCCGCGATGCTTTCCCAGGAATCCCCGGACGAAGCAGTCGCAACGGCCCCTGAAGTGAAAGATGACGCAGTTGCCCGAGGGGCCTTGATTCCGCGCCATACCCGGCTGGACGGAGACTATATTCCAGAGGCCTCCATCAATGCCCTGGAGGAATCCCTGATCCTTATCCATGGGGGAATGGCGGCCAATGTCGGCCCGATCCTTGAAATGGTAACGGAGCGTTACCTGCTGAGAAACGCCCTCGAATGGGAATCCCGCCAGGGCTCCCTGCAGTTTACCCGGGGAATCCTCGATGCCCTGCACGAGGGAGATATCCGGACAATGGGCCAGTTGACCACGAGGCACTTTTTCGGCCCGTTGAAGGAAATTATCCCCTGGTCCAGTAACGCCTTCACCGAGCGACTGATTGCCGAGGTTTCAACCGCCATCGCCGAGGTCGATGGATCAAGCGATGCCGGTCAATCGGTCGGAACCGCCACCTTAAGCGAGGGCTTCTGGGGTTTCTGGATGCTGGGCGGGATGTCCGGTGGTGGAATGGGCCTGATTGTCCGCCCCGAATTACGGGAGAGGGTCAAGCCGATCATCGCCGAGGTGCTTATCCGCCTCAAGAAGGAGTACGAGCGTGCCCTTCCGTTTGCCATGGACCCGGTGATCTATGACTTCTCGATCAACCGGCATGGTTCCACGGGGCATCTGGCCGATGCGGGTGCCGGGCAGGACCCGGCGGTTCCGCACTTCCTCAAGGAATACCTCCGTTTCCAGCTCCCGGTTCTTCTTCAGAAGCATCCGTCCGAGCGGTCGAACGTGGAACGCCATGACATGCACATGGTCCGGAATCTTGCCGGTCGTCATGCAGGCGAGTTCCTCGCCAGTCTGGTTCCGGAGGAAACCCGGAAGGCAGATGCGTCCACGGAATCCGTTGGGCTCAACGAATTGCTGGAGCGTCACGGCTTTGATCCCCAGCAACACGAACAAATCCGGGAGGACCTTCGGGCTGGAAGGGTCGGGCTGAGCCAGAACCGGTTACATCCGAAGACAAACCTTGAGGACGTTTCCCGCGACGAACTGCAATTCAAATTTGATCCTGAAGCCTGTGCCGAGGCCGGACAGGAAGCGTTGGCCCGGGGTGAGTGTGCGGTCGTCACCCTCGCCGCCGGGGCGGGTTCCCGGTGGACCCAGGGTGCCGGAGTGGTTAAGGCCCTCCACCCGTTCGCGCCCTTCAAGGGGGTGTTCCGGAGCTTTCTGGAAACGCACCTGGCCAAGTCGCGGCTCAGTGCCCAGGTTACTGGAGCACCGGTTTCCCATGTCGTCACCACCGGCTACCTGACGCATGGACCCATTTCCGACTGGCTCGAGGTTTTTCGTAAGCGCAACCCACAGGCCCTCGAGGGGGTCGATCTGCATTTGTCCGAGGGCCGCTCGGTCGGCTTGCGCCTCGTGCCGACGTTACGCGACTTGCGCTATGCCTGGTATGAGCTGCCTCAGGAGAAACTCGATGAGCAGGCCGAAAAAATGCGGGATTCCGTCCGCAAGGCCTTGATGCGCTGGGCCGAGGACACCGGCGAGGCCGCCGACTACCGCGACAACCTTCCCCTGCAATGCCTCCATCCGGTCGGACACTGGTATGAGGTGCCGAACCTGCTCCTCAACGGGACCCTCCAGAACCTTCTTCTGGCCAATCCGTCACTGACCACACTGCTCTTGCACAACATCGATACTTTGGGAGCCTCCCTGGACCCGGTCTATCTGGGACATCACCTGCTGAGCGGGTCCCCGCTGACCTTTGAAGTCATGCAACGAAAGTTCGAGGATGTCGGGGGAGGACTGGCCCGCGTTGATGGCCAGGTTCGCCTGGTCGAGGGATTTGCCCTGCCCCAAGAGGAGGATGAATTCCGGCTCTCCTTCTATAACACCGCTACCTCGTGGATTGATGTCGATGCCCTGTTGGCCATCTTTGGCTACTCCCGTGAGGACCTCTCGCATCCGGACCTGTTGCCCGATGGCTGTCGCTATGCAGAATTGCAGGATGCCGTGCGCCGGGTGGCTACCCGCATGCCGACGTACATCACCATCAAGGAAACCAAGAAACGGTGGGGAAGGGGACAGGAGGATATTTTTCCCGTGCTCCAGTTTGAACGGCTCTGGGGAGACATGTCCGCTTACCTTCCCTCCCAGGGGAAGGGGCAGGCCGCTTTCATCGAGGTCCCCCGCCTCCGCGGTCAGCAGCTCAAGGACCCCGCCCAGCTGGATGCCTGGAGCCGGGAGGGGAGCCTCGAGTGGTTCCAGGAGCACCTTGCTCCCGTCCTTTAGGTGCCCACTTCTCCCCCTGCCGATCAAAAAAGGAGGCCTTTCGGCCTCCTTCTTTGGGTGCGGGTCCCTTCAAGTGGGTTGCTGGTCTCGCAAAATCAACCTCACTGCTGCTTCGATGGGTCCCGCGGAAAATTGTCGTTGCTGAAATCCGCCACCTCAAAGATGGCGATCAGGCCAATCCATGTGATGATGAATGCCATAATTGCCTGATGCATAGGTAGTTGCAGAATACTACAGAGGCTGGCCACAGCAAGCGTGGACAGGCCCAGCAGGAGCAGGCAAAATGTTTTCTTGGAGAGTGTGATCACCGGGGTAGGCGAGGAGAGTTACAGTTGCGTTACATTATATGAGGGATTTTTTGGGCATGGGTCAATGGAAATTCCTCATATTCTTCTGTTCAGGGAGGTCCCAATACAGGTGGACAGCACCAGCGGATTGTGCACAGTCAGGCGGCAGGTATGGGCGGTAAAATCGGCACAGGCAGAAAGGTCTTTTTCATTTCCCTCATTGTCCTTGTTGAACTCCTGATTTGTCTCGTCGGGGCCGAGCTGTTCCTCAGCTGGCGGCAGGATCGCATCAACAACAGCAACCGGCTTGATCCCGGGCTCATCCAGTATGACCGCGTCCTCGGATGGAAGCTCGCACCAGGCTGGAAGGGGACCCATGGGCACCACGATTTTGAGGTCACCTACACCATCAATGAACACGGTTTCCGGGGTGACTTTCCGGACCTCTCCCAGCCCAAGGAACGGCCCCGGATCGGTGTTCTCGGGGACAGCTTCACCTTCGGGTTCGGGGTCGATGACGGGCAGACCTTTGTCGACCTGCTCCAGCAGGAGAACCCCGACCGCGACTGGCTCAACCTCGCCGTTCCCGGCTACAGTACCGACCAGGAATACCTCCTCATGCGCAACCGCGGTCGCCAGCTGGCGATCGACCATTACCTGCTCGTCATCTACCTCGGGAATGACTTTCTCGACAACGCCCTCCCGTATCCCCTGCAGACCCAGCTGGCCAAGCCCTACTTCGAGCTGACGGAATATGGCGACCTCTTGTTACGCAACAGCCCCGTCCCGAGGGAGCCGAAGCCGGAGGAGTACCAGAGAACCCTGGCCAGTGAGACATTTGGGGATGAGTTGGTTGAACACCGGAATGGGTGGCTAGGCAAATTAAAGGAGCGGCATCTATTTTCCCGAATTTTTCAAAGCCGGGCGGATGTCGATAAATCCGTTACGGACGAGATCCTCAAACGTCGCCTGACAGATCGCATCCAGCTGATGGAGGCTTTGGTTGAAGCAATTCAGGCAGAGGCAGCCAGTCGTGGCACCGGCTTATCGGTTATCCTCCTGCCCGGGCAATCACTGGTCTCCGATCCCGACTCCTATTCCGGACGGTTCCAGGCATTTGTAGGAGAACAGTTGATGAAAATGTGTCAGGACAGGGACCTAGCCTGTTTGGACGTAGCGTGGGAATTTGGTCCTGAAAGTGACAGTCCTATGGATGGCAATAGCTTGTTTCATCCCAATGAGGGCCATTTTACGGAGGAAGGACACAAGGCCGTCAAAAATCTCGTACTCGATTCCTTCGAGGAATGGGGCTTGCGGGATGACAAGCTTTAGGGATATTGACTGGTGGTAATGAAGCATTCGTTTGCGGCCACGAATCCCTGTCATGTCTATGACATGGCACTTGCCCTGCAGGACAAGGGGGCTCTGGGCTGCTATTACAGCGGATATCCGCGCTGGCGCTTGAATCCACCGGCCGGGTTCCCGATGGTCAGTCGATCCTGGCGGACGCTGATCACCTATGGCCTGCAGCGCTGTCCCGAACAGCTGCGACCGGATGACGCAAGGATGTTTCGCTGGCAGGACAAGGGATTTGATGCTGCCGTGGCAAACATCCTCCAGGGAGAGGGCTGCATCCATGGTCTGCCCGGCCAGTGCCTGGAGACTTTCAAGGCAGCCCGCCGCATCGGTATGACGACAGTTTTGAACCACGCTTCCGGGCCGATGAAGCAATGGCGGGCCCTCGTTGCTCCCGAGTATGAGCGGATGGGCCGGAGCCTCGACGAGGCCATGCCGCTGCCCGACTGGTACGAGGAGCGGCTGCAGGAGGAATGGGACCTTGCTGATTATCATTGTGTAGCCTCCACGGTGGTTAGGGACCAACTGATGCAGGAAGGGGTTTCACAGGAAAAAATCTGGGTCGTTCCCTACGGGGCCGATCAGGAACTGTTCCAGAAGCGGACCACTTTACCCGAGGGCCCATTCAAAGTCGCCTTTGCCGGGCGCCAAAGCCTTCGCAAGGGGATCCATTACCTCCTTAAAGCCCTCGAACATACCGATTCCACCGGCTGGGAGCTCCATTGCTTCGGCATGGAGTTTGCCGAGACCCAGCCGGATTTTGAGGCCTACAAGGGTGGGGCCAAGGTTGTCCAGCGGGGCTCCTTGTCCCAGGCGGAATTTGCCCGTGCGCTGCAAGACATGGATGTCCTTGTCCTTCCCTCTGCCGAGGAGGCTTTTGGCCTGGTTGTCGTCCAGGCCCTGCAGGTCGGCGTGCCCTGTATTGTCAGCGACCGGGTCGGGGCCAAGGACCTGATCCGCGAGGGGCAGACGGGGAGCGTGGTGACCTTTGGTGATGTGGAAGGGATTGCGGAGGCTGTGGGCTCGATAGAAAACAATCGAATTCTTGTAGCGGACCGTTTTCCTTGGGATAAATGTGCTGAGCAATTGCTTGAGCCCGACAATCCGGTTGAACAGGATTGAAACCAATGCAAGGACGGCATCGACTTGGACCTTCTCCTATCGGCACAGCTGCCATTCTTGTCTGTTGTGTCTTAGGAACCATCATAAGTTTCCGTGATGCCATGCCCTCCCAAGTGGCCCGATGGGTCAGTGTTGTTTTGCTGATTGGGTTTGCTATCAGCTTTTTGCTCGATGCCCGGGCCGGATTGAGAAATTTGATCCGCGTCGATATTTTTGCCCTCCTTTCCTTCCATTTCCTTCTCTACTTCGAATTCCTATTTGAGCAAAGTCTGTTCGATACGTTGGTCATCCCCGACGACCTGGTCACAGCCATTCACCTGACGCTGATGGGGGTGGCGACAATCGTAATAGGACGGCACATTGATATATTCCCGAAAGGAACGCTTGACCATATTGGCAAGATCGAAATGCGCCCCCGGGATTTCCTAATTATTTTCTTCGGGGCAACATTTTTGAACTTTCTACCCATGTTACTCGCCGTAGAATTCAATCCGATTGCCTGGTTTGAGGAAACTCTCAAGTGGCGCTTCGGAAGGGCCTGGGGTAGGGGGAGATATGGAGACCTATCCGCCCTCTTATTTGAGTTGCAGCTCATGGGCTATGTCATGCCTCCTGTCGCAGGGGTAATCTTGGCAAGGCGCAAGCTTTACTCGAAGTTCGCGGTGGCAGTGGTTCTTTTTTTCGTGGTCGTTTTGTGGTATTCGGCCTTTTCCAGCGGAACGCGCAATGTACTGGCCATTCAAGTTGCTGGCTTTTTTGCCGGTTTCTTTATCGTTCAGAAGCAACTAAAACTTAAGCTTATAATTCCTACGGTATTATTAGTTGGAATTGGTTTTGTATACTTGGCTGGGATGATGCTCGAGTTTCGAAACATGGGGCTGGGAAGGTATATAGAGGAAGGTCGGCATACGGCTGCATTTGCCGAGATTGAAGATCAATATCAGGGTGATAATTTGAATTCTGGTGAATACGGATATTTTGTAGATTACAACTTGTGGAGAGTTGCTCAAATGTCGGCTGCGTTTCCGCAATACTATGATTACCTTGGGTTCAACTTCGTTTTTGTAGCTCTGACAAAACCAATTCCGAGGGCTTTCTGGCCCGGCAAACCGACTGACCTTGCCGTTTCTATCGAAGACGTTGTTGGTGCACAAGGCTACACAGTGGCAGTCGCATGGGTGGGAGAGGCTTATATTGCAGGTGGAAGACCATGGATTATTGCCATTGGGCTACTGATCGGCATGTTTTGCTGCTATTGGAACCATTTGGCGAAGTACATCACAACTCCGTTTCCGTTGATTGTCTTTGCCAGTGGTTTTTATGCTATTTTGCTGTTAATGCGTAGCCTTCAGTTTTTTACGACATCCTTGTTGCCCTCGGTTGCGCTTGTCGTAATGGGCATTGTAATCCATAAATCGCGCGGAGAAAATTGACCGGACATGCAGAAAATGAATCGAGAAGATATTTTCAGTACTCAGCTCCACCGTGCCAATGAGAACTATGACTCCGCGGAGTATGGGAAGCGGATCCTATGGATGGCCATACGGCCGATTTTGCGTCTCGTTCCACGCTTCTTCTACGGATTCAGGAATGCGTTACTGCGCTCTTTCGGGGCGAAAATCGGGCAGGCTGTCCGCATTTACCCGGATGTGGACATCTTCTTTCCGTGGAATTTGGAAATCGGGGATGAAGTCACTATTGGACCGCGGGTGCAATTGTACTCGCTGGGAAAAATCATCATCGGGGATGGGACCATGATTTCCTACGGGGCGCACTTCTGTGCCGGGACACATGACTACACGCAAGTTAATCTACCTCTTTTGAAACCGGAAATCCGGCTCGGGCAGGGCATTTGGGTCTGTGCCGATGCCTTTGTCGGGCCGGGTGTTGAGATTGGGGATTTCAGCATCGTCGGGGCGCGCTCTGTGGTCCTGAAATCATTCCCGGCTTTGACAATCCTCGGCGGCAATCCCGCCCGCAAAATCAAGGACCGGCCGCTGCCGGAAAGCGCTGAACAATCTGATTCATGATGCGTCCCCGGAGGGTCTTCTTCTTTAACCGCTTTTTCTGGCCCGACCAGAGTGCGACCGCGCAGATCCTGACGGATCTTTGCCGCGAGCTCGATGTCCTGGGCTATGAGGTCACGGTCATTTCCAGCAGGTTGGACTATGCCAACAAGGAAATCCAGTATGACCGTCGGGAGCAGCTGGGCGGAGTCGAGATTGTCCGCCTCTGGTCGACCCGGTTCGGGCGAGGCACCCTGTCCGGCCGCTTGATGGACTACCTGACCATCTATTACTCCTTCTTCGCCTACATCCTTCGTAACCTTGGAGGCGGGGACATAGTCGTCTTGAAGACAGATCCACCGCTTCTGAGCATACTTGGTTCCATAGGCCGCTTGGTAAAGCAGTTCCGCCTGGTTGCCTGGTGCCAGGATGTTTTTCCCGAGGTGGCGATCGCCAGTATGCGGCCTTCCAATTTTACGAGCTGGTTGTTCAAGTTTCTGAAGCTGGTCCGCGACTGGAGCCTGCGGCGTTCCGACCGGGTCGTTGTCCTCGGAAAAGATATGCAGGCATATCTTTCTGCCCGGGAGATCGAACGTCACCGTCTGGTCTGCATTTCCAACTGGGCAGTACAGGAGGATGAAGGTGGAACGAGGGAAAAAGAACTAAGGGCTGCGTGGGAGATCCCGGAGGATGTCTTGTTGGTCGGGTACTCGGGCAACCTTGGTCGGGCCCATGACTGGAAGACACTTCTTGAGTCAGCCAAAGCGCTCGAAAAAGAAGACAAGATTCACTTTCTGCTGTGTGGAGGCGGTCATGGATATGCCGCATTGCAGGAAGCGGTTGAAGATGCCGGACTGGAGAGTAGTTTCACTTTCCTTCCCTATCAGCCGCTGGATGAGCTGGCCTCAGCCCTCCGGGTCCCGGATGTGCATTGGTTCACCCTCAAGGAAGCAATGACACCGTATATTTTTCCAAGCAAGTTCTTCGGCATTCTCCAGGCGGGCCGGCCGGTTATCTTTATCGGGGACACGCGTTGCGAGATCGCTGAGTTGCTGGCATTTGCAGAGGCCGGCTGTTCTATCCATGAAGGGGACTACTCCAGCCTGGTTGAAGCACTGCGACGTTATAGCAGGAATCCGGATCTACTTGGAAAAGAGGGATCAAATGCCCGGCGCCTTTGGGCTGAAAACTACCAGAGGAGCAATGAAGTTGCCAGATGGGATCGGATGCTGCAGGAATTGGATAACATTCAAGGCGGATGAACAGGGTGGAAAGTGGCAACATATTGGTCGTCTGGGACCGGATTGGCGATTACCATCGGGCAAGGGTCCGTGCCCTTAAAGAGCTCGTCAATGAGGAGCAGGTCTTTACGGCTGATTTCGGCGGAGAGGACGGGCTCTATGGATGGGGCAGATCTGCTGAATCCAACCGCCATTTTGTCCTCTCCACCAAACCGGTTGAAAAACTGGATCTGTGGAACCGGGTGAGACGGTTTTGGAAGCTCCTGAAGGAGAAGCAAATTCGAAACGTCGCCATCGCAGGTTACGGCCGGCTGGAATATATCCTCTTCATCAAGCTGGCTTGGATGCGGGGTTGCCGGGTGACCCTCTTTGCCGAGTCCTGGTATGGGGAGAACTGGCTGCTTAACCGGGCCAAGGGATTCTTCCTGCGGATATTCTGTCAAAGGTTCTTCGTTTCAGGCAGTCGTGCCCGGGATCACTTTCATAAGAAACTGGGAATCCCCCAGGACCGCATCCTGGTTGGGTACAGTGTCGTCGATAATGACCATTTCGCTACATCAGGCTCCATAAGACGTGAACCCGTCCTGCTCTCGGTTGCCCGCTTCAGTCCGGAAAAGAATCTGGGCATGTTGATCGCCGCCTTCCGGCAATCCGAACTGGCCAGTTCATGGCGACTGCGTCTTATTGGTGGAGGGCCAGAGGAAAAGGCCTTGCGAGATGCCGCCGGCGGCTCCGATAGAGTGGAATTTGTCGGCTGGGTAGGGTATGAGGCGCTGCCCGGGGAATATGCCCGCGCCAGTGCTTTTGTCCTGCCCAGCACTTTTGAGCCATGGGGATTAGTGGTCAACGAGGCTATGGCTGCCGGCCTCCCAGTCATTTGTAGTGACGCCTGTGGGTGTCAGCCAGATCTGGTCGATGAGGAAAGTGGTTGGCTCTTTCACCCCTGCGATGAAAGTGCCCTTGTGACCGTCCTCAACGGCTTGCCCATGACCGGTACGCAGGAATGGCTGCAAATGAGCGAACGCTCCCGGCAAAGGGTCTCCCAGTTCAATTGTTCGAATTGGGCTCTTTATCTTCAGGAAAGCTTCAAGTAGACATGCGCATTATCAACATCGTCGACCGCCTCGATCGGGTTAATTTTGGCATCTGGAATGCCGCTATTTCCACATCAAGAGAATTGAAAGAAAATCACTCTGTGGAGTCCGAGATCTGGTATCCCAGTTCCACCTCTGAGGTAGTGAAAGAGGCTTTGAATGGGGCTATCCCCAGGGGGCTTGATAACCTCGCCACGAAACACCTGAGGGACATCACCTCCATGGCAGGCTTGAATCCCGCAAAGGATGTGATTGTCAGCCATGGCTGCTGGCAGTTTCCAACGAGATGGGGTCGACACCTTAAGAACTTGGGCTTCTCCTGGGTAGCTGTGCCCCAAGGGATGCTGGAGCCGTGGAGCCGCTCCCAAAAAAGGCTGCTGAAGTGGGGCTATTTTAATCTTTTCGAAAAACGTGCTTTGCAGAGGGCAGACGTGATTCGGGCTGTTTCTAAACCTGAATACGCAAACTTGCAGAAGGTATTTCAGAATCGGATGGAATGGATTCCTAATGGTGTCGTGGAGACTGATTGGTCGGAGACCGCTGATGAACGAAGTCCAGTCACAACCTTCCTATTCATGGCCCGCCTTCATCAGAAAAAGGGTATTATGCCTCTTTTGGAGGGATGGAAGGCCAGTTCGCTAAGTCGGTCCTCTTCAGTCTTCTTGAAAATAGCTGGACCGGATGATGGAGAGTTCTCAAAGCTGGAGCAGTTCCTCATAGGCAACCCGGGAATTGGAAATGTTGAATATATCGGTCCGGTTTTTGGCGAGGAAAAGGCAAATCTGCTCAAATCCTGCCATTTCTACGTGCTACCATCTTACAGCGAAGGTTTTCCAAGTAGCGTTTTGGAGGCCATGCAAAGCGGAATGGTACCAATTGTTTCCCAAGGCTGCAATTTCCCCGATATTTTTGAATCTAAGATTGGAATTCATGTGGAACCGGATTCCTTAAGTATCAAGACAGGACTGGAAGCGGCAAAGGGACTCGGCCGGTCTCAATGGGAAGAATTATCCCGGAAGGCATGTGAATTGGTCCAATCCGCATATACCTGTGAGAAGGTGGCGAGTAAGCAATTCGGGCTCTATTCGAGCCTGCTGGAATCCGACCATGCGTAAATCAATTGTTAATCTTTCCGCAGAAAAGCGCTTTGCCCTCATGCCCCTTGACCCCATTTGCCCATTTCTATTGGATTCCCCATACTTTGCAGGCAGCAGCCATCCCGTTTTACGGGAGTGAAAGTTTTATGAGTTCCCGGTCATCGACCAAATGTTTTCCGATTGGTTTTCCATTTTCAGGATTCGACCAAGGGCGGCAGCGTGGGGGCTACAAATTTAAACTCGAAACAACGGTCATATGAATCCCATTAAATTACTCAGTAACAAGCAGGAGGATGTTAAGATTCTCCGGGGACCCTTTAAGGGAGCGAGGGTCTTTCTGAATCCGGCCGACTCAAAACGCAAGATATTCGGTCTTTACGAACACGTCCTTAATGACTGGTTGGAGGAAGTTGCTCCGCAAAAGGATTTCGCATTCGATGTCGGGGCTAACGATGGATACGATACCTATGGCTTGGCCTGGTTGATGTCTAAAGGAAATCAACGACCGGTTGACATTATCAGCTTTGAACCGGGTGCCGGAAACATGCCATCCTTACTGCAACCAAGAGAATGGCAAGAGTACTCAAATTGCACGATTACAGTTGTGCAGAAATTTGTCGGGGCGGAGGATTCAGATGACTATGTTACCTTGGACAATTTCCATAAGTCCCATCCCGAACTCCACGGGAAGTCGGGTTTGATCAAAATTGATATTGAGGGCTTTGAGACCGAGGCCCTCAATGGCGCACAGGATATACTTCAGAACGATAAACACGATTGGCTGATTGAAATTCACGGCAAGGATAGGGTTGCTGAGGTCGCAGCCCATTTCACAAGAGTTAAAAGAGCATTCCTCATTAAGGACCTCAGCGCACTCCCATTCATTGGTAATGAGCATCGGGAAATCGATACAT
Source organism: Puniceicoccaceae bacterium (assembly GCA_040830765.1). GTDB lineage: Bacteria > Verrucomicrobiota > Verrucomicrobiia > Opitutales > Oceanipulchritudinaceae > Oceanipulchritudo. Next base: position 99,171 of record JBFOMH010000004.1, on the reverse strand, counting down.
ATTGGCTCATGACAATCTAAATATGGCTGGTACGGAAAAGTCGAAAGTTAGTGATTTCTTGCGGAAGGCATACTTTTTGGCCCGACCCTATGGGCGCAAGCGATTGATCTTTGTTTTCATCGTTATCCTCGCCCAAGGCCTTTTCCAAGTCATTGGGGTCACATCCATCTTTCCCTTTCTCGCTTTGGCGGCAAATCCCGCAGCTTTCAAGGATTCTTCCGTCGGGCATATACTCCTCAACGCACTTCCCCCTCTCTCAGATGCTCGTTTGATATTCTTTGCAGGGCTTTTTGCCCTGATCATGCTATTACTATCCAATGCTTTGATGATGGCCGGGGAAATTGTCCGCACCCGCTATGCTCACGGCTATGCCCACTGGTTGCGCTTGCGCCTCCTCGATCGAATGCTGCAGAATTCCTACGGCTATTTTCTCAACACAAATACTGGGGAATTACTCAAAAAGACAACAGGTGATGTCTATGCTTATGTTTCTGGTGTGCTGTCTCCTTTGTTAGAGGGTGTTGCCCGAGGGATTACATCCATCTTTCTAATTCTCACGCTTGTCTTGGTTAATCCTGGATTTGCCATTGGAGCAGCGATTGCATTGGGGATTTTTTACTCCTTAATCTACAAAATACTACGCAATCGAAGAGAAAACACCTCGCGTTCGATGAAGTTGGCAAATCGCGGTGCCATGCGAGAAGCTCAGCAACTGCTTGGTGGTATAAAACCAATAAAAGTGCACGGAGTGGAGCAAGTGTTCCTAAATCGCTATGCTCAGCATTCGGCCATCCAAGCGACCCTGCAGAAGTGGTTTCCCATTTACCAGAATGCACCGCGTTACCTTATTGAGCCCTTGGCGTTCGGCGCCATCGTTATTTTCGTGCTCTTATTGTCCATACAAAGGCAGGACTTTTCTTCCTTTATCCCCATGCTTGGCGTCATGGCTATGGCCGGATACAGGCTGATTCCTAACTTCCAGCTCTTCTATGGATCCGCCACTCAAATAACCCTGATGATGCACAGCATGGAGGAGGTGTACGATGAATTCATGACCGCAGAGGAGCCGGACACGCTTGAGCTCATCGCGCGGCGCCCCGCGAATGTAAATCAATTGGAGTGGAGCAATGCCATAAGGTTGGAAAAGATCACCTTTCAATACCCCTCGACGAAAAGCCCTGTCATAAATGGTCTCTCTCTGAAAATTCCCAAGAATTCCTTCATTGCCTTTGTTGGCGAAACGGGTTCTGGGAAGTCGACCTTGGTGGACATCCTTTTGGGATTACATAGACCTCAGTCCGGGCGGATAATGATTGATGAGCTTGAATTAGCTCGGGACAACATGCGCCCATGGAGAGCCAGCATTGGCTATGTTCCCCAGGAAATCTTTTTACTGGACGACACAATTGCGGCCAATGTGGCCTTTGGGTTGGAAGCGAAGGCCATCGACGAAGAGCAACTCCGCACGGTTACAGAGGTTGCCCAGATACGAGAGTTCATAGAAAGTGAATTGCCGGATGGATTTCAGAGCCGGGTAGGAGAAAGAGGCGTTCGCCTGTCCGGAGGCCAGCGCCAGCGCATAGGTTTAGCTCGTGCCTTGTACCACAAGCCGGCTTTGCTGGTACTTGATGAGGCGACAAGTGCCCTGGATAACGCGACCGAGTCAGCCTTAATGGAGGCAATTGAAGCCCTTTACGGCCAAATGACACTGGTTGTGATTGCTCATCGATTGACAACAATTCGTAGAGCTGACCAGATTTTCCTTCTCAAAGATGGTGGGGTGGAACGGCAGGGTACATTTGAGGAGCTCGGTTTTGGTGACAGGGTTGAATTGACATGAACTTTTCGCTGGCAGTCTTCCTAGTTGTTTCCCCCGGGGAGGAAAGAATCGCCGAAGAAGGATTACACAGGGCACTGGCCTTGGTTCCTGAAGAATATACCACTTCAGTATACGTCTTTGATAACACAGGGAAATCTAATTTAATTGACAGACTCTCAAGCCGTGAGGAGATCGCCGTCATCACAGTGCCCGAGGCCCCGCGACCCTATACCGAGATTGGGAAAACTGTGTTCTGGTGTTTTGGAAATTTGGCAAAGCGGTCATTCGATTTACTCATCAAGCTGGACCCAGATACAGTTGTATTATCACGGGAATTTTTTGAGGATCTCGCCTCTTTGAGTCAATCGGAACAGGCTGATTTTATAGCTCCACACGCCGTTTACCGCGCTCGGGGTGATAACATGAAACGATGGATGCGGTTGCTGGTTGACTGCCTACCCGTTGGCCTTAGCCGCGAACCGGCAACTCACCGGTATGGCAAGGCCGGGAAATTACGGATTGGCATGACTTGGCATGCCCGGGCAACCTTTTGGGGATTGATGAAGCTCAAATGGCCTTATGCCCAGCCTACCGGAGGAGGCTATGCCATAGGAAAAGGCATTTTAGGCCTTATGGATAAGAACGGATACCTGGTTCCAGCTGGAAAGAACGGTTTGGAGTGGAATGATGATGTGCTGCTACCCATTCTGATCAAAATGCTCGGGGGAAAGGTCATCGATATTCGTAAGACCCGGTTTGTGGAAGGGTGGAAATACATGCATGGTGCGAGGTATTTTACCATTGAGGATCTCAATGATGAAAATCTGCGGGCGATTCACCCTTTAAAGGATACGGAGGCCGATTGGACTATCCGATCCGCAATTCCATGCGTCACTTTAAAACACCATGTCTAAACAAAAATTACTTGTTACCGGATCTTCCGGATTAATCGGATCCGAAGTCTGCATCTATTTCGCGAATCTGGGATGGGAAATCCATGGATTGGATAACAATCAGCGGGCTGTGTTTTTTGGCCCGCAAGGCGATACCCGATGGAATCAAAATCGTTTGCAGTCGTCGCTCGGCAAAAAATTTTCCCATCACGAGGTAGACATCCGCGACCGACAGGGCGTCCTCGATCTACTGAAGGAGGTCGAGCCGGATGCGATTGTCCACACTGCGGCACAACCCAGCCATGATAGGGCAGCAGCCATTCCGTTCGATGACTTTGACACCAACGCGGTGGGGACGGTCAACCTTCTCGAAGCCACCCGACAGGCTTGTCCGGAAGCACCGTTCGCCCACATGTCGACCAACAAGGTTTATGGGGACCGGCCCAACACGATCCCCTTGAAAGAACTGGAAACCCGGTGGGATTATGACGATCCCGCCTACGAGAACGGTATTGCGGAGGACTTTTCCATCGATCAGTCAAAGCATTCGCTCTTCGGAGCTTCCAAGGTGGCGGCTGATGTCATGGTACAGGAATATGGCAGGTACTTCGGGCTTCCATCCTGTGCCTTGCGCGGAGGTTGCCTGACCGGACCCAACCATAGCGGGGTCGAGCTCCACGGCTTCCTCAGTTACCTCGCCAAGTGCAATCTTGAGGAACGAGAGTTCAAGATTTTTGGGTATAAGGGAAAGCAGGTCCGTGACAACATCCACAGCCTTGATGTGGCCCGCTTTATTCATGCCTTCATTGAGGAACCCCGGTGTGGCGAGGTCTACAACATCGGTGGTGGAAAGAATAACACCTGCTCCATCTTGGAAGCTTTTGCCCTCGTGGAGAAGTATTCAGGCAAACCAATGGTCAGCTCCTACGTGGATGATAACCGCATTGGGGACCATATCTGTTATTACTCTGACCTCACGAAGATGCGGGAACACTATCCGGAGTGGGATATTTCCATCAACCTTGAGGAAACTATCCGGCAAATCGTCGAGAGCTGGAAGAAGCGAAACGAGGCATAATGAAAGTACTCATTACAGGCATATGTGGTTTCGTCGGGTCATCCATCGCCCGGGAGATCCGGCGCGCCTTCCCGGAATGGGAACTGGCCGGCATTGACAACTTTTCCCGTGCCGGATCCCGGCTTAATCAGCCGGTAATTGAAGGGGAGCTTGGTATACAGTTGGTTACCGGGGATATACGTTTTGAGAAGGATATAGACGCCTTGCCGAAGTGCGACTGGGTCATCGATGCGGCCGCCATTCCCAGTGTCCTGGCCGGTGTCGATGGAAAGACCACCAGTAGGGAACTCATCGAGCATAATCTTTACGGCACTATCAATCTGCTGGAATATTGCAAAAGGAATGAGGCTGGATTCATTCTCCTCTCCACGAGCCGGGTCTATTCGATCATGGGTCTGGCCGGGTTGGAGATGGAAATTGAAAAGGACGATAATGGAGTGGGTCGGTTTGCTCCAACCCAAACCCAGCGGTTTCCCTACGGAATCTCCCCCCGCGGCGTGTCGGAAGAATATACGACCGCGCCGCCTGTTTCTTTATACGGATCAACTAAAGTAGCTAGTGAACACCTCGCCCTTGAATATGGGGAAACCTATGGCTTTCCAGTTTGGATAAACCGTTGTGGAGTCATGGCGGGGGCTGGGCAATTTGGCCATCCCGCCCAAGGCATCTTCGCTTACTGGATTCACTCCTTTCGGGAAGGCCGTCCATTAAAGTATATCGGCTTTGGCGGCAACGGTCACCAGGTGCGGGACTGCCTGCACCCGGCGGACTTGGTGAGACTGCTTGAACTGCAAACAAGGGAACCAGCGCAAACAGACAAGTCCCGGATCGTTAACACGGCTGGGGGTTTGGAAAATTCCATGTCCCTGGCCCAATTGACCAATTGGTGTGTTAAGCGCTATCCAGATACACGTACCGTTATCACCAGCGATTCGACAAAGCGGCCATTCGACATTCCCTGGATGGTCTTAGAATCTACCAAGGTTAAATGTGATTGGGCTTGGCAACCTCAAACAACAATTGATTCCGTTTGTCGTGAAATTGCCGATTGGGCGGATAATAATCCGAATTGGTTAAAGCTGACTATTTCCTAGTTTGATCTATGAACGATCAGCCTCGATATTTCTGTAGAGTAGTTTCTGGTCAATTTAATGCTGAAAGCTGGCCTGATATTATCAAGGGAAGTATTTGTTATACACCCAGGGTTACACTGGATAGGGCGGATGCCCTTCTGGTGCTCTACGATCCGAGTGAAGAGCTTTTGCGGTTTGAGGGACCAAAGTTGTGGTTCACAATTGAACCTAGCTGGCATTATCACTTTAAACGTCATCCAATTGGAAAGCGGCTCGTCAAGAGGCTAAATCTCTCTGAGCGCGCATGGTATGGGAATCCAGATCCAGATTACAGAGTTCCGCACCCAACCCATAGGCAACTATTTGACTTCACCAGGGAAAAGTATTCGAAAAAGGCAGCCGTTGCCTGCATAAACAATTTCGGCGGGAGGGCATGGTTTCTGAAGCGCTACATTAGATTGAGGAACAAGTTTGTCTTCCATCCCCTTGTCGACTTGTATGGCAGTCCCCAGGCATGGGCAAACTTCAGGCAGTTTCCATTTTTATGGCGAAAAGGCCCACCGATCAATTATAAGGGTAGACGGTCACCCGGTGAAGATCACTACGCATCTGCTCACCTTCGATTACTCTCCTCCTATAAAGTGAATGTCTGCTTGGAGAACAGTACAGAATTCCTGTATTTTACCGAAAAATTTGTGAATGCTGCACAGGCAGGATGTATACCGGTTTATCATGCGCACGAATCAGTCCGAAATACATTCCTGCAAGGTGCCAAATGGGTTGATCCAAAGGACTTTAACTTTTCGGCAAATAAAACAATTCGCTACGCGCTAAGGCAGGACCAAGAAGAATACCGTGAGGTTAATGATCACTGGTTAAAGTCAAATGTTCAAACACGAACCGATGACCGTTACGTTCTGGACAAGCTTCACGCTATATTGGAATCAAGATTACCTCCATCCAAATCTAAAGGCTAATTAAGCAGTCTGCTCAAAATGGAAGCATCAATCCCAAATTTTTTAATAATAGGATCAGCGAAGTGTGGGACAACAGCCTTAGCGTCGATTTTGGATTCACATCCTGATTGCTGTTTTAGCCGGCCAAAGGAAATTTCCTACTTCCAGGACACGATTGATTTTCAACCAAACCTGAATTACGAAAAAGGTTGGGATTGGTATAAAAAGGCGTTCAGTCATTATAATGGAGAGGCTTCGATAGGAGAGGGTACCCCATCTTACTCTGATAGAAGCAGGTCCCCGAACACGGCAAAGAGGATATACAAATTTAATCCTGAAATGCGCCTGATATACATGGTTCGCAATCCACTGCAGAGACAGGTTTCAGCCTGGAAGATGCAGTATGCTTTCGGCAAGGATCAGACCCGGACACCGAAAACCGAGGAGGCCTGGGCATTGGATGGTTTTAGTAACTGGTTGAATAAGCAAAAGCAGGTGAATCAATGGGATACTACGCGATTCTATTGGCAATTAGAGTCTTATTTTGATTACTTTCCACAGGGCCAAACGATTGTTTCCTATTTGGAAGATTGGAGAATTAATAAGGAATCTGAGGTACGCAGGATAATGAGCTTTCTTGGGCTAAATTTTTCGAAGTGGGACCAAGGTATCCGGGAGCAGCGTAATAGTTCAACCGAACGAAAGGTACCAAGAAGTTCAGTAAAATTAGTTCTCCAAAATAGATATGCAAAGCGTTTAAGTTCTCTTCTTCCCAATAGTGTTCGAGTGAGACTTCGAAAGCAACTTGCCCATAGATCAGTCAAAATACCACCGCCGGACATTCAAGCAGATGATGTGAAGGAATTTTTGGACTATGTTCATGATGATTCAATAAAGCTTCATAGACTCTGCGGGAAATCTGATGACTTTTGGCAAAAGCAGCGATAAAATGAAGTTTATAAATATTCATATTCCAAAGTGCGCGGGTACGACATTTACGTCGATTTTGAGGGCAAATTTTAAAGAATCGTTCCTAGATGGTCGGTCAGTGTTGAGCGATCGCACATTCAAGTATTCAGCAAGTCAAGTTAGCGAGATTCTGTCACAATTTCCAAACTGCCAGTGTCTATCTGATCACAAACTGAGCCTTAGATTACCTTGGGATAGTCAAAATTTAAAGGTCATTGCATTTGTTAGAAATCCAGTTGAACGGTTTTTGTCACATTATTACTATTGTCGTAAACAAAGCGAAACATGCTTCGATCTGGAAGCGAAGCAACTAGACTTAGAGCAATATACTGAAGAGGTTCTTTTCAGAAATCCAAAGCAAGACCTAAAAAATGGTCAATGTTACCATTTGTTTGGTCGAGAAGGTGAGTTTGATTTTGGATTTCTGAAAAGATTGATTGAACAGAACCTGCTGATGCTCATTCCATTGGAAAGATTTAAGGATGCATGTATTCTCCTAGAAAAACAATATCCTGAATACTTCAAGGATTGCTCCTTTGTAAAAATGAACACAACAAGGAGGAATTTAAGGCATACTGATAACCAAAAGTTGAATCAAAAAATACTCTCATCTATGGAAAAAGATAAGGAATTGTATCAACTTGCTAGAGAGTCCTTTAATGTTCGTTTCGATGATTCGCCATGGATCTCTGAATATCCATACCTGATTGAACAATTTGACTACAGGTGTAGTAATCTAATAGAGTTATCTAATCGGCTGACCTATAAACTAAGAAAACGATTATCCCAGAAAATTTTTCCATCGAGCAGGTTAAGCTACTTCGAGTGAACAGTTTAGGCATTGAGTCATTAATCCAGTTTATTGAGATTATCTAACACTGTGGAAACAATAACAATATTCCGGGTGTTTGGATTACGCCGTTCAGGAAACCATGTCTTTATCAACTGGCTCTTATCTCAAATAGATGGGCATGTTAGATTCTTCAATAATGTCTATCCTAATGACCCTGAGCTCAATCCTCCTGATAAAGAGTTTGGAAAAAGTAAGCTCAATAAGTATATTGTACTTTCATTTGAAGATCGGAATTTAGATCTAGTTGGCCCTCAAAAGTGGATTCGTTATTACTCTAAAAGTGAAACTATTAATGTGGTCGATTTTCTAGTACATCGAAGCGCAATGAATGTTTTCGCCTCAAGGGTAAAATCGAATATGACTAAACCACTGTTTTTTTCAGGGATGTCTATTCCCGAGCTTTACTGGCAGTATATTTGTTACAGTGAATCTAGGAAATTCTGGAAAAAGAAATTTGGAACTGAACTAATAGTTGTTGAATTTGAAAAGTTTATTTCAAGTGAATCTGAAAAATCTCTAATCTGCGACCAAACCAATTTAAACTATGTCCCGGTGAAGTTGAATTGTGTTGATGTCCGTTATGGAGGCGGGAGCAGCTTTCGGCCGGGCGATAAACAGGCCCCTTCATTAGAACAATTAAATTCAAGATGGAAGAGTGCAGTGAAAGACCCCCAATTTTTATCATGGGTCAGTGAACTTAATGCTATTTCAAATAGTAATAAAATCGAAGGCTGGGAAGAGCAATTTAACATTTTGGTTAAAGAGGGATTCAGCATACCCGAGTTCCATGTTGCTAGATGGAAAACTACTCTGAAAAGATATGTTGTTTATTTTGTGCTTTGGCTGAGAAATTCAAATTTTATTACAAGGGTAAGACAACTATTTAGACATAGACCATACCACACATGAGGGTATTATTTTTGAGTTATTGCCCCCCGTTACCAACGTGGGGTGGGGCCATGACCTTTTATCGACACTTTGTCGAAGCCACGGAGTTTGAAATTTTGGTAGCAACTAATTTTCCAGAAATGGAGAATTTCCAAATGGGTTATCAACTGGAGCAGTTTAAAGACCCAGAATGGCTTCAGAGAGTTCATCGAACTAGGTTACTTCCTTGGGTCGGAGGATTCGAGTACCTCTGGCGGAATGGCATGATTTGTGGTGATCTCGTTCAGGCCGCCTCTAACTTTCAAGCACAAATAATATTTACTGTTGCTGGTAGTTGGTCATGGACGGCATTAGTTGCCCAAAAACTTTCACAATCGTTACGAGTACCTTTGGTAGCGAGCTTCAACGACTGGTATGATTTCGGTTGGTTTCCTCCGCATAAATTCTTTCATAAAGCGATTGAAAGACGATTTCGGCGTTTTTACCGGGAATGCGATCTAGCCCTGTGTACATCTGAGGGAATGCGGGAAGCATTGGGGGAGCATCCGAATGCCCACATTTGGTATCCGACAGGTGCGCCAATGCCGGAGGCACCTGATAACTACGAACCACGCATGCCGGAGAAGGAACGGCCGTTTCGGGTTTTCTTTGGAGGCAGCCTTGGTGAGTGGTACGGTAAAATGGTCGAGGATGTTGTGGTTAAATGCCGGGAGCATCACCCACAGGTGGAGTTCCGAATTTTCGGCTCCATGGCATCCTGGAGCTCTGATTTCGATAATTGGGCAAAAGACAACGGGGTCTACGGGGGCCAGGTCAGTTTTGATCGCCTCTCTGAAGAAGCAGGAAAGGCCGACCTGTTACTCCTTCCGATGGGATTTGATCCCTCGGTGGAAATTGTCGAGCGGACAAGTTTCAAGACCAAGTTCCTCGATTACCTTTCCTTTCGCCGCCCCATCCTTGTATGGGGCCCGGAATACTGCAGTGCCGTAAGGGTTGCCCGGGAATTTGACTCGGCTGAGTGTGTCACGAATCCCGATCCCACAGCTTGTTCATTGGCGATTAAGGGCTTGGCGGAGCAACCGGACAGGCGTAAAAGATTAATAGCCAATGCCATGGGCATGTACAACGATCGCTTTCATCCCGACAAAATCCATGCCGGATTGGTACGGAAGATAAGTGAGCTTGTGGAAACCTGGCCAGTCAAACAAAACGGATGAGCCGATTGAGTCGATACCTTCATGCGAAATACAGGGGATTTGCACCACTGTCTTGTTTGGCATCACCACATCCGGATGTTGTCGGGGGCTACCGGAAGTGGCGCTGGCTTTGGCGTATGCGTCGCGGGGGACGGTTAATTGAACCATCTGTGAGAATCCGGTGCGGAAAGGCATTTCCGGAGAGACTGCTCCTGGCCGAAAGGGCACAAATGGATAAGGAGGTCATCATTTGGCTTGGGGAGTCTCAAGGGTCCATCGGGAGAATCAGTTTAGGATACAAGTCTTATGTGGGTCCGTATTCTTTCCTTGGTTCCTGCCATAATCTAGTAGTGGGGGACTACAGCATGATCGGTGCCCATTGTTACCTCATCACAGTTAATCACCGGATTGATAAGGAGGATGTACCGTATGCTGAGCAGGGCTACCGGGGAGGGGATATTGTCATTGGGAGAAACGTTTGGCTGGGCAGCCATGTTGTTGTCCTTCCTGGAGTCGAGATAGGAGATAACGCCGTCATAGGAGCCGGAGCCGTTGTCAACCGGAGCATCCCGGCCGGTGAGAGATGGGGAGGCGTCCCGGCAAAGCCTCTCAGTAAAGGTTAATAATTTGCCCGTGCCAACAATCAGTGTCATCATTCCCAACTATAACCGGGCCCACTGCCTCGGATTGACCGTTGAGAACATGCTCCACCAAAGCCGTCCTCCGGATGAGGTGATTGTCGTGGACAGCGGATCGACTGATGCTTCCTTGAGCGTTATCCGCTCCTATGGAAATAAGGTACAATTAATTGAAGCAGCGAATGAAGGCCCTGGCGCAGCCCGCAATCTTGGCTTGGAAGCCGCAACGGGTGACTATGTCCAGTTTATGGACAGCGATGACCTTTCCAGCATGAACAAACTTGAGGTACAAGCGGCTGCCCTGGAAACAACCGGTGCGGACTTGGCTTATGGCCCGTGGGTCCGGACTGAGTTCAAGGATCGGACCATCCGTTTTGCCGGCCCCGTATTGCAGGCGGAACCTGCACCCCGTTGGAAACCATTGTGGGAATGGGCATTGGGGAACTGGTGTATTATCTTGCAGACCTGCCTGATTCGAAAAAGTGCCCTCGAAAGGGCGGGCCGCTTCATCACGGAAATCTGGAATAGTGAAGACACTGAATACTTCATTCGCATTTTGCGCGCTGGGGCGCGCTCGGTTTACACACCTGAGAGCCTTGTATTTTACAGGACCAATGCCCCCGATCAGTTGACAACAGGCGGGAGGGCCCGCGAAAAACAAGCAAGGGATCAGACACGCTTCCTAGAGTTACTGGGTGAATCGCTCAATGGACAACTAAATGACTTACACACGGATACGCGGAGGGCCCTCAGCCGCAGGCTTTGGCGGCATGTCCGTTATTGCAACCAGAACGATTGGCCGGTGCCTTCGCCATCAAACCCGGTCAATGGAATGCTGGAACTATATCCCGATTATTATCATAATATACTCGATTTGAAGGATAGGGTGAAACGGAAGGTGTTAAGAATGGATCCCCTCCTACCACTTGAGAAAGCCTTGAAACCACGTCCGCATGGTAAGAATGAGCAAACCTTGGCAATTGGGGCGGGTCTGGCTCCAGTGAACGAATTTGAATGACAATGAAGATTGGTATTATTTCAACGTTGGGCAACCACTGCGACTGGGCCGGGAGTGAGGAAACCTGGCGGATACTGGCCGACCATGCCCTGGATTCCGGTCACGCAGTATCGATCTGCTGCTCGGAACGTATTGCCGGATCTCACCAGGCGGAGGCGCTGCGGGCAAAGAAAGCAGAATTCATGACCAGGAAGGACTTAACCGGACTGACCAGACGGTTGGCCGGTAAAGGACTCCAATCCCGCTTCAAGCGCTTTCTCAATCAACCATTGGATGTGGTTTTCGTTTCCCAAGGGGGGATTGCTGATACAATTTGGATTCCTGATTTACTCCGTTCCCTGGAAGAGACGAACATCCCCAAAGTGGCCTTTGTGCAGGCTAATGCTGAGGGACTGGTTACCTTGGAATGGGAGCGTCAGGCACTCAGGAAGTATTATAGCGGATTTAAAACGGTCATATTCCTCTCCCGGCACAATTACGGACTGGCTGAACGCCAGATGGCCTGGAAGTTTCCAAATGCCAGAATCATCATGAATCCCCTCCGGGATCCGGTTGATAACCCCCTTGATTGGCCGCCTGAAGAGGTCTTCCATTTTGCAGAGGTGGGGAGGCTGGAGGTGGCCGACAAACAGCAGGATCACCTGCTGGAGGCCTTGTCAGGGGAAGCGTGGAAAGACCGGCCCTGGAATCTTACTTTCTATGGTTCGGGTGACGACAAGGCCCACATAGAAGCATTAATTCGTCACTACGGGCTTACAGGAAAGGCACAATTGGGCGGCTACGTCTCCGACTTCCGGGACATATGGAGGAATCATCATTTGCATATTCTTCCTTCCCGTCGCGAAGGTATGCCATTGTCCATCATTGAGTCAATGGCATGCGGGCGTCCGGCTCTCGTAACCCGGGCCGGTGGCAGTCCGGAAATTGTTGAGGACGGCAAGTCGGGTTTTGTCTGCCCCGGAATGCATCCGGAGGTGCTCCGTGAAGCGCTTGAGCGGGCCTGGTCACATCGGGCCGACTGGAAGGCTTTTGGCCTCAATGCACATCGGCAGATAAAGGGATTACTGAACCCCAACTGGGCAGGAGAGATTACAACTGTACTGACCGAAGCCGCCAAATAATCCGTGGGGCGGTAGAATCGAGGAAAAGAGGCTCTTTATGGACATTGTATTCTGTCTTGATCGTAGAATGCTGGATGGACTGCACGTTGTCGCTTACTCATTGTTGGAGAATTCATGTGCAAGCGCTGATGACGTCCAGTTCCATATCTTCAGCGATGACTTGACAGAAGAGGACTTGGAAATGCTCCAAGAGACGCTCTGCCCACTGAACAAGGGCTTTGAGGTACAACTATACAGGATAGATTCTGAACGCTTTAATACTTTTCCTTCCCTGAACGAAAGTCTGGCGACGTACTATCGGCTACTGGTACCCCATTTGCTGGATTTGGAGAGGTTTCTCTATCTCGATGTAGACATGCTCTGCCGGACAAACTTGGCCCCTCTTTTTGAGGAAGACCTAGGCGATTGCCCAGTCGGAATGGTTCCCGAGGCTCTAGTTGGGAACTGCATCGACTCGACGGTCCGTAATTTGCTCAATGAAGTCCCCGAAGATCACCCATATTTCAATGCCGGTGTCCTGCTTGTGGATGCTATAAAGTGGAAAGAGGAAGGCCTTACTGAAAAATGCCTTACTTTCGTCTCGGAGCACCAACCACAATTTCATGACCAGTCAGCCATGAATTACATCTTAAGAAACCGAATCAAACCGCTTCCGGAACAATACAACGTGCACACCAATGGGCGCAGATGGTGGCCATGTTTGAAGGCTCCAACCCGAGGGAAAGGTTGCCATTTACATTTTGTCGATTATCCCAAGCCGTGGGACCCGGCCTCCCGTTTCTTTCACCCAATGGGAACACTTTGGCATCGATACTTCCGCAAAACCGCTTTGTACGGAACAAGTCAAGCAAGAGAAATCCGGGATATGAGGAAGCCTCAATTGAATAAAAGATTGTTCAAATCCTACCAAAAAAGTGCCAAGGATGCCCTTCTATTTGGTCTCTACAGTGCAAGTATAGTCAAGAGGGTTAAGGGAATACCTGAATGAAAAAAACTCCTTACACCGTCATTTTCTCCACCTGCAACCGGAAGGACATGCTCGCCCATGCCTTGGATGCCGTCATGGAAAAGTGGGAACCGGACGAAGTAATTGTCGCAGATGATGCTTCCAGTGATGGAACTGGTGAACTGCTCAGGGAGGCATACCCGGGTGTCCGCCACATTTGCCCGGAAAAGAACATAGGTCCTGCAGCCATCCGAAACCTTGGTATTCAGGCTGCCAGGAATGATATTGTCATCGGCTTGGATGACGACACAATTGTTCAAAGTGATGAGACCGTGCTGTCCGTCTTTGATTCCCTGAAAAATGAAAGTATCGGTGCACTAGCCTTGCCATTTGCCAATGTGCTGCAATCCCCGGAGGTTCATTGCATGGCACCGGACGACAAGGAAAACTGGGTGACGTTTTCTTTTGTCGCTGCTGCCTATGCCCTGCGCCGTTCATGCTTTGAAAAATACGGTCCTTTCCGGACGATCATTCGGTTTATGAATGAGGAGGATGATTTGACCCTTCGCTTTTTGGACAACGGAATTTTCACCGGAATGGTCAAGACAGATATTGTCCAGCACATGCAGTCGGCAGCCAGAAATACCCGGTTTGCGGACATCTTTGGAAGGCGCAACGACATCCTTTTCCATGCCTACAATGCGCCAGGGCACCAAGTTCTCCTAAACTTGCTTGGCACCATGTACAAGGGTCTAGTGTTTGGGGCAAGGAATGGTCGTCTTTTGCGGACCCTACATGGTTATTATCTGGGATTCAGCTCGCTTGCCGGCACCTTAAAAAATGAGCGGAAACCAGTATCGAATTGTTCCTACAAGCTATATAATCGTCTGAAGAGGCATGGACCTATGCCTTTGAGCGAGGCTCAAGATGTGCTTAAAGCTGAGAATAAGTGTTTATAAATGGGAATCCAATTCAGTGTAGTGATTCCCACTTTTAACGCCGGAGCCTTTGTTCGGCGGACGTTGGAATCCATTCACAGCCAGGATTACAAATCCTTTGAAGTGATTATCGTTGATGACCATTCAACTGATGACACACTTGAACTGGTTAGACTTTCAGGGCATCCGAAACAAATACTCACGAACCCTGGAAAGGGGGTAGGGGCAGCCAGAAATCATGGTGCTTCAATCGCCAGGGGAGATTACTTGTGCTTTCTGGACGCGGACGACATTTGGTTCCCATGGGTGTTGAGCAACTTCGCCAAATGCATTGAATCAAACGAAAACCCACCATGGGTCATTGGAAAAAGCATCCCATTTACCGCGGATATCGAGTTGGATAATCCAACTCGGTTAACCCTGCATGCGGCAGAGCATCCTGTCACTTTTGTTTATTCCAACTTCCTCAGTACTTACAGGAAATATATGGAAATTCATACTGGAACACATGCCATTCGGCGGGATGTATTTACACAATGCGGCGGTTATGATGAGCATTTGGGTAATCTCGAGGATGGAGACATTTATCTTAAATTATCGGAGGTTGGCCCGATGGTCTTGATCGAACGCCCTGTTCTTCTTGGTTATCGCCAGAGAGAAGATTCCGTTTCGAAGTTAAGGAAAGGACAACTCGATGATTGTATGACGGTCTACAACAGGGCTCGAAGCGGGTTTTACGCAAGCACTTCTCGCTCAGCGCGTCAACAAAGCTATGTTGCCAGCCGTTACCTGAGGCCTGTTTTGGTGGACTTGGCTCGAACGGGAAGTAGAGGGATTTTCCTGAGATACTGGTTGGGGATCCTGCGCACAGAAATATTTTTGGGTCACTTCAAATTCGTTCTAGGAAGTCTGGCTGTTTCCATGGTGACCCTTTGGAAAGGAAAATTCAAATCCCTTTCCAGGGAAGGCGTGATAGCATGAGAAGCCTTAACCTAATCGGAGGTTCAATTAGCGCCTGGTGCTACAACGAGGTCCTCGGGCATATTCCCTCGCGTACGCTTCGGCGTATTTTCCTTGGCTGGTATTTGGGATCTTTGGGCAATAATACAAACGTGCAGATGCATTGCCGCTTTCTACATGGCAGGAATGTCCACTTAGGAAACCGGGTTGTGGTCAATTTCGGAACTCTGCTGGATGGCCGTCGCCATGAAATTACAATTGGAAGCAATGTATCGATAGGACCCAAGGCCACAGTATTGACCTTAGGACACGATCCCGCATCGGCAGACTTTTCTGACAAAGGGGGAGCTGTGGTAATCAAAGACCATGCCTGGTTAGCCTACGGGTCAATTGTCCTTCCGGGAACAACGATTGGGGAAGGCGCGATTGTTGCCGCAGGGACCGTTGTAAGCAAGGATGTTGAACCGTACAATATCATGGCTGGGAATCCTGCTCGATGTATCGGCCAGAGGCCCAATGATCTTCACTATGAGCTGGATTACCGACCCTTTCTAATATGAACCAGTCTTCGGAATCGACAATAATATATTATTATACCAGTACTCCACAGGGAGGATTGGCGGAGTACTCCGAACGCCAGATAGCAGCGTTACTTGATGCTGGATGCTGCGTTAAGGTCCTTGGACAATTGAAGGAAAACTCTAACCTGCGTAGACGTTTAGGTGAGGACTATTGTCCATTTCCAGACAGTCTCATCCAAAGAGTGGATTCCAAGTCTTTTGCTGGGTCCCGGTATTCTAGAGCCATACGAAGTGTCAGGCGATGGCGTTGGTTGGCAAGTCAACTTGAGGGTAGGGGAGCAAGACGCCTCCTGATTGGAAGCTTCGAGGAATATTGGTCTCCATTTTGGTATGAACCATTCAAACAGCTGAAAAAGCGAGGGCTAAAAATCGGGATAATGCTTCATGATCCCATCCGGGACTTTGTTATTGGTCCGGTTATCTTTCATAACTGGTGTCTCCGCCTAGCGTTTAACTTAGTTGATGTCGCCTTTGT
This sequence comes from Puniceicoccaceae bacterium, assembly GCA_040830765.1. GTDB lineage: Bacteria > Verrucomicrobiota > Verrucomicrobiia > Opitutales > Oceanipulchritudinaceae > Oceanipulchritudo. The sequence continues at coordinate 82,769 of JBFOMH010000004.1, read as the reverse complement.
CCACGATCCCGTGAAGCATTTTCCATCTTCCTCTAAGGTGAATTTAAACTACTGCGTTGTTCCTCATGGAATCTATGAATATCCATCAGGAGATGTTAATCGGGAAGTAATCCTTGGCGAATGGAACTTGGATCCTCAGGCAAAGTACCTATTGTGTTTCGGGCACATTCGAGATGATAAGAATCTCGATCTGGTCCTTAATGCCTTAAGGGATTTCCCGCAATATCACTTGATTGTTGCCGGACGCGAGCAATCCTCATCACAAAAACCGATTGCCTATTACAAGGCCATTGCAAATGAGCTTGGAATTGCGGACAGATGTCATTGGTTTCACGAGTATATTCCTGACAGTGAAGTGTGGAAATATTTCAGGATAAGCGATGTCTTGTTGCTGACATACAGCCAGCGGTTCAATTCCGCCAGCGGTGTCCTAAACACGGCAACCCACTTTCAGATTCCCGTGATTGGTTCTAGTGGATCCATACTCCTGAAGTTGATCATCGAGAAATTTGGCATTGGGATTTGGATCTCACCGGATTCTGTTGAGGAAATAAGACGGGGACTTAGAGAAATCAAAACTAGGAAACTTGAATGGGGCTGGGAGTCCTACAGGCAGGAGTTTTCCTGGCAAAAAAATGCCCGAATTGTGATGGATACCCTCATATCACAGGATTTTGACCAATCATTGGTGTAGGGGATTGACCGAATTCTTCGTTTTCTGGAATTTGTCAAATTGTTATGAATATTTAAAGCTCTTGTAAGGTTCGCTTAGAATTCTCAAAAGGGGGTGTATTGTTTATGGCATGATCATAAGCAGCACTCCCTTTCCTTTGCAGTGCAAACGAACTCTTGCGTTCCTTCTGTCGTTGATTCCATTGGCCTTGTCAGGAAATGCCGAGAGCACGCCACCGGATTTATTCGACGTAACCACTTTTGGTGCCAACGGGCAGGATGAGACGGATGATACCAGGGCAATAGCAGAAGCCATTGATGCAGCGCGATTGAACGGGGGTGGAACTGTCTACTTCCCAGCGGGAATCTACAATGTTTCCCCGCCTGGAACTGCAGTTGTCTCCTTGTACCATAAGCAAGATGGAGCTTGGAAACTACTCAAGGATGGGGTTAAATACAAATACAGCGTAGAGCAATGGCATTTTGGTTTGGATGATCCGGAAAACACTGCTGGGGAAGACAATCATTACTACCTCAACCTGCGTAATGGAAAAGTCTCAAGAAAGATTGCTGCCAACTGGGTAACTCAAGGTGAGTTGGCCAAGGGTAAGGGTGAAGGCTGGATTTCTGCCTCGGGTACTCCTGCCGATTCAGATGGCATTGATGGAATATACTATTTGGAGTATCGCGTCAGCTTTGACAACCTGAATGGTGCGGTATTTTTGCTTACCCAGGAACACAACAACATAACTTTCAAAGGTGAAGGAAAGGTCTTAAGCAGTATTTCCTTTAAAGCTTGGTCCGGACAGGATCCCATGAACTACTCCGTAGATGTTGATTCAAAATCGATTCTTTATTCGGCCATACCAAAAAGCGTAACCGGGAGGCATTTTCGCGGAAGCCTTTTTGTGTTGGATCCGCCAATTGGCAAGGGCCCGTACAGTAATATTCACTGGATAGGATTGGAGATGCGTGGCAATACCACGGCTAATGGAAAGCATGGATGGTACAATCCTTACCAGGACTTGGAGGAATGGGACATTTCAAACAAGTGCATCGTATTCACTTTTGCTCACGCTGAATTGTACAACATCTCAGTGCGGGATTGCTCCGTTAATGGCTGGCGAGGTGAAATCCTTTACAAGGGCGGGGAAAAGTATGCGGAAATCCTAATAGAGAATTGCGACATCTTTGAGTCCAATGCGAGTGCAGTCAGTATGGGAGCCAATATGACGATGCGGAACTGTAAGATATGGAACGTGGTCAACGGTATTGAGAACTTTTCCATGGACGGCCACTTCTCCGAAATTTACGGGACTTCCATCAGTAACAATATTGGACCGTTTGGCATTGTATATCTTGGAACGGAAAAGGCGCATTTGCTGGTTGAAAACTGCGAGCTTTCAAATGCTTCACAAGCAGGAGTATTCCTAAGCGATTTTGCCAGTAACGTAACCATCAGAAACAATATCGTTAAGGACACAAAAGTTGGAATATACTTCACTCATTTAAACCAATACAAGCTTCCGCCAGTATACAACAATGTTAGCATTCATAACAATAGCTTTGAGGCGCATTCCCGGAATATGGAATATGGTGTTTTAAGTTACGTGAGCAAAGGGGAAGGCAGGGATTGGACTGTACGCGAAAATACCTTTCAGGGCTTTGATGGTAATCGAGTAAAGTATGTCATCTCAGATGCTTATTCAGGCTCGCGGGAAGTACACAATGTTTCAGTTGAGAATAATGTTATTTACCAGTCTAAGCTTTTCAGTGGATCGGGAATTCTTCCTTGGTTTATGAACAACCAACGGATTGATTATAAACCAATGTCGATTTGGCACTACAAAGCCGAGCCTCATAACATTTTTATCCCAGAAATCCACTGCAGGATAACGGATGTTAAATATGATGGTTATATCCTGAACCTAAACGAAGTCGGACGCTATCCCACAGGTCATAGAATATTGATTGAAGGTAGCGGCATTAGAAGTCCGGAACTCATTCCAAGCGATTGGAACAATTTCTCCCGAGGATACACCCTGTACAAAGGGGCTTCCATTATCCTCGAGAAGGGAGCAGATGGCAAAATGTTTGTTGCCGATTACAAACCGCCTTCGACAACAGAAGAATACGTTGTTAACAAGGGTACCGAATTGCTGGCTAGAGGTTACGAAGAACTGACCCTTGCACCAAATGCATTGACCGTCTACGAAACCTTTTCCGGAATCGCGATCAACGTGCCAGTCACCCTGCATGTCAATAAGCACGTTCGTTTTGCCAACAGTGCGACGATTAAAACACCCAATGGTGGAACCTATGATCCTGATGAATCATCGCCCCTGACTGTTATTAAGGACGCGAACGGCATCCTGACCTTTGTTGATGCGGGGAATGACTCCACAACCGGAACCCTTCTGGAGCCCTTGCACATGTGGAGTTTTGACACGGCTGAGGGAGGATACTTTCCTGATCTTGGACAAAGCCCTCTTCCGATTGCCTCGGAATCAGCAGTTGAGACAATGGGTATTGGCCCTGCCAGCCGGGGGATCAGTTTTTCAGGGGCACACCAGGGGCTGCAAATCCCGGACTCCGAGACCATTAACATGGGGGATCAGGCTACCTACACCATTTCCCTCTGGATACGCCCGGTAGCTGCTACTTTGTCCAACACCTCCATCATTTATGAGCAGGGTGGCTACTGGCGGGGGCTAAACCTCATCCTTGATCGGGGATTCCTGCAGGCCAACGGGTGGAACCGGCCATCTGGTGAATCGAACTGGTCTGGAACAACACTCAATGCTGGACGCCTCCTGGTTGACGAGTGGAACCACATCGCCCTCGTCCTTGACGGCAATGATGCTCTTGCTTCGGACTCCCTGCATCTTTATCTCAACGGGGTTCATGTGGCATCCGGTAACGGCGCTCGGATTTGGGCCCAGCATGATTCGAATGGCATTGGCCAGGTTCGTGGGACGACCGTATACCTTGGGCGGCAGGTACGTTCCCTGCATCCACTTCAGGCTGAGATTGATGACTTGTCGATTTGGGATGCTGCGTTGAGCGGGGAGGAACTGAACGACCTCATCCTCCAGACCCTGGAAAGCCAGCCGAACTGACTGACTACTTGAGGAAGCTTTGAGAGCTTCCAAAATCTTGAGCCTGCCTCACGCCATGAGAGACAGGCTTGTTCATTTTCTTACTACTGATGGTTCGTCGTGCCTGCTTAACAATTTCCTGAAAAGATCGGCGATGATACGAACATAATTCGGGTCAAAAATCCCCGTGTGACCCCCTCCGACATAGTGCACCTCAAGTTTTCCGCGTATCAGGAATCTCCATAGGTTGAGTTTGTATGTTTTTACCTTTGAGTCGCTCAGGAGTGTCAGTCCACCGCTGTAGATGGCAGGTTTGAATTGGGAAATCACCCGAATGAAATAGTCATTCGACAAATCCTCTTCCTTGGGACTCTTGCGCGTTCTGCCAGCGAATGTCTCAGATTGTTTAGAAGGTAGCATTTTGCTGAACCAATCGAGCCGGTTTCTTATGTAGGCCAGTTTTTTGCCCCGTGGCTGCTGCAGGAACCGCGTAACGTGATGCGGTATCCATTCCAACAAGTCCAGGCATCGACCCACCGCATAGGCTAAGTAGGGAACCTGTGCGGTCAGGAAGTGGGTATCATACATGTACAAGTTAATATCATGCCCCTGCTGGTGCAGTCTCTGTGCGACTGCAAAGGCAACCCATCCGCCGGCGGAAAATCCAAGGAGATTATATGGTCCCGAGGGCTGAATCGCCAATATCTCACTGGCATAATGACCTGCCATTTCTTCAACGCTGGTGTGCCTTGGGGCACCTTCTTCCCAGCCAAGGGCTTGTAGTCCGTAGACTGGGCGCTCAGGACCAAGGTGTTTTGCCAGGTCAACAAAGGCGTAAAGATCGCCACGCATGCCATGGAGGCAAAATAGGGGAGAAAGGCTCCCCTCAGCTTGTAGTTTGACAAGAGATTTGTCTTTGTTGCTAGCACTTTTTGCAGCAACACTTTTCGCGAGACCTTTGACCGTGGGAGCCTCAAAAAGAGAGGCTATGGAGAGCCTGGCACCCAGCTCTTGTTCAATCGCTGCAATCATTTTTGTGGCCAGAAGGGAGTGCCCGCCGAGGGCGAAGAAATTGTCATGAAGACCAATATTTTCGGTTCCTAGGATTTTTTTCCAAATCTGGAGTAATTCCTCTTCCTCCTTTGAGCCCGGGATGTCCAGGGATTCATTCTTGTCCGCTGACAAATAGTCTGCTTCAGGTAATGCTTCCAGGTCTATCTTTCCATTCGGAGTCAAGGGCAACGCATCCAGTTGGACAAAAGCTGACGGGATGGCATAATCCGGGACTCGTTGAGCCATGAAATCTCTCAGTTCCTCTACCGGGGGAACTTTCGTACTATCCATAACAGTATAATAAATGACGATGGAGATCGATTCGCCGGTGGGTCGGTTGGACACAGCAATAGTCTGAGAAATACCCGGATAGGCCTTTATGGCGGATTCTATTTCCCCCATTTCCACCCGGAATCCCCGGATTTTAACCTGACGATCCATCCGCCCAATAAATTCAAGAAATCCGTTTTCCCGGTAGCGGCACAGGTCTCCTGTCCGATAGAGGTGTACACTGGGATCTTCTGAAAAGGGATGAGCGACAAATTTCTCAGAAGTGGTTTCCGCGTTATTGTGATACTCCAGTGCCAAACCCTGCCCGCCAAGGCACAGTTCTCCCGGAATCCCTGCGGGGACGGGATTTCCTGATGAATCCAGGATATAGGTCTCAGTGTTCCCAATAGGTATTCCAAGAGGAGCGGAGTAGGTGGATGGGTCTTCTGCTGATATATCATGGGTTAGTGCGAACGTTGTGCACTCCGTGGGGCCATAGCAGTTTGTTAGCCTAAGGCCGGGAAATTTTTCCAGCAGTTTCCGGGTATGGGAAGGTGACAGCGCCTCACCTCCGGTGAGGACATGGTCAACCGTTGCCAGCGCCTCTGGAAGGGTATCTACGAGCAGATTAAACAAACCCGTAGTTAAAAAAATCGTGCTAACCTTATGTCGGCAAATGGTCTCCTTCAAGTCGTGCAGGCTGTTGTGCCTTTTCTCGGAAACCACACAGGCACCCCCATTCAACAAGGGCCCCCAAATTTCGAATGTGGAGGCATCAAAGGACGGAGAAGAGTGAAATAGGAATCGTCTATCCTGTCCAAATTCCGCATATGCCTGGTCCTTGACCAGCCGGATGATTCCGTGATGGGGTATAAGGACACCCTTGGGATTCCCCGTAGAACCGGAAGTGTACATGAGATAAGCAGGAGTGTCCCCTTCACCCGGTATGGATTCGAATTCAGTTCCGAACAGAGGGTCATTCCCAGAATCAGCTGGATCCAAGTGCGTAAACCGGTCTTCCTGCATCCACGCTGGGAGTGCATTCCTAGCCAGAATCACACGGATTCCAGCATCCTCCACCATGAACCTTAATCGACTCTCAGGATAATCCGTTGCCAGGGGGACATAAATACCCCCGACTTTCATGACTGCCAGAAGGCTGACAATAAATTCTATTGAGCGGTCCAGGTAAATTCCGACCATTTGTCCGGATTCAACTCCTGATTCCTGGAGCCTTGCAGCCAGCAGGTTTGCATGGTGGTTCAGTTGCACATAAGTCAATGTCCTGGAATTCTCAATCAATGCCGGAGCATCCTTTGAGACCGAAACCTGATGTTCAAACATCGAGTGAACGGAGTCCTTGATGGGGACAAGTGGACTGGCATTGCTCCACTCCTTGAGGATTACCTCTCGCTCCTCATCGCACAACAGATTTATTTCTGAGACAGGCTGCTGGGGGTTATCGAGAAGATTTTCGAGTAAGTTACAGAAGTGGCTCGCCATGCGCTCAATGGTTCCCGCTTTGAACAGGTCTTTCCGGTAAATGAACTTCCCCTGCCAGCTACCTCCCTCATTGCGTAAATGCAGCTCCAGGTCAAACTGGGTCATCACTTCGCTCACCGGGTAATCCGATACGGTAAGTGCCTTGAACGCCGGGGCCGGAAATGGCATATCTTGAACCGCCATGGCCACCTGAAAGATGGGATGGCGATTGACCTGTCTAGGTGGATTCAAGTGCTCAACCAGTTTGCTGAAGGCAAGGTCCTGATGACTGTGGGCGGCAATTGTCACCTCTTTGAAACGTCGAATGACTTCTGTGAAGTTCGGTGACCCGGACAGGTCCAGTCGCATCACAAGCGTATTGACGAAAAGGCCCATGACGCGCTCAAATTCTTCTTGTTGCCGGTTAGCAACAGGTGTGCCGGTGACAATATCCGTTTGGGCCGTGTAACGGAAAAGCAGAACCTGAAAGGCAGCCATAAGGCTGATATAAGGCGTAATCCCTTCAGCCATGTTGTATTTTGCAATTTGCCCGGATAGTTCCGTGGGAATCTTGAACCTATGTTCCTTCCCGGCGAATGAAGACCGCGCCGTTGCTGGCTGATCCGTGGGCAGTGCCAACTGGGGGGCGTCTTGCAGTTGCTTGGTCCAGTAGTTGGCCTGGCGCTCCAGTTCGTTCCCCTTCAAAGTTTCCCGCTGCCAAAGACAGAAGTCCGAATACTGGACTTTCAATTCGGATAACGCTGGTTTCCGTCCTTGTGAGTATGCGTCGTAACAGGCCCCGATCTCGTGCTTCAGCAAACTGAATGACCAGCCATCCGCGACTATGTGATGGCAGACCCAGAAAAGCAGATGGCGGTCCTCTGAGAGCTTGATCAAGTGAAATTTGAAGAGTGGTCCGTTCTTCATGTCGAAGGCCTGCTCCTGGGCATTTCGCAAGTGTTTCTCTACCCGCTGCTCACTGTTGCGCACCTCGAGTTCACTAAAGTCGTCAAATTCAAAAATTTTCCCTGGATCATCTGTCAGGTACTGTACCGGCAATCCATTCTCCACGTCGAATCGGAGCCGGAAGGACTCGTGGCGTGCGACAAGAAATTCAATTGCCTGCATAAGGCTTGCCTTGTCAAGAGCTCCTTCCAGCGAAAGGCCGTCCGCGATATTGTTCCTGAGCAGGCCTTCCTCCATCGCATTTGTAAACCACAGACCTTCCTGGGAATAGGAAAGGGGAAAGCGATTCAACCCGGGATTCGTCTCTTGGAGGACCTTCCGGGATTCCTGTAGCTTCTCGGCGGTGGAAAGGTGTGAGGAAATTTCATTGATTGTTGGATTATGAAACAGATCAGCTACCGTGAACTTCCTCTTGAACTGCGATCGGATGCGGGAAACAAGCTGGGTTGCGAGCAGGGATTCACCACCAAGGGAAAAAAAGTCATCATCGGGCCCGATGGCTTCCAACCCGAGCAGGTCCTTCCAGATTCCTGCCAGAGCTTCTTCCTCAGGCGTACGCGGAGGTTCGATTGCAGGTGGATGAATCATCCGTTCGGTATGGAAGCCTGCAAGAGCGTCCCGGTTGACCTTTCCATTAGCAGTAAGGGGAATTTCTGGAATGCAAACCAGCCGATCCGGAATCGCATATTTGGGAAGTTGAGTCCGTAGGAATTCCCTCAACTCTTCCTCGGATGGAATCGAGGAATTCTGCTTCGAAACAAAATAGGCCCTAATGCTGATGACTGTCCCTTCATCGTTTTTAACCGGATTAGCCGCGGCCTGTAGGATTTTTGAATGCTTGCTTAACGCCGTTTCAATTTCCCCCAATTCGATCCTGAATCCTCGGATCTTGATCAAGGCATCTTCTCTTCCGAGAAACTCAATAACACTATCATCGATAAAACGAACACGGTCACCCGTCTTATAAAGCCTTGTCGTCTGTGTAGCAGAAGAGGGATCCAGAATGAACTTGTCTGCAGTTAACTCTGGTTGGTTAAGATAACCTATGGCAAGGCCGGCTCCGCCAAGATAAAGCTCCCCTGCGCAACCAGGCCCTACAGGCTGCCCCTCCCTATCCAGGATGTAAGCATTCGTGTTGTTAATGGGTCTGCCAATGGGTATGGAAGCCCGTTCGATATCTTCGCTACAAATTTCGTGTGTCAATGCGAAGGTGGTGGATTCTGTTGGACCATAACCATTGGTTAAACGCAGCTTTGGGAAGATCTGGAGGGCTTTGGCAACATGACCTGGAGATAGGGCCTCCCCTCCGGTGAGGACATGTTCGACGGTTTGAATCATCGAAGGGTCCGTATCGATTATTGTATTGAAGAGCCCGGAGGTCAGCCAGGTCGTCGTGACTTTGTGCTGGCGGATAGTTTTTTTTAGCTCATCGAGATCTAGATACCGGGCGGAATGAATCACGCAGGTCCCACCATTCAGGAGGGCACCCCATATTTCGAATGTGGATGCATCAAAGGCAGGGGAGGACAGAAAGAGGAACTTGGCCTCCGGAGTGAATCGGGCATAACTTTGTTCCTTTACGAGCCGGATAACACCTTTGTGAGGAATTATAACGCCTTTGGGTGTTCCCGTTGAACCGGAGGTATACATAATGTAGGCAGGATCTTTCCCGGTGACTTCGGTAGCGATTTCCTTATCATGCCTGGAATCGTCCAAGGTGACCACTTGACCGGGGTCAATGACAACCAAGCCGGATTGCCTCAAGAATGCAGGCAGGGCTCCACTGGAAAGCACGGCACCTATGTCTGCATCCTGGATAATGTAGGATATGCGTTCTTTGGGATAGTCCTCTGGTAGGGGAACGTAGGTCGCTCCAACCCTCAAAATAGCCAACAAGCTGACGACATATGTACTGGATCGGTGCAAATGTACGCCAACTCTTTGTCGGTATCCTACACCTTCTTGTATGAGGATGCTCGCAAGGGCATGGACGCGCACATCCAGCTCCTGGTAGGTTAGTATTTCTTCCCCATCCTCAATGGCGATAGCACCGGGATGAAGGGTAACCTGTTGTAGAAAGAGCTCATGAATACTGTAATCAAGCAGGCTGGGGAATTTCGCTTGATCCGAATCTCCCAACGCATCTTCACGAGCATCCGTTGCCTTCTCATGGGGCTCCTCCATCTCTACTAAGCAGAATGCCTCTTTGAATTGTTGACTCAATTCCTTTTCGCCCGCTGGGCGAAGTTCAAAAGTTTTTTATGACTAATCAAAACCTGACTGAGTTGGAAGCGGTGGCCAAATTTGCTGACCGTTGCGCTCTCCTGTCAGGCAAGTCGCCCTTACTTAAGTAGATGAATCCCCTTGCTGGATATTTTAATCGCTGATAATCAATGGGTTATAAGTTAAGTAAAAAAAGCGTAAAATAAGGTTAATTATTGACACTGCTGGGGAAAACACCCTAGTCTTTACACTGATTAGTCTGCTTCTAATTACTTGAACTTAATACATTATGAAAATTAACAAAAAACTTCTTGTCTTCTCCGGGTCTCTGCTGGTCTGTGCCCATTTAGGATTTGGCCAGTATATTGCTGATGATAATTACATTGGTGGGGTTGCTACCAATCCCAGTTATACCAACACGGATTCCATTGGAGCTGTCTTCGATCTCACGCACACGGAAACATTTCTTAGCGCCGGGAACATCACCATCAACATCCACGGGAACTACTTTGATAACATTGTCTCAGGAACAGGTTTGAACGGGACTACGTTAGGTGACCTGTTTATCAGCACAAACGGCTTAGACTGGGGCCCTGGCGATGACACTACCTTGGATTATATTGGTGGTACAACGCAAACGATATGGGATTTCGGCGTCAAACTTGGCGTTTATGACAACCAGTCCGGTACGGATATTACCAGCCCTGTAGCGGCTACCGTCCACTCGGATCCATCAGATATTATCCAGTCAACAGCAAGTGGCACTTGGCGTGAATTCCAGGAATGGCAATTCAATCCTGGCGATCGGACTGAGGTCGGTACTGCCTCATGGTTTATTGATACCGCCGGTAATGTCGCCAACGACGACTTCCTCAGCATCACCATTTTTGACTACAAGAATGTTTTTGGTGTGGATGATGCCAACGAGCTCTCCATCCACTGGACGATGACCTGCGGCAATGACGTGATTGAAACGACCCCGGTTCCTGAGCCGTCCACCATCGGAATCCTTGGTGCGGCCGGCCTGATGGGTGTCCTGTTCATCCGCCGCCATTTGGCCAAGCGCAAGTAAAGCAGACGGAAATATATTTAAAGCAAACCCGCGGGGTGACGACCCCGCGGGTTTTTTGTCTGCAAATTTGGCTTGGTGCCTGCTGAATGGTGCTTGTCTTACCAAGTCCCGTTAAACCGCACCCCGATACGGAAGCGGTCATAATCGAACTCGTTCTCGGTTGAGGATTGGTTCAGGTAATCGCACTCAAAGGCGACGGAGCCATAGCGGACCAATTGATAGGTGAGGGAAGCGCCGGCGATGGGGCCCTTGTCCTCACGGTCGCCATAATCAAAGCGTTCATAGCCGATAAAAGCGGAAGCACTCAGGTCACGGGAAAGGGAGCGGTTGGCCCGCAGGCGAATTTCCAGTTCATCAGAGGATCGGTTGTTGATGGTAGTTCCCAGTCCCTGTGAGGCGGACAGACGGTAGCTGGTGGTGTCATCCACACGCCAGTCAAGCTCTGCAGAAACATAGGGATTGGAGGTGTCACCGAGGGTGGCATCGTCAAAGGAGCGTTCCTGGATCCCGGCACTTAGAGAACCGCTTAACTTGGCTGATAATTGCCCGTCGAGCCCGATAAAGTATGTAAAAGTCTCGCTGCTGACATCGGTCTCGAGGGTGGGGCGGTCTGTCTTCGTATCCAGGTAGGTGATACCGCCGAGGACATCGAGCGACTCATTCATGGGGACGGCGATACGCACGCCGGCCTGCTTGGTCGTCGTCTTGAAGTAAACATCCGAGTCCGGATCCCGCTGCCGGTATTCGGCAGAACCAATGATTGTAAACCGTCGGTTCGGGTCATAGATCAGCTCAGCTGAAGCGCCGTAATTATTAATGGTAACAATCTCCCCGACGGACTGCTCGGACCGGGTTTCCGTACTGAGGATGACATCCCCGGAGAAACGGAAGCGGGAAGTCTGCATTTCCGCCTTGGGAGAGATGTTGAGATCAAAAAAGACGTCCGTGTCATTATACTCGTCATAGTCCAGGTAAGCCCTGCCCTCGAGACCGATGGAAGCCGAAAAATCCAGGTTCTTGCTGCTGCGCTTGTACTGCAGGGACGGTCGGACAGAGAAAACAAAGTCCTCCTGGCCTAAATTTCGTGCCCTAATTTCCGTGTCATAAAAGGTCCTTACCTGGAGGTTCAGGTCTATCTGGCCTTCCCCTAAATTAACCAGCCCGAAGGCCGACCCGGAGCCGATGCTTCCGAGCAACAATGCAATCAGTCGTTTCTTCATGGATTACCCCTTTTGTGGATAATAGTTCTTGTACTTCTTGTAGTCGGCGTAGCGGTAGGCGCCCAGGTTGCGAGACTTGGAGCGGCTGACCTTGTTGACGATGATTCCCAGTACCTCCGCCTTGCTTTGGTCGAGCCGGTCGAGGATGGCCCTCAGAGCGGCCTTCCGGTGCTTGTTCAGCTGGGTCAGGAAAATGAAGTGGTCGGCCATGTTGCCGATGAGGCCGGCATCGGGAAATATCCCTGCCGGGGGGGTATCGATGATGATGATATCATACATCTCTTTGAACTGTTTCATGGCTTCCCGGAACTGGGATGACTCAATCAGTTCCGTTGCCTGCACGGTACTGGTACTGATCGGCAGGACATCGAACTTCTCCTTCACTTCGATGACCTGCCCTTCCTGGACCATTTCACCCGTCTGTTGCTCCAGTTGTTCGGCCATTCTGGGGCCAATCGAAGGGCGCCGGAAATCGCAGTCAATCAAGAGGGTATTGTAGTGGTGCCGTGAAAAGGAAGCGGCTAGGTTGATGGCGGCGAAGGACTTCCCTTCCTTGGGAATGGCACTGGTGATCACAAAGGTATGCCCCTTCTTCAGGTCCTGCGCCTTGAGAAGGATCTGGCTGTGGATTTGGCGAAACAGCTCAACCCCGTCCTGGTGCTTCTGGTCGAGGACCAGACGATGCAGGTCGCCGAGTTTTTTCGGGAACTTGCGAATCTCCCCGAGGAAGGGGATTTGCAATTGCTGCTCAATGTCTGCTGCCGTCTTAAGTTTCAGGTTCAGGTAGTGGATTCCATATGGCACCCCGATGAATGATGCCAGGAAGAGAAAGGCCGCCATTCCATAGATCTTCGGCTTGTCCGGCGTGAAGGGCTTTGGCGATGGCCAGGCCCGGTCGACGATGCGCAGATCGGTATCACTCAGCTGGCTGGCCAGGATGGCTTCATTGAGCCGCTGATTCACCTGGGTGAAGAGACTTTTGGCGGTCTCCATCTCCTGGCGGAGGACATTATATTCAATCGCGATCTGGTCAAGGTTGAGGGAATCTGTTTCGGCCTTTTCGAGAGCTGCCTCCAAGCTGGCGACCCGGGCCTTGACGTTGTTGTACTGCTGACGAAAGTCGGAAATGTTCTTGGCCAGCGACTCCTGGATGTCCGCCTCTATGGTCTCCTGGGCGGAAGCATTTTCAATCATTCGCGGGTGGCGTCGGCCATAGCGCAGGGACAGGGTACTGCGCTGGGCCATCAGTTGCGTCCGCTGTTCCAGCTTTTGCGGTAATGTGCCCATCTGGTTGATCGAGGGCAGCGAAGACAGCTCCTCGAAATTTCCTTCAGCGGCAGTGATCTGGTCCAGGGTTGTCTCCAGGTTGAGCAACTCCAGCTTGGCCGCATTGAGGCTGCTGTTGAGGTTTTTCATATCCTCAACAATCAGGTTCTGGCTCTCCTCAAGGGAGACCAGGTTACGCTCCTGGCGGTAGCGCTGGACAGCGAGCTCGGCCCGCTCAACCTTCAATTTCAATTCCTCCCGCTGGCTGCGCAGGAAACGCAGGGCAGAGTCGTTGGTCTTGCGGGAGCGCTCCAGGAGAAAGTCAATGAATTCCTCGCTGAACCGGTTGGCCAGCAGGGCGGCCGCCTGGGGATTACGGTGCTCAAATTCAAACTTGAAGATATTTCCCCCAATCAGGGCGATTTTGTTCGAACCCGCAACAATCTGCCCAACATTCGGCTCTTCTTCACTTTCCGGATCCCCGTAATCCTTGGTGATCAGTTCCTGTTCGCTCGGGGTCAGGGATTCGACCACCCGGTTGCGGAAGGCATTGCTTCTCAAATCCGTCAGGTGGTTGCGGAGGACAAATTCGATGGAGTTGCCCATTGGGGTGTCAACGACACTCTGGATGTTGATGACCCGGTCCTTCTGCGGCTCAAACAAGATGATCGATACCGACCGGTAAAGGGGAATCTCCTGCAGCTTCTTGTAGGCAAAAAAGCCGGACAGGGAGATCGCCACCAGCAATCCGAGGATCCAGTGTTCCCGGATAACAAATATGTGGTCCAGCCAGGTCCGCTGATGCACCAGGGCACTGCCGGACTTTTTTTCGGTTGGTTGGTTGGGATTGGTTTCCATGCGGGCCGGTTTGATCAGTTACAGCGGGTCCTTAAAAGAGTCGTTCGGGGACAAAGATGATATCCTCGGGATAAATCTTCATCAGTTCCGTGGTTTGCAGGGAGTTATTGCCGCGCAGGACATCCTCAAGGTCGACGATGATTTTTTCTTCCCGGTTTTCATCGGGCACAGGCCGCCGAATGACAATCTCGGACCGCTTCGCATACTGGGAAAGGTCCCCCGCCATGGTAATGGCCTCAAGAATATCAAGGGATTGCTTGCCCTCGGGAAAAGTCTTGGCCCCCGGTTGGTTGACCTCCCCAAAAATATAGAAGACCTGGTCCGCGTAATTGACTATCGCTACTGTAACCTGCGGGCTGATCAGGTATTCCTCGCTGATGAACAATTCCTCCAGCTTCTGTTCCGCTTCCCGCAGATTCAGCCCGGCCAGTGTGGTCCTTCCCAGCAGCGGCACAATGATCACGCCGCCCGGATCGAGTTTCTGGCTCACGGCCAGATCTGGTTCATTGAAAACCGTTACCTGGACTGTGTCTCCCGGCTGCATGCGATAGAACGCCCCGGGATCGGAGGCCTCCTCATTCGCCATGCCGCCGACAAAGGGAAACAGGCTGAATGCCAAAAAGTAGACTGTCCTGATAAAGGAAATCCTCATACGCTGCCACAATAATACGCCACCAACAATTATCCACACGGACAGGCGGGACAATCCAAAAAGCAGCTTTCCGGCCATCTTGACTATAGGTTAACAACAAATTTACCAGAGTCGGCAGGCGGGGATTTCTGGAAAAGGCCAAGCCATTATCTGCCTGTAAAAGGACTGTGAAATTGGGCCTCAAAACATTGTGTGCCTTACAAAGCACAAACAATTCCTGCAGGATAGGCCCATCTTGAACAGCAGCGTATCCAGAAGCGGGTTATCCGCAATTCTCCCCTTACCGGTGCAGGCATCCAGCCTGGGCCCTGTCTTTGTTTCGTTTCCTACGGTGTCTCATGGGGAGATGGTGAGCAGTCGCGGTAAATTCGCTGTGTTTTCTTGGTAATGCGCTGCTGCTTCGATCAAGAAAGAATAAGCCCTCCTGTCGGTCAAACCGCAGGGGGGCGCTTTCTTTTCAGGACCTTGTGACATGCCCGCACAGAGGGCAACCGGCGGCAGCAATTCTTTACCGCATTTAGTTGTCAAGGAAGGTGGATTGCTCTACCTATGGTCATCGCATGAAACTGAGTAAATTTCGGGTTGTCTTGTTGGGATTGTTGGTGGCCGTAATCGCCGGGATGGCAGGGGTCTATGTATTTCGGGCCCCAATCAAGGCTACTGTTAATGAATACCGGGCCGAACGGATCTTTACCCGGGCCCAGGAGGCGTTTGCCGCAGAGAAGTGGGCTGAGGCTTCCCGGTTGGGGATCGCTGCCCACCATTTGGACCCCGCCAATACCCAAATTGATCTTCTTGTTGCCCGCTCCCTGCTACAGCAGCGCAATGCAGCCACCGTCGCCTGGTGGAAACTTGTACTCGATGAACCGGAACTCCCGGTAGATGAATTGCGCGAACTGACCAAGGCCCTCCTGGCGGCCAGGGATGTCGATGAGGCACTGCCTTTCCTCAGCCGGCTGGTGGAGCTGGATGGGGACAATCCCGAAACGCAGCAACTCTGGCTGGCCTCCCTGCAGTTGCAGCACCGGTATGACAAGGTGAGAGCGCTTGCGGGGACGTTTGCCCAAGGCGGTAGTGAGGACTGGAACATCCACAGTGCTTACATCCGGATGCAGCGAAGCATGGATGCCGACGCGGGGCTGGAGTCCGTGGTGACCCACCTCGACCAGCTGATTGCGGAGGCTGGAAGCCTGGCCTTGCCGGCAGCCCGGGAAATGATCTTCCTCCCGGGAGTGTCCTCTGCGCACCTGCTGGATGCTGCCAATTACCTCAAGACCCAATCGGAGAACCCTGTTGATCAGTTATTAGCCAGTGGGGTTGAGATAAAGGAGACCGGCGGTTCCCTCGACAGTGCCTTGCCCTATCTCAACCGGATTCTGGATGATCCGCAGCCCGGTGATTTGGACAAGGTTTTCAACTGGGCCAAATGGATGGGTGCCGGTTCTTGGATCCTCGATAAAATTGACTGGCAAACGCATCAGGAATTTGGCGGAACACCCGATCCCTTCCTCGGCCTTCTTCTTGCGGAAGGGATGAATGCCCAACTCCTTGAGCTGACAGAAGCGGCTGCATCTGAAGGTGGGGATCAAATGACCGCCTTCCTCTATTACCGGAGCATCGTCTTGCAGGAAACGGGCGAGACAGAGGAAGCACGGTCAATTCTCAATCTGGCTGTGCAGACGGTTGATCCCGAGCATTACCGGATTCTGGAGCGCTATCTTGCTCGCGATGGCCAGTGGCAGTTGCTCTCCGACCTTTATGATATCCTGCTGGAAAATAATCCGGAGGAGCCTGTGTATATCGTGAAGGCCCTTTCCTCGCGATATTATTCCGGTGACCACGACGCACTTCCCCCTCTACTGCAGCAGGCGGATATGGAAGCATACCAGGCCCAACCCGATGCCAAGGGCTTTATCCTATACCTGAAACTCCTCCAAGAGGGCTCAACGCCGGAAATCCATAACGCGATCGAAGGTTTGATGGCAGCGTTTCCCAATGTTTATGACTTTCGTCTCATCCTCGGGGTGTCTTACACCCTTCAGGGACAGCGGGCCCAAGGGCGTGAGTTAATTGCGGACATGCCTCCATTGGGGATGAACGCCCCCCGCTATATTCGCGTGGCAGCCGTCATTCTGGGTAATCCAGCCGATGACTTGCTCAGAATGACCGAGCGGGAAGTTCTGTTGCCGCGGGAAAAGTTCCTGATCAGTATCCGGGAACAGTAATCCATTCATGCATCAGGTGCTGGAATTCCTCCCGGACCGTTCCCTCATTCTCCATCCCTATAAAACTGAGAAGGAGGACCTGGCGGCGAAAATCACGCCGCCCGTTGACCAGTTGGACCCACTGGGTCTTGTAATTCAATGATTGTAGCTGCTCCGGATCGATGTCCATGTTTCTCGCTTCCCAGACTGTCCAGAAGATCTGGATCGGCAAATCGCTGTCCGGTAGCCGGAAGAGGTAATGCTTGAAGGGGATGCGCAACTCCCCGGCATCAACCAGCAGTGAATCAAATTCCCTCTCAAGGACAGCGCCCGTCGACTCCATGCAGATGGTCGGGGCATGACCGTAGGAGGAGACGCTGGAAATTTTGTTATCCCCCGTGTAGCCATAATAATAGACGTCCACAAGATTGCCATGCCCCGGCAAGCTGTAGTTGAAACGATGGCCATAACTGTAACCCAGGGCAGCCTCAATGCGGGGGCCAATTTCAAGGTATGTAACGCTATCTGTTTCTTCCGCGGGAAGGGATAATTCCCAGAATTTTTGCGGTTCATTTCCCATCTCATGGAACCGGAACCAACCTTCCACAGCCACCAGGATGACTGTCGGGAGCAGAACAAATCCGACTGCCAGTCTGCCGGGAGCGCTTCCCGCCCAATGGTCCTGGAGTTTGTTGAATTCGATGGACTGTGACTGGGCCGAGCCGGAACCACCGATGTTGAGCAGTTCGATAACCGCATAAATCAAGACCATGCTGACGCCAAAGGCGATGTAGCCCGCCGGGTCATGCCACTTATCATAGGCTTCCTGCCCATTTACAATTACCTGCGTCGAGAGGAAAATGGCCCGGCCGGTGTTGACAATAATGACAACCACCGGAAGCAAAAGTACCGCAAAGGTACGGCGAAGCGTCGACTGCCCGAAGAGGCTGCCGAGGAAAAGCGTCACCATAAAGAGGGCTTGCAGGGAACGGATCCCGCTGCAGGCATCGTCTACGCCAATCCGGATTTCTCCCAGTCGCAGCGAGTTACCGGACATCTCGACGGGATAACTGAGAAAGTGCAGGCCGTGGACGGAAAATCCGATCACTATGTTCGTCAGCCAGTGGACAATCGCGGTCTCAAGTCGGAATGGCCACGGGATCATCGTGCTCAGGAAGAGGAGCGGAAACAAGCCCGCCCCGATGCCTCTCCATCCATAGTAGCGGAATAGCAGCACCAGGGTAAAGCCTGACAAACAGGCGCCTTGAGCCCAAAGCGGAACCCGCCAGAATGGATTCACTTCGGAAAAAGCGTGAAAGAGCAGGACGGGCAGCAGGATGGCCATGGCCAGCCCAAGGGCGATCCTGTCAGGTCCAGATGTCCCATTACCATCAGCGTTTCCAGAGCGGGCTGCAGCTGCATCCAACTTGCCCAAGTTCCTCAGCAGAAGCCAGATGGCCAGCGGGGGGACAAACCAACCAAAATTGTAGTAGGACTCACCACCCCAGTGGTGGCGGACCTGGCTTATCAGCCCGACCCATCCGATGAGTAGGCCGGCCACCGCCCACATGGGTTCAGGTATGCTTATGCGCTTCTCAGACATGGCTTAATTATCGCAGTCGGGGGGGGATGACAGGTGAGTGGTAGCTACTCGCTCATCCTAAAAGGCTTCCAGCAAGGCCTTTTCCTCTGGGATGAGAATATCCATATCCAGGTTTTGCAGAAGTCCCTCTGCAACCGTTCGCTGGTCAGAAGCTGCCAGGACCACCGCGTAAATCAAGAGCCCCCGGGTGGAGGTCTTTCCCCAGTCGATGTCCGTTCCCTTGAGCAAGCGGTTGGCCTCGTTGGTCCGCCCCGCCTTGACCAGCCCGAGTGCCAGCGTGAGCTTGAACTGCGGGACATCAGGGTAGTCCTCTGTCACCTTGCGCATGACTTCCACCGCTTCATCCACGCCTTCCTCGGAGAGGAATTTGAAGTAAGCCAGGTTGTTCTTGTGCACTGGCGAATCGGGAAAGCGGGCGGCCAGATACTCCGCGATCTGGATGCTTTGCCGGAGAGTACCATACTCCAAAGTTAACTCAATCAGCTTGGTCGCCTGGGCCGGACTGAAAGGAATGCCGGCGGAAAAGGCGGTGTACAGGGATTGCATGGCGTGGACCGGTTGCTCGAGCTGCAAGGCCACGATCCCTAGGTTTTTCATCAGGGGAAAGCGATTGCTCCCGAGGACGCCCTGGTGTGCTTCCTCCCAGAAGACAAGGGCTTCCTCCAAATCACCCTTTTGCAGGAGTACCCGGGACCGCAGGTAGACCTCCATGACCGGGTCCATCAATCCTTTGGTTGCCGCCAGGATGGCCTCTGCTTCTTCGGTTGACTCCTTTTCGATGTAGGCATTGACCAGCACAACCGCTTCGTCCGGGCTCAAATTTGTTGAACGGGGCTCCAGGGCATTAATGACAGATTCTGAGGCCTTCATGTCAACAAGCCATCCGCCGACCAGGATGGGATTTTCCTCAAGGAGTTGGTCGATAGCGTACGCGGTCCACTGGTCCTTTTCAAGCGGAGCAATGTTCATTAGCCGGTTCAGTATCCCCACCGAGTCCCGCACGTTCTGGACGGGTAGCTGGATATACAGCCGCATGACTGCCTCTTCCGTGCTGATGGGAAGCTCGTGCATGAGGATAACCTTGAAAGTCTGCTGCAGGCCTGCAGCGTCGGCTTCCTGGGCCTGAACCAACGCGGCCAATGCTTCCAGACCGTTTTCATATGCCTCTTCCTTGAAGGCCTGTATGGCTTGGATGCGTGGGATTCTCGGATCTTCGCCCAATTGTTCCACAAAGGCATCGTTGGCCAGCAATTGGTCGAGGTATTTGCCTGAATCCTCTGCCCTGCCAAGCAACTGGGCGATCTGGATAACGCCCATCATGTCTTCAACATTCGTTTCCGGATACTGCAGCAGTAATTCCGCGAGCTCGAAGGCCCGCTCCGGATAAATGTTGGCCAGGCGGTTGATGATGATCCGCAGGGCTTCGGGCGGAAGGTCTGAATTGCCGAGCGTGAAAACCGAATCTGCTTCAAGGGTCGTATACAGGGTATCGAGATCCTTCGGAATCAAGGGGACATTGATGTTGCTGAATACCGTCAATCCGGCGAGTTCCCTCAACTCAGTGTCCGAACCATTGACGAGGTTCATCAGGATTGCCTTGCCGCGGGACCGGTCCGCTGCCGATTCGGACTGCACCAGTAATCCGCCGAGGTAGAAGTCGACGATGGGCCGGTTGCGGCGCCAGGTCTCGGCCTCCTCAAGAAGTCGCCGGGCGAGCTCCTGGTTTCCCTGCAGGTAGGCAATGATTCCTGTAATGCCCAGAACATCTGGATTATTGGGATAGAGCTCCCGGGCCAGGGACAACATCCGGCCACTGGTTTCCACCTTTCTTTCCCTGACCAAGTCCCATGCCCCGTCGCTGAGATACCATGGCAGGTTTGGAACCGTGTTCGCATATTGGCGGACATAGGCTTCCGCTGTATCTGCATCCTTCTCAAAGGCCCAGACAATGAAGGCTTTTTCCTGGCCGGCTGGCAGGTTGCCGGAAGAGAAGTAGTTCTCCAAATTCCGGGTCAGCTGCTCTTCCTGCATGTTGGCCCAGCGGTCGGGCTCGAATTCCGCAGCTTGGCGCTTGCCGCATCCACTCATGGCCATAGCCAGAATGAGGCATCCTGAGAGGACAGCAAATGGGGGTGTGGGTTTCCTGATCTTCATGAACCTGTTTTCGCCAATGTTCCTAGGGGAATTCGGTTCGGCGTGCAAGTCGAGATGACATATTGACAAACTATTCAAAGAAGTAGCGCGCGGCCGTTGCCGACCGCGCGCTGTGTCTTCATGGTCCTACTTCTGCTGCTGTCTGTAGGAATTGTCGCGAAAGTTATCTATTCAAGGGGCAACCAGATACGGATGCGGGTTTTTGGCGCATCGTTGTAGAACTTGATTTCTCCTCCCATTACGGAGGCAATTCTTCGGCAAATCGGCAAGCCTAAACCGGAGCTGCGCTGCACTTGGAGGAGGCCCTCAAGGTTGATTTCCTGTTCACCGCCGTGGAGGACAAATTCCGGGAAGGGCGGTCCCTCGTCCTCGATGGTGATGACAAGGTGGGTCCCGCTTCCGTCATGCCTCGAACTGCCGAGGGAGCACTCGAGGACAACGGTCTCTCCCTGGAGGACGTTCATCTTGTTCAGGAGAAGGTTATTGAGCAGCTGGGCCAGCAGGGTGCGGTCGATCCGGGCAACCTGGTGGGTGTCGATATCCAGCTTCACTTCCAGTGTGTTATTCTGCAGGCGCAGGAGGGTCTGGAAGGTTGCGCGGACATCGTCGAGGAAGATCTTCAGGTCAAGCGGCTCAGGGTGACTGGGGATCATCCGTGAATCCTCAGTGGCCAGGAAGACCCCGTTGCGCAGGTGGTCCTCGAGGCAGGCCATGGCAAAGAGCCGGGTCTGGGAGGCCTCTTCGGGACTCACTCCACCAGTCGCCTTCTGGAACTCCAGGTCCTCGGCGGTCTTGAGGATGGAGATCGGGTTCTTGATCTCGTGAAGGAGATAGAGCCAGTTTTGACGGGTGGAGTCGGCTACCGTCTGGTAACTCGATTGGTCAATCTTCTGGAAAGTGGCGGCAATCCGCGGCAGGCCTTCCTCACGGTATCCGGCGATGCGGGCATAGAAGACAATGTCCTGGGCCTCGCTGCGGCTGTGCCCGGTGACGATGAGGTGGGATTCCCCGGCTGCCATGGAAAGCTTCCGGACCGTCTGGTCCCAGATGACGGCAGAGCTGTTGCTCAGGTTAAAGGGATAGTGGGGATAGTCCTTCGGCGCCTCTTCCAATCCATGTAGCCGCATCAACGTTTCCCCTCCGGCGGAACGGAGTGTATCAACGTCAAAAATCCAATCCACATCTTCCGGGCATATCAGCGCTGCTTGCTTCGTATCGGGGGATGTGGTTGGACGACTTTCGGGGAATGCGCCCATATTTGATTAATGTGCTTGGGAGTCTTTAAGTGGAGATTCTTGTTTGATCTGAATGTATCCCAGCTTGAGAAGGAACAGAAGACAGAAAATTGCGGTTAGTGAAAGGATAAGCGCCACTTGGGCGAAGGCCTGGGAGGTGAGGATGAGAATGGCCATCACCCCGAAGACCACGTTGACTGCGTAGAGCGCGAAAACAGCGGAACGCTGCTTCTGGCCGGTCTTTTGCAGGATGCGGTGGTGGATGTGATCCCGGTCGGCGGTAAAAACGCCTTTGCCTTGGGAAGCGCGACGGAAAATGGCCGTGGCGGTGTCAAGGATGGGCAGGCCGAGCGCGAGGATCGGGACAAGATAGGAGAGGCCACCCACAGGCATGCCGGAGGTCGGCAAGGCAAAGGTGGCGAGGATGAACCCAAGGAATAGGCTCCCGGAATCCCCCATGAAAATGCTTGCCGGATGCGTGTTATAAACGAGGAATCCGACCAGTGCGGCAACAAAGGCAGTGACCAGGACGATGTCCGAGCCATAACCGTTGAGGGCCAGGGCAATGCTCAGGCTGCTGACAGCAATCACGCCCATTCCGGCAGCAAGCCCGTCCATGCCATCCATCAGGTTGACGGCATTGATGATGCCGATAATCCAGAGGAAGGTGATGCCACCAGAGATGATGGTGTTGAGGGTCCCCATGTCCTGGAATTGCAGGAAGGGAATTTCAAACCGGTATCCGGCGCCGACCACGATAAATGCGGCCAATGCCTGGAAAAAGAGCTTAACCCGTGCCTTCAGGTGGAGGACATCATCCACCAGCCCGAGAAGGAACATCATGCCCGCTCCCAGGAGAATCCATTTGCTTGGAAAATCGATTATCCAGGCGAAATCCTCGACGATGAGCTGCAGCATGTAAAAATAGGTGAGTCCAACAATGAACCCGCCGACAATGGCGATGCCCCCGACACGGGGAATGGGCTTGGAATGGACACTCCGGTGATTCGGATTGTCGACCAGGTTCCAGCGCAGCGCCAGGCGTTTGACCAGGACAGTGAGCACGGCTGTAGCCGTGATCCCGACAGCGAGTCCCGAGACAAACAGGAAAACCTGTATGTATGTAGAATTGACCATGTGACTGTTTATTTAGTTTTCGCGACTAAAATAGGGGATTATACCTATATATGTTTCATAAGTTTCCCAGTTCCTTGTCAATAACAATTTAGAAAAGAGATTTGAGCTCCCCAGCGGGATTTCATCGGCCATAGGCGACGATCCAGATTTCGCTTGTCAGAAGAACCTGAACAACTCTTGTTGAAGGTTTGTCCTCACAATAGATGCAGAAGCGCCTGAACAGCCTCATCAAGTCGGTCGCCGGCCAGTTTCTTCTGGGACGGACGATTTCCCTGGTCCTGATCTACAGTGCCATCTTCGCGGTCAGCCTGTGGATTGGCTATTTGCTCCGGTGGGACTTCGTGATTCCGGAAACCTACCAGCTGGAATACGTCCTCGCCTTGCCCCTCGTGGTGGCCATTAAGTTGTTCTTCCTCATGCTCTTCGGGCAATTCGGGATCCTCCTGAGCTACTTCCGCCTGCCGGACCTGAACCGCATCGGGATGGCCCTCACCTTGTCGTCGATTCTGCTCGTCCAGGCATGGTATATCATGCCCGATTTCATCATTTCCCCCCGCAGTGTCCTGCTGGCGGATTACATTTTCAGCCTCTTTTTCCTGACCGCCTTCCGGATGTCCCTGCGGGTTTACCGGGAGCGGTATATGCAGGATTCAGCCACTCTCAGGAAGCGAAAACGGGTTGCCATCCTCGGAGCCGGCATGACCGGGGCGAATCTGGCCTATGATTTATTGAGCCGGGCCGCCGTTGGCCTGCGTCCGGTCGTTTTTCTCGACGATAATCGTAAAAAATGGCGCCATCGGATTCATGGCATCCCGGTTGCGGGAGGAACGGACGAGCTCGAGGAGATGAAAAAGCGGTTTGGCATCCAGGGGATTATTCTTGCCATGCCGACAGCTTCCCCAAAGCGGATCCTGGAAATAACCGAGGCAGCCGGTGCCCTTGGCCTGAGCACGGACATCATGCCGTCGGTTTCGGAGCTGGCCACCGGCAAGGTCCGGGCATCACGCATCCGGCCAGTAGAGATCGAGGATTTGCTGGGACGCGAGCAGGTGGACCTGGACACCGATGACATCCGGGCCCTCATCCAGGGCAAGGTGGTCATGGTCACGGGTGCCGGAGGGAGCATTGGCAGTGAATTGTGCCGCCAGATTTTCAGTAACGTTCCTGAGCGTCTCCTGCTGGTTGACCGTTGCGAGGTGCAGCTCTATGCCATCGAAATGGATATCCGTCGACTGGCCCTGACGAACGGGAACGTGCTTCCCTTGATTGCCGATGTCTGTGACGAGCCGCGGATGCGTGAACTCTTCAGCCGTTACAAGCCGGACATCGTCTTCCATGCCGCCGCTCACAAGCATGTTCCGATGATGGAGCACCAGCCGGTGGAAGCGTTGAAAAACAACACCCTCGGCACTCGCCTGACCGCAACCCTGGCCAAGGAGTACGAGGTGGAGCGTTTTATCTTCATTTCGACCGACAAGGCCATCAACCCGACCAACGTCATGGGGGCCAGCAAGCGGATGGCGGAAATTTTCCTGCAAAGCTACAACCAGTCGAACGGCTCGAAAACGCGTTTCATGGCCGTCCGCTTTGGTAACGTCCTGGGCTCCTCCGGAAGCGTGGTGCCCCTTTTCCGGAAACAGATTGCCGAGGGGGGACCGGTGACGGTCACGCATCCCGAGGTCATCCGCTACTTCATGACCATTCCCGAGGCAGCCGGGCTCGTGCTTCAGTGCGCCACCCAGGCCTCCGGCGGGGAAATCTTCGTCCTCGATATGGGCCATCCGATCAAGATTGTCGATTTGGCCCATCGGATGATTCAGCTTTCCGGGTACGAGCCGGAAAAGGACATTGAGATCAGCTTCATCGGGCTTCGGCCGGGGGAAAAGCTCTTTGAGGAACTGCAGCATGTTGGGGAAAAATATACCCCGACCCACCATCCGAAGATTCTCCGGTTTACCGGTGAGCCTTATCCGCTGGCTGACGTGGAGGCGTTTCTGGAAAATATCTCCTCAAAATTCGGCACGGCCAACACGGAGAGCCTGAAGCAGATGATCAAGGACTTTGTCCCCGAATATAAGCCGTATATTACCTGATTCCAGCCAGCGGACCCTCGCACCCATGACCAAGCGCATCCTGGACATTCTTCTTATCCTCATCAGTGCGCCCATCTGGCTGCTCCTGTTTCTCGCGACGTGGCTATTCGTCCTCATTTCCTTCGGGCGGCCGGCCTTTTTCCGTCAGGAACGGGCCGGGCTGGGGAGGAAACCCTTTCATATCATCAAGTTCCGCACCATGAAGGACCTCCGGGATAGCAACGGTAACCTGCTGCCGGACGAGGAGCGCCTCACCCGCAGCGGCCGCCTCTTGAGGTCCCTTTCGCTGGATGAGCTTCCTGAGCTGCTCAATGTTCTCAGGGGCCAGATGAGCCTGGTGGGACCCCGGCCGCTGCCGACAAAGTACCTGCCTCGCTACACACCCGAGCAGGCCCGCCGGCAGGACTGCCTTCCGGGAATTACCGGATGGGCCCAGGTGAATGGACGCAACCTTCTCAGCTGGGAGGACCGCTTCCGCCATGATGTCTGGTACGTCGACAACCGCTCGCTAAAGCTCGACCTGGTAATCCTCTGGAAGACCGTTTTGACGGTTCTGCAGCGGGAGGGGATTAATGCCGAGAATGCCGCCACGATGACGGAATTCATGGGCTCCCAAGATAGCCCAGATCAAGGACATTGATCCTGAAAAGGTCCGCCTCGCTGCCCTCGTCCATCTCATAAAAGCGAACCAGGATACGTCCATGGGTCGTGCCCTCCGGGGCCTGCCAGAGGACCCGGATCCTTTGCTTCGCACCCTGTTCAGCAACCGGCGCCAGCCTGCCCCGGGCCGACTTGGCCAGGAGTTCCTTTCCATTGAAGAAATCGAGCCGGATGTAGATTTCGCCGGAGGGACTCTGGATGGATTCCAGATCAAGGCTTCCCAGATAAAAATGGCCCTCCTGTGCCTCAAAGACCTGGAAGATATGTCCCCGGCGGACATCCTTGGCAGTGTACCCAGCTGCGTGGCCGCCGCTTCCCATGAACATGCCTTCCGATTCAAGCGACTGTTGCCGCCACACGCCCGGGTCCTCAATCGAGGCGAAGGTCTGGTCCCGGAGGACCGATGAAACACCGGAATAGGCGGGCCTTCCCTCCAGGCTGCGGGCCAGTGACCATGCCAACATCAGGACGTCCAGCCGTGGGCCGTAGGTGCGCGACATACCGAGTTCCCCGGCCCTTTGCCGGAGGGCGGCGATCGCTGCCCCAATCCCGTCATACCGAAATGGCCAGGTGAGGTCATGGGCGTGGCGGGAGTTGGGAGATTGCTGCCGGACCTCCGCCGACTTGCCGACAAAGCGGTCCCGTGCCTCCAGGGTCTTCAGTGCCAGATTCAGCCCCTGGGCAATTCCGACGGAATCCGCGGATTCCCAATCGCCCCCCTGGAGCTCCCATGAAAGGCGCATATACTCCACGAAGCGGCTCGTCAGCTGGAAGAGATTTCCGACCTCCTGAACCCGGGCAAGGAAACGGGATCCGGAAAGCCCGTCCGAAGTGGCAACGTCCTCCATGCGGTCCAGCTCCTGTGCTTGCTGGAGCGTTTCCTCCATCTCCTCAATGTCCGCAGCATCCCACAAGGCCGCCTGCCAGGGATCCTTCCAGTAGCGGAGCCACCAGCCCTTGCCCTCCTGGCCCATCCAGAGCGATTCCGCCTTGTCGTGGAAGGCGCGCATAGGGGCTGCCGCGGGACCATAGAACTCCCGGAAAAACTCCGCTTCGAGAGCGGCTGCATCCGCCTGGGGCTGCCACAAGAGCCGGGCAGCGAGCCAGTTCGTCACGCCATCATAGGGCCAGATGGCGGACACCTGG
Organism: Puniceicoccaceae bacterium; assembly: GCA_040830765.1. Lineage (GTDB taxonomy): Bacteria > Verrucomicrobiota > Verrucomicrobiia > Opitutales > Oceanipulchritudinaceae > Oceanipulchritudo. Next base: position 55,705 of record JBFOMH010000004.1, on the reverse strand, counting down.
GAATAGTAGGCCCGGACACCCCGCTCGTGGAGGGCTGGAATGGATTCGGAGATCACCTTCCGCAGGGAACGCGGAATCAGGTATCCATAACCGAAAATATAGTCCCATGTCCCGATGATCTCCGGACCAGCTAAGCTCCATTGGCTGACAAGTTCCGGGTCATCCCGCCTGGCATCCGGATCGTGCCATTGGCTCCTGTCGAAGGTCAGGTAGGGAACTACCGAGGAGTGGACCGGAAAGTCAGGGATGTTTTCCCAGCGTAGGTAGGCCAGGGCGCCCAGGGCCAGTCGCTGGCCGGGCTCTTGCGGACGCCATGACGCCGATATGGCGTTCGCGACCTCATTGGTGTAGGCGAAGACATGGTTGCTCCAGTCGGGCCATCTTCGGAAGTAATCATCTGGATCCCATGGATATTCATCCGGAAAGCTGCCGAAAATGTAGGAGTCTCCAAGGCTCAGGCTGGTCGACACTAATCCGGGCGATTGCCTGACTTGGGGCAGGGAACTGTCGCTTGCCGTTTCCCCTGTCAGGGCCGTCAGGGTTTGCCGGGCTACCCAGTTGCGTACTTCCGGGTTGGCGAGGTCAGGATGATGGTTGTATCCATGGGGCTGGGGATACGGCTGACGGATGGGACGCCCATCGGTATCCTTGGCAAACCAGTCCGGGTGATCCGCAAACTTGTCCGGCGGCAGGACCTTGTGCAGGGAATGGTTATAGACAAACCGTTCCCGTAAGCCATGCCAGGTACGCCAATTGGGAGAAGCTCCGGGGGAGACCCGAATATCGGGATTGCGGCTCAGGAATCCCGCCTTTTCGAGCAGGAGGATTTCCTCCGGGCCGGCGACTGATGGTGGTTTGGGCGGGTCATCCAGGCGTTCCATTCCCAGTGGACCCGGCTGGAAATAGCGCCAGCCGAGCATGTTCTCAGCAAAGCGATAGACGGCAAAAGCGGTCGTTGTGTTGTCGCTTCCCCGGATTTCCAGTCCCCGCCTAGTCCGCTCCACCACGACTTCATCCGTCAGGGGGTCCCCGTCAAAGGCGGGATGCTCCCTGACGGGCCCGACATGGATACCCCGCGGGCCGCCGAGGAGGTTTTCAAACCGGACAAGCGGCCGTTCCCCGTAGGTGCGTTCCAGCAACCCGGCCAGGTCAGCAGCTGATGCTTCGACGTCCGGGGAGGACTGGCGGCTCAGGATGATTTGGCCATAGTCTTCCGGTAGCCCGGCGGAGGCCACAACAGCTGCCAGTTGTGCGGCAATCAAAAGGGAACGGTACATCGAATCAGGAATCCGGCCGGATCTCGCCGTTCTTGGAAAGGAGAATGGCAATTGGCCGGGTGGCCTGGAAATTGCTGAAAATGATCATCATCAGGACCGTGATGGGAACACAAAGGATGGCCCCGGGGATTCCCCATATCGATCCCCACAAGGCGAGGGCGAGCAGGATGACCAATGGGCTCAGGTTCAGCGTATTCCCCATCAGGCGAGGCTCGATGATATTCCCGACAACCATCTGGGTGGCGGTCACGCCGATGACCACAATGAAGAACGGGGTCAGGGTGGGGAACTGGACCAGGGCCAGGATGGAAGGGAAGACCGTGGCCACGATGGACCCAATCGTCGGAATGTAGTTGAAGAGGAAAATCAGCAGTGCCCAGAAGACGGCAAAGTCCAGGCCGATGGAGCGCATGATGAAGTAGCTGACAAATCCGGTCAGGAGACTGGTCAGGGTCTTGATGCCGATATAGGTCTTGGTGTCGCTGTAGATGCGGCGCATGATGGAACGCACCTTGTCCCGCTGCTGCCCGCCTCCGACCATGTTATCGATTTTTGGCAGGAAGCATTTCTGCTCAAGAAAGATGAAGAGGGTGTAGATGAGGATAATCCCGGCACTTCCAATGAACCCGGCAACGGTCAGGCCCAGGCCCTGGATGATCTTCGTGAAGTCAATCTTGCGGACCAGCTCTGCCAGCTGCGGCGACTCGTCCAGGCCCATCAGGTCGGCACCACGTTCCAGCAGGCTTTCCACATTGGCCTGGTAGGAGGGAGCGGTCTTGATGACATTGTTAATGCTGGTGCTGATCAGGTTCGTGAAGACAATCAACGATCCGAAGATGACAAACATCGCGAGGAGGAAGCAGAGGAAACGGGGTGGGGTGAATTTCCCGATCTTCAGCATGGCGATGGAGTCTGCCAGGATGTTGATGAGGTACCAGATGAAGATGGCCAGGACCATCGGGATGATGAGATCCTTCCCCAGTGTCAGGATGGCAAAGACAAAGGTGATGATAATGGCGATGGATGCGGCTTGGGTGCTTTTCATTGGAATGATTCAAAGGCCGATGGTAATAATTCACGCACCGTTCCGGCCAATCCGGAATCAGTGCCCTTCCAGAAACTGTAGACGGGGATGTCCCGCCCGAGGCGGTTGCTCAGCTCTAGCAACCACTGCCGGCAGGCTCCACAGGGAGTGAGGGGCTGACCGTCTTTTTCAGATTCCCGGTTGCAGGCGGACAGGACCAGCCCTACCACGTCCGGGATTTTGCCTTCGACCTGGGCACGGGTAATGGCGCTGCGCTCGGCGCACAGGGTCAGTCCGTAGGAGACACTTTCGTAGTTGATGCCCGTGATCACTTCCCCCGAGGAAAGGACGAGGCCGGCGGCCACGGATAGCCCGGAGTGCGGGCAATAGCTCTGCTCGAGGGCGGCTTCTGCCTCTTGCAGGGCGGTCATGTATGCTGTTGTTAATTCGTCTCGCCTAATCGGTTTCATGGCAGTGGGAAACTTCCCCTACAAAGGAAGCAAATGGCCGGGCGACTTTGCAAGCGCGAAGAACATTCCCGGCATTCCATGGCAGCTGTTTCTTATCCTTTACAGATGCCCCGCCCACCTTATGGTTGAAGTTGATGAATTTACTCCATCCAGCATTTATTCAGGGTTTCGGTGGTCCCGAGCTGCTGATTATCCTTGTTATCATTCTGCTTTTGTTTGGGGCCAAGAAGCTTCCGGAACTGGCCAAGGGGCTGGGCAAGTCCATGAAGGAATTCAAGAAGGCCGCCCAGGAAGTGCAGGACGATTTTCAGGAAGCCATGGATTCCGTTGAGCCGGAAAAGAAGCCGGCTCCACCAGCCGCCAAAGAGGTGCCGCCACCGGCGCCCGCTGCGGAAGCCCCCGAGGCAGAAGCTGCTCCTGAGAAAAAGGAATAACGGGCCATTCATCCTGCTTCAGGCAGGAACAGATGGAATGTCGAGCCCTTGCCCTCGATTGATTCGAGGTCGATGAATCCACCCGATCGGGCGATGATCCCGAAGACCGAGGCCAGCCCGAGGCCCGTACCTTTCTCCTTCGGCTTGGTGGTGAAGAAGGGATCAAATATTTCCTCCCGGATTTCCGGACTGATGCCACAACCCGTATCCGAAACGGAAATACAGGCATAACGTCCCGGGACAATGCACCGGTCCCCGACGCAGACCCGCATTTCCAAATCATGGGTGCTGACTTTGACCCGGATTTCGCCGCTGCCGGAAATGGCGTCCCGGGCATTGACCAGAAGATTGAGGATGGAGCGGTGCAGCTGGTGCGGGGCAATGCTCACCAGGGGAGTTTCCGGATCATAGTCAAATGACAGGGTAATCGTATCCGGGAAAGTATCATCTGCCAGACCTTCCAGTTCCTCGAGAAGCTGGTTGATGTCGATCACTTCCGCGTCCGCGCTTTCCGATTCCCTCGCATAGGTAAGGATTTCCTGGATCACCGCCCGGGCCCGGCCGGTACTGGTCTCGATGATTTCCACATAACGCCCGACCGAATCATCTTCCAGTTTGCGCTTCAGTAACTCGGTCGCCATCCGGATGGGGGCGAGGAGGTTGTTCAAGTCATGGGCAATGTGCCCGGCCAGCTTGGCGATGTCCTCAAAGCGCTGGGCATTGAGCAGCATCGCTTCCAGCTTGCGGATGTCCTCGACATCCTGATCGGGAGCGCCGGTGGGATGGGGCTGGTTTTCCCAGTTCAGGAGGCTCTCCTTGATCGCGCTGCCCCAGCGGTAGCTGCCAATGCCGCCCCCAGCCGGAAGGATCCGGTGGCAGGGAATGAGCCAGGCGATGGGGTTGGCCCCCACTGCCGTGCCGACAGCCCTTGCCTTGGAAGGCGAGCCAAGCCGTTCGGCCAGTTCCCCATAGGTCAGTGTAGTGGCAAAAGGAATACGAACCAGCTCCTGCCAGACCGACAGCTGGAACGCAGTCCCGACGGGCACCAGTTCCAGCCGGGCTTGTCCCTGGAAAGCCTCAAACAGGTCCCCAGGACCGATGCGGCCTTCATCTGCGATCCGGACTTCCCCTTTCCAGTATCGGCGGATGGCGTTTTCGTCGAGGTCACCCAGTGACAGCCATGCCACCTTTCCGTCAAACTCACCCACCCAGGCGGATCCGGTCGGGGCATCAAGCGGATAGACCTCCAGTGGTGGAAACTTCCCCTTGATGACCGTCTTGTGGTCGAGGAGAACCAGACCGTTCCCCGTGGGTTCAGTCGTTGAGCTCATGGAGCAGCTCCTCGATGGCCTTGAGGCGGTTTTCAAATGCCGCCAGTCTTTCCTCCAGCTGGTCAATCCGGCTGGGTTGCTGGTTTTGCGGGGGTGGAAGTTTCTGCTCCTCCTCTTCAACAATCCCAGCTGCCGGGGCGGATTCCGGTAAAAAGGTGTGTTCCCAGCGGATCTCCTTGGTCCCGGCGGCGCGTTCCAGCGACCGGACGAGGCAATGCGGCTCTTCCTCCCGTTCCTGCATCTGGTGCAGACAATCATTCACCTGCTGCAAGTCAGCAAACGGGTGCATGCGGTCGGAACGCTGGCGGAGCTGCCCGGGGGTCTGTGCACCCCGCAGGAAGAGGGTGGCCAGGAGGGCATATTCTTCAGCACTCAGGTCCCATTGGGTACTCAGGTTCTCCCGGAATTTGGCGGTTCGTGAGCCGGCCAGATCGACCCGCATGACGAATCCCATTTCCCGCAGCGCGTCCAGCGCGTCCAGTACCTCGTCCTCGTCATAGTCCGTCACGGGGTCCCGGCTGGTCTTCTGGTTACAGGCATGGACCAGCGCGTTGAGGGTAAGGGGGTAGCTTTCCGGGGTTGTACGGGCCTTCTCCATCAGGGCTCCAAGGACCCGGATCGTTTTCGGTTCCAGTTCCATGGGCAGGGAGCCTACTCTACCGGGCTCTCCGTGGACTCGGCTTCATCCGCCTCCCCCTCGGTGTTGTAGATGTAGCCCACACCATGGATGGTCTTGAACGCATCCAGGTTGAGTCCGTGCTTCTGGTAGAGGCCCCGGACCTTGACGATGTACTGGTCAAGACTGCGGCTGCGGACGTCGGCATGGATGCCCCAGACGCCGTGGATGAGGGTCCGGCGGGTGATGACCGTGTTCGGATTGGAATTGAGGAAGGACAGGATGCCCAGTTCCTTGCGCCCAATCTTGACCGACTCCCCATCCGGGAAGCCGATTTCCATCCGTTCCGGATTCACCATCGCCCCCTGGAACTCAAAGGGTTCCTCCGAGACACTGGCGTTCTTGGTCACCTTGTCATCCTTGGAGGTCTCCGCGCGGCGCAGGACGGCATTGATCCGGGCCACCAGCTCACTGAAGCTGAAGGGCTTGGTAATGTAGTCGTCTCCGCCCATTTCCAGGCCCTTGACGCGGTCCGTTTCGCTGTCGTTACCCGTCAGGAAGATGACCGGAAGGTCGATGTCCTCCTGCTTGAGGGTGTCAACTAGGGCAAATCCCGACTGGTCCGGAAGGTTGACGTCCAGCAACATCAGGTTGGCAAAGTTGTTCTGCAGGTAGCGGGTAACGTTGGCGGCCCGGTGATGGACCTGGGTCAGCATTCCTGCCGATTCCAGCTGGTCGGAAATCAACTGGGCAAGTTCAGGATCGTCCTCGACGATCAGTATGAGTGGTTTTGGTTTCGCCATGTTCTAATTCTCCTGTCCCAAGGTTGAGGGATATGTGCAGGTTTTACAAATGTAAAAATCATGTCAAAGAGGAAAATTTGCCATTGTGGGAAAGGGCAGGAGGCGTTTTGTTGGTCGGTTCATGAAAGATTTTGAAAGTTTATTCGCTGAGTTGTCAGAAAAGGCGGAACGCGGCGACCCGGAATCCGGGACGGTCAAGCTCCTGGCGCGGGGCAAGCATGCCATTGGCAAAAAGCTGATCGAGGAGGCCGGGGAAGTGTGGATGGCCTCGCGTTATGAGAGCAAGGAAGAGGCGGCTGAGGAAATCTCCCAGCTCCTGTACTACGCCCAGGTCATGATGCTGGCCAACGAATTGAAACTGGAGGATGTCTACCGATACCTTTAAGGGGAGGGATATGGAAATGTTGAAACTGGCTATTCCAAACAAGGGGGCCCTTTCCGAGGGGGCCGTGAAGATATTAAGTGAGGCTGGGTATGCCTGTCGCCGTCACAGTCGCGAACTGGTTGTCCGCGATGCGGAGCACGAGGTGGAGTTCATCTTCTTGAGGCCGCGTGACATTGCTGTCTACGTCGGGTCCGGCCTCATTCATGCCGGCATTACCGGACGGGACCTCGCTGTGGACTCGAAGGCACCGGTGACGGAATGCATGGCCCTGAATTTCGGTAAGTCCCGCTTTTGCTATGCCGCGCCAAAGGACCAGGGGCTGGATCCTTCCGGCCTCGCGGGAATGCGGATTGCCACCAGCTATCCGAACATTGTCCGGGCGGATCTCCAGGAAAGGGGCATTGAAGCCAAGACCGTTCGCCTGGACGGGGCGGTGGAAATTTCCATCCAGCTGGGTGTTGCCGATGCCATCGCGGATGTCGTTGAATCCGGAAGAACGCTGGTGGAGGCCGGACTGGAGATTATCGGGGAACCAGTTCTCCGTTCGGAAGCAATCCTCATCCAGCGCCAGGAGACAGAGGCGGTCGCGGGACTGGACCTCCTCATCAAGCGTCTCGAGGGCATTCTTGTAGCGCGGGAATATGTCCTGCTGGAGTATGTTATTCCCAGCGACGCGCTGGAGGCAGCCTGCCGCATCACCCCGGGGGTCAAGAGTCCGACCGTTTCCCCGGTCAGCGAAGAGGGCTGGATGGCGGTTGCCGCCATGGTCAAGTCGGCCGGTTTGAACAGGATCATCGACGAACTGAGCGAATTGGGCGGCAAGGGCATCATCGCCCAGGACATCCGGACCTGCCGGCTCTAACCCCTTTCCTTTTACCGATGAAGATTGCCCTTGTAGACGGATTTAACATGGCCTTCCGGGCCTTTTATGGAATGCCTGACCTGACCCGGGAAGATGGCTTTCCGACCGGGGCCATCCACGGCTGGGTCCGGACCCTCTGGTGGATTGAAGACAACGTTGAGGCCGACGCCATTTATGTCTTTTTCGATCTCGGGGGAGCCAGCCGCCAGTTGGCCATCCGGGAGGATTACAAGGCCAACCGGGGGGAGACCCCGGAGGAACTGGAAAAGCAGGTCCCGGTTATCAAGGATTGGACGCGCGCAGCCGGCTATGCCGGTGTCGAAGAGAATGGCATTGAAGCGGATGACCTTATCGCCGCCTACAGCCATGAGCTTTCACGGCAGGGACATTCCGTTGTCATCATCAGTGCTGACAAGGACCTGGCCCAGCTGGTCACGGATGGCGTGCACCAACTGGTCCCGCCGCCGACCGCCAACCCGCGCCTTGGCTGGCGGGAGCTGGATCCAAATGGCGTGGTTGAAAAATTCGGGGTCAAGCCAAGCCAGATCGCCGATTATCTGGCCCTCGTCGGGGACACTTCGGACAATATTCCCGGACTCAAGGGATGTGGGCCCAAGACCGCCTCCAAGTGGCTTGTCCAGTACGGGAACCTCGAGGAAATCATCAACCATTCCGGTGAGCTTAATCCGAAGCGATTCCAGGGCATGGTCTATGCCGAGGCCGATGAGTTGCGCCGGAACCTGGAGATGACACGGCTGGACCACACCATTGCGGTGGACCTGGATGCCCATGCCGAGCCGGATCACCAGCGCGCCTGTGCCATCCTCGAGGAGATGGAAATGGAGAAAAGCGCCGAGACCCTGCGCAACCGGATCGACCGCGCAGGCACCTGACTAGACAGGCGCCTTTTCCCCGGCTGCCCGCAGGGCCCGGAGGCTGATGGACTTGTTGGTCTTCGACATGCGGTGGCCCGTCGAGGGATCGATGACCAGTTCACAATGGTACCATTCCGGCGCGCTCCAGCCAAAGGCTTCGTAGAGGAGCAGCTGGCGGGCCGTTGAGACCAGCAGGTCTTCCCCGCGGACAACCTCGGTTATTCTCATGGCCTCGTCGTCCACCACCACCGCCAGTTCATAGGCCGGCCAGTTGTCGCGCTTCCAGATGATAAAATCCCCGAAGTCCCTACCGGCCATGAAGGCCTGTTCACCCAGCCGGTTGTCGATAAAGCGAATGATGCGCCCGTCCGGGACCCGGAAGCGCCAATTGACCCCCGTTTCCGGAGTCTGGCTGCGAACGGCCGTGTTGGGGGGGCGCATCGCGGGAGGAAATATAGGGTCCCCGTCGATCGGCGATGGGACGGGGTTGGCTGCCCGGATATCCTTGCGCGAGTGGGGGGAGGGATAAATCCGGCCAAGGTCCCGCAGTTTGGCAAACGCGGACTGATAGAGGGCTTTGCGGCGGCTCTGCTCGTAGGGACCATGGGCTCCCCCGCAGTCCGGGCCCTCATCCCAGTCGAGTCCGCACCACTGCAAGTCCTCCACCGCTCCCTTGATATACTCGTCCCGGTTGCGTGCCGGATCGATGTCCTCGAGCCGGTAAACAAGGGTTCCTCCCGCCTCGCGGGCCCGTTTCCAGGCGGTACGGAAGGTCGAGGCGTGCCCGGGATGCAGCCAGCCGGAGGGTGTGGGGGCGATCCGGCCGCGATATCGTCCCGATTGTGCTGATTTATCCGTTTCCCTTGGCATTTCTCCCATTTCCCATGATTCCACGAAATCCGCATTCGTTCTTGAATCGAGGGAAACTTGCGTGATAATGCCCGGACTTTCAATCGTTAACCACGAATGGACACGAATGCCCTTTTTAAGCGGGATTTGCACAAGGGTATCCCTGTAGGTTCGTGGTTAGCGGCTCCCGGATGTCCCGGTAGATGAAAGCCAACACACGAATATTATGGAAGAATTACACGAATCGGAAGCGGTTGCGATTGAGCTGCCCTCCTTTGAAGAATTGGGCCTGCACCCGGATGTCTTGAAGGCCCTCGAGGAAAAAGGCTATGAGAAGCCAACCCCCATCCAGGCTGAGGCCATCCCGATGCTCCTGGAAGGCAAGGACCTGATCGGCGGGTCGCAGACCGGAACCGGAAAGACCGCGGCTTTTTCACTCCCGCTGATTTCCCGTCTTGAGGGCAACCGCAAGACACCAAGGGTTCTCATTGTCGAGCCTACCCGGGAATTGGCGCAGCAGGTCATCGAGCAACTTGAACTTTACGGCAAGTACCGTCCCTTGAAGTCGGTCCTCCTGCACGGCGGTGTCGGCTACGGCAAACAACGCGAAGCCTTGAAAAACGGGGTTGATATCGTTGTCGCTACACCGGGCCGGTTGCTGGACCATATAGGCCAGAAGACCCTCACCCTGAAAGGGGTGGAGGTGCTTATCCTCGATGAGGCTGACCGCATGCTCGACATGGGTTTCATGCCCGATGTCCGCCGCATCGTGGCCCTGTGTCCCAAGAAGCGACAGAGCCTGCTCTTTTCGGCTACTATTCCGCCGGAGATCGAACGCCTCAGCAAGTCGATGCTCCGGGATCCGGTACAGATCAAGATTGGCGGCGGGCGCATGCCGGCCGAGACCATCAACCACACCATTTATCCAGTCGACGACCGGCAGAAGTTCGACTTGCTGGTCGCCCTCCTGGAAAAGCTGGAATACCACAGTGTCCTCATCTTTACCCGGACCAAGGTTGGTGCGGACACCATTTCCCGCTGGCTCAACGAGACCAACCATGGCCCCATCGGGGTGCTGCATTCCGATCGTAAACAGAAGGAGCGGGACGCTTCCCTGGCGGACTTCAAGTCCGGCAAGATCGAAATCCTCGTGGCGACCGATATTGTCGCCCGGGGGATTGATGTCAGCGGGGTCAGCCATGTCATTAATTATGACATTCCCCTGCACCCGGAGGATTATGTCCACCGTATCGGCCGGACGGGCCGGGCCCAGCGTAGTGGCGATGCCGTTACAATCTTGACCGCCGGGGAGCTCGACTATCTGCGCGCCATCGAGCGATTCATTTCCCAGCCGATTCCCCAGATGAAGCTGGAAACCTTCACCTACAACTGGTCCCCGCTCTTCGACAAGCTGGGCACACCAAAAAAGAAAAAGCGCAATCGTGGTTTTGTTCCGCAATCCAAGTTCTAAAAATCGCCGGGCAGTGCGTTGCCTGGCCGTGTTAACGCTGCTCTTGCCACTGTCATCCGTGCGAGGGGAAATTGTTTTTGCGGAGGAGATGTTCCCGCAGCTGGCCTCCTTCATGGCAACGGCAGCGCGGGAAGGGACCACGCTTCAGCTGAGCGATTTCCGCCTTGAGGAGCAGGAGGGAAACCTTGCCGCGGTGCAGGGACAAAACAACTTCCAGGTCCGGGCCGCCGGCCGCCTTGCCGGGGCCTATGAAATGCGCGAAGACATCGACAATCGTTTCCGGGGCAATGTTGATGCCCGGGTGACCGTGTCGAAGCCGCTCTATCACTGGGGAAACCTGGAGCGTCGGGAAGTCGTTGCGGAAAGCCGTATTGCCCTTGAGGAGGTAATGGCCACCGGGCAGGGCGCCCGTCATTTTATGGCCATCCGGCAGGCCTACCTGGAGTGGCTCCTGATGCAGGAGCGCCAGCGTATTCTCGAGCAGTCCATCAATCTCAATGAGTCCTTTGTTTCTGCCCGCCGTCAATTGGTCGAGGCCGGCCAGAGTTCGGAGCAGGACGTGCTGGAAATGGAGGCCCGCTTACTGGAAAACCACGAGTCGCTGGCCTATGTCGTCCGGCGTTCCAGCGAACTGGAAAGCCAGCTGCGTCGTCTCGTTGGGCCGTCTTTCAGCAGGGACAGCCTGGAGCCGGTGGCCTTGACGATTATCGAGCCAATGGATGGGGCCAGCTTTGACCGCCTGGTGGCCCGCGCCACCGGGACCAGCACGACCTTGTTCGATCCCTCGGTGGAGCGCTTTTCTGTTCTCGAGGAAATCGAAAGCGAAAACCTGGCCATCCTGAATCGCAACCATCGTCCCAATGTGGATCTCGTCGCCGGCGTCTTTTCCGATTACCTCGATAGCATCAACCAGGAGGACTTTGTCTTCCGCATCCAGTATTATGCCGGGCTGCAGGTTAACTGGAATATCTTCGACGGCTGGCAGACGGATGGCTGGAAGCGCAGTTCACTGGCCCGCAAGCGGGCCTATGCCCTCCAGGAAGAGGCCGCCCGCGACGAAACCCGGCAAAGGATTGAAACCCTTTTGGCCGATCTGCAGTTAAACCTGAAACAGATAGAAGCCCGCAGTAAGAGGGAAATCATTCTCGATCGCCGCGTAACCTTCCTCCGTGAACAGGCGGACCGCAACCAGATCACCGGGGTCGATCGTATCGAGGGCGAGATTGATTACCTCGAGGTGCGGCAACGCCTAATGGAAGCACGCGTCAATTACCTTTTGAACCTGATGGAACTGGGACTCCTCCTTGGGGAGGACCCCGCTGCATCGTATTACCGGATGGAATCATGAAGCCATGGCTCAAGTTTGGAATTCCGGCATTCGTCCTGCTGGTTGCGGTTTTCCTCTTTAATCGACAACTGACGGTTTCGGTACCGGTTGCGGAAGCGGAGACCGGGACGGCCGTCAATGCCGTCACCGGAACAGTGGAAGTCCTGGCCTACATGGACATCCGGGTGAAGGCCCAAAGCCGCGGTACGCTCCTGGAAAACACAATCAAGCCCGGCGAAGTCGTTGAGGAAGGGGACTTGCTGGCCTTGCAGGATTCCGAGGAACTGGATCTCCGGATTGAACAGGTTCGTATCCGCCTTGAGGCTGCCGAGGCCCGGTCCGGACTCGAGAGTACCCACAAGATTGATCTGGAGACACTCGACGAGGAGTTGAAAGGTGTCCAACTGGCGGTTGATTTGAAACAAGCCCCCTTGTCGAAGCTGGAGAATGTTCAGCGGGAACGCCGTAAGCGTGAAGTTCTTTGGAAGCTGGAAGAGATCCAGGAAACGGAGAACCTCAGCCTGCTTCAGAACCAACTGGAACAGTTGCTTTTGCAACGGGAGCAGATGTCCACGCACGCCCCGTTTGGAGGCATTGTGGCTGAGATCACCGCCTGGAAGGGAGACCTCGTCAATGCCAACCAGAATTTGCTCCGGCTCGTCGCCCACGGCCGCTACGTAGTCATGGAATTGACGGAGGAGGACTACTTTGGGGTGGCGGATGAGATGCCGGTTACCCTGCGCCTGGCCAGTTATCCTGACCGCACGTTCTCCGGCACGGTTCTCCGCATGGAGGACGTCGCCAACGCCAAGAACAAGACGCGTAATGTCTTCGTCAAGGTTGACGCCCCGGATTCCGTTCTTGTCCCCGGACTTACTGGTGAAGGTTATCTGGTCAAGGATGAGCGTCCCGATGCCGTCCTCATTCCCCGCCGGGCCCTGATCGGAAATCTTGTCTATGTCGTATCCGGAGGAAAGGTAGAGGTCCGGCGCGTCAAGCCGGGTTACCTCGGCCTGAACAAGGCGGAAATCCTTGAGGGAATCGAGCCGGGCGACCGTGTCGTCCTTGAGGACCAGAACCTGCTCAAGCCCGGCGAACGGGTTAAGGCCATCCTTCCCGGACGCGGCTAAGGAATCATGAGGGAAAACATCCTCATTGCCTGGCGGTTTCTCATAGCCAAGAAGCGGGCCATGTTGATGAGCCTCGCCGGCATTGTCTTCGGGGTGGCGTTTTTCATCTTTACCCAGGCCCAGACCAGCGGGTTTGAAAACTTCTTCATCCGGACGATCCTCGGGACCAACGGCAGCATCCGGGTCCAGGATGAATTCCAGAACACCATCACCAGCATGGTAGTGGCCAGTGACCAGGGAGCAGGCCGTTTCGAAATCCCGCTCCGTGAGGGAAGGAGTTATATTTCCGGAATCCGCAATCCCAACCAGCTGATGGAGGCCATCAACCAGTTTGAGGATGTCGAGGGGGCGGCCCCGGTCCTTCGGGGCGATGTCCAAATCTCCAGCGGTTTCCGGACCGAGGCCGGCCGGGCCATCGGGATATTGCCGAACGAATACATCGAGGTCTCCGATCTGGAGTACCAGATCACATACGGGGACCTGCGGGCATTTGCCGAGGCGCCTGACGGGATACTGGTCGGCAAGCGACTGGCGGAACGCATGGAGGTCATGCCGGGAAGTTTCCTGCTCCTGAGCCATGTCGGGGAGACCCGTCGTTACAAAGTCACCGGAATCTTCGAGACCGGTATCGATTTTTTCGATAAAACCCACGTCTTTGTCCACTTGCAGGAGGCCCGTCGCCTGCTCAACGAGATGGAGCGGGTCAGTTACATCCAGGTGATGACCAAGAACCCGGACAAGGCTCCCGCCCAGGCCCGGCAAATGGAGTATGCACTGGGTCACTACGTTGCCAGTTGGCAGGAACGGGAGAAGTCCTGGCTGGAGGTCTTCCGGGTCCTGCGGATTTCCTCCGCCCTCTCCATGTCGACGATAATCCTGATCGCTGGACTGGGGATGTTCAACACCCTCGCCATCATTGTCATGGAACGTTCCCGGGAAATCGCCATCCTCCGTTCAGTTGGTTACAGCCGCCGGGACATCCTTAACATTTTCCTCTTCCAGGGAATCATCGTCTACGTCATGGGCACCCTCATTGGATTCATCATGGCGGCCCTGTTGACCAAGGGGATTGAGAGCCTGCCGATCCGTATCCGGGGGATCTTTTCCACAGACCACTTTGTCGTCGCCTGGTCGATTTGGCATTACGTTTCAGCAGCCGTGGTGGCCGGGCTGGTTGTCCTCATCGCCGCCCTCATTCCGGCCCGCCGGGCGGCACGGGTCGAGCCAGGCGAAGTTATCCGGGGGACAGGAGGCTGAGGTATGGAGAATTCCACCACAGAGGCCGTTCTGGAAACCCGCCAGCTCCACCGGACACTGGGAAGTGGAGCGGATCAGGTGCACGTCCTGCGGGGAATCGACCTTACCCTGCAGCGTGGCCGGACCTATGCCATTGTCGGGCCCAGTGGCTGCGGCAAAAGTACGCTCCTTTATCTGCTTGGGTTACTGGACCGGCCGGATTCCGGTGAAATCTGGCTTGGTGGGGAACGCGTGGACCAGTCCAACGAGGCGGAGCGGACCCGCATCCGCGGCAGCCGGATCGGATTTGTCTTCCAGTTCCACTTTCTCCTTTCGGAATTTTCTGCCGCCGAAAACCTGATGCTGCCCATGCTCAAGCAGGGAGGCATCAGCCGCGAGGGAGCCCATGAGAAGGCCTGCAAGCTCCTCGACATCGTTGGCTTGGGTGACAAGACCGGGCGCAAGGGGAATCAGCTTTCCGGTGGCGAGCGCCAGCGCGTGGCCGTGGCCCGGGCCCTTGCCAATGATCCGGACCTTGTCCTTGCGGATGAACCAACCGGCAATCTGGACTTCCAAAATTCGTTGACCCTCTTCGGGCAGCTGCAGGGTCTCGCCCATGAGCTGAACCGGACTATCCTTGTCGTGACCCATAACCGGGACCTCGCCAAGGCCTGCGACGCCACCTTCCATATGCGCGACGGCCTCTTTGAATAGCCGGTGCCAGGGAAATTTCCTTGGGCCCTTTACAGTTTGGCTACTTTCCCCTAAAGTGCCGCCATGGAATTCGACGCAAGCAGAAGAAACTTCGCTCCCTTCTCACTCAAGCGCCTTATGGAGACTTGTTTTGGCAAGGGTTCCGGGGAGCGCCTTTGCATCATGATCGATTTGCCCGATCCCAAGGAGGTGAAGGATTTCGCCTTCCTCAACAATCCGCGGCTCTCGATTCAGAACTACGGGCACAAGGTGTTCTATGAGGGCTTCAAGAACGGGGGCCTTGAGGAAATGAACTACACCGATGGCGACTTTTATGCCTACCACGAGACCGGCGGCAGCAACCTCGACATGGAGGACGAGTGCTACGACATCCACGGCAACAAACTCAGCCTCGATAAGGACATTTATCCCAACTATGGCATTATCCTGATTGTCTCGACCTTTTCCGCCACTGCTCCGTTGACCGCCAAGGCCAAGGAGTTTGGTTTCCGTGGAGCCACCCTGCATGGCCTTAACCAGATCATCGTCGATACCGGACTCAGCGTGAATTACGACGAGGTCAGCAGCGATGCGGAAAAGCTGCGCCTTGGACTCACCCAGGCGGACTGGTTCGAAATCGACTTTGAGGTCGAGGGCGTGAAGACCACCCTGCGGCTCATTACCAACGGGCAGGAAGCCCAGAAGAGTCATGGTCTCTGCCCGCCCGGCAAGCCCGATGTGGCTAACCTCCCGGCCGGTGAGGTCTATTTCGTCCCGGAAGGGGCGGAGGGCCAGTTCCCCTTCAAGTATGATGAGGAAACCCTGGGACTTCTGACCGTCGAGGGTGGCAAGATCGTCAGCAGCCGCCTGATTTATGGCGAGTATGACTTTATCGAGGACCACAACAACCGCCTCAAGGACGATCCCATGATCGGCGCCATCGGGGAGCTGGGATTCGGGACGCAGGTCCTGCCTTTCAGTGGACGGGATATCCAGGATGAAAAAATCCTCGGGACGATTCACGTGGCTACCGGGCGCGATGACCATCTCGGGGGAAATATCACTCCCGACATGTTCAAGGAGCACAAGAATTCCTCCCATGATGATGTCCTTTACGCGCCCCACAAGACACCGGAGGTGCGGATTCCGGAAGTCCGCATGCACAAGGGCGGCCAGACCACTATCCTGATGGGCAACTACCGTCCCGGGCAGTTCATGGTCGACCTGCTGGAGGCGTAGGCTTGACCCGGGAGGATTCGGGCGACATGCGACAGGGTATGTCATCGTTACCCGTTATTTCCAGTGACAGTGGACTATCCCTAGATTTTCCACTCGCCGAGGGCCTGAAGTCCGGGAGGCTGGCTCTGGGCTGCATGCAGTTTGCCGGCAGCTGGGAGCCCGACGCCGCCATTCCCGAGAGTGCCCGCAAGCGGGCTCGCGGGGCTCTGGAGACCGCCCTTGAGCTGGGCTGGGACTTCTATGACCATGCGGACATTTACTGCCGCGGGCGGAGTGAGGTCCTCTTCGGCGAGCTGGTCCGGGAACTCAAGGTTGAGCGGGAATCGATCATTGTCCAAAGCAAGTGCGGGATCCGCTTTCCGGATGATCCCCAGCCCGGCGACCCGCATCGCTATGACTTTTCCAAGGACCATATCATCTGTTCGGCGGAGGCCAGCCTGCAGCGTCTGGGCATGGACTATCTCGATATATTCCTCTTTCACCGGCCGGACTTCCTCGCCCGGCCGGAGGAGATGCTGGAAGCGATGGCGACTTTGAAGGCCTCCGGAAAAGTGCGCCACTTCGGGGTATCCAACTTCACTCCGCCGTTGCTGGACCTCTTCGAGGCGGCGGGCTTTGTCCCGGTGGCCAACCAGGTGGAGATCAACCTGCTTCGGACCAGCCTTATCGATGGCAGCATGGTGGCCACCGCTGACCGCGACCCCGAGGCGGGTCATCCGGCGGACGGCACCCTTGAATGGCACCGCCGTAAGGGGGTGGTGACGCAGGCCTGGGCACCGATGGCCTACGGGTATCTCTGCGGCCGTGAGCCGGATTGGGAACCCGAGAGGGTGGGGCCGGCAGCCGAGTGCGTGCAGCGCATCGCCGGGGAGCATGGGGTCAGCCCGGAAGCGGTGGTCATCGGATGGCTCCTGAAGCACCCGTCAATGATCCAGCCCATTATCGGGAGCCAGGATCCCGGGCGCCTCAAGGGTTGCCATGAGGCCCTCTCACTGGAACTCAGCCGGGAGGAGTGGTATGCGCTCTATCTCGCCGGAAGAGGGCGTCCTTTGCCCTAAAAACAAAGAAGTTTTCCACAAAGAGGCGATTGTCCTTGCATGCTGTAGCAGGTGGGGGCTTATTTCCTTTTTCAATGCCCAAGAGAACGGACATTGAAACAATCCTCATCATCGGATCAGGACCAATCATCATTGGTCAGGCCTGCGAGTTCGATTATAGCGGTACCCAGGCATGTAAAGCACTTCGCGAGGAAGGCTATCGAGTCGTCCTTGTGAACAGTAATCCGGCCACCATCATGACGGACCCGGATTTCGCCGATGTCACCTATATTGAACCGCTCAATACGACGGTCATTGAGAAGATCATCGCGGCGGAAAAGCCCGATGTTCTCCTGCCAACCCTCGGGGGCCAGACCGCCCTCAACCTGGCAGTCGAGTTGTACGAGAAGGGAATTCTCGAGAAGTACAACGTGGAGATGATCGGAGCCCGCTACGACGCCATCCAGAAGGGGGAGGACCGTGAGCTGTTCAAGGAGGCGATGGTCAAGATTGGCCTTGATGTGGCCATCAGCCGGGTTGTCCAGTCGCTTGAGGCTGCCCGTACCGCGATGGGCGAGATCGGGACCTTCCCGCTAATTATCCGGCCGAGCTTCACGCTTGGAGGAACCGGTGGCGGTGTGGCCTACAACAAGGAGGACTTTGAGGAAATCTGCCAGCGTGGCCTGACGGCGTCCCCCACCCATGAGATCATGATTGAGGAGTGCCTCACCGGGTGGAAGGAGTACGAGATGGAGGTCATGCGTGACCACAAGGACCAGTGTGTCGTCATCTGTTCCATCGAGAATTTCGATCCCATGGGCGTCCATACGGGGGATTCCATTACCGTCGCCCCGGCCATGACCCTGACCGACAAGGAATACCAGTTGATGCGGGATGCTTCCTTCGCCTGTATCCGCGAGGTCGGCGTTGAGACGGGTGGTTCCAATATCCAGTTCTCGGTTAATCCTGAGAACGGCCGCATGGTGGTCATTGAAATGAACCCCCGGGTCAGCCGTTCCTCGGCCCTGGCCAGTAAGGCCACCGGATTCCCGATTGCCAAAATCGCCGCCAAATTAGCAGTCGGCTATACCCTCGACGAGCTGCAGAACGACATCACCCGGGAAACGCCGGCCTGTTTCGAGCCGACGATCGACTACGTTGTCACCAAGATTCCCCGCTTCACTTTTGAAAAGTTCCCCGGCACGGACGACACCCTGACCTCCGCCATGAAGTCGGTCGGGGAGGCCATGGCTATTGGCCGGACCTTCAAGGAATCCTTCCAGAAGGCGCTGCGGTCACTTGAAGTCGGTGCCCTTGGCCTCGGTGGCGGCGGCAAATGGGGTGGTGACGAAGTAACCGAGCCCGAGAAGATCAAGGCCGGCCTGGCCCGCCCGACCTGCCTGCGGCCCTATTATGTCCGTTATGCCTTCCGCGCCGGGATGAGCCTGGAGGAGATTTTTGACATCACTGCCATCGATCCCTGGTTCCTGACCCAGCTCAAGGAGATCATCGAGATGGAATCCACGCTGGAAAAAGCCGGCGATGCCCTGTCTCTTCCGGTTTTGAAGCTGGCCAAGGAATATGGATTCACGGATCTGCAGATTGCCAACCTGAACGGCATGAAACAGGCCTCGATCAAGGATATGCGCGAGAAGAACGGCCTCGGGACCGTCTACCGCCTGGTCGATACCTGCGCCGCCGAGTTTGAGGCCAAGACGCCTTATTATTACTCAAGCTATGGGGACGAAAATGAAATCATTCCCAGTGACCGCCGCAAGATCATGATTCTTGGCGGGGGGCCAAACCGGATCGGGCAGGGGATCGAGTTCGATTATTGCTGCGTCCATGCCAGCTTCGCCCTCAGTGAGGACGGGTTTGAGACGGTCATGGTCAACAGTAATCCGGAGACCGTTTCCACGGATTACGACACCTCCGACCGGCTCTATTTCGAGCCGCTGACCCTCGATGATGTCTTGGAGATCTATCATCAGGAAAAGTGCGAAGGCGCGATTGTTCAGTTTGGGGGACAGACGCCCCTGAACCTGGCCAGCCAACTGAAGGCCAACGGGGTCAACATCATCGGCACCGATCCTTCCATGATCGATGCCGCGGAAGACCGGGAAATTTTCCAGCAAATCCTCATCAAGCTGGGCCTGAAGCAACCGGTCAATGGCATCGCCTACGACGAGGCGACGGCCTTTACGGAAGCCGAGCGCATTGGCTTTCCCATCCTTCTGCGGCCCAGTTTCGTCCTTGGCGGGCGGGGAATGTTCATCCTCTACAGTGTGGAGGACATGAAGAAGGTCGTCCGTGAAGTCTTCGACGTGGCTCCGGGTAAACCGGTCCTGCTCGACAAGTTCCTTGAGGATGCCATCGAGCTTGATGTCGACGCCATCAGTGATGGTAAACGCACCGTCATTGGGGGAATGCTGGAGCACATTGAGTTTGCCGGGGTTCATTCCGGTGATGCCGCCATGGTGCTGCCCCCGCATACCCTTGGCCGCCAGATGCTCCATGAGGTTCGCGAGGCCACCTACGCCCTGGCCAAGGAGCTGAACGTCGTCGGCCTGATGAACATCCAGTATGCGATCAAGGATAACGACCTCTACATCCTTGAAGTCAACCCGCGGGCCAGCCGGACGGTACCTTTTGTCTCCAAGGCGATCGGGGTGCCGCTGGCCAAGTATGCCGCCCTGGTCATGGCCGGCAAGACGCTCGATGAGCTTGGATTCACGGAGGAAATCATTCCTGAGTTCTGGGCCGTCAAGGAATCCGTATTCCCCTTTGTCCGCTTCCCGGGAGCACCCATTGCCCTGACCCCGGAAATGCGTTCCACGGGTGAGGTGATGGGACTCGACGACGATCTCGGGATGGCCTTTGCCAAGACCCATATGGCGGTTGGTCCGGCGCTTCCGCGCGAGGGAAATATCTTCCTTTCTGTGAAGGACAGCGACAAGCACCTCGCCGTCGACATCGCCCGGCGCTTTGTCACCCTTGGCTTTGCCATCGTCTCCACCAGCGGGACCAAGAAGCATTTGGAAGCCAATGGAGTGCCGGTGAAGTCGGTCCACAAGATTAACGAAGGGCGTCCCAACGTGGTTGACATGGTCAAGAACGGCGAACTGCAGATGATCATCAATACCCCCTCCGGCATGGTGCCGCGCCAGAATGAAAACGTCATCCGCACGGAAGCCATCAAGCACAGCGTGCCTATCATGACCACTTTGTCGGGGGCCCGTGCCGCCGTCCAGGCGCTGCATTCGCTGAACCGGCACGAGTTGAAGGTCCTTCCGTTGCAACATTACCGGGACCGGATTCACTCCAGGGAAGCATAATCCGGCCCGCTCAAGGTGAGTTTGCCTTACCGTCTGATCTTCTTAATGTAGACTAACTGGTCCCTTTGTGGTCCAAGTTATCCTTTATTTCGATAGATGGAAAACGACACACAGTCCAAATCGACGCTTGTTGCCCTGTTGCACGGTCCTGACCAGCCCGGGTTGGTGGCCCGTTCGGCCAACTGGATTTATGACCGTCAGGGAAACATCCTCCACGCCGACCAGCACCGCGATGACGAGGTGGGAATTTTCTTCCAGCGCATTGAGTGGGTCCCCGCGGAGGCTCATGACACGGAAGAGGAGGAGTTCAGCCAGTTTATGCGGGAACAGGGGATGGATGTCTCCGTATCCCGTTCTGACACGAAGGCGAGGGTAGCGCTTTTTGTCTCCCGCATCGAGCACTGCTTTGTCGATCTATTGGCCCGCTGGAAAATGGGTGAGATTCCCTGCGAGTTGGCCTGTGTCATTTCCAACCATCCGGATTTGGCCTCAATCACTGAATACTACGGGATTCCCTTTCATCATGTTCCCGTCGTCAAGGGGAAGAAACTGGAGGCCGAAGCCGCGCAGTTGTCATTGCTGGATAACTACAATGTCGACCTGATTGTCATGGCCCGCTACATGCAGGTCCTGTCGGAACACTTTCTCAACAACTGCGGTTGCCCGGTGATCAACATCCATCACAGCTTCCTGCCGGCCTTCGCCGGTGCCCGTCCCTATCACCAGGCCCATTCTCGCGGGGTCAAGCTGATCGGGGCCACGGCGCACTACGCCACCGCCGTCCTTGATGATGGCCCGATCATCCAGCAGGACGTCTCGCCGGTCAACCATCGCCACTCCGTGCGTGATTTGGTCCGCAAGGGCCGCGATCTCGAGAAGAGCGTGCTGGCCCAGGCCGTCCGCTGGCACCTGGAACACCGGGTCCTCGTCTACGGCAACAAGACGGTTGTCTTTGATTAAAGGGTCCGGCCGGCGGCTTCCACAAATCCCCGCAAGCCCTGCATCAACTCGGCGAACTGTTCCGGGAAAAGCGATTGCGCACCATCGGAAAGGGCCTCCTTCGGATTGGCATGCACTTCAACGAGAAGCCCGTCCGCCCCAGCGGCTGCCGCGGCATAAGCCATCGGGGCAACAAACTCCCGCACACCGGTTCCATGGCTGGGATCGACCACGACTGGAAGATGACTCAACTTCTTGAACTGGCAGACCGCGGAGAGGTCGAGAGTGTTCCGGGTACCGCCCTCGAAGGTACGGATTCCCCGCTCACAGAGGATAATCTGGTGGTTGCCTTCAGAGGCGATGTACTCCGCCGACATGAGGACGTCCTTGACGGTCGCTGCCATCCCCCGCTTCAGGAAGACGGGCTTGCCCGCCCGGCCAAGGGCGCTCAGGAGTCGGAAATTCTGCATGTTGCGTGCGCCGACCTGAAAGGCATCGGCATGGGATTCAACCGCTTCCACATCCGCCACTTCCACCACCTCGGTGATGACCGGTAATCCTTCCTCGGAACCTACTTGCTGCAGGATCTCGAGACCCTCCAGTCCCAGTCCCTGGAATGAGTAGGGACTGGTCCTTGGCTTGAAGGCGCCACCGCGAAGCCCATGCGCGCCGGCCTTGCTGACTGCCTGGGCAGTGGCCCGCATCTGCTGAAGACTTTCCACGGCACAGGGTCCGGCTATGACCGCAAACCCGCTACCCCCGATCGTCAACTTGCCCACCTTGACAATACTGTTCTGGGCATGCATTTCCCGGCTGACGGCCTTGTAGGGAGCAAGGATCGGGTCGACCCGCTCGACGGCCGGATGACTCTCCAGGTGCAAAAGGCCCAGTTTGCGCTCGTCGCCCAGTGCGCCAATGACGGTTCGTTCGCTTCCCGGCATGTACAGGGGCTTCAGGCCCATGCCCTCGATCTTGGCAAGAATCTCGTCGGCTTCCGGCTTACCGGCATTCGGTTTAAGGACAATAATCATGAAACCACCTCAATAGGCTTTGGCGAAGACCACCCGCTGGGGGCTGGGCTTGCCGGTGAAAATACAGGTTCCGGACTCAGCGTTCTCCATGTACGGAATGCAGCGGACGGTCACCTTGAGTTCCTTCTGCAGCTTGTCTTCCAGCTCCGGGTCCCCGCAGAAATGGGCCCAGGCGAATCCGCCATGGATTTCCGGCTTGTTGGCGTTGGCCGGGGTGAAAAATTCCCGGAATTCGCTCTCCGAATCAATCGTCCGCGAGTGCTCCTCACGGAAGTTGCGGGCACGTTCCAGGAGGCCGGACTGGATTTCCTCCAGCAGGCCGACCACCTTATCGACAAACTCCGCCTTCGGCATGCCACTCTTTTGACCGGTATCCCGGCGGCCGACAAAGACCGAACCGGACTCAAGGTCACGCGGTCCAATTTCCACCCGTAGCGGAATACCGCGCTTGATCCATTGCCACATCTTTTCCCCGCCACGGATATCCCGGTCGTCCAGTTCGATTTCCAGCCGCTGTCCGTCGAGCCAGGTCAGGTCGTGGAGCTCCTTCTTCAAGGCCTCGCAGGCTTCCATGACCGGTCCGCGGTGCTCTTCCTTGGGTATAACCGGCAGGATGACCACTTGGGCAGGGGCCAGCCGGGGCGGAAGGATCAGTCCGTCATCATCACTGTGGGTCATGACCAGGCCGCCAATGAGGCGGGTAGAGACCCCCCATGAAGTGGTCCAGGCAAATTCCTGCTCCCCTTCGGCACTGAGAAACTTGATATCGCTGGCCTTGGCGAAGTTCTGGCCAAGGAAGTGGGAAGTGCCGGCCTGGAGGGCCTTGCGGTCCTGCATCATGGCCTCGATGCAAAGTGTCGAGACAGCTCCGGGGAACCGTTCCCCCTCCGTCTTTTCGCCCTTGAGGACGGGCATGGCCATGTAGTTTTCCGCAAAGTCAGCATAGACATCCAGCATCAGCCGGGTTTCCTTCCAGGCTTCCTCCTCCGTGGCATGGGCCGTATGGCCTTCCTGCCAGAGGAACTCCGCGGTACGCAGGAAGAGGCGGGTCCGCATTTCCCAGCGGACGACATTTGCCCATTGATTTATCAGGATGGGCAGGTCGCGATAGCTCTGGACCCACTTGGAATACATTTCCCCGATGATGGTCTCCGAGGTCGGCCGGACAATCAGGGGTTCCTCAAGGGGTGAAGCGGGATGCAGTTTCCCGTCTTCCCCGGCCTCCAGGCGGGAATGGGTCACCACGGCACATTCCTTGGCGAAACCCTCCACGTGTTCCGCTTCCTTTTCGAGGTAGCTCTTGGGAATGAAGAGTGGAAAGTAGGCATTCCGGTGGCCTGTGTCGCGGAACATGCGGTCGAGGACATGCTTCATGTTTTCCCACAGCATGTAGCCCCACGGCTTGATGACCATGCATCCGCGCACCGGTGAATTCTCAGCCAGCTCGGCGGCCTTGATGACCTGCTGGTACCATTCGGGATAATTCTCCACCCGTGTTGGCTGGATGGCCGTTTTCCTGCTTGAATTGCCCATGGTGGCATTCATGGACGCTTTCCGGATTTGCTCAAGCTTTTGCTGAATTTGACTCTTGCCTCCTCGGGTTTGCCTTGAACTGATCATTTACCTCAATCTATCCTCTTGTTTTCCGATGAGAATGTTTCGTTCATTCATTTTACGCCTCTCGCAGATACTCACCCTGACAGCAGTCCTTTGTCTTTTACTGATGTCTGCCACGCTCGCTATCCAGGGACAAAAGGATGCCATGAATTTCATCGGCATGATTTTCCTGACCATGCTGGTGTGGTTTCTTGTCAACTGGTACGTGGTCCACAAGGTCGATCCCGAGATATCCGTCGAGGTGGCCCGGATCCTTTTTCCGTCAGCAGGTGTGCTCAGTATTTGCCTCAGCGTGCTCATGTCCATGTATCTCGATACGCTCATTCCGGGAAGGGAGGGCAGCCAACATTTTATTCTGCCCTTTGTCGGAGTCGGGGTGGCCATTTATTTCATTGTCCGCTGCTTCGACATCAAATGGCTTCGCGGAGAGGATGAAATCAACGAGATGGAATCCCGGGAGTCCGAATAGGACAGTATCCCGGTCCTGACCATGGCAGGAAAAATCGTCAAGTTGCCGGACTCGGTCGCGAACCAGATCGCGGCCGGTGAAGTCGTCGAGCGGCCCGTGGCGGTGGTCAAGGAGCTGGTTGAAAATTCCCTCGATGCGGGGGCGCGTTCGATTGAAATCCAGTTCGAACAGGGCGGTAAAGCCCTTGTCCGGGTACTTGATGACGGGGTTGGCATGAGTCCGGAAGATGCGGCAATGGCCTTGCAAAGGCATGCCACCAGTAAGATTCGCCAGGTGGAGGACATTCTCCGGATTGGCAGTTTCGGTTTTCGCGGAGAGGCCCTGCCCAGTATAGCCAGCGTTTCGCGTTTCGTTCTCCGGACCCGTCAGCGGGAGGCATCGGAAGGGACCGAATTGAAAGTGGACGGAGGCCGGGAACCGGTGCTGAACGCTTGCGGGATGTCACCCGGAACGGAAGTCATTGTTTCCCACCTGTTCCACAACGTCCCGGCCCGGAGAAAGTTCATGAAGACCGACCGGACCGAGGCAGCCCACATATTGCAGATGTGCCGGCTCCTTGCGGTCGCCCATCCGGAGGTGGCTTTCAGTCTCATCGAGGACGGGCATGAAGTGTTCCGCACGCCAGCCTGTCCGGACCGCCTCCAACGGGTACGGGAAATTTTCGGCCGGCGCCGGGTCGAGGATTTGCTCCCGCTGGAATTCGAGAACGACGGGCTTCAGGTCAGCGGGCTTGTTGGCCGGCCCGGAGTGGGGCGGAGTACCCGGGCGGAGATGATTACTTTTGTCAACAAACGCCCGGTGGACAGTCGCTTGCTGAATTACGCCCTCATTGAAAGCTACCATCGTTACCTGCCCCGGGGTCGATACCCGATGGCTTTCCTGTTTGTTGATGTTCCGGACGGTGAGGTGGATGTTAACGTCCACCCGACAAAGCGGGAGGTCCGCTTCCGTGCCGAGCCGCGTATCCGCAGCGCTGTGATGTCAGGGTTGACGGAATTCCTGGCCAGCCAGTCCCGCCAGTCCCTGAGACAGGCTGAGCCGGTCGAGCCGGTTGAGAAACCAGCCACACCCGAACCGCCACGTCCCTCCGTTGTTCCACAACAGCCACGGCAGCCGGCTTCCCGAACCGACAAGTTTCCAAAAGCCCTTACAGAGTCCTTTCCAAAAGCGGAGCTCCCTTCACCGCCGGCCAGGCCATCCCCGGATGTCTGGCGCTATTGTGGCATTTTCCAAGGCCGCCTGGGCCTGTTCGAAAGTCCGGACGGCCTCATTGTGGTCAACCCCGTTGCGGCACGGGAACGGATATTGTTTGAGCAGATGTCCGCATCCTTGAAGCAGGAAAGTATTCCCAGCCAGCCGATGTTGATTCCTCCGATGCTGGAACTTGCGCCACTTGAAGCCACCCTTCTGGGCGACCAGGTCGATTTCTTCGCTTCCATAGGGTTCACCATCGAGCCGTTCGGGCGTCATCTGTTTCGCATCCGGAGTATCCCGGCCTGGCTGGAGGCAGAACAGGCGGAGCCATTCGTAGAAGAATTGGTTAACCGGATACGCGAGCGGGGATTGCGTCCGGATGACAAGCAGCCCGCCCTTATCCTGGTGGCGCGGCTGGCTGCCATTCGCGCAGCGCGGGGCTTTTCCCCGAAGGAGCAATCCGGTTGGGAAGCTCTGGTGAAAGAGCTTCTGCAATGCGAAAACCCGCTTCTGGATGCCCGCGGCAGGCCAACATTCGTCGAGCAGCGGAACAGCGAAATCAATCGCAAGCTGATGCTGCAACCGGGGCGGGCCGATTCAGATAGCCTTGATGGAGGCGCATAGAACCTCCGCTGCCCGATCAATGTCCCCGTCCTGGTGGGCGGTGGAAATAAAACAGGTCTCAAAGGGACTGGGCGGCAGATAAACACCCCGGTCCAATGCCTCCCGGAAGAGGACCTTGAAATGGCTGGTTTCCGAGGCCATGACCTGGGTGAAGTTTGTCACGGGTTCCTCGGCGAAGAAAAAGGCGAACATCGAACCGGTCTGGGGCACCTGAAGGGGGAGGCCTTTTTCCGAAGCGGTGGCCAAGAGGGCTTCCTTGAGGCGACTGCCCATGGCATCCAGCTCGCTGTAGGGATTCTGTTCGAGGAGCAGGTCGAGCGCGGCAATGCCAGCTGACATGGCGAGGGGATTTCCGGACAGGGTCCCAGCCTGGTAAACCGGGCCGACCGGGGCCAGCTGCTGCATCAGTTCCCGCTTGCCTCCAAAAGCGCCAACCGGCAGGCCACCACCTATGATTTTACCCATGGCCGTAAGGTCAGGGGTGACACCGGTACACTCCTGAACGCCACCAGCGGCGAGACGGAATCCGGTCATGACTTCATCGAAAATGAGGATGGTGCCATGCCGGGTGCAGAGCTCCCGCAGCTGTTCCAGAAAACCGGGATTCGGAAGAATCAGTCCGCAGTTGGCCGGGTAGGGTTCCACGATGACACCGGCAATGGAATCCCCTTCACTGGCAAATAGGGACGCCAGGCCCTCGCTGTCATTATACTCCAGGACGCGGGTTTCCGCCGCAAAGGCAGCCGGAATGCCGGCACTGTCAGGATTGCCGTGTGTCAGGGCACCGGACCCTGCCTTGACCAGCAAGGAATCAACATGCCCGTGGTAACAGCCGGCGAACTTGACAATGGTTGAGCGCCCGGTGGCCCCGCGAGCGAGGCGGATGGCGCTCATCGTGGCCTCTGTCCCCGAGTTGCAAAAGCGGACTTGTTCAAGGGAGGGAACCATTCCGATGACACGCTCGGCGATTTCCACTTCATAAGGATTGGGGGTCCCGAAGCTGGTTCCCTTTTCCAGGGCCGCAGCAATGGCTTCACGAACTTTCGGAGGATTATGGCCGTGAATGGCAGGTCCCCAGGTGCAGACAAAATCAATTAATTCCGTCCCGTCGACCGTTGTCAGGCGGCTGCCGTTGGCAGATTGGGTGAAAAACGGCGTCCCGCCGACTGAGCGAAAGGCACGGACTGGGGAATTCACTCCGCCGGGGATTAACTGGGAGGCTTTCTCAAAGAGCTCGGTTGAAGCGTTCATGCCCACGAATGGAACGGATTCAGTTGCCTTTTGGCAATGCCCAATCCCCCGATTTCTGCCGTCCATCGGCCGTTTTTACCGCAGATGGAAATTTTGGTGAAAGATCTGCCGGAAAGTTGGAATATTCATGCATGAAATCAGTCAAGGAGCAGGTTGTCGGCGTGCTTGAGCTCGAATCCTCACGGGATGCGGGCCTTGCTTTGCTGGACCAGTTTCTCGACAAGGTTCCCCAATATGCCGCAAAGCGCAACTATGACTACCCCGGCAGTCTGTACGTCAGCGGCTTGAGTCCCTACATCCGAAGCCGGCTAATTCGTGAGCGGGAGGTTATTGCCACCGTCCTCAGGGAGCACAGTTACGAAACAGCGGCCAAGTTCATTGAGGAAGTCGCGTGGCGGACCTACTGGAAGGGGTATCTCGAATTGCATCCGTCTATCTGGGCCCACTACCGTGAGCAACGGAAGCAGTTGCCGGATACGATGAATGATTTGGATCTCGAGCGCTGGCAATCAGCCATATTCGGGCAAACAGGTATAGAGTGCTTCGACCATTGGGTGGGTCAGCTGCGAACAAACGGGTGGTTGCACAATCACGCCCGCATGTGGTTTGCCAGTATTTGGATATTTACGCTCCGCCTCCCCTGGGAGTTGGGGGCAGCCTTCTTCCTTGAGCACCTCCTGGACGGCGATCCCGCTTCAAATACATTGTCGTGGCGCTGGGTAGCCGGGCTTCATACCAAGGGGAAGCGATATATTGCCCGTGCCAGCAACATCGCCAAATATACCAACGGTGAATTTAATCCGGAAGGTCAGCTAAACGAGCAACCGAACGATCTGGTGCCTTCCCGGACGCATCGGCAGATTCCTTTGTCCAACGTTGATACCTTGACCGCTTACGCGTTTCCAAGTCTCTCTGAGAGCCCTGCCGGTTTGCTGGTTTGTCCGGAGGAGCTGACTCCTGAACTGGGCCCCCTTCAGGACAGTCCATTCGCTTCATTTTGTGTTTTCAACGGAGCTGACCGGATGGATGTCATTCAAGCTGCTCCCGGAGTGCGCGCTTTCGTCAATGGCGCGGTCGAGGATTGTGCCCGTCGTACTGCCCAGCACTGGTCAGCCAAAGTGGTCAACCACTCCGGAACGGTAAGTCGTAAGGCTGGCAAGGCCGGTTCCGGTAACGTTGGTTTGATGGAGGATCCCCGTGTTCATACAGGCTATGTGGACAAGTGGGTCCCAAGTGTCGTTACCTGGGCGCAAAACGAAAATTTGAAGTCTGTCTGGATGGTCCAACCCCCGGTAGGTCCCTGGAAAGATGCGACGGCCAACTTGCGAAAAGCACTCAAGGCGAGGAATATCAAGCTGTTCGAATACCGTAACCAGTGGGATTCCGTCCACTGGCCGCATGCGGGTGCTGGATTCTTCAAGTTCCGCAAGGGATTGCGGGATCGTATTGAGGGCCTGGCCGGGCCCGACCGGTTGAAGGCTTAAGGGACCGTTCGATACTGGATGCTGTCGACTACTTTCTCCCTCGCGAGCACATTGGAGATGACTACGATATTCTGACGGCTCTCGACCCAACCGCGCCCCTTCAGGCGGGTCAGTGCCCGTTGGACGGTTGTTTCGGGATCCTTATCGAAGTCCATCAGGAATGGCTCCACCCCCCAGTAAATGAGAAGGTTCTCAAAGACCTCCTCCACGTCCGTAAAGGCGAAAATCGGGGACTTGCGTGGGCGGAGGGCACTCAGGGTGCGGGCCAGGTAGCCGCTGCGGGTAAATACCAGGATGGAGCTGTTCGACAGTTCATCACTGAAAATCATCGCCGCCTTGAGCATCAGCGCCCTTGGTGAGCGCAAGGGAAATGATTCATTGTGCCGCCGCTCATCCTGCGATTCCACGGACAGGATGACCTTGTTCATGACGTCGACGCACTCGACAGGATACTTCCCGACAGTGGTCTCCCCAGAGAGCATGACGCAGTCCGCCTGCTCGAACACCGCATTGGAAATATCCGTTATTTCCGCCCGTGTGGGTAGGGGATTGGTGATCATCGATTCCAGCATGTGGGTGGCGACGATGACCGGCTTGCCCATCTTCTGGCAGGTACGGACCGCCCGTCGCTGGACGACCGGCAGTGTTTCAAAGGGAATCTCAATTCCGAGGTCGCCCCGGGCTACCATCAGGCCGTCCGAAGCAGTGACGATTTCGTCCAGATTGGAGATGGCGGACTGGTCCTCAATCTTGGCAATGATACGGGCCTTTGAGCCCCGTTCCTCGATAAAGCGCCGGAGGATATCCAGGTCATCCCCGCTGCGGACAAAACTGAGGGCAAAAAAGTCGATCCCGTTTTCGATCCCGATTTCAATATCCTTGCGGTCCTTGATGGTCAGGGCCGGGAGGTTGACGTGGACTCCCGGCAGGTTGATATGACGCCGGCTTCCCAGTTGCCCGCCGATACGGACCAGGCAACGGATCTTTTCATTTGTCACCTCGAGGACGCGCAACCGGATGAGGCCGCTGTCGACGAGAATGGTATCACCCACCGCAACGTCGTCCTTGAGACTTGGATAATTGATGCGCACGCCGCGTACCCCTGTCGTTACAGGTTCGGCTTCCGAATCGAGAAAAAATTCAAACTCCTCATCCCGTTCCAGTTCGAACGCTTCCTCCAGGAAGCCGGTCCGGATTTCCGGACCCTTGACGTCCATCATCAGGGCGACACGGCGGCCGACAGCATTCGATGCCGCCTCGATGTTGGCAATCGCCTCGCGGGTCCAATCGTGGTCAGCATGCGCCATGTTGAAGCGGCAGACATCCACCCCCTTGTGCAAGAGCTCACTCAGGGTGTCCACATTGTTGGTTGCTGGACCAATGGTGAAGACGATCTTGGTGTGACGGTATTTCCGGTTACTCATTCAGAAATATCTTCAAGTTTCATTTTCCTCAGTACAATTAGAAAATGGCAAACTTCGGGCCACCTGCGTGACAACTCTGCAACATGGCCCGCCATTGGATGCCAGGGAGTGTTTGACGTTGACAGTCGTTGTCGCGAACGCACCTTGAGAAACAAGCCCGAGTTAGCCTCTAGCCATGTCAGTCGAAAACAACCAAACAGACCTTTTGCCATCCGTAGCCGGACACCGGGTGCTGGTCCTCAACCGCAACTGGCAGGCGGTCAACATTGTCGGCGTCCGCAGGGCCTTCAGTTTGCTGTGCCAGGATCATGCACGGGTCATCAACACCTCCAATGGCGAGTTTGCTCCCATGGATGCCGGCGAGTGGATCGCCTATTCCCAGGAGGTTGAGGGTGGTCCCGGGAGGGACTTTATCCATACCGTACGCCTCAATATCCTCATTCCCAAGGTTCTCCTCCTGCGCAGCTATGACCGTCTTCCGGTCACTGAAATCAAGTTCAACCGGGAAAATATCTTTATCCGTGACAACTATACTTGCCAGTACACCGGCAAGCGCTGCAAGGCCTCGGATTTGACCCTGGATCATGTCATCCCAAGGGAACGGGGCGGGCGCACCAGTTGGGAAAATATTGTCACCTGCCGGCGCGATATCAATTCCCTGAAGGCCAACCGCCTTCCGCATGAAGCCGGATTGAAGCTCATCCGCAAGCCCGTGCGGCCCAAGTGGCGTCCCTTCTCCGCAGTGGTTGCCTCTTCCCGGATCGAGCAGGAGTGGCGGCACTTCCTTCCGGTCGAGCGAAACGTTTCCTGAGGGTTCGGCGGACCTTATCGCATGGTGGCCAGGGGCAGGGCCATCTTCATGGTTGTCCCTTCAGGGCTGCTTTTCTCCACCTCGATGGATCCGCTGTGTGACTTGAGGATTCGCTTCACGATGGATAGCCCCAGGCCCGTCCCGTCCGGGCGGCCGGTGAGGAAGGAGTCGAATATGGCGTCATGCAATCCCGGATCGATGCCGCCCCCATTATCGCTGATGCGGATGACCGCCAGGGGAAAGTCGTCTTCACCCTCAACTGTCGTGGAAATTTCGATACGCCCACCGTCCGGCATGGCCTGGGTGGCATTGATAAGGAGATTGAGGATGGCCTGTTGGATCTGTCCCTTGTTGACATCCGCATAGGGTGGGGGATCGGCGGCTCGGGTAAACTCAACCTCCACTTGCAACTGGCGCAATTTCAGTCGGACAAGGTGCAAGGTATCCTCAATCAGCTGGTCCAGGTTGTAGCGCGAGTGCATTTCCTGTTGCGACTTCCCGAAATCGAGGACGCGGCTGACGATTGATTCCAACTGGTTCAGCTTCTCGTTGATGACCTTGACGTCCTTGCAACGCGGGTCCGCTTCCTCGAAGTCGAGCGAAAGGCTTTCGAAAAGCAACTGGATGACCGTCAGGGGATTCCGGATCTCGTGGGCGATTTCCGCCGACAGCAGTCCCAGGGTGGTTAAGCGCTCCGAGCGCCTGAGCAATTCCTCGCTCTGGAAAATCCGTTCATACAACTGGGCGTTGCGGATGGCGGTAGCACCAAGGCTGGCCAGCGTCTCGAAGACTCGCTTTTCGCTGTCCGTGAAGAAGTGCTGGTGCCCCATGTAGATGTTGAGCACCCCGATGGCCTCCTTTTCGATATGGATCGGACAGGCGAGCATGGAGACCAGGTTTTCCTCCTGGATCAGCTCTTGGAAGTGATGTTCTTCAATCTTCGGCAGGTCGTTGATTTCAATCGTCTTGCAACGCCGGAAAGCGGTGCCGATGGCGGATTCCTCAAGGGAGATGCTCTCACTCAGGTTGGTCCGTTCATCGAGGCCACTGGCGGCCCGCAAGGTCAGTTTACCGTCTTCAGGATTCAGCAGGAAGATTGCTGATAGCTTACAGGCGATGATTTCGGTCGACCGGGAGGCGATGGTCTGCAAGAGGTCCTCCAGGCGTCGTTTGGTGGCAATGGTCTGGGCGATGTCGATCAGCGCCTCCAACTGTCCCGCGGTATGGCGCAGTTGCTGGATCAACCAGAGCCGGCTGAGGACACGGGTCGCTTCCGCTGCCAGCAGGGTGAGGATTTTCTTGTCGCTGTCGCTGAAGGCATCGGGCTTCGAACTGTCCACATTGACCACCCCGATGAGCAAGCCGGAATCATTCAGCATGGGGACCGCGAGCTCGGATCGAATGCGTGGATCGATCTCGATATAGCGGGCATCTTCACGGACATTTCCTATATTGAGGGCCTTACCATGCAGGGCCACCCATCCTGTCACGCCCATCCCCACCTTGAGGTGGGTTTCTGTGAGTTCCTTCGGAAAGCCGCGGTAGACTTCCACCATGAGGTGGGTCCGGTCCGGGTTCATCAACTCGATGGCAGCGGATTCCGCCGGCAGGACATGCATGATCTCGTCAATGATCAATTCCAGCGCCTCGCGGGGGTCGTCAGTACTGTTGACCACCCGGGTAACCCGGTAAAGGGCGTCAATTGCCTGTTGCTCGGATCCTCTTCTCATGCCGTCCGCTGATATGCCAGCTGGATTTAAATATGGTGCCCGCCGGGGGCATTCCAATCCAAATCTTTTATTCCCCAAGGGCGGCTCAGGAGACCTCTTTGCGTGAGCTTTGCAGGACTTCCAGCAATTGTTCCTTGAGCTCAATCAGGCGGTCGGAATTCTCTTCTTCGGTTCCCGGCTGGTTGGGTTCGATGTAGAAAGTGTCGACCGCCACTTTGCGCTCGGTGGAAATTCTCGCAAAGGTAATGTCAAAGCCCTGCCTGGTGATAATCCGGGCCAGCTTGTAGAGCAGACCCAATTCATCATTGGCTTCGATTTCGATAATTGTCCGCTTAAGCGAGAGCTCGTGGTAAACATCCACCCGGACCGGAATGGAGGTTTGCAGGGTGCTGTCCGTCTTCAGGTAGCTGGGCTGGCTGTTGCTTTCAGCCTGGGCGGCGATTTTCGGGAACAGGTCCTCGTTGCGGATAAGCGTGTCCTCGAGGTGATGCTTGAAGAGCTTGAGGGCATCCGGGTCCTTCACCATGCCACCGGCCGGATCACTGACATAGAAGGTGTCGATTGTGATATGGTCGGCACGAGACAAGGCCTTCGAGCTTACAATGGAAAGGCCGGCCAGGGTCAAGGCACCGGAGAGCTTGTAGAACAATCCGGCCCGGTCCCAGGTCACCACATGGACGACCGTCAGGCCGAGATTCACGTCATCCTCCCATTCAACAACCGGTACCAATGAGCCAAGCGAGTCTGCCGTGGAAATATTGTGCAGCAGGCTGTGGATCATTTCCAGGTGAAGGAGGATTTCCTTCTCGTTGTGGTAGCTGAAATACCTATCCGGAAGAAGATTGAAGTGGGCCTCGATTTCCTCTTCCGAAAGATTGGGAGCTTTCTTTAGAATACTGGCGGGTGAAATCATGGGTAATGCGGGAGGTGTGGCACCGGGTGCCTGCAGGCAGCCAAGGGTGATTTTGTACAGGTTGTGGTGGAGAGCATCCTTGAATCCGTTCCACAAGCCATGGGATGTTCCTCGAGCATCACAGAAAGTAAGGACATAGAGGTACCGGAGGTTTTCTCCGGAGCCGACCATCTGGGCAAATAAACTGGCAGTTTGAGGGTCATCCAGGTCGTATCTCTGCCAGATTCGTGCCATTTCCAGATGATTCCGAATCAGAAAGAGAATTTTTTCGCGTGCCTTCTCGACGACTTGCAGGCGATCGAGGACCGGAACGGCCATTTGGGCACCAATTTCACTGTGATTCTCAATGGCCTCCGACTTCCCGATATCGTGCAGGAGCAGGATCAAATACAGTAGCCCGGGTAACTCGGTTTCTTCCAGGGCCTGGCGGTATTTGCGGGTTAAACCCGGCTCTTCCCCGGAAAAGATATTATCCAGTTCCTTGATCGTCTTGAGCACATGTTCGTCCGCCGGGTAGCGGTGATAGTACTCATGTTGGACGAGGCAGTGCAGGCCCTTCCACTCCGGCATGAAGGCCGACAGGACCCCGGTGGTGTTCATCAGGTAGAGAATCGGGTAGACATTCCCTTTGGACTGCAGAATGGAGCGGAATGACCGGTTGGCGTCCTCTGATTCAACGACTGGGCGCGTTATCAGTTCGAGGGATTCCACGATGAGGCGCTCTAGATCGAAGTCCAGCTCAAGGCCTCGTGATTGCATGTGCCGGAATACCCGGATGAGGCGAATCGGATCATCCTTGAAGACAGAATCGGAACCAGCCATGAGGAGGTTTCCCTGGACGGCAAAGCCGTCAAAGCGTTCCGTTTTTCCAAGGCGCCTCGACTCAAGAACAGAATGGAAGGATACAGACGTCTGCGCGTTCAGGGACATGCGCTTCTCAAGATAGGTTGAGAGGTGATAAATCTTGTAGGTAGCCTGGTAGTAATCCCGCATGAACGCTTCCACTCGTGGAAAGATCGGGCGGTGCTTGTAGCCGATCCCCCAGGCCACTTTTGGCTGCTTCTCGATATCCAGCAGATCGGAGGCCCGGTTGCTCAGGAAGTGCAGTTCATTGCGGACACGGAGCAGGAAGTCGTACGCGTTCACCAGTGCCGCGTGTTCCTTGCGCCGAATAAGCTTCAGCTTGACCAGATGTTCCAGTCCCTTGCCGTCATATTGCAGCCGGGTCATCCAGAGCATGTTCTGGTAGTCCCGCAGGCCACCAACCCCGCTCTTGATGTCCGGTTCCTGCAAAAAGACGGTGTTTCCGTGCTTCTCGCGCCTTTGCAACTGGTCCTTGAGCCGTTCCGTGAGATAGGCAAAGACGTTGTCCTTGCGGATATAGCGACTGTAGTCCTTTGAGAATTGCTTGTAGAGTCTTTCGTCCCCGCAGATCAGTCGGGATTCCAGCATCGCATTCTTGCTTTGCTCATCCTCTTCCGCCTCGGCCAGGGCCTCCTTGATGGTCCGGGTACTGTGGCCTACCTTGAGGTTGAGGTCCCACAACATGTAGAGGATGGTGTCATTGAACAGGCGCTGCATGTCCTTGAATCCCGATGCCTTCACCTTGGCCGGGTAAAGAAACATCAGATCCACATCGCTGAACGGGCAGAGCTCGGAGCGGCCATACCCGCCAAGCGCCAGCAGGGACACCGCCGCGCATAGCTTCCCCTGTTCTTCCTTGATCCGGTGGCAGGCAAGGTCGTACAGGTGCGCAATCAGGACGTCGATGGCGATTGAACGGCAGTGCACAACCCGTAAGCCGCTTCCTCCGCGCCGGTGGTACCGCGCGATCAGCTGGCTGGATTGGTCCAGATAAGCACGATAACGCGCCAGTTGTTCGCCTTGGGTTCCCGACTTCTCCGTCAATCCAAGCCGACCAGCCAGTTGCGTCATCTTCTCATAGAATCGCTCAGGTCTGGGCAGTGAGGTTGCCACGAATTGAGGACTATGCGGCCCGATTGGAGGAATGCAAGGCACGGCTGAACCGATATCCGCAGGGGTGGCGTCCTGGCCCTTCTTTAATTTTAGGTTTGAAACCCAAAATACTGCACGGAAGAATAGGGATCATGAAGTTAAGCCTGAAAGTTGAATACGCCTGCCAGGTGCTGGCGCAGCTGGGATACACCGTCAACAAGGCGGAGCTGCCCCACATCGAGGATTTGGCGAAGGCTGAATCGATACCTTCAAACTATCTCGTCCAGATTCTCAACGAGCTCCGCACGGCGGGGTTGATCACCAGCAAGCGGGGCAAGCAGGGAGGTTATGCCCTGGCCCGGAATCCGTCGGAGATCAGCCTCTATGACATCATGAAGGCGGTTGAGGGGGAAGTCCTGGCCCACAGCCCGTCAGGGGAAGGTGCCTCTTCCGGCAGGACTGCTGCCATCTGGGGTGATATTGCCCGCAAGTTCGAGGACTCGCTGAAGGAAGTGAGCGTGGAAGACTTCATGACCACGAGCACGGACGAGATGTGGTATATTTAGTACCTAGAGCAGGAATATCGACCCGAGGGTAAGGAAGACAAAGAAGCCGCCCGTATCGGTCACAAAGGTAAGCAGGATTGAGGAGACCTGGGCCGGGTCCTGCTTAAGCTTGAGCATCACTAGAGGGATGAGGGTGCCGGTGAGGCAACCGATCGCGAGGTTGACGATCATGGCAGCGAAGACGATGACCGACAATTGGGTCGGTCCGCCGAAGAAGATGACCATCAGGGCTGCCAGCAGGCCGATGAGGATGCCGTTGACCAGCCCGATGGCGGCCTGACGGAAAAGGATGTTGCGGGAGTCCCCTTCCTTGACCTGCCCGAGGGCAATGGAACGGATGGTGATGGCAAGGGATTGCTGGCCGCTGTTACCCCCGACCCCGGCGATGATGGGCATGATGGCAGCGAGAATGGGCAGGGCCCCAATCTCGGCCTCAAAGAGTTTGACCACGGTGGCGGCAATAAAGGCTGTGGCCAGGTTGACCGCCAGCCAGGGTTGACGGCGACGAATGCTGAAGAGGATGTCGTCATGGATGTCCTCGTCACCGCCGGCACCGGCCAGTTTCTGGATGTCCTCGGTGGCTTCTTCCTGGATGACATCAAGCACGTCGTCGTGGGTGATCACACCCAGCAGGATGCGGTTGTCATCGACAACGGCGATGTCGGGAAGGTTATGCTCGGCCATCAGCAGGGCCACTTCCTCCTTGTCCATTTCGGGGCTGCTGATCCCGTGAATATCGGTCCGCATGATGGCGTTGATCCGCTGGTGCGGCTTCGCCTGAATGAGTTTGCGGAGGGAGACGATGCCTTTGAGTTGGTGCTCCTGGTTGACGACGTAGACGTAATGCAGGTCCTCATGCTTGTCCGCGAATTCCCGGATAACGGCGGTTGCCTCTTCCACCGTCATGTCCTCATAAGCCGTGTCCACCTCCGTGGTCATGATCCCGCCGGCACTTTCCGGGTCATAGGAAAGCAGCGTCTCGATACTGCTGCGGGAGGACCGTTCCAGCTTGGACATGAGTTCGGCCCGGACCTCCGGATCGAGCTCAGCCACCACGTCGGCCGCATCATCCGGTTCAAAGTCATCGAGAATCCGCACCGCCCGCGGAACGCGCATTTCCGAGAGCACATCGGCGGCGTCCTCGTCATCCATTTCCGAGAGGACCTCGGCTGCCCGCTCAGTGGAGAGTTGCCGCAGGACATCCCGGCGGTCTTCCACTTCCAGCCGTTCAAGGAACTGGGCCACGGTAAAGGCGGATGTCGAGCCCAGCCGGACCGCGTTCAGGTTGGCCAGTTGCTCCCGGGGCCAATCCATCAACTCTTCATGGGAATAGGAGAGATCTTGGCTTTCAGTGGTGGTATCCATGGTTCCGGTGGGATGAGGAATCTACTTATTCGGATAGTTCGCCTGCGGTCAAAGCGATTTCGAGGGATATCGCCTAGTCATCGTAGTAGGCACGGCGGGCGGGGACCCGGTAAATGGTGTGATCAGGCAGGCTGATCGCTGACAAGCTGTACCCGTAGACACAACCGGTGTCCAATCCGGTCGCCTTGGCGTGGAGCAGGGGATGGGGTCGCGGGGTGTGGCCATAAATGACATGCTCCGGGCCCTCCCAGGCATCGGCCCAGGGGGCTCCCCGGGGAACGGTAGCCCGGCGCGCAGGTTTCTTCTTTTGGGTGATGACCTGAATCTGCGTGACCATTTCCTCATCCTGTTTCCACCACTTCACGGCCGGGTCAAATCCCCCGTGGACAACAAGGAGCTTGCTCTCGGGAATGTGGATCAGGTGAGGCCAGGCGTTGATCCATTTCCAGTCCGCCTTGGAAAGGCTCTCATAGGCGTCCCTGTCCTTCCGTTTTAGATAGCGGGCGTTCTTTGCCTTGCGGGCCTTGAGGAAGCGAACCTCATGGTTGCCAAGGACGCACTTGGCCGAAAGGTCCCGGGCAATCTCCAGGACACGGGCGCTCCTGGGTCCTCCATTGATCAGGTCACCGACGAAAATGATGCGGTCCTTTTTCTTTTTCTTGAAGGCCTTGAGCAGCTTTTCCAGCTCCTTGGCGCAGCCATGGACGTCGCCGATAAAGAGCGTCCGTCCTTTGGCCGGTGACAAGGTCTTGATGCGGAGGCCTCCCATTGGACGGAATCATCTTCATCCCTTGCACAATCTCAATGGCAAACTTGGGGTGGGTTGTCATTGGGATTGAGATTAGGATTGAGGTTGGGATCGGGAATGTGCACAAACTTTTCCCATGGATATCGCCATCAGGTCCGTGGGGAAAGTTTCCGGTCACTCGGAAGCACCGTTTAGTGCGGGTGATATTGTCTGGAGCTATCTTTACCGGACCAAGGAGGGATTTATCGACCGCTTGGACATCCTTGAAGAGGAGCGTGATGACGTGCAGCTGGAAGGGGCGGTTATTTGCCGGTGGAGCCAGCAAATAAAGGAAAAGGAAACAAGTGAGGCCGAGGAAAAGCGAGCCGCCCTGCAGTCGGCGGATGAGATTTTTCTCAGTCTATTCGAGGAGCCGGTGGACGGGGGGGACGAAGGACTGGTTGATGAAACGCGGGACCGCCTGAAATTCTTTCTCGCCCTGCAGTTGGAAAGGAAACGGATCCTGAAGCGGCTGGGCGGTCAGCGCTTCCGGCACATGCCGACCAAGCGCGAGTTGACCGTGCCGGAACTGGAAATTTCCCCGGAGCTCATCACGGCTTTCCAGGAGGAGATTTCCCTCATGGGCAGCATGCCCGGTTGATCAATAGAGGCTGACCTCGACCCGGAAGACCTGGCTTTCCCCCGGGCCGACCCAGTGGAGCCCCTTGCCATGCTCAGCCGCGTTGGGCGGGCCCATCCAAGGCTCGATGCAGTAATAGGGAGCTGTTTCCGATTCCGACCAGGTAACGATGGCCCAGTTCTTCTGGGGCGCCGGGTTATCACCGAGAACGAGGTGTATGTCCTCCTCGCCGCCCTTGGGACCGAAGGAAACCCGGTTGTGGCGCAATTGCCAGTGGATGCGATCAAGGAGATTTGTATCGGCTAAATCATGACAAGTTTCCCGATCGCGGTCCATCACCAGTTTCCCATCCGGAGCGTGGTAGGCACATTTGCGGGCTTCCATGTTGAGGCGGTAATCCTGCCGCAGGGCTGCCGGATGCCAGGGTAGGGTAAAGTAAAAGTGATGGCCGGCTGACCAGGGGACCGGCTCCTGGCCGGTGTTCTCCAGGGCAAGATCGACCTGCAAGGCCAGCTCCTCGAAGCGGTAAGTGACCGTGAAGACATAATCAAATGGGAAGGCGGCAGCATCCGCTTCCGTCGGCAGGAGTTGTCCGGAGATTTCGTTTTCCGAAACCCGGCTGAAGCTGAAGCGGCCGTTGCGGGCAAAGCCGTGACGTGGCATCGGGAGCCGCGAACCGTCCGGTGCCCGCCAGTGGTTTTCCAGACCGCGGTCAAAGCTTCTCCCGGCAAAGGGGAAAAGGATGGGGTTGCCGCCGCGGACCTTTTCGAGGGGCTGGTCATCGGCATTTTCCGGCCAGTGGAAGATGTCCCGGGTTCCCGAAGCGGTTTGAAGGGTCCATTGCATCAGGCGAAACCCGTATTCCGGAGCCAGGCGAAACCGGGAGGAGCCAACCGAGAATTCCTCGATATGCGTTTCCTGCCCGTCTCGTTCTCCAGCCATGCCGGACAGGGTAGCGAATTTTCAACGGAGGGGAAGCGTGAAGCGCTTTTCGGATGTATAAAAGAAGGCAGGCGGCCTACCCCTAAGCCGCCTGCCATTATTTTCTATTTCACTACTCCTTATATGTTACCCCAAAACTCCCTTACGGGAAATTTAGTATGCGTTTACTAATTGCCCATATTAGCCGGATGACAAGTCCGAAATGCAGAAATATTCAAAATAGGGCCGGTTTAACACATCTGTAACAAACGCGTGTTGGAATTCGTTCATTCCCGGTCGCGCTGTGCCCCGAAGGATCCGTCCCGCATTTCCACGCTGAAAGCCTCTCCTGGTTCGAGGGCGGATGATTCACCGACGACCTTGCCTTTCCGGCGCAGGATGGCGAAGCCCCGCTTGAGGGTTCCCTGATGGCTGTTGGTCGACAGCCGCAGGCCCAGCTGGCGCAGGTTCTCCCGGAAATGCTGCAACCGGGTTTCCGGACGGATTGCCTGGAAGCGCTGGGCGGCCAGTTGAAAGCGTTGGCGATTATCCTTGAGGCTGCTGAGGAGGGACTGTCCAAGACGCCCATGCAAGTCGTCGAGCCGCAAGGCCGCCTGGTCGAGCCGGTTACGCGGGTGCTGGTGCTTGAGGCTGGCCGATGCCATGGAAAGCCGGTGCGACTTCCGTTCCAGCAAGCGTTCAGCACCAGTGCGGAAGCGATCGCTCAAGCTGGTAGCCCGGTCGACAAAGGCCTGACGGGCACTGGTGATCCATTCAGCGGCGGCGGATGGGGTCTCGGCACGAAAGTCGGCCGCAAAGTCACTCAGCGTAAAGTCAATTTCGTGGCCGACGGCGGAGATGAGTGGAATTTGTGAAGCCGCTATGGCCCGGGCGACGATTTCTTCGTTGAAGGGCCAGAGGTCCTCAAGGCTGCCCCCACCTCGGCCGATGACAAGGAGATCGCAGAGCTGGTGACGGTTGGCGGCCTCGATTCCGGAGACAATCTCCTCGGCGGCCCCGGCGCCCTGGACGCGGGCTGGGATCACCACCAGCCGACCGGCCCAATGCCGGCGGCGAAGGATAGAGATGAAGTCGCGCAGGGCGGCCCCGGTATCGGATGTCACAAAGCCGACTGTTTTTGCCAATTGGGGAAGCGGCTGCTTGCGGGACGGATCGAAGAGGCCCTCTTTCTCGAGCTTCTCCTTCAAGGCCAGAAACGCCTGCTGCAAGCGCCCGATGCCGTCTTCCTCGATGGTGCTGAAGATGACCTGGTAGTTGCCCCTTGGCTCATAGACGGTGATGCGGCCGTTCCCGACAATCTGCAAACCGTCCTTGAGCTGGACCTTCAACCGCATGGCATCCCCCCTGAAGCAGACACAGGAAATGGAGGCTCCACTGTCCTTGAGGGAAAAGTAAACATGGCCGGACTGATGGCGCCGCAGGTTGCTGATTTCGCCCCGCAGATGGACCACCGGGAACCGGCTCTCCAGCAGGCCCTTGATTTCCCGGGTCAGCTCGGTGACCGTATAGCAGTTCCTATTCTTTGTCGGGGACGGATTCACGGGTCAGTCGCTTGCGGATAAAATCTATGACCAGGTTCAGGACAAGTAGTCCAAAGAGGGCCAGAAGGATATAGCCCAGTCCGCCGGTCAGGACGGATTCCCCGACCAGCATGATGGCGAGGCCAATGGCTCCCTGAATCAGAAGCGACATCCAGAGATAGGTGCGCCAGCGCGCATTTCCCAAGGCCAGGATATAATTTTGTGGCGCATAAGGGATCGGGGAAACCCGTACGGCGAGGACGACCTTCCATTCATTCTGGGGAGTCAGTTCGGGGATTTTCAGGTTCCTGTGGCGGATGACCCATTCTATCACCGGGTGGAGCAGCCAGCGTCCAAGGACGTAGCAGAGGATCATGTTCAAGGCCAGGGCTGTCCAAGCCAGGCCGATGGCCACTGCTGGCTGACCGTCACCGAATACGGGAATGGCGGTCAGGTAGAAAAGGGTCAAGGGCACCCCAAGTGCCGGAAGAATCAGGAAAGCCAGGAAATAGAGCGGCTCCGGGATGGTCTCAAGGAAAGCCAGCAAGCGGCCCCGCATCTCATCCACCGGGGGCAGGCTTTCCCGGTTGGCCCAAAGAACGAAGCCGCCAACGAGTACCAGAAGGACCACCAGGATGGCTCCTCCGATGACAGCTTGTCGATGGCTTGGTTTCTTCATTTTCAGGATGAAGGTGCCGCTGCGAGGTCGACAGGGCAAGCTTTTGCCAACGGACCTGTCTCGGCCAGTGCCATGGGGACGGGTTGAGGTTGCAACGGGAGCCCAATACTGTATGTCAATTCCTGTGAATCCGCTTTTACCAACCGAGCCTGATTTGAAGGACAGGTCACTTGCTCTTTCGGTCGTCATTCCGGTCTATGATGAGGTTGATAGTATTGATGAGTTGGTGGATCGTTTGCTGCCTGTCTTAAGGGATGCGGCCGGAGAGGCGTTTGAAATTCTCTTTGTCGATGATGGCAGCGGCGATGGGTCATGGGACCGCATCCGGGAACAGCACCGGGCCCATCCCAACCAGATTAGGGCCATCCGCCACCGGCGTAATTTCGGCAAGGCTGCTGCCCTGGCCCGTGGATTCAGGGAGGCCTGCGGCAGGATCATCATAACCATGGATGCCGATCTGCAGGATCAGCCGGAGGAAATCCCCAAGTTCCTCGAGGCCCTGGAAGCCGGGGCTGACATGGTTTCCGGCTGGAAGAAAAACCGGAAAGACCCACTGGACAAGACCTTTCCCTCAAGGATTTTCAATGGCATGGTCCGGGTGGTTTCCGGCCTGAAGCTGCATGACGTCAATTGTGGCTTCAAGGCCTACCGGTCTGAAGTGGCAAAGGGCCTCAAGCTCTATGGCGAAATGCACCGCTTTATCCCCATCCTGGCCAATGCCGACGGCTACCGGGTGGCCGAAATTGTCGTTGAACATCAGCCGCGGACCCACGGTCGTTCCAAGTACGGGGCCACCCGCCTGATCAAGGGGTTTCTCGACCTCTTGACAACGGTTGTCCTGACCCGCTATCTGCGGCGTCCGGCGCACTTCTTTGGCGGGCTGGGCCTGCTGGTTGGGGCCCTTGGCCTCGGCATCCTGGTTTATCTCTCCGCGGGCTGGTTCCTCGGCTACAAGGGAATTGGCACCCGCCCCTTGTTCTTCTTCGGCATCCTCGGGACCCTGCTCTCGGCCCAGTTGATCTCGCTCGGGCTGGTCGCCGAGCTGGTGCTGTACCGGACATTGGATATGGAGCGGTCATCCGGGGAGTTTGAAAGACTGGAACCCCCTGCTGGCAGCGGCAAATAGCTTCATGTAATCCACCTGCAGGAAATACTCGCCATGATGAACCTAGCAACCGGGGGAATGCCCCAAAGATAAGTTGGCCGGGAGCAAACTCATATCCGGTGCATTTGCAAACGCATTGGCAATGGTCCTCACGATCATCGTCAATCTGCTGCTGACTCCCTTTCTTATCCATCAACTCGGCGTTACCGCATATGGTTTCTGGACGCTTGTCCTCACACTCTCCATTGCCCACGGATTTCTCTCCTTTGCCGACTTCGGGATTGCTTCTTCCATTGTGAAAATAGTGGGCGGCTCCGCTGCTGCGGAAAACAGGGAGTTGACGAATGCAACGGTCAGTGGAGGAGCGATGCTTCTGGGAGCCCTGGGTATATTCCTTGGTGCGATGATTTTACTGGGTACGGGTTTTCTTCAGGAAGTATTTGATGTCGAACCCGGGTTGATGGCAGATTCAGCGATCCTCCTCCGGTTAATGGCCGTGGTCGTTTTCCTGGATCTGGTAAAGCTGGCCCTCTCTGCCACACTGCAGGGATTCCAGGAATTTGCCCGGGCCAAGCTGATTCAAGTAGTCGGACTTTTACTACAAGCCGGGCTGATGGTTTTCCTTGTTTACCGGGGGGACGGATTACCCGGCCTCGGATTGGCAGCCGCAACGGCCTCCGCAACCCAGTTGGTCCTCCTTTTTCTGGCACTCAGGCGGGCGATTCCGTGGTGGCGCCTGACGCTTTCGATACCTCATGACACCTGGTCCAACTTGCTGAGAACCAGTTCAATCATTCTGGTGATTCGTCTCCAGGCTGCTGTTCACAAGGGAATGGATCGGATTATCATCGGGCTTTTCCTTCTCCCGGCGGTGCTGACTCAGTATGACATCGTGTTCAAACTGGCTGGTGTGGGAATTGCCTGCATTACCGTCATTTCCTCCATGATGGTCTCTCCCGCCGCTGAGTCGGCGGCCAACAACAACACCCAGCAATTGAGCCACCGTTTCATTAGCTCCACGAAGGTCGCCCTCCTGCTTAGCCTTTCGGTGGTTGTCATTATTTTCTGCTACGCCGGGAATATCCTTTCCCTATGGGTTGGTCCCGAATTCACGGAGATCGCACCCGAAGCACGGATGCTGGCCGGGAACGTCATTGCGGTGGCCCTGATGGCAAGTGCCCAGAACATGTTTATCGGGACAGGTCGCCTTAAGATGGTGGCACTTGTCACTACAGCAACAACAGCGCTCAACTTGTGCCTGAGCCTGCTCCTTGTTGTTCCGCTCGGGTTGAGTGGCGTCATTCTGGCAACACTCA
Source organism: Puniceicoccaceae bacterium (assembly GCA_040830765.1). Taxonomy (GTDB): domain Bacteria; phylum Verrucomicrobiota; class Verrucomicrobiia; order Opitutales; family Oceanipulchritudinaceae; genus Oceanipulchritudo. The sequence continues at coordinate 11,008 of JBFOMH010000004.1, read as the reverse complement.
TCAGTACCGCCCTGTCGGCAGTCCTCTTCCTCTATCAGGGGATGCACCACTTCTCTGTATCCATCCGGGATACCATCCGGCGACTACTTTTACCGGGCCTGGCGCCCGCTGTTGTATCCTTGGCGCTCTATGCCATCTTAATCCAGTTCCTTCCGGCGCTAAGCCCCGTTTTCAGTATGGGACTTGTCCTCGTTAGCTACCTGGGGGTTGCGCTCGGCTTTTCGGTCAGCAGGGAAGAATGGAAATTTTTATGCTCCTATTTTTCCGAATTGCGGCCGGATCGCCAAGACTCTTGAGCATACCCTTTCCAGAATCCAGCGAACTTGGCGAATCTTGCCTTGAGGCCTTCCTTGCTGATGGTGCTGCCTTTCGAAAGAGCCGGGAAAAAGCGCGACAGTGAGGCCAGGATGAGAAAGAGCAGGGGAGACAAGGCCAGGCCGGCCAGATTTGCCAAATAACGGGAATATCCCGAAATGCACCGCAGGGTTGCGACAACGGAACCCAAACTGGGATTGGCATTCCTCTGACTCTTCTGGACCCATTGTTCCAACTCGGACCAGGCCCTCTCAGTCGCTTTTCCATCGATCTCCCCGATGTGCTCGACGGCAAGATCCCTTCTCTGCTGCATGGTTGCCTTTGAAACCGTTAACTGGCCTGAAGCGATGGCCCGGATAAGCTCCTTACCGGATGAGGCGAGCTCCAGCGCACCCGGGTGCTTCCAGAATGGAATCAACTTGTCCTCGTACTTTTGTACAGGGTCTGTCCAATGTGTGTAGACGACCGGTTTCCCGGCCAGCATGGCCTCATAAAGGGCTGTTGTCTGAAACCCGACAACGACATCCGCGTAGCGGAGCAAGTCGCGTGCATCCACCGCCCGATCCACCCAGAAAACCTTTTTTTGCCAGTGTTGTCCTGCCTTTTGGGCAAGTTGCTTTCTTTCCAACCGGCTCCGTTGTTGTGGATGAGGTTTCACCAGCACGGTGTAGTCCTTTTCAACCAGTTCCAGAAGGGCCGCCTCGGTTTCATCCCGCAGGTGTTTCCACGTTGCGTTTTCAGCCGTGGATTCCCCTTTCGGGGCGTAGGCATCGAGGTCATAGGAAAAGAAAAGTATCACTTTGCTTTGTGGATCGACCGGGAGGCCAATCCCCAGCCAGTCTCTCTCCTCGGGAATGTCTGCGTAAATGTCGAAGCGCGGCTGTCCGGAGATAACGATCTTGTCTTCCGGAGCACCGGCATTGAGCCAGAATTGTCTTTGCCGGGAACTGCAAACCAACATCTTGTCCGAGATAAAGGGGAATTCTTTTCCGATCCGCCTTGAATGGACCTCCATTGTATAGGGGGAGATCGTCGTTTCCTTTTGCAGGATAATAACCGGAATACCGCTTGAACGACAGCACTGGATGAAATCCCGGATATAGAAAAAGGTGTCCGACGGCGCGACGAAGATGTCGAACCGGTAGATGGCCCGGAGTTTCAGGAAAATGGTTTCGCTTTTCCGTTTCCAGTCCAGTCGCTGGCTCTCCTTGTCCGGATCGTTATAAGCCTCCAGTTCTCCCTCGGTGATTTCCCGGCCAAGGACTTTGACAGCCTGTGAACGAAAGTACTGGAAGGGGATGGGGAAGACTTCATGTGCACCCCGAGCCTTTATCAGAGCCTGTATGTCCTGATCGAAAAAGTGATTAAAAATCAATACCCGCATTTTTTCAGCCTGGATCTGCTTCAGAACCCTTGGTCGGTTCATCCTCGATAAGATTCCATTGCAGAGGTGTGCCCCGCTTGACCGCGGCAACTACCTTTTTGCCGAGGACATTCGGGAGTTCCCTCGGAGCCATCCCGTACCCGGGACGGATTACACGGCAGTTATCCGGTGTTAGCAGGCCGCCTGCCTCGATATCAGCGGTTATGAAGATAGACCGTCGAAACACCCTGCTTGCCTGTTCCTTTGGACTCAGCCTGTACTCGGCAACGCCAATCGATTTCTCAGCGGTACGGATGCGTTCAACCATCGCCTTGAATTCCTCAGGTTGCATGGAAAATTCACTGTCCGGCCCCTTTTCGCTTCGGGATCGGGTGAAGTGCTTTTCAATGATGCAAGCACCCAAGGCTGTTGCTGTCACAGCTACCGTATGACCGAGGGTATGGTCCGATAATCCCACCGGCAGGGAAAGTTTTTCCGCCATTGCCGGAATGAGGGCAAGGTTGGCATCTTCTGCCGGGGCCGGATAGGCACTGGTGCACTTGAGGACCGCCAACTCGACACATCCTGCATCCTTCAGTGTGGAGACGGCTTCCTTGATCTCGGCCTCAGTACCCATCCCCGTGGAGAGAATGACGGGCTTGCCGGTTGCTGCCACCCGCTTCAACAGGGGCAAGTCCACCAGTTCAAAGGAGGCGATCTTGTAGGCAGGCATTCCCATTGTCTCCAGAAAGTCAACAGAGCTGTCATCAAATGGTGTTGAGAAAAGGGTCAGTCCGCACGCCTTTGCCGTTGCGATAAGGTCGGCCGTCCATTCCCAGGGGGTAGCGGCTTCCCCGTAAAGGTCATAAAGCGTCCTGCCTTCCCAAATCGTCCCCTTGCCGATCGTAAAGTGGGGATTGTCGCAGTCGATGGTCATGGTATCCGGCGTGTAGGTCTGGATCTTGACCGCATCGGCTCCAGCATCCGCGGCCAGTTGGATCAATTCCCTGGCCCGCTCAATCGACTGGTTGTGATTTGCCGACAATTCAGCAATGACATAGGCTGGGTGCCCGGTCCCGATCTTCCTGCCCGCAATGGAAATCTCAGTGCTCATTGGGCGTCTCCCTGTTTTCGGATGGACTAGCTTTTTTGGAAACCCGGAGAATATACGTTTTCCCCTCGTATTCGAAGAAGGCCGGATAGGCCTCGTTGTCGGCGATCCTCAGCAAATTGAACTGTTCGGCGATGGGCTTATGCGGATCGAGCCTGCTATCCTCCGGAGACCGCTTCGGGTAGAACGATTCCTCCCCTTGCTGTGGTTCACCGGTGGCGCAGCTGTAAGGATACTCCGCGCTGAACCGGGCACACAATTCCAAAGAAATGGCAGCCTGCTGGGCGCGGATTTCATCCAATAGTTCATCCCCCTGCAATTCCATGACCTTCCGTAGATAGATCGGCCCGGCATCGACTTTGTCAACTGCTTCAAAGAGACAGAAGGTTATGCGGTCACACCCTTCAAGGATTTGCCATGATACCGGTGACCATCCCTTTCCCTTTGGCAGGTCACTGGCATGGACGACGAGGTTATGAGTGTGTTTTCCGAGGGTAGCCGCATCAGCAATCGACCAGTAGGAGAGAAGAAAAAGCATATCACCGGGAGGTGCCTTGGCAGCATCATGAACAACAGTCACCTCATGTTCCTTGAAGGCACCTTCCTTGACGGACTGTTCAATGTATCCATTCATCCATGACTTTTCCGCCGTGGCGATGGTTATCCTTAATTTGTTGTCTAGCGCTGCGGCAACCCGGTCCGCCCCTTTCCCATCCACTCTTGGACAGGCCTCACCAGTCGGGGAAGGACTCTCCAGCCACGCCTGAAGGGATTGAATGGTTGCCGCCTCGGCCAAGTCCTCCGGGATTCCAAGGTTCAAGGCGGCCCCTGTACGTTCCAGTTCCCGGACGATAGGGGCCTGGTTTTCCGCCAGCTCGACAACGGCTGCAGGGAGCCCGTAATAAAGCCACTCATAACACGTGCTGCCGCCGCCTGAAATGACACCGTCTACCTCGTTGTAGAGTTTGGTCATGTTTTCAACATTGCAGGCTACCTTTACGGAATGCCGGGAGTCGGCGGCCCGCTGCCGGAGGCTTTCGAGGTGTGGGTTGCCACCCCCTGCGACCACGGTTATCTTGAGGTTGGTGCCCGTTACTTTTTCCAACGCCTCGAGGATCTTTCCTGAAGCGTCTCCGGCATCGACCCCTCCCATGGTCAGGAGGAGATGATGGATCGGTCCGCGTTTCTGTGGGTGGGAGATAGCTGCCTCTGTGAACTCCTTCCGCAGCATTGCGAAACAATGACCACCGAGGTAACGGTATGCGGGAATGTCGTTCCTGTAAGTATTCCCTTCCGTCCCCAGATTCTGATTGATGATCAGGTCAGCACACCATTCTTCCGTGTGGGCGAAGTCGTCCATAACGGCCACTTTGAAGCCGGCTTCGTGAAGGCATCGCTGGTAGCCATGCCCAAAGTGATATCCATCAAGAACCAGCCAGGAGGCCTGCTGCTCCCTGGCCAGGCTTAGGACTTGGGCGCTGTCTTCAACGCCTCCGAGGGTAACTTCCTCCATGGGGTGATGGGCGATTCCCGATGACCGGAGGTGGCAAAGGAGTTGGTCGGGACACTGGATACTGGCCATGAGAACGCTGACACCCCTTTTCTGCAAAGCCTGGGCCAGGGCCAGCATCCGCATGACGTGACCGGAGCCGAGTTCGCCTCCCGCATCGGCCCTAATGATAACTTTTTTCTGTGCGGAATCAGTCATCGGCAGGCAGTCGGTTCATGATCTCAAAAGCTATCTCAGCCTTTTCCCAGTCTTGCGGCGAATCGATGTCGAGGACCCGGTGGGGAGGAAGAAGGAAAAGGCGGCAGGGAGCGTTGAAAAATCCCTCGTGTTCTCGAAAGGCCGTTGGGGTTCCCCAGTAGAATTGGCCCGCGTCATGAAAGGCGGGTGGCAGGTCCTGGGAACGGGTCAGGTTATGCTCCGGCCAGAACATGGATACCCGGCCTTCCGGGTCTGTTTTGAGGGCTCGGAATATGGGAAAGGCGTATTCTGTCGCCGATACGAGAAAGGCGGTTTCCGAGTCCGACCTGAGCTGCTCCAGCGACTTTTGCAGGAAAGCAGGCCTTAAAAATGGTGCTGTGGCATAAAGGCAGCAGACGAACTCGGGAACGGCATTCTCACTCTCGAGCCAGTCAAGGGCATGGCGGATGACTTGGATGGTCGGCGTGGTGTCATCGGAAATTTCCGGTGGCCGAACAAAGGGAACTTCGGCGCCGGCTTTCAGCGCGGCTTCTGAAATTTCGGGATCATCCGTTGAGACAATTATCCTCGAAAAGAGGCCTGAATCGATGGCTGTCCGGATGGACCATTCAATCATCGGACGGCCGCAGAATTCACGGACATTCTTTCTCGGAATCCGCTTGCTGCCACCTCTGGCTGGAATGATGGCGCAGTTCATGGCGATTCGGGTAGTTGGCGGATGGTATCAATCACGGTTTGTTGCTCAGCCTCAGTGAGCTCCGGGAACAGGGGAAGGCTCAGGCAGCGTTGGTAGTAGGCCTCCGCGTTGGGACACTTCCCGGGACCATAACCGTAGGTCTCACGGTACCATGGCTGGAGGTAGATCGGAATATAGAGGACCTGTGAGCCCACGCCTTGCTCGCGCAGGCGATTCATGACGGAGGAGCGGCTTTGCCGCAACCCGCCAAAGTCAATCTGCACCGTGTAGAGGTGCCAGGAGATATGGTCCCTGTCGGCCTCGTTGCGAAGTCCGGGCGTTGTCAGCCAGGGGAGGTCCGCGAAGGCTTCGTTGTAGCGGGCGACAATTTCCCTCCGTTTCCTGATGAATTCCGGGAGGCGCTGCAGTTGAGTCCGGCCGAGGGCACACTGGAAGTCCGTAATGCGATAATTGTATCCCAGGTCCTGCATTTCATAGACCCAGGGTCCCTCTTCGAAGAGCGGATCCGTTTCCCTTCCAAAGGTGGTGAAGTTTTCCTTGGACCGTTCCATACCATGGTTCCTCAACAAGCGGGCCTTTTCGGCGAAGGAACGGTTGTTGGTTACGATCATGCCGCCTTCGCCCGTTGTCATCGACTTGACCGGATGAAAGGAGAAGGTCGTCATGTCGGCCCATTGATGGCCACCAGTGAGGTGGACAGAGCCATCATGGAGGAATCCCCCTCCTGGTCCGTGGCAGCCGTCTTCTATGATCAGCATGTCATGGGAACGGGCAAAGGCTGCTATGGCCGGCATGTCGGCAGATTGGCCACCGTGGGCCACTGGAATCACGGCCCGGCAATCGGGCTGGTAAACCGACTCCAGCGAATCGGGAGAGAGGGTGTAATCGCCCGGATCAATATCAGCAAAGTCCGGGGTGGCCCCAACATAGGCCGCACAATTTGCGGAGGCGAGGAAGGTGTTGGGGGATGTGATAACCCGGTCCCCCGGACCGATGCCGGCGACGCGCATGGCCAGATGCAGGGCGGTTGTCCCGTTGGAAACGGCCACGGCATATTTTGCTCCAACGAACGCGGCAAATTCCTCTTCAAATGCCGCTACCTGACTGCCTCCCGTGAGGTAGCTGGAACGGAGAGTCTCCAGAACGGCGGAGCAGTCTGCCTCGCTGATGCTATGGAAGCCGTAGGGAATGACGCGTCTGCTGGATGCCTCTTCCATCAATGATTATCCTGCGGAAAAGGAAGGATCCAAATGGGTCCGAATCAGTTCACGAATGGTTTCCACATCGAGAAAGTCCTCGTTGTCACCTGAGTTGTAACTGAACCCAGCTTCCACTGGCTCCGTTGAGTAGGTCTTTGCGTATTCCTCCAGATTCCAAGAGGGACGTGACGGGAGAATGATATAGTTTTCCCGCGAACGCACCGTATTGGGACTATCCGAGGCACTGACCATTTCCTCATGCAGTTTTTCACCCGGGCGGATCCCGGTGACGTCAATTTGACAATCCGGTCCGATCGCCTCGGCCAGGTCCGTGATCCGGTAGGAAGGAATACGGGGAACGAAAATCTCCCCTCCCCAGGCATCCGCCAGTGCCTGCAGGACCATGTCGACACCATGGTCCAAGGTGATGTTGAATCGGGTCATCCGGTTGTCGGTGATGGTCAGCCGCCCGCTTTCCCGTTGTTTCAGGAAATAGGGAATGACCGAACCATTGGAGCCCATAACATTCCCATACCGGACAACGGAAAACCGGATGTCGCGGGTGCCCTTGAAGTTGTTGGCTGCAATGAAGAGCTTGTCTGAGCACAGCTTGGTTGCCCCGTAAAGGTTGATCGGGCTTGAAGCCTTGTCGGTCGACAGGGCAACGACCCTTTTAACTCCCGAATCCAGCGCGGCAGTGATAACATTTTCCGCCCCATTGACATTCGTCTTGATGCATTCAATCGGGTTATATTCGGCAATCGGAACATGCTTCATGGCGGCTGCGTGGATAACGTAGTCAATCCCCTCGAAAGCACGCTTGAGGCGGTCATAGTCCCGGACATCACCGATAAAATACCGCAATGCCTTATACTCTCCGGGAGGCAGCTCCTGGGCCATCTGGTATTGCTTCTGTTCGTCCCGCGAAAAGACAACCAGCCGTCTCACCTTCGGCCAACGCTTGAGAACCGTCTTGATGAAGCTTTTACCGAACGAGCCGGTCCCACCGGTTACGAGAATTGATGCATCATTCAGTTCCATAGTCAGTAAGATTAGAATTAGACTGTTTTAAAACACTTGAAAAGAGGCTTCCATCACGGAATCGCCCCGGAATATCATTTCTTGTATAAAAGGATTCCAGGAATGGGCGATACCGTTCTCTCAGACGCGGGAGATTTACGAGGCTGTAACGTTTCAGGACCCAGCTTTTGCTGGACAGGAATGGCAATGCGTAAAGCCGTCGGGGAAACCATGGTGCAGTAAGGCCGCGCAGAATCCAGTAGACGAGAAAATAATACCAGGAGATGCCAGACTTGGCGGCGGGAGGCGCTGATTCCAATGTCCTGGATAAATAATAAGCCGCCCGGACATGGTTGAGCCCGTCACTCCATCCGATGGTGTTGACGATTATTTCATTTCTTCTCCCCGACAACGCCTCGTAGGAGGGCAGGGAACCGCCGCTAAAGAAGGCCTCCGTCATCTGCTGCAAGTCGGGATAGTTTCTCACTTCGGGAAATCCCTCGTGGAGTTCCGTGCGAGGAAAGTCATCATCGGGTACGATAAAAACGGTCTCTTTCCCCATCATATCCGCCTCAATTGCGGTGGTGGATTCATAAACCCACCAGAGGTCGACGCTGCTGATGATGTCGTGAAGGTTTTCTTCAAGGAGGTAGAGGACGTTCGGGTAGTGCCGCAGAGCTGCCATTTCATTAAGGTCTGCGTTCCCTTCTGCGGCCACGGTCTCGGTGGGGTGCTTTTTGAAAATGAACAAGGTATCCGGATTGGCGACCACGGCCTGCTCCAGGATTTTTTCCAGGGCTTTGCGCTGCTGCTCGGCCCAATCCAGTTTTCCGGCATCGCCCTTGAAGTATTGCCGCAACTCCTTGCGCCCGCGCGGGTGGCCCAGCTTGCCGAATCCCCACCCGGCATAACCGATGAAGCGCTTGAACCGTTCCTTGTCGATGCCATGCTTTTCGAGAAGGGCCTCCCTCGTCGAGAAAGAATAAATCTGGTAGCGGTCAAATCCGGGTGCTCCGGTGAGGACAATTTGTTCCGCCTGGTCCGGTAGTTGAGCCTGCATGAAGTCGCGGGTCCGGGGGGACCAGCAGCACAGAAACGCTTCGTACAGCTTTTGGGCAGAATTATATCCCCAGTAGTTAAAGGACCCATCGGTCGGAAAATTGCCTTCCGAAACAAGGGCAAAAACCGGAATACCGGCCCCAGTGGCAATCCGGGCAATATCGAAGTGGAGTTTTGCCCCGATCGTGTTGGCGAGGACCACACAGTCGGGTTTGCGTCGGAATATCTCGTGAATATTCGGGGTCAGGCTTGTTGTCACCTCGCAGTTCAGGAACCGTTCGGCGAAGTACAGAAGAGGCAGCAGCATCTCAACATCGCGCCCGCTGTCATTGTTAGTGAAATAGAGAAGTTGTCGCCGTTTCTTTTGCACGATCTACCGCGGCTCATTGGAAGTCAGAGGTGGTCGGGAGGCAAGGGAAACCCTGTCATGGAAAGCAGAAATCCGGACCTGCCGCCGGCCTCCAGTGGTCTCACCGAACCCCATTTTCGAGGACCTGGACAACGTGACTGCACACGTCGCAATGGTCGTTAATCATCCGGGACCGTTCGGACTGGAGGGCATGCAGTTTATCCCGGTCAAGCTGCTCCAGCCAACTGATGGCGGCGGGAATGCCTTTGTCCGCTTCCCGGAAGTTTTGCACCAGTCCGTATTCCTTTTCCAGCATGCAGAGGTATCCACGCGGTTCCGTGGAATTGATGTAGACCGTGGGGACGCCGAGGCAGGCGGCTTCGCTGGCAGTGGAAGCGCCTTCAGTGAGGACAAAGCGGGCAAATGCCAGGATGTGGTGGAAGTCCTCCGGTGGAAACTGCATGGCGTAGCGGCGAAGCTCCTCCGGGAGCTGGTTTTCTTCCGCTGAGATGACGATCCGGTAACGGTCCTTGAATCGCTCAATGAAGGCCGTTACCCCGGCCCCGATGCCTTCCTGGTTGATGTCATGGAAGGTGTTCCAGGCTGAAAGGCGGATGAGTACATACTCACGGGGTTTGAATCCGGGAATAGTGTCCAGCAGTGAGGCATCCGGATGAAACCGGCGGCTATCAAGAAAGGACAGCTCGTGGATACCGTTGTAGTGCCGTTGCTTCGGGCCCAGTGGCTTATAAAAACAATAAGGTGTGTGGATTTCAGTTGCGAAGGGGTGGGCGATGCGATGATTGAAATGCTGGAATTCGGAATCGGTGAAGATGTAGTTAGGCTTTCGAAACAGCCATGCGCTCTGGCAGTAACTGCCGAACAGGCTGCAAACTATATCCGGGCGGAAGCTTCGTATATGTTTTGCTACGGCCCATTGACGTGAGAGCATTTCAAGAAGAGGAAATTTGTTCTGGTTGTTCCGTCTCCTGGGAATGACGTGGGGTATCCAGTCATAGGCCGTGACCAGTCGTTTCATGACATCCCGGTCTCGTGCCACCATCAGCACGGTATGTCCTCGATTTTGCAACTCCCGGATGGGGTATTTCCAGAAATGGATATCCCCTGGGTGGTGTGCTTCTATCAGGAATCTCATGAACGTTGGATTGCCGGTTATTGGAGTTGCTTGACCACACCGAGCGTCATTCCGCCCCGGTTGATTTGGTAGACGACTTCGCCCTCGGCCAGCAAGTCGGTCCGGAAGGTGGTGTTGGAGAGGTAGTAGTCCGCTTCTTCAATCGAATCAACAAGGACACATCCATCCGGGACAAAGGGCCGGGCTGCGTTGAGGGGGCCGGCAATGCGGAGTTTGACCGGTTGTCCGGGGCGGATGGCTGAGCCCTCCTGGCTAATGATGGCCGGCATGGCCTCCAGCAGGTGCCTTGAGGAGGTGAACCAGTACTCCGTTTCGTAACGGTTGGGAATGGTTGTCCGGTCACCGGCGAACATGTTGAAGGCGACGTACTGGTAGGGATGCATGCGGACAAGTCCGGCAACCTGGAGGATGATACAGCCTGCCAGCAGTCCCCCGGCCGTTCCCTGAACCATACGCGGGCGCTCCGCCAGCAACTCGGCCATCTGGTCGACGGCGTAGGCCATCAGGACCACCAGTGGGGGGATCCCAAAGAGGAGATGACGGATCCCGTTGTGCAAGGCCGGTTGGGTGACAAGGATGTAGACCCACGGAAAGGCGGCGGCGGCAAGAAAGAGGCATTGGACAAACCAATGCACCATCAGGCCCTCGGGACCCCTCGTGAGATGCCGGACGAGAAGTCCGATGCCAAGGGCCAGGAGGAGCAGCATCCAGAGCGGTGTCGAGATGAGAAAGAAGCCGTGGGCATAGGTGATGGGCCCATCTCCGGCGTCCGAAACCTGTCCGGCAAAGAGCAGCGGGATCTCCGCCGCGCTGGAATGGAGGCGGGCGGCAACATCCGGAAGGCCGGAAAATATCTGGAACTGTGCCCTCGGGAAAAACAGAAGAACTACCACAAAGGCTGTTGCGCCCGTGAGCAAGAGGCCCCGACCGATGACGAGAGGCGCCTTCTAGGGATCAAACTAAAGCTTGTGCTTACAGGCGCCGTAGTGGCGGGCAGCGAGCCAGGTATCTCCTGCTATTGCCAGCTGGAC
>JBFOMH010000003.1:0-178433 GCA_040830765.1 Puniceicoccaceae bacterium | reverse complement strand
GCTGCTGGCGGTTGTCCTCTCATTGATCCTGTTCCTCGCCTGGTCCATGGTGGAACAGAGGCGTCGCAATGCCTACCGGCGGGCAGGGTTGTTGCTTCTGGAAGAAGTTGGAACAACCTATGAACTGTCCGTCCTCCTGAAGCGGGTGGCACTGGCAGTCTTTCCCCGCGAGGAGGTAGCTTCCCTGCATGGGGCGGAATGGGTTGAGTTTCTTGGCCGGACCTGTCCCGGGGTGGACTTGGCGGCATTGGTTGCAGGTGATGGAACAGCTGAAATCGAAACAGCCTTGAAGGAGGCGGCAGCGTACTGGATTAGGAATCACCGGACAGAGGTGGACCCATTAATGGAGGGGAGCAGTTGAGATGGTGACCCTTTCCTATCCCTGGTTGCTTTTGCTGATAGCCTTGCCGGTCCTTCTTCACTACACCCTGCCGGCCTACAAGGAATCCCAACCCGCCATCCGTGTTCCCTGGTTTGAACGGATGGCGAGTCTACTGCGCCTGAGCCCTGCTGAGGGGGCTGTTATCCGCAAAACCAGCTGGATCCGCCTCGTCGCGGCATTCATGGGATGGGTGCTGCTGGTCCTTGCCCTGGCCCGCCCACAATTCATTGAGGAACCGGTCAGCCACGTCTTGCCGACCCGTGACCTGCTCCTGCTGGTTGACTTATCCGGATCGATGGAAACGCGGGACTTCACAAACGCGGCGGGCCAGCAAGTCGACCGGCTTGCCGCGGTCAAGGAGGTGCTGGATGATTTCCTCGAGAATAGGGAAGGGGACCGGGTTGGCCTGATCGTCTTTGGCAACGCGGCCTTTGTGCAGGTGCCGTTCACCCAGGACCTTGATGCCTGCCGGTTGCTGCTTGAGGAGACGGCTGTCCGCATGGCCGGTCCGCGAACGGCTTTCGGGGATGCCATGGGGCTGGGCATTACGCTCTTCCAAAGGAGTGAGCTCGAAAACCGGGTCATGATCGCGTTAACGGATGGCAACGACACCGGGAGCAAGATTCCCCCCTACGAGGCGGCCAAGGTGGCACGGGACAACGGGATAACGGTCCATGTGGTTGGCGTCGGCGATCCTTCAGCCATCGGCGAGGAGCTGCTCGATGAGGAGGCCTTGCAATCGGTGGCGGATACCACGGATGGCTTGTATTTTCATGCCAATGACCGCGAGGAACTGCAGGGAATCTATGCGGAACTCGACCGGCTGGATACACGCGAGGTGGAGATGGAAACCTATCGGCCGCGGCGGGACTTGTTTCATTGGCCGCTGGCGGCCCTGTTGGTAGTTGGAATGGTGTGGCAAGCGGGACTTTTGATGGTCTCGCACAGCCGGAGAAAGGCGGTCGCCGCATGACTGACTTTCACTTCATCCGGCCGTTGTGGCTCTTGGCATTTGTCCCGGTACTCATCCTCTGGTGGCAGATTTTCCGCAGGCAGGATGCCCTGAGCGCCATGCAGGGCGTGGTGGATCCCCATTTGCTGGAACATCTTTTCATTGGTCAGTCCGGCAAGCGCTGGCTCCGGCCGGTGAATATGCTGCTGGTCCTTTGGCTGATAATCGTCGTGGCCCTGGCTGGTCCGGCCTGGCAACGGGAACCCAGCCCCTTTGCCGGGGAGGATGCCGGGCTGGTAATGCTTCTCAAGGTAAGTGAGACCATGAACGCAGAGGACCTCCAGCCGAACCGCCTTGAACGGGCCAAGTTCAAGCTGCGGGACTTGCTGGAAGAGCGGTCGGGTGCGCCGACTGCCCTGATAGTCTACAGTGGAAGTGCCCACCTGGTGATGCCCCTGACGCGTGACCAGCGCATCATTTCCGCAATGATAGAAGACCTCGTTCCAGGCCTGATGCCGACCGACGGGGATGCTCTTGGAGCGGCACTGGTCAAGGCGGATTCCCTCCTCAAGCGAGCTGGTGTGCCTGGTTCCGTTGTTGTCCTGGCGGACTCTGTGTCCGCATCCAATGAGCTGGCGGAAACCACCCGGCTGCCGGTCCAGTTCCTGGCCATCCAGTCTCCTCAAGGTCCTCTGGACCCCGGGATGCAGCAGGCGGCCTCCCTGCTGCGCGGCGATATCACCCGGCTCACCGTTGACTCAACCGATGTGCAGCGCATCGCCCGCCGGGCCCGCTCGGACTGGACCACAGGAACAGAAACCGGACAGGACCGTTGGCGGGACAGCGGCTACGCCATCCTTCCACTAATTGCCTTATGCGCCCTCTTCTGGTCAAGGAAAGGATGGGTGACTCAATGAAGCCCAAGACCATTATGACCACGCTGCCCATTGTTGCCGCGCTGGCGTGGTGCCTCTATTCGGGTAGTTTCGCCCTTTTCCGTCCCGACCAGGTAGGGATGCGAATGTATACAAGAGGGGACTACAATTCTGCGGCAGTCGCTTTCAGTGATCCGCAATGGAAGGGGGCGGCCCTTTATCGGGATGGCGCATTCAAGGACGCCGGAGCGATCTTCGCCGGACAGGATACCGCCGAATCCGCCTTTAACCGGGGAAACAGTCTTGTCATGCAGGGGCAGTACGAGGAAGCCGTCAGACGCTACGACCGCGCCCTGGAGCTTCGGCCCGGATGGGAGGATGCAACGGTCAATCGTGACATCGCCCGGGCCCGGGCGGAGCTGCTCCAACGCGAGGGTGGGGAAATGACCGGCGGAATGCTGGGAGCTGACGAGATTGTCTTTACCGAGGGGTCCTCCTCTCCCTCCTCCGGCGAGGAAGTGGTCGAGGAGTCCATGCAGATGACTGATTCGGAACTGCAGGCCTTGTGGTTGCGCCAGGTGCAGACCAAGCCGGCCGACTTTCTGCGAGCCAAGTTTGCTTACCAGTTTGCCCGGGGTGATGAAGGGGGGCAGGAATGAGGCGACACCGAAAAGGGTTCTTCCTGACACTGATTATCGTTGGCTTATTGACTGGCCTGACCGCCGAAGAGGTAGTTGTGCGGACCAAGGTTGCCGAGGAGGAGGCCTGGGTCGGCCAGCGGGTCATCGTACATGTGGAAGTGCTGGGCAAGGATGGCTGGGCCCAGATCAAGCGTTACGACCGGATGGATGTTCCCGGGACGTTTGTCATGCGCACCCAATCACAAGGCGTCCGCATACAGGAAACCATCCGGGGTGAGAGCTACACCGGTCAACGGTATGAGTTGTCCGTCTTTCCCCAGCGGCCCGGTCTTGTTGAAATTCCCTCCTTTGCGGCGGAGGTTGCTACCCGTACATGGGGCATGAATGCTTCCGAAACGACGCAAAATGTCATTGTTCCCGGCCTGACGTTCCAAGCCCGCATGCCGCCCGGGGCGGAGGACATAGCCTGGCTGGTTTCCACGAACCGCCTTGAGGTGGACCAAGAGTGGACCTCACTGAAGGAATCGATAATGGTAGGCGACTCCATCCAGCGCAGCATCCGGTTCTCCGCTGTGGACATTCCCGGGATGGCCTTTGCCAAAACTGGCCATCCGGAGATCAACGGCGTTTCCACCTATCCAAAGGAACCCCTGGTAGAGGACAGGACGGATCGGGGAACCTTGTCGGGTTCCCGTACGGAATCAATTGCCTACGTCTTTGAGACCCCAGGAGAGATTCAGTTGCCGCCCTATGAATTTTTCTGGTGGGACATGGATGCATCCGTCCTTCGGAGGGAATTGCTGCCCGGGGCTACGGTTGTTGTGGAGCCCAATCCTGCCATGGTCGCCGATGTCTCTCCCATTCAGGAGACTGGTTCAGGAGACAATTACCGGTGGCTGCTCCTGCCCGTTGTCGGTTTGTTACTCCTAACAGCGGCTTTTCGCGATCGGCTCTGGCGTCGGATTCTCGAGTGGTTCGCCAAGCGGGCCAATTCCGAGGCCCAGCAGTTCCGTAAGGTCAGGCGAGCTGTTCAGGAGGGTTCTTCACAGGCGATCATACGGGAGTTGATGCAATGGCTTGATAAGATGGAACCGGAGGAAAGCCCGGCTTCCCTGAGCGCGTTCCTGTCCCGCTATGCAGACGTCTCCACCCGGGATACCGCCCGAAAGCTGGCCTCCCTGCAAGTGGAGCAGCTGGATGCTGCCCAAAGAGCGGTTTTACAAAAGGGATTGCGCTCCGCGCGGCGCAACCGCCTGCACCAGGATAAGCAGAAAAGACATCGTCTGGCCGCCGGTTTCCTTCTTCCGCCTCTCAATTAAAGTGACTGCGTGGTTGAATCTATCGAGTATTCCCCTTTAATTGAAGCTTCCTCACTTTAACCGTAACAAAGCTATCATGAAGAAAATCACTATTATATCTCTGTTGTCGATCGCCTTGGCCTTCCTTTTTGGCTGCGAATCGACGCCCAAAATCCAGTCCGAATACAACGATGCCGTTGATTTTTCAGCCTACAAGACCTTCGCCATCATGCCCCTCCCGACTAATATTCCGGGTGCTGATCCGGGCATTGTCCTGCGGACGGGTCGTTTCGTGCAGGAGGAAGTGGTGGCCCAGCTGGTCGCCGCCGGCTACACCAAGGTTGCCAAGGAGGATTGCGATTTTGCGGTCAACTTGACCGGCAAGGTTGTTCCCAAGACCGATATTACCGATTGGGGCTACATGCATTACCCGACCCGCGGCTGGTATGGTGCCTATTCGCCCTACTACTACACCGGTAGCAATGTTACCGTGGACCAATATGAGGAAGGTACCCTCATTATCGAAATCTACGACGCAAAGACCAAGGAGATGGCCTGGGTCGGATGGGGCGTTGGCCGCCGCAAGAGTGATGGACCGGATTACGAGAAGCTCCGGGCAGCCATTGCCGGTATCCTCGCTGAATTCCCTCCGGCGGGCATGTAAGTTGAGGAGGTAAGAGTGATGAAAATCCAAAGTTTATTTTCCCTGGCCCTAGGGATTCTCTGCGCCTGCCCAGCTATCGGGGATGTCCTCGAATTGAAGAGCGGCGACAAGATACAGGGAACTTTCGTCGGGCGCACCGACGAAGGAGTCCAGTTCCAAGTCGGTTCCCAGACCCTGGTTTATCCCCACGATGAAGTGGCCAACCTGCAGTTTGGTGGACAACAGCCCGCCCAGCCCGCGGCAAAACCCGAGGTACCAGCCCAGCCCGCGGAAGCCCAGCCGGCCCAGTCACAGGTGGTCACGGTCAACGCCGGGACCGGTTTACTGGTCCGCATGGGCTCAACCATCAGTACCGCTTCCAGCAAGCAGGGCGAATTCTTCTCCAGCACCCTGGAATCGGACCTGGTCCAGAATGGAGTGGTGGTTGCTCCCAAGGGAACCACTGTCTACGGGAAGATAACCGTCCTGCAACAGGCCGGTCGTCTGGCCGGCCAGAACCGGCTTGAATTGCAGGTGACCGACATCCTTATCGACAATGTCCGGGTTCCCGTGGTGACGGCAGGAGTTGGGGCGGAAGGGGCTCGTGAAGGGGCCAAGACGGTCCGCAATACGGCCGTTGGTGCCGGTATTGGCGCCCTTGCCCGCAGTGACTCCTCCAAGGGAGCTCGGCGTGGCGCGGCTGCAGGCGCCGGCGTTTCCATGGCCAAGGGCCAGCCCATTGTCATCAACCGGGGCACCCTGATGGAGTTCCGGCTGACCGCGCCGCTGACCGTGACGCGGTAAGTCACTTCATTTTCTCTTCCTATAGGCACCGGTGACTTTTGCTACCGGTTCGTTTGCTTGTCATTTTCCTCAACCTCGTTCCAGCTGGCCCGCGGCAGGATGATGACCGCCTCGAAATGGCCGTTGATCCGGTTGGCCTCGAGGCGCAGATCCAGGGATGCGGCTACCCGCTCGGCAATTGAGAGCCCGATCCCGGCACCACCAGATCCTTCCCCCTCACCGACCCGGTTGCGCAGCCGGATGTAGCGCCCCTTGGCGGAAACCAGAAGGGTGTTGTCCGGCGAGTAGAGGATGGCGTTGACGATGAGGTTGCGGAAAAGGATGCCCAGCAGAACCGGGGAGCCAATGAGGCTGAATTCCGCGGGATAGTCGCGGATAACCGTCGGGTTGTAATGCGGATAGGCGAACTGGTGAAAATCAATGGCTTCCTGAATCAGGCTTTCCAGGTCAACGCTGCCAGCCGCTTCCGAGTCGCTGTTTTCTTGTCGGGCGAGAGCGAGGAAGGCTTCTACAAGCGACTGCATGCGCTTTACGCTCCGGTTGAGCCGTTCAATGACCCGTTGGTCTTCCTTGCCCTGGTAGCGCTCACTGATGAGCTCGATAGCGTTGGCGGATACGGCCAGGGGGGTTCGCAGTTCATGGCTGACATCCGCGGTGAAGCGCCTTTCCCGGCCGATGTAATCATTGAGCCGCTGCTGCAATTCATCAAAGGAGCGGGCGAGGCTGCCAATTTCGTCGGTCTCGAAATGCCCGGCAATGGGCCGGACCGGCTGTGAGGGATCGTGGAGGGTGACTTCGCGCGTGAAACGGTTGAGGGGATCAATAATCCGTCGAACGAAGTAGAGACTCAGGATCACAGCTGCCGTGAGGGTGATGAACAGGACAAGTGCCGAGAAGCCCCAGACTGTGGCTGTGTTGGATTCCGCATATTCCAGGTCGTCTGTCTGGACGACAAGGTACCGCCTGGAGTCGTCCGGGCCGCGGCCGACCATGGCCATGAGGGAAGTCGCACTTTCCAGTTCATGGATGCCTTCATCGAGGTCCTTCAACCAGTCCTGCCACTCGGGAGGGAAGGCGGCAATTGAATCATGCGCATGAAAGGGGCCGACTTGGGGATGATCCGCGTTGCCGTGAAAGGCCCCGGTGGCCTCGAGACGGGCATATTCCTGCCGCAGCAAGCTCTCGAAGATGAAATCCTCGACCCATTTTGTCAGGCCCCAGAGGAACCAGAGGTTGAAGATAGTCACCGCCACCCCGAAGGAGGTGATGAGGAGGACCAGCCGACTCTTGATGGTCTTGGGGAGCATCTCAGGAACGGACAAGTTGAAAACCAACACCGCGGATGGTCTTCAGCATAGGGTTGTCAAAAGGCCGGTCCAGTTCCTGCCGTAGGGCGAAAACATGGCTGCGCAGGGCATCACTGCCGGGTGGTTCGTCTCCCCAGATAGCCGTCTCGAGGGATGAGCGGGAGACTATATTGGGGGCGGACTGGGCCAGCATGAGGAGGATGCGGAAGCCCATAATGGTCAGGTTGAGGTCCTGGCCGGCACGCGTTGCCCGCATCTGGCCGACATTCAGGCTGAGGTCCCCGTAAGTGATTACATCGTCCGCTCCGGGCAACTGTTTGCCGGAGCGGCGCAGGAGGGCGGTTAGCCGGGCCTCGATCTCCGGCAGGGCGAATGGCTTGACCACATAGTCGTCTGTCCCGGCGTTGAATCCCGCCAGGCGATCGTCCAGGGAATCGGCTGCGGTGATCATCAGCACCGGGAGGTCATCCTGCATTTCCTTGCGCAGGTATTGGCAGAGGGAAAGTCCGTTCATCCCGGGCAGGCGGATATCGAGCAGCAGGGCATCATAGGATTCTTCCGCCAGGGCATTCAGGCCCAGTGGGCCGTTCATCGCGTGATGGACGACAAAGTTCCGCCGCTCGAGGTAATCGATCAGGTTTTCCGCAAGATCAAAATCATCCTCCACCAGCAGGATCTTCGCATAATAGGAACTGTTTCCCATAACGGGTAGCTTGATTATTATTTTCCAAAAATCAAAACCTCCGGTACACTTTGGCCCGGGTTGATCCGGGCCAAAGTGTCAGAAGTTTTTCTAGAACCGGTAACCGACGGATGCGATCAGGCTGAATCCCTCGTAGTCCACATCCAGTTTTCTTTGACTGTCGGTTTCCCCCTTCAAATCGACGGAACCAGCGGAATACCAGTGTAGGTTCAGCCCCAATTGCCAGTTCTCCGTCAGGCTGTAGTCCGCTCCGACAATGAGCTGGTACGCCTCGCCGCTGCCGTCGAAGGACTCCTCCATACCGTCAGTCATGACGTCAAGGCTGGTTTCCTGGAGCCAGCCGATGCCAATCCCCAGGCGCGGCTGCAGGCGCGGCATGGACTCGATGGCTGGCCGGTAGAGGAAATTAGCGAAGATCAAGACCGAGGCGATATCGGCTTCCGTGGCGTCCGGAAAGATATCGGTGGGCGCGTTGGAGAAGTCGGCTGAGCGGTAGGTATACTCCAGTTCCGCGGTAAAGCCGTTGTTCCAGGTATAGTCCACGGCTCCCCCGAAGAGGATGCCGCTGTCAAGGTCGACCTTTTCGCTGGCGGCAATCCCGTTTAGGTTGGCCTTGATGGTGTCCGTCTGGCCAAAGTCGAGACCCGTGAACAGGCGGGCTCCCCAACCGGTCGTGCTGCCATTGGATCCATGAGCAGCCAAAAGACCAAGGACCATTATCATTGCATATTTAAGGGTCCCCGACGAGACGGCCGGGAACCGGGTTGTTCCGAAGAAGGTGTTGTATTTGGTTTTCATAACGGAAGCCACGTTACCGGAAGGAATGTGAAATCAGCGTGAAGCCGGAATGCTTTCATTGTGAAATTTTTGAATCTTTTGCCCTCCATGTGCGTCCATGCATTTCACGGAGAATTCACGTTTACCGGACGTTGTCTTCACGCCGGGTGGCCTACACTCCGGTGCAAAATTCAACGAAAGGCATATCTATGATTCTATTCTGGAAAAATCTGATTCTATTCAAGGCTGGCTGGCTGGCCTGCGTCTATGGTGCTGCCCACGGCCTGGCCTGGCTGGGTACGGCTGTCGTGCTGGCCATTGCCCTCGAGCACCTGCGGACAGCCCCCGGCCGTCAAAAGGAAGCGATGCTACTGGCAGTGGCTGCCGGCATCGGACTCATCTGGGAATCCATTCTTGTCAGTGGTGGTCTTCTCCAGTACGGGGACGGCTTCCTGGTGGAGGGATTTGCCCCCTACTGGATTGTCGCGATGTGGATTTTATTCGCCACAACCATCAATGTGGGCATGCGGTGGCTGAAAAATAATTGGATTCTGACTTCTATAGTCGGTGCAATTTGCGGACCAGCGGCCTTTTTCTTTGGTGAACGGGCGGGCGCTGTAATCTTTACGGAAAACGTCCTCTCGCTCTTGGCAATTGGCCTCGGATGGGCTATTTTACTACCATTGCTGGCAGGCATGGCTCGGCGCCTCGACGGCTATTCCGTGGTCCCTGCAGCATGACTTTGGAGGAAAACATGTTCGACTTTAATACATTTTTTGTCGCCCTGGCCGTCTTGTGCGGCTTCGGGTTTTTATTCTGGCCGATCAGTATCATCATCCGCAATACCAGCATTGTTGATTCGCTGTGGTCCATCTTCTTTGTTCTTGCCGCCTGCACTTATGCTCTGGTGGCGGAAACGGGCCCGCGGGCGATGCTGGTGCTGGCCCTGGTGACCATCTGGGGTGTGCGCCTCTCGGGTTACATCACTTGGCGCAACTGGGGCAAGGGGGAAGACTACCGCTATGCCGCCATGCGGGAGCGCAATCAGCCGTTTGTCTGGAAGAGTCTCTATATCGTTTTCCTGCTGCAGGCTGGACTGGCCTGGTTCATCTCGCTGCCCTTGCTCGGCGCGGTGACGGGACAAGCCGCCTTCGGCGTGCTCGACTGGTTGGGCATCGCCGTGGTCCTGACGGGCATCTTTTTTGAGAGCGTGGGGGACTTCCAGCTGGCCTTCTTCAAGGCCAAATCGGAGAACAAGGGAAAGGTCATGGACCGTGGCCTTTGGCGCTATACCCGCCATCCCAACTACTTTGGTGACTTCTGTGTCTGGTGGGGCTTCTACCTGCTGGCTCTTTCAGCCGGCGCCTGGTGGAGCCTGCCGGCCCCATTGTTGATGTCGTTCCTGCTCCTCAAGGTCTCCGGTGTCTCGCTTCTCGAAAAGGATATCGGCGAGCGGCGTCCCGGATATGCCGAGTATGCTCGCCGGACGAATGCCTTCTTTCCCTGGCTGCCCAAGAGCGCCAACTAATCTTTAAATTTATTATCATGAAACACCTTTATTTCTCTCTGTTTTCTCTCGCTGTGCTGTTGCTCTCCGGTGCGACGGTCATTGCCCAGACTAGTCTCGATACAGTCGATGACTCCCTGGAATGGCGCTTCAAAGTCTTCCTCGACGACAAGGAAATTGGCTGGCACCAGTTCCGGATCGATCCGGAGGGTTCCCGTGTCAATGTGGAGACTGAAGCCCGGTTTGACGTGAAGTTCCTCTTCATCACGGCCTACCGCTACCAGCATCGCAATGTCGAGGCATGGGACAGCATGGGGCTGGTTAGCATCGATGCCTACACCAATGCCAACGGCGATGAATTTATTGTTCAAGGTGAACGGGCAGGTGAGCATTTTACGCTTTCGACTGGTGCAGAGGACGCCAAACTCCCGGCAGAGCTGAAGAGCTTCTGTTATTGGAGTCCTGAGATACTCGAGGCCAACCGGCTGTTGAACTCCCAGACCGGCGAGTATGAGCCGGTGGAGGTTATCGAGCGTGGAGAAGCCAGTATCGCCTACCAGGGTGAGGCCATTCCCGCCCGGCAATATGATATCATGGTCAAGGGGCTCCCCATTTCCATCTGGTATGCCGTCGAGGACCAGCGCTGGCTGGCGCTGGAGTCGCTGACCGAGGGCGGGCGCACGCTCCGCTACGAACCGGTGGTGCTCCCGGCCCGCTCTGTCGTCAACCAGAACCTGCTAACCTTTCTTGATTAAGATGAAGAATTGGAAATTTATCCTTTTTGCACTGCCAACCTTAGCCACAGTTTGCCTTATGACCGGATGCCAATCACCTGCACCCATACGGACCGAAGCGTCCGTCGACCTGAACCGCTTCATGGGCGACTGGTACGTCATTGCCTGTATCCCGACTTTCATTGAAACGGAGGCCTACAATGCTGTGGAGACATACGCCCGTGGGGAAGGCAACCGCATCGACACCACCTTCACCTTCAACAAGGGCGGCTTTGACGGACCCCTGAAGGAGTACAACCCGACCGGTTTTGTCAGTGAGGAGTCCGACGCGCTCTGGGGGATGCAGTTTATCTGGCCCATCAAGGCAGAGTACCGCATCGTGTATCTGGATGATAACTACACGCAGACCATTATTGGACGCAGCAAACGCGATTACGTTTGGATCATGGCCCGGACACCGGAAATCCCGGAGGCGGATTACCAAAAGCTCTTGGACATTGTCGCCGCAGAAGAGTACGACCTGAGCCAGATCCGCAAGGTACCGCACGAGGGGTGACGATAACGCTCCGGAATTGGATGCGTTAACGAAATCGGTGCTGCCGCGATGCGGCTCCCAATAAATATTTCCATCAATGTCCGTGGGCTTCGCCCACGGCTAACATATAGCGGCGCTCTGCGCCTAGCCAGAGGCTACCGTTTGACCATAAAAATTAATCCCGGCCTCGAAGAGGCCGAATAATGTAGCCCGGGGCTTAAGCCCCGGCTAATCGCATTGGCCACATCACTCCCGCCACTTGTGGTGGGGCAGGAGCCAGCGGGCGATGGCGGGCAGGAGGAGAATAGCTCCGAGCATGTTGAAGAGGAACATGAAGGTCAGGAGGACACCCATGTCGGCCTGGAACTTGAGGGCGGAGAAAATCCAGGTACTGACCCCGACGGCGAGGGTCAGGCCGGTGAAGACAACTGCACTCCCGGTCTGGCGCAGGGCGGCGACCAGGGCTTCCTCGAAAAGCATGGAGTGGTCGGCATCGGTCTCGAGAATCAGTTCCTCATCGACCTCCGCGGCCCCGGTGAACTTCTTTTCGCGAACGATGTAGGAACGCAGGCGGAAGAAGAGATAAATCCCGTAGTCCACCCCGACCCCGACCCCGAGGGCAACCACCGGCAGGGTGGAAACCTTGAGGCCGATATGCAGCTTGGCCATCAATGCATAGGCCATGACCGATACCAGGGCCAACGGAAGGACAATGCAGAAGGCGGCCCGCCAGGAGCGGAAGGAAATAAGGCAGAGCAGGATGACCGCCCCGAAGACATAGAGGAGCATCGGGAACTGGGCCGCGGCGACAACCTCATTGGTGGCCCCCATGACCCCGACATTGCCCGTGGCGAGGCGGAAGTCGACCAGTTGTGAGCTTTCCGCCTGCCGGAAGCGTTTGATTTCCTCAACCACGCCAGCGATGGTCTCCGCCCGGTGATCCCGGAGGAAAATGTAGATTGGCAGCACACTGCCATCTGCATTGAGCAGTCCGGTTGCGGTGTCCACCGGCATGATGGACTGGCTGAGGACGGCAGGGTGCCGGGGGAGGATGTGCCACTTGGGATTCCCTTCGTTGAAACCCTGGTTGATGGTCTTGGAGATGATTGGCAGGCAGGCGACGGACTGGACGCCTTCAACATTCCTGACATGCCAGGCCATCCGGTCCACCTGTTCCATGACCCGGTAATCGACACAGCCATTGGGGATAGTCTCGCAAATGACCGTGATGATATTGACCCCGATGTCGAAGCGGTCTGCGATCAGGTAGCTGTCCTGGTTGTAGCGCGAGGTCTCGCGCAGTTCGGGGACCCCGTGGCTGAGATCGCCGATGCGGACCTGTTTGGCATAGTGGAAGCCGGCAATACCGAGGATGGCGGCAATACCGAAGACGACAAGCGAACGCCCCGGGCGGGCGACACTGGCGACTTTTGTCCAGAAGTGGTCGGTGCGCTGGTGCCGCTCACGGATGCGGTCCCGCATACCCGGATCCAACCCGACATAGGAGAGCAGAATGGGAAGCAGGAAGAGGTTGGTGAAGAAAAGGGTGAAGATCCCAAGGCTGGCGGTAATCGCCAGTTCCTGGATGATGGGAATCCGGATAGCAAGAATGGTGATGAAGCCAATTAAGTCTGTCACGAGGGCGGTTGAGCCGGGTACCAGCAATTGGATAAAGCTGTCCTTGGCCGCATCGAGGCTGTTACGGCCCCCAAAGAAGGACTCGCGGAAGGACCGGACCATCTGCACGCCATGGCTGACGCCAATGGCCAGCACGAGGAAGGGCACGAGGATGGACATCGGATCGATGCCGTAGCCAAGCAGGTTAAGCAGCCCCAGTTGCCAGCCGACGGCGACCAGTGCGGTGAGGATAGTCAGTCCGGCCAGGCGCTTCGACTGGGAATAGTAATGAACAAAGCCACCTGTGATGGCCAACGAAACGAAGAAGAAGAGAATGACATTGGTGGCCCCGTCCCGGACATCTCCGATGACCTTGGCAAAGCCGATGATCCCGACCTTCAAGCCGACCTCACGGCCCTTCTTTTCATAGCGCTGGCGGAATTTTTCCTCCAGGTAGTCGGCCACTGCCATGTAATTCAGTTTTTCGCCAGTGGCGGGATCCACTTCGAGCAGCTGAGCGGAGATAATGGCTCCGCTGAAGTCGTTGGCGACCAGTTGTCCGAGGCGGCCGGACTTGACGATGTTCTGCCGAACCGTGGCCAGATCCTCGGGGGTGCCGGCGAAGTCCGCCGGAACAACATTGCCGCCGGCAAAGCCGTCCTCGACAATTTCCACAAAGCGGACATTGGGCGTCCAGATGGACGTGACCTGGGCCCGGTCAACTCCCGGAATGAAGTAGGCCTCGTCCGTTGCTTCGCGCAGGAGCTCGAAGAATTCCGGGGTGAAGATATCCCCTTCATCGACTGTGAAGGAAATGAGGACGCGGTTGGCTCCACCGAATTCTTCCCGGTACTCGAGGAAGGTCTGGATGTACTCGTGCGTCAGCGGTAGCTGCTTGGTAAAGCCGGCATCAACCCGCGTCTGCGAGGCCTGCCAGAAGAGGAAGGCTGAGGCGACAATGAAGAAGACCAGCACAAGGATCCGCATCCGGAAAAGGCGTTCCGCGAATCCCTCTATGCCCCCAGTGACAACCGGTGCGTCCGGAATCTGGAACTCATGTTCACTCATTCCCCGACCTCCGGGTTGCGCGCCTTGGGCAAAGTGAGGCGATGGACGCCATTAAGTCCCACGGCGAGGACTGCCCCGTCCGGACATTCTACCAGGGCAGAAGCGCCCTGGACGTCCACGGTCCAGATACGGAAACTTTTTCCACCATCATCACTGATGACAAATTGGCCGTTTTGCCCGGCGAGGATGATCCGCCCACTTGAGTGGCGGATGCCATGCATGATCAGGTTGCGGCCTTCCGATTCGGCCTCAGTCCATGTCTGGCCGCTGTCGATGCTGCGAAAGATGTGCCCGCGCAGTCCGTAGGTCAGAAGGGTACGGGGCCCAAGGGGTAGAACTCCAAACAGGGACCCCTCATAGGGTGAGGGAAGGTCCTCCCAGGTTTGGCCTTCATCGGCGGAGGTCATCAAGGCTCCTCCCTCCACGGCGATAAACAGTCGACCATCCAAGCCTTGGCTGATGCGGTTGAGGTGCATTTCCTCCCAGGAGATTTCCCTCTCTTCCCAGGTCTTGCCGCCATCGGAGGTAGCGCGGGCAAATCCGTAGGCCCCGACGGCCAGGCCGCGCTGGGCATCGAGGAATCGCACATCAAGGTAGCGTTCTTCAATGGGCCCCTGGGGAAATTGCCGCTTCCAGGTTTCCCCGCCGTCGGTTGTCCTGAGGACGATGTTCTCATGCCCGACGACCCATCCGTTCTGGGAGTCGGCAAAGTGCACACCCGTGAGGGTGGAACGGGTGGATGTAGCAACCTGACGCCAACTGCGGCCATAATCGTCCGAAAGGAGGACATGGCCACGTTCCCCGACGGCCACGGCGCGGTCTCCGGCCATGGTGACGTCCAGCAAGAGGGATTGTGGAGCCAGCGGCATCAGTTCCGCGGGCCGTTCCGTCTGTGCTGATACGGAGGCCGCACAGAGTAGTGCGGCCATCCGTATTATCAGGCTGTTTACCTGGAGATTCATGCAAGTGATTTACCGCACGCCTTGGCGTCGCAGGTTGGCCGGTGTGAAGTCGGCCGGAGAGAGCTGGGTGCTGAAATCATAAGGCTCGAGCTCATTATCCATGCCGATGGCCAGATAGCGGCCGGCCTGAAGATCGGTATGGACTTCCATTGTCGTCCACAGGCAGGGGACTTCGTAGTAATTCACGGCAAAGCCTTCGGAGACGCGCCACAGTTCACCGCGGCCGTCGTACTGTTCAACAACCAGGATTTGCCAGGAGTCTTCATCGAGGTAGAAGGTGCGGCGGGCATAAATGTGCCGGGTACCGTCCTTAAGGGTGGCTTCGACGACCCAGACGCGGTGGCGTTCATAGCGCGGCAATTCCTGGTTGATGTGCAGCGGCTGCAGGATATCACTGACCTTGATGCTGTCGCTGTGCAGCTTGTAACTGTTGTAAGGGACCAGCACTTCACGCTTGCCGAGCAGCTTCCAGTCATAGCGGTCGAGGGCGCCGTTGAACATGTCGAACTGGTCGCTGGTCCGCATGCCGTCCGAGGCTGTGCCCGGATTATCGTAGGCCACGTTGGGAGCGCGGCGGACGCGGCGTTGTCCAGTGTTGTAGGTCCATGCCCGGCGGGGTTCCTTGATCTGGTCGAGGGTCTCATGGACGAGCAGGATCGAGCCGGCGAGGCGGGCAGGGGCAACGACCGTCTGCAGGAGGTAGAGAAGGATGTTCTCTTCTTCTGCATTGGAGGCTGCGTCCCCATAGTTGAAGAGGAACTTGTCCGAGAATTCCACCAGGGTGTAATTGCCACGGCGGTTGGGGGCGGCCTGGGTAATCGTCCGGCTGGCCCCGACGCCACGGTAACGCATAAGGTGGTTCCACATCACTTCCTCGGCCCGTTGCGGGATCGGGAAGGGGGCGCCGATGCGGGCCCCGGCAACCCCGGCACCCTCACCCGTCAGGTGAGCGTTGATGGCATTGCTCTTGGTGGCGTCGTAGACGTCCTGCGGATAGGAAGCACTGCGGCGGGTCGGATAGACCTTCATTTTGTAGGTATCCGGATAGGTCTGCAGAAGAGCCTTGTGCCCGTCAGTGAGGTAGGCGGCGTATTCGCCCATGTTCTGAGCGGTGATAACAGCAACCGGTTGGTCTTCAGCGAACGGGTCCGGGTGGTGCATGCCAACGGAGTAACCGCTTGGCGGGGCGGTGATGCCACCGTCCCATGCCGGAATGACGCCGTCTTCGCTGCCAGCTTTTTCAGCCCCCATGGGCGTCAAGGTATCGCCCAGTTGCTCAGCTTCCTCGGAAGTTACCGCAGCCATCACTTGACTGCCAGTGAACCCGAGGAGCGTCAGGGTAAGGAGAATGGAAGTAGTTTTGCTTTTCATCTTTAAAATTCCTTTTCGAACGAGGATTAGAAGGAGTACTTAACCGTCACCGAGACAAAGTCGCGGTCGTGAATGAGGTTGTAGCGGCCAGCCCCGAAATAATTCGTGTAGCTGATGTTGGCCGCCCAGCTGTTCTGGTAAGTGGCTTGCAATGCCAGGGTGAGCGACTTCCGCCCTTCCACGAAGTTGACGATTGGCGACGGGGTAGTGCCACTCACGTCGTGGGCGAACTGGATAATGGGCGAAAGGTTGGTGCTCATGAAGGCATTGAGGTAGTCCAGTTTGGCTACCGCACGATAGCCCCAGGACGTGCTGTCAGCAAAGGCACTCGCAGGCTCCGTGGCCGGTTGCAGTCCGGCGTCTTCAGCAACCGGGTTGCCGCCGACAAATGTGCCTGGAGCATCAAACCGCAGGTCGCCCTTGGATGGCAATCCGGGGACATAGGTCATACCGCCCTCAATCAGGAAGACTGCCTGGTCAGCTCCCATCATGGGACCGAAAACCTTGGTGGCGGTTGCCTGGGCCTGCCAGACTTCCTCTTCCTGCCAGCCCTTCACATAGGTACCAAGCTGACCCAGGAAGTCGCCGATCTGGTTGACTTGTCCGAATCCGGGATTGACTGCCGAAAGGGCTGCGAAAAGCAGCTCCACGTCGTCAATCTGCAGTGGCTGGTCCCATTTGTAGGAGATTTCACCCTGCAGGGAAATACCTGTCGTCCCGACATCGGTGTTGAAGCTGAAGCCGACCAGCTGGATGTCCTCCGGATACTCGACGAGGTAGCGTCCGGTGGCGGCTGACTGGAGCAGGGCAATTCTGCTGGCACCATCAACAGCTGCCGTGGTCTGGGGCGAGGCCAGGGTGGCTTGAGTCACCGGGTCCTGAAGGATGGCCAGTTCCGTTGGCGTAAGGAGGGCCGGATTGATCTGAAATTTCTGGGCAATGGTCAACAATCCCCAGAGTTGGGTAGCCTGGGCGGCTGCCTGTTGCGCCGGCAGACCCGCCTGAACAAAAACGGCTGTCAAGGGACCGGTCAGGTCGGTATTGATCGGGACCGTTGGGGTCATCGCACTGAGGACCGGCAGGCGGCTATGTGTATTGAGGAAAAAGATACCGAATTCCGTGCCACCGAGTTCCGGGGCGTAGATGCGTGCGGCAATGCCGAACTGGCCGGAATCGGAGGGCTTGCTGTTCGGCCCGCGGGGGATAGCCCCGAGCGGAGTGAGGTCGCTCAAGGCACCGAAACCGAGATAGACACGCTCACCACCCCGGCCAACAAAGTCGTTGGTGCTGAAGTAGGTGCCGGGTGGGTCAATGATGATTTCCTTCCACTTCAACTGGTAAAAGGCCTCGAGGGTGACGTTTTCAGTCACCGCGAGGGAACCACTGACCATCCAGACGGGAAGAAGGGCGTCGCGCAGTTCCGAGCCCGGTAGCCGCAGCTTCGATACATCAACAGGATTGATGGCATTGATGCCATTTTGAATAAAAGTGCTTTCCCCCCAGTTGAGGACCTGGCGGCCGATACGGAAGTTCAACGGCATGCTTCCCATTTCGAGGTTGGTCCAGAAGTAGGCATCGAGCATGTCGAAGCGACTGCCGACACGATCAAGGGCGTCCGGTGTCAACGGCGTGCGCTCACGGTCTTTTTCCTCATTGATGTAATCGTAGAAGGCGTTGGCCCGGAAAAAGGCACCGCTGTTCTTGTAGCGGAATTCCAGATCCGCGCTGAGGAGAACAGGGGCGGAATACCAGCCTTTCTTGTAGTTGAGGTTGCCGTCATCGGAATTGACCGAGTAGGCGGTGCCGCCGTTGGCCAGACCGATGAGGTCCAGGGAAGGATCATCAAGCCGGTAGGAACCTCCGACGGAGATGGTTACGTCCAGATTCCCGCTCAAGTCTCCGTTGGAGAAATCGAGGCCCAGCGCCACTGGGGCGGCAGACAGGAATGCGAGCAACAGGGTCCAGAACGACCCTGATTTAACAGGAGTAGTCATTTGCATTTTGGTGTCCTTTTACTTGGTTTGGGATGCGGCCACTGGGGGAGTGTGAATCTATCGTGGCAACGTGCCCCAAGCAAGATGGAATAAGGTGCAACTGTCAATTCCTGAGCGCATTTAGCTATTTCATATAATTAACCCCGAATACCCAAGAAATGGTGGCCTGTAGGCCGGGATGGGAAAGCTTCTTCAGTCCGGCAGTTGCCAGATGGTGCCAAGGATGCCGGGCTTGATACGGAGGGGGTCCGGCGGAACCATGCGGGGACGGGTCCCTGGCTCGACGTTCGGCTGGTAGTAGACGGTGAGGATACGGCCGGGCTCAAGTTCGATCGAAACGGTATATCCGAGGTCTTTGTTGGGGGCATCATCGCGGAGGATGATTTCGTCTTCCTTCTTCCAGGTAATCCCGTCCTCGCTGATGGCGGCCCGCTGTCCGAAGGGTGGCCTGCGGTGTCCATAGGAGCAGAGGATACGACCGTCGGATAGCTGCAACAGGTGTGGTGGAAATCCCCACAGGGGCGTCTGGTAAGGTTCGGCCCAGGTGCGTCCGTTGTCGTCTGAGTAGGTTCCCCAGAGGAAACAGCGATCAGCCTTGTCATCGTAGGGAATGGCGGTGGCCCGGATCATCATGATGATGCGGCCGCTTTCCAGTTGCAGGATATGTGGTTCCCCGAAGCGGATGATATCCCTCTGCGGGCAGGTCACGGTAGCGACTTTTTCATACTTTCCGAGCGGTTCCCCGGATGCATAAACACCGATATGGCCACCGTCGTCACGATAGGCGGCAACAAGAAAGGAGCCGTCCTGCAGTTCGAGTCCACCGTGGATGGAGTCTTTTCCGGGCACGGTAGCGGACCAGCTGATCCCGTTGTCCTCGGAGATCGCATGCCAGGTGCCGTTATGGTGGGCAGCGGAGGTGTAGGCTTCACCCTGCACGTAATAGATCCAGCGCCCCAGGAGATCGGTCTCGTAGGCATTGTCGGGAAGGCCGAGATAGGCATCCGGTGTCCAGAGGACAGACCGGTAGTGTGTCAGGAAGCGTCCGTCCCGGAGAACGGTGATTCCCGATTCGCGATCGTCGAGAGGAGTGTCGTAAATGATGGCTGGCGGTAACCAGGTTTCCCCGTTGTCGGTGGAGCGGGAAAGGAGAATTTCCCCGTTGGGGCCGAGGTGCTCCTCGGTGCGGGTGTAGAGGACGACGATATCCCCGTTGGCCGCGCGGGCAATGGCCGGCCAGGCACAGTAGGCATCGCGCTTTTCATAGATGCTGATGTGTTTTTCGATAACGACATCGGCGGCGGGCAGGACGAGTGGAATCATCGTGAACAGGGCGGCACTTTTCATGTATCGGCATTTCATTATGGAGAATCAGGCAAGGGGTTGGATTAGACTAATAACATCCCGAAAGGGCAGGAATTGATTCCTTAGGCTGACTAAGTTCGATACCGGATCAAAGCATGCATCCTATTTACTGTAGAGCATCCGGGCATTGCCAAAGCAGTGGATTCCCGCTACGGTTGACCGAAATTTCCTAGAATCAGTTCGCATGAAATTAACGAATATCCTCATCCTGGCCCTTTTCGTCCTCCTCGTCGGCTTCCCGGTTGATGGAGTCGCCGTGGCCTTCTTCGATGAGGATGAGCCAGTACAATTCCAGTTGACCGCTCCCTTGGCCCAACTGAAGCGGCAGCGCGGCGAAAACCCGGATTGGTTGGAAGCCCTGGTCATGACCACTGACGGCAATGGAGCTGAAATAACCCTGGATGCGAAGATCCATGCACGGGGAAACTTCCGTAGAAAGCGCAGCAGCTGCGGCTTTCCATCCTACTGGATGAATTTCCGGAAAAAGCAGGTCCGGGGCACGGTCTTTGACGGCCTCAATAAGGTAAAGGTTGTCGCCCATTGCCGGGAGGGACGCCGGTCCTTCGCACCGTTTATCTACCGGGAGTACCTGGCCTATAAGACCTACAATCTCCTAACGGACAAGAGCTTCCGGGTCAGGCTGGCGGAGGTTGAATACGTCGACGAGCGAGGTCGAATCAGCCCCCGGACGGAGGTGGCCTTCTTTATTGAGCCTGTGGGTATCTTCGCCAAGCGCCACAAGGCCAAGCAGGTCAAGGAACGCTACATCCTTCCCGATCTCTATGATCCCTACCTGCTTAGTCTGGCCGAGATGTTCCAGTTCATGATCGGCAACACCGACTTCAGTTTTCTGGCCAGCGACGGGAGTTGTTGCCACAATGCCAAGGCCTACGAAACGCCAGAAGGATACTTGCCGGTCCCTTATGACTTTGACGTAACCGGCCTGGTCGACGTGCCCTATGCGAGGGTCAACCCGACCTTAAAAACCAAGTCGGTGCGGGACCGCTTCTACCGCGGCCTGACGACAGATCCGGATATTTTTGATAAGGTGCTGGAGAGCTTCATGGCCAAAAAGGAGGCCATCATGGAGTTATGGGAAAACACCCCGTACCTTGAGGGTAAGGATAAGACGAATGCCATTGCCTACATTGAGGAGTTTTACGCCATCATAGAGGACCCCGACTTGCGCGAAAAACGCATCCACAAGCGCATGCGAAACCGGGAGAATATGACCGAAAAAATCCTCACGCTGATGGAGGAAGCGGGAGACTAGGGGCTTTCCGTTTCGACGGGCTCGATGGCAGTATCGGGGATATGGGTATCCTCCCCAGGATCTTCTTGGATGTCCAATAACCGCAACCGCCTCTTGATGTGTGGATTCTCGTCTTCCAGGTCGAGGACCGCCTGCAGGTAGGTTTTCAACTCCTTTGTTCCCGCGCTTGCAGGAATCGGCACCTGTCCATCCCGGTGCAAGGCATAGAGTTGGTTGCCCTCGATCACGAGGCAGGCCAGGTATTCGCCGTAATAGGTGCTGAGGCCGGTGTCGGCGAGGATCACCCGACCGCCAAAACGGGGCAGGATGACACCGCCGGTAGGCGTATGCCCAATAACAATCCGGTCGACATCGAAGTTTTCCAAAAGTCGTTCGACATGGGGCCATTCCGTTTCCTCCCGATGCTGTGCCAGGCCCCGGTACCATAACGGACCTTCGGGATCGCGGAGAAGGGTGCCTTTTACCTTGGTCACGTCGGACAGCGCCTCGCTGGCGGCCTTGTTCAGGTCCTTGACGGACCAGTCTGCATAACGCGGGCTCAGGCCGCCGTGGACAAAGAGAGTGTTGCCCAGTTTAAGGACGATCGGACGCGAACGCACCCACTCGCCGATCTCCCCGTCCGGGAGCCAGTTCCATCGATGCTCAAGGAATCCGGGTGGCCGGGCAGCAAACCACTTCTCCCTGTATGTTTCATCAAATTCGGGCCACTCTTCTTCCGGCACGTTCGCCCGGATCCAGGCTGTCTCATCCTTGAACAAGGTCTCGAGGCGCTTTTTGGACTGCTTTTCGGCGAAGGCCCGGAATTCCCCATCAGTGACGTAGCGGAGATCCCCATACACGTTCATGGCGTCGTGGTTGCCAATGAGGATGTGCACCCGCCCGCCATTGCGGCGGGCATTGCGCTCCAGTCTGCGCAGGAACTTGATTGCCTCGAGGGTGTCGTCGCCGCGATCCGGGATGTCTCCCAGTTGGACGAAATGCGTCTTGCCCCCGGTCCAGCGGCCCCGTTCGTCGGTCACCCCGGCGAGCTGGAGCAATTCCAGCAGGCCGTCATGGTTTCCGTGGATGTCGCCAATGACCACAATCCGCCGGTTGAAAGGTTCCCGTGAAGTGGTCGGCTCGGGAGCGGCCCGGGCCTCCGTCAAGGCCAACAAGCCCAAAAGGATGAAGATCAGGGCCGTCAAACGGGTATGGTAAACAATGTTCATGAAACCAGTGGCTGTAATCCGGTCCTGTTGGTCAGGAATCCTCCGGTTCCGGCTGCGGATCCGGATCGACTTCTCCATACCCGATGGCATGTGCGATGAGGAATGCATAGCAGAAAAACAGGGACATCTGGAACGACACCCCAAGGGCCCCGACGCCGGCCGAGAGCCCTATGCCGATGCTGACCAGAAAAAATAGGGTGTCGGTAAACTCCTGCATGTTGGTGCGGAACCGGATGCCCGATCCGGCCACCACGCCGGCCAGGCTGAAGGCAAGGGCAAGGCTGTTTTGCACAATGAGGACCAACCCCGTGACGACGAGTGGCAGGATGACAATCATCTTGGCAAGGGAGGTGCTTTTCTTGCTTTGTCTCCGGGTGGCGAGGAAGGTCGTGCCGAGAGGGATGGCCAGGATCAACGACATAAGAAAGCAAATCGAAAAGAACAGGGCGTAGTCCGCTGAGGATCCGTCCGGTAAGCGACCGCTAAAGGCGGATGACTCCAGTTCGAGCTCCCCGGGATAGGAGAAGAGCCGTTCCGCCGTCCCCACGGGCAAGTATTCGACAAAGCCAGGGAATAGGTTGAACACGATGGAAGCCAGCAAGATCAGGATGGCGTAGTGGATCGTGATCTTAAGGAATGTTGATTTCAGGCTTGGGTTCATTTCAGCAATGGGATCAATCTCTTGATTATCACCCAACTGCCTGCCTGCAAGGCTTTTCCAGACGGAGTGGAATCAGGACACACTCGCTTGGTGGCGTTCCGTGAGCTTATCCTTAATTTCCTTAAGGAGACCTTCATCAATCGGATAGAAATGGAAGGCGACGAGCCCGAGCAGGGCTGCTGCCGCTGGGAAAACGCTGATCAATAGGCGGATGCCCATGAGTGACTCCTCGGTCTGGGCAACATTGGCAGTGTAGCCGACGATGGCCAGGGTCCATCCGGTCAGTGCGCCGCCCACACCGGTGCCGAACTTTATCGAGAGAGTGCCGGCCGAGTAGACCAGCCCGGTGGCACGGCGATGGTTCTTCCATTCGGAGAAGTCAGCGGCGTCCGCCAGCATGGCGAAGAAGAGGACCACAATGGGACCGGTGGCCAGCTCTGTCAGCATGCTTAACCCGAAGATGAGACCGATGTCGGTTGGGCGGGCAACATACAGGGCGGCACTGGAGATGGCAGCGAGCGTGAAGCTGTAGCGCATCAGCTTTTGTTTGCCTAGCCGGACAGACAGGGGACCGGCAAGGACCGCTCCAATCAACGCCGCAAAGGTACTGACAACCATGAAGATGGCTGCCATGGAAACATTGCCGATGTAGTAACTGAAATAATACATCGTAATGCCCTGCTTGAGGGTTGTCAGCGTGACGAAGGACAGCCCGACGCAAAAGAGGATCATCCAGGGCTTGTTCTTCATCAGATCCTTCAGGTCCGCCTTCAATTCTAGCTTGTCATGCTTCGGGGCGACGACCCGTTCCTTGGTTCCGAGGAAAGTGATGACAAAGAGGATGACCGCAATGACGGCGAAAAGCATCATGGTGGCACGGTAGCCTGCCACATCATCCCCTTGGCCGAAGTAGGCGACCAGTTTGTTATTGAATCCCTGAATGAGGATGGCTCCGAAAAAGGCGAAAAAGAACCGGTAGGAAGTGAGGATGGTCCGTTCCTGCGGGCTGCTGGAAATGACGCCCGTGAGGGCGGAGTAGGGGACATTGTTGGCCGTAAAGACAATCAGGAGGGCGTTGTAAGTGACATAGGCATAAATGAGCTTACCGGTCGGCCCAAGTTCCGGGGTCGTGAAGGTCATGACTGTCAGGACACCAAAGGGGACGGCGGTGAAGAGAATCCATGGACGGAACTTGCCCCAGCGGGAATTGCTGCGATCCGCCAGTATCCCTACCAGGAAATCGGAGATGCCATCACCGTAGCGACTGACCAGCAGGAGGGTGCCCACAGCGGCTGCGGAGAGCCCGAAGACGTCCGTGTAAAAGATGGGGAGAAAGACCATCAGGGTGCGCCAGACAAGGTTGGCGGCGGTATCGCCAAGACCATAGGCGATTTTCTCCCTGACAGGCAGTTTCTGGTGTTGGTTCTCCATCATAATCCGTTCCTTTCAATGACCGAGGCGTACCACTTCGCCGAGGCCTTGGGGATTCGTTCCCCGGTGCTGTAATCGACGTAGTTGATACCAAAACGCTGGGTGAATCCATGGGCCCATTCGAAGTTGTCCATGAAGCTCCAAATGAAGTAGCCCTTCAGGCGGATGCCTTCCTCGATGGCTTTGTGGCATTCCTCCAGATATCCTTGCAGGAAGGCAATTCGGGCCGGGTCATCGACGACCCCATCCACACATTCATCCTCCAGCGAACATCCATTCTCGGTAATAACAATATCAGGCGATCCGTACCGCTGGTCGATCCAGTGGAGCAGCTTGCGGCAGCCCCAGGGAACGATGTTCCAGCCCATGATGGTCCTTTCCCAAGTCGGATCACTGGTCAGAATGACATCCTGGTCTTCCGAGATGCCCCCATTCCCGTAGGGATCCGATTCTCCGCGGTTGGCCTCGGTCATTTCCGACGCATACAAGGTTGTGTAGTGATTCAGTCCAAAAAAGTCACTTGAACCTTTCAACAACGCCTTGTCCGCTTCGCTGAATTCCGGCAGACGGTCACCGACGCGCTCTTTCATCACCTCCGGATAGTCCCCAAAATAGACCGGGTCGGCAAACCAGCCGAGGAAGAACTCCAGTGCCCGCAGGGCTGCTGCCTTGTCCTCAGGGGAATCGGTCAGTGGCTCGCGCCAGTCGCAGTTGTTGGTGATGCCGATTTTTCCGCCTTGGGATGCCTGGAACTCTTTGCGGTAGACGTCCACTGCCCGGGCATGGGAGCGGAGCAGGTTGTGCGCCGCCAAATAGGGTTCGTCATTGGAGCTCCGGCCCGGGGCCATGATTCCGTTGCCATGGCCGAAGATGGCGACCACCCACGGCTCGTTGAGGGTGATCCAGTGCTTTACCCGATCGCCAAAAGCCGCAAAGCAGGTCCTGGCATAGTCAGCAAAGTGGTCCGCGATGTCCGGGTTGCGCCAGCCGTCCTCCTCCAGTTCAAGGGCCAGGGGAAGGTCCCAGTGGTACAGCGTGACCCAGGGAACAATGCCGTGTTTGAGAAGCTCATCAATCAGGTCCGAATAGAACCGGATACCGTCCTCGCTCACTGCTCCCCGGCCCTGCGGGTATATCCGCGACCAGGCGATGGAGAACCGATAGGCCTTCAAGCCCTGTTCCGCCATAAGTTTCACGTCTTCCCGAAAGCGGTGGAAGTGGTCGCAGGTGACGTCCCCGGTGTGTCCCTGCTTGATTTTGCCCGGCAGGTGGGCGAAGGCGTCCCAGATCGACAGTCCTTTACCGCCTTCCAGCCAGCCGCCCTCAATCTGGTAACTGGCCGTGGCCGTTCCCCATGCGAAATCTTCCGGAAATTGCTTCTTCACCTGTTTAAGCCTAGTTCGCACCGTCCGGTGGCAAAGCCTCCCCCCGATTTACTGTAGAATCTCCCGGCCCACCCATATTATGCATTATTATGCAGGATTGCTATTGACAAGACTGCGCGGCCCACAATGGATAGGAATGATTACACTCCTGAATACCGATGAAGACCCGAAGAATCCGCAAAGCTACCCTGCAACTTCTGGCAGCTGGCGTCGTGCTGCTACTGACATCCGGTTGCAAATTGACCTCCGATGAGCCGACGGCGGAGGCGATCCTTGGCAATCCCGCCTATCCGGCGATGAGTTATTCCGGCTGGCGGGTGACAGAGCGGGACAATGCGATTGCGCCGACGGTGGAGGAGTTGAAGGAGGACATGCAGCTGATAGCGGCGATGGGGGTCCGGTTGATCCGGACCTACAACACGCAGGAATTCGTGCAGACGGAGCGCATGTTGGCGGCGATCCGGGAATTGAAGGATGCGGATCCGGACTTCGAAATGTACGTCATGCTGGGGGCGTGGATTCGCTGTTTCGGTGAAGATACGCCGGAAGTGGATCATAGTCGGGGCGATGTTGAATTCAACAACCTGGAAATCGAGCGGGCGATTGAAATGGCCGCGACCTACCCGGACATCGTGAAGATCATCGCGGTGGGGAACGAGGCGATGGTCCACTGGCAACCGCATCATGTTGCTCCCGGGGTTATCCTCAAGTGGGTTCGCGTGTTGAAGGCAGCCCGAGCGGAAGGGCAACTGGATAGGGATTTGTGGATCACGACTTCGGACAACTGGGCTGCCCTTGGCGGGGAGGAGCAATATCACAATGCGGACCTGGTGGAGCTGCTGGGGACGCTGGATTTCATTTCCCTGCACACCTATGCCTTTCATGATACCTACTACAATCGTGAATTCGAGTGGGCGGTCTCTACGGACGCAGAGCTCCCCTTGAAGGAACAGCGGATGAGAGCGGTCGAGCGGGCGGTTGCCCACCAGCAGTCGCAACTGGAAGCAGCGAGGGCCTACATGTTGGCCAATGGAGTCGAGAAAGCCATCCACATCGGCGAGACCGGCTGGGCCACCCGGGACGATTCCCATTATGGGCCGGAAGGGACCCATGCCGCGGATGAGTACACCTCCATGTTGTTTCATAACGAAGTGCGGGCCTGGACGGAGTCGGCCGGCATGAGCTGCTTCTATTTCCAGGCATTCGACGAGCCATGGAAAAGCAGTTCCGTGGACGGCTCGGAAAGCCACTTTGGGCTTTTTAACAATGAGGGTCAGGCC
The DNA here is from genome assembly GCA_040830765.1 of Puniceicoccaceae bacterium. Taxonomy (GTDB): domain Bacteria; phylum Verrucomicrobiota; class Verrucomicrobiia; order Opitutales; family Oceanipulchritudinaceae; genus Oceanipulchritudo. Next base: position 151,660 of record JBFOMH010000003.1, on the reverse strand, counting down.
AAGGCGGTTATCTGGCACCTCGTTGACCTCGGACTCTTTGAGGGACTGGGCCGTAACGGAAATCCCGTCACCAAGACGTTTGATGGCGACTTTGAACACCTCCTGGAATCCGTCAAGAAGCCGCGCCTGCTCAAGCATGAGGATTAAGCGGCTGGGGCCTCGGACACTTCCCACTCGCTTTCCGTATCTCAATCAATATTACCGACAGGTAGTATAATGAAGTCACGGATCTTACCCCTTCTTCTTGTTTCAGGATTTCTCTTTGCGGCCCTTGGCAGGGCCGGGACGGTCATTGAAAAGGCTGACTCCGGCCTCCATGCAGAAGACAGATCCACAACCAAACATTCCGATGATGATATCGATAAGTTCAGGGCGCGGGGATTTGTCCGCTACAGCGACCTCGGTGCTGTCGGGGATGGCAAGACCGATGATATCGATGCCATCGCGGCCACCCATGCGTTAGCCAACCTGCACGGCCTGAAAGTTAAGGCTGACTCCGGGGCAACCTATTATATCGGCGGAAAGGAGCGGACCGCAGTGATACGCACCGATACCGACTTCGGTTCGGCTGCCTTTATTATCGACGATAGGAAAGTGGAAAACCGCTCGGCTTTCGTCTTTATGGTCGACTCGAGCCTTGAGCCATTCGAAGTCACGGGACTTTCAAGCCTGGAGAAAAACCAGGCCGACCTGGGCATCACTCTGCCCCAGTCCTGTCTGGTCACCGTCACCAACGACAACCGGAAGCATTACATCCGTTTCGGCCTCAACCCGAACAAGGGGTCCTCGCAATTGGACGTATTTATTGTTGGCCGGGATGGTGCCGTTGATCCAAGGACCCCGATCATTTGGGACTTCGAACAGATAACGGAAATTTCAGCACGTCCAATCGATGACGAGGTCCTGACGATCAGCGGAGGTCATTTCACGACTATCGCCAACCAGGCGGAATCCAAGTACACCTATTACAAGCGGGGGATTGGTATCCAGCGCTCCAATGTAGTGGTGGATGGCTTTGAGCATCGCATCACCGGCGAGGGCGACCATGGAGCTCCCTACGGAGGTTTTATCAGTATCAGTGACTGTGCGTTTGTGACCGTGCAAAACACGGTCTTGACGGGACACAAGACCTACCGGACCATCGGCAGGGCGGGTCTACCGGTTTCCATGGGCACCTACGATATCCTGGTTGCCCGGGCACTCAACGTGTCGTTCGTGAATTGCCGTCAGACCAACGATATCAAGGACGATCGCTATTGGGGGATCATGGGATCCAACTACTGCAAGAACCTGGTCTATGACCGCTGCGCCTTGTCCCGGTTTGATGCCCACAGGGGCGTTGCCAATGCAACTATCCGCAACTCGACCCTGGGCCACATGGGCATCAATGCCATCGGCACGGGAACCTTCATCATTGAAAACACCACCATCCACTGCAGCCATTTCTTCAACCTGCGGGCCGATTATGGCAGCACCTGGCAAGGGGATGTCATCATCCGCAATTGCGTGTTCGTTCCCACGTTTGGCCAAAATAGCAGTGGGGTCCTTATCAACGGAACCTATTCCGGGCAGCATGACTTCGGGTATACTTGTTACATGCCGGAACGTATCATTATCGAAAACCTGCACATCCAGGATTCCGTGCACCCGGAGGAGTATCCGGGCCCGGCCATCTTCGCGGAGTTTAATCCGGAAAATACCGATGCCTCATACATTGAAAAGTTTCCCTATGTGACGACCAAAGAAGTCGTCCTCAAGGAGGTAACCATCGACAGCGGCAAACCGCTCCGGGTGAGTGACAATCCTTTCCTGTTCCGGAGCGTGGATATCAGGACGGACTAGAAGGGTGGCGCGTAGGGCCGGTTCGTTTGATTTGGCGAAATTTTTGCCGGGGAAGCCGGGTAGGTAATCTCCGCAACTGCGATGGCGGTAGTTGCATCCGCCTCTTCAGCCCTTTGGACAGATCAGCTTCACTTTCGGGAAGTAGGTCCGGTATCGGTTTGCATCCCTCGTCAGTATCGCAAAACCGGCCTGTTGCGCGTGAGCCCCGATATAAAAGTCGGGCAGCGGTGAACGTTTCAGGCCGCCGCGCTGGCGGTATTTGAGAAAGGCTTTTCCAGCCAGGAAGGCAGCCGGGTAGGGGAGCTCGGCCCGTTCGATGCCCAGCTTGTCCAAGGCCGTGTCCAGGCGCTTTACGCTCTTGAAGGCAATTGAAACTTCCGCGTAGATGATCGGATTGATCAGGACCTGCCCCCCGGTTGCCACCTCCTCCAATGCTTGAACCGACCAGTCCGCCCAATCGGGATCATCCGTGAAGACGTCAATCAGGACATTGGCATCGATGAGGACCCTCTTCACTCAATCCTCCCGCGTCATCCTCATAACCTCATCCGTCCCCATTCCTGCGTCCGCCATGCCGCGGACCTGCTTCAGCGCCCGTCGCAGCTTCTGCTGCCGTACCGGGCCGGCCGGCCGGATCAGCACCCCGCCCGGCGCCTCCTCGAAGACAACTTCCGTGTGCGGGGCCAAGCCATACCGCTGGCGGTACTTCTTCGGAATCGTCACCTGTCCCTTGATCGTCAACTTCATGGTATTACTAAGTTTAAAAAGTAATACTTTGTCAAATCCTTCGCCTTCGGACAATGGCCCATTGGCTTGCTTCAGGCAACAGCGGCTTATGATAGATTTCAGGTATGGAGCGGAAGAGTCGTCCGCAGGCGATGGACTGTTACCCTGTCTTCCGTTGAAGTGTGTTCATTAATGATCGAACGGGCACAGCAATCTCTCGCAGGTTTGCTTGCAAATGCCGGGCACTTACTGGCTTGAGTACGTTGCTTATCCGCGCTCAAAGTTGTCTCGGAAATGCTTTGGGGAGACCCCGTAGACACGTTTAAAGCATTTGGAAAAAATGAATTGGTCTTCAAAGCCCATTTCCTCTGAAACCTCCCGTATGGATTTGCTTGAATAGAGGAGGATTTCAGCTGCCTCACGGGCTTTGAGGCGGATGAGGCGCTTGTAAGGGGATTCCGAATCGAAGCGCTTGAAGAGCCGGATCAGGTAGGAAGTGTCGATTTTGACCTCCGCAGCCAATTCATTGACTGAGCCCAACCTGGCCACGTTATTTTCCATGAATTCAAGGCACTCGGTGTATTTCTTATAGGAAGCGGACAGCTTCTGGTGGGCTGTTTCACAGTCGTTCAGGATTCTCTTTAAAACCAGCCTCAGAACCAGCAGACAGGTCTCATATCCCGTGTCAAAGTTGTAGCGGGCAGCATAATCAACAAGTTGCCGGAATAGATCCTGTACATATCGGGCATCCCTAAGGGTAATGACCGGGGATTCAACTGCCTCGATGCCTGAGAAGAAGGATTCAACCTCGCTCCCGGAAATTGAAATCCAGTACTTGGACATTCGTGACTTCGGTGCGGTCGTAATCTGGTATTGCTGATTCGGGCGATAGGTCAGGATGGAGTGCGGTTCCAGTGGATAATCTGTTCCATCAAGAGTGAAGGTCCCGGAGCCGGATTCGATAAACTCGATGGTGTGATAGGGATAATGGTCGCGGCGCAAATCATAATTCTGCCGGGTGAGTTCCCAACCGGCAGTGATGATGCTCAACGCCGAATCTTCAGGCGGATTCAGGTCAAAAAAGAAGATCTTTGTGTCCCGGATGCGCTTGCCGGTCTCTTCGCTGTCCAGACTGATGTCATACTTCATGTTCAGGCAATTTAGGCAGGATTGAGGGATCAATCAAATAGTGAAGTCAATTTTAAACATATTCTGGGCAGTTTTAAACATTCTTCACTGATGAAAAATGGGATAAATTTGACCGTAAGGAATCCCCATTTACTCCGTGTCGTTTAAATCATTAGTTTATGGCATAGTGTGGTCTATTGCCGCTTTGCTGCTATCGGTGACCACCTTGAGCGCCAGTCGGGCGTATTTCGTGGCACCGGATGGGCTGCCGGGGGCTGCTGGTACCATTGAAAACCCCCTTGCTAGCATCCAGAAGGCAGTGGACCTGATGGAACCGGGCGATGTCTGCTATATCCGTGCTGGAACCTACCGGGAGGAAATTACTGTAGCCAAGTCAGGATCAGCGGGAAAACCCATCCGCTTGGAAGCCTATTCTGGAGAATTGGTCATCCTTGATGGAACAGAGGTGATCCATGGCGAGTGGACGCGTCACGACGGGTCCATTTTCAAGACGAAGCTGGATACCCCGGTTGAGCAGTTGTTTGTTGGTAAGCGGATGATGATCGAGGCGCGCTGGCCGAACATGACGTTTGAGCAGCGCTATGATCGCAGCAGATGGGCCAAGGTGGATGCAGAAAGCACCCACGGCAAGGTGTTCAGTAAGGAAGTGGCGGAATCCGGGATTGACTGGACCGGAGCCATGGCATGCCTGAACGTCGCACATCAATGGTGGACATGGAACCGGCCGATAACTTCCCATGAAGCAGGTTCTGAGATGTTGGAATATCCTGCGAATCTTGTCGGGCTCTGTAACTATGATCCGGCTTATGAGGGACCGGATAACTGGTCTAAGAATGTTTGGAAAGATGATTATTTATACTTGTTCGGAAAACTGGAAGCCCTTGATGTGGAGACCGAGTGGTTCTATGAGAAGAAATCCGGATACCTCTATTTCCATGCACCGGGGGACGTTGATCCCACGAATCTCGAGGTTAAGTATAAATCACGTGATTATGCGCTGTTTGCAGCCGATCAGAAGTATATCGAAATTTCCGGTATCAACTTTTTCGGTACCACATTTCGACTGGAAGACTGTGATCATTGCCTGATCGAGGATTGTGAACTGCTTTATCCGAGCTACTCCAGAACGATCACCGAATATGACGAGGACCGTAAGGAATCTGTCATTACAAAAATCGTCGGGAACCACAACACTGTTCGGAGGTGTTCCATGGCCTATGCCAACAACATGGGCCTGATGGTCATGGGCGGCTATAATTCCGTGGAAAATTGCATCATCCATGACGTCAACTGGTTCGGCACGCTTATTTATCCAGCCCTGCAGCTGTCGGCGAGTCCACACCTTGGGGTGAACTGGTTTGACACCATCCAGTATCCGCCAACTGTCCGGACCGAGGAGAACAGCGAGGTTACCTCATTTGGCAACCGGGCGAGCCGGAACACCTTGTTCAATGGAGGCAATGCGCTCCTTGTTTACCACGCGGCTGAAAGCATCGTTGAATACAACCACGTTTACAATGGGGGACTAGCCTGCAAGGACGTTTCCCTGATTTATGGTTGCTGGCCATTCTCGCGTGGAAGCATCATCCGCTATAACTGGGTCCACGATTGCTATCCGGATCACGGAGGTATCGGTATTCGAGCCGACGACCAATCACGCAACAATATCTTTCATCACAACGTAGTCTGGAATTGTGGCGGTGCCGGTATTATCGCGAAAGGCGATGATAACCTGATATTCAACAACACCATCATTAATATTGGAGGTCACGGAAACAGGATGGATTATATCTTCGTTCCCACTCGCAAGGAACCCTTTAAACAATGGGCGGTTCAGTGGCCGCAATTGGAAAAGCAGAACCAGCAAACCCAGATTATCAATAATATCAGCTTCAACATCAAATACTGGCGCGGCCCAGATGATATCCTCGAGGAGAATGATAATATCCGCAACAACCTGACCGGGATTAAGAAGCCAGGGATTAAGGACCTTGATGGTTTTGATTTCATGCCACTGCCCGGGTCCGGGATCATCGATCAAGGTGTCGTCCTTCCCGGATACACGGATGGATTCGCGGGGATTGCTCCGGACCTGGGAGCATATGAATCGGACAAGGAGGCATGGGTGGCAGGGGCCGATTGGCAGGAGTCATACACTTTAATCAATAGGAATTGATATTTATAATGAAAGTAAAACGCTACGAAAGGAATCCAATCATAACACCTGCCGGCGTTAAGCCGTCGCGTGAGGACTTTGAGGTGGTTTGTGTATTCAACTGTGGGGTCATTCGCTTCGAAGGAGACGTCCTTTTGCTCATGCGGGTGGCCGAGATCGCCAAGTCCGATGATGAAAACGTTGCCCGTGTCCCGTTGTATGACGAGGAGTTCGGCGAGATCATCATCAAGGACTTTAATAAGAACGATCCCGATGTGGATACGGAGACGGACAGTCGCTATGTTTTGACGACAAACCGGCGTTACCTTTCCTCGATTTCCCACTTCCGGATCGCCCGTAGCAAGGATGGGATCAACTTCGATATAGCTGACAGCCCCTGCATGACGGCCGACAACATGGTGGAAATGTATGGAATCGAGGATCCGCGGATCACCGAGATCGCGGGGACATACTACATTAATTACAGTGCCATCTCACCGGTTACCGGAGTCACGACCTGCCTTGCTTCCACGAAAGATTTTAAGACCTTTGAAAGGCACGGTATCATCTTCACTCCGGACAACAAGGACATCGCTATCTTCCCCGGGAAGATAAACGGAAAGTATTATGCTCTGCACAGGCCGGCATCCGCCGAGTACGAGTTCAGGGACATCTGGATTGCTGAATCCAGTGACCTTATTCACTGGGGAAAACACCGTAGCATCATTCAGACGCGCCCGGATTACTGGGACAACGGTCGAATCGGCTGCAGCGCCGTGCCATTCCTGACCGATGCGGGCTGGATCGAGGTCTATCATGGAAGCAGCAAGGACAACCGTTATTGCCTGGGGATCTCCATTCATGACAAGGATGATCCGTCCTGGGTGCTGGCACGCTCGGAAGTCCCGCTGATGGAACCGGAGACCGATTATGAACTTAATGGATTCTTCGGCAATGTAATCTTCAACTGCGGAGTCCTTTTTGAGGATGATGTTGTAAAAATCTACTATGGGGCAGCCGACGAAGTGATCTGTTATGCCGAGATCAGTCTGGACGGAATTCTGGAAAGCGTGAAATGATCGGCCCCTGCCCCCAGTGATGTCGAACAACAAGAAATCCCGCCACCCGCTCCTGTGGATGCCCACGCTTTACTTCGCGATGGGGGTTCCGCTGAATGTGGTGGCTGTCGTTGCGGCGATCATGTACAAGAACCTGGGGCTGTCGAATACCGAGATCGCCCTTTACACCGGTTCCATGTACATCGCCTGGGTGGTCAAGCCCCTCTGGTCGCCTTTCGTGGACCTGTTCCGGACTAAAAAATTCTTTGTTCTGTTCACGGAAATCGCCATTGCCGTGGGCCTTGGAGGAATGGCCCTGTCCCTTCCCCTTGATGGCTGGCTGCCGCTGACAGTCGGGTTGTTCTGGATAATCGCCTTTCTTTCAGCGACCCAGGACATTGCTGCGGACGGGGTTTACATCAACGCCATGACACCGCACCAGCAGGCACAGTACATCGGTGCGCAGGGCATTTGCTGGTATGCGGGCAAGATTCTCGCCACGGGCTTGCTGGTTTCGTTCACCGGCTATCTGCACTCTGAAGAAAACGGCCTGGGGCTCGACTGGGTGCAGTCGTGGATGGTCGTAATGGGGTTGCTTGGCCTTACCATGTTCCTCCTGGCAGGATGGCACCGCCTGATGCTGCCTACAGGTGGCAGGGCAGTAGTGCTGGATGACAACAAAACTGGTATCCAGCATGTACTCCACGAGTTCTCAGATGTCTTTGCTTCCTATTTTAAAAAGAAGGACATCTGGCTGATGCTGCTTTTCGTTGTCCTTTACCGGCTTGCTGAGGGCCTGTTGGAAAAGATCGGCCCGCTGTTCCTGATAGACGAGCGGGCAGTGGGCGGGCTTGGTCTCGATAACATCGCGGTGGGCAATATCATCGGTACTTTCGGCTCCGTGGCCTTCATGTTGGGTGCCCTCCTTGGAGGCGCCATTTGCGCCCGGTTCGGGCTCAAGAAGTCGCTGATGTTCCTCTGTGTCATGCTCAATGTACCGAATCTGGCATTTGTCTACTTAAGTTATGCCCTGCCAACCAATGTTCCATGGATCACTACGGTGATTACCGTCGAAATGTTCGGCTATGGTGTCGGCTCCGTTTCCCTGATGCTCTATATGATGCAGCAGATCGCCCCCGGTAATTACAAAACCGCCCATTACGCGATCTCCACTGGCTTCATGGCCCTGACCATGATGGTGAGCGGCATGGTTTGCGGGGCCATTCAGGAAGCGGTTGGCTACAAGGCCTATTTCATCATCGTCTGTGTGGCGACCGTCCCGTCATTCATCATCACCTGGATGGCACCGTTCAATATCAACCACAGCAAAAGTAAGGAAGGGGAACTATGAGTGCTGTCAGCGAAGCAAAGAAGATCAAGCGGTTCTGCAAAGTCATTGGCATTAAGCCTGAGAAACGGGAAGAGTACCTCGAGCTCCACCGCAACATCTGGCCCGAGGTACGGGAGAATATTCGAAAAGCGAATATCCGGAACTACTCGCTTTTTGTGAGGGGTGATCTCTTGATCCAATATTATGAATATCACGGGCATGACCTGGAGGCTGATATTGACCGTGATGCAAACAGTGAAATCAAAGCTAAATGGGAGGCCCTTTGTGTACCTTGCCAACAACCGATGCATGACAGCCTTCCGGAAGAGTGGTGGAGTGACATGGAGGAGGTAATGCATTTTGACTAGGATTATCTGATACCTTAAAGTTACCACTGAAAATCTAGATAATGAGAGCGTTAATTCTAAATCTACTATTCCTTGTAGTTGGTATGCCGCTACTATCGGGCAGCAATAGCTCGCCCAACGTCATCATCCTCCTGACCGATGATCAGGGGTACGGCGATATGTCCTGTCACGGTAATCCGATTGTTGAAACCCTCGAAATCGACCGCCTGCACCGTGAAAGCACCCGCTTCACGCAGTTTCTGGTGAGTCCTCTGTGTCAGCCAACACGCAGCTCCCTGATGACCGGAAGGAACAAAGTGATTGGCCGCAGGATCGAGCCGAACGAGCAGACATTGCCTGCAATGTTCAAACGGGGTGGCTACTCGACTGCAATTTTCGGCAAGTGGCACCTTGGGGAATATTATCCATTTCGCCCGATTGACAAAGGCTTTGACGAACAGTTGCTGATAGGTGCAGGAGCGTTAGCGCAGGTGCAGGATTATTGGGGAAATTCCAGCTTCGATACCTGGCTCAACAATGGAGAAACATGGCGACAATACAAAGGATACTGCACAGACATTTTGTTCAATGAAGCAATGCAGTGGATTGAGAAGCAGGAGGACAAACCCTTTTTCTGCTATTTATCAACAAATGCCGCCCACAGTCCTTTTGTGGCACCGGATGAACACAAGAAGCCTTTTCTGGACAGGGGATTGGCGGATAACGCCGCCTCGTTTTACGGAATGATTGCCAACCTGGATGATAATCTTGGCCGTTTGAGAAAGCACCTTGATCAACTGGGCATTGCGGAGAACACGCTTCTGATTTTTCTCACGGATAATGGATCCACAATGGCCGGTGAAAAAACCGGTTTATTCAACGCAGGTCTGCGGGGCAACAAGGCTTCCATTTATGAAGGGGGTAGCCGGGCAGCTGCCTTCTTCAATTGGCCGGGTACCCTGAAGGCCGGTCACGAGATTGACCAGCTGGCGATGCATTATGATCTTCTGCCAACCTTGGCCGATATATGCGAAATTCCATTAGCACAAGATGATGACTTGGCAGAGCTCGATGGTATTAGCCTGAAACCTTTTCTGTTCGGAGCAAAGTCCGAATCACAGGAACGCTACCACGTTACCTACCAGGGATTCTGGCCACCGGATGCGCCATTGCGGAAGTATGAGAACACTTCCATACGTTCCCAGGATTACCGGCTGGCCAACGGCGATGAACTGTATGATTTGACCAAGGATCCGGGGGAGAAAATTAACATTATTTTGGAGAATCCGGAAAAAGCCGCAGAGTTGAAATTGGCTTACGACAAATGGTGGCAGTCAATGAGTGGAAAGCTCGAAGATCTTCGGGTTTACAATCCGTACCCAGTTGGAGATGGATCGGGAAATACAGTTACGATGTGTTCGCTTCATTATTATGATTCGCGCGTGTATCCCGATGCCCAGAAGTGGTTTGAAGCACAATTTTATCAGCAATATGGCTTGAAAAGCCTGCTCAAGGATGAGCTATCAGATTTTCCCGAAAAGACACCACTTCTCGGTTCATGGAAAGTGGATTTCCTGTCCACGGGAAGTTACAAATTTACCCTGAGAAAAGGAACTGCATCTACTCCTGAATCGCTGACTGTAGTCAAGCCAGGTTTTGCTCATGTGCGCGTAGGCGACCAGCAGATCGATTTAGAGATCGCCAACGACACCCAGGCAGTTGAGGTGCTCGTGAAAATAAATGTACCTGGCATGCAATTTGTTGAGTGCTGGTTCGATGGCCAGCGCTCAGATGGCAAAGTTTCCGGTGCATATTTTGTTGATATAGTGAAAATGAAGCCTTCAGAGGAAAAAACTAATCCGGTCGAACTACGCGCTGATAAGCAGTCAAAAGAGTTTGCATCCATTACTGAGGCAATCGAGGCATCTAGGAATTACGACATTAACAGTGGAAAAACAATCCTGTTGGGTGATGGCAGTTACGATCTTGATCAGACACTTTACCTGGATGAGCGGGATAATGGTTTGGTCATCAAGGCAAAGGAGGGTGAAGAACCTGTGCTGACTGGTGGTCGCAGACTGACAGGCTGGGAAAAGGGTGACGGGGATTTCTGGACCGCGCCGGCACCCGGGACAAGAGATGGCAGCTGGAATTTCCGCACCCTGCTCGTTAATGGCAGAGTTGCTGATCGTGCACGCTACCCGGAAACCGGTCGCCTGCAAAACACCAACAGCTGGAATGTGCGATGGATGAGCACAGCAGAGGGAGGATGGGAGCGTAGACCATCGATGGAGGAATTGACCAGGATGGTCTACAAGGACAGGGATCTTGGTGAATGGCTCAACCTGGAGAATGCGGAGCTGACCATCTTTCATAAATGGGATGAGACACTGGTGGGTGTTAAGGAGATCATTCCTGAGGAAAACACGGTCGTCTTCTCAAATCGGGTGGGGCACCCCTTGGGGGCCTTTGGTGTTAAGGATTATGTTGTCTGGAATATTGAAAAAGGCATGACCCGGCCCGGGCAATGGTACCTGGACCGGATTCGTGAAAGGGTGGTTTACTGGCCACTGCCGGGTGAGGACATGGCTTCGCTGGAGGTCATTGCCCCGATTACTGAGAATGTCATCCGCATGGAAAACACGGAGAATGTGGTACTTAAGGGCTTAACTATCCAAGCAGCTAGCACACCGCTTATTGTGGGAGACTTTGGTGCGAAAATGTTTGATGGAGCGGTTTCCGCCAGCAATGCAAGCCATTGCAAATTCGAGAATCTGAAAATCAGCGGCGTGACCGGCTGGGGAATGAAGTTGTTCGGGGATTACCTTACGGTAAAGGATTCGCATATACACAGCGTGGGTGCAGGTGCGATTCGACTGATCGGCTCGCATGCCCTGATCGAAAACAATTATCTGCATGACGTTGGTAAAACATATCCCAGTTCCATCGTCCTTTATGTGGGCGTTACGGATCCGAACATGAAGGATGAATGGGAATTCGGAAAGGACGAGACCCATGCCACCCTGCGCCACAACGAGATTCACGATGGACCCTACGTTGGCATCGGGATTGGCGGCAGCCACCACATTATCGAGTTCAACAAGATCCACCGTGTCATGCAGGAATTGGAAGATGGATCCGGTATCTATGCCACCTTCTGTGGCGACTTGATCATGCGCAATAATCTGGTGCGCGACATCCCGCCTGGTCCTTCCGGTCAAAATCATGCTTACTATCTTGATGAGCTAAGCGATGGTGTGCTGGTGGAGAACAACATCTCCATTAATGTTAACGCTGCACAGCATAACCACATGGCGAAAAACAACCTGCTTAGGAACAACATTTTCATCAGTCGCGGTGCGATGAATATAACGTTGCCCCGCTGTGAACTTCATACTTACGAACGAAACGTGTTCATTTCAGACGAGTCCGTTACATTTACGCATCCGGGGGTAGTGGAGCTGAATAGTAACCTGTTTCAGGCACCGGTGGTCATGGATCAGAAACTCATTATGCACAAGCGGGAAGATCCGGTGCCAATGAAATTGACGGGAGAAAACCAGATTGCAGATGCAGGAATCATCATCGATGGCGACGATATTTTATTTGAAGATGATTCACCTGCGCTGAAGATGGGCATCAAGCCGGTTATGGGATCCAAGGCCGGGCTGATTTCAAAAGATTGATAGCCTCCTGGATTTGATGAGAAGAATAATTCTAATTTTATCGCTAATAGCGTTTGCTCTTTCAGTCAGTGCGGGCAATCAGCCAAACATTGTCTTTATATTTAGCGATGACCATGCAACCCAGGCGATCAGCGCGTATGGATTTGAAATCGGAAAATTCGCACCTACTCCAAATCTTGACAGGATAGCTGAACAGGGCATGCGTTTTGACCGCTGCATGGTTACCAACTCCATTTGTGGGCCAAGTCGTGCAACGATTCTCACTGGCAAGTACAGTCACCTGAACGGCTTCTATGTAAATGAAGCCACCAAATTCAACGGTAGTCAGGTGACTTTCCCGAAGCTTCTCCAGAAAGCCGGCTACCAGACCGCCTTGATCGGAAAATGGCATTTGGCATCAGAGCCCACAGGATTTGACCACTGGGAAGTGCTTCCCGGACAGGGGCTCTATTATAAACCGGAATTCAGAACAGCTGACGGTAAGTCAACGGAAAATGGTTACGTGACCGACGTAATAACCGACAAGGCAATTGACTGGCTGGATAATAATCGTGACTCGAATCGCCCCTTCATGTTGATGGTGCAGCACAAGGCTCCTCACCGGGAGTGGTCGCCGCCGGTACACTACCTGGATTTGTTCGAGGGGGTTGAATTCCCCGAGCCGGAGACACTCTTTGACGACTACCGTGGAAGAACCACGGCTGCCCATGATCAGGATATGTCGCTGGATATCACATTCGAAAAGGATAAGGACCTGAAGGTCAATGTCCGCAGACAGGATAGCACTTTTTACCAACGGGTTTACTCCCGATTGGACAATAATCAACGCAAGGCATGGGATAGCAATTTGGATAAACGCCTGAAGGAATACAATAATCCCGGTTTGAAGGGCGTGGCGCTGTTAAAGTGGAAGTATCAGAGCTATATGCGAGACTATCTCGCTTGTATCCGGTCGCTTGATGACAATATCGGCCGGCTTCAGCAGTACCTCAAGGCCAATGGACTGGATGAAAACACCGTCCTTGTTTACGCTTCCGATCAGGGATTTTACCTCGGTGAACATGGATGGTTCGATAAACGCTTCATGTATGATGAATCTTACCGTACTCCGTTGCTTGTGAAGTGGCCAGGGGTAGTGGAGCCGGGGAGCGTCAATAAAGAGATCGTTTCCAATCTGGATTTTGCCCAGACTTTTCTGGATATTGCCGATGCGAAAGCGGATCCCGAAATGCAGGGCATGAGTCTGCTGCCGTTACTCAAGGGACAACAACCGGATGCCTGGCGAAAGTACCACTATTATCACTACTACGAATATCCTGGCTGGCATATGGTTCAGCGGCATGAGGGCGTTTACGATGGCCGTTACAAGCTCATTCACTTCTATGACCTGGGTGAGTGGGAGCTCATTGATATGGAGACCGATCCACATGAGCTGAAAAATCAATTTTTTAATCCCGAATACAATAAGGTCGTCGACCGGATGAAATCTGCCCTCGAAGAATTAAAAAGCTGCTACCGGGTGCCTGCCGGAATTCCCGAGCAGAGAAATGTCAATAATCCACATTATTACTATTCGACAGAGAGACAACTGATCGAAAGCAACGGAAGTTGAATATCAATAAAAGCCAGTTGCCATGAAAATCACCATAACTGCATTCATTCTATTTGTTCTTACCCAATGGATTTTTGCAGCTAGCGAGAAAAAGCCCAACATTATCGTCATTTTCGCAGATGACATCAGCGCACGCGAGTTTCCTGCCTATGGGGGAACCGAATGGAGTGCTCCGAAGAGTCATTTCAACAAGGAAAATAGCAATCCCGCATACCGGGCCCGGACTCCGGTGCTTGATGCAATTGCGAGGGAAGGCGCTGTTATACGTACGGCATGGGCAAATGCCGTTTGTTCGCCGAGCCGGGCGACCCTGATGACAGGCCGATATGGCCATCTTCATAAGTGGTGGCAAAACAATGATCTGGGAAAATACATTAATGAAAAGGGTAAGCTAGAAGTATGGCCGCTCTATAAAAGCTCCCCTTTGATGATAGGCCATATTGCGAAGCTGGGAGGGTACGCCACTTTCTGGGCGGGCAAGACCCAGATGAAGAATTCCCGATTAAGTGAGTTTGGATTTGATGCCGTCATGACCACTCCCGGAAACGATTTGGGATTAGGGGCCGGCAATCCGAATACAGACTTCAAGTTGATCAGGAAACCCGGTCTCCCGAAGGACGAGTACTTTAGTGATGACACCGGACTTTCAATAAATTCCGTCTGGCCGGAACAAAGCTTTTTCTGGCAACCAAGTGTTGGGACGTGGAATTGGCCAATTGGGTCAGCTGAATCCAAATGGTGGCCGGTAACGCGCCGGGACAGGAAGAAATTTGGAATAAACACTTATGGCCCTGACTTGGAAATGGAATTCATCTTTGCTTTTATGGAGCATGCGCGCGATGAAGGAAAACCGTTTTTTATTTACCATACACCCCATCTTGGCCACGCAGCACGCAACTGGCTGGCTCAGGATCCGGCAAGCCTCTGGTATCCCGGCACGCCCAAAATCGAATGGGATGGGAATGAATATAGCCGTACCGAATCGCTGATCACAGGCGACGAAGGTGATTACGATACGCATGACACCGTTACTGGTCCGGGCATTCACCATCACATCAATTATTTGGACTATCAAGTCTGGCAGTATATGCAAAAGCTGGATGAATTGGGAATCCGTGAGAACACGATTTTCATATTCACTGCCGACAACGGTACCCTGGGATATGGAAAAATGCAGAAAGGGCGCCAGCGGGGACCGCGGGTTCCCTTTTACATTTATGTCCCCGGAATGATCAAGCACGGTATGCAGGATATCCTGGTGGACGTTGCCGACATCCTGCCGACGATTGCTGACGCAGCAGGAGTCGACTTGCCGGATGATTACGAAATCAATGGCAAAAGCCTTATCCCGTATCTTACGGCGAATCAGACTACTCACCGCGATTGGATTTATTCATTCCTTTTTGAAAGGCAGATGATTCGTGGACACCATGTGCTCAGGGATCTCAACGGCGACTGGTGGGATGTTTCGAATGAACCGGCTGACCTGGACAGCTATCCAAAGATCACGGACTGGGAATCATTACCGGATGCCCACATTAAGGAGCGGGAATTGCTAGAGAAGATTCTTCCACGGTTTGACAAGCATGCAACTGGGCACGGAGCACCGGGAACGGTATATTAGAAGAATTCCCCTTCAATGGGTTGGGATTTGATTGTCCCGGCAATTAAATCCCACTTGATAGAATGACAATCATTGCGCCCACATGGAGCTTTCCCACCACACTATAAAGGCACAACATCCTGATGCAAAGGCGTCATTGTTACTCGGAAGCACTGCACCTGTAAAGCCTTCATGGCCAGATGCTATTCATAATGCGGCACTTAAACAATTTGATTTGTGATAAAAATGAACAGGTCAATTTTTGACATAACATAGCCGATTATCGACATTCCGGATCGGGCAATAATGGATTAGTATACGGGTCATTTCTACGGTCAGCCTAGACACTGAACCAAATTTCACTCAAACCCAAACAAACCATGAACAAACTACATGTCATTAAGCGTAGAGGCTTATTGTTTACCTATGCTCTTGCCTTGTGCTTCACTACAGCACCCGTTCTCTCACAGGATTCAGAAGATGACGATGAAGTCTTTGAATTAAGTCCTTTCGAAGTGTCAGCCGATGAGGACATCGGCTACCTGGCATCTGCCACCCTTGCCGGATCCCGCCTGAACACCAAACTGGAGGACGTTGCCTCGACGGTGACCGTCGTCACCAAGGAGTTCATGGAAGACGTGGGAGCCACCGACGCCGGGGATCTCCTGACCTACACGGCCGGTACGGAAGTTTCCGGTACACGGGGCAATTTCACCAACGGTGACATTGCCTCCCAGGGCGTTCCTAACGACATCACCAATGTCCGCAACGGAGGGCAGGGTAACCGGGTGCGGGGACTGGCTGCAGCCGACACTTCCCGGAATTACTTCCAGACGAGGGTTCCTTTCGACAGCTACAATACCGATCGCGTTGAAATCAATCGTGGTTCCAATGCGGTGCTTTTCGGGCTGGGCAGTCCTGCCGGGATTATCAACAATGCTACCCAGAAGGCTGTCTTTAAGGACTTGAATCGGATCCGCCTTGCGGTGGACAGCTTTGGCCGCTTGCGCGGCGAACTGAACTTTAACCGTGAAGTCGTCGAGGATGTCCTGGCGGTCCGTCTTGCTGCAGTTAAAGATAACCGGAAATTCGAGCAGGATGATGCCTTCCGCGATATGGACAGAATTTATCTGGCGGGAACGTTCCAGAAAGACTTGATTGGCAAAAACGACGGCTTCTGGGGAAGGACGATTATCGATGCCAGCTATGAAGATGGTAAACAACGTTCCAACAATCCCCGGACAACGCCTCCACAGGATCTGATTACCCCGTGGTTCCACCCTTATACCCAGAACGTGCTGGGATCCGTCAACATGACGCCGAAGCCCGCCTGGGATGCCCAGCTGGCGCGGCTGTATGGATCAAGTGACCTTGGATACCATCAGCCATCCGGTCCGGTAAACTCGGGTAATGTGACGGCAGAAAACCCCGCCCTGCAAATTGGCGTAAGTAACAACTGGCACAACGCACTGGCGCTCATGTTTCCCGACCCGACTTCCTCCACTCCGGGGCATCCGGCAGGAGGAGGCATTGTCGCAGCACCCGGTCGGCTGGGTGTCTGGCCCACCGGTACCTGGGATAACCAGACTCAAACGGGAACAGCTGAATACCCGTTCAACGGGGTTGTCCCTACCCTGGGGGACGCACTGGATGAATGGACGGGCGTTGACGGTGTTGCCGACAGTGTCGGGGGTACCGTCCTCTGGCGAAGCCCCGTTGTCACGGACCGTTCGATCTTCGACTATCGCAAGGAGATGATCGAGGGGCCGTTCATGAAGCGTGAAGGGTATGACTTCGATGTTAAAAACCTTTCCCTGCAGCAGCTCTTCTTCAACGGCAAGGCCGGTGTTGAATTCGCCTATGCTGATGAGAACTGGGAAAACTGGTGGAGCGGGCCCATTGGCACGCGGTCCAGCCTGACCATCGACATCAACAAGATCCTGGTTGACGGTACCCCGAACCCGAATTTCGGCAGGCCGATGGTTTTCAGTGGCGCCGTCAGCGATGTCTATAACCATGTAGAGCGCGAGACTGAGCAGTTGACCGGCTTCATCGACATTGATTTGAGGGATCGCGATGATTTATTCAAGTGGCTTGGCCGCCATGTCGTCACCGGACTGACGTCCAAGTTTGAAGAAAATGCCTACAGGGCGAATTATGCGAATGGATGGTCACCCGATTTCATTAATGACAACCTCGGGATTGGATTGGAACCGGATCGCTGGGGTCAAGCAACCGTGGTCGGCGTCCACTATTTGGGGGATTCCCTCGCCGACCTGAGTTCTCCTGCGGGTGCTAATATACAAGGTATCCAGGCAAATCAAGTCCCCGCCAACCATCTACTGGAGGGCAGCAGCTTGGCCCGGGTGCATCGAATCTATGGCGGTGATGATAATCCGATTCCGGACGGGTGGCGTGATCTGGCGGCACCAGCTATCCTCAATGTGCCATTCGATGGTGCTGTTTCGCGGAGCATATATGACGCCCAAGCGGTCGTTTTGCAGAGTTATCTGCTGAAGGATCATATCGTGGGCACGTTCTCGTGGCGGAAGGATCAGGTCGATGTCAGGCAATTGGGTTCTGCACCTCAGTTACCGGATGATTCCGCTGCCATCGTCGACCGCGAGACTTTCAATGTGGACGGGATTACGGATGATGATGCCCTGATTTCCGAGAAAGAAACGACGACTTATGGCGTGGTTGGCAAGTTACCTGACTTTCTCCTGGACTGGACGGGCGGTTTCATCACGGCGGTTCACGGATTCTATAACGAGTCCGAGAACTTCCAGCCAAGTGCCCAGCGCTTTAACGCGGTCTGGGAACCCCTTGACCCGCCAAGCGGTGAGACCAAGGACTATGGGGTACGCGTTCGCATGTTTAATGACAAACTGACCCTCAAGGCGACCCGGTATGAAACCACTCAGCTCAACGTCAGTGGAACGGTGAATAACTGGACTATCTGGTTTGCATCCCAGACTTTGCTTGGCAACATCTACCGGTCAGCTGCTGCCGATATCAAAAACGGGCGCACCGATCCCAGCAAAAAGGGCTACAAGGGTAATTTGGGTTATGTGGAAGGAACCCAGCATATTCGGAAGGATATCGATTTTGACGGTGTTGAAGACTTGGTTCTTCCCCAGCCCCCTCAATACTGGATGGACTGGTACAACATTCAATACGATCCCAGCCGCAACAATGGATACACCTTCACGAATCCCGGAGGATCCACTCATACCCAGGATGTGGAGGCCAAGGGATTGGAACTGGAAATGGTCTACAATCCCACGCCCAACTGGCGTATTGCCTTCAATGCCACCAAGCAGGAGGCTGTGCAGACCGGAGCGGGCGAAGCATTCATTGATTGGTTGGATAATGCACCATTCTTTGATTCGGACCTGGACGGCACTCCGGATCTGTCCCTCAGAGATGGAATTTTCGGACCTTACGCTCAAGTTCCGCGGAATGCTGCCGGAACATCATTCTTACCATTCATTTTCAATAACTGGATCGACCCGTGGAATTCCAGGGTGGTGGTCACCAACGGACAGCCTTCCCCGGAAGTAGCCGAGTGGACTTGGAATCTGATTACGAATTACAATTTCACCGAGGGCAGGCTGAAGGGCTTCAACATTGGGGGCAGCATTCAATACCGTGATGCGGCAGCTATTGGATACGGCCTAAAAGATGGAAGTGAAACGGAATCGGATTTCAACAAGGTCATTTACGGAGAGGACTACACGCGTGTGCAATTGTGGCTTGGCTACAGGAAAAAGAACCTGAGGCTCTTTGACACTACCGTTGACTGGTCAATCCGTCTGAATATCCGCAACTTGCTTAATGACAGGGATTTAATTCCGATCCAGGCCAATCCGGATGGGCAGGTCACAGGCGTGCGCATCGGTGAGCCAAGGGTATTCGAAATTGTAAACACCTTCAGCTTTTAGGGTTTTGGATTTGTATTAGTAGGGTAGGGTATTAGTATGAATGGCTCCCGGGGTGATTATCCCTGGGAGCCATTTTTAATAAGGCATGAGTTCCTGATAGATGAGGAAGTTGAACTATAAACTGACGATACTCTACTTAGTGTTAGTGAACCTGGCCCTGCTTTGCTGGGCCAAGCCTCCGAATGTCGTTGTTTTTCTCACGGACGACCAGGGGTGGGGGGATTTGAGCCTGCATAACAATCCCCATTTGCAAACACCGTATCTCGATCGGCTTGCAGAAAGCGGAGCCCAATTAGAGCGCTTCTATGTCAGTCCCGTGTGCGCACCGACCCGGGCCAGTCTGCTGACGGGAAAGTTCCACTCGCGCACGGGCGTGCATGGAGTAACAAGGGGTCAGGAAAACATGGATTTGAAAGAGGTCACGCTGGCGGACTTGTTCAAAGAGGCAGGCTACCGGACCGGTATCTTCGGCAAGTGGCATAACGGGGCACACTATCCCTACCATCCCAACGGACGTGGATTCGATCAGTTTGTCGGTTTCTCCGCGGGCCACTTGAGCGATTACTTTGACGCCAAATTGGAGGAAAACGGACGCTCAATCAAATCCTCAGGCTTTATCGTCGATTACCTGACGGACCGGGCGATCGAGTTTATTGATGCCTCAAAGAACCAACCCTTTTTCTGTTACATCCCTTACAACACACCCCATAGTCCACTCCAGGTTCCGGATAAGTACTTTGATAAGTACAAACAGATGGGCCTGGATGATCGCACGGCCTGCGTGTACGGGATGTGTGAGAACATCGACGATAATGTGGGCCGGGTGATGCAGAAGCTGGAGGAATCCGGTCTGCGCGAGAACACCATCGTTATATTCTTTTCTGACAACGGGCCCGACACTTATCGCTTCAATGGTGGTCTGAAAGGTAAAAAGGGCGACGTCCATGAAGGTGGTATGAAAGTGCCCTGCTTCGTTTCCTGGCCAAAAGCAATCGCTCCACGGACAGGAATACCAAAGGTGACTGCGCATGTCGACCTGTTGCCGAGCCTTATGGATATGATCGGACGTCCCGATTTGATTCCCTGTGATATCGATGGCAAGAGCTTGAGACCGCTTTTGGAAAATCCCGCTGCTGGCTGGCCCGACCGCACCCTTTACATGAATTGGGGCTATCGGACCCGTATCTGGAATGAACGCTATGCGTTGGCCGAGGGAGAACTTTATGATTTGCTCGAAGATCCCAATCAAACCCAGCCGCTTGGGCAGGCGTTGCCGGATGTGAAAGCGTCAATGGAAAGGGAATTGCAGCAATGGCTCCAGAAACATGTGCCGGCGAATGAGACGGCATTCGCCATCCCGGTGGGCTATCCCGGGCGTCCCGTCACTGAACTGCCTGCCCATGAATCGCATCTCTATCCGGAATTCCCCTTTGGCGCGGAGCGTTTCGATTCCGGGATCAGCTACGTGACCCGCTGGGGATGGGCCAATGACTGGATCACCAACTGGACCTCCACGCAGGCCTATGTCAGATGGGATATTGAGGTGGAAACGGCGGGCCGATACGCGGTGACCCTTAACTATACCTGTCCCGAAAAAGATGTCGGCAGCCGGATTGAAATAAGAGCGGGGGACGATTCCCTCGAAGTAGCCATAGCGGAGGCATTTGATCCACCGCTCTACCCGGACCGGGACCGCTTTCCCCGTGAATCGGAAGTTCACGAGAAGGACTGGGCAAGCTTGTCCGCCGGATTGTTAAAACTGAATTCAGGAAAAACGAATTTAACGGTGAAAGCCCTCGAAATGCCTGGGAATCAGGTCATGGAACTGAGAGCTGTATCTTTAAAACGACTACAATAAATAATTAATATCTAAAATGAAACACTGCAAAAATATTATTCGAATTATAGTGTGTGCTATGCTTTTAGGCGGTCAATTTAGTTTGGGACCAGAGGCTTCGGCGGAATCAACTGATGAACGCGCTGCCCGCATGCAGTGGTGGAAGGAAGCTCGCTTTGGCATGTTCATCCATTGGGGCCTGTATGCCGTTCCTGCTGGCCAATACCGGGGGGTCCAACAAGAGCGGCACATTGGCGAATGGATCATGGATACTTTAAACATTCCCATTGCTGAGTACGAGAAATTTGCGAATCACTTCAACCCGGTCCAATATAATGCCCGCCAGTGGGTGAAAATTGCCAAGGATGCCGGAATGAAATACATCGTCATCACCAGCAAGCACCATGATGGATTCTGCCTCTGGGATTCAAAGCTGACGGATTGGGATATTGTTGATGCAACCCCCTACGAAAAGGACCTGCTAAAGGAACTGGCAGATGCCTGCCGAGAAGAGGGGATTAAGCTCTGCTTCTATCATTCCATCATGGACTGGCACCATCCCGATGCACAGGCGATCTGGGAGCCCTATTACAACCGGGGAAGGAATGACACCGCTACCAATCCCAACTTTCGAAGATATGTTGAGGAATACATGAAGCCTCAGCTTAGGGAACTGCTAACCAATTACGGCGATATCGGGGTCCTCTGGTTTGATGGCGAATGGATACCGGATTACACGACCGAAATGGGTAAGGATGTTTACGATTTTGTCCGCTCACTCCAGCCGGATATCATCATCAACAATCGTGTCGACAAAGGCCGCCAGGGAATGGCTGGTATGAATGCAGAGGGCAATTTTGCCGGGGATTTTGGAACGCCAGAGCAGGAAATCCCCGATACCGGTATCCCGGGGGAGGATTGGGAGTCTTGTATGACCATGAACAACACCTGGGGATTCCGTTCAGACGACAAGAACTGGAAGTCAGAAACAGTCCTAATCCACAACCTGATTGATATTGTATCCAAGGGCGGCAATTTCCTCCTCAATGTGGGTCCCACGGCATCCGGTCTCATCCCGGGTGAGAGCGTCGACCGGCTTTGTGCCATGGGGGATTGGCTGGATGTCAACGGTGAGGCCATTTACGGCGCCGGAGCCAGTCCTGTTGAGAAACCGGATTGGGGCCGCTACACCACAAAGGGCAAGGTTGTTTACGCTCACGTCTTCGAATGGCCGGAAGACGGTATTCTAGAAATTGACGGAATCGGCCAGGTCGAAAAGGCCAGTCTTCTCAGAACCGGAGGCGAGCAGGCGTTGGAAGTTCGGCAAAAAAATGGAGTTACTGAGGTCCTGTTGAGCGGAGAGATTCCCGGCGAAATTGCAGCGGTAATTAAATTGGAAGCGGAGTCATAAACCGTAAAATGTATTCAAAAAACGGATGATACAGTTTAATTATTTAGCTCCTCGCGGATATCCGAGGGTATCTCGTCGACTTTGTATTCTGACATCGAATACTGTCAAAAAAACCTGTATGGCGTTGTAACCCAATATCATTAACAATGATAAGCATTTTGTCCATGCGACCTAATGAAAGTTCTTAGAAAAAATGTCTGTTTAATCCTCTCTTCAATTCTTGCCTGCGGCTACTTAGCAGCCAAAGCGGAAAAGGCCGCCAATCTAGCTATCGACGGTGTCACCGTTCTCGATGTGGATGGCAAAAGCTCTCTAAGGCAGGAAACGAAAGAGCAGTTGGATGATCGCATGCGGTGGTGGCGCGAAGCCAAGTTCGGGATGTTTATTCATTGGGGAATCTATGCAGTTCCTGCAGGCGTGTATGGGAATCGTAATGACCACGGTGCATGGATCATGTATCGAGAAAAGATATCCCTGAATGAGTATGAGGGTTACGCCACGCAATTTAATCCCAAGAGCTATGATCCGGAAGCATGGGTTCGCTATGCGAAGAATGCAGGAATGAAATACATCGTGATTACCGCTAAGCATCACGATGGCTTTGCGCTTTTCCCTTCCGGAGCGAGCGATTGGAATGTTGTGGATTCCACACCGTACGGGAAGGACTTATTGGAACCTTTGGTCAAAGCAGCGCATGGAGCCGGGCTTAAGATAGGTTTCTACTACTCGCAAGCTCAGGACTGGTATCACGTGGGAGGGGGCAAAAGCCGGCTCAAAGAGAGTGAGGGCTGGGATCCTGCTCATATCGGTAGCTTCGATTCCTATCTGGAGGAAGTTGCTGAGCCCCAAATTCGCGAGATTTTGGAGAACTATCCTATCGATATTATGTGGTGGGATAGTCCGGTTTTGATGAACCAGAAGCGGGGACTTAAACTGGGCGCCGCTGTGCTAGAGGTGCGTCCTGACATAATTACAAATAATCGAATCGGCGGCGTGAAATTGGGCGGGGATATCTATACAGCCGAACAGTTTGTGCCTGCATCGGGATTCCCCGGCGATTGGGAAACCTGCATGACCATGAACAACCACTGGGGATACTGCGCAGCAGATGACCAATGGAAATCCACAACGACGCTCATTCATAAGCTGATTGAAATCACCTCCAAAGGCGGCAACCTCTTGCTTAACGTCGGCCCGACGGCCGACGGCATTATTCCAGCTCCCAGTGTCGATCGACTGAAAGCGGTCGGTGCCTGGCTTGATCTTTACGGTGATGCTGTATATGCCACGACCAAAAGCCCGTTCGATTATCTTTCATGGGGTGCTGCCACTCGCAAAAACGATCGCATTTACCTCTTTGTTAATGACTGGCCGCAAAACGGCGAGCTGCGTGTACCGCTCACCAGTCCGATTCGGCAGGCTTCGCTGCTCGGCAATTCCGCTCATCCGCTCAAAACCCGCTCTACGGTAGATCGCCTGATTATCGAAGTCCCCAAAACAGCCCCGAACCAGCATTCCTCTGTTATTGAACTCCAGCTGGTCGGCGAGCCAGTTACGGCGCCGATTCTGGTGCCGGTTGCATCTGTGGAAGCAAACAGCTCTCTGGAAAAACAGCCGGCGGTGCTGGCCGCGGATCGGAATAGTAAAACTCACTGGGAAGCGGGAGTAGTGAATGGCCCAATCAAATTAGACTATCATTTGGAAGAATCCACTGTGATCCACGCCTATTCACTGGATGAGCCGGACCTCTGGCCGCGATACCACCAGGATATCCGTATGGAAGTGAAAACGACTAACGGCTGGAAAACCATTATGGAGAAATCAACGCATGGACACGGCTACGAAGCCGTTGTCGAGCCGGTTAAAACGGATCACGTTAGGCTGCATGTTTCCTGTGAGAACCGAAGGCCCGTCATCGCCGACCTTTATCTATACCGTCCGGAATAAATCAGAATGATAAGATGTGAATAGTCCAAACCGAGTGCCCTTAGTCTGCGCGGCCTAATTTGGTATGAAATTGCGATTTAAAGATGAAAATGAACGGGAAAATACTATTGTTATTTCTATCCACTGCTACGGTGAACGCCGATATCGTTTGGAAAATAGATTCTGAAGAACAGTGGAAGTCGGCCATGGAACAAAGTGAAGGACTTCATTTTGGTGAAGGATATGCTACCCCTGATGCAGACAGGGCGTCATACACCAGTGTTGTTCGTCGATTTGATCGTAAAGTATCCCTTGAGAGTTTTGTGCTGAAGCAGAAACCGGATTGGCTCGATTGGAATCCGATATCAAATATAGGCCCCTCCAATCTGGAAGATGCTCCAGTATTTCTTAATTTAGGGGAAGGTAATTACTGGATCTTCGGTCGATATGGTAACGAGAAAGCAAGGAATGAATTCGCTTCAGCGGAGGTCGAGCTTGATGGATTTGATACTCCCCTGAAGACAACACCATTTGAGAATCAGTATGATGCGCCCGGAGGATTAGAGAAAAGTCTTGGGGGCTATCATGCATGGAAGAGTGTTGATATGGTTCGCTGGGTTCACTACGGACCCGTTACAGAGAACTTCTCGCGCTGGGTCACGACGGCTGAGTATTTCGATGGTAAAGCATATATTTATTACGATTTTCCAAACGATCAGGACCCACACCTGTATATTGACGATGACTTAACAGACGGAGTTCCGGGAAAGGACATGGGACTCGCTTTCAAGGATCCATCGGATGGATCTGACTGTGCCATTATCCGGGGATTGGATGGAAGATTCCATCTGATCTATGAGGACTGGATTCCAATCAATGCGGGCAAGCACTCATGGGATTCTCCGCTGGCAGGTCATGCCGTGAGTCCGCAGGGTTATGGTGAATTCGAAATTCTTCCTCCCGCCGTGGATGAGCGAACTACGCCAACTGGGACGTTCGCCGAGTATCCTCATCCACATTGGCATCAGACATTGCCGGAAAAATATCCAGCGAAAATGATCAACCCGGGTTGGAAGTGGGCGCCGGCTGATCGAAAATTTGCAGCGGCCCGTTACGAGATGCATGAGCCCGAGCAGAATGCCTACGGCGACTGGGCTGCGATCGGTATCGGTGGTCAGTATTATCTTTTTGGCGACTTTCATCCGGCTGGAAAGAGCGGACATGAAATGAGTGTAGCCTGGTTCACATCGTCGAGTCTTTATCAACCCTTTGAGTTCTGCGATCACATTGGCGAGGGGCATCCGGACCCGGATGTTATTTTTGCAGAGGGACAGTTTTATCTGATTACCCAGATGGATACTGACTATGTAAGCCCAGGCCCTTGGGTTCCTGGGGTGGAGGTACGGGTCGGAGTGGATACGGATGGCGATGGTCAGCTAGATAGCTGGAGTGATTGGCAGGAAGTGGAGGAGCGGTATGTAGCGATCGAAGGCTATGCCAAGCAGGTGGAGCGGTTTCCGGCAAATATGGATACGACTGGGATTTCACCCGGCTACGGATTTTGTTCCGAGGTTCGCGTGAGTGGAACGGTTGGTGAACAAGTTAGACCTGTATTGGACTCTCTAATACTTAGTTTTGAATAATGCTCTCCCGTTTTTATGTCCGTCGTATACTGCTAGGCCCTACAATAACCATTAACCGCACTATGAAACTACGATCTCTTTATTTAATGTTTTTTGCCCTTCTTCCGATCGCGTCGATCAATGCCGAGAGACCCGATCAAGAAAAGTTGAATATACTTTTTCTCTACGCGGACGATCTTGGATATGGAGACTTGAGGTGCTATAATCCGGAATCCAAAATTCCGACACCAAACCTCGATCGCCTGGCTGCTGAGGGTATGCGATTTACGGACGGGCATTCCTCTTCGGGTGTTTGCACGCCAAGCCGCTACGCTCTCCTTACTGGTCGGTATCATTGGAGAAAGTTTTATGGGATAGTAAAAACGTTTGAGGAATCGGTGTTTGATGCCGAACGCCTGACCTTACCCGAGATGCTCCAAGAGTCGGGTTATTCGACGGCTGCGATTGGTAAATGGCATTTGGGTTGGGGATGGAAGGAGTACCTCAAACCGGGCGCGGAACTGATAATAAGTGCTGATGGGCGAGGGAGGAAGACGTACGCTCCAGATGCTTTCGACTGGTCTAAGCCCATACCCGACGGTCCCCTAGCTCATGGGTTCGATACCTATTTTGGCGACACCGTGATCAATTTTCCTCCCTACGCATGGATCCAAAACGACCGGGTTTTGCAGATCCCGGATCGCATGCTTGATACGAGCGCTTTTAAGCCTATCAAAGAAGGTCGCTGGGAGTGCCGCCAGGGTCCCATGGTTGAAGGATGGGATCCTTACGAAAACATCCCGGAGACGACGCGAAGGGGGGTTGAATACATTCATCAGCAGGCCAAACACGATAAACCATTCTTTCTCTA
Source organism: Puniceicoccaceae bacterium (assembly GCA_040830765.1). Taxonomy (GTDB): domain Bacteria; phylum Verrucomicrobiota; class Verrucomicrobiia; order Opitutales; family Oceanipulchritudinaceae; genus Oceanipulchritudo. The sequence goes on along the minus strand of JBFOMH010000003.1, from coordinate 124,541 downwards.
TTTCGCTTTCCCTTCACCTCACGCCCCGATCATCCCAAATGATCGCTTCGACGGTAGTAGTGATGCGGGGCCTTATGGTGACTTTGTTGTGGAGACCGATGACTCGTGCGGTCAATTGATCAAAGCGCTCAAAGAATCTGGGCAATACGAGAATACGATCATTTTCTTTTCAGCAGATAATGGTGCGGAGGCTTACGCTTACGCCCGCGACAAGAATTTCGACCATTGGTCTTCACAACCTTTGAGAGGGCTCAAGCAAGATCTTTACGAGGGAGGGCACCGTGTACCCTTCATCATACGTTGGCCAGGGATGGTCCGTGAGGGAGCCGTCGGTCGTGGAATCGTTTCGCAAATCGACTTAATAGCCACCTTGGCTTCATACCTCGATTATGGTTTGCCCAAAGGTCAAGCAGAGGATTCTCACGATTTGACACCTCTTTTGAAGGAGCTTGGAGATTCCCCCCGTCGGGCAGTTGTTCACAGCACGTGGGAGCGAATGGGCTTTGGTTACCGAGAGGGTGACTGGGTGCTCATCGACGCCGCTACCGGATATGCTCGTAAGCCGACTCATGGGTGGGAGGAGCGCTACGGCTTCCTAGCGGACGACGATCAACCGGTCGAACTCTACAATCTCAGAGAAGATATAGGGCAACGCTTCAATCTAGCCAAAGAATATCCAGAAAAAGTAGTCGAGCTTAAAAAAGCCTTAGAGCTTGTCAGGAACCACGGACATCCGGAGTTGGATCGGATGGATACAGCCAGATGACTACCATCGCCCGAACTGAATTGACGACTGCCTTGGTGGGTGAGTCCGGCGAGGGTGTTTGTGTAGAATTCCGCTACAGTGAAACTTACGGATTTTAGCTAAAAACCTTAATGAAAGTGAAAAGAATCCTACCTGCCTAACTTAGCATAGTAAGCTGCCGTAGCTAAGTCGAAAAAGAAAACGCGAATGGACCATGGCTCAATTCCTGGGTCACATATCTATTGTTCTAGATCGATACAAACTTTGGAGTGAAGGCAGTCGACGAAACAAGTGGAAGATGCTCTAGCCTAGGGTATGTATGGCGCTCCGCGTTTTCCGTCTAAATATTTTTGAAGAAGCTCGGACAATTGTTCGACTCGCTCGGGGTATTCGAGGTAAAGGTTTTTTGACTGGCCAGGGTCCTCTGCGAGATTAAATAAGAGCCCGCTGGCATCTGAATTGCGAAAGGAGGTGAGTCCTCTCTTTTCCAAGTATTCTTCTGACTCCTTATACACAGCTGCACGGGTCGTATTCATATTGGCCCAATTTCCCTGGCGTAGAGCGTATTCGTCTTCGAATGTATTATGAACAGTGGCCGATCCACCACCTGCATTCATGGCTCCATTGGGTGTCATTGAATCCCCATCCAAATCATTTGGCCAGCGGGCTTCAGTGAGAGGTTTATCATCGAAGAATACCTGATTGTTCTTTCCCAGATCCCAATCCATCTTTGCGGAATAGATATTACCACGGTACCTTTTCCAATTGGTAATCGGTTCGGTGCCGCTGATTATAACCCTTTGATCTTCTGCTGCCTGAATGGTGATATTGCTTTTCTTGTTTCCGGAGTGTTCGGGCACGAAGACCTCGCGATAAGTTCCTTCGTATATATTGAGGGTATCGCCGGGTTTCAATTGCGTGATTGAGAACACAATAGATCGAAAAAGAGCTTCCTGAGTGCCCGGATTCTTGTTGCTTCCGTTTGGGAGATAAATAGCCTGTCCCTTTTTCTCAGAAAGCCCCGAGAGAAAGTCGATCCCGGTCAAACGTAGCGCTTTGCGATGTAGCGATCGTAGCGAGGCTGCAGCCACCGATGGGCCCACCAGCAGAAGGCCACGCAAACGGAAAGAGCCATCGCGAAGGCCCACCCAAATGCGGGCCCAACAATGCCCTCTTCGTATGCCAACCCTACCTTGGAAAACACGACGTAAACGAGGATTGCGCAGGACAGGAGCACCGCGCTGGTCAGCATGGCCCATCGCCATGGGACCATCTCAACCTTCGGGTCATGAGCGTATTCGTATGCTTCATGATGCGGCTTGACCAGGGCCCAGACAACGAGAATGGAGGACTCCGCAAGGAAGAGTATCGAAAACACATGCATAAAATGGATGGGAATATCGATCCCGAGCGCGGGCAGCCCCCAAACCAACAGGTAGTAGACGACTACATGGAAGAGGATGACAAATTGCGATGCTCTCGGCGGAATCCTTAGGCTCCGGGCGAAGAGCCCCAGAACCACGAGGCTCGAGACGGGCACGGCAATGAAGCCAGCGAATTTTGCGATGAAAACGAACAGTCCATCCGCGGCATGTATCAGGTTGGGCGCCGTGAACAGGGTCATGACCGCGCATACCACCGAAAAATACTTGGACACCCGAATCAATTTTCTGTCGTCCGCGTTTGGATTGAAAAGGGGCTTGTAGATATCCAACGCGAACATCGTGGCCGCGGAATTCAGCAGGGAATTGTAGGTCGAGAAGACCGCGCCTAGAAGCACGGCAATAAAGAAGCCTAGGAGAAAGTCTGGCAAAACGCCCGCCACCAAAGCGGGATACGCCATATCGGTCGGCGACAGCTCCGGTCCGTACAGGTGAAATGCGATCAGGCCGGGCGCCATCGCTACAAAAGGGATTAGCATCTTGAAGTAGCCCGCAAGCAACAACCCCTTCTGTCCTTCCTTTAAACTAGCCGCTCCCAAGGCGCGCTGGATGATGAACTGATTGGTTCCCCAATAGAAGACAGCCATGACCATCAGCCCCGTGAACACGGCGGATATGGGAATGGAGTCGAGCTCGCTTCCAGTTCCGATAGCATTCAATTTTTCCGCACTGTTCGTAGCGATGTGACGAAGCGCCGTGGATACCCCGCCCCCATGCTTTTCCCCCAAGGCGATCAGACCGAAGACCGGTATCAGGCACCCTATGATCAGCAGGCCGAAGCCATTCAGCGTATCTGAAATGGCCACCGCCCGCAATCCACCGCAAATCGCGTACACCGCTCCAATGATTCCGATTATCCAGACCACCACCCAAAGGGCCTGAAATTCGGAGAGCCCCGTATGTTGCGGGACATCCAGGATTTTGACCAAGGCCAGCGATCCGCCGTAGAGCACCGATGGGGACCAGATAAAAATATATCCAAAGAGCAGCAAGCCAACTACGAGGCGGCGAGTCCACTCGCCGTAGCGCGATCTCAGGAATGAGGGCATCGTCGAAAAAGCGCCTCCCAGGTACATGGGCAGGAACAGAGCAGCAAGCAGGATGATACCTCGGACTGCCCATATTTCCCACGCCAGGGCGGTCATGTTTCCTGCGTAGGTCATGCCGTTTTGCCCAATGAGTTGTTCGGTGGAAATGTTCGTCAGCAAGAGCGAGCCGCCTATGAACAGCCCCGTTAGCCCGTTGCCCGCCAGAAAGTACCCGTTCGCTGTGGAAACCTGGCCCCGTGTTTTCCTCCACGAGTACCAAGCCACGAACCCCATAAATGCCGCACAAGAAAGAATAGTCAGCATAGGTTAGCCTCGCTCTTCCAAGTCATACATGGCGACCATATATGGATGATTTTCCGAGTACTCCGTCAGCGTTTTCCCATCGCTAACCCTTCCAGCCGGACGCAAATCCTTGCCTGCATACCCGGTCGCCGCATCGCCCAATTCCTGACGAGCGTTCTCGATCAACTGGTCCGTCATGGCCACCACCTCCGGCCTGTCATAGTACAGATTCAATTGCTCCGCAGGGTCTGCATCAAGATCAAATAATAGGTTCACATCCTCTCCATTTCGTCGAATGTGCCGCTTCCAACATCCCGCCCGAACCGCTTCGAGGTCATCCATGAAGTAGTAGTAGAACGCTTCGTAGGGACTCTTCAAATCCTCGCCCTCAATCCACAGCGACGATACATCGTAGCCATCAATGATTCGATCTTCGGGCAGCGAATCGCCTATCAGCGAGGCAATGGTCGGAAGAAAGTCCATCGCCGTCGTCAGCTCATCGCATTCGGAGTTCGGCTGGATATGTCCGGGCCACCGCACGATACAGGGAACGCGCTGGCCGCCCTCCCAGGTCGAACCCTTGATTCCGCTCAGGCCACCGTTGCTGCCACCCTCTCCGCTGGCGCGCGATCCATTGTCGCTCGTAAAGATGACGATGGTGTTCTCTTCCAGCCCAAGCGCCTTGAGCTCGTTCATCAACACGCCCGTCGACCAATCAATATTGGCGACCGCAGCCCCGTATCGTCCGTTCTTCGAATTCGTTAGCAATCGGTCCGGGACATAGTGCGGCAGATGCACATGCATGTGCGCGAAGTACAGAAAGAAAGGAATGTCCCGATTTCTCCGGATGAAACGAAGTGCAAACTCGGTGTAGCGCTCTGTCAGGGTGCACTGATCTGGTTGCTCCTCTAGCACCTCGCTACCATGCATCAAAGGCAACGGCGGAAAGGAAGGATCCGCCTTGCGCTGCCTCCCCATGTCGTTGCTGTACGGCAGACCGAAATAGTCGTCGAAGCCATGCTGATCCGGAAGGAATTCCTTCTGGTCCCCGCAGTGCCACTTCCCGACGATCGCAGTCGAATACCCGTTCTTCTTCAGCATGCTTGAAATCGTGACCTCGCTTGGATCGAGCCCGATGGGCATGCCCGGGAAGAGTACCCACTGACCATCGAAGCTGCCGAACCCAACTCGCCTCGGGTAGCATCCCGTCAGCATGGCCCCACGGGAGGGAGAACACACCGGCGACGCCATGTAGAAGCTCGAAAAGCGGCGGCCTTCGGTCGCCAGCTCGTCGATATTGGGAGTCTTGTTTACGCTAGACCCGTAGCAACCGAGGTCGCCATACCCCAAATCATCACAATTGATCAAAACAATGTTCGGCCTAGCGTTCTCCTTCATTCAGCGGGCAATCATAACCGTAAATCGCATCGAGCAGAATAGCCACATGTGGGGCAGGCATGTCATTTTCACGCCTAAATCCGCGTCAGGGCCCGCCACTTGACGCTTGAGTTTGACAGGGAAGCCCCTTTTCTTGGACGAGATAGCGGTCCGCTTTCAAAGACCTGCGGCCGACCTCCCGGGTCGATCACCCATGCACGAACCTAGTGACACAGAATTTGACGAAGACGTTTGCTACGCCGCCGACTTCTTCCCGCAAGACTGCGCCTACCTGCCAGCGTACGCAGCGGATGGATCGCCGCTGCGGAACATTCGCAGCATAACTCACGAGAGGCGCACCCCTCCCGGTTTCCGAGCCATGAGAATAATCGATAACACAGTGATTGCTCTAGTCGTTTCTGGCGAAGGGGTGCTGACATCGGAGGAGAAGAGCTACCCCCTTAAGAGTGGCTCGTTTATCATCCGCCAAAAATCGATTCCATTCTCTATCGAGATAACCGAGGGCACAATGGAATTGTGGCGACTATCATTAAGTCACGAATGGTACGATTTGCAGATCGCTCAGTACCTAGGAAAGGCAACCCAAGTGATGAACATCGATGAACTAGCGGGCCCAATCCTGAGTTATTTCCAAGCCTGCTCCGCATGCCTGCGCAAACAAAGCCTGAATTGGATGGATCTTTCCAACTCTTGGTTCCGTCTAATTATCATCACTGCTGCCGAAAAATTACGATTCCCAGGAGGCAGCGATTCACAAAGCAGGCAGCGTTACCTAAACATTTGTGAGATTATCGACACAAAGTTCCTTACCTTTTCATCCGTCGCCGAAATAGCGCAACGCTGCAATATCCACCCAAATTCCATGGCGCGTCTTTTCAGTCAGTTCGGAAATGAAAGCGCAAGACACAGACTCTCGCGGAGAAAAGTCGAACACACTGCCTACTTGTTGAGACAATCAGACAAGACCCTGCAGGAAATAGCTTGGGCTCTCGGATACTCCGACGGATTCTCTCTTAGCAGAGCATTCAAGAGATATTTCGGCGTGGCACCCGCTACATATCGGAAACAGAACACAACGTGACATTCCACAACCGGGCTTCGCCTACCGGGAGGGGGACTGGGTGCTCATCGACGCCGCTACCGGATATGCTCGTAAGCCGGCTCATGGGTGGGAGGAGCGCTACGGCTTCCTAGCGGACGACGGTCAACCGGTCGAACTCTACAATCTCAGAGAAGATATAGGGCAGCGCTTCAATCTAGCCAAAGAATATCCAGAAAAAGTAGCCGAGCTTAAAAAAGCCTTAGAGCTTGTAAGGAACCACGGACATCCGGAGTCGGATCGAATGGATACGCACAACTAAACCCCTCCCAAAGGAAATATATCAGTTGAAGATATGAGCGCTTTTGCTCAAGAAACCCACAATCGTCGGTTGTTCTTGAAAAAAGGGATAGTGGCAAAAGCAGCTGGTTCTATCTTTCCGATGGTCGAAACGAACTGAAGATGTCTAGCCTACTATGGTATGTACGGAGCTCCACGTTTGCCGGCTAAATATTGCTGAAGGAGCTCGGACATTTGTACGACTCTCTCGGGGTATTCGAGGTAAAGGTTTTTTGACTGGCCAGGGTCGTCTGCGAGATTGAACAAGAGGCCGCCGGTATCTGAATTGCGAAAGGAGGTGAGTCCTCTCTTTTCCAAGTATTCTTCTGACTCCTTATACACAGCTGCACGGGTCGTATTTATATAGACCCAATTTCCCTTACGTAGAGCGTATTCGTCTTCGAATGTGTTATGAACAGTGGCCGATCTCAGCGGTCTTGTATATTCGTCGCCTATGATGACGGGCAAAAGACTGTGGCTGTCAATCGCCTCTTTTTCGCTCAATGAGTAGCCCACGATTTTGGCGAAAGTGGCTGCGAAATCTACTTGGTTGACGGTTTCATCAGAAACGGTTCCGGGAGGTATTCTGCCGGGCCAGCGGAAAATGAAGGGCACGCGATGGCCTCCTTCGTAGAGGTCGCGCTTTACGCCTCTGTGTTCTCCCGAGCTCCATTGGTTGAATTCTTCTAGTCTTTGGAAGGCATGTGTCTCGGCGCCATTGTCTGCGGTGAAAATGACGAGAGTATTGTCGTCAAATTCTTGGAGCTGGAGGGCTTCCATTACTTTTCCTACCATAGCGTCAGTTTCTACGACGAAGTCGCCGTAATAGCCCGCGTCTGATGCTCCATGAAACTCTTTGTTCGGAACGATCGGGTAGTGGGGAGAATTTAAGGCAAGGTAGATAAAAAAGGGCACTTCGCTGGTTTGTTTGGATATCCATTCTACCGCTTTAGCGGTTGTGGTCGGGAGGACTTCAAAGGGATCCCATTCCTGTGCCATTGGGCCAGGTCGGAAAGTTCCTCCTCCTGCTAGGGGCTTGGAGCGAATCACTTGTTGTGTCGGAGTGTATAGGAACCGGTCATTCTCGATCCATGTGTAGGGAGGGAAGTTTATCGTCCCGTCGCCAAAATAGTAGTCGAAGCCTTGGTCGACTGGGCCGCCTCGAAATCGCTTGGACCAGTCAAAGGCATTAGAGTCCCACTCTTGCCTTTTTTCGTTCTCTTTGACCGGGACGGCTCCAGGCTTTTTGATCGATTCCCAGTCCCAACCGAGGTGCCATTTGCCAATAGCTGCAGTGTTATATCCCCTGTCTTTTAGCATTTTGGGTAGGGTGAAATCATTTGCTTCGAACACGCTGTTTCCAAATGCGTGCACGATTGCGTGAAAACGTCTCCAGTGGTATTGACCTGTAAGCAGCGCAAACCGACTAGGTGTGCATACACCGGAAGAGCTGTGGCCATCAGTAAAGGTCATACCTTGAGCGGCAAGGCTATCGATGTTCGGGGTCTGTATTTTTGACAAAGGATTGCCATACGATACATCCGCTACTCCCATGTCGTCCGCGTAGATGATGACGATGTTAGGTAATGGGCTTGAACCGATATCCTTAGCTTGTAGGGATGCTATTGGCAGAATGATTAAAAAGAAGAGTTTGTATTTCGAAAAACTATGGTAATACATAATTAATTTGAATAGATCTAAGGAAACTGATTGGGATTTGCTAATGGTTGGCCCCCTCATTTTAATCCATCCTTAGTGAGGTAATTTCCGATTTTCTTTGTGGTTTCAGTTTTGTGGTTGGCTGGCCCAGGCGGAGAGAACCCGGAGGGTTCTTGGAGCCGGGGCCATGAGATAAGTTCCTTCGTATATATTGAGGGTATCGCCGGGTTTCAATTGCGTGATTGAGAACACAATAGATCGAAAAAGAGCTTCCTGAGTGCCCTGATTCTCGTTGCTTCCGTTTGGAGCAACATAGTATACCTCAGCGCTAAGGGATAGGGAGAAAGCGCAGCTCAATAGGATCGAGCTTAGTTTATTCATTGAGGCAGGCGTTTTTTCGGTTAATTGCCTTTGATGGTCTTTCCTGCCTCGAGTAGGGCATCCACGTCCTCCTGAGGGAATGAGCCATCTGGTTTCGGGCCAATATTCAGAAGCAGGTTTGCCCCGAGCTCCCTGGCGGCATCCAACTTTTCCACGACCTGTTCGGCGCTCAGGTGCTGCCCGTCCTTGGATTTATTGTAGCCCCATGCGCGCGGTTGCATGGTGTCGCAGATTTCCCTTGGCTTACCCTGGTTCTTGTCCCAGGCGGCCTTGGCTACAGCGGCTGATTCTGCGCCAAGTTCGTTTGTCACACGCTCAACCATGTTCACCATGTGGCGCTCGGGTGCGATGAAGTCCTCGGTTCCGGTTGCCCCCTGTTTGAATGAGATGAGCGCATGCGGACTCATTTCGCGAATCATGGCATAGGTTTTATCCATATCGAACAAATCTGGGCGAGCATAGTATCCCATGATCGGATCAAACCAGATCCCTGCGATATTTGGATATTGGGTAAGTAGTTCCTTTACCTGGCCATCCGCAAACTCAATGTATTTCTGGAAATCCTCATCTTTTTCAAAAAGGTACTCGGGTTGTGGTTCACTATAAGCCGGTCGTGCATGCTTCCAGCCAACCTCGCGGGACATGAAGTAAGGGTGTTTCCAGTCGGCGCCATAACTGTAGTAAAGGAACAAGGCGATGCCCTTTCGCTCGCATTCTGCGTAGAGTTCCCCGATCAGGTCGCGCCCGCAGGGGGAGTTCATCGACTGGAAATCAGACAATGCCGTTTTAAACAAACTGTAACCATCGTGATGCTTGGCAGTAATGGTTATGTACTTCATCCCCGCTTCGAGGACGAAGTCGGTGATGAATTCCGCATCAAATTTGTCCGCTGTAAACACATCCGCCAATTTCGCATATTCAGCGACCGGTACTGGCTCGGGCTTATGGGTCAGCTGCACCCATTCCCCTTCCTCCATCAGGGCGTAGAGGCCATAATGGATAAAAAGGCCGTATTCGGCATTCTTGAACCATTCCAGATTCGCAGCACGGGGATTTTCCAAAAACTGTTGCCCGTAGTCGGCCAGGTAAGCAGGTATGGGAGCTTTTTCACTGCAACCGCTAACAAGGATTCCAGTGACAAGGATCAGGGCTAAGGGGAGGAGGTTATCACTTTTCATGGTTTAATGTTTAATATATTAATTCTACTGGTTTTGCGCTCTTGAATAATCCAGATTCGGGAAAGTTGGTTGAATGGACTAGCCTTTTCTTGAGGCTGTTGAAGTTGTCTGTGATTGTTCCGAAACTTGAGGATATAAATTCAACGATATTGTCGCCCTTTTGCAGGAATTTGCCGTCGATAAAGAAGGCCATTGACTTGAAAGACTTCTGCTTCGGGATCATCCCGCTTTTAACTTCCTGACCGTTAATTAGGATGGTCAGGGCATCATCTTCAATAAGGGGCAGGGTGTATTTGAACCGGAGAATTGTCCTGTCTTCCTTGTTATCAACAAGGTACTGCATGCCGTTGATGGCACCCGGTTTCCAGTCGGATCCATTAAATCCATAGGCACCCACGTAGGGATGTTCTGAGTCCGGATCAAGATTCACCGGGATGACCGCTTTATCGGGAAGAGGTTGCCCGGAAAGCTCGCTCTTATAGGATTCCAGCGGCCGGAAATCATAGCGTGCAATATCGTTCAGGGGCGGGGTGTCGATGATCCGGTAATTGCCACCTTGTTGCCCCACAGCGACGGGTTCGGAAGGATTCGTTTTGTCGGAAGTCTCATGCTCGACCATGTTATTGAAGTAAAGGGTATTGGAATTCTGAATATCCAGGAAGGTTTTGCCTTCCCGGATCTGCCAGTCCTTCCGGGGCTCTGCCCGGTCGGGTAGGAGCATGCCCAACTTCCTGACGGCAAAGACCGTGTTATTAAAAACTGAATTGGTGTCACCTTTGGCTACAATGCCTTTCTGGGCGATATTCCACACGACATTGTGGTCAATGGTCAGCTCACGGGTAAGGTCGTCCCCGCGGATACCGATTCCTCCAGTGTGTGCCGGGTTATCGTGTACCCAGTTGCGGGTGATCCTGCAGTTCCTGGCACGGTCCCCGGAGGTGTAGATTGCCGAGACATCGTGGCTGACCATGCCGGTGTTAAATACGTGATTAAGCTCTACCAGGGCACCCGGTCCGCCGAAATGAATGCCCACGTTGCCCGCATTGAAGATTGTGCAGCGTTTAATGGTGCCCGCGTTGTTACCTCCAAAGGATAGGCACTTATAGTAAAGCGAGCCGGAATGGCAGGCATCATGAAGAATCGAGTTCTCGATCAGGTTGTGACTCCCACTGATATTGAGCAGGCTGCCTGATGCGTAGGCGGCATAGATATTCCTGAGCGTGTTATGCTGGCCGCTTACAGTGTTGGTAATCCTCCAGTATTTGTTTGGCACACCGTTTTCCTTGAACGTCGATTCCTGGAGCTCCTTGGTATTGACAGGAAACCGGAACGTTAACCCGTCGAGGGTAAGGTTTTCACTTTCGCGCAACTGGATGGCTGCTCCAAAGAAGTGAATCCCCTTCAAGGTCACATGCCTGATGCCTTTGCCCTTCAGGCCGAAAAGCCGCTTCTTGATTTCTATAAGTGAGCCATCAAGGGTTTTTCCGGCTGGGGGTATTGCATAGAGTTTTCCCTTTTCAGTATCGTAATAAAACTCACCGGGATGATCCAGGAAGTCGTACTTCCCCTGCAGGTAAAAGTAATCATCCTTCCATCCGTTTGTTGCCCACCAACCTTGGAAAAACATCGAACCCAGATTGAAATTGGCAGGGTACTCGATGATGCCTTTATTCGGGTCGAAACGGGTGACTTTCCGGCCCCATGTGAAGAACTGGTGAATCATGTTCAGGTAGATGTCGGCACCCTCAATATTCAAATTGCTGTCTTTCAGAAATGGGGCATCGATGCGGCCATAGCTGGAATTCTTACCAACGGCTTGCCAGCCTTTTCTTGATAGCAGTTCGTCAAAATCACAATTCGGCCACCTGGCATCCAGCAGGGATTCCTTGTCCACGAATAGCTGGAAGTTGTTACCGACGATTTCCGCGGCCAGGCTCTTTGGATTCAATTTCGCGACGTAAATCCCCTTGTCCTTGTCGTGGAGCTGCCACTGTCTTTCCAGGCTTTGCACGCCGCTCAGTTCAACATATTCCAAACCATAGGCTTGAATGGTGATCGGCTTGTCCGGTGTGCCGGATGCCGTCAGCGTTACGGTTTCCTGGTAGACTCCCTGACGGATGTACAGGGTATCCCCCGGTTTGAGCTTCTTGACGGCAAAATTAATGGACGCAAACGGCTTGCGCAGTGTCCCGGGGTTCTTGTTGCTGCCAGCCGGGGATACGTAATAGTCCTTAGCAATTGCTATTGAAGCAACGACGTTGCAGCAAAGAACAGCGAGAATGGTTGCCCATTTCATTGGTTGAATGATGTAAGGTCGACAACCGGAAATGGTTCTCCGCGCGCTTCGGTGACCATTTGCTGACACACTGCTCTCAGTTCCTCCAGCTTTAGCCTGTATTCCGGATTTGCCGCCAGGTTGGTCCTTTCGTCCGGATCCGTTCTGAGATAAAACAGCTCTTCATAATCCGGAGGCTGACCATCGATGCTGGCCGTCAGCCAATTCTGATAGGCGGTCGCCTGCTCATTGCTGACCTGGTAAAGCTCGATACCCTTGGCTTCCGGATCAAACAGGCTCCGGTCGACTTTAAAGTAGCGGATGTATTTCCATCCGTCCCCCCGAACGCTTTCCACACGCGGCATCCCGAAAGCGGTACACCAGAGTGCCTCCGAAAAGGCATAAGTGCGCCAGCTTGTATCGATACCATTGACCATTGGCTTCATCGACTTGCCGGTCATGTGCTCGGGAACCTCCAGACCGGCATAGTCCAGCAGGGTCGCGGTCACGTCGATGGATTGAACGGCTTCATCGCGGACCTGGCCCCTCGCAGGGGACGCAGGATCATAGACAATCATCGGGACGCGCAGGCAGGGATCATAGTTCATCGATTTTCCGCCCAGCCCGAACTCACCCCGGAAGATGCCGTGGTCGGAGGAAAAAATGATGATCGTGTTTTCCGCCAGTCCCTCCTTTTCGAGTTGGTCCCGCAGCGTGCCGACCAGCCGGTCAATGCCCTCTATAGCCTGGTAGCGCCGGGTGATGCGCTCAACAAGGGTTTCCGGTTCATCAACGTAGTCGTACCCGTGCTGTCGCAGCTCCGCAAGGAGGACATCCCCGGGAAGCTTAGGATCTTCAATGTCCTCCTTGGCTACATAGGTTTCCGGCAAACCGGCAAGGATCTCCCGGTACTTGTCCCGGTAGGCGGATTTATACAGCTCCCGGTCACTGTCCCGCATCTGCATGGACTGGGTCCCTGCATCATGGGGCAGGTTGAAGGAAATGCTCAGGCAGAATGGGCGGTCATCCGGACGGGTCCGCAAGAAACGGGCAGCCTTATCATAGAAATCCTCATTGGGAGTCAGGAAGTTAACCATGCCTTCCTCCAATATCTCGGTCTGGGTGTCTTCCCGGGCGTTGCTGAACATGGTCTCATCCATCCCCTTGATGAAGAAATTCGCCTCGCCACGCTCCTTGGGATAAAAGCCCAAGTGCCCATGACCGGCGTACCAGTAGTCGAAGGTGGCTTCCATGACACCACTTGAGTGACCGCTGCCGCCCACCGGAACGTGGTTCTTCCCGATATATCCGGTAAAGTAACCCGCGTGCTTCAATAACATGGGATAGCACTGCTCCCAGGCAGCGGATGACATGGATGTACCCGAATTGAAATTTATGCCGTGGTTACGCTCATGCATCCCAGAGAAGAAACTGGCCCGGCTCGGTGTGCAGATGGCGCTGGTGACCGTTGCTTGTGTGAAGAGGGTCCCCTCGGAAGCCAACCGGTCTATATAGGGAGTTTTGACAATCTCATTTCCGGTGCATCCCAGTGTATCCTGCCTTTGGTCGTCCGTCAGGATCAGGATTAAATTGGGACGCTCGGGCTGCTTGGCAGCATTCAACAAGGTGATGCCAGCCAGGGCCAATATCAGGAGTAGCCTTGCAAAGGGTATGTTCATTGGAATCGGGGTAGATTAGGCCCACATAATAACAAGCAATTCGATCAGCAGGAATGTCGATTTACGACTTGGTTATGTCGATAATTGGTCTCAGAAGAGCATTTTAAAATGTCTCGCCCAGACAATTTTAGGTTTAATTAGGAATTGGATAACTGACTCTATTCTTCAGGCCTTCGCCACTCGATCTTTTGTGTGTTCTGCATGTGGGCTTCCAGGCTGCTGGCCATTTCTTCAGTTCTTTCCGGCAATGAATCCGCGAGGTTTTTTTGTTCACCGGGATCACATGCAATGTTGTATAACTCGTAAGTCACTCCATCACGCTCCCCGAGTGGATGCCATTGATCGTTCAACAGCTTCCAATCTCCGGCACGGATGGATTCCTTCGTTTTATACTTCTGTAGCCACATGTGAAATACAGGGCGCTGGAATGCTTCCTGTTCACCGGTTAAAAGGAGTTTTGAAAATGAACGGCCTTCGATCTCGTGCTCCACAGGAATGTCGCACAACTCTGCAAGGGTAGGAATAATGTCCATAGTCAGCGCGGAAAACTCCGTGCTCTGGCCGGCTTTGATTCGTCCGGGCCATCTGATGCAGGTCGGGACCTTGATGCCACCTTCATAGACGTGCGTTTTGCCTTCGCGGAGGGATCCGTTATTGGACCCCACGCTGAGCAATCCACCATTATCCGAGGTGAACACAACGATCGTCTCATCACGCAAATTCAGATCATCCAAGGCGTCCAGAACCTGGCCAATCCCATAGTCAAGGTGCTCCACAAAGGCCACCATCCGGGCCCTTGTTTCCTCAATGCCCGGCTCGCGTTTCTTGACGCGATAAAGCCATTCGATTGGAGGCTGTACCGGAAAGTGCGGTGCGTTGTAGGCGAGAAACTGGAAGAAGGGTTTTTCACTGGCTGCATCGCGTTGTAAGGCCTCGATGGACCACTCGGTAATGAGATCCGTGGCATGGCCCTTGGGATAGATTGGTGTCTCGTTCCGCCGCATTTGATGCATTCCCTGTCGGGAGTGCTCCCAGAAATCGTCCATCATTCCCAGAAGGAATCCCTTGAATTCGCCGAAGCCACGTTGGTTGGGACGGTTTCCTTCAACAATTCCCAGATGCCATTTCCCGATCAAGCTGGTTGTGTATCCTGCCTTTTGAAAAAGTTCGGGAAGCATAATGGTATCCTTCGTGAGGAATCCCCAGCTGTCATCATTATGCAAACGATTGACCCCCGGCATGCCAACCAGTTCCGGGTAACGGCCGGTCAGGAGGGCCGCCCGGGTAGGGGAGCAGACGCAGCTGTTTGAATAGAATTCGTTGAATCGCATGCCCTCGGAGACCAGCTTGTCGAGTGCAGGCGTGCGCATGTCCTTTGAGCCATAGCAGGACAGGTCGGCATAGCCAAGGTCATCCACCATGATAATGAGGACGTTCTGTTGCTTTGCAGACAGAACCGTGAGGCCAATAAATAGGAGAAGTAGTGAATATTTCGTGACAATTGATTTCATTTGTTCCCAATTCTTACAGATCGGGGGGCACCCAGTCTGGGATTCCGGTAGTACTGTTCTGCCTTTTAAATTGCTCAATGAGAGGCTTTCCCGTGTCCAGCGGGGCATTCTCGTTGATCATCAACGGTCGTACTTCATCCCACCACTCATCATATGCCTCCAGCATGGTTCGCGCTACTTCGGGATGTTGACTGATGACATTGTTTTTTTCACCAGGATCCTTGATGATATCGTAGAGTGTACCCTTCCCGACAAGTCGCCATCTTTCGCTGCGCACTGCAAAGCTTTTATATTTAGCTTTATCCGGATCGGTATTGCCTTCTCCCCAGCGGCCATCTGCACCTTCTTTACTCCAGCGTCCCAGGTGGAAAAAAGTAAAGCGGTCCATCCAAGGATCCTTCCATGAATCCTTGGGATATTGGAGTAGCGGCAACAAACTCCGGCCGTCGATTTCCTGGCCCTCCGGCAAAATGGCTCCCGCCAGTTCTGCCAATGTCGGAAACAGGTCATAGTGGCGCGTCATCCACTCCAAATCTGTTCCCGGTTTGATTTTTCCCTTCCAGTTCATGAACAGGGGTACACGGGAACCCCCCTCGTTGACGGACCCCTTGTTCCCTTTCATTCCCGCATTGAAATACTTGCCACCCCTTGCTGTTCCATTGTCGGTCATGAAAATAAGGAGCGTATTGTCCTCCAGGTCCCATTCCGCCAGTTTCCGCATGAGCAAGCCCATGTTGTCGTCAATGTTGTGGATCATGCCAAAAAAGGCGGCATGCTGCTCATCTCCGCCGGTATAATCCCGATACAAGACCTTGTATTCTTCCGGAGCTATGAATGGCCCATGAGGAGCATTCGTCGGTATGTAGGCGAAAAATGGTTTTGTGGAACTCGAGGCTTCCTTGATCCATCCGAGTGCCTGCCTAAAGAAAACATCCGTACAAAATCCACTTGTCTGTTCAAACACCCCATTGTGCTTGATGATCGGATTGAAATAACCGGTGCCAGGAACGGCTCCCTGGGTTCCAGGATAATTCTGGCCGATCCCACCTGCTCCGTGGATGAACACTTCATCGAATCCCCGGTTTTCCGGCTGATAGGGATCATCATCCCCAAGATGCCATTTGCCAAATATACCCGTGGTATAACCGGAATCTCGCAATACTTCAGCAATGGTTGTTGTGCTCAAGGTCATCCTTTCCCGCTCAAGGATTGTATGGGTGATGCCGTTTTTAAATGGTGCACGACCCGTCATCAGGGCAGCGCGGGTGGGTGCACAGGTCGGACTCGCATGAAAGTCAGTAAAGCGGGTGCTTTGCTTGTGGAGCTTATCCAAATTATAGGTATTCAAGAATGGATGCCCATGGCAACTCAGGTCGCCGTAGCCCTGGTCGTCTGTCATCACAAGGATGATATTCGGTCTGCTTCCGGACAACTCTGCCGCTGGCGACTTTGGAACCAGACTGCAGGTTAGTAAAATGAGCGTAACGATCGGGAGAAGTACGGGGGTGGGGTAGGATTTCATGCTGGTTGAATTAATCAATGATTCATTGAGTATACAAGCAGGGTTCGACTTTGCTAATGTCAATTATTGACAGTTGTATGTTGAATCTTGACCGATTTTGTGATTCACACCGCAAAACTAATTATATTCCCTTGGAGACAACAGTCCGAGGCGGATTCTAACCGGCAAAGAAGGGCTTGCTCAATCCTTGGCGATCAATGAAACTTCTTCCTCCCCTAATTCAAGGCAACCCATATGGAATACGTAAAGTTCGGCCGGGCAGGTTCTCAATCGAGTAAAGTCATTCTGGGAACGATGAATTTCGGTCCCTACACATCGGAGCTGGACTCATTCAGCATCATGGATGCTGCGCTCGACAAGGGGATCAATCATTTCGACACGGCAAACGTCTATGGCGCACATCTGGGTGCCGGAGCGACCGAGGAGATTGTCGGGAACTGGTTTCAGGCGAGTGGCAAGCGGAGCAAGCTGGTCCTTGCCACCAAGTGCAATGGTGACATGGGCGACCAGATCGGTTTTGGAGGTGTCAACGCCTTGAATATCTGCCGCTCCTGCGAGGCCAGTTTGAAGCGCCTCAAAACGGATTACATAGACCTCTACATCATGCACCATATCGACCGTCTGGTACAGCCAGAGGAGTGGATGCAGGCGATGGAGCAGCTGGTTCGCGAGGGGAAGATCCTTTATGCGGGATCCTCCAATTTTCCTGGCTGGAGCATCGCGCAGGCGATGGAGCGGCAAAAGGCGAGGGGCTTCCTTGGGCTGGTCTCCGAGCAGCACAGTTACAACCTGACCAGCCGGTTCGCGGAGCTCGAAGTCATCCCGGCATGCGAGGATTACGGTCTTGCCTTCACTCCCTACGGCCCCCTTTCAGGGGTAATGCTGGCAGGGAAACTGGCCAAGGCCAAGGAGGGACGGCGTTCCCTCGACTGGATGAAAAACCATAGCAAGGGATTCATCGACAGCATGCGGCAGTATGAGGATTTCTGTGCAAAGATCGGACTCGATCCGGCAATTGTCGGGCAGTCCTGGGTGCTTCATAATCCGCATGTCACCGCCATGATATCCGGACCGCGCACGATGCAGCAGATGAATGATGCCATCGCCGCATTGGATGTTCAGCTCACTCCCGAGCAACTGGCCGAGGTAGAGAGCATCTTTCCTACGCCAAAGGGAACTGCTCCGGAAAGTTACGCCTGGTAGGGGAGCTATAGCCTCATATGGTAGACGGTCGGGGATTCCCGTCTTCGCACTGTGCGCTACGCCGGTCACGGCGAACCCCGGGCCAATCCCGCTTCACTTCGTTTCGCGGGACTTGCAGGAGATTAATTTCTCTAAATGAGTCTCAATAAACAGGACTCAATCTATACCTTTTCAGCTGCGAGGTATTTGAGCTTTTTCAGGATAAGTGGGAGCCGCCGTTGACTTGCCGAGTCGGGAGTAAGGTGTCCAGGCAATGCCTCGAGAAATGTTTCTGATTCCAACAGGTTCCTTGCCGCTGATTGAAGGTATGCGGAGACCGTTGGTTGGGCGGCTTGGACCTCCTCCACGATCGCTTCCCGCCCGTCCAATATCGTGATGAAGTCTTCCAGGTCATGGCTCGCAAAATACTCGCCCTCGCCGCGATCGCGAAAAGCCTCATGTTTCATTGCCAGAAAGCAGGGAGGCGACACAACCTTTATTTCCACATCATCCAGATGGTGTGTCATTGAACTCTCCAGCGCTTCTCTGAATAGCTTGGTTGAGAGTCCCAGAAAACTTCCGGCAGTCGGCATGATGTCCACAGTCAGGTGGTCTCGGAAAAGCCAGCGGCACATCGGTGCGCCTTCACGGTCGTCATTCTGGAACCCCAATTCACGCAGGCGGGCTTCAATCTTCGCGTAATCCTTTTGCGCAAGAATTTCAATAATGACATCCACATCATCGGTTGGTCGGGTGGAGCCCAGTGCAGGTTTGTCCATGAGTAATCCGATGATTGCGCCACCAGTGAATGCCCAGGACGCGCCAAGTTCATTCAATTGCCTGGCTATTGCCTTCAGGCTGGCCCGCGGAATTTCAACCATTTTGCAGCAACTCCTTTTTTAGCAGCTCATTGGCAAGATTCCGCTCCCTCGCACGGCCTATGCGAACAGCATCCAACATCGCCAGAAGCGCATACAATTGAGAATCTGCCTTGGCCACCTTTGGCACGGATGGATGAAGGGGCACGACCGCATTCCCACGCACCGATCCCTCCGGATCCGGCCAGACGGGTTGCTCCTTTTCAGATGACTGGAAGCTTCCTGAAAGAGCGGGCGAAGCCCACGCCGTGGGGATGCCTCTTGTCGGCTCTCCCGGCTTGGCCGGGAATACAGCCGCTATCCCGTATTGGATTAAGTTTAGAAGCGGCTGTTTCAGGACCTCCTTGCTGCCGGGCCGAATCAGTCCCCCTTCCTCCAAGCGCTTTACTGCCGCATGCACCTCTGAAGCGCTTATCAACAGTTGCCTTGACAGGTCCGCATATGGCAATGCCGACCCGCCAAGGCACAACTTCAGGGCCACAACCAGATCTTGTGATTTTAATGCCATACCATAATTCGTTATTCGCGAATAACGAATAGTCAAGGTTGAATTAATCTTTTACGAGTAAATCCGTTGGGTCGAACCCCGAACAATTGGCCTGCCATGAGCAAGCGTAGCGCGTCGATTGGTAGACGGTCGGGGACTCGAACCCCGGACCAAGAGATTAAAAGTCTCCTGCTCTACCAACTGAGCTAACCGTCCGCCAAAAGGAAAGGGAAAAGGCAATTCCGCCAGCGGGGGATGGCAAGAAAAAAGAAAGGGACCCGGACTGCCTGAATATGGGTGGATAGTTGACTTCCGTTTCCGGCGGGGATGCTCAGGCTGGGTTGAGGTGAGTCAGAGGTGCGGCACGTTTACAGGCAACTTGAAAGAGGCACACAATATTTCAACTTGAACTCTCTTGATAATTGAACTATTCGTTTGAATATGATCCGGAAAAGAGCCTGCGAAATCGGGAAAAGCACGGGATTGACTTTGAAGAAGCCCGGAGCTTGTGGGAAGGGCGAACAACAGAGACCCATCTCGAATTTCCTGAAGAACAGAGGTATCTCACCGTGGGTCAAATTCGAGGAAAATTCTGGAGCGCAATCATAACCTATCGACATGAAAAAATCCGCATCATCTCAATACGTCGCAGCCGAGCGGCGGAAATCCACCTCTGGCAACAGCATCACTAGCCTTGACGGGAAGCGGACAATTTCATGGCAAGCGTTCGAGAAGCTCTTTGATGAAGGATCGGATGAGATCGATGCCTTCATCGACTGGAGCAAGACGACTACCCATGGGGGCCGACGGGAGGGCAGCGGACGCAAGCCGTCCGGGCGCAAGTCCTACCAGTTTCGGATGAAACCAGAGATACATGAGCGGCTTAAGCGTCATGCCAGGAAGCGCGGAATGACGATTTCCGAGACCTTGGAGTCCCTGGTACCATAAAGTGCTGTTTGAAGAAAACCAATTGACCCCATTCTTAATGTACAAGATGTTGTACAACATGAAATCCATAACCTATTCCCAGGCGCGGGAAAACCTGGCCGGAACGATCACCCAAGTTTGCGAAGATCATGCCCCTGTGATTATCACCAAGAAGGGGACGAAGGCAGTGGTGATGATATCCCTGGAGGACTATGAAGCAATGGAAGAGACCACCTACTTGCTGAGAAGTCCAAAAAACGCGAAGCGCCTGCTGGAATCGATCGAGCAGCTGGAACGCGGCAAGGGACAGGAAAGGGAATTGGTTGAAGAATGAAGAAGATATTCTCCGACAATGCGTGGGAAGATTATCTTTACTGGCAACGAAATGACCGGAAAACGCTCGTCAAAGTCAACAAGCTCCTGAAAGCCATTGAGCGTGACCCCTATCAGGGGATCGGGAAGCCGGAACCATTGAGGCATGGGCCATCGGGATACTGGTCCCGGCGGATCAATGCCGAGCATCGGCTGGTCTACAAGGTTGAAACGGACTCAATCTTTATCGCCCAACTGAGATATCATTACTGAATCAAGCCCGGCGGCCTCAGATATAGGTCGGCGGGTTCTGCAATTCCGGCTTGAGGACGCCGATGCAGGGGAGCTGGCGGTATTGCTCGGCGAAATCGAGCCCATACCCGACAACAAATTCATCCGGGATCTGGAATCCGACGAAGTCGGCCCCCACCTTGGTCTCACGACGGCCTTCCTTTTCGAGGAGAGCCCCGAAGCGGACGGAGGCCGGCTTGAGTTTCTTGATTTCCTTGATGACCCGGGCGCAGGTGTGGCCGGTATCGAGGATATCGTCGATGATAAGGACATGGGCGTCCTCGAGATCGAGGCGCAGCATGTCGATGATCTCGGGTTCCTGGACCGGACTGGTGTCATTGCGGTAACTGGAGACGCGCATGCAGTCTATCCGGATGGGGATGCTGATATGCCGGATAAGGTCGGCCGTGAACAGGACAGCCCCATTGATGACGGCGATGATGGTCAGCTCATCGACATCGGCATAAGCCTCGGAGATTTCGTTCCCCAGCACCTCAACGCGTTCGCGAATTTCCTGCTCGGTGACGATAATGGATTCCAGGTCCTCAATCATGGGAAGGTGATTTAAGGTGGTCCTGCGGGGTCGCTTGTCAAATCAATCATGGGAACAACTCACACTTGTCATCCACCCCTATAAGGGGGATGCTGTCCGGATGCAGAAACGGATTGGCATCGGATTCATCGGGGCAGGCGCCAACACCCGCCTGCGGCACTTGCCGGGCTTTGCGGCGATTGACGGCGTGGAGCTGGTTTCAGTGGCCAACCGCAGCGAGGCCAGTTCCTGGGCCGTGGCGGACGCTTTTGGCGTCGGTCGCGTTGCTCCTGACTGGCGGGCCGTGATCGCGGATCCCGCTGTGGATGCGGTCTGCATTGGGACGTGGCCCTACATGCATGCGGAAATGACCCTTGCCGCGCTCGACGCCGGCAAGCACGTCCTGACGGAGGCCCGCATGGCCAGCTCACTAGAGGAGGCCCGTTGCATGCTCGAAGCATCGGAGGCAAACCCGCATCTGGTGGCCCAGATCGTGCCATCCCCGTTTACCCTCGATCTGGATGCGGCCGTCCGGCGGCTGGTGGATTCAGGCGAGGTCGGGGAATTGCGGGAGGTCTTTATCGACCATTGCACATCCGCCTTTGTCGACCCGGAGGCGCCGCTGACGTGGCGGCAGGACCCCCGATACAGCGGCATCAACATGCTGACCCTCGGGATTTACCACGAGGCGGTGCAGCGTTGGATAACCGAGGACTGTGAAGTCGAGCGCGTCGCCGGGGAAATCTTCACCCGCCAACGGAAGCATTGGGAAAGCGGGGAGACGGTGGACGTCGATTTACCGGACAGCCTCCATATCTATGGCCGCTTCAGTGGCGGGGCATCCCTCAACTACCATTTTTCCGGGATCGAACCGGGACCGGGGACCAATGCTGTCAAACTGGTGGGTTCCAATGGGACAATCCGGGTGGAGATCGAGGCTAACGAGGTCCTTTTCTGCCGAAATGGGGACAATTGCCAGCCCGTTGAGATTCCCGATGAGGAGCGTCGCGGCTGGCGGGTGGAAGAAGACTTCATCGACAGCATCCGCAATGGTACGCCCGTGCGCCTGACCAACTTTGCCGATGGTGTCCGCTACATGGAATTCACCGATGCCGTGCACCGGAAATTGAATCTTTAGCTGGTCTTGTTGAAGCGGAATTCGACGACGTCCCCGTCCTTGAAGACGTATTCCTTGCCCTCGATGCGGAGCTTGCCGGCCTCACGGGCGTGGGCCTTGGAGCCGGCGGCCAGAAGGTCGTCATAGGCGACTACTTCCGCCTTGATAAAGCCGTCCTGGAAATCGGTATGGATGACCCCGGCGCACTCCGGTGCCTTCATGCCCTTGTGGAAGGTCCAGGCGCGGACTTCCTTCTCCCCCGCGGTGAGGAAACTGGCCAGGCCGAGGAGGTCGTAGGTGGCGTGGATGAGCTGGCTCACCCCGGAGTCCTCGACCCCCATCTCCTTCAAGAATTCGTCCGCTTCCTCCTGGGACATCTCGCTCAGTTCCTCTTCCAGCTTGGAACAGATGACGCAGGAGGCGGCGTCGTGGTGCACCTTGACATAGTCCTCCACCGCCTTGACGAACGGATTGGCTGACGGGTCCGCTAAATCGTCTTCCCGCACGTTGCAGGCGAAAATGACTGGTTTGGTAGTGAGGAGAAAAAACTGCTTCAGCCGTGGGCGCTCCTCCTCAGCCACTTCCATGGTGTTGACCGGCTTGCCTTCATTGAGGTGAACGCGGACCTTTTCCAGCAGGACAACATTAGCCGCAGCTTCCTTGTCCTGCCCCTTGGCCTTGCGGGACTGGCGCTCAATTTGATTATCCACGGACTGCAGGTCCGCCAGCACCAGCTCGGTGGTGATGACCTCGATGTCCCGCACCGGGTCGACGCTGCCCATGTTGTGGATGATGTCCTCGTCCTCGAAGCAGCGGACAACCTGGATGATGGCATCGACCTCGCGGATGTTGGCCAGAAACTTGTTCCCCAGGCCTTCGCCCTCGGAGGCGCCTGCAACCAGGCCAGCAATGTCGACAAACTCAATCGCCGCCGGGATGATCGTCTCCGTCTTGGCGATTTTGGCCAGTGGCTCCAGACGACTGTCCGGCACCTGGACGATACCGACATTCGGTTCGATGGTGCAAAACGGGTAGTTGGCCGCCTCCGCCTTGCGGGTGCGGGTGACCGCGTTGAAGAGGGTGCTTTTGCCCACGTTGGGTAGTCCGACGATTCCTGCCTGCATGATTATTCCGGTAAAAGGATTAGGGCATGGATGAGCGCGCCTCCGGGGTCAATAAGAACTTTAACCTTCCGGGTAATTCAGAATGCCGTGTATTCCAACAGTTCCGGTTCCGGATATAGCCGGATGACAGCCTCAGCTGCCGGTTGTCTGTCGAGCAGGATCTCCAGCCTGACGACCGGACCCTCTGTCTCATCTGGTAGTTGAATAGTCACTACGGGTGACTCAGGATCCTGCAGGCACCAGACCAAGGTGGAGGGGCGATCCACTTTGCCGCTGAAACGGAGCAGGACGGCTGGTTCCCTGCTGTTGTAGTCGGTACTGTGAAAACTGCCCAGCGGAGGAGACTCGCTGCCTCTTTGCTGCACTGACTCAAGCCCTTCCACCGGATGGACCAGTCGCAGGTAGCGAGGAGCTTCTGTATTGGTAATTTCCGGATGGAAATGCCAGTTGGCGGTGAGCTGATGTTTGCGGAAGGTCACCAGGTGATCCAAGATCAGGGCGAACCCTCGCTGGTCATAAAGAATGGAACGGGTCCAGGTGGCCGGTGCCTGCAAGTTGGGGAAGGCCCCCTCATCAGAAAATTGAGTGCGGGCTCCTGTGAAAGAAGCTATGTCCGTTTCCTGAAAAGTGACCGGCAGCGGCTCCGGGACTTCCCGCGTCTCCTGTCTGGCTGGTTCGCCATCGAGGAGGATGAGATTATGGGAAGCCGGGCCCTTGAAATAGTCCCGCCACATCCCTGGCTGGTAGGTGTAGCGGCCGCCGTCGGTCAGCACCTGCCGACCCTTGATGGACGCACTGACATGGAAGCGGTCGATGTGCTGGTGAGCCGTTCCATAGGGACCGGCATCGAAGTAGATCCAGTCTGCACGCGGTCCCCAGTTGCTGCGCAGGATGACCTGGCCGGCCCAGGGAAAGTGGCGTGACGGGGAGCCCTCAGGGATGGTCCCACGGGCCCCTTGGGTGGCAATGGCCAGCCAGTCCGGCCGATCGTGGAAGTTCCACACCTCCTCAAGGTGGAGGGCATTCAACTCCCGGTCAGAGGCGTTGCTCAAGGGGCCATAACCATCCGGTTTGGTGACCCCGGCAAAAAAGTCCCACATCTTTTCGATGCGATGGTACACCTCCCGCTGGCGGAATTCTGGATCAACCTCCGCGAGCAGCTTTAGGAACTGTCGTGCGTTGAAGAGAACAACGCGCTGGTAATGATTACTCAGTTCCTTGTAGCTGCCATCCGGATAGGTCTGCTCCATGAACTGCTCCGTCAGGACCTCGATGGCATGTTCCTGCCATTGGCCGGCGTCTTCTAGATCCGGAAAGGTCACGGCAAGGGTGAGGAGGGCCAGCTTTTCGGTGATCAGGTGATTGCCGCCCCAGAAGGAAGCATGCTCCATGAGGCTGTCGGCATGGTCAGGCAACGATGAGAGCATCAGCGAGTGCGTTTCCGGATCGAGGAACCCGGGTATTGCCGCCACATGGAGCCAGGCGTTGTTGATTCGCCGGGCCACCTCAAGGGCCCGCCATGACGGGGAGAAGGTGAGGCGGTTGGGGTAGGGGTTGGCTTGGATCCAGTCGGTGAGCAGTGCATTCCCCTTGTCACGGTAGCGTTCATCGCCTGATTCCTGCCAGGCCAGGGCCAGATAGAGAATGAATTCATGCCGGTTGAGCATCCATGCCCGTTCCTTGTCCCCTCGCTCCCCTCGGTGTTCCCAGTTGAGCCCACCGTCCGGAGTTCTGGGCACGGATTCCCATGTTCCCAGAAGGAAGAAGCGATCCTGAAGAGCCTCCTCCGCCTGTTCCCGGAAGTTGGCCGGAATAGCGGGTTGTTCCAGAATGTCGCCGGTCAGGGCATAGGCCGTGCCGACAAGCACCACCAGCCAGATGCTGACCAGTCGGACCCTGTTCATACTCAGGAACGGTTGAAACGGGCGGCCATTCGGTGGGCCAGCTTGCCGGAGATGAGATGGAGGACAATGCCGGCAGCGACCAGCACCAGCGGCCGCAGCAGGGTCCCCGCTATGAAGGCACCGAGGTAATTCGGATCAAACCGGTACCATGCCCCGATGAGCTGAAAAACGGCACTCAAGCCGCCCAGCAGGACACATCCTGCCGCCATCAGCCGGAACCCGGCAAACAGCAGGCCTTCCACCCAGTCCTTCTTATTCATGAGAATGGATGTTAGGACTGTCTTCCAGCATCTCAACCCATTTCCGTCCCCAATTCCCAAGGATTTGGCAGAAACACCGCGGCAGTATGTTTACCTTGACAATGTCCGGCTGCTGTCGGTCGATCCTCCTTCTCACTACTCAATCCAGGTATACTATGAATTCGGAAAAATCCATGACTCCGCGCCTGCTTTCCCGGGCCGTCGTCGACGCACTGATCATCTTTACGATTATCTTCCTCATGGCCTTCTACTGCGTGAGGGTCTTTTCTCCTTTCAGCGGCATCATGCTCTGGGCCCTGATACTCGCAGTCGCGCTCTACCCGGTACACCAGAAGATCGCCGCCCGTCTCGGTAACCGGCAAGGCCGTACTTCAACCCTGATGGCCATCGTCGCTGTTCTTGGTGTTGGTGCTCCGCTTTTTTTCCTTTCGACGGCCTTCATCGGGCAGGCGGGAGCTCTCCAGGCTGCATTCGAGAACAATACCATCGAGGTTGAGCCGCCGGAGCCGGAAGTCGAGCAGTGGCCGCTCATCGGGGAAAAGGTCTATGCTGTCTGGTCGGCTGCAGCGGAGAGCATGTCTGAGTTTCTTCAGGACTACAATACGCAGATTCGCGACCTTTCGAAGTGGCTCTTTTCAGCAGCCGCCAGTGCCCTTGGTGCGGTCCTGCAAATGCTGGTTTCCTTCATCATTGCCGCTGTCATGATGGCCTATGGGGCATCCGGGTCAGCCGCCCTGGGCCGGATATTCAAGCGAATGGCTGGGATGGAACGCGGCCTGAAACTGCAGAAGTTGTGCACGGCGACCATCCGCTCAGTTGCGGTGGGGGTACTTGGGGTGGCCTTTATCCAGGCATTGCTGTTCGGGGTTGGCTTCATCATCGGCGGCATTCCCGCCGCCGGGATCCTTGCCCTGATTGCGCTTTTCCTCGGGATTGTCCAGATACCGGCCTTGCTGGTTGGCCTTCCGGCCATCGCCTACCTCTGGGCAGTTGGCGATGCCTCGCCCGTGCTCAACGCCGTCCTGACGGTATACTTTATCGCCGCCAGTCTCGCCGACAACATTCTCAAGCCAATGCTGCTTGGCCGCGGCGTGGAAGCGCCGATGCCAGTGATCCTTCTCGGGGCCCTCGGCGGCATGATTGTTTCCGGCTTCATCGGGCTTTTCATTGGGGCGGTGGTTCTGGCCATCGGTTATGTTGTCTTCATGGCCTGGGTTGATGAGGTGGATGTTGATGAGCCGGCAAAGCTCCAGTCGGACGAGGCTGGCCAGTAATTGATGGCCTTCTCCAAACCAATCAGGCGGATTGTCGCTGCCCTTGTCCTCGCCGTGTTGGGCCTTGCCGGATGCACGGTCGTTGGGCCGGATTTTCAGGAGCCGGATATTGCGGGCCTGCAAGCATGGGAGGGTGACCTTTACGGCCAGTTTGGCCGTCCGGCGGGCGGGGAGAGCATCGATCTCCAATTCTGGTGGAGAGTGTTCAATGATCCCGTTTTGGAGGAACTGATTGAGCTGGCGAGAAGGGAGAGTCCGACCCTGCAGCTGGCTGGCTTGCGGATCCTCGAGAGCCGGGCCTCCCTGGGCCTTGCCGATTCCGCACGCAGTCCACAAGTCCGGCAGGCCACGGGAGCCATTACCTATGTTAATTCCCTCCGTTCGGGTGCTCCGGATACCGATTTTGTCAGCGCCCAGGCTGGCTTGAATGCAGGCTGGGAACTGGATTTCTGGGGAAAGTACCAACGGGGAGTGGAGGCCGCCGACGCGGCATTCATGGCATCCATTGCCAACCAGCAGAATGCCCAGGTACTCCTCGCCGCCCAGGTTGCGGATCTATACTTTGCCTATCGGACAACGTTGTTGCGCATTGCCATCGCTGAGAGCAACGCGAGCATCCAGGCCCGCAGTTTTGAAATTACCCGCAAGCTATTCGAGGGTGGGGAGCAGTCGGAGCTCGACCTGCAGCAGGCCAAGACGCAGTACATGTCCACTCTTTCGACCCTTCCCGGCCTGGAAATCAGCAAGGTCCAGTTGCGCAATGCCCTTTGCGTCCTTCTCGGACGGGCACCCAGCCAACTCCCCGAACTCGACGAGGAGACCGTCCTGCTCCCGGAGATGGACCCGGTGGCCCTGCAGGATGTCCCCCTCAATTACCTCCTGCGCCGGCCGGATGTACGCGCCTCTGTTTGGCTGGTTGCTGCCCAGACGGCGAAGGTTGGCCTGGCTGGCACGGACCTCTATCCGTCGGTTTCGCTTCTTGGCAGCCTTGGATGGTCCGACAACTCAATGGCAGGGAGCGCCAGCACGGTTACCTTGGGCATCGGTCCGGCGATCCAGTGGAACATTTTTGATGGGGGACTCATCCGGAACAATATCCGCATTGAGGATGCCCGCCTGCAGCAGGCAATCGTTTCATTTCAAAATGCCGTCCTGCTGGCTGCCCAGGAGATTGACAATGCCGCCATCAGCGTCGTCAAGACCCGTGAACAGAAGGAACCGCAAAAGGCCTCCACCGCCGCTGCCCGTCGCTCTCTGGAATTGGCCAATTCCCGCTACCGGGAGGGACTCGCGGACTTTCAGCGGGTTATCGACGCCCAGCGCGCGGTCGCCGCCCAGGCGGAACGGGAGTTGCTCAATGACAGCAGCCACATCAGCGCGGTGATCAGTCTTTACAAGTCCATTGGAGGAGGCTGGCTGGACATGCCGGTCGACCAGTTGATTCCGGAATCGGTCCGGACCTCCATGGAGGAGCGGACCGACTGGGCCGACCAGTTGAGGAAGCCCATGCCGGATGGAACCCTTTCACCCGCAAGCACTGAGGAATCCCCGAATGAGTAAGAAGGAACAGGAAGTGATAGAAAAGAAGGAGCCGGTCGAGAAACAGCAACCAGCTGCCAGTGTGGAACCTCCCGCTGAGCAGGCGGCTGCCCGTTCCACGGTCCGCAAGGGTGGACTGGTGGTTCTGGCGCTGATTCTCCTCAGCCTCGCCTGGTACCTGCTCGCGGATCGGTACACTCCCTCGACCTCACAGGCGCGTGTCCAGGGATACATCGTCGGGGTTGCCCCCAAAGTGGGAGGTCTCCTGACGGATGTCTGGGTGGAGAACAATCAGGAGGTGAAAAAGGGGCAAAGGCTTTTCCAGATTGATCCCTCCGCCTATCGAATCGCCCTTGACAAGGCGCAGTCGGATTTGGACAAGGCCCGCAGTCAGGTCGATGCCGGTAACGCAGCTGTCGAAGCCGCCCGGGCCAATCTCCGGGCCGCCGAGGCCAATGCCGAACGGGCGGAAAAGGACTATGACCGCCAGCAGCGCCTCTGGGAGGATGATCCGGGGACCATCTCCATGCGCCGCCTCGAGATGTCCTATGCCTCCCTGAAGCAGTCCCGCGCAGCGGTTGATGCAGCCAGGGCAAACGTCCGCCTGACGATTGAACAAAAGGGAGGGATCGACGACCAGAACAATGCATTTCTCAATGCCGCATCCTCTGCAGTGGAGAAGGCCGAGCTCGATCTGGCCGATACGACCGTAACGGCATCAGCCGACGGCTTGATAACGGACCTGCGGGCGGATGTCGGCCAGTTTGCCGGAACCGGTAGCCCGGTACTGACCCTTATCTCCATCCATGATCTCTGGATCAATGCCGAATTCACCGAGAACAATCTCGGACATCTGAAGGAAGGCTCGCCGGTGGAAATCCTTTTCGATGCCATGCCGGGCAGGGTCTTCAAGGGAAGCGTCCGCAGCATCGGTTTCGGGGTCAGTGCGGGGAATCCGCCACCGCCCGGGGCCTTGCCGTCGATCAGTAATAACCGCGACTGGCTGCGCCAGGCCCAGCGCTTTCCCGTGGTCATCGGCTTTGATCCCCGTACCGATGAGGAACTCCTGCAGCAGCTCCGGATCGGGGGGCAGGCCACGGTCATCGCCTATCCGAAGAAACGGCCGGTCCTGAACTTTCTCGGTAAGCTCTATATCCGCGTCCTGAGCTTCTTCTCCTACGCGTATTGATTTCATGAATACAGGCATGCCCATCGGCGCCCGGCGGGTTTTCCGCCTTGCCTCGGCAATGGCCCTTTCCCTCGGTGGGGCCTACGGGCTGTCGTTGCCGTTGCCCTACATTGCTCCCATCCTGGCTCTCATGCTGGGACTGAAGCCAGCCCCTCCACTTCCGCTGAAGGGCCTGTTGGGCCTGCTCATCCTCTTGTGCCTGGCAACCGGCGCGGGGCTGCTTGTCGTTCCGCTTCTCGATCATTTTCCAGCCAGTGGATTCCTGATTGTCGCTGGCGGGGTGTTCCTTGCCAACCACCTCAGTGTCAACAAGGGCAAGGGCGCTGTGGGATCACTGCTGACCGTCGGGTTGACGCTTCTCACGGCTGCCGGGTTGGCCAGTCTCGCCCTGGCCCAGATCATCGTCGTGGCCTTGGTGATGGCGGTCCTGATGGCTGTCCTCAGTCATCATCTGGTCTACCTGTTCTTTCCCGAGCCGTCAGGTCCGGGCGGCGCAGCGGCAAGACCAACTCCCGATGAGGATACTCCCGGGATGTGGATTGCCCTGCGGGCCACCCTGATTGTCCTCCCGTCCTACTTTCTCGCGCTGACGAATCCGTCGCTCTACATCCCACTGATCATGAAGTCGGTCTCCCTTGGCCAGCAGGGCTCGATCACCGACGCCCGCGCTGCCGGGCGGGAACTGCTGGGCTCAACCTTTATGGGAGGTTTGCTGGCCATTCTTTTCTGGATCGCGCTCGACCTGTGGACCAGCCTCTGGATGTTTACCGTGACGATGCTGCTTTTCGGGATATTCCTTGCCAGTCGCATCTACCGCATTGTCCCCACCCGGTTCACCCCGCCATTCTGGATCAATTCAGCCGTGACGATGCTCATCCTGCTGGGCCCGGCTGTTCAGGACGCGGCCAACGGGAATGACGTCTACATGGCCTTTGCGGTCCGCATGGGATTGTTCATTTTCGTCACGGTCTATGCCTGGCTGGCCGTCATCGCACTTGACCTCTTGCGCCGCCGCTATCTTAGTTCCCTTGAACGCCGATTTCATCCAGAGGAACCTGTCCGATGTTGATCAACCTTATGTATGGCCTGCCTGTCATGGCGATCTGCCTGCTCCTGCAGGGACTGCTGGCGGTAATGGCCTTCAACTACTACAGCCGGCGCGAAAGTAACGCTCCGGAAATTTCCTACATGAGCGGATTCTCCATTATCGCGGGAATGATGTTCATCCTGATAATCGGGAACGTCAGCCAGATTGTCATTTGGGCACTGCTCTTTGTCTTCCTTGGGGAATTCAGCCACTTGCAGGAGGCCATCTACCATTCAGCGGTCAACTTTGCCACGCTCGGGTATGGCGATATTGTCATGTCGGAGAAGCACCGCTTGCTGGGGCCCCTGGAGTCGATTAACGGGGTGCTGATGATCGGGGTTTCCTCCGCGGTCCTGATGGCCGGTTTCCGGGAAACGCTGAAGAAGGTTGCCAAGGACCGCGAGAATGCTGCCTGAGAAGCCGGACTAGTTTTCCGGTTGGCTGAACGGGTCGCGGGTCATTTCAAGGAGGATGGAGCGGACTTTCGCAGCCACCTCGGCATCGTTTTTCCCCCACATGGGGTCATCCGGTTCGATAATGCGGACAAGAACGTCGACCTGTGCAAATGGAAGGGGAATGAGATGACGATCCCATGTCCGGGCCCGGTAGGCCGCCCCCGCATTGAGGCTCAGAACGACCATTGATGCCCCGGCCTTGCGGGCGAGGGTGATAGCCCCTTCCTGAAAGGAATAGAGTGGGCCTGAAGGGCCGTCCGGGGAGATGCCGGCATCATTTCCTTCGCGCAGGGCGCGGAGGATTTCAATCGCTGCCTGGACACTGCGGCGAGTTGATGAACCGCGGATGACCTTTAGTTTGAGGAAACGGAAAAAGGCCACTTCCCAGGCCGCCATCCGGCTGGGACTGATGAGGCAGGCAAAGCGTGGCGGATCAAAGGTCCTCCGAAGCCATTCCGCGGCGATGAGGCTGCGATTGTGCCACACCGCGATCAAGCGCGGGGAGGGGAGCGCCGCCAGCTGACGTTCAGTCTCCTTATCCAGACGCCAGCGGAGGGATCGGTAGTAGAGCCAAAGTCCCCAGGCTGCCGGATAGAAAAGTAGCCATTGCAGACCCTTGAGGTCATAGACTTCCGGCCGCTTGGTATTGAACGGATCGTGATCGTCTGGCGCTTTCTGGTTCATTCCGGGATTTGCCCTTGCCCTGCATGGAGGTGGGTGAGCATCATTAAGCTTAAGTAAACTTACCTGCCGGCTGATGAAAAGCGAAAATCCCAAAACCCACCTCCTCGATTGCCAGACGGAAGCCACCCGCATCCTGGCCATGTGCAACAATGACCTCAAGGAGGCTATGGCGGTGGTTGAGCGCCAGTTCAATACCCTCCACAACCGGGCTCAGGTCCTTTTCAGCTTTTGTGGGATCGTGATCACCGTTACCGGTTTCTCCGGCCGCCTCATCGCCGGGACCAACGCAGTTGCCCAGGGGACGATCATTGCAGGGCTTTCCGTTGTCGTGGCCTGCGCCTTCTACATGTTCCATTCCGTGATGACCCTTCGCTGGGCCACGCAAAGGCTGGCGGAAAGTAACCAGGAAACCATCCTGCGGGTCCTCCGGCGACGCAACCTCAAGACCAGTGCGTATCGACGCGGTGGCTACATTCTCTTTGTCGGGATTATCCTCTACGGGCTGGCTATCGCGATCATGCTCTTGAACCCGGTTCCCCTGGATGTCCCGATCCGCTGAGCCCGGGACTACTGTGGCTGACTGAAGATGGCGTCGCCGGTCCAGCGGAGTTTGTTCCGCAGGACAAAGTAATGGGAATATCCTTCCGGCTGGACCAGATGGAAGGACCGGTCGGGTGCGACCTTGATTTCTATCGGGAAGGTCGGGCTGCTGCCGAATATCGTCCTTCCGTCCGCGGATACCTGGACATCCTCCGGACTGCCGAGGAGATTGACCAGCAACACGTGGGAGTCATCCAGCACGATGGCCCGGTTGGAAAGCGTGTGCGGGTTGATGGGGGTTGTCACCATGACCTTGGCCGAGGGATGGACAATAGGGCCACCGGCGGACAGGTTGTAGGCGGTTGAACCGGTCGGGGTCGAAAAGATGACCCCGTCAGCGTGGTAAGTGTTCATGTGCTCCGCCTCGCAATGAATTTCCAGGCGGATGAGCCGCGAGGTCCGGGCCTTAATGACAAGGTCGTTCAAAACATGAACCGTTTCCCCGCCCGGTTCGGAACAACTGAGGACTGTCAGGCTGCGGTAGGTGAATTGACCCTCTAGGAAACCCTCGAAGCGGGACCTGATTTCGTCCGGGGAAAAGCTGGCCATGAAGCCCAGCCGCCCCAGGTTAATCCCGAGAACCGGCACACCCCAACGGGAGGCTGCCTCGACAACGCCCAGAAGGGTTCCGTCGCCTCCAATGACAAGGCACAGTTCACAGCCTTCCATCTGCGAGGCTTCCAACGGGAAATTGGTGACAACCTCCGCATGGACACCACCGTCGCGAGCAATCGCAGCAAGCTCATCGGCAAGGTCTGTTGCCCCGGCCTTTCCGGAATTGACGACAAGGAGGATGTTTTTCAGGCGCCCCATGGCCTGCATTAACTCCGCTCAATTTGCTAAAGTCAAGTATGCCCGGTATCCCCACGGGTCCATCCGGCAAGGTATTCCCGGTTGCCGGTGGTCCCGGCGATTGGGGACTCGCACCAGCCGACCAGTTGGCTGCCCTCGAGGTTGTGTGAGACAAAATCCAGCACCTCGTTGAGTATGCGTTCCCGGATCGTGGTGTCGGTAATGACGCCCCGGAACCGGTCCGCCTCCTCCTTGCCGGCCTCAAATTGGGGTTTCACAAGGGCGACCATCAGTCCCCCCGGTTCGAGGCAGCGCCAGGCGACTGGAAGGATCAGCTTCAGGGAAATGAAGGAAAGGTCCATCACGACCAGCGGGTAGGTGGAGTGGGGGAGTTGCTCCGGTTCAAGGTGCCGGGCGTTGATCCGTTCCAGGTTCGTGACCCGGGGATCCTGGCGCAGCTTGTAGTGCAATTGCCCGTGCCCGACATCGACACAGGTGGCTTCAACCGCCCCGGCCTGTAACAGGTAGTCCGTGAAGCCTCCCGTTGAGGCCCCAATGTCCAGTAACCGCTTGTCCTCAATATTCCACGGGAATGCCCTGAAGTATCCAGCCAGTTTGTCCGCCCCCCGCGAGACGTAGGGTGACGGCTGCTCCAGCTCCAACTCCAAATCGGCCGGATATTCCTTACCGGCCTTGTCGAGGATTTCTGTTCCATGCCGGACCTTGCCACCCATGATCAGCGCCTTCGCCCGGCTCCGGTTTTCGACCATTCCTCGCGCCACCAGAAGCTCGTCCAGCCGCATTTTTCGCTTTCCCATGCCCGTTTTATGGCCCTCCCGGTCAGGAATTGTCAATTTTCCTCCGATTTCACCCTAATCGGACCCATTAATCCTCCTTTTCACAATTGTCGGTAATTTTGGATACAAATCCGGTAGTTCACGATCCGGACCTTGCTGGTAACTAGCAATGTGAATTGTAAACAAATTCGCAATTTGTTGAATACGAGATGTTTATGGGATTTTATTTCTTGGGCTGAGTTCAATTCCTCCTTCCCGGGACCGTTTGAGACATGTTCAATTTACTGTGAACAACTCGTTAATAACCCGGCTAAGCGCTTCTTTTTCAGAAGCTTACAGCATTTTTAAATTTCCATTTTTTACAAAAGGGACTTGACCAATGTGGGACGGAATGTCAGAAAATGGGCCAGAGTGGAGAGCTTGACCTAGCAGCGATGATGGAACGAGGGCAAATGATGGCGTATGTCGGTGAGTTTGTGCATCAACTGGATGCACGGAATCGCGTGACCGTGCCCTCCAGCTGGCGGGTCGCTGGCGACGATGGCAGCTATTACTTTGCATGGCCTCATCCCGAAGGCTGTATCGTGGTTTATCCCCCGCACATGCTCGATGAGCTGATGGAGAAGGCCCGTCAAATCCAGCAGAGCAATGTGCGTAGCAAGGCTGCCCTGCGGAAGATGTTCAGCCGGGCCTTCAAGTTTGGCTGTGACAAGCAGGGCCGCATCCTCCTCCCGGACGGGCTCAAGAAGCACGCCGGGATTGAAAAGACCGTCAGCCTCGTCGGGCTGGGACATTATTTCGAAATCTGGGACGCCGACCGCCGTGAGGCTGGGGAAGAGGACTTCGACATCCTCGAAGCCATGGCGGAGATGGGAATTTAACCAAGACGAGGGAGAAAGCCGCATGAAAACAAAGCGACTGATGCAAAGTGGAATCCTCAATACCGGTGAACCCAAGCATTATTCCTCATGGAGCCCGCCCGAGGTTCCCAAACTGAACATGCCTGTCGGGGGCTCGGTCAGAGATGCCCTCTACCGGCGGCAAAAGGCCCACGCTCCGAAGGTCAACCGGGGAATGAGTGGCTGGATGCAGATCTGGCACTCGCTCAGGAAAAGTTAACGCATGAAGGAAGAAGGGACATCGAGCGGACATTTGCCGGTTCTTCTTGGACCGGTTGTCGCGTATCTGGCGGAGGGCCGGAACGGGATGTTTCTTGATGCCACTTTCGGCGGAGGTGGTCACACCCGGGCTATCCTCGAGGCCGACGATCGCAACTTCGTGGTCGCGCTGGACTGCGATCCGGAGGCTATTGACAGGGGTCGCCGCTTGCAGTCCGACTTTCCCGGACGCCTGACACTTTACCACATGAACTTCGAGGACCTCGGTCAAATTGAGGAAACCGACTTTACCGGTATCCTGTTCGACTTCGGGGTCAGTTCCTATCACTTTGACGAGGCCCGGCGGGGATTTTCCTTCCGTGAGGATGGCCCGCTCGACATGCGAATGAATCCGCAAGCCGGTGTTCCCGCGAGTCGCTTTTTGAATACGGCGGATCCTGCCGAGCTGGTCCGGGCTGTCCGTGACTTTGGCGAGGAAAACCGCTGGCGCCGGGTGGTTGCTGCCATTGAGTCGGCCCGCGGGACCGAGCAACTGGAGAGTACCCTGGCCTTTGCCGGACTGGTTGAGGAGGCCCTTGGAGGGCGTCGACCCACGGACCGCATTCATCCGGCTACGCGTACCTTCCAGGGCGTCCGGATTGCCGTGAACCGGGAATTGGCGGTAATCGAAGCGGCCTTGCCGGCGGCGTTCGACAAGCTCGTCGACGGCGGGCGCATTGCCGCGATCAGCTTTCATTCCCTGGAGGACCGGATCGTCAAACGCTTTTTCCGGCGCATGGCGGGCCGGCCTGAGCATGGCCGGGATTCCCGTCCGGGTCAGTTCCGTGTCCGCCAAGCCGAAATGGTGACCCGCAAGCCGGTCATCGCAGATGAAGACGAAATATCCCAAAACCCCCGGTCCCGCTCTGCCAAGTTGCGGGTTCTGGAAAAACAGAGGAGGGCTGCATGAGTCCCGCACTACAAAAAGAAACCCTTTATTATAAACAGATTTTATCACTGCTGATTGTGCTGGCAGTGGTTACGGTGAGCGGTTGCCTGGGCCTGTTATGGTTGCGTCAAAAGATAGAATATACGGCCCAGGCAACTCGCACGCTGGAATTGGAAATCGCCAAGGAGGAGCGTCGCCTGCGCTACCTTGACACCAAGATCGCGGAAATTCACCAGCCCATTTACCTCGAGCGCCAGATCAAGCGCCTCAACCTCAATCTCCGTCCGCCACTGGCTGACCAGGTTGTTTACATGGATGGTTATCCGCAACACCAGCGCACCTATGCCAAGGATACCAAGGGCGGTGCCCAGCGCAAGGATACGGATCCCTTCCGTTACTCAATCGATCTGGCTGTCATGGAATCCCTCACGCCAATGGATTGATGTCGAAGGTATGTGTCAGGAAAGCCCGCTTTCATGTTTGTACGGCGGTCGTGGTCGTTGGGTTTTTCCTGCTCTGCGGGCGTCTCTATTTTCTGCAGGTGGTACGGGCGGAAAGCATTGCCGAGGAAGTTGAATCGGCCCGCAAGCGGGTGGTGCGGATGGAAGCCAAACGGGGTGACATCCTTGATCGCCATGGCAACCTCCTGGCCGGGACCCGTTCGGAAATCCTCCTCGGGGCGGATCCCCAGGTGGTCGACACTTCTGACACCGAGCAAATCGCCCTCCTGGCCGGAATCCTTGACCAGCCCTTCACGGAGATCGCGGAGAAGCTGAACCGCCGGGAGCGGATTGACAGCAAAGGAGTGAAAAGGGAAGTCCGTTGGGTTCCCCTGGCGGAGATTGATGAAGATCTTTACGCAGCGGTGCAGGCGCTGGATATGCAAGGCGTGTATGGAAACCGTCGCTACGAACGGTATTATCCCGGCCGTGAACTGGCGGCCCATGTGATTGGGTTTATCAACAAGGAACAGACGCCGGTAATGGGCGTCGAGCATGCGCTTGATTATTATCTGCATGGCCAGGCCGGCTGGAGGGAAACAGAAGTGGACGGCCTTCGCAGGGAACTGGCAGCATTCCGGGAGCGCGAGGTGGCCCCGAGGAATGGCATGCATGTTGAGTTGACCATTGATCTTTTTGTACAATCAGTGATCGAAAGCGCCCTGCAGCAGCTTGTCGAGGAAGTGACTCCGGCCGGGGCCAGCATCATTGTCTCGGATCCGACCAGCGGGGAGATCCTTGGCATGGCCAATTATCCCACCTTTGATCCCAATACCTTCTGGGAGTTTCCACTGGAAAACCAGCGCAACCGCGCTTTGACCGACCAGTACGAACCAGGTTCGACCTTCAAGATTGTCCCGGTGGCGGCTGGTCTTGAGGAAGGCATCATCGGACCGGAGTCGGAATTTGATTGTGGCATGGAGGTCTGTGTCTTCAACAATGTGACCATCCGGCTGCCCTCGGACCATCGCAACCTCGGGGTGGTGCCCGTGAAGACCATTGTCACCAAGTCGAGTAACCGCGGTGCGGCCCAGATTGGGATGCGACTGGGCGAGCAGCGGATGTACGACTATGCCAGCCGTTTTGGATTTGGAAAGCCGGTCGGCTGGCCCTTGTCCGGTGAAATCAACGGATCCCTGCCAACCGTGGACAAGTGGGATGGCCTGACCATCAGCCGGCTGCCGACCGGTTACGCTGTCGGGGCAACGGCCATCCAGGTGCACCAGGCCATGTCGACCATTGCCAATGACGGGGTACGGCTCCGTCCCCGGATCCTGAAACGCGTCATCGATCCGGTTGAGGAGCTTTCCATGCCGCTGGAGCCCGTCAAGGGTGAGCGCATTCTTTCCGTGACCACCGCCCGCCTGATGCGGGAAATGCTGGTCAGTGTGGTCAGTCCCGAAGGGACAGCCCGCCGGGCGGCCCTTCCGGGTTACCTTGTCGCAGGCAAGACCGGGACCAGTCGCAAGATTATCAATGGCCAGTACAGCCTGACGAACCATGTGGGCTCCTTCAGTGGATTCTTCCCGGCCAGCAAGCCGAAGGTAGTCATCACGGTTGTTGTCGACGACGGCAAGGTGAGCGGTCCTGCCTATGGCGGGGTCGTGGCGGCTCCGGTTTTCCGCTCAATCGGGGAGAAGCTGATCCCGCACCTGGCCATCCGCAAACCTGAAAAATGGGAACCCTTTATTGTCTCCAATGACTCCTTTTAACCCGACCGTTTTATCAAAAAGAACCCACCGCCCTGCAGCCACCCACCGCCTCTCCGATTACCGGGCCGCCGGTTCGGCGATGCTCCTTGAGCGTGCTGTCAGGAACAGGCACATGACGCAAACCTTGAAAGCGCTGATTGCCGGCATCCCGAACCTGACAGTTGCGGGCAAGGACAACGTGCGCATTCATTCGCTGGCCACGGACAGTCGCCGCGTCGTTGCCGGCTCCCTCTTTTTCGCCATGCCGGGGATGCGAACCGATGGGCACTTCTTTATCAATGAAGCCATCGACCGGGGTGCGGTAGCCATCGTTTCGGAAAAGGATTGCTGGGTCCCGCCCAATGTCACCCTCATCCGGACAAGCGACTTGCCGCAAGTGGTGGCCGAAGTGGCCAACCGGTTCTTTGGCAAGCCCGCCAGCAAGCTGAAGCTGACCGGTTTCCTGGGGACCAGTGGCAAGACCGTGGCCTCCGTCCTCCTCAAGCATTTCCTCAAGGCCCGCGGACCGGTTGGACTCCTCGGGACCATCAACTACGAGATTGGCAACCGGACCCTCCCGGCCCACCGGACAACCCCCGAACCGATCGAGCTCTACAGTCTACTCTCGCAGATCCAGCAGCAGTCCTGCGAGGAAGTCCTCATGGAGGTCAGTTCCCACGGGATCGACCAGGGGCGCATCGCACGGCTAAAGTTTGAACAGCTGGTGCTCCTCAACATCACGGCGGAGCACCTCAATTATCACGGGACCCTGGACAACTACGTTGAGCTGGAGCGTGATTTCATCTGCCACCAGGCAGGTTCATTGAAGCATTTTGTTGCTGGTATTGATGACCCGCAGGTGGGGGACATCCATCGGACGCTCCCAGCCAAAGTCCTTGATAAGACCCTGACCTTCGGGACTTCTGCAGAGGCCGATATCCGGGCCAGCGACATTGCCTACAGCGAGAAGGATACCCGTTTTCTGCTCTCATGGCCGGGTGGCTCGCTCAAGCTGGTCAGTCCTTTGCTCGGTGAATTCAATCTCCAGAACACCCTGGCGGCCCTTGCCTGTGGATACCTGCACGGACTGGATCCCGCCGAGATGGGGTCTGCCCTCCTTTCCTTCCCCGGGGTGCGTGGTCGCATGGAACGCCTCGAGATGGAGCAGCCCTTTAACGTCCTCATTGATTACATGCACACGGAGGCAGCTTACGAGAAGGGCCTGAAGATGGTCCGTGGGCTCACCAAGGGCCGTTTGATTACCGTCTTTGGCTGTGGTGGTAACCGGGACGCCGCTACCCGGCCGGTCATTACCGCCACCGTGAACCGTTTGAGTGATGTCGCCCTGGCAACGGCCGACAATCCCCGTAACGAGACCGTGCAACAGATTTTCGATGACATGCGTAACGGCAACGAATCTTGTCCGAATCTTGACTTCATTGAGGACCGGCGGGCGGCCATTGCCCGGGCCCTGGAGCTGGCTCAACCCGGCGACACCGTCCTCATAGCCGGCAAGGGACATGAGACTTTCCAGGAATTCGGCGACTGCGTGGTCCCATTCGACGACCGCGCGGTAGCCCGTGAAATTATCCAAAACAGGCAGTGGCAGCAGCAGTGATGGCAACCCTTGATCCAGATGAGGCCGCGACCATCGCCCAAGGTCGCTGGGCCACCGGCCTTCCTTCTGCGCATTTGACGTCCTTTGCCTTTGATACCCGGCGCCTCCAGCCGGGGGAGACCTTTGTCGCCCTGCGCTCGGAGCGCGCCGATGGACACGACTTCCTGCACAAGGCATTTGATTACCGTGCCAATGCCGCCCTCGTTGAACGGCCCAACCCGGACATTGAGCTACCCCAGTTGGTCGTGCGCGACTCGCTGGAGGCCTTGCATGCGCTGGCCGGTAACTGGCGGGAACGATTCAAGGCTCCCGTGATTGGGATTACCGGCAGTTACGGCAAGACGACGGTCAAGGAGATGCTGGGAATTGTCATGGGGACGCAATGGTTTCACACCCGTGGCAACTACAACAACCACATTGGCGTACCCCTGAGTCTTCTGGAACTGGATCCGCGCCGTCATGCCGGAGCCATCCTTGAGGCCGGTATCAATGATGTGAATGAGATGCCCCTTCTGGCCGGGATGATCCAACCCGATATGGCCATCATCACCGCTGTTGGCCCGGCTCACCTGGAACGCCTTGGTGACATTGAAGGAGTCGCCCGGGAAAAGGCGGTCCTGGCCCATTCCGTCCGTCCCGGTGGCCATGTCTTCATTCCTGTCTCCCTCCTGCAGTACGAGCCTTTCCGGAGTATCCCGGAATCCATCCAGGTGCATGCCTTGTGCGGTCCGGGTGAAGCGACGGATCCGGCATGGGAGCAGTTACCCAATGTAACAATTTACCAATACAAATGGACTGAACTGAAGCATTCCCGGGGCACGGGTACACTGGAAACGGTGGCACCCGTGTCCCCTGGGAGTTTTACCTTTCAAGCCGGCAGCCAGGGGATGGTTTCGAATCTGGCCCTGGTCGCCCATGTAGCGCTTCATCTCGGGGTACCGCAGACCACCTTGCAGGCCTGCCTCGATGCCTGGCGCCCGTTCCGCCAACGTGGCGAAGTTATCCGGAACCGGGAAACCTGGTTCTATGTCGATTGCTACAACGCCAATCCAGGTTCAATGATCGACAGCGCCCAGCGCTTCGCAAAAATCTTTCCCCGCCTGCCTCATCTCTACGTTATCGGCAGCATGAAGGAGATGGGTACCGCTTCCGCCGAATGGCATCGAAGGACCGGTGAACAAATTCTCCTCAAGGAGGGTTCGACTGTTTACCTCGTCGGGGAAGAGGCCGCGCCGATGGCCGAGAGTCTGCAACAGCGTGGATTCACCGCCGACAGGGTACACCTTGTCACTGACACAAGTGAGCTCGCCGAGCACATCAAGTCCTTCCGGGGCGCGGTGTTCCTCAAGGGCAGTCGCTCCTTGGGGCTGGAAAAGCTTGTTCCGGAAGGAGGCGTGCGATGCTGAGCTATCTGGCCGACCTTGAGTCCATCTGGGGTCCCCTGCGGCTCTTCCGTTACATCTCTTTCAGGGCAATGGGCGGAGCCGCTACCGCAATGATGCTCGGCATGTTGATTGCTCCATTCCTCATTGCCCGCCTCAAGGCGCTCAAGGTGCAGCAGGTCCTCCGGTCGGCGGAGGAGGTGGGCCGGTTGGCGGACCTCCACAACAGCAAGAAAAACACCCCCACGATGGGCGGATTGATCGTCTTTGTCGCTGTTGCAGTAAGCACACTGCTCTGGGCCCAGCTCAATATTTACGTGGTCACAGCCCTGGTTGTCTTCACCGGCCTGACGATCATCGGTTTCCTCGATGACTATCTCATTATCAAGCGGCGAACCAGCAAGGGGCTTTCCGGCCGGATGAAGCTCCTTGGCCAGGCGATCCTGACCCTGCTGGCACTGCTTCTATTGCTTTCCAGTGAGGACAGTGCCGGATTTATCCGCCAGCTTTGGTTGCCTTTCTACAAGGAGCCCATCATCGCTGTTATGCCCCTGCCGTTCCTCTTTGTCTTCCTTTATCTGGTCCTTTCCGGTTCCAGTAATGCCATCAACCTGACCGATGGTGTGGATGGACTGGCCATCGGGTGCACCCTGACCGTTGCCATGGCCTACGCCCTGATGGCCTATGCCGCCGGTAATGCCATCTACGCTGATTACCTACTTGTTCCCTTCATGCCGGGAGCGGGGGAGTTGACCATCCTGTTGTCCATCCTTTGCGGGGCCTGCCTGGCCTTCCTGTGGCACAATGCCCATCCGGCGGCTATTTTTATGGGAGATACCGGTAGTCTCGCTCTCGGCGGACTGATCGGGATAGTCGCCTTCATGATCCTGCAGCCGATTACCCTAGTCCTGATCGGGGGCGTATTTGTTATCGAGGTGCTCTCGGTCATGCTGCAGGTCGGATTTTTTAAACTCTACAAGCGGCGCATATTCCTGATGTCGCCGATTCACCATCATTTTGAAATCAAGGGATGGGCGGAGACCCAGGTGGTTATTCGCTTCTGGATCATGTCCCTTGTTTTTGCTGTAATTGGTTTGGCCACCCTGAAGCTGCGATGAGTCTTTCCGAGAACATTCCCGCTGCCTATAAGGAACTGCTGCAACAGCCAGTGGCCGTCTTTGGTTATGGGGCCAGCGGGCATGCCGCTGGCAGCTTGCTCGACAAGCTCGGGGTGAAGTACATGACTTACGATGAGCTTGCCGGGGATGAAGACTCGGTGGACCGCGCTTTTGACGAAGCGGCCGCCCGGCGGCACCGGCTTGTCCTGCACAGCCCGGCATTCAGGATGGATCACCCATGGATCGAGACAGCCCTTGGGGAGGCTTGCTGCGTGGTCAGCGAGATCGACTTTGCCCAGCAACTTCGAAGGGGACCGACCCTCGTGGTCACCGGGACCAATGGGAAGACCACCCTGCAGGAGTTCATTACCTTCAGTCTCAAAAGGACCGGTATCAGTGCAGTCGCGGCTGGCCAGAATGCCTACCCGCTTTCTCGTCTCGCGGTGCACCAGGAACTGGATGGGGTGACAGCTGTCTGCGAACTCGGTCCCGACTACATCCAGCCCCTGAAGGAATTCCGTTTCGATGCCCTTTTCTGGACTAATTTCCGCGAGGATCACCTTGTCGATGAAGATGAAAGGCGGGCTGCCTTCGATGGTTTCCGGCGTCTCATGCAATTGAGTCCGAAAGCGATGTTCTTCCTCGGTGATTCGGTTGTTGAAATGTCCCGCGAACTGGGCCGGCCCCTGCCCGACCGGGTCTACACTGCACGGGAGGAGGATTACCCGGACTGGGAACTGCCCG
Organism: Puniceicoccaceae bacterium; assembly: GCA_040830765.1. Lineage (GTDB taxonomy): Bacteria > Verrucomicrobiota > Verrucomicrobiia > Opitutales > Oceanipulchritudinaceae > Oceanipulchritudo. The sequence continues at coordinate 81,512 of JBFOMH010000003.1, read as the reverse complement.
ACCGGACCGCGTTCGCAACCAGCATCCACCGGCCGGCACTGGCCCTCTATCGCCGCTACTGGCTGGAGATGGGATACTCGGATTCGCTCCTCAAGAGTGCTGCGGAACACTTCGAGGTCCGCGCCCACCGGCTGCATGTTTCCACGATAATTGGCAAGACCGCCTTCTGGAATGATGCCAATTCCCGCAACTTTGCCGCAGTCGAGGCGGCCATTGAGAACTTCAAGACCCCGGTTGTGTGGATCGGCGGCGGTCATTTCCGGGGCGGTCCTACGGATGCCCTCATCGACAAAATCGGTTCCCGACTAAAGGGTGCGGTCATCACCGGAAACGCCGCCTGGCATCTCCTTCCGGTTTTGGAGGATCGGAAAATTCCCTGCACGGGATGTCTCAATCTCAACCAGGCAGTCGAAGCGGCCTTCGATCTTGCCGAGGGGGAAGTTCCCGTCGTCTACAGTCCCGGCTTTGTTCCTGGTGAAGAGTATGGTGACATGATGGAACGCGGTATCTGTTTTGAAAATGCGGTTTTAGGTTTGAAGCATCAGAAGGGGAGTGTCTAAGTGAATTAAAAAGGTATAAGTATCATGAAAATCTGGTCAGTGTTCAGTCTCGTTATCATCTTTCACGTCGCGGTTATCGGCTTGCTCTTGATTCAGCCCGGTTGCCAGAGTCAGCCCTCCGAACGCCCGGATCCCGGCATGACCGCACCGGCTCCTTCGGAGGCCTACAACGCCCCGCAGGAACCAGCGGAACTCGACAGCGCATTCAACGCGGGTATCCCGTCGACAACAACGACCCGGACGAGCAGCTCGCGCAATCTCAGTGCGCCGACCCGGCCCGAGGGAGGAACCCGTTCCACACCGGATACAGGTGTGCTGCAACCGGTCCTTGAGCCGGTCCAGGACGAGCTCAGCGTACCGCCGGTCCAGAGCGAGTACACCGTCAAGCCGGGTGACACGCTCAGCGGTATTGCCCGAAGCGAGGGTGTCTCCCTGGATTCCCTGCTGGCCGCCAATGGTTTGAGCAAATCCTCCGTCATTTATGTCGGTCAGGTCCTGATGGTCCCGGCATCCCGTCCGGTGGATTCCGACGCCTCCGTTGAGGTGGAACACTCCGGCCGTGAAGTCGTGGTTGCCCGGGGAGATACCCTGAGCTCCATCGCTGCCCGCAACGGCACCACCGTCAAGGCATTGAAGGCCCTCAATGGATTGACCAGTGACACCATTTTTGTTGGTCAGCGACTGGCCGTTCCCGAGTCTGGAAGCAGGTCGACCTATACCGCTCCGACAACCTCGGTCACCCGTTCGACTTCGACAGCCACAGGCCAGACCTACACAGTCCAGCCCGGCGATACCCCGAGTGGCATCGCACGCCGGTTCGGGGTCTCCGCACCGGAGCTGATGGCCGCCAACGACATTTCTGATCCCCGCAAGTTGTACGTCGGGAAGACCCTCGTGATTCCATCTTCCGGAGGGAGCCAACCAGAGAGCTCACCCCCGCCGCAGACGATGTCACGGCCAACTCAACCGGTGACCACCATTGTTGATGAAGCACCCCTTCCTGAACCGACCGAGGAAGATCCGATGTCGGTGCTGGAGGCACTGGAAGACGAGGACCTGCCATTCGTTGAAGTGGAGGCAGTCGAAGACGGAAGCCAGCCCAATAATTAATGCAAGCAGCGGACAGCCAGAGACTTTGGAGCTACACAATCGGCCGTCGCTTGCCGGTGGTTTTCCTTGGCCTCTCCGTCCTCTTCCTGAATGGATTGGGACTGGTTGTTTTGCTGAGCATAGGCCGGGCCTACGAATCAGGTGTAGGTGGTTATTTCTTCCGCCAGTGCCTCTGGATGGGAATTGCCATGACCGGATTCGCGTCCGCCTTGATTATCGACTATGAGCGCTGGCGGAAAGCCTCGTGGTGGGTTGCCCTGGGCGGCATTGTCCTTCTGGTAATTGTGCTCGTTCCCGGGATTGGCATGAAAATCAACGGGGCCCGGCGGTGGATTGATATCGGACCGATGAACATGCAGGTATCCGATGTCGCGAAAATTGGATACATTCTTTGCCTGGCCCAATACTTCTCCCTGGTCCAGCGGCATCGCGACACTTTCTTCAAGGGCTTCCTTCTGCCAATGGGTGTCATAGGGGTATTCTTTGTCCTTATTCTGATGCAGCCCGATTTCGGGACTGCTTTTCTTTTTGCCGTGGTCGGGGGAATTCTCCTCTTCCTGGCCGGTTCCTCCCTGAAATACCTAATCCCAACCGCTGTTGCCGGGGCCGGACTCTTCGGTTGGGCCATCGCCAATGACCCGGTCCGGATGGGCCGGATTCTCGCCTTTCTCGACGTTGAGGGAAACCGCAGCGAAGGGGCCTACCAGCTCTGGCAGGGCCTGATCGGCTTTGGTGTCGGGGGTATCGATGGGGTCGGGCTCGGCAATGGACGGCAGCAGTTCGCCTTTCTTCCGGAAGCCCATACGGACTTTATTTTCCCCATTATCGGGGAAGAGCTTGGACTGGTATTTACCCTTTCGGTAGTGGCGGCCTTTTCCCTCTTTTTCCTCGTTACCTGGCACCAGTTGCAGAAGGCGCCGAATATCTATCAGTTCATGCTGGTATGCGGGTCCCTTCTTTTCATCACCCTGCAGGCCATGATCAACATGGGCGTGTCTACCGGGTGCCTCCCCACCAAGGGAATGTCCCTGCCGTTCATCAGCTACGGTGGCTCCAATCTGGTGGTGACCTATTTTCTGTTCGGCATCATCTGCCGGTGCATCTGGAAGTGGAACAATCCTCCGGAATTTCAACCCCGGGAATTTCGAAGTTAGGCATGCGGAAACCAGTCTACATCATTTGCGGTGGAACAGGCGGGCATTTGGCCCCCGGAATCGCCACCGCCCAGCGGTTTCTGGAGGAGCAAATTCCGGTCGAGTTAATCATCAGTGAGAAGGAGGTCGACAGCCGTCTCCTCAAGGCCTATCCGGACATTCCTTACAAGCGGGCCAAGGGAGCACCCTTTGGGTGGAGACCCGCCCGGCTCCTGCGCTTCATCTACGGCAGCATGTTTGGTTTTTTTCAGAGCTTCGGGCTTTTGCGTGAAAACCGCCCTTCGGCCATCGTCGCCTTCGGCGGATACCTGAGTGTCAGTTTTGTCATAGCTGCCTGGATACAAAAGGTTCCGGTAGTCCTGCATGAGGCCAACCGCAAGGCGGGTCGCTCCATCCGCACATTGGCGAACATGGCGGATCGCATCTACCTGCCGGACGGGGTTGCGCTTCCCGGAACCGAGGCCCGGCGCATCCGCCGGCTGAACATGCCCTTGCGGCGCGAAGTGCACCACATCTACAAGGAGGATATCCGCAAGCAGCTGGGTATTCCAATGCACGCCAAGGTGCTTGCCGTGGTCGGTGGCAGCCAGGGAGCCCAGGCGCTCAACCAATGGGTCGGGGCCAATCGCCAGTCCCTCGCCGCCGATGGCATCTGGATCTTCCTCGTATCCGGCCCCGGGAAACAGGCATTACCCGAGAAGGAGACCTTCACCTCCGATGCCGGAGCCCATGTGGAGTGCCGCACATTTGCCTTTCACAATGCCCTCCACGAGCTCTTCAGTGCCGCTGATGTCGTTATCAGCCGGGCGGGGGCGGGAACCATCGCGGAGATGGTCCATTGCCTTACCCCAAGCATCCTCATTCCCTATCCCTATGCGGCTGACCAGCATCAGCTGGCCAATGCGCGCGACCTCGAACGGCGCGGTGGATGTATCCTTGTCGAACAAACACAATTGGACGGCCTCTACAGGGAGATACTTGACTTGATATTCAATGACTGGTTGCTGGGCCGGATACGGGCGAACCTGCGGCGGCTGATCCATGGCGATGCCGCATCAGAGATCTGCCGGTATGTCATGCGGCAGTACATTCAACCGGTTGACGGACCGGGCCTTTCCGGGAAGGCCGCTGGCAGGGAGGAGGTCACGCATGGGATTGCCTGAAGCAATCCGGTCGACGGGTTGCAGGGTAGCTGTCCTCTGCGGGGGCAGCAGCTCCGAGCGGGCCGTTTCCCTGGTTTCGGGCAAGGCAGTGGCCGATGCGCTCGAGGCAGCTGGTGTCCCCTGTGACCTGTTTGAGTTGGAGGAGAATCGGCTCCCGGAGAACCTAAGTCCTTCCATTCACCTTGTCCTGCCGGTCATCCATGGAACATACGGTGAAGACGGCCGCCTGAGCGCCGAACTGGAATCCCGTGGATTTGCCTATGCCGGTTGTGCCCAGGCATCGAGCGTTCTCTGCTTTGACAAACTGGCCTGCAAGGCCATGGCTGACCGCCTTGGTCTGCCGGTTGCCAAGGACCTGCTTCTTTCACCGACCAGCCCAATTGAGTATGGTGAGGTAGCATCCGAATTAGGAGACACGTTCATCCTAAAGCCCCGTCGGGACGGAAGTAGTGTTGGCCTTCACCTGATCCACCAGGAGGAGGACTACCATGGCGCGAGGGAGGACCTTGCTAGTTCCGAGTATATTGCCGAGACCTTCATCGACGGGTATGACCTGACCGTGGGGGTCCTGAATGACGAAGCCCTCGGGGTTGTTGCCGTTTACCCGAAAAGCGGTCTTTACGATTACGATCACAAGTACACCAGCGGGATGAGCCGCTATGAGGCGCCTGCTGACCTGCCGGAGGTACTGGCGGCCCGGCTGAGGCAATGGAGCCTGGTTATTTTCCGGGCCTGCGGATGCCGCGATTTGGCACGGGTCGACTTTCGCCTTGGGGAGGACGGGAAAGCGGTCTTCCTCGAGGTCAATACACTACCAGGGATGACGCCGACCAGCCTGCTGCCGAAGTCCGCCGGCTGCCTGGGTTTGACATTTAGCGAGCTGGTCCTCTCGTGGACGAGCTTTGCAATGCGACGAATGGAGGGATGCAACGGATGACCAGGAAACCAAAGAAGGCCTCGAGTTCCTGGAGGAATATCCAACAAGCGAACAAGCGGGGCAAGACAACCAAGGTGGCGCGGCAACGCAGCCTCAAGCTGTTCCTTCGCAGTGCGGTGGCTCTATTGCTTTTCATCGTCATCATCACGGGGGTCGTTGCGATCTACTATCTCGGTGGTTTGGGCAAGGGAACGTCGGTCCGCTTTGCTGGTGCAATGGTAGATGTTAAATTTGCCTCCGACGGGGTTTTGACAGAAAACTGGTTCCGCGATTCTTTCTCCGATACCCTCCGCATGGAATTACGGCAGATTGATGTCGGTGTCCTGAAAGAGCAGCTTGAACGATACGGGCAGGTTTCGACGGCAGAAGTCACCTTGTCGCTGCCATCGCACATCGAGGTAGCCCTTGAGGAACGGGAGCCAATTCTCCGGATGCGGGTCCGCAATGAAGATGGTTCTTCCTCGACCTTGCTGATCGCCCGGGACGGGACCATATACCGGGGAGCCCTCTATCCTGCGGAAACCCTGCGGAACCTTCCGGGAGTCGCCGGGCTCCGGGTGCGCAAGGATGGAACAGGCTATCAGCCGGTTACCGGACTGGAGGCGGTCGCTTTCCTCCTTGATACGGCCCAGAAGCGCTTGCCTGCTGTCTACCGGCACTGGCAGGTAGTCGACCTGAGCGACTGGAATCCCGAGGTGGATTACCGGCCCTCGCTGGTCAAGGTAAAGAGCACCCACATCGAGGAAATCGTTTTTTCCACCTATGGCATCGAGGAACAAATCGAACGCCTGGCGGGAATTCTGCAACACATACAAAGACATCAACTGGCCCAGCCAAAGTTGATAGATTTGTCATTCGGAGAGGAAGCGGTTATCCGCTAACCATGATTTTCACCATCTGAGAATAGCAACAATGAGTCGGTCAAAAATTGTCGGGGCAATCGAGATAGGAACATCCAAAGTTGTCGTCCTTGTGGCGGAGATGACCGACGGACGTTCGATGAACATCATCGGGCGCGGGCAGTCGACCAACTCCGGTATGAAGAAGGGGGAGATCGTTGACCTCCGCAGCGTCAGTGACTGCACCCATGCCGCTATCATGTCAGCGGAACGGACAGCTGGGGCCCAGATTGAGCATGTCTACCTTTCCCTCTCCGGCACACACCTCTGGGGATTCCGTCATGCCGGCGCGACCGCCATCAGCGGTAGTGAGAATATCGTTACCCAATCCGACATCAAGCGTGCCGTGGACAATGCCAAGAGCAAGGTCTTGGAGCCGGGCGAAGTCTATATCCACCATATCCGGAGTGGCTTTATCCTCGACGGTCAGCCGGTGCTCAACCCGATTTCCCGTGAGGGCTCCCATCTTGAAGTGCAGTACTGGCACGTGGTGGCGGACGAACAGAAGGTCAAGGACCACATTATGGTGGTCAATGGATTCGGCCTCGATGTGAATGACATCGTCATTTCTTCACTGGCATCGGGGAGTTTGCTGGCGACCGAGGAGGAAAAGCGCCAGGGCGTACTGGTGGTTGATATCGGCAAGGGCGTGACCGACTTTGCGCTCTACAAGGGGCGTCGCATTGCCCAGACTGGCGTCATCCCTGTCGGTGGGGACCACGTGACAAACGATCTTGGGCTCGGACTTCGGGTCAAGAGCAAGCTGGCGGAAAACCTCAAGGTCCGGTGTGCCCGGGCCATGGTGCAGAAGGAAGACCGCACCCAGAAGGTGCCCCTTGTCGGCGACCTCAATATCGGGGACAGTTTCCATTCGCAACTGACGATCAACAAGATCACACATGCACGGTTGGAGGAGCTTTTCATTATCCTCAAGAACCGGCTTGGCAGTGCCCTTACCCGGCAGAATCTTCCCGGCGGCATCATCCTTACCGGGGCCGTATCGAAAACACCGCTAATTGCCGATCTTGCCGAAGTGACACTCGACGTCCCGGTCGCACTGGGCCAAAGCCCCGACTGGGTCCGGCATGAGGAGCTGCGTGAACCGGAGTATGCAACGGTACTCGGCCTTCTCTACAACGCCCTTCACGATCAAAAGGAAGAGGAACAGAACCAACCCGGTGGCCAGAAGAAGTGGCTCAAGAAGGTTACCGGCCTGTTCAGTTAACCACAAACGAGACGACATATGGAACAGCCAGGCTTTTTCCCGGAAGAGGACCCCCTTGTCAGTGACCAGCTGCCCGACGGTGGATTGCGCATCAAGATTATCGGCGTTGGTGGAGCCGGTACCAATGCGGTTGACCGCATCAAGCTGGAGGATCTGGAGCAAGTCCACCTGACCGCCATCGATACCGACAGCCAGGTCCTTTCGGCATCACCGGTTGAGGAGACCTTCCTTCTTGGTCGAACCGTTACCAATGGCAAGAGCGCCGGGGGCTCAGTAAACAAGGGTCGGATGGCGGCGGAGTCCGACGTGGACGCCCTTGGCGAAATCGTCAGGGGGGTGGACCTTATCTTCCTTCTGGCCGGCCTTGGTGGTGGTACCGGGAGTGGGGCGGCTCCATTCATTGCCGAACAGGCGGCTTCCCAGGGAGCACTGGTGATTGCCTTTACGCCCATTCCCTTCAAGCGGGAAGGCGCGGCCCGGTCCGAACGTGCGGAAAAAGCACTCGCTGACATGCGGAAGCATTGTCACGCCGTCATCACGCTGCCCAATGACTTGATTTTCGAGCAGATCGAGGAGGATGCCACCCTGATGGAGGCGTTTGCCCTGGCCGACAAGTGGATCAAGCTGGGTGTGCATTCAATCTGGTCCATGCTTTTCAATACCGGGCTCATCAATGTCGATTTCTCGACCTTGCAAAGCGCCCTTGCGGAACCCGGGGGAAAGACCATTTTCGGCACTGGTTATGGCAAGGGGGACAACCTGGTTGATCAGGCCCTGCAGGATTTGAAAGGCTGTCCTCTCCTCCATCTGCCGGACAGCGGGTTTATCAAGGATACGGACCAGCTCATTATCAACCTGACCGGTGGACCGGACATGACCATGGCCACCGTGAACAAGGCAATGGATGTGGTCGGGGAAATTTTCGGGTGCCGAAATTCCATCATCATGGGAGCCTCCATTGACGGCAGCTTCTACAACCAGTTGCGCATTACTGTCATGGGAACCGTCTGCAGCGCCTCGGCCGCGAAGGGTTATGCTCCTGTCTCAGCGGCCAGCATCCCGGACAATGAGCCCCTTGCGAAACCCCTCAAGCCGGCAGAATCCTTCGCCATGTCGGCCCCGGTCATGGCCGCCAAGCGTCAACAGGAGGAATTCGCCTTTCCGTCCCCGGAGGACAACCGTGGCCTCTTTGAGAAAACCCAGCGCAATATCTATGAGGGGGAAGACCTTGATATTCCCACCTATTTGCGGCGCGGGATCAAAATCCCCCGCAATTAATTGTTAAGTACTAAAATTCCTTAAATTAACAATTGATTTTTTGCCGGAACTCCGCAGGAGAGAAGGCATGTGCAAAATCAAATTCGGATGGGCAGGACTGTTTCTGGTGGCTGGAGCCAGCTGTTTGATGGGACAGGACGAGTCTTCAAGTGTCATTGAGATGTCGGCCTTCCCGGTGTTCGCTGGTTCCTTTGCGGAGCAGCGGGATCCGGCTGTGCAGCTGAGCGACCGCATGGCACGGGAGGTCCGGGTGGATCTGCAGACCCGGGGCGGGAATCGATACCAGACGGACATTTCCATCCGCGGAGGGATATTCGAGGGAACCGGTCTGATGGTGGGCGGACTGGCCTTGTTTGATCCCCAGACCGGACATTATTTCTCGGAGATTCCACTCGATCCGGCCTTCTTTGGCGGGGCTTACCTGCTGACAGGGACGCGCAACGGCCTTCAGGGATTCAATTCAACAGCTGGCAGCATCGACTGGCAATGGGCGGCCATCGAGGAATCGGGAAGCGCCTACGGGCGCATCGGAACGGACAGTTACTTCGGCGGTGGTCTGCGTCAGGGCGGGACCGTTGGGAGTGCCCTTTATGAAGTGGCAGTGACCCGCGAGACCGGGGATGGCAGTATTCCCTTCGGGGACTTTGACCTGACCCGCATCAGCGGGCGACTGGAATTCGGCCTCGGGGGCGGAACCCTGCGGCTCTTTGGTGGCTACCTGGACAAGTTCTATGGCTGGCCGGAAATGTACATCGGAGGCGCCTTTGCGCCGGCGAGCTTTAATGAGACGGATGATTATTCAGTCTATCTGCTGGGCTGGCAGTGGGAAAGTACAGCTTCCGAACAGGGCTCGCGCCATCGCATCGGCGGTTACTGGCGCGAAGTGGATGATGATTACGAGTTCAGCCGCTCCTCGCCCAATGCGTTTTTTGAACACAAGACCGAAGTCTACAGCCTCCAGGGTGACGGGACCATCGCCTTCGAGCAACTGGACCTCCTTTACCGGTGGGTTGTCATGGAGGACAGGATCATTCGCAGTACCAGCCTTGTCCATGGGGACTTTTCCAAGCGCAACTACGGCAAGGCGGCGGTTCTTGCCCGGCGGACCTGGGAGTCCGGTGCGGTCGACTGGTCGGTTCATGGTGGCATGGCCATGGATTCCAGCAGTGAGGATTCGACTGTCGGGTTGCCGCAGCTGGGAATCAGCGCCAGTGGCATTGCTGACCGGACAAGCTGGAAGGCTTACCTGGAGTATTCGGAAACAAGCCAGGTACCGGGTTACACGGTCCTCAACTCCCGCAGCAGCGGGGGCCTTTTCCGGGGAGACCCGACACTCGGTCGTGAATTTGCCGATACAATGGAAGCCGGCCTTTCCTTCCAGAAGGACGCCATTAGCGGCAAGCTGGTTCTTTTCCATCGTGACGACAGCAACCTTGTTGACTGGGTCTATGCGGAGGAATCCTCCAGTGCCCGGCAGGCGGCTGCGGTCGATATCGAAGTGACTGGCCTCGAGGGCTGGCTTCGCTGGGAGGCTGGAGCAACAGCACTGGAATTTGGATATGCGTGGTTGGACAAGGATGAGGACTACGGTGACAGTGAGGTAGATGCCAGCTTCTACGCCTTGAACTACGCCCGCCACCGCTTGCTGGTCTCCGTGGAACAACAGGTCGGGGATGCCATCATTCTGCGTCTGGAAGGCGAGTATCGTGACCATCCAGGCAATACGCTGCGGACCAGCGACGACACCGCCTTTTTGCTGCATGTGGAAGCGGCCTGGGAGAATGCCGTCGCCGAAGGCTGGGACCTTGTCCTGCGGGGCAACAACCTGACGGAGGAGGACTTCCAGATGTTGCCGGGGACACCGGGACCGGGCCGCGAAATTTACGTCACCCTGCGTTGCGGTTGGTAGCCATCCGCCGGTTGGCAGCTTCCGCCCAGATGAGGGCAATGAGGAGAATGGCCAGACCCGGAATGAGGTTTCCCAAATCCGCCTCCTCGCGGAAAACGAGGATGGAGATGACCGTTGCCAATGGTATCTTGAGGTTGTTGAAAACCGCCAGGCTGGCTGCGTTTACCCGGGAGGCCCCGGCATTCCAGAGGAAGAATCCGAGTCCGGAAGCGATGGCGCCCAGATAGAGCAGAGCCAGCCATTGGGAACCGTCAAGCCGGCCGAGTGCGAGGATAGGTCCCTGTGGCAGGGCAAACGGCAATGCAGCCAGAAATCCGCCCAGGTAGAGGAGGGCATAGCCATCGAGATCGTTCATCTCCGGATTGGACTGCCGGACCTTTCTCCAGGCAATCTGTCCAGCGGCAAAACAGGCATTGGCCCCCTGCATCAGGAGGATACCGGGCCATTTCTGGGGTATGGATTCAGGCTGGAATATCCACAGGGCGCCGAAGATGGCCAGTATGGATGTGACCCAGAAGAAGAGCGGTGGCCAGCGGCGTTCCAGCAGGGCGTCGGCCAGAATGACATAGAGCGGGGTGAAGATGGTCAGTAATGCCACTTCATAACCAGTCATGTAGGTGAAGGCGGAGAAGAGGCAGACATACATCAGGCCGAATTGAACGGCTCCGATGGCGGTCAATTGCAGGGCCAATGGACTGGCCTTGTGAAAGCGTTGCTTGAGAAACGGGATAAAGCAGGGCAGGGCGATGAGGAGGCGCATCATGGCGAGGACGGAACCGTCCATGTCACCAAAGCCAGTCTTGATGAGGCCGAAGGAAAAGCCCCAAAGGAGGGATACGGCCAGCAAGTAGATCATGACATCCGGGATTATTTCCTGGCTTGCGCCGCTGGTTTACGGGCCCGTTTCTTCATTTTTTGCATGTGGCAATACAGTTCACGGCTTACCCAGGCATCGGTAGCGGCGTACTGCACCTGGGCTTCGGTCAACTGGCTGCGGGCCCAGTTCGAGACCTGTGCCCGCTTGGAAATGCGAAAATTCAAGAGCAGCCCGGCGAGGCTGCGCAATCCTGTGTTGAGGATGCCGGCTTTCTGGGTCAGGTCCGCAATTTCAACAAATCCAGCCGGTTTGAAGTCGATCAACTCCTGCAATTTCTTGATGTCATCGGCGATAGCGACCCCTGCCTTGATGATGTCCCGGTTGGCGAGGATTTTCCATAGGCTTTCCATGTTCTCGAACTTCTGGATCTGGAATAGCCAGACTTGCTTTGCGCCACCGAGTTGAATGAGGGAAGCGGGAAAGTTTTGTCCCTTCTTGAAGGAAGGTCGGGATTCCGTGTCAAAGCCGAGGACCTTCTCCCTGCGGATGGCCTTGAGCGCCTCCTTCAACTTCTGATCACTGTCGACGATAGTCACCGGGCCCTCGTAGGACCTGAGGGGAAGCGCGTTTATTTCATCCTTGGTGATCTTGATAGACGGGGACATATGTTTTCAGTCGAGGGGGACTAATTCGCCACTGGGGATTTGCTAGGGGAGGTGACCTGAAATTGCAAGGTCCGTGCTTCAGGAAGTCCTGTTTTTCCAAGTCTTTAACAGGGACAGGGTTTCTTCGGGCATATTGGCCGACTGCAGGCGTCCGGAAGCATCCCGCATGGCATAGGCCGTTACCATGCTGCCTTCGGCACAGGTTCTGCCATTCGGACCGGTGAATACAAAGCGGTAATGAATCCGGTTCTCCCGCACCTCATCGAGGTAAAGCTTGATGTGGATGAGATCATCAAAACCGACCGGTCGCTTGAATTGGCATTGGCAATCCACACGCGGAAATCCGCGCGTGCAGTCGTCGGTTTCCTGAAGCAAGGGGATCCCCAGAAGGCGGAACAATTCGGCCTCGGCGGCCTCCATGAAGGTGAAATAGGTGGTGAAATGAATGAGCCCGGAGGCATCCGTCTGTGAAAAAGGCACTCGACGCTCAATGACCAGTGGCGGGGCGGGAAGATCCATGATCGATGATTTTGCCCAAGGAATTAGTGAGAGCAAGGGTGGAGGCGGCTAAATTGGGGCTTTTCAGGCATTGAGTGGATTTTTTGGGCGATCTGGCTTGAACCGGCTGGTAGGACCTTAGTAAATGGAGGTTTGTCTATATTCGAATGATGCACCGCAGTCCCCAACGTTCCTATACCTCGCGCACCATTGAGTTGTGGTTTGATCGCCTGACGAGGGACTGGGAACAGTACTTTTCCCATGAGGAACTCAGCTGGGGCCGGGAGTATTATCGAACCGGGGAAGTGCGCTCCACCGAACTGCTGGAGGGCAGTGCCATTGTCCATTTCAAGCGCGGCAAGGAACCGCTCTATGTTATCGTGGACTGGGAAAAGGACCAGCCCAGTTTCCGGGAATCCCACCCGGAGGTGGCTCCCGGGCATGCCCTGGCGGTGGCCGGCATGTATGAGTTGGAAGAGTTCATCGCCGACGAGCTTCCACCGGTCATTGAAGAAAGCAACGGCACCAAGCCGGAACTGCTGGAAGAGGTGCCGGAAGTCCCTGTCCACCAGGGGATGGATCGGACCGGCCGGCCCTTGAGGGTCCGCTTGGTGGCCAAGGCGGACGGACTGTGGCTGGAAGCCGGATGGAAGAGCGGGGGCAAAACGGACTGGTCTCACTTTTCCCTGCGTGAATTGACTCTCTGGGAACGGGAGCAGCTGATCGGCTACACTGCCCGGGCCCACCGGTCGGGATTCCGCCCGGGGAATCGGGAAGGGACCTACCGGCTTCAGGATGAGTCGGTTATCGGCCGCTTTTTCAAGGATGAGCTGAAGGTCTGGAGGCAGCATTATTCAATCCAGGAGGACGCGGGCGTGAAATTCTGGCGTCGCGGGGTGCAGGAAGTGCGGCCGTTGATTGAGGTCGAGGCTGACGGAGCCCAGGGCCGCTTCCGCTTTGACTTCACAAACCGGGGATCGATCGTGCCGGACGAACTCCGGGAGCGCCTCTTCCGGATGCCCGGACATACCCACTTTGTCCCCGGTAAGGGCATTTTCCGGGTCGATGAAAAGGCCATGGGGAGTGTCCATGAGTGGAAATCGCTTCTGCCTTCGGTCGGTGAAGGGGTATTACCCCGCTATCTCCTTTTCACCTTTGCCCGCGATCCCAATGTGCAGCTCAAGGTCTCTACTGAACTGCAAGACTGGCAGCAGCAACTGGAGGCCGCGGCCGAAGCCACCGCAGATTTGCAACTGCCCGATTACCTCAGGGGGTACCAGCGCGATGGCATTGCCTGGCTGAGCAAATTGGAATTATCCGGTTGTCCGGGCCTGCTGGCGGATGAAATGGGATTGGGCAAGACCCTCCAGGTCCTCAACTTCCTCTCCGTCCGGGAAGCCCTCGGGAAAGCTCCTGTCCTGGTTGTTTGTCCAGCCAGTGTGGTCCCGGTCTGGCAGGCTGAACTGGACCGTTTTTTCCCGGGTACGCCGGTCAAGGTCCTGTCCCGGAACCAACCTTTTGTCGAAGGGGATACATCCCTCTGGCTGAGCAGCTACACCCAGCTGCGCCGGCATAAGCACCTGCTCGATTCCGTCCACTTTGAATACACCATCCTCGATGAGGCCCAAAGTATCAAGAATCCGGACGCCAAGGTAACGCATGCCTGCTTCGCCATCCAGGCCCGGCACCGGATTGCCCTGACCGGGACGCCCTTGGAAAACCGGCCCCTCGACCTGTGGACCTTGTTCCGCTTCCTCATGCCCGGTTTCTTGGGAACGCGCCGGCACTTTGAGGATCAGGTCAAGGAGAATGGTGGATTCATCGAGCAATTGCGCGGACAGATCGCTCCCTTTATTTTAAGGCGGACCAAGAATGCGGTGGCCAGCGACCTTCCAGAGAAAGTCGAAATCGACTGGATTTGTCCTCTGTCACCTGTCCAGCGCCGAAGCTACGAGGAGCTGACCAGAGGGGCTTCCAGCGAATTCAAGGGCGCTTTTGCCGAAATGCTGCGGGAAAAACGGATTCACCTCTTCAGCTTGTTGACCCGTCTCCGCCAGGCCTGCTGTGATCCGGGCCTATTGCCGGATCAGGATTATGCACCGGAGCACAGCGGAAAGCTGCTCAGCCTGGTCAAGCGTCTGGGTGAAGCCTTCGATGGCGGTTCCAAGGTGGTTGTCTTCAGTCAGTTTGTCCAGTTGCTGCGGCGGGCCCGGACCGTTGTCCGAAATGAATATCCAGGAATCCCCCAGATGGAGTTGACGGGTTCGACCCTCGATCGGGACCGTCCTGTGCAGCGATTCAAGGAAACGAAGGGACCTGCCGTTTTCTTCATCAGCCTGCGGGCCGGCGGTACCGGATTGAACCTGCAGATGGCGGATTATGTTTTCCTGCTGGACCCATGGTGGAATCCGGCGGTTGAAGCCCAGGCCATTGATCGCGTTCACCGCATCGGGCAACGCCAGAGGGTGATTGTCTACCGGATGGTTACCAAGGGAACTATTGAGGAACGTATTGAGCGCTTGAAAAAGGACAAGGGACGGCTGTTTGAGGACCTACTCAGCGACCTTGATGCGCCGACAGATATCTTCAAGCAGTTCGATAGCCTCGAGGAGTTGATTGCCTTGGAAGACGGTAACGACTCTTTCTGAGCCCTCAGAATTCGATCCCGACAATTGTGTAGTTGTCGGGCGAGCCAGCAGCTTCGATCTGGAAAGTCAGGCCTTGGCAGAGCTGGCCGATGGAAGTTTTCGCCATCAGGCTCTGGTTGAGGGTTCCTCCGGCAATGGCCTTGGTTACCCCGTCGGTGACCAGGAAGAACCGGTCCCTTGGATGGACATCCACCTCGAGGACTTGTGGATCAATGTACAGGTCCTGTCCAATGCACTGGGTCAGGGTGTGGTGTGCCGTCAGGGGAATGGCCTCGGAGGCGTCCTGCCACTGTTCAGCCACCATGCGCGCAGCGACCGTGTGCTCCATCGTCAGCATGTTCACCTTGCCCCCGCTGACGACAAGGGCTGCCGAGTCACCAACGTGGGCAATTTGGAGCATGTTGCGGTCCGGTCGGAAGCGGGCCATGGTCAAGGTGGTGCCAAAGCCCGAAGCATCGAGATCATACCCGATTTTGCGGACTTCCTGGTTCACTTCGGTTATCAATTCCCCAAGAGGATGGTTGGGGCTTTCGAGGATTTTGCGCCGGAGAATCTCCAGGGTCAGGCTGCTGGCCCGTTCCCCGTTAGGCAATCCGCCCAGTCCATCGGCCACGGCGACAATGCCATTCTCCACATCGAGCAGAAAACTATCCTGGTTTTCGTTCCGGACGGACCCGGTTTCCGATAAGCCGAATGAGGCCTTAATCATGACTCCATCCTATCCTGACAATCGTTGGTTGCAACCCGTAAAGGACGATGGGGAGGTCAATATCAGGATATTTTCCTGAATTGGTCGTGTGGCAGGACTTCCAGGAAGAGACGGCCATATTGCTTGCTGAGAATGCGGGAATCGAGAATCAGCAAGCGTCCCTCATCGAAGTGGCTGCGGATGAGCCGGCCAATGCCTTGGCGGAACTTGATCAGGGCAGCGGGGAGCGTCAATTCGGCAAATGGGCTTTGTCCATTCTGGCGGCAGCGCTCTGCGCGGGCCTCCGCGACGGGGTGGGTTGGATTTTCGAATGGCAAGCGGGTGATAATGACCTGCGAGAGGGCGCTCCCCGGAACATCCACTCCGGTCCAGAAGGAGTCTGTTCCAAGCAGGATGGCATTACCGGTCTCCTTCATTTCCTTGAGGAGTCGGGAACGGCCCATGCCGGCACCCTGGCACAGGAGTGGCCTCCCGGCTTTCCGGCAGGCCGGTTCCAGTCTTTGGCGAACCGCATTGAGGTCGCGGTAGCTGGTAAAGAGGGCCAGCGTCCCGCCCTCCAGTTCAAGGCTATGCTGTCTGATCTGGTCGGCGAGAAAGTTGACATCGAGACTTCCATCTTCTGCAGAGGGCGTGGGGGCTCCCTGATGAATGCAAATCTCCATTTGGATCGAATAATCGAATGGGGAGGCCTCCTGGTGCGAGGCGGCATCCACTCCACCGACCTTGGCCTTGAAGGAATCCATGGACACGCCCTCGGCCAGCGTGGCACTGGTCAGGAGCAGGCCGGTGTTCCTGTTGAAGAGGCGTTCCCGCAGGGGACCGGATACTTCCAGGGGGGCTGAGCGCAGATGGACACGGTCTCCCCCGCGGCCACCAGCCTCGAGCCAGTAGACAGACTCCGGATCGCTAAGCTGGATGGTCTCATTAATACCTTCCCGATAACCTTGCAGGGATCGGCGGACGCCCTCCAGTTCATCCCTGCCCGGACCTTCCTCAAGGCGATTCTCCAACTTGTGAAGGCCGTGGATGAGGTCCCGCAGCGGCATGTCGAGGGCATTGTCAAACCAGCCCGGTTGTTGCAGGCGCATCTGGCTACCCTTGGTCAGGAATTCCTCGTGGATGGCCTTGAAGAAGTTCTCCGCCCCGCTGGTCAATTCCATGACCTGGCTGCGCAGTCCGGGATTGCCATGCCGGGCCAGAAGCCCGCGGGCTTTTTTCTTCTGGGGCTGATAGAGCTTGAGGAGCTGGCGCCGGAGGCCAACTGCACTCAGCTTGAGCCCGAAGTACTCCGTTGCCACCGCTGGAAGGGTGTGAGCCTCGTCGATGACCATGAAGTCTTCCGGGAAAAGAATGCCCGGCACGTTCCTTCCCGGAAAGTGGCCAGCGGCCAGTAGGGAGAAAAGGAGGCTGTGATTGACAATGATCACATTGGCCTGCCGCACGGCTTCGCGGGCCTTCCTGAAAAAGCAGGTCTTCGGCGAACAATTCCGGGGATTGCAGGCATGACCATCGGCCTGGACCCAGTCCCAGACTTCCGGCAACGGTTGCGGGTCCAGTTCCTGCAGGAGGCCGCTTTCCGAGGTTTTGGCCCAATCCGCAATACGGGACAGTTCCTCTTGTTCAGCGCTGGGGAAAAGTTCGGTCTTTGCTTTCTGGGCCTGGGCCAGGCGTGCCCCGCAGAGGTAATTGGCCCGGCCGAGGAGGACAGCTTCACGAAATGCGGAGAAGGGCTGCAGGGAGGAATCGGTAGTAAAGAGCTTGCGGCAGAGCGGAAGGTCTTTCTTTTCAATCTGCTCCTGGAGGGCAATGGTGTGGGTGGAAACAACCAGTGGCCGGGCACTGGTCATGGCGTGCAGGATCCCTGGAACCAGGTAAGCCAGGCTTTTGCCCACTCCGGTGCCGGCTTCAAAGAATAGGGCGTCGTCCTTTTCCCAGGCCTCGATGGTGTGGATAGCCATTGCGGCCTGCTGGGGCCGATGGTCCAGTTGCAGGTTGTGCTCAAGGAATCCTTCCCTGTTAAAGATGGCCTCCACCAGTTCGCGGGCGGATGGTTTGTCCACCGAACCCTCGATAAAGGCATCGTTCAACCCAATCATTCCCGCATCATGGATAACCGCCTCCCCAAGCGGCAACGGCAAAAAAGCCTCCCTTTGGCGGGGTTTTGCGTTTGCCATTTTTGTCGAGGCAGGCATCCATTGCCAGCATATGGTGGCTGAATGGTTGCAGAAGCTCTTGATTCTCCAGGACCGTGATTCCCGCTGCGACGGGATTCAACGCCAGTTGGATGCCATTCCGGGCGAGATTTCGGCCGAGGAGGCCAACATCAAGAAACTGCAGGAAACGCTTGCCACCCTGGAAACCGAAGCCCGCGATCTCGAAGTCAGGCGACTCGACCTCGAGGGCGAGGTGGAGCAGACCGAGGCGGCCATCGTCAAGTACAAGACCCAGCAGATGCAGGTCAAAAAAAACGAGGAATACACCGCCCTGGAAAACGAGATCAAGGCCCTGCAGGGCAAGATTTCCGACCTCGAGGATACCGAACTGGAAGTCCTCGAGGCCATTGATGCCAAGACAGTCGAATTATCCCATGCGCGGGAAGACATCGGGCAACAGCAAAAGACCCTGGAGGCGCACATTGCCCTGTTGAGGCAGAATTTTGATTCCTTTGCCTCTGAACTGGAGGATGCCCGGAATGCCGTTTCTTCCTGTGAGGCGGAGATTGAGGCAGGCGTGCTGCAGCAGTACAAGTACGTCAAGAGCCAGATTAAGCGCCCGCCGGTCGTGGTTCAGATGGACGATGGCCGTTGCCTTGGCTGCCATCTCAAGGTTTCCGGGGAGGTCGAATCCGAAGCGCGCAAGGGGAAGGAACTCATCCGCTGCGACAGCTGCGGCCGCATCCTTTACTTCGACAGGTAATCTTAATCTCAATCTTAATCTTAATCCCCCTCCTTGCGGCGGATCAGGGTACGGGCGAAAAAGGTTCTGCGGTGGAATTAGATTAAGACTAAGATTAAGATTAAGGCTAAGATTGAGATTAAGATTGGGAGTTGCCATGGGGTGGGAATTGAGCAGGCTGGTCCATTAACCGGTTGGCGGGCTCCCGCTGTCATCTTTCGGGGTGGTAGAGGAAAGTCCGGACACCACAGGGCAAGATTCCCCGTGAAAACGGGGGCACGCCGGGCGTGAGGCCGGCGTGACGGACAGTGCCACAGAAAACATACCGCCCCGAGCTCGTCTTGGGGTAAGGGTGAAAAGGTGAGGTAAGAGCTCACCGCCCGGAGGGTAACCGAAGGGGCACGGAAAACCCAATCTGGTGCAAGACTAAATAGGGGATCGGGCGGCCCGTCCATCGGTCCCGGGTAAGTCGCACCTCCGCGTAGTGCCTTGGCACGAAGCGGGGGATTCCGCTTCGGTGGGATAGACAAATGGGAGCCACTCCTGCTTCGGTAGGGGAACAGAATCCGGCTTACCGCCAACCGGCCCTTTTACAACTCCAGGTGAAAGACCTGGGAATTGCGGCCACTGCGCTGAAGGCCTTCGCGAAGTTTCTTGGGAAGCAAGGCGTTGGTGCCCTGCTCGAACCCGCAGGTGTCCTTGAAAAAGGCTGCCGTCTGGGTGCTCATGGCGACCATCCGGTGCTTGCCTTCCTCCTTGGCCTTGCTGACCGCAAATTCCACCATGGCCTTGCCGATTCGGCGACCCTGATAGGCAGGATGGACAAAGACCGAGCCCAGCTCGACAGTCCGGGAGCGGGGAAACGAGGTGATGCGGAAACACCCGATGACGCTTTCGTCGATTTCGTAGACGTAGTAATCGGCAAAATCCGCCTCGATACTTTGGCG
The DNA here is from genome assembly GCA_040830765.1 of Puniceicoccaceae bacterium. GTDB lineage: Bacteria > Verrucomicrobiota > Verrucomicrobiia > Opitutales > Oceanipulchritudinaceae > Oceanipulchritudo. Next base: position 62,098 of record JBFOMH010000003.1, on the reverse strand, counting down.
GGTCCGCGGACGAAGGGACTCTTCCTTGACGGCTGTCTTGGTGAGGGCGTAGATGGGACCGACATCCTTCTTCCGGGCCGGGCGGATCTGGGAGTAGGGATTGGAGTGAATCATCGATCCGATGCCCACTTTTGAGAAAACCTCCTTGAGCAGCCCGTCATGAATGCGGCAGTCGATGATGTGGGCCCGGGGAATGCCTCCTTCGATCGTCTTGACGGCATAGGCTGCCTTGGAACGGACCGGTTCGTCAATCATGCCACTGTTGCTGTCCAGCAGCTTCTTCACTTCACCAACATCCGCATTGAGACGGAGCTGACCCTTGTAGGTCAGGCCGGGGTAGGGAGTCAGGTAGATTAACTTGGAAGCCTGGAGGGCAATGGCCAGTTCAGAAGCAAGCGAGTCGGAATTGATGCGCCGTTCGGAGCCGTCTTTGGTAAAGGCTACCGGGCCAATAACCGGGACCAGTTCCTGTTCCATCAACTTGGCCAACAGGCGCGCATCAACCTTCTCCACCTTGCCAGTGAAGAGCTGATTGACCCCGCGGATAATGCCCTTGTCCGTCGCCCGGACGGCATTGACCCGGACACACTTCAACCGCTGCTGGGTGAGGCCGCGCTCAATGCGGTGCCCGACCTGGTTGGCGGCGTCGATGGCCAGTTCCAGGGTGGCATGGTCCGTAGGGCCGTAGCCCTGGGCGTCAGAGATGCGGATCCGCTTTTCCTTTGAGAGGCCCTTCACCTGGGAGCCGATGCCGTAGACAATGAGGAGACGGATGCCGAGGTTGCTGAGGACCGCCAGCTGCAACATGAGGTTGTTGATGGTCTCCTCCTCGATGACGGATCCATCAAGGGCAATGACAAAGGTATGATTTCGCCACAGGGGGACATACTTGAGGATTCCCCTCAAGTCAGCGGGTGTGAGCTCCCGGTCGTTTTCCCGTCCATCCAGTTTCATTTTGGACAGGAAATAGCATCTGAAGTCACGTTTCAAGGCAAACCCTGAGGCTGTTTCGGGTTGCTGCAGGGCCCCCTATGTCCTCTAATCGAAGCATGTCCCTGAAGAAGCAGCGGCGATGGAGCGAATCCATTGATTCAGCCATTGATAGTCTGCCGCCCGGACTGGCGGATGGGCTTGATGCCTTCGGGGTCTTTATCGAGCTGGAAAAGGGACACTCGCGGCATACCGTCGAGGGGTACCAGCGGGACCTTTGCCAGTGTGCCCAGTTTATCGCTACAAAACGGAAGAAGTCGGGTTGGGAATCCGTGGCTGGTGAGGATATCTCGGCCTGGTTGCAGTCGCTCGACGGGGCTGACTACTCTGCGGCTTCCCTGGCCCGCAAGCTGAGCGCCATCAAACATTGCGCCCGTTTCCTGCTGGCGGAAAAGGTGATTGGCAGTGACTTTACCGAGCTGGTCAGCGGGCCGAAACTGGCCCGTCAACTGCCAGATACGCTTTCGCCGGAGGAGGTTGATGCCCTCCTAGATGCGCCCAGTCGCCATTCCGCCCAGGGATTGCGGGACCGTGCCTTTCTTGAGCTGATGTACAGCAGTGGCCTGCGGGTAACGGAGCTGTGCCAACTGTCCCTGCAGGACCTCGATCTGGAAGATGGCTTCTTACGCGTCGAGGCAGGCAAGCGGGGCAAGGACCGCCTCGTCCCGGTGGGGCGTCAGGCAGGGGAAGCGATTCAGCGCTACCTGCACAACGCACGTCCTTCCATGGTGCGTCCCAAGACCGGGAGTGCCCTTTTCCTGAGCAACCGCGGGACAGCCCTTTCCCGCAAGACGATTTGGTATTGGATCAAGGAATACGCCCAGAGGGCAGGGATTAAGAAACCGGTCAAGCCGCACCTCCTTAGGCATTCCTTCGCCACCCATCTCCTCTCCAACGGGGCGGACCTGCGTGCCATCCAGGAAATGCTGGGCCATGCCGATATCGGAACCACTGAGATCTATACCCGGGTCGACCGCAAACGACTCGTCGAGGCGCATGAGAAGTTTCATCCGAGGAAGTGAAGGTGCCGCAAGTTGACTGTCGACAGGGTAAGCGTCTTTCGACAGACTGGGCGGGTTATGAAATCTAAAGCACTCATTTTTCTATCTGCCCTCATTTGCACCAGCCTGATTCAGGCAGCCCCTCCGGAAGGGAAGGGACCCGGCAAGGCCCGCGCGGAAATGGGCGAGTCGGTCCACGAGGATGTGGCTGAGCATGCACAAAAGGCCGGCAAGAAAGCAAAACCGGCCACCGAGGTAGACAGGGATGCTGCTGAAGCTGCTGAAGAAGCCAGGGAAAAGGCCGAAGAAGAAGCTGAAAAGGCCCGCGAGAAAGCTGAAGAGGCTCGTGAGAAGGCCCGGGAAGAGGCAGAAGAAAGAGCCGGGAAGGAAGCGAAGGTAAAGGCCCAGAAGGCTGAGAAGGGCGACATGCCGCCGGGATTGGCCAAACAAGCCGAGAAGAAAGCCGAGCAACCCCAGAAGGACCTGGAAAACGCTTCCGACACTGCCAAGGAGAAGCGGCGCAAGTGGTGGAAGTTCTGGAGCAAGGACGATTAAAAGCTAGAGACGTCCGGCTTCCCGGAGGCGCTTGATAACCTCAACCGCCATCCCGCTGCGGTTCATGATGTAGAGGTGAAAGGCCTTCACATCATGGTCCATCAGATCAACGATTTGACCGTAGGTCCAGTCGATGGCCGTCTCCCGAATTGCCGCTTTGTCATCGCCCGCCTTTTCCAGCGCACTTGCCAGCTCCTCCGGGATGTCGCGGCAAAAACGGCTGGCCTGCTTTGCTGAGCGAATCGGCATCAGGCCGGGGATGACCGGAACCTTGATGCCGGCATTCCGGCAGCGCTCGACAAAGGAAAGGAAATTCCGGTTGTCGTAGAAAAGCTGGGTCGTGATGAAGGACGCGCCAGCGTCGACTTTCTCCTTGAGATAATGGAGATCCCGTTCCGCCGAAGGGGCTTCCGGATGGACCTCTGGATAGCCAGCCACGCCAATGCTGAAGCCAGAAAATTCCCCCCGGATCAGCCGGACCAGATCCTGGGCATGGGGAAGGCCCTCGGGATGCGGGGTGAAGGTGCTTTCGCCCTTGGGCGGATCGCCCCGCAATGCCATGATGTTGCAGAAGCCCACCTCCTGGTAGCCCTTGATGATATCCACCAGTTCTTCCTTGCTGGAACCGACACAGGTCAGGTGTGGCATCACTTCAAAGCCATATTCGTCCTTGAGGATGCTGGCATAGCGGAAAGTCCGTTCCCGGGTGGTTCCCCCGGCCCCATAGGTGATGGAAACGAAGTCGGGATTCACCTGCTCCCGGATCGCCCGGGCCGTCTCGACGATCTGTTCCCCGCCCGTGTCATCCTTCGGCGGAAAGAACTCCACCGAGATGACCGGTCCACTCCGTGCCAGCAATTCCCCAATTGGCCGATTTTTAAGCATCATCAAATCATGATAGGATGATGGGTTGGGTGTAAAGGAGAAAAACGGACGAGGGGATCAATCCTTCCCGGCGGCACGGTCGCGCTCGGTCTGGAGGCGGAGCTGGCCGCAGGCGGCGTCGATGTCGTGGCCCTTTTCCTTGCGGATGGTGTGGGAGACTCGGGCGGCCTTGAGAATCTGGGCAAAGGCCTGTTGGCGCTTGATATTGGGACGCTTCCAGGGAAGGCCCTCGACCCGGTTGTAGGGGATGAGGTTGACGTGGGCGTGGAGGCGGTTGGCGATGGTGGCCAGTTCACGGGCCTGGTCGAAGGAGTCATTGACGTCCTCGATGAGAATAAACTCGAGGGTCAGCATGCGGCCCTTTTTGCGGGAGAAGGCCTCGACCGCGGGGATCAATTCCTCGAGCGGATAGCGCTTGTTGATGGGCATGATCTGTTCGCGGACGGCGTTGGTGGCGCCATGGAGACTGAGGGCGAGACGGAACTGGACCGGTTCGTCGGCCAGCTTGCGGATTTGGGGAACCAGTCCGGAGGTGGAAATGGTGATGCGGCGGGCGCCGAAGTGGAGGCCCCACGGCGCGTTGAGGGTGTGGATGGCGGCGACGAGGTTGTCGTAATTGGCCAGGGGTTCGCCCATGCCCATGAAGACGATATTGTCGAGGGGTACGTTGCGATCGGCACTGTCGCCATCGCGCTCCGCTTCCAAGCGGGAGACGTGGATGAACTGGGAAACGATCTCCGCTGCCGTAAGGTCCCGTTTCCAGCCGGCCAGTCCGGAGGCGCAGAACTTGCATCCGTAGGCGCAGCCCACTTGGGAAGAGACACAAATGGTCTTGCGGGAGGAGTCGTTCCCGACCCCGCGCTGCGGATAGCGGATGAGGACCGTCTCCACCAGCGACTGGTCCTCGCCCTGGATGAGAAGCTTTTCCGTAACATCACTGGCCCGCTTGACCAGGAGGACGGAATTGGGGCTGACGCAATACCGTTCCTGGAGCCATGAAAGCAGTTCCTTGGGAAGGTTTTTCATTTCCCCGAAGTTAATCGCGCGCTGCTGGTAGAGCCACCCGAGGATCTGCTTGACGCGGAAAGCCGGGAATCCTCCTTCACGCAGGACCTCGCTGAGGTCCTCGGGAGTCATGCCGTAAAGGGAGGGCTTTGCAGGGGAGAAACGCATTTGTGGGAGAACTCAAACAGGTCCGGGAGAAGTTGCAACCGTTGGAACCAAAATGGAAACTTGATTGGGCACCGACATCCACCCATTCTCCTGCAGGATGAAGGGAACGCGCCTCATGGGATTAGTTGGAGCAGTGGCTGTTGTCACCGCCCTAATCGAGTGGACAGGCCTGGCCTTTGGTGCCATCTGGCCGAGCGTTGCTGCCCTGCTGCTGGTGTTCACGACCCGCAATGTGCTTGCCGGCTTGCTGGGAGGTGCGCTGGTGGGAGCTATATTGCTGGCCGATGGCCGGCTCTGGGCGGTCCCGATGCAACTGGTGGAAAACCACCTCCTGCCCAATTTCAGCAGCCCGTGGAAATCCGGCGCAATCGTCTTCACCCTTCTCCTGGGGGGCTTTGTCCACCTGCTGGAGAAGGGAGGTATCCTGCAGGCGCTGTTGATTCGCCTGCTCCATGGCCAGTCCCGCCGCAAGGTGGAGGCAGGAGCGGGGGCCTTTGGCCTGATCTGCTTTTTTGACGGCCTGGCCAACAGCCTCATGGTGGGCCGGATTTTCCAGCCGCTGGCCCGGTCTGCAGGAGTGAGCAAGGTTCGGCTGGCCTACATTGTCGATACCACGAGTGCGGCAGTTGCCTGCCTGGCCTTTATTTCGACCTGGATCGCCTACCAACTGGCGATGATCCGCGAGGGCTTTGCCCTGGCCGGACAGGAGGCCCTGTCCGATCCCTACCGGCAGTTCTTTGCCAGCCTGCCACACAATTACTATGCCTGGTTTGCCCTTATCCTGATGGTGGTGGCGATCTGGCGGCAATGGAACTTCGGGCCGATGGCCAGCTACAAAGCGGAATCCGGGGGAGGGGAGGCGCCGATGGAGAGCGGCTTGCCCGTTGCCCCGGAGGGCTTGTGGCGAGCCTGGATCCCGGTGGCGGCCCTGCTGGTGATTATTTTTGCCGGGATTTATACCGACGGGACCAAGCGAATGGGCGAAGCTCTTTTCCCCTTCACCCTGGACAAGCTGGCCTTGTCGTTTTCCGAGGCCAATGTCCCCGCCATCCTGATTGTCGGGAGTGCCACCGGGGCCTTTTTGGCCTGGCTCTTTTTCCCGAAAGCGGCCTCAACGGGAGAAAATTCCCGGGGGGGTATTTTCATGGAGGGAATGATCCAGTTGTTCCAGCCCGTCCTGATCCTGATCATGGCCTGGATGCTCAGCAGTACTTTAAAGGAGCTTGAGGCGGCCGCCTATCTTGGGGAGATGCTGGGAGGGCGCATTCCAGAGGAGCTGTTTCCGGTGGCTGTTTTCCTGACCGGCAGCCTGGTGGCCTTTACCACCGGAACCTCCTGGGGCACCATGGGGCTTCTGATGCCACTGGCCATCCCCCTGGCCTTTGCCGTTGCCGGAGAGACCGAAGCCGGATTGCAGCTTGTCCCCATGGTCATTGGCGCCGTCTTCAGCGGTGCCGTCTTCGGGGACCACTGTTCCCCCATCAGCGACACGACCATTGTCTCCTCGATTGCCTGTGACCTGGACCCGATGGACCATGTGCGAACGCAACTGCCGTATGCCGCTTTAGCCGCTCTGGGTGCGGCCGTGCTGGGCTTTATGCCGGCTGGATGGAGTGGGGGATCGCTCATCGGTGCCATTCTTTCGGGGGCAATCTTCTTCGGTTCACTGCTGGTCTTGCAGATATTTATCGGGCGCCCGCCAACCAAAGCTTGACCCACCCCTGCTGGACAGCACACTTTTTAGTTCCCCTTAGGAATATTACCCATGAGTAGCCACAGACGACTTCACAAAGGCGAGGAGCGCACCGATATCAACATCTCCCCGATGATTGATATGGTCTTCATCCTTCTCATTTTCTTCATCGTAACCACTGTTTTCGTTGAGGAAGAGGGTATTAATGTCGATAAACCAACTCCGCAACCCCCTGATGAGCAACAGGAAGAACCGGATGAACCGGTCATGCTTCGCGTCACCGTGAACAACCAGATCATTCATGAAGATCAGGTGGTGACGCTCAATCGCGTGGAGACAATCGTCAAGAATGCCCTTTCCAAGTCGGATGTACCTGTGATCATGCAGGTCGAGCGTGGTGCCCTTTCCGGAATAATGGTTCAGGTCATGGACCGGGCCAAGATCGGTGGAGCAGACAAGATCTCCGTTACCGCCGTCGATTAAGCGGACTCAAATTCAGTAGGTCTCTCCCCGGGACCTTTGATAGTCCCTGAAAACGGAGCAGGCTTCCTTGCGGAGGACATCCTGGGTTACATGGATTCCCCGGCGATTGAGGCCTTCAATCCAGTCACGGGGCATGGGTCCTTCGTCAAACTCGGTCAGGCTTTCCACATCTTCCCGTCGGGCTCCGATGATCAGACGGTCGATACCCGCCCAAGGGCAGGCCCCGTAGCACATGGCGCAGGGCTGGGCACTGGTAGCAAGGACGAAATGATGTCGGGTCGCGTCGAGGCGAAAGCTCCGGAGGCGTTTCTGCGCCAGCATAAAGGCCATCATTTCGGCATGGGCCGTGGAATTGTTCAAGGGGACTACCCGGTTGACCCCGACTGAGATGACCCGGCCGCTGTCGGTTTCAAATATAGCTGCCCCGAACGGGCCGCCCGTGCCTTCGCGGACATTTCGCGAGGCAAGCCGAATGGCCAGATCCATTTTGTCTTCATCCGAGTTGAAAGGCTCGTCTAACAGGGAATTATACTCCCGGATCCAGTCTGGAAGGGTCAGGTGGACAGATAGGTGAAGCTGTTCGTCCAGTGCCATGGGACGGTAATTATCTGAAATGCTGACCCGGGATGCAAAATAATTTGGGCCGGATTCGCCAACTCAGGAATTTTTACAGAAGTGAATTCCATTGACCGAGTGGACGCATTGATTACCATTAAATGTAATGAGAGGGAAAACGAGCCCCAAAGTCCTGATCGTCGGGGCAGGGCCTGCCGGATTGGCGACGGCCCTGGCTCTTCACAGGAGAAACGTTCCGATTGAACTAATAGAGCGCGACGACCGACCTGGAACCCACAGTTATGCCCTCGCACTCCACCCTGATTCCCACGGGAAGCTCAGGGAATGGGGAGTTGCGGGCAAACTGGAGGAAAACTCCCTGCTGGTGAAGAAGATCGTCTATTGCGACAACTCGGAACCAAGATTCACCCTCGACCTGACCACGATTCCGGGTCAGGAGGAAGGATTGTGGGTGGTCGGACAGGACCATCTGGAAACTGCCTTAATCGAACCGCTGGAAGCCGCCTCAGTCAACATCAGCTGGAACCACCGGCTGGCGGGTCTCAAGCAGGGCGCGGATGGCGTCGAGGTCGAGTTGGAGCGGTTGGTCGAGGGCATGAGCGGCTATGCCATGGCTCGTTTGGAATGGCAGGTCGACAAGGAAGTTGCACGGACCGCGGATTACGTTGTCGGTGCGGACGGCCATTTCTCAATGGTACGCCGGCGACTGGGCATCGAGTTTCCGAAGGTCGCCCCGACACAGAGTTTTGCCGTTTTTGAGTTCAAGTCCAATTACGACCATGCCAATGAGGTCCGGATCATCTTCGGGGAAGAAGGAACCAGCGTCCTTTGGCCCCTTCCGGGTGGTTACTACCGCTGGGGATTCGAAATTGGCGAATCAGCGGCTGAACAATATTCCCGGGACAAGGACCGGTTGTTCATGCAGGTAGGCAACCAGGGATACCGTGTCCTTGAGTCGAGCATGCTCTCCGAGATGATCAAGCAGCGGGCCCCATGGTTTGATGGGTCCATTGGACCTTTCCGGTGGCGCATGATTGTCCGCTTTGAGAAACGGCTGGCGGAAAGCTTTGGCAATAACCGGGTCTGGCTGACCGGCGATGCCAGTCACCTGACGGGTCCCATCGGCATGCAGAGCATGAATATCGGCATCCACGAAGGGGAAATGCTGGGCAATATCCTTGCCGACCAGATCGAGGGCAAGGCGGACGCTTCCGCCCTGAGCAACTACGGCAAAGGGCGCGAGGCCGAATGGCGCAAGTTGCTTGGACTGGACCTGAACCTCGGAGCAACGGCAGCAACGGATCCATTCATGAGCGGTTTTGTCGACCGCCTCAATGGAACGCTTCCCGTTTCGATGGAAACCCTGCCGGAATACGCCAAGGCTCTCAATCTCGAGTTGTTGGAAGTCTGATTAGAATATACTGAAGGCGACGGTGACGCCGGCCATGACAATGGAGACCATGCTCATCAACTTGATGAGGATGTTCAGGGATGGGCCGGAGGTATCCTTGAAGGGATCGCCTACGGTATCGCCGATGACGGTTGCCTTGTGCGTGTCACCGCCCTTGCCGCCGAGGTGACCCTCCTCGACGTACTTCTTGGCATTATCCCAGGCGCCCCCGGAATTGGCCATGAAGACGGCCAGTACGAAGCCGCTTGAGAGGCCGCCGGCAAGAAGGCCGAAGACTCCCGGGACACCGAAGACAAGACCGACAATGACGGGCACCAGTACCGCCACCATCGAGGGCAGGATCATTTCCCGCTGGGCACCCATGGTGGAGATCTCGACGCAGCGGGCGTAATCCGGTTCCGCCCTGCCCGTCAGGATGCCATCAATTTCGCGGAACTGGCGGCGTACCTCCTCGACCATTTTCTGGGCTGCCCGGCCAACCGCGTTCATGGTCAGGCCGCAGAACAGGAAGGCCATCATGGCACCGATGAAAATGCCGATAAGGACCTTTGGATTCATCAGGGTAACCTCGAAGTAATCCATGAACTGCATCAGGTCGAGTTCACGGACACTTGCTGTATCCGTTAATTCGATACCATTGGGGAAGGTAAAGGACTGTCCCTTTTGCAGGATGTGGATGAGCCCGATTTTCAGTTCCTCGATGTAAGAGGCGAGGAGAGCAAGGGCGGTCAGGGCGGCGGAACCGATGGCAAAACCCTTGCCGGTAGCAGCGGTTGTATTGCCGAGGGCGTCGAGGGCGTCCGTGCGGGCGCGTACTTCCGGCCCCAGTCCACTCATCTCCGCATTGCCGCCCGCGTTGTCCGCAATGGGACCATAGGCATCCGTGGCCAGCGTCAACCCCAGGGTGGAGAGCATACCGACGGCAGCGATGCCAATTCCGTAAAGTCCCTGGCTAATCGAGGTGGTGGTGAAATGCCAGTCACCGGCCGCGAAACAGAAGGCGAGCGTGGTTCCGGTGACAACCGCCAAGACCGGGATGACAGTGGAGATAAAGCCCACTCCCATGCCGGAAATGATGACGGTGGCCGGACCGGTCTTTCCCGATTCGGAAATGGAGCGGGTGGGGGAGTACTCGTGGCTGGTGTAATATTCCGTCGCCTTGCCGATCACGATCCCCGTAACCAATCCGGTCACGATGGAGCCCCAGATGCCAAGCCAGTTGGGAACACCGAGCGCTCTCAGGACGAGGAGAGAGGCGATGACAATCAACACCGAGCTGAGGTTCACGGCTTTGCCGAGGGAGCTCATTAGCTCACGCTGACGGGCCCCAGGTTTGGTCCGCACGATGTAGACGCCAATGATCGAGAGGAGCGTACCAATACCAGCTATGATCATTGGTGCGATGACCGCCTTGTACTGCAGTTCCGGATCCCCGTTTGCGTAAGCCGCCGCGCCGAGCGCGGCCGTAGCGAGAATGGAGCCGCAATAGGATTCGTAAAGGTCGGCTCCCATACCGGCAACGTCGCCCACGTTGTCGCCGACATTGTCAGCAATAGTGGCCGCATTGCGGGGATCGTCTTCGGGGATACTGGCTTCCACCTTGCCAACGAGGTCGGCACCGACATCGGCTGCCTTGGTGAAGATACCACCCCCAACCCGGGCAAAGAGGGCTTGCAGGGAGGCCCCCATGCCAAAGGTCAGCATGGTGGTGGTAATGATCGTCATCTTTTCCTGCGGAGTGGCTGCGCTGACCCATTTGTTAAGGACGAGGAACCAAATGGAAATGTCGAGCAGGGCGAGGCCGACGACGACGAGGCCCATCACCGCCCCGCTGCGGAAGGCCAGCTTGAGGCCACCGTCGAGCGATTCGCGGGCGGCGTTGGCGACGCGTGCGGAGGCATAGGTGGCCGTCTTCATGCCGAAGAATCCAGCCAGGCCGGAAAAGAATCCGCCGGTGATGAAAGCGAAGGGCACCCAGTTGTTCTGCAGGTGCAGGACATAAGCCAGATAAGCGAATATGGCGAATATCAGGATGAAGAATATCCCGACAATTTTGTATTGCTGTTTTAAATACGCCATGGCCCCGGTGCGGACATGCTGGGCGATCGTGGCCATGGTTTCCGTCCCTTCGGAACTTTTCAGCATGTTGCGGAAAAAGAAGAGCGCGAAACCGAGCGCAGCCAGTGAGGCAGCTGGAGTTATCCAGAATAATGTGTTGTTCATTACTGTTTTCCTGGTTGGGGGTTAACGGTAGCTTCAGGCTCCGTATCCGGATAGCGCTGAGCGCCACCATGCGTAATGAACGGTTTCCAGTTCCTCCATGCTCGGTATCGGGTAATAGAGGAATGACTCCTGGTCCCCGATGTAGAATCCGCCACGGATGGTGCGGAATAGAAAGTCGGTCTTCATGTGCCGGATGACCGTCTTGTTCGGCTTGGCATAGGTATGCCGCAGTTCCTTGAGGCAATCACGGAGGTGATCCAGGTTGGCGTAGGGGAGGTTTTCCACCTTCGGGGCATCCGGATCCTCGGCCAGCTCCTCCAGCTTCATCTCGGCAAAGACAATCCTGGGGACATGAATGGAACCCGGCGAGGTCAGGCGCTTGCAGAAGTCATAAGGATTCAGCTTGCTGACGACCCGGGGATTGACAGGGCAAATCTCCTGATAGAGGTGCGGGGTCCGATCCGTCTCCGGCTCATAATCCTTGGATTCCAGGGCCAATGTCCGGCCGTCATCCGTGGTCAGGAAAAGACGCCCCAGGGCTTCCGTGGAAACCGATTCCAGGGCACGGTAAATCCGCAAGTAGGTCGACTTGCGGGGGCTGCCGTCCTCGTGCGGGACGCAGCGGGCGGCCACTGTTTCCATGTCGACAGCGTCTCCGGCCTTTTCCGGATCGATCTCGAAGAAGATCGCCTGGCCGCGGGAGCGCTTGTGCGATCCAAGGGCATAATAATTGCCGAATTCCTCCGGCGGCAGCATCGAGGCCACCAGGGATTCCGGAATCAAGGAGAGGTAGTAGTATATATTCATGAGCTGATTCTTCCGGACATCAGTTCTAATTAGCAGAACTTAAACAGTACAAGTTTTAAATTAGAAAAATTAATCTTTAAGACGGGTGATTGCCGCACTTGATGGATGTTACACCTTGCAGTAATCTCTTATCGGTCTCTCACCGTTGAGCTGTATTCTCTGTCTAATTCATCATGCCTGGTCGGAATCCATTTTTGCTGCTTCTCGGAGCCCTTCTCGGCGGGAGTCTTCAGGGAGAGGCTGCCATTGTCATTGAAGGCTTTAGCAGCGGCAGTAACGATCGATTCAGCAACGACCCGGCTTTTGTCGCGGCTGCCTATGACCTCTCGGCAATTGGCCTCAACGAATCCGGGCGCTGGGGTACCCTGGTCAGCGGAAACGTTATCCTTTCCGCCAATCACTTCTTTCCGGCCATCGGGAGTACGATGACATTCCATCAATCGAACGACCCCTCAGGTGAATCTGTGAGCAGGCAGCTCATTGCCGGGCAAAGGGTTGAAGACTCGGATCTCTGGCTGGGTGTATTGGCCGATCCAGTCCCAGCCGGATACACTCCCATGTCCTTCACCGATGAGGCCATCGCCAATACGGCTGGCTTCTTCAGCTCCTCGCATGCGGGCGAGGAGGCATTCATGGTCGGCCGTTCCCCTTCCAGCTTCCCTTTGGTGACCGATATGGCGCTGGGGAAGAATATCCTCAATGATTGGATTGAGGACTTCAGTGACTCTGGCACTGTCGATCAGGCTGTACTGGCCTACCAGGACCTGCCGGATGATCCGGATTTTGTGTCTTTCGAAGCTTATCTGCAAATTGGAGATTCCGGAGCCCCTCTTCTGCGGGACGTCGGCGGTGTCCTTACCCTGATTGGAATCAACTGGTTCATTGGAACAGTGGATATTGACAGCCGGCCTGCCTTCGAGGACCTGCGCAACTTGAGTGGCTTTTCCTACATCGGGAACTATGCCGCTTCCCTGGATGCCTCCATTTCTGCTTTCTCCGTTGACGCCACGGCGGGGTATGTCTCCTGGATGAACTCCGCCTTCGGGACAACCGACTGGGCGGTCGCTGGTCCGGCTGTCGACTTCGATGGCGACGGATTGGACAACTTTACCGAATACGCCTTTGTCCTCGACCCTTCCGATCCAACCGACCCCGTACCCCTGCTTTCCGGGACGACGGAGCTGACCGGAGCGCGCCACCTCCAGGCTGTCTTCTCTACCCGTGAGGACCCCGATCTCCAATATACGGTAGAAGTGGGTAGCGACCTTGCCGGATGGACCAGTGTCTCCCTGTCCTTTGACGGTTCATGGAGCTCCAGCGATCCCGCCGAGGTCATTGTCGAAGGGAATTCCCCCAACGGCGACGGGACATGGAACCTCACCGTCAGGGATGCCAATGCCCTCCAGCCAGGTGCCCCCCGGTTCATCCGAGCCAGTGCCCAATAGCACACTCCCTTCCTTATTGACATTCCCGTGCCATTATGAGGGGTATGGAGGTCACGTGAAGGGAAATGGACAGAGGTGGATAATCCTGTTGCTACTGGCGGTTCTGAGGGTGGAAGCGGAGCCGGTGGTGGAGCTGGGTCCGTACGTGGTGGAAGCGTGGCATTTTGACGGGCTGGGGATGGAGATACCGGCGAGCGTGGTGCGTCTGGAGCGGGTGGATTTGGAGACGAGCGGGGCGTGGAGCGTGCCGCAGGTATTGGAGCAGGCGGCTGGGGTACGGTTTCGCCAATTCACCGGGACAGGAGCGGAGGGGCAGCTGGCCCTGAGGGGTTTTGGGGACAACAGCGGCTTGCGGGTATTGGTACTGGTGGACGGGCAGGTGTACAATCCGCCGGACATGGGGGGAATTAACTGGCTGGGCCTTTCGCTGGGGGAGTTGGAGACGGTGGAAGTCCTGCGTGGGGGGCAGACGGTCTTGTATGGGAACCATGCCGTATCCGGAGTGGTGAAGTTGCGCACCCGGGAACCTGGGGGCGAATTGGCAGGAAACCTTGAGGGAGAATTTGGAAGTGATGCCACACGCCGGGCATCGGCATCCCTGCAGCAGGCGCTGGGGACCGTGGGCCTGCGGGGTGGGCTCGACTGGATGGAATCCAAAGGCTACCGGGAAAACTCGGATATTGAGAGCCGAACCGGCCACCTATCCTGGAATGTGGGTGGAACCAGTGGTCCCAGGTGGAGGGGACGGTTTACGGCTGGAGACTCAGCGATCCAATTTCCCGGGCCGTTGACCTATGGGCAGTTCCGGGAAAATCCGCGCCAGTCCAACAACGGAGGCAAGGAGCGGGTTGAGGCAGAGAACTGGCAGGCGACCCTGATGGGGGAAGGCCAGGAAGATTGGGGCAGCTGGCAAATGAACGGTGGAGTTTTGCAGCGCCAGCGCCAGTCCAACCTGGAAGGGAGATTTGGGGACAACCGCCAACGCCAGTTGACGCTATCCCCGCGGGTCCGTCTGGGCGACGGTAAAGGGTTCTTGATGACGGGTCTGGACATTGCCGGAGATGAGGTGCGGCATCGGGACTATACGAATGAAGCGGGGGACATTCTACGCTCCTTTGCGGATATCGGGCGCCTGACCGTGGGGGGATACCTGTTTTCTTCAAGGGAGTTGAGCTCCACCCTGGAATTGTCGGGAGGGTTGCGACTGGAGACAGCGCGTTCAGCGAATGACTATGTCCGCTACGAGGAGAATCAGCTGAACCCGTTTATCGAGACGAACCGAGGCACATTCCCGAATCCCGAATACCAGGAGAATCCGGATATCGATGAGGAGGCCTCATATGACGGCACAATTACAAAGTCCGGCTGGTCGGCTGAGGTTTCACTGGTAAAGAAGTTGTCCCAAGGGCTCAATCTGTGGGCCGGCTGGGACCGTGTCTACCGGTATCCGGCGCTTGATGAAACGGCTTCTTACCAGGGATTTCCCCTGAGGGATCCCCTCAACGTGAATTTGGAGCCGGAAACGGGCCATAATTTCGAGGCCGGGTTGAAGCGCTTTGAGGACAACTGGCACCTTTCGGCGACCGTCTTCCACTTGCGCATGGATGATGAGATCAGCTTTTCCGAGTCAGAGCGCCTGAACATCAATATTGGTGACACAGTCCGGAGCGGTTTGGAGCTGAATGCAGCGTATCGAAAAGACCGCTACGGCATTTCCATGCATGCCACCGTGGTGCGGACTGAATTCGAGGACGAGTCTGTAGGAAAGCGGCTGCCACTTGTTCCCCGGTACGAGGGTGGGCTCACCGGCTGGTTCAAGCCGGTTGATTCCCTGCGAATACAACTTCACGGTCGCTACTTATCATCACAGGTTCAGGGGAATGACTTCGCGAACGCCTTCCGCAGGATTCCCGCCTATGGGATCGTGGATCTGATGTTCCGCTGGAATCCCCACCCCCAATTTGTTGTGTCGGGGGGTATTCACAACCTGTTTGATCGAAACCACGCGGTTTCCGCCTATAGCGGAGGCTTTTACCCGGGCCCGGGACGTCAGGCCTTCATCCGGCTTAATTACTCCATATAAGGCAATATGAGGCACCTTCTTCAGTTTGGGCTGCTGGCCATTACCGGATTTCCGCCAACGCTGGCACTGGGATATGAAGCTCCGGTGTTTCCCTTCAGTCCGGCCGCCGGGGAACCGGGAACAGTCGCTATCTGGAATCAAGACCCGGTCATCAAGGGTTGGGCCACAGGGATCGAGGTTACGTACGGCGAGGAAGTGGCTGAGGAGTGGAAAACGCCGGAAGCAGGTCTCGGTCCGGCTTTTCTGAACGGGAATGACGTCGTCGTATTGGGTCGTGGCGGCTCGGCAGTCCTGGAATTCACGCCCTCAATCCGGGATGGTGGGGGCTACGACTTTGCCGTGTTTGAAAACAGCTTCAGCGGGACATTTCTCGAATTGGCCTATGTGGAGGTTTCCTCAGATGGCCTGCATTTTGTCCGGTTTCCCAATTACTCCCTGACTGCGGAGCCCGTCGGTGCATTCGGGGTATTACAACCGGAATACATCGAGGGATTTGCCGGGAAGCACGCGGGGGGATTTGGAACCCCGTTTGACCTGGCCGAGCTCGCCGCGGTCCATGCTGCCCTGCTGCAGGGCTATGACCGGTTCAGTGAAGCCTATGCTGAATCGGTGGAGGAGAATTTTCCGTATTTAAACATGGAGGCGATCCGGTATGTCCGCCTGGTTGACATACCGGGGGATGGCACCCGGATGGATTGCGAGGGCTACGCGATTTATGATCCGTATCCAACGATCATTACGTCCGGATTTGACTTGGATGCGGTTGGTGTGATGAACCCGGCCACCGTTCCCGTTGTCTCCTTTGCTGACTGGAGCGGGGGATATGCCTTGGAGCCAGTGGAAAACGCTGACACAGACAGGGATGGCTGGTCGCAATTGATGGAATACCTGTTCGCATCCGACCCCAGCGATGCCGGCAGCCGGCCCTCTATCTCCCAGGCGATCGATCCTGAAGATGGATATTCCCTGGTATATTGGAGGAACCTCGGTGCGGAAGTTGAATTAAATATCCACTACAGCCACGATGGCGAAACGTGGCAAATGGCCGGTTCTGTTCTCAACCTGGATACCCGGATTTCCGATGGCCGGGCCATCGTCCTGGAGCAAATCCTCCTGCCCCTTGAGCATGATGCCCTGCTCATCCGTTTTGTAGCCAGCCCCAATTAGGGAAACCTCAGGGCTCAACCACCTCAAGCTGCAGGAAACGGCGACCAACGCCGAGGGTCACGGAAGCCTCTATGGGGGTGCCTTCGCTCGCGGTGTCGGGATCCGGCGTCTGGCTGACCCCGGTTGATGTCCATGGCTGGTCCTGGAGATCCGTATTCGTCAGGACGCGGTAGCTCAATTCAGAGCGTTGCATCGTGTAACTGAGCGTCAGGACACCTCCCGACCGGCCGAACTGCGGCATAATCATGTGGGCATCGGCGAGGTTGGGATTACCCGCCAGGGCGTACTCAAGTAAGTTGCCCAATCCATCCTTGTCGGGATCAGCGAGGTCGCCCCATATTGTCGATTCCTTGGCTGAGTCATTGAGGTCGGCCTGGAGGAAGTTATCCAGCCGCCACAAGTCCTGCGGCCCGGCAGGTCCGGATGTTACCTTGAGGAGCGGACCATAGGGGAAGCCCTTGAAATTGTTGACCGGACGGGCAGTGAGGTAGAATTCCCCGGCGGTGGCGGGATTGAAAGTCGCTATTGGGGACCCCAGGATGAATTCGCTTTCCGGGAGCAAGCGGGTCGCGTTGGCCACCGTAATGTCGTCGATAATCCAGCCAATGTTTGTGGTGATACCATCGTAGATGGAGGGGTTGCATCCTTCAACGGAGTAGCGGAAGCGAATCCGCAGCGGTTGGCCGGCATAACTTCCCAGAGGGACAAAACGGTAGACAAAACCGGCTTCCCCGCTGGAGTTGGATCCTGTCTGGCGGTAAATATTGGTCCATGATATTCCTTCGTTGGTGGATACGTCCACATTGGCCGTTTGCGAGGAGGTTGCATACTGCAGCTTGCTGCCAAAACGAAGTTCACTGCTGGCGGTTGGAAATATGGTATGCTGAAGCGTGATGACCTGGTCGCTTCCGCCTCCCGGATGGGCAAGGTGAAAGGCATTGGCCCCGTTGCGGACCACCTCTCCCTGGATGACGACGTATTCAGGGCTGTTGAGGATCGTGACATCCGTGTTACCGTTCTCGGCCCCCTCCAGCCATGTAGTGACATTTTCAGTATATACCTTGAACCAGTAGCCAGTAGCTCCTGGCGTTGGAGATATGGCATATTCGTTGTCGATCCCGGTAAAGGGCGTGGATGAGCCGGAGAGGACGGGTGGGACATATCCAATGGCAAAGTCCTGCTTGATGTTTTCCCCGGACGCCACGTTGACGACCGTAGTCTGGGGCGTGATGCCTAACCCGGAAAATGTAACCGTGTAGGCGCCATCCGACGGGACCGGAATGGAGTAACCCCCGCTGTTTGCGGTCAGTGCCCAGGCCGTCGTTTCCTCGGTGGAAACGGTCAATCCGCCAAGTCCCTCTCCGGCGTCATAAAATCCATTTCCATTGAGGTCGTAATAGGCGACGCCCGTAATAAAGGGACCTGACGACTGGGGCTCGCCGAATACCTGGGTCATCAGCAAGGGACCAACGGTCAGGGACTCGGTCGAATTAGTTCCCTTGATAATGCCAATTCCAATTTCCTTAAATCGGGCATCATGAATCGTTTCCCGGTGTTCCGGTGGGCTTTGCATCCCAAAGGCATCGAATCCCCAGTCGATTTCAAAACTGGCATGACCATAGGCATCAGATCTGGCGAAGGCATAAACATTCTCTCCGAGCGTCGTGTAGGCATAGGTGAACTCGGCAGCACGGTCTGAGAGTGTGTCCCCGGCGGAGTAGGGAGCGGGGGGAGTGCCGGAACTGGTGTGGCCCTGGAAAACATTGTCAAACATGTCCTGGGAATGAAGGCGGGCCATATCCGTTAATTCAGGATGGATGGAAAGCGGGGGAAGGGACTGGGGGAGGGCAGCGAACTGGTTGATCATCTCCGGCAGGTTGACACCAAAAAAGCAGATCGCATCCAGGACATCCTGGTCGGTGGTATTGGCGAGACGTAGCGCTTCCGCGTCGGCATCCGCACGGGCCCGGTTAATCATCTCGACAATGGCCTGCTCTTCATCGGAGGGACTGCCGATCGAATATTGGTTCTCAGGTGCCAGGTTGGCCTGCAGCAGGGTGTCGTTTGATCCGCTCAGCTCAACCGGAGGCGGTGGCACTCCATGCCCGGTAGCCGGAACCGGCTTGGGTTTGCCCGGGAGGTCGGGCGTGACGGCGACGATAATCAACAAGGCCGTCAGTCTGGCAGCGAGAGTCATGCTTCAAGGAAGCCGTTTCCTTATCCCGCTGGCAATAATTTTAGCGTTCTCCCCGATCCTTCCTGACGCGGACAGTGGCGGGCTTGGGCAGGGGTCGGCAACCCCTCCGGACCGTACGAGGTCTCGGGTGGCCATCCCGGGGGACGGGGTGGGTTCCATTGGCCAGAAGGCCTATGGTGGTAATGGCAATCATGACGGGGGCTTCGCTTGCTGGATTCAGCCTACGGCCATGCCACTCTTGAGGGGAGGACGGTAAAGGCTCAGGCAATAGGATTGGAACTCTCGACGTAGCGGTTTTGCGAATACTCTTTCAAATCCGCTGGCCAGGGTCTCCTTTTCAATTTCCGGCGACGGGTAGGAAGTGATCAGAACCCGGTGGATTGGATTGAAACGGTATTTCCGGGTGAGGATTTCGTTGGCGCGAGCGCCAGTGAAATGCTCCCCGAGATGATAGTCGCACAGGAAGAGGCAGAACTTGTGCCGCCGTACCGCCTTGACTGCGGCATCAATGGTGGGACAGGAAACAACCTGGTAGCGCTCCTTCAACAGGTGCTCAACCAGACGAAGCGAAAGGGGGTCGTCGTCAAGGCAGAGGGCTTTTTCTTTCATGGAGACAGCCTGTTTACGGAATTGGCTCGTTCGCTCACCAGCCTTGTCAGAAATCAGGTTGGAGATGAACGGGAAGTTGAAAGTGCTTTCATGCGTGCTCATTGTGCCTGTGGTTAGGATGAAGACGGTTTGTGGAGATTGACAGCAGATTGGCAGCAGCGGTGCCTGGTCAGGCAACAAACTGACGTTGGCGATACTTAATCGGGAAGGGCTCCAGTGCGTAGCGCCAGACATGGGCGTACTTATTCCATGGTCCCTTGACCGGTCCGTCGAAGATGACGTTGGGCTTGATTTCCGGCAACCACGGGCGACTGGCAAGACGATCCTTGACCATGGCAAAGCCTTCGCGCGAAGAGAACTCGAGCAGGCGTTGTTCCATTTCCAGGACGGGCTTGTTACGGACACGGTGGGGTGTCGCATCACGCCGTTCGAGAATGGTCTGTGAGCGGCAGGCTTCCAGTTGTGCCTTGAGTTCGGCTTCTTCAGCCGTAGCACCCGATCCTATCCCGTAAGCGGCGACATAGTCGTTCAGGTCGAGGTGCCGGATAGCCAAGGCGATATGTCCCTTGAACTCAGGCTGGTTGATGAAGACGATAGTTGAATCGTCCCGATTGATTATCCAGTGGTTGAGAGTGCCTCCCCACCACGCGTCCACCGAGTAGTATTCAAAAGCCTCTGAAATGGCGGTGCGGCGTGCCATTCCCGGGAAAACACTGGGAAAGGCGGCCATGCCCTTGGTACTCATGGAATACGGATATCCATAGAGAACAGCGTCCGGTCCGGAACTGGTCTCCGTGTAGGCCCAGCGTTCGAGGGCTTCGGAGATAGCCTTGGCGCGGGCCTCAAGCCGTGTCAGCCCCATGCCCGAGCCGTCTGCGGAGGAGAACAACTCCAGCTTTTTCCCCATCGGGTGCTGGAAATCCTCCTGCAAGGTCGCCCGGCACAGCTGCCAGAGCTGGCCCATGTATTCCGCCTGGCCGTATTCCACCTGGCTGATAGGACCCCCTTCTTCAGCAGCCAGCGCATAGCGGATGGGGGCAAGATTCAGGAAAAACCGCTTGGCGAAGCGTGCTTTCTTGAGGAACCATTCGGGTGCTGCGCTCAAATCATAGGGAACGGGCAGCGTTGCTGACTGTGACAGGGTGGTCATTTCTAGGCCTTTGTTATACGTTACGGTTAGTATTCAGTGTTGCGTTACTCCTAAGGGCTACTTGATGCCGACGATACAGTAGATACTCATGAGAATGGAACCGGAACTCTTGGAGTCCAAATCCTTGATTACCTTCTTACTGACGGTTTCAGCTTGTGCATTTAGCCCGACTGAGGCTAAACAGATAGCCACAACGAGTATTAGGATGCGTTTGATGTTTTTCATAGGGCTCCATTTTTACAGTATGTTTAAAAAAATGTCTTCATCCATATTTCCACAGTTCCTATTCCTCGTTGGATTAAATTTTATCAACGTCCTGATTGCGGATCCATTAACGGGTCCCGCCTACCGCTTCGCCGAAAAGCTCGAATCGGTGCCGCCGGCAAGCTATCATGATGTCAGCCTGTTCGCGGATGATATATGGCTCGCAGGGGAGGGATTGTATCGGCTCAGCGGTGACCAGTGGGAGACAATACGGCCCTCCGGGCGCGTTACCGCACTCGCCGTTTCACCGAATGGAAACACACTCTGGTTTGCTGATTCCGCCGGTGTTGGCGGCTTCGACAGATCGGGAAAACTTGTCGGATTCTCAACCCTTGAAGTCGGTTTTGTATGGTCGTTGGAGTGGTACCTGGACCGTTTGTGGTATATTGCTTCAGAGGGATTTGGATGGATCGAGCCAGATACGTTCCAAGTCGGACAGCACTGGAAAGAGACCTTTAATCCCCGGCCGGTAGTCTACCATGCCGATGCGGAAAATCCGTTTTTGTATGTCGGGTCAGGTTCTGGTATCTGGCGCATAACGGCCGAAGGCCGGGAACTTATCCTTCCCATTGAAATGACGGACGGAGAACTGGTCGCCTGGCTCGAAAGGACCGGGGAGAAGTACACCTTCGGGACCAATTTCGGGGTATATTACTGGTCGGGAAAGAAGAACGATGAACCGGTTCTTATCAATTCCAACTACGGGGACTTTTTCAAGAAGGGCATCAATAATTCAGCGGGTCTTGGCGATTATATCGCCATTACTGAGTACCCGCTCGGGGTGGCGGTATGGAACCGGTCACTGGAACGCATCAGTGAAAGCGTTAGCAGCGATGAAAAGCTGGATCTGGGCGATGTTTTCAAGATCCGGGCCCTTGATAAAACCCGGATCGCCATGCTTGGTGACAAGGGCGTGGGGGTGGTTGACTTCAGCAGGGAGTCCAAGTTTTTCCCTTCCGGGGAGCTTTGGGAAGGGGACAGTGTCCGGCATTTTCTGGCTGGGGAAGAGGCAGGCTTTCTCTTTCTGGATGAGGGTTGGATCCGGTTGGATAATGATGGTTATGAGAAAGGTGAACTCCTGCGGACGGCGAGCTGGGTGGATGTTGACAAGGACGGCCTCCCAGTGATGGGAGCAGTTAATATTTACGAAGAATTTAATGGAGAAGATTGGTCGGTAAGAGAGCTCACCCAACCGATATCCAGCTTCAAGTGGGGCCAATCAACGGGCTTTGCCCTTGGGGTGGAGGGAATCTACTCAGTTTCCGACACATTCGAACTCGAACTGATTCACAAGGATGAGCGCCAGATTGAGCTGATTGGAGAATTGGATTCCGGCTTTTACGCCCTCATCGGGGGCAAGCAGATTCTGCAGTTAATCCGGGAAGGGTCCGGATGGCGCTCAGTGGAGCTCCCCTACAAGATGGAGGACGTCATCATTGCCCATGCGGCGGGTGAGAATGCGGTCTGGCTGGCCTCCCCGACGGTTGTCTATCGATGGAGGGGTGAATCGCTGGAACGCTTCCCCCTGGCACCAGGATGGACCGTCAGGTCACTCAGTAACTCGGGCGAGGATACCTATGTCCTTTTTGAAGATCCAGCCACGCGAAACCTTGCCGTCGGCATGTATTCCGACGCCGGCAACATCATGATGACCGTTCCGTTCCTGGAGCAGGCCGGGGAAGCAATTGGCCTGATGGGTGGGGGTGAGCGGCTGGGCATCGTCGGGGCGCATGGTGTCGGTTGGTATGCGGTTCCGGAATTGTCCCGAGCGGCGGCACCCCGGGTCGAGTTTGCCCTGCTGCTGGAAGACAAGCGCATCGAGGACCGGACCATTCCCAGCGGCATGCACTTCATTGACCTGCAGGTGAATTTCTCCGAGCCGGACATTCCCAGCATCGTCCAGTACCGCATCAACGAGCAGCGGTGGCGAAACGTCAATTTGCAGGATCCGTCCCTGCAGTTTGCCGGGCATGGCAACTTCACGGTGGAGTTGCGGGCCATGCACCCGAATGGAAATGTTTCCTCCTCCAAGCTGGTGCAATTCGGGATCGCCCCGCCCTGGTACTTGAATCCCATCTACCAGGGAGTCATGGTCGTGGCGGCCCTCTTCTTTTTCTGGGGCTTGTTCGCCCTGCGTTCGGCGCAATTGAAGCGGACCAACCTCTGGTTGCAAAGCGAGGTCAAGAAACAGACACGGGAATTGGAGGCCGCCACCGCAGCTCGGACTAACTTCCTCGCCGGCTTGTCGCATGACATCCGCAATCCCTTGAACGGGGTTCTCATGATTACCGAGACCCTGACCAGGAATCCACCGGAATCCGGAGATGATCCCCGCTTGAAGGACCTGACCGAATTCGGAGTCATTGTTGACCGGATGCTGGGTGAGATCCTCGACTTTTCGGCCATTGATCAGAAAAACATCCCGACGGCCTTCATACCTGTTTCCATCCACGACCTGATCGAGAGCTCGGTGAAACAGAACCAGTTCAGCCTTCAGCATGAGATGGTGAACCTGAACACGGTCATTTCCCCGGAACTGGCTGATGTCGTCATCCGGACAGACCGGAACTGGATGATCAAGATTTTGAGCAACCTGCTGGTTAATGCCCTCCAGTACGCGGAGTCGGACCGGGTGGAGATTGGAGCCACCTGCATCAACATCACCGACCATGAAGTCGACCTTGAACTGTATGTTGCCGACTGGGGCATCGGCATTGACGAGTCCGAACGCGAATTCATTTTTGAGCGCTTCTACCGGGGTGAAAGCGGTGTGGAAAGCGGGAAGCACGGGACGGGACTGGGATTGTCCATTTGTCAGGAAATCGCCCATGCCATGGGGGGACACTTGCGGCTGGAAGACAATCAACCTTCCGGTTGCCGCTTTGTCCTCAAGGGGCGCTTCGATCGTGTCGAGGGAGCCACCGAGCTCGACAAGGAGGCGGTCCTGGCCCAGTTGAAGGGTAAAAAGATTCTCGTCGTGGATGACCTGGTCTACAACCGCCGTTCGGTGGTGGAGTTCTTTGAGACCATTGGTTGTTCCTGCGACGAGGCTGAGAACGGCCGGGATGCCCTCGAACAGCTGGAGAAGAACGACTACTACCTTGCCCTGCTGGATTGGGACCTTCCCGGGTTGACCGGCCCGGAAATCGCCCGCCGCCACCGCAAGAAGGATCCTGATGACGAGGTTATCCTGGTCGCCGTAACGGCCTATACCGATGGGGAGAAAAAGCGCGAAAGCGAGGAAGCGGGCATGAATGGCTATATCAGCAAGCCACTGACAGCTGCCCGCCTGGCCTACTGTCTGGCCAATATCCAGAATTACAAGCCGGAGCTCGCCAGCACCACCGATATGGTAGCCGCCGATGAGGTGATGGAGGAAATTTACAAACATATCGACGAATGCCTCCTTTACGGAGACCGCTACGAGTGGGAAAATCTCCGTCGATGCGCCCATCGCTTGACTACCCTCGCCATGATCCGGAATAATCGCGCCATGCAGCAGGTATGTCGTGACTTACAAGTGTCCGCCCAGAACGGTGACATGGACGAGATACACGTAGGGCTACTGGAACTGCGGAAATGGAGACGGTCATGAAAACCATCATCATTGAAGATCAAAAGCTGGGCATCGATCTGGTCAGTAATTGCCTGACCGAAAAATTCGAACTGGTGGCCACTTGCCAGACTATCAAGGATGGGTGGAAGGCCTTTGAAAAATACAATCCGGATGTCGCCATTCTCGATATTGAGCTGCCGGACGGGAGCGGTCTGGACTTGGCCAACCGCATGCTCAAGGTCAATCCCAAGCTGCGGATCCTCGGTGTCTCGGGACGCACCGACGAGTACACCCTCTACCGGGTCTTCATGACCGGCCTGTTTGGATTCGTTGACAAGAACACCGAGTCCATTGAGGAACTGAAGAAAGCGGTGCAGCAACTTGGGGAAGGAAATTGCTATTATGCCGCCACGGTGCAGCAGAACATGCTTATCCAGAAGACGGACCCCCTGGCGTTTTCAAAAATCCTGACCGAGCGGGAACAGGAACTGCTCCGTTACTTCGGGGCCGGTGCCTCCAACGAGCGGATTGCCGAGAGCCTGAACCTGCGGCCGGTCAGCGTGCAGAACCACAAGGCGCGCATCATGCGCAAGTTGGGACTGCACTCAACGGTCGAATTGATCCGTTACGCCATGCAGAAGGGCTTCGTCAACCAGACGGACTTCCAGAACATTGCCCGGGACGGGTTGGAATGAATTGCCAACTGTAGCCAAAATTGGCTACATCAGGGGGACTGCCGGATCCCCAATGGCCCTCAGGAGTCGAACCTTGACGGGTTCGAGTCCAAGGTCCAGTCCGGGGAAGGGGCCAACATCCTCATAGCTTTCGTGGAAGGACTCGTCGTAGGGTGAGAGAGGTTCCGCCCCTTCAAGCATTTCATAACAGGAGACATGCTCCAGCGGCCAGATGTCGAACAGGGGCAAGCTGGTGGAGACGAGGCCAATAAAACTGTTCACTTCCCCGACGATCGGCGCAAAATCCCTCGGGGCCACGACCCAACTGTTGTCCGGATGGATCGCCCGGTCGTAAAATTCCGCCAGATACCGCGAAAAGGCGACATCCCGGATGACGACACCGCATTCCGTGTTCAGGTTCATGGAACGGGGATCAAAGTTGTGCGAGCCGATAAAACTGATCTTGCGGTCGAAGATCATCGTCTTGGCATGGATGCAAAAGCGCGGACCCTCAATGTCCAGTTGCATGATTTCCGGATCCTCTTCCCAGTCCGGATCAAGGGATGAGGCAGACTCATGGAGCAATGTTTCGTAGCGAGGGACCATCTCCCGGATGTCCCCGGGAACCGGCTTGGCAAGGTAGAGCTCGATGCCGAGGCTCTCAATCTGTGCCCGCCGCTGTTTCAGGGCCATGCTGCCGACATAGACGTGGTCGGCGGATGAGAGACTGTTGGTCGAGAGGCAGACCCGGACTTCCGGCCGTTGCTTGCGAATCTTGCGCCACCGCTTGTAGGTCCGGTCCTCAAATACCGAGTAAGGAGTCTGGATAAGAACCTCAGTGTCTGCCTCGGCGATGAAATTCCTCAGGCTGGCGAAGGGATTGAGGAATCCCGGATTGCTGTATTGAGTGACCTTGATCGGCTTGTCGGAGATGTACTCGATTTTGCCGACCACCCATTCCTTGAATGTTGGCCGGATAGCTCTCAAATCATAGAGGTTGGCCAGCAGGTCGTCCTCATGGAATATCGGGTCCAGCGGGGCTTCGAGGGAATCCGGCAAACGGGCCGCATCCGTTTCAAGGGCTTTCTTGAGGTCCTTCATCCGGCTTGCCTCGAAGGACATCTCATGCTGCCAGAAGAGTTCGAAAAAGCGGCTGATGTCGTCGCAGGCGGGGCCCATTACGAGGACATCCCGATCCCGAAAACTGAGCGTGGAGTCCCGGTCGAAATAAGCGTCCTGGTAATTGCGTCCGCCGAGAATGGCCGCCTGCCCGTCAACAAGGAAAACCTTGTGATGCATCCGGTGGTTCATCGTCGCAAAGCGGGTGAAGGTGCGTCGGGTGACGTCCCATTGCCGGTTGATGGCATTTACAGTGAGGGGCCTGAAGAGCCGGATTTCCAGGTTTTCATGGGCGGTGGCGATGGCAGCGTATTCCTCCGCCGGTAGCTCGGGATTGATGAACTGGTCAATGAGCAGCCTTACCTTGACACCACGACGGGCGGCTTCCAGCAGTTCCCGGTAGACCCATTGCCCGCTTCGGTCATAGACCCAGATGAAGGTCTGGATGTCGATGGATTCACGGGCTGAACGAATGAGGTGGATCCTTGCCAGCAGGGCGTCATCGCCCGACTCAAGGAGGATGATGCGGTGCGACCCGGCTTCTTCGGCGGCTGAGTCCAGAATCCTCGAGGCTTGTGGATTATCTCCGCTCAGCCGCTTGTCCCTCTGGATATCGGGTGCTGGCCCGGGATTTGGCGGGGGAGCAACATCAGCGGGTGAACGGCAACCACCGAGGACGGCTACAAGCAGGATAATGAGGAACAGAGAGGTCCACTGAATGGGATCGTATGGATGCGTTCGCTTCATGCTCGAGCCGTGGAGAGTGGTGCGATGCTATAGTGCCGACCAGCTCTCCGGCAATCCCAAACCCGGGCTTGCGGAATTGCATTGAATCAGGACCGGAGCTGGGTATTGTCGAGACCTTCTCGAATCACTACTCACTATTAAGGAGGTAAAAATGGTTAGCATACTCTCTCTCTGGTTACCGATTCTTGTGTCCACGGTGCTGGTATTTTTTGCCAGTTGGGCAATCCACATGTTCCTGACCTATCACCGGTCCGACTTTTCTGGAGTCCCCTCCGAGGACGATGTCCGTGAATCCCTGGGAAAGTTCAACATTCCCCCCGGGGATTACATGATTCCGCACTGCAGCAGTGGCAATGCGATGAAGGATGAAGCGTTCATGAAAAAGATGGAGGAAGGGCCCGTGGCCCTGGTGACCGTGATGAAGAACGGTCCCTGGAACATGGGTTCCAGCCTGGCCCAATGGTTCATCTATTGCCTCGTCGTGAGCGTCCTTGCGGCCTACATTGCCGGAGCGGCGCTGCCGGAAGGTGCCCATTACATGAAGGTATTCCAGATTGCTGGTTGCACGGCTTTCATCGGCTATGCCGTCGCCTTGGCGCAGAACTCAATCTGGTATGCCAAAAAGTGGAGCTCCACCCTCAAGTCGATGCTGGATGGATTGATTTATTCATTGCTGACGGCGGGAGTGTTCGGCTGGTTGTGGCCCGGCATTTGAGCCATCCCCTGTGACCGGAGAGTCTGCTCTCCATAATCCTTGCTCCTGCCAGCGGGATGCTTTAGCATGCTGATGGAGAAATCCAACATGCGTAGATGCTGTTTCAGTCTGTTGATCCTTATTTCCTGGCTCAACCTTATCGGCGCGCCAACGCCCGACTTCTCAGAGGAGCCATTCAAGGCCGGGCGTGAAGACATGGTTGCGCGGCAGATAGAGGGCAGGGGAGTCCGGGACAGCGCTGTCCTTAAAGCCATGCGGGCCGTTCCGCGGCACCGGCTGATCCCCCGCAATCTCCGGGGAAGTGCTTATGCAGACCGCCCGCTGCCCATCGGCCACGGGCAGACGATTTCCCAACCGTACATCGTTGCCCGAATGACGGAACTGCTGGAACTGGAGCCGGAAGATGTTGTCCTGGAAGTCGGGACCGGATCGGGATATCAGGCCGCCGTCTTGGCGATGATTGTCCAGAAGGTGATTAGTGTCGAAATCATAGCCGCCCTTGCCGGGCGTGCCCGGGAAGACCTCGCGACCCTGGGGTTTGGCAACATAACCGTACATCACAAGGACGGGTATTTCGGACACGAGGCGGACGGACCTTACGATGCCATTATCGTGACTGCGGCAGCAAAGCACATCCCTCCTCCCTTGCTGGCCCAGCTCAAGCCCGGCGGTCGCATGGTTATTCCCGTCGGAGAAACTGGATGGACGCAAAACCTGATCCTCGTCGAGAAGGATCGTGATGGCGTTGTCACTACAAGGAACATGCTTCCTGTTCGCTTTGTTCCCTTGACCAGGGAGAAGCGATGAAAGGCGAGGGCTCGCCCCGCCTTGCGGATTACCTGCTTGTCGGTGTTGCCTCCGCGGCTGTTCTCTCCCTGGAAATCATCCTTCTGCGGGTCTTCAGCTTCAGTCAGTGGCATCACTTCGCCTCGCTGGCAGTGGCCTTGGCCCTGCTCGGATTCGGGGTGGCTGGAACGTTATTGACGCTGCTTGGCCAACGGGCCGTCAAGTGGGGCGACCGTCTGTTCCTTTCCGGACTTTTGCTGGGAGCTGGTGGCATGGTTGCTGCCTTCCAGCTTCCCCGCTGGATACTGGTTCGGCCTTTGTTCGCCCTTTGGGACGGTGGGGAACTATTCAAGTTGCTGCTGCTGGACTTTATCGCGTTTATCCCATTCCTCGGGCTGGCGGTTTCCATTGGCCAGGTCTTTCTGCGCTGGCCCTTGGCCACTCCACGTCTTTATGGAGCCAGTTTGTTGGGTTCCGCTCTTGGCTGCATCCTGCCATTGATCGTCCTTTCGTTCTTTCATCTGGAGGAGGCGCTTCTGATAATTCCGTTGTGCCTCCTTGTTGCCATTGGGGCATTCGGGATTTTGGGATCCCGGTCACCCCGTTTGGGCCTTATCGGCCTTGGTGGTTTTCTGCTGCTGCTTTCGGTCCTGCTTTCGGGGGTTGCCCCGCTTCGGATCTCCGATTTCAAGCAACTGGCTTATTTGCTGGACCTGCCGGACGCGCAGATCATTTCCCGCCATCCCGGAGTCCAGGCGGACGTAACGGTGGTGCGCTCCGGGAGCATTCGCATTGGGCGCGGCCTTAGCGTGCAGTGGGAGCATCCCCTCCCGCCGGTTGATGCGGCCGTGCTTGAAGCTGACAGGGTCATACCCGTTTGGCGCAAGGGTGATGCGTCCGAACACGCAGGATACGCACAATCAACGCTTGTCGCACTGCCGTTTTATCTCCGCCCTGAGGGCTCCGTGGCTGTCCTTGGGGCCAGTGACTGGATGTTGCCCATGGATGGCCCCTCCCGGGAGATAACTGTTGTGGATGGCAGTGCACCGATTCTGCAATTGTACCGCGAGCGGGAAATGTTTCCTGGTGCCCGCATGGTACACTCGTTTCCCCGGCAGTATGTGGATAAGACCGATGAGGAATTCTGTCTTCTTATCTTGACCGGTGCCTCGATGGGTGGGGACGCCGTGGATGTCGATTATCTCCTGACTGTCGAGGGGATGGAAGCCTGCTACTCGGCCCTGGAGGAAAATGGAGTACTGGTCATTCCACTACATTTATCCAATCCCCCCAGGGACGCGATTCGCTTGCTGGAACTTATCCGCACAACGCTTGTGCGTCGGGAGATTGCGGATCCGCTGGGCCGCCTGGCGATGGTCCGTTCCATGGAAGAGGCCTTGTTCATGGTATTCCGGGATAGCTTGAGTACACCGGAGTTAGAGATGATAAGGAACTTCTGTCACCGGGGATCGTTTGACATTTCCATCCTGCCGGGCCTGGAATCAGCTGAGTCAAATCGCTTCCACATCCTTGATCGGCCCGTCTACCACGAGGCGGCGCTGGCCCTGTTTTCCGGAGTGGGCAAATTGCCTGAGGAAGCGGACTGGTACAGCCGCAATGTTCCCACCGACAACAGGCCCCATTTCTGGAAAACAATGCGCTGGTCCAAGCTGCCGAAGCTGCTGAATGAAATGGGCCGGAACGGACTGATCTGGCTGGATTGGTCCGTTCTCGTCTCGGTAATGAAATTTATTGTCGCTGCGATCCTTGCCGCTTCATTAATCCTGCTCCCGCTGGGCCGTCTTCCCCGCAGGAAGGCAACATTCGGACCCTTGTCGATTGTGGCCTACTTCGGGGCGCTGGGCTTGGGATTCCTGTCGCTGGAAATGGCTGCCTTTCAACGCGGTGTTCTCTTTGTCGGACACCCGGTATACTCGGCTGCACTGGTGTTTTTCGTGTTTCTCGCAGGGGCTGGATGGGGCAGTTTCTCAACGCCCAGGGATTCCGGGGCCGGTGTGGCTGGCAGGGTATTCCTGCCCATTTTTGGGTGCATCTTGGCTGCTTGGGCGGTCCTTGAGTGGCTGGTGCCTCCGATGTCGAGAATATCGGGTGCTGGTAGCCTGATCCTCATTGTTGTCGCCCTTGGACCGCTTGCCTATGCCTTGGGCAGAGCCTTTCCGTGGGGATTGAGTCAACTAAGTGATTCCCGGCCCCAAATCGCGTGGGCGTGGGGAATCAATGGATTCACATCGGTCATTGCAGCCCCGCTGGCCGTGCTTGCAGCGGTGCATTTAGGCCAAAGTGTCGTCTGGGCCATTGGAACCGGCTCCTATGTAGCAGCCTTTCTGGTTGCCCTGAAGCAGACATAAAAAATCCGGCAGGGATGACCCCCCGCCGGATGAAAATTTTTGTTTGCCGCTACGGCTCAATCCTTGGCCTCTTTGGCCATGTCGAGTCCCCGGGCCAGCATCCGGGCCCAGCTGGCAAAAGCGTCCCTGGCATCCATGATGTTGGTATGCTGCGTCCGGGGCACGCCGAAACCGAAGGAATCGCCGATGTCACGTTTGTGGTCAACGGCACGGACGAGAATCTGCTTGGTCACGGAATCGTAAAGCTCGATTACCAGTGTCGCGTCTCCGGCACTTTCGGTGTAGACCCGGTTCCACATGGAATTTGTCCTGTTCGGGTCCGGGGCCTTGACGTCAAGGTCAACAATGGCCGGGCGAACCAGGAGGACATCATCATCCGGCTCCTCTGCCGTGGCATAACCTTTCTTTTCCAGAACCTTGGAGAATTCATCGAGAAAGATTTTCTGGCCCTCTTTAATCATCCGGTCCATATCACGATTGCTGATGCGGTTTGCTCCGCGACTGGAATTCTGGTTTGATTGCCAGTCCTTCCGGAAGGCGATTTCAGGTTCCAGGATGATGACCCGGTTGTAGCCGGAAAGATCGGCGGCAGGGAGGACGTACAGCAAGTCCGCCTTGCTCTTGGCGACCCGCTCAAGGCCGTCGAAGGTAGTCTCCGGGTTGTCCTTCTTGGCAAATGCCACTGAAGAAAGGAGCAGGCCCATGAGGGTTGTTACAGTTAGGAATTTGAGGATGTTTTTCATGACGATTGTTGTTTTACGGTTTAATTAATTGATATCCGGAGGCAGATAAGAGTCAAGATAGCCCCTGAAAATTCCCCAGGAGCGCATCTTTCGTCTCCACCATGTAGAGCGCACCGGGAGGGAGAAGTTCCCTTAAAATAGGTGGATTCATCAACATGGCCGCGGTCGACCAGGCATCCGTGAGAGCGGCGGAGGCGAGGCTGATCCACACGCGCTTGAAGGTGTAGTCGGGCCTTGAGCCGTCTGGAGCAAGAATATGGCTGCCCTGCACAGCAAGCCCGGACGCGCTGAGGGCGGCGTTCGTTAACGGGAAGGAGACAGTCTGGCTATCCCCGGACAGGGAGAGCGGCCATGTCCGGGGCCCCATGGCCAAATGGGTGCTGGCGCCGGCGGCCAGAAGGGCGGATTCAATGCCCCAATCGAGCAGCAGGTCCTTCATTTGATCAAGCGCGAAGCCTTTACCGATGCCACCGAGGTCAATTTCCCGTCCTGCAGCCATACAGTGAAGACATGGCTTGTCTGGATTGAGCATGAGGCGCCCCTTGAGTTCCGGCGCTTGTCCCCCGCTGGCTGACTTGGCAAATTCGATACGGCCCCCGATGGTCACATCAAACAGGCCTCCGGTGGCCTCATTGGCCTCCATGGCAAGTCTCAGGCATTCGTAGCAGGCTTCACTGAGAAAGAGCGATTCACCTGTTGCGAGGTGATTGATTTGCCAGACATCGCTGCCTTCGCGGTAGCGACTGAGCTTGTTCTCGAGGTAGTCAAGATGCTCAAAACACTCCCTTGCCACCCCGGCGGCCTGCTGTTCCGACTCCCCGGATATTCTCAGGGTGAAGGTCGTGTTCATGGCCTCGTGACTGAAGAGGGGTTCGGAACTCATTCCTCCGGCGCCTCCATCCATGTCTCCCACAGGTCGTTGCGGATGTGAACCATGATCGGGGTGTCCTGTCGCAAGCCTCTGGGCAGTGCAGTATGCGTGGCGTGAAGCAAGTCCTCAACGACCTCGAAATGCCCGGGCAGGACAATGGCCAGAGGCTGGTCCTTGAGGAATTCACCGGCTTGTGGCCAGTAGCCGATAGAACTGAACTCCCGCAAATACCAGGGCAGTGGCCAATAGCCATTGCCAATAACAGCGATGGGCTCCACGGACTGGGGCTGGATTCTTGCATCAAGGTCTACCAGCCATTTGCCCAATCGGACGGCATCCCGGGTGGTTGGAACATAGGCGTATGGGTTCCGTGAATCCTGGGCGAAACGACCGTTAGCTTGCAGGGTCTGGTGCAGTTGCAGGGCGGCAACCAGGGCCATCCCACCAATGCCGGCATATCGGATTGGTTTGCGTATCAAGGAAAGGTCCAACATGAGGCAGCCCGCAAGGAGGCAGGCATGGGCCCAGGGAACAACCATCAGCCACGGGGTCTTGTAACTGATAAGACTGTAAATAATGAAGTGGGCGGCAGTCGAGATGCCGAGAAAGATGACGAAACTTCTCCGTTCCGGGCTGGCCTGTTTCTTGCCATGAAGGAAAACGGCCGCCAGTGCCATAACGCCAATGACGCCCTCCCACCATAGGACGCCGGCATGGAACTTTGGCCAAAGCAGAAGGTGGGCATAGTAGGAGAACGGCTTTTCATGGCCAGCCACGGTCTCATAGACGAGGAAGGTCTCGATGGAATGCAGGGCGCCTGCGGGATTCCTGAAAAAGTCAGTATAGAACAGTAATGACGTGAGGATGACACCAATCAGCAGCCAACCCAGACTGGGCACTCTTTCCCGAAGCCGAGTAATCCACAGGGGACCCCAGTAAGCCATGGCGGCCGGGACCAAAGCTACGCCCCACGCCAGCAGAGTGATGACAAGTGTCTCCTTGGCGGTCCACATGAGTCCCATGGCAAGTCCGGCAATGAAAGCTGAGAGGCGGCCAGGTTGCTTCACATGGTGGAAGAATGCAGCCATGGCCAGCAGGACGGCGAGAGCGAGCAGCATCTCATGGATGAACATACGGCTGTAATATGCCAGAAGTGGTGAAGTGGCGAGAAGGAGAGCCCCGGCCAGGGCACCCGTGTGACCAATCCATCGAAGCAGCAGGAGAGGGGTCAGCACCAGGAGGGATCCGGCAAGGGCAGGAACGATACGGATGGTCGCTTCAGAAAGCTCCTTCCAGCTGGACTCATCCCGCAGCCGGGCAACGGGGGTGGCGGCGGCGGTCAGCAGGGGGCCGTGGAAGTGGGTTGGGTCGAAGGAGTAGGAACCCTCTTCCAGCCGTTGCGCGAGAATGCGGGCCCCTGTTGCCTCATCGGCGTGAACGGGCCGCTCCGGAAGGTTGTTGAACCGGATGAAAACAGCCATCAGGGCAAGTACGATCCAGGCAAAGGCTATGAGAAAGCGCTGGTGCATGTTCCCATGAAGTAAGAGCAAAATACGCTTCTGCTGCAATGCTCCTTTACCGTTGATTTTGGGATGCGGCGCGCCCTAGGATGCCTCTGGTTGTGGAAGAGCCCGAACAACAGTTGGTCCTGGTGACACCGGTCTGGAACGATTCGGCCCGCTTGGCTGTTTTTGGACCTGAGCTTGCCGCCATGCTGGCGGGACAAACCATTCCCGTCCGGTGGATGGTTGTCGATGATGGCTCCTCCGAGGACGAGGTGGCAGCCCTTGAGAAATTGGTGGAAGCCTTCCGGGACGTCTACCCGGCAGTGGGACTGATGCACCATGCTGTCCGCAGTCGCAAGGGCGGCGCCATCCGCAATGCCTGGGACACCTTTCCGGAAGCTGCCTGGCTGGCCTTTGTCGATGCGGATGGGGCCATCTCCGCGGATGACTTGAACCGGATGTTTGAGGAAACCCTGGCCTCGGAAGGAGAAGTAGCGGTTGTCGCGATTCGCCGGGATTCGCCGGAGAGACCGGTAACCCGGCCGGCTTTCCGGAGTCTTTCCTTTCATGTATTTACCCGGTTGACCCGCCTCCTTTTGCGGGTACCGTTTGCCGACTCGCAGTGCGGGGCAAAGGTGATTTCAGCCGCGGCTTACCACAAGGTCCGGCCGCAATTGGAGGAAACCGGCTTTGCTTTCGATGCGGAGCTCCTTCTGGCGCTTCGGGAAATTGGCTGCCCGATTGTCGAGATGCCGGTTACCTGGACAGAGAAGGCGAACGGCCGGGTCCATCCCCTACGGGATGCCTGGAGAATGCTGGCCGCCCTGTTGAAGATACGGAGGCGTTCGCGGGCAGGTCATTACAAGGCATAAAAAAGCCCCGATGGGCATCGGGGCTTTGTCATGAAAATTCCGTGACAGCTTATTGGGGGATGCCGAACACTTCGACTTCGATGTAGTGGTTCATGTCGTTGGAAGTATTTCCATCACTGTAAAGGCGGACGTATTGGCCAACCGCGCCATTGCCGTTAATCAACTTGCCGAAGCGCGACTCGACATAGGGATTGTCGGAACCCTTTCCAAGGCCGGCGGAGTTGTCATAATCGTTGTTGAAGAGGGTCGTCACGCCACTCTGGAATTCCGGATCGTCGGAGACCTGGACGATGACATCATGATAGGCGCGCTTCTGCGAATGGAAATGCCAGACCCAGACAGCGGAGACAGCCGCGCTTTGACCGAGGTCGATCTGGACCCACTGGAGGCCGTCCATGAATTCGGTGAAGTACCCCTCGCCGGCTTCCTTATCTCCATCAGTGAGATAGAAGAGCTCGCCAATAATCGGGAAGTCATCACTGCCGGTTACTTCCTTGCCGGCGGAGAGTAGGACCGTCCCCTCCGGAACCACCAGGGTAGGGGCGGTTGTCGGGGCCTGGACAAGATTAGGGACCTTGATCGGGGCGGGGGTGCCTTCAATCAATTCCGGCGGGATTTCCGTGGTCAGGGCAAAGCCACCGGCCGGGGCGGCTGCGTCGGTGGCAACGGATTCCGACTCACTGTCGGAGGAGCCGCCGCAACCGGCAATGAGAAGTGCGCCTGTGGCACTGAAAAGGGAGATGAGTTTTACTTTCATACGGATAGGTGGTCGGGTGTTAAGTTGACGGGTGCACCATCGAGGGCGGATGGGTTGACCCAGTAAATGGGGGCCTCGCTTTCAAAGGCATGGCGGGCATCACAGTTGAGCCCTTCCTCGCCACGGACTGCCGCAAAGAAGTTTTCCAGGTGGGGCTGGTGGGGTGGCTTGTTGAGCTCACCGGGAAGGGCGAATGCTTCCGGCGCAGCTGACTCATAGGAGGCAATGGCATCGGCATCGCCGGAACCGGCAGGTGCAGCAGCCGCGGCCTTCCGGAGGTAACCTTTTTCAACCAGGGGCTCCCAGCTCTTTGTGGAGCCGGACTCGCGATAGATGTTGGTGTAGGCAGCCCGTTCGGAAATGTTGATTGTCCCCTCGGTCCCCATGAAGCTTTCATAATAGCCACCGCCCGCACTGGTGGTCGTCAGCACCTGGTAGAACGCACGACAGCCGCCTTGGGGCGTGTCGTAATCGAATATCGCCATGACGTTGTCGAAGTGCTCCCGCTGGGTGAAGAAGTCGTTACCGCCTGATGCATAAACCCGCTTCGGCACGGTACCGAGGTACCAGTTGAAAATGTCGATTTGGTGGGCGCCAAGGTCGGAAATGGGGCCACCGGAAAGGTCACGGTAAGTCCGCCAGTTCATGAACTGGTGCATGTCCTTGAAGCCATACTTCTTGAGAACAGCCGGATCAATAGCCAGGCTTTCCTTGTAGGCAATGTCCTGGGAGGAGGAGACGGCCCGGTTCCACTGGCCGTTCACATTGACAATCTGGCCGCAAATCTGGTGCCGCTGGAGGAGTTGCTCCAGGGTGTAACGGTAGCGAGGGTTGCTGCGACGCTGATGGCCGATCTGGCAGAGTTTGCCGGTCCTCTCGGCGGCGTGGACCATGGCCCGGGCGTCCTCGATGGTGTTGGACATCATCTTTTCGCAATAGACATTCAGACCCGCCTCAAGGCACATGACGGTATGCCGCG
Source organism: Puniceicoccaceae bacterium (assembly GCA_040830765.1). GTDB lineage: Bacteria > Verrucomicrobiota > Verrucomicrobiia > Opitutales > Oceanipulchritudinaceae > Oceanipulchritudo. Next base: position 25,693 of record JBFOMH010000003.1, on the reverse strand, counting down.
AGTGCCAGAAGTCCGGAGTGGCCACAATCACTGCATCGAGATCCTTCTCCTTGGACAGCATCTCTTCGGCATCGACATAGCCGTTGGGAAGATGTCCCTGCAAGGCGCGGACTTTTCCCATGCCACCTTTGCGATTGTAGTCCCAGATGTCACAAACCGCCTGGAAATGGAGGCCCGGAATATTGGACATGGCTTCGAAAAGGACCCGGCCCTGCTTGCCGAATCCAATGATGGCAACATTCAGGGTGTCGGATGGGCTCTTGCCGGCCGCCTTGAGGATGGACGGGGCACCGAGAACAATCCCGGCTCCGAGGGAGCGGGTGAGAAAGGAACGTCGGGAAATACTGGAGGGAAGGGGTTTCATCAGGATGAAAGGGTTACCACTTTTTCAATATAACGAACCGGTTGTGATTCGCAAGACTCAGGGCCATCACAATGAGGATGATGTGAGCTGCCAGCCAGGCCACCCCGGCGTCCTGCTTGAGCAAAATTAGGCCAAAGGTCAGACTTGTGTAGACCAGTCCCATGACAAAAAGGGAGAGGCGCGTCGCAACCCCGAGAAGGAGGGTCAAGCCAAGCAGGAGGAGGGCAGGTCCGAGTAAAATGTCATAGAGGCCAAGGAACCAACCGGGGATCAGCGGCTCGGCGGCAAACTTGTCATAGAGGGCCTTGGGGACACCACTGTAGTGACTGATGCCATAGACCTTGGAGCTGGCGGATTCGGTGAGTCCGTAGGTGTTGGCGGCACCGTCGATAGTTACCGGTGTCTCGCTGGATTGCGTGCCGGCAAACTTCTCGATGCCAGTTTGCAGGGAACGCAGAGCCAGCCAGAGGCGGGCCAGAAGCATGGCCAGGGTCCGGCCGAGGTCGTTCTTTTCAGGGCTTTCTGTTTCCATTCGTCAGGTGGGGATTGATGGTTGGTAGTATCCTTCAGGAAGGTGGGTGGGTTTTATTCAAATTCCGTCTGAAGTGTCAAATTATATTTAGGTTGTAGGAGAGGATAAGGCTTCTTGATAGAGTCGCAGGATAATTTTATAGAATTCATTAATAATTAGATAAGAAGAACTTATGTAATTATAGACTCGCTTCATAAGCGAGTTGTGTAAATGAATTATCCAATGTATCTAAGAATTCTCTTGTCATAATGCGTCATTTTGTTGTGATCCCACTGGTCAGTATGGCAGCACCTCCCCGACAACTCCCCGAAGCTTCCCGGTGGGAGCGCGAACACTTTTTCGCGAATCTCCGCCCGGGACAACTGCTGGTCGACCTTTTCCAGGAGATACCGGGTGCTTATCTCTTCATCAAGGACCGGGAAAGCCGCTTCATGGATGGCAGCCAGAGCTTTGCCGAGACGCTGGGCGAGGATAATATGGAGGCATTAATCGGGAAGACGGACTATGACTACAGTCCGGACTTCCTCGCCGATGCCTTTCTGGCTGACGACCGGATGGTCATGGAAACCGGTCGGCCGGTCCTGAACCGGATCGAACTGGTTCCAACAGCTGACGGATCACTGGACTGGCTGTCGACGACCAAAGTCCCGCTATATGGCCGGGGAGGGGACATTCTTGGACTGGCTGGGGTGACACGGCGAATCCGCGACAGCGATGCGGTTTATGCGGACCATCCGGAGATGCACCGCATCGTTGACTTTGTCCGGGCCCATTACCGGGAGAAGTTGTCGGTCGCCGACATGGCCCGGGTGGGAGGAATCTCCGTGAGTTCACAGGAACGACTGTTCCGCAAGACCTTTGGGCTGACCCCATCCATGTACCTGCGCAAGACCCGTCTCAACGCGGCTTGCAAACGCTTGCGCGACAGCGATGATAGCCTGGCGGACATCGCGGTGCAGTGCGGCTTCAATGATCAGAACAGCATGACCCGGGCCTTCCGCCTGGAGCTGAAGATTACCCCCTTGCGGTACCGCCGCCGTTTCAGCGATGAGCGCACCCGAGGCCGCCGCAAGGCAGGATAACTTTATTTCACGAAAGCAACCCTTCACTCACCTCAAACAAAGGAAACATGAAACACGACAGGAATGATAAAGTCATCTTCTGGGGCTCGTTTATTGCCCTGATCACTACCTCCATGGCCTTCATCATCCGGGCAATCCTCATTAACAGTGGGATCTGGCCAGAACAATTTGGCTTGGACAAGGTCCAGAGCGGTGTCCTCTTCGGTGCCGGTATCTGGCCATTCGCGATTAGCATCATCCTGTTCAGCCTGGTCATCGACCGGGTTGGCTACCGTTTCGCGATGTTCTTCAGTTTTGCCTGTTATGCCGTGTTCGGGGTGCTGGCGATGCTGGCCTACGGGACGGTCAACGGGGTGGTGGAGGACCTTGCCGCTGCCCAGGCAAAGGCATGGAACTACCTCTACTGGGGTTCGGTTATCCTCGGCTTGGGGAACGGGACAGTGGAAGCCTTTATCAATCCTGTCGTGGCAACCCTGTTCAAGGACGAGAAGGCGAAGTGGCTCAATATCCTCCATGCTGGATGGCCGGGGGGGCTGGTCCTCGGCGGCGTCCTGACAATTGCCCTCGGCGGAGCGGTGGCGAGCGACTGGCGGATTGTCATCGGGCTGATGTTCCTCCCGGCAGTGGTCTACCTGGTCATGCTGGCGAAAGCCCGGTTTCCGGTCAATGAACGCGTGGCCGCCGGTGCCAGTTACCGCGAAATGCTGGCGGAGTTTGGGACTGCGGGAGCCTTTATTGCCTTCTACCTGATATTCGCCCAGCTGGGCAGTGTCTTCGGCTGGTCAGCCGTTGTTACCTGGGGATTGATCATTGTAACGGTCGCCCTCTATGCCTTTTACAGCCGGCACATTGGTAATCCACTGCTCCTTCTACTGGTTATCATCATGATGCCACTAGCCACTACTGAACTGGGAACCGATGGCTGGATCTCCGGCTTGATGGAAAAGCCGATGGCGGCCTCCGGGTGGGATCCTGCCTGGGTGCTGGTCTATACATCGGTGATCATGATGGTCCTGCGGTTCAACGCGGGTCCGGTGATTCAGAAGTTTGGTCCGCTGGGCCTGCTGGCGATTTGTTCGGCCTTGGCGATTGTCGGGCTCTATCTCCTTTCCTTCGCCTCCGGGCTGGTCTTCATTTTTGTCGCTGCCACGATCTACGGGGTGGCCAAGACCTACTTCTGGCCGACGATGCTGGGTGTGGTTTCCGAACAGACACCGAAGGGGGGCGCCCTGACCCTGAATGCCATTGCCGGTATCGGGATGTTGACGGTTGGGATTCTCGGCGGTCCGTTCATCGGCTTCCTCCAGGAGAGCTCCGTAACAAGTGCCCTTGAGGAAGAAATGCCGGCAGTTCATGCCCAGGTTATCCAGGAAAACGACTATCTGCTGGGCCACTACACGGCTGTCAACACAGAGGCCCTGGGCCTGCTTCCGGAGGAGGCCAAGGCAGCCGCGACCGAGGTTATCGAACGGGAAACGCAGGGGGCCCTGGCCAAGATGGCCACCTTCCCGGCCTTCATGCTGGTCTGCTACATCGGCCTGATCCTGTATTTCAAAAGCAAGGGAGGCTACAAGCCGAAGGTCATCGGCGAGGCCGCCCACTGAATTAATCACAAGAGGAGAGTTCACTCATGTCATCACCCAGTCCATTAAAAGTCGGACTTGTCGGCGGAGGGGGAGGCGCCTTTTTCGCCCACCCCCACCAGAAAGCGGTTCATTTCGACGGCACACGGCGCATTGCCGCTGCCGCCTTGCGCAGTAATCCGGAGGCGTCCATTACCGATGCAGCCGATTGGCCGTATCCAATCCATGGATACGGAACCTACGACGAGATGATTAGTGCCCAGGCCAACCTTCCGCCGGAAGAGCGCCTGGACTACATCGTCATCGTGACCCCCAATCACGCCCACTTCGATCCGGCCTTGAAGGCGGCCCAGGCGGGCATTCCGGTGTTTTGCGAAAAGCCCCTGACGCTGACCCTTGAGGAGTCTGACCAGTTGGTGGCAGCGGTCCGGGAGAAGGGAGTGCCCTTTGGGGTGGCGCATACTTACCTCGGGCACTGGAGCACGCTGCTAAGCCGTCACATCGTACAAAGCGGCCTGATCGGTGAAGTCCGCTGGGTGGACTCGAGCTACATACAGGGCTGGCTGGCCGGCAAGACCGAGGAGGCCGGTGTGCAGCAGGCGGAATGGCGAACGGACCCGGCGCGGGCCGGTGCATCCAATTGCGGTGGTGACATTGGGACCCATGCCTTGATGCAACTGCGGTTCGTCACCGGGCTTGAAGTGACACGGCTTTCGGCGCGTCTTGAGTTGTTCGTCGAAGGGCGCTCCCTCGATGATCACTTCACGACCTACTGTGAGCTGAATAATGGTGGAAAAGCCCTCGTCCGGGCTTCCCAGATCGCCATCGGGCACAAGAACGACCTCGCCATCGAGGTGAATGGCACCAAGGGATCGCTGGTCTGGCGGCAGGAGGAACCGGAGGCGGTGAAGGTCATGCTTCCCGGACAACCGGACCGCGTCTACTGGCGCGGTGAAGTGGCCGCCAATGACGGATTCCTTGGCGACTTGCCGGAAGCCCTGATGACTGCACCGACCCTCCCTTCCGGGCACGGGGAAGCGTTTCATGATGCCTTGGCACGGTTGCATCGCGAATTCGAGGCGGACGTGCGGGCCTACAAGGCAGGGGAGTCCTTTGCCTGCGACGGATCCCGTTACGCCAATGTGGAAGACGGCCGCAACGGCATCGCCTTTATTCAGGCGGCGGTTGAATCAAGCGCCAGCGATGGGGCCTGGAAGTCAATTCCTTAAGGAGGGCAGGCATCATGACTGCGCGTCGAAACACGTTCTATTCAGTCTGCCGAAAGGCTATGGCTGGACTCGGCTTGTGGCTGGCAGCTTCGCCGCTCTTGGTGGCGGAGGCTCCCCCTCAGCCGGGAGCGATGATCGAGCCGGTTTACAAGACGATCGACGAGGCCATTGCCCGGGGAGACCTTGACGACGTCCAGCGGCACCTTCTCGCCTGGCCGACTTCAGTCAACAAGGGGGAGCATCCCAAGCTGACCCCTTTGCATCAGGCCATCCTGAGGAAAAAGGAGGCCATTGCGCTGTTCCTGATCGAATCAGGGACAGACGTCAACCAGGCCGATGGCAACCAGCGGACGCCCCTGCATCTGGCCGTGGAACGGAACCTGCCCGAGGTGGCCCGTTCCCTTCTGGAAAACGGGGCGGATCCCGACCAATGGGACAATATTGGCTGGGCGCCCATGCACCATGCTGCGGCCAAGGACCAGGTGGAAGTGGTGGAAGTCCTGCTCGCCGGTGGGGCCAATCCGATGCGCCTGACCGAGCGGGGTGGGACACCCCTTCACGAGGCGGCGGCCAGCGGTGGCAAGGCGATGGTCGAGTTGCTGCTTGCAAACGGCGCGGATCCGTCGGTTATTGCCTCCGATGGGGGGACCGCACTCGAGGTGGCACGTGAATTCAGTAATGAAGAAGCCATTACAATTTTGGAAAATCTCAAGTAATCTTAACAGCAACCTATCTAGTATCGAAAGGAACAAAACATGTCGCGAACCGTAACACTCTTCACCGGCCAATGGGCTGATCTTTCACTGGCCGAGCTGGCCCCCCTCGTCAATGAGATGGGCTACGATGGCGTTGAACTTGCCTGCTGGGGGGACCACTTTGACGTGGGCAAGGCCCTTAATGAGCCTGATTACATCAAGGACAAGTGGGACCTCCTGGAAAAGAACGGGCTGACCTGCCTTTCGATCAGCTCCCACCTTGTTGGCCAGGCGATCTGCGACAACATCGACGAGCGCCACCAGGGAATCCTTTCGGAGGCCATCTGGGGCGACGGGGATCCCGAAGGTGTGCGCCAACGCGCCGCCGAGGAGATGAAGAATACGGCCCGGGCGGCCCGCAAGTTCTTCAATGCGCGTCCCGGAGGGGCTCCTGAGCGGGTTGTTGTCAACGGCTTCACAGGCTCGTCAATCTGGCACCTGCTCTACTCCTTCCCGCCGGTCCAGCCGGGCCAGATTGAGGCCGGTTACTCGGACTTTGCCAAGCGCTGGCTGCCGGTCCTGGAAGTTTTCGAAGAGGAAGATGTGTACTTCGCCCTTGAGGTGCATCCGACGGAGATTGCCTTTGATATCGCCAGTTCACAGCGAGCCTTGGAAGCGGTCAACGGCCACTCGCGCTTTGGATTCAACTACGACCCGAGCCACCTTGGGTATCAAGGTGTTGACTACGTGAAGTTCATTCGCGACTTCAGCGACCGCATTTTCCACGTGCACGTCAAGGATGCCTGGTGGGACCACGGCAACGGCGACGTCGGGGTCTTTGGCGGCCATACCGACTTTGGGGACGCCCGGCGCTTCTGGGATTTCCGTTCCCCGGGGCGGGGTGACATCGCTTTTGAGGACATCATCGTGGCACTGAACGACATTGCCTACACGGGTCCGCTGTCCATCGAGTGGGAAGACATCCGCATGGACCGCGTTCATGGTGGAACAGAGGCCTGCGCCTTTACCCGCGGGCTCGACTTCAGCCCCAGCAATGTTGCGTTCGACGCTGCCTTCGACAAGGAGAACCAGTAGCGCGCATCAGCGCCTCTGTTCCGGGAACAGGTCCAGCACCGACTCCCGCTTTGCCTGGCAGACTCCGCGTTCGGTGATCAGGCCTGTTACCAGGCGGGCCGGGGTGACATCGAAGGCGTAGTTGGCTGCGGGTGAGCGTTCCGGGGTAATCCGGACCTGTTTTGTTTCGCCATCGAGAACACCCTGCACATGGGTCACCTCGGTGGCGTCCCGCTGCTCAATGGGAATCTCCGCGACGCCATCCTCCATTTCCCAATCAAAGGTTGAGGAGGGCAGTGCAACATAAAAGGGAATGCCGCTATCCTTGGCTGCCAATGCCTTGAGGTAGGTGCCGATCTTGTTCGCCACGTCGCCGGTAAAGGTGGTCCGGTCGGTGCCCGTTATAACCATGTCAACCAGGCCATGCTGCATCAGGTGGCCGCCGGCATTATCGACGATGACGGTGTGGGGGACCCCATGCTTTCCGAGCTCCCATGCTGTCAGTTGGGCGCCCTGGTTGCGGGGACGGGTTTCATCGACCCAGACATGGACGGGGATTCCAGCGTCATGGGCGGCATAGATCGGAGCGGTTGCGGAACCGTAATCGACAAAGGCCAGCCATCCGGCATTGCAATGCGTAAGGATGTTTACCGGGTGGCCCCTCTTTCGCTGGCTGATATCTTTTATCAGCTCAAGCCCATGGAGGCCGATATTGCGGCAATACTCCGCGTCCTCATCGGCGATTGCCTTCGCGGTTTCCCGGGCGATTTCCACTGCCTGCTGTGCCGTGGAGACACCAGCCATGGCCTGCAATTGCCGGTCGACCGCCCAGGCCAGGTTGACGGCTGTCGGCCGGGTGGCTTTCAATTGCTCCCCGGCTGCGGTCAGGTGCTCCATGAAGTCGAGTTTCCCTCGCGCCTCGATAGCAGCCAGGTACATCCCGTATCCGGCTGAGGCACCAATCAAACCGGCTCCGCGGACATGCATGTCCCGGATAGCAGTGGCCATCGCCTCGACACTCCAGATGTCCTCGATGACAAAGGCATGGGGAAGCAAGCGCTGGTCGATGATCCGGATCGAGCGCTCATCCTCCGGATGCGGCCAGATGGTCCGGAAGTGCTGGCCGTCAACTATCACGCTTGGCCAGCAGGTCCTCGATCCTGTTCAGCGTGTCACGGATTTCGGCGAGTACGGCACCGTCGTTCGCAGCGGTCGAGGCCGGGGCTGGAGCCGGCTGCTCGGCTGGCTTGGCTTCGCGCAGGCTGTCCCGCTGGGCAAGGACCGTTTCGCGAAAGTCCTTCACGTCCTTGATGCCGGTCAAGGAAACCAGCGGTCCCCCGGTCGACTGGCCGGCCGTCTCAACCGTCAGTTGATGGACGTCAAAGTAGCGCATGATGGGCCCCTGGACGAGGCCGAGGTCGGTTATCTTCTCCAAGGGAATGGTCTTCTCAACCCGGGTGAAGATGCCCTTGTGGACCTTGAGGTTCTTTTCGGTGAGGATGCATTCCATCCGGTCGAGGAAGCGCTTGGTCAGATACAGACCGATCGGTACCCAAATCAATAGGAAGGGAATGCCCACGATCGTGACGATACAAAGGATGATGCCGTTCAACAACCAGTAGGTGCAGACCCGCTCGTTGAATTCAGCTGTGCGAATGGTTCTTTCTTCTGTGCTCATGGTTAGGTTCTAAAAACATTAAATCCACCAGTGGCCAAACTTCCAGCGAAAAGGAAGGGCCCTGGCTGCGGATTGACTGCTGGTCCCGATGGGGCCTGACGGCTGCTGCCAAGTCAGCCTCCGATCTCACGAATGGTCTTGCGCAGCATCGCCTGAACTTCGACGGCAACATCGGCCAGGTTGGGATTCTGGACGGCCTGCATGGAGGCAATGGGGTCGATGGCGGAGACCTCGATCCGGTCAGCGCTGTGCTCCTGGACGATGACGTTACAGGGGAGCATGGTTCCGATCTTGTTTTCCTCGGTCAGGGCGCGGTAAGCGTGCCGGGGACTGCAGGCCCCGAGGATCCGGTATCGCCGAAAGTCGACATCCAGCTTCTCCTTCAGTTTCTCATGGACGTTAATTTCGGACAGGATCCCGAATCCGTTCTCCTTCAGTTTCTCCTCGGCCTTTTCGATGGCTTCCTCGAAGGTGCAGCGCAGTTCAGTTGTGAAGTAATAACTCATGACAGATGTGGATTGAGAACCTTCAAGATAAAGCGGCAATCGGGCGTTGGCAAAGGGAAACTGGAAGGTCATCGGATCCGGCCACCGAGGACCTTTAGACGGATTCAACCATCTTCAACTTGCCCCGTTTTTTCTCGAGGGCTTTCCGGGTCGCGTTGGCCCGGGCGCGCGTGATGGGGTAGTAAACCATCACACCGATAGCAATTAGCAGCCCGAACGACTGAAAGCCGATGACCAGGGCCTTCATGCGCAGGGCGGTGTCAATGGAGATACCCGTGGTATTGGCGATATCCGGGTCGTAGCCGGACAGGGCCAGGAGCCCGGCGCCAATCAGGGAGGTCAGGGCTTGGGCCAGCTTGAGCGCGAATCCCTTGACGGCACTGAACATGCCTTCCCTTCTCCGGCCGGAGGCCAGTTCGTCATCATCACAGATATCACCGACCATGGAGTCGACCATGAGCCAGCAACCCTGCAATCCAAGGAAGGCAATGGCCGCCGCGACAAAGAGGGCCCATGGCCGGTCCGGATGGATGGCCCACCAGTTGGCCAGGGTCCCCGCGAGGGCAAGCCCGAGCCCGGTCAGCATGGCGATTCGCTTGCTGCTCCGGGTGGAGATGTAGGCGAGGAGGAACATGCTCAGGTAGGACATGACGACAGCCAGCGTCCCCAGCATTCCGGTATAGTTGCCGGTCATCACCTTGTCTCCACCAAAGACATAGTAGATGAAAAGGAAAGGCATGACCCCGCTGGCCGAGAAAAGGGAAATGATAATGATGATGTAAGCGACAAAGAGGATGAGGAAGGCCCGGTTGGTAAGGGTATAACGAACCGCTTCGACCAATTTGATTTTTGCCTGGCTTTGTTCGACTCCGGTCTCCCGGCAGCCGAAAAATGGCATCAATCCAGTAACCAGGACGATCCAGGCAAGGATCACACTAACCCAGACCGCACCCGAGCCAATGTTATCAAACCAGTCCAATTGGGTAGCCCGGTAGAGCCAGCTGACGGTCAGGCTACCGAAAAGGCCGATGTACATGCGCCAGGAGATGACCCGGGTCCGCTCATCATAATTGGGGGTTAATTCCCAGCCAAGTGCGGTGTAGGGAACAACGAAGCAGGTGTAGGATATGGCCAATGCACTGCCGACCAGGCAGAGATAGAAAAAAGGCGCGTTCTGCCACCAGACATTCTGCACCGATTCGAGCAGGGGAGGCGTCCAGAGCAAGGGCAGGAGGATGGCGGAGACAATAACCCCGCCAAGGATATAGGGCCTTCGTCGGCCCCAGCGGCTGTGGGTGTTGTCGGACAGGTTTCCGATCCAGGGATCTGTTATGGCATCAACAAATCGGGGAAGAAAAAGGGCAACACCCGCGAGGACGGCGTCCATCCGGTAGAAGTCCACATAGACCAACAGGCCCAGCGTAACGAGGGTGTTGAACATGAAATTGTCCGCGAGGCCCCCCGCGCCCCAGAGCATCTTCGTCTTCAGGGGGACGTGTTCATCAACCGGGATGACTTTGTCGGGCACATTGCCTGACTCGGGAGAAACTGGGGCTGGGGCTGACACGAGACTGTTTGCCTAGGCAGGGCTGGTATCCATGGCAATCCTCATATCGATTTCCGGGTCTGCTGCGTAATCATAATATTCTGAAAACGGATCCATTGCCTGGGAAATGCCCATGTGTAAGACCAGTGATCGACGACAAGAGGGATGCTTTCGGGCCATCCCATTTACCTTTCCCCACCCATCCACCTGATTCACTTCATGAATAGAGCCCATTCCGGATCTGCTGCAGGGCGGCAGATCTGCATCCTGTTCATCTTCGCCTTTGTCACCACCTGCAACGCGGTTGCTGGGATGGTTTCAGCCAAGGGTGATACTGTCTCCGGGCCCCGACCAAACATCATCCTGATTGTCGCCGATGACATGGGTTACTCCGATGCCGGTTGTTTTGGTGGGGAGATCGCAACCCCCAACCTCGACAGGCTCGGCGAGGGAGGCTTGCGGTTGACCAGCTTCTACAACGCAGGAATGTGTGTCGCCTCAAGGACGTCGCTGTTGAGCGGGCGCTGGCACACCGATGCCGGTTGGGGAATCAAAGACGGTAAGACCTTGCCTGAAGCGCTCGCGGAGTCCGGATACCGGAACTACGCCGTGGGCAAGTGGCATCTTGAAGGGCATCCAATGGAGCGGGGATTTGACCGGTTCTACGGCATCCTGAACGGGGTCACGGATTATTATGTCCCCAATGACCATTTCCGTGATGGCTTTGAAGCGCTGGGCGAGGTTGATTCCGGATTTTATGCCACCACGGCCTTTACGGATGCGGCCATTGGCTTCATCCGGGAAAACAATGACCTTTCCGGGGACGAGCCCTTCTTTCTGTACCTTGCTTACACTGCGCCGCACAATCCCCTGCAGGCCCCCAGGGAGGCCATCCGGAAGTACCGCGGGAAGTATCTGGATGGCTGGCAGGCGATCCGGGAAGCACGGTTTGCCCGCCAGAAAGCCATGGGGATCATGGGTGATGCAATCGAACTTCCGCCTTATCCGCAAAACCTCCCCGACTGGAATACGCTGTCTTCTGCGCAAAAGGACCTTGAGGACCTGAGGATGGCCACCTATGCGGCCATGATCGACATCATGGACCAGGACATCGGAAGGTTGTTGGCCTGCCTTGAAAAGACCGGCGATTTGGAGAACACCCTGATACTTTTCATGAGCGACAATGGTTCGGATTCCTTTTCCGTATTGGATGAGGAAATGATTGCCCGGGATCTTCTGCCCGGCGACCGTGGGAGCAATTACCAGCCGGGCCGCGGTTGGGCCTATGCCAATAACACGCCGATGCGCCTCTACAAGATCAGCCAGCATGAAGGGGGTGTCTGCACCGGGGCAATTGCCTGGTGGCCAGCCGTCATTCAAGCGGGTCAAATCTCCCATGATGCCGTCCACATGATCGACATCATGCCGACCCTGGTCGAGTTGGGTGCCAGGGATGCAAAGCCCGTTGAAACTGGATCCGGCCTGGCCGGACGAAGCCTCGTTCCGCTGCTCATGGACAAAGACTGGGACAATGACCGGAGCTTGTATTTTCAATTCATGGACAACCGGGGCCTGCGCACAAACGACTGGCGCCTTGCCGAAGTTGATGCCAATGGCTGGGAGTTGTACTACCTCGCCGATGATCGGACGCAGGTGACCGACCTTGCCCATTCCCATCCCGAAGTCCTCAAAGCCCTGGCTGCCGAATGGGACAACTGGTGGCTGCAATTCAACAATGGCCAGGCATATGTGCCTGAATCGACAATTCCTTCCCCGCACTACGAACCTCAGGGAGACAGGGGCTCAGGAGTGGGGTACGTTCCTGCGGCGATGCCTTTGCGCCTGAAAGACACCTTTCCCTTGCCAGCATCAACTGCAGGCAAATGACATGCCACTGTCTCAATTGAATTTCACATAATGGCTTATCCAACAACATCCTCCTCCGCGTGCCTCCGGGCCCTCTTTTTAATCCTGCTCCTGGCTGCGCCCGTCCTGCATTCGGCAGACCGGCAACCCAATATCATCTTCATGATGGGGGATGATGTTGGCTGGCGGGACCTTGGTTGCTATGGCAGCGAGCTTCACCAGACACCACATCTGGATGCCCTCGCGGAAAGGGGTGTCCGGTTCTCCAATGCCTACTCGGCGAGCCCGCTGTGTTCCCCGACGCGGGCCAGTATCCTGACCGGTCAGACGCCGGGGCGGCTGAGGTTGACCGTGCCGGCCGGGCACCTGCCTGAGGTGGTGCTGGATCCCGTCGTTCCGGAGACTGGTGCGGTCGGCCTGCCAATGACCAATCCGCAGACGCGGACCCGTCTCCCGCTCGACTCGCAGAGTATTGCCAGAATCCTCAAGGCCGGAGGATACCGGACCGGATTCATGGGAAAGTGGCACCTTGGTTTCGATCCTTACATTCCGGAAAACTTCGGATTTGATGTTGTTGTCGGGGGACGCGGCTTTCCCGGACCGCCGCCGCCCGGGTTTTTCGGTCCCTGGGATCCTGAAGTGACCAACATGCCACTGGTCGAGGGGCCGCTGCACGCGGATGATGTCATTGGCGACGAGGCGGTCCGCTTTATCCGGGAAAGCCGTGATGAGCCTTTCTTTCTCGCCTTGTGGTTCTTTGATGTCCACGCCCCCTTCGTCGGCAAGGAGGAGCTGGTCGAGAAGTATCGTCCCTTGACGGAAAAGACCGTGCATCAGAAGTCGGCCATCATGGGGGCCATGATGGAGACCCTGGATGACAATGTTGGCAAGGTCATGGCGGTGCTCGATGAACTCGGTCTGCGCGAGGACACGATTGTCATCTTCACGTCCGACAATGGTGGCAACATGTACAATCGCCCGGAAGGGGTTAATCCAACCAGTAACCATCCCCTGCGAGCGGGGAAGGGGAACAACCATGAGGGCGGTTCACGTGTCCCCCTTATCGTCTCATGGCCGGGGCAAGCGGCGGAAAAAACTGTCAGTGAGACAATCGCCGTTAGTTACGACTTTTATCCGACCCTTCTCGAAATGGTTGGCCTCGAGGCTCCTGAAGATGCCCTCCTCGACGGTGTCAGCCTGATGGAGTCCCTTGATGGGAGCACCCTCGAGCGGCCCCCGATCTACAGTATGTTTGGCCATACGGTCCTCGCCACAGGGAACATTTCCAATGTCTGGGCCCGTGACGGCCAATGGAAGCTCTTCCGCTTTTTTCACGCCGGGCCCGACTTTGAAGATACCTATGAACTCTACAACCTGGTGACGGATCCCGGGGAAACAGTCGACCTCGCCACGGAGCATCCCGCGGTTGTTTCCCGCTTGAGTGCTTTTCTTGAGGAGCGACTCCGGACAGACGGGGTGCTCGTTCCCAAGCAGAACCCCAGGTACGACCCGAATCTTGCGGTCAACGGATGGCGAATCGTCTCGGGAGGCTTTTTTACGGGGGCTTCCGACTCTCCTCGCCTGAATGTTACGTCCCCGGGGGAAAGTGTGACCTTGCGGTATTCTCCACCGACTGAGGGACCCCACGGTACCCGCCTGCGCCTCCAGGTCAGTACGAACTGTGCTGTCAGTGCTGTTGCCGGCTGGGGAGCTGCCCCGCTTTTCGGGACCCCGGCATCAGTTGTCCCTGACCTGCAGCAGCATGAGGTCGTCATCCCGTTGGATGATTCAGTGTCGGCGGACTTTATAACGGTGGTGTTCGAACTGGAGCAGCCCGGACGCCTCCATGTCCTTGCCGCTGAGATGATGTAAGGCCTTTCTCAGATAGTGAATCATGTGAATTTCACCCCAGCAGGTAACTCCTAATTGTAGGGCACCCATGGGTTGGCACTTTAGTCTGTTCTTCTTGAGCCTTTTCCCAGGACACCTTATCCAAATTCCTATGCCTGTACCCCGTTTATCCTTTTTCGCGCTGCTGGTCGCTTGCCCCCTTCTCCATGGCTCTCTGGATTCGACGGTCCCGATACGCGTCACTCTCCCTGAAGTGGCGGACCATCCAGCGATTCGCTATGCCCTTGAGCGCTATCCCGGAATCTTTGAACTACAGTCAACCGGTGATGAAGACAGGCGGCATCAGGTAACCATCAGCATCGATACGCGTTTCAGCCTGGAGTTGGGTGAGGAAGGTTACCGGCTCCGTGCATCCGGCCGGCGTCACGTTCTCGAAGGGACTGACCCCAAGGGCATCCTTTATGGATTGCTGGACCTCGCCGAGAGGTGGCAAACCGGGGGCCTTGAGGCGGCCTTGCAGGAGAGAATTTTCCGACCACCAGTGAGAGTCAGGGCGATCAAATTCAACTTACCCTGGATGCCTTACCGACCCGGCGACCATCTCCTCCTGCACGATGCAACGTGTCGCGATCCCGCTTTCTGGGAAACCTTCCTCGACATGATGGTCGACAACCGGTTCAACACCCTGACCCTGTGGAGCCTGCATCCGTTTCACCTCATGGTAAAATCCCCTTCCTATCCGGAAGCGAATATCCTTCCGGATTCTGAATTGGCCCAGTGGCAACAACTTTGGCAGCGTTTGTTTTCCTTGGCAGAGGAACGCGGCATCGAGACCTTTCTGGTCAATTGGAACATCTTCGTTCCTCCTGGTTTGGCAAGGGCGCATGAGGTAGCCAACTGGAGTGAGTTCGAGAGTTATCTTGGAGAGGGCACCGACAGTGAACTGGTTGTGGATTACACACGGGAAATGGTCACTGAGGTCATCAACACTTACCCGAATCTGACCGGCCTGGGCATCACGTTAGGTGAACGGATGGGAGGAATGAGCCCGGATCAGCGTCGCGACTGGCTCGATCGGACATTTCTTCAAGGACTTCGAGAGGCGGAACGTTCCATCAAGTTTCTCTATCGAGCACCTCTTTCCGCCAACCGGGGCTCAGGTGGCTCAACTTCCGCGGCAAACGACCGGGCCACCCGCGAACAGATCGAGTTCCTCGAGGGCGTTCGGTTCCCGGTGTATGTATCCTTTAAATACAACTGGTCGCATGGCCACTCTTCGCCCAAGCTCTTTCATGTCCATGGTGGTGAACTGACCGATGCCTACTGGAATCCAGAACCGGAAAAGCACACCATTCTCTGGACCATCCGTAACGAGGACTTTCATGTGCTGCGTTGGGGGGATCCGGACTATGTCCGGGCTCACCTCCGGGAGTCATTCCGCAGCCACACGGGAGGTTATATCCTTGGCTCGGAGACCTATATACCAGCGGCGGATTATATCAGCCGGCCCGGTGAGCATGCGATGGGGAAATACGCATTTGAGCGACAATGGCTTTACTACTTGGTCTGGGGACGTCTGCTCTACGATCCGGAGACGCCGGATGACTGGTTTGCGATTGCCATGGAGGATCGCTTTGCCGGGATCGACGGGGACCTGCTTCTGCAGGCATGGAAAACGGCCAGCAAAATGCCACTGCGATTCGCTTCCTTCTACAAGGGAACCCATGATGCAACCCTTTACTCGGAGGGGCACTGCCGGTGGGAGCAAATGGGCGGACCGGTTTTTCTTGGTGTTGAACAGATGCTCGACCGGCCAGTCCTCGACACGGACCGCTATATCAATATTCGCGAGTGGGTGGAGAGCGGCGAACCGGAGGAATTGTTGGATAAGTCGCCGCTGGCCTGTGCGGAAGCTTTTGAAAAGGACGCCCTCGAGGTGCTCCGTCTTGTTGACCAGTTCCGGCGTCTCGAAGACCTTCCCCCCGGATTGCAGGTTGAATTGAAGGATCTGGAATGCTGGGCCTGGTATGGCCGTTTCAGCGCAGGCCAGATCCGGGGCTGCGTCGACCTGCAGCGCATGCGTAGCTCAGGAAAACCAGAGTTTGGTGACCGTGCGGCCACCCAGCTTCGTGACGCCGGCCAGCTGTGGGCGATGCTGGCAAGGGAAATCAGGGTCCACAATCATGAATTTATCCCCTTTTTTGGCGGAGGGCCATTTTCATGGGGAATGTTCCTCGATGATGTTGACAGGGACTTCCGGGCCGCCCGATTGGAGGCTCGTCAAATGCGTGAAAACCATTAGGAAAACCACTACAAAGTGCCATGCAATATCCGCGAATCCTGATTATCCTGATCCTGCAATCCTTAACCTCCCCAATTGTGTCCTCAGAGCCCGTCCAAGACTTCTTTTCTCGACCCGATGCCCAGTACCAGCCGGAGACCTGGTTCCACTTAATTGGGGGGAACGTTAACCGGGAAGCGCTCAGCGTGGATTTGGAGGCAGTGGCCGGGGCGGGGTTCAAGGGTATCCAGCTATTCCATGGCAGGGGCAACGAATGGCCCGGCGTTTCGCCTCAGATCCAGACACTCAGTCCGTCCTGGGATGGGATGATCGCCCATGTCGGTCGGGAGACGGACCGGCTTGGCCTGCAATTCACGATGCAGAACTGTCCCGGTTGGGCGATGTCCGGCGGCCCCTGGATCACCCCCGACAAGGCCATGAGGCATCTCATCTGGAGCCGTATGGACTTCAAGGGGGGCGAATTGGTGGAGTGCCTCCTGCCGTTGCCGCAACCCAGTGAAGAGGAGTGGCGCGACTTCAAGGATGTAGCCGTGCTCGCCTTCCCGACACCCCTTGACGACCAAGCGGACCCGCTTCCTCCGGTCGCCGTACGGAGCAACCTTCCCGGCCAGCCATGGGAGGCCCTGCTCTCTGGAGAGACAGGGGAGCCTGTTGAAATTATCCCGGGCGGGGAACCGGTCTGGGTGGAAGTTGAGTTTGCTGAACCGGTCAGCATCCGGTCCCTTGAGCTGCCCCCGACGTCGCACCTCGCCAAGCGACGTATCTTTGATCCCGATACAACCATAATCCTTGAGGCAGTTACCGAAAGGGGTCGTGTTGAGGTTGGCCGGCGCGATGTGCCCCGGGGAACCTGGCAGGACCGGCAGGATGAAATGGTCCTGTCCCTGGCATTCCCGGATTCGAAGGCCAGCACCTATCGCATTTCCTTTGTCAGTCCACATCCCCTCCAGCTGGAGTATTTGCGATTGTATTCATCAGCCCGCCTTAATGACTGGCGTGGGCAGGCCGGATATGCGTTGCGCAGCCTTGATTACACAGGGCACCCGGCACAGGACTGCCGGACCTGGATCGAGCCGGCTTCCATTATCGATTTGAGCGGACAAATGGACTCCTCAGGAGGTCTTCGCTGGAACGCCCCGGAAGGCAACTGGACAGTAGTCCGGTTTGGGCATGTCAATACCGGGATCAAGAACAAGCCGGCGCCACCGGAGGCAACGGGATTTGAGTGTGACAAGCTTTCCCCGGCGGGGGCGGAGCAGCATTTTGCCGGCTATATTGGCCGCCTCACCCAGGAAGACGGGGTGCTTTCTGGAGGGCGTCTTGACGGCATGCTTATCGACAGCTGGGAATGTTACACCCAGACCTGGACCCCGGCGCTGGAGCGTGAATTTGAAAACCGCAGAGGCTACGCCCTGCGCAGTTGGTTACCGGCCCTGGCCGGTTGGGTCGTCGGGGACCACAAGACCAGTGAACGATTCCTTCGCGACTGGAGGGCCACCATCAGCGACCTCCTGGTGGACAATTACTTCGGGCGGTTGTCCGAGCTCGGCCGGGAGCGCGGGCTGAAGCTCTCTTTTGAGACAGCTGTGGGGGACATCTCCCCGGGGGATATCCTGCAGTTTTACAGCAAGGCGGATATCCCGATGTGCGAGTTCTGGCATCCCAACGATCCCCACGTGGGTGGGTTTGAAACCAAGCCAATCCATCCAACTGTCTCAGCGGCCCATATTTATGGAAAGCCGGTGGTGGCGGCGGAGGCCTTTACAAATGTCTGGATTCGCTGGGACGAGCATCCGTGGATGCTCAAGCACCAGGCGGACCGTCACTTCGCCCTCGGGGTGAATCACCTTATTTTCCACACTTACACCCACAATCCCCGACTGGACCTGGTTCCCGGAACCTCATTTGGCAGTCGCATCGGAACCCCCTTTATCCGTGGCCAGACCTGGTGGCGCTACATGCCCCTGTTTACGGATTACCTCGCCCGTTGCCATTACCTGCTGCAGCAGGGACAGCCGGTGGCAGATGTCCTCTGGTACCTTGGCGACGCGGTGGACCATAAGCCACGACAGGATAGCCCCTTTCCCGAAGGCTACCGTTTCGACTACCTAAATGCCGATGTCCTGCTCAACCGCTTGCAGGTGGTTGACGGCCGGCTGCGAATTCCCGAGGGGCAGGAATGGAAGGTCATCTGGTTGGCCGATGAGCAGTGCCAACGGATGACACCGGCCACCCTGGCCCGGCTGAAGGAGTTGATAGAGGCAGGGGCCACGGTTATCGGGGGTCCTCCCGATTCCAATCCCAGTCTCAGTGGTGGCAAGGAGGCGGTCGCAAGCTTTGACCAGCTTGTCCATCAGTTGTGGGGAGACAATCCTGAAGAGGGGGACCGGCGGCACGGACTCGGTCGATTGGTATGGGGTTTATCGCTACAAGAGACGCTGAGTGACCTCGGCATCGAGCCGGATGTCACCGGTATCCGCCCGGAAAACTGGTTCCATCGCAGGACAGTGGAGAATGAAATCTACTTTATCACTGCCGGGCGCTCAGATCCAGTCCGGACTAACGTGCGCTTCCGGGCAACCGGCAGACCTGAGTTCTGGAATCCCCTCACCGGGGAATCAACCCCGGTAACCGTCTTCCACCAGACGGGGCAGTTCACCACCATTCCGGTAAGCCTTGAGGCGGCTGGTTCGGTATTTGTTGTTTTTCATCAGGGAAAGGGCGATTCCGTGGCCAGGCGGATTGAGAAGGATGGCCAAGCGGCACTCGATCCGACAGACACCTCGATCGCCGATACCAGCAGGCCATACCCGTCATACGGGTTGGACATTGAGGATGAGACCCAGCCCTGGATTCAACCCGCTCCCCCGGGAGTTGGGTTTCCGGATGAGGAAGGCCGTCTGGTGGTCTGGGAAAATGGCGAATATGTCATCGAATCGGAATCGAGTGGGCGACAATCGCACTTGGTCGAGGGCCTCACCATGCGCGAACTGGACAAGGATTGGACCCTGGCATTCCCTGAGGGATGGGATATCCCCGCACAATTGACCCTCTCACGTTTGGCTCCCTGGTCCAGCTTGGAGGATCCGGCGGTCCGGTCATTTTCAGGGACAGTGATCTACCGAACATCCTTTACCGTCGACGAGCCCAGTTCCAGGAAACCGGTCCTGCTCGACTTGGGCCGGGTGGCGAACATTGCCGAGGTTCGACTCAACGGTCATTTGCTCGACACCCTCTGGGCCCCGCCGTTCCGGAGCACGATCACGGATTGTCTGGTGGACGGGGAAAACCACCTCGAGGTCAGGGTTACCAACACCTGGCGCAACCGGCTTGCCTACGATGCCTCCCTGCCCGAACCGGAGAGGAAGACCTGGACCATCCATGCGCCGCCACCGGATGCACCAATCGAGACCGCTGGCCTTGTCGGTCCGGTTCTGCTTCGGGAGGGGAGAGTGCTGACCATCCACTGATGTAGCATTGGCCCGGGCAAAAGATGTCCTTGTGAAGCCGGAAAGTTCTTTATCAACCGGATATCCTCCTACAGACTCCAGTCCTTATGAAGATTGAACACTTTGCCTGGGATATGCCGGATCCAGTGGCTGCTGCTGACTGGTATTGCAAGCACCTCGGATTCAGGATTGTCCGGCACAATCCGAAAGGCGCCCAAATGACCTTCCTGGCGGATGATTCTGGGACGGTCTGTATCGAAATTTACCGCAATCCGAAGGTGACGACCCCGGATTATCCTGCCATGCATCCCTTGTTGATGCACCTGGCACTGGTTTCCGAGGACCCGGAAGCCGATCGGTCACGCCTGGAAGCGGCAGGGGCCACTTTCTTCGAGGAAGACAAACTGGCGGATGGCTCCCACCTGATCATGATGAAGGACCCTTGGGGCGTCTCCCTGCAACTCTGCAAACGGGGCAATCCGTTTATCTAGTGGCTGGCACAAGGCCTGTCACTCGATGTTCAGGGTCACGCTTCCAAGGTGACCACAGTCACCGGTGTAGGTTCCGGTAATGGCTTCACCGGTTGCCATATAGGCTGGAGCGGCTGTTCCGGTCAGGATCACGGTTCCCCGTTTGATGATTCCTCCCCGGGCGATAATGTCGTTGACGCACCAAAGGAGGCTGTTCCACGGGTTATCCATGACCGCACTGGATTTTGACTCACGAAGGGTTTCTCCGTTCCTGACAAGAAGCAGATCAAGGTTTCCGGCCTCAATCGAAGCGGGGTCCTTTCCCGGACCGAGAACGAATCCGTGAGCACCTGTCCCGCAGGCAATCATATCGGCGACGGTCGGCTTGCCCTCATCCCTGGAATAGCGGAAGTCGCCCAAATCGAGGGCGGGGTGGATCCAGCGGACATGTTTCTTCAATTCATCGACGGAACCCATCTGTCGCCACACTGTCTGGCCAATTGTGAAAGCGACCTCCGTCTCAACCATGATTTCCATGAAGTGACTTTGCCTGATGGTGGAACCGTTGGGTGTGGCATGGGCCAGGAAATAAGTTCCTCGTGCTGGCTCATCAACCCCGAACTGTTCCTGCGCGGAGCGACTGGCATAAGCCACCTTGTATCCGACCGCAGGCCCGAGCCTTTCTGCCAACGCCTCGTCGACGAATGACTGAATGGTATAGGCTTCGTCGATGTCAAACGGGCCAAAGGTCAGTGATAGGAAGGGAATCTGACGTCGGGTATCAACAGCCATGAGGATTTCACTGGCCATCAGTTCCGCATCAGTCCCGGGTTTGGATTCTATCTTTTGTGCGATAACTGAGACATTCGCCTCAAGGGCCAGTGAGAAGATAATGAGAAGCGAGGAAGTGATGGCAGTTTTCATACGTTGTTCGGTTGATTCACATCGATTCTAATTGATATTGAGGATATTCACATGGTCCAGGGCAATCCGACCCCTGAAACGAATCCCCATGGTCCGCTTGCCTTTGGCAAGGTAAATCCTGCACCGGTCCCAAACCCAGCACTCCCCGGCCCCCTGGCTCCAGAGGGGGACCTCCGCGGCTTCCTGCCCGTCAACGAGTACAGTCAGGGGCGAAGAGCCTCCCCGGGATTTCTGGTAGCGGAATTCCACTACATAGAAGCCGCTTTCCGACACCTCAAAGGTCCAGAAAAGCGGGCTGGGCATGTTGTGATGATGCAGCCGGACGTAACCTTTCCCGGTGTAACCGGCGAGATCGCTGGATACGGCATATTTGGTGAACGATGCCGCTTCCGCCTCGAGGATTTGGCCGCCCGGGGTGGGTTGCATGTCGGGCAGGTCAATTTCTCCACCCAGCGCCTCGATGTCATAAAGAACGGACCGGAAGGTCTCCTTCCAGTCGACGTGGCCGACCCGGTTGGTCCAGAGTGGATTATGATAGTTGGACAGGGCGACGGAAGCATAGTGCCGCCACCATCCGGCGGCCGCCTGCAGTCTGGTAATGGCGTCCCGGTAGTCATCCGCGGCAAGTGTCTTCCGGAAAAGGGCAAGGGCAACGGCGGCCTCAATCTTGGAGGCGTGGTGTTTCCCGAGCCAGGCCATGCAGCGGATGTCATCGAGGACCCTCCAGAGATCGGGGCTTCCTCCCCGGGAGAGGTCATCCAGCCGTTCCAATGCCCTATCGGCATGGGCGTGGATTTGACGGGCCACTTCCAGCGGCGTGGTGCCTTCCGGATCCGTTTCTGCCAGGACCGCCGCCACATATTCCGGGATGCCGATATTGTCGGTTCCCGGATGGGGCGGAAGGGAAATGAAGCGGTTGACATCATGGTAACCGGTCGGGGTGCGGGCTGAATCGGGCCGGCTGAAGCTGCCCTCGATATACCACTGGAAATCAAGGGCTCCCCAGTGGAATCCTGTTGTCTTGGGGTAGGTCATCGAAGCTTCCTGCCATGCCGTGAAGAGGGTCTCGGCATCGACGTCAGGGTAACGGGCCTGGAGGATGGCGATGAAGCGCTCATTCCCGAGATCCGGATTGTAGCCTAGACGGCCCCAGATGAGCCAGTGGTACCTGTGGCGATCAATGTCAATCAAAGGAGCTGAGCCGGTTTTCCGGGAGAGGAAGTCCCGGCCCCAAATGTAGTTGTCGGAACCGAGATAATAGCCTTCGGAAACTGTATATGGGATATTCCGGATAAAGGTGCGGACAAAGTCCGGGGCAGCCCACTGGAAGTAATAAGCATCATCGTTGCGAAGGGTCCAGATGGTCTTGAGGTCCCCCATTGCCTCAAGGTCCTCGACAAATCCGGGATGGTAGGTCTGGACCGTGGAGCTGTAGACATGGGCCTTGGCATACTTGAAACTGAAGAGAAATTCCACATCCGGGTGGTCAATGACTGGTTGGAACCGGGTGGCAATATCCTTTGCCCCCGTCATGTGCTGGCGGTGGATAAGGACCATCTTCCGTCCCGGTTGATCGGCCGCAGCATCAAGGATTCCCTGCCCGTAGGTGGCAAATGCCCAGTCCTCCTTCTCCGCGAATCCGGCACCGGGCATGTTTTCCCCGGTTGTCAAACCGATGCCCTTGAGGTCGGGATAGGTCAGGAACATCTGTTTTACGCTCTGGCGGAAGTAGTCGCGCGTTACCGGGTTTTCAAAAGAGTCGGTAATCCCGTATTTGCCATCCACCCCGTTGGTGAAGATGTTCCAGGTGACGAAGTAGAAGTCGACGTTCCGCGACTTGCCGTAGGCCATCACTTTCCGCCAGAAAGCGATTTTCTCCTCGATGGAGAGGTGGTGGATGATCTCGACGTTGTCGAGGATCTCCGGGGCATCCAGTCCTGTCCCGATCAGGTCATAGTGCTCCCTCCAGTTCACGGTTGAGCGGTGGACATCCGCCAGGGCGACATCCGGGTACTCCGGCACCCGGACCAGTGAAGGAAAGGGATGCAGGTTCCAGCAGGAAATGTAGTTGTAACGGGAGCGGGCGAGGGAATCGATATAGTCCTTCCAGAAGGAAAATTCCCACATTACCCCGATGTTGTTCTGGCCGGCGTCGCTGGCATCGGAGTAGCTTGGGCTGCGGGCATCTAGGGGAATATTGAATTTCGTTCCGCGCATGGCCATGTAGGGCTCCTGTTCCGTGTCCTTAACGGCTTCAAGGCCGCCAATGCGGATGATTTCGGCCAGTTCCAGTCCACCGTACAGGGTCCCGGGCATGTCGGAACCTTGGATGTGGATGATACTGTCCTCACGGCGGATGCGGAAGCCTTCTGGTTTCAGCGAATACTGTGTATCGGAATCATCGATACCGCTTTCCATGAAAACCATGGTTGCCCCATCGGGCACAAGCTCTCCCGGGGCAATGATTCTGAAGGATATTCCTCGTGCGGAGAGGGCGTCCTCAATCTCCGCGGCGGCAAAGGCCACCATGGAATCTTCCATCGGAGCGGAGAGAAATACCGTGGTCCCTGCGAAAAGCCCGTTGAGGGGGAGAAGGACAAGGGCCCAGCACAGGCTGCGGAATGGGGACGACTTCATGCTGATGGAGGTCAGGCGATTTCACCGGGCGGGCAAAGCCCGTCAATGACCTGGAGGTCTTCCGGTGAAAGCTCGCCCTCGCCGGCGGCAATGTTCTGGAGGGCCTGTTCGGCATTTTTCATGCCGGGAATGGGACAGGTGACGGCGGGGTGGGCGAGGGTGAATTGCAGCGCGACATCGAGGAGAGAGCGGTCCGGTCGGACCAGCTGTTTTAAATCGTCAGCCAGTGCTACCCGGCGAAGGAATTGTTCATGTGCTTCCCCGCTGTTCCATCCCTGCCGGACCGAGTCCTCAAAACTGGTTTCGCGGGAGAACTTTCCGGTCAGGATACCCATGGCAATGGGGCCACGGAGGAGGACACCGATGTTGTTTTCAAGGCAGTAGGGGAAAAGCGCTTTTTCAGCCGCCCGGTCGAAGATGGAATAACGGATCTGGCAGGTGGCGCAGTCGCCATGGGCATTCATGTCCTCAAGGCCCTCAATGAAGTCGGTGGAAATGCCGTAGGCGCGAATCTTGCCCTCCTGCTTCAATTGCTCAAAGGCCTCGAGGAAGATTTCCGGATGGTCCGGCTTCTGCAGGTGGCATTGGTAGAGGTCGATGGTATCCGTCTTCAACCGGTAGAGGCTGGCATGGCAGCTCTCGATGACACTGTGGTGGCTGGTAAAATCAAAGGTGTCGCCGAAGCGTCGTCCCCAGTTGCCGACCTTGCTGGCAATGTAGATTGTGTCCGGCCGGTTTTTAAGAACCTTGCCGACAATCTCCTCACTTCGGCCCATGCCATAGGCATCTGCCGTGTCGAACAGGTTAATTCCGGCATCCCGGGCCGCCTCGATGGCGGCAATGGCATCCTTTTCTGCAACTGGACCCCATTGACCCCCGATTCCCCAGCAGCCCATGGAGATGGCGCTAACTTCCCAGCCTGTTTTTCCCAATGTACGGTATTGCATTCTGTCAGTATGATGCGAGGGAAGGTAACTTGTCAGGTTATTTCCTCAGGGCATGGAGACGCAATTGTTCTACTTGTATGAAGTGAACTCTGGCGCTCAATTCCAGTCCCAGACCAGCGTATGCAAGGTCCAGGCAGCCAGTTGAAACTGAAGGCGGGCCTCCAGCAGATCCCGCTGAAGCTGATATTGGTCCTCGATGAGCTGGATGCGGTCCCCGGGGTCAAGAGGAAGCCGCGGGTCGGCGAGCGTGGTTTCCAATTCCGCCATAATGGGCTGGATGGCTGACTCCAACTGGCTGAATCGTTTGCTGGCAGCCTGCCACTCCCGGTGAACCTGCACCGCCATCTGTTGGAGTTCCTCTTTCTCAAGAATCAGTGCCCGCTCGGCCAGGATGACTTCCGCCCGTTCACGCGGATCGACATCCCGGGTCCATGAGAAGACAGGGATGGAAATCCCGATCCGGGCTTCCCACTCATCGGTATCGCGCCGCTGGTCATGGACCCAGGATCCCTGGATAAAGGTGGGGAAGGGAATCCGCCGGGCCCGTTCAGCAGCCACCGAGGCGTTGGCTATCCTAACCGCTGCCAAACGCTCGGCCAGCCTCGGATCACTCTCGAGTATGGAACGGCTCAACTCCCCCGGGGAAGGGATGGTTCCCTCAAGTTCCAGACTGGGTATCTGCAGGATAATTTCGGCCTCAGAATCCAGCCCAGGCTGGGCATCGGCCAGACGCCTGAGCAAGGTCGCCGCTTCCTCCTCCTTTTCCGAGAGGGTCAAAACCGCATCCGCATAGGCTATCCGCCAGTCGAGGAGCTGCAGGCGGGGTGAGGGGGTTTTTTTGAGGATTTTACCGGCATTTCCAAAAAAAGCCTCAACGGGAGAATTCTGCTCACGGGCCAGCGCCGCCATCATCTGGGCGGGCGCCGCTTCCATATAAGAACGGAAGAGGACAAGTCTG
>JBFOMH010000002.1:0-119464 GCA_040830765.1 Puniceicoccaceae bacterium | reverse complement strand
GCCGTAGAGGCTGGCAGCGAGCCAGGAGGCTCCTGCTATTGCCAGCAGGACCAGTCCCGGAACGCGCGCCGCCCCGGCCATCCCGATGGCCAGTCCACAAAGGACAAACCGATACCAGCGGATATTTTCATGCAGGACCAACCGTTGGCTAACCCGCAGAACCGTGGCCAGTCCAAGCGTGTAGGTGGCCATGAAGGGGATGTCCTTCGGGTTGATCATGGCATGCCCGTAGAAGTGGGGCAATATGGCCAGGAACAGGGTTGAGAAGAAGGCCACCCGCGGATTGAAGACAAGAAAAGCCATCCAGGCCGTAGCGACCAGTCCGAGGACGCCAAAAGCGAGGCTGAGCAGGTGTCCCTGGAGCATGCGGTTGCCCCCAAAAGCGGCGTTGAAGGCAGCCAGGGGAAGATCAAAGAGCCCCGGATAACGGTCGCCGGCCATCCGTTGCTCCAGCTCAGCGGCTTCGCCGGCCAGCAACTTCTCGTAATAGAGAAATTTCAAGTCGCCCGAATCCCAGCGCGTTACCTCATCCCAGCCCATCCCGTAGTCCTTAACGCCGAGGAGCCCCGTCACCAGAAAGAGGAGGATGACAACAGCTGTCAGGCGATGGTACATGCGGGAAGTATCGATCATGAATCCTCCCCTGCAGGATTGGGCTTATGCAGTAGTCTGGCAACTGCTTCCTGCAGTGCGGACAGTTCCCCGGTAAGTGGCTCTCCGGTCCCGGAGGCTGCCAGGCAGGCCCCGGCAAGGTTGGCTCCCGGGCCGCCTTGGGCCCGGATGCTTTTCCAGATAAGGGTAGCCTTTTCCAGCTCTCCCCATTGCCAGAAATAGACCCCCAGGATGACATCCTGGACCGGGTCGGTGGGAGGGAATTGAATCACCCATTGCTTTTGCAGGTCCCAATCGCCGAAGAGTTGTGCTCCCGGGGATTCGGTCAGGCGCAAATTGAAGTAACTCACAGTGTAGATGCGCAGCGCTTCCCGCCGCTCAGGATAGTCCCAGAGGACATTGTGGGCATAGCGGGCAGCTTCAACATCATCGCCCAGCTCGGCATTGGCATTGGCCATGAGGAGTTTGTCCTGGACATAGGTTTCCGTGCTGCGGATTGAGCCAAAGGAACTGTAGGCAAGGAACCCGGAGATCCCGGCCAGGATGGCGGTGGTGGCGGTTACCTTCCACGAAGCGCGAAGGTCCTTCGGATAGGCAAAAACTCCGCTGGAAAGAATGGCCATCAAGGGGACCAAGGGGAGCCGGAATCGCGCACTGGCATAATAAAGCAGGAGTGCCGCGCTATAGCCAAGGATGAGGAGAACGAGGGCCCCTGCGCGAAGGCGATCCCTGCGGATGAGAAGGAAGCAGCCAAGTGTCCCCAGGATGACAAGGATACCCCAGTTCATTGGATTAAAGCGCAGCAGGGGAAAGCGCGCCTTGTGGTAGGAAAAGGTGAGGTTGTTGTATTGCTCGGCTGAATTCAGGATGGCGTAGCCCTTGAAGAACATCAATTGCAACCAGCGGGCAGGATCATCGAGGACGGTTGTTATGGTCTGCTGGCGCCAGTAGCTGTTCACGTCATCGATATCGAAAGGCGGTGTTGCCCCGGTGGCCTGCTGGTAGAGCTGCTCGGATTCTGCCCGTGCCGGATTGAGGTAGGTCTGGCCGGAGACATCCACACTCTGCTTGTAATAGAGCCCGTTTGCCCCCGGTCGGTTGGCGGCATACAGATTATAGCCTCCCTGCCACGGAAGGATGCGGAACTCCCCCGACCGGGTGTAGTTCACGACACCTTGGGAAAGCAGGACCACGGCCAGCGTAAGCCATCCGAGAGCGGGAAGACGGACCTTCCAGCCAGAAAGCAGCATCATGACCGCCGGGACCAGCAAAGTTACCGGCAGGAAGTGGGGGCGGACCAGGACGCACAATCCCAGTACCAGGCCGGATACGAGAGCCGGCAGGAGCCGCTCCCTTCCATTTATGGCGAGTATCAGGCCTCCGAGGAACAGGCTCGTGCCCATCGTCATGTCGAGAACCTGCAGGGAGAAAAACAAGGAGGCCGGGTTCAGGAGGTAGAGGGCGGCTGCCGCAGCCTTGGCGGACGCGCGTTGCCATATCCAGCCGGCCAGCCAATAGACCATGAAGGCGTTGCCCAGATGGCACCCCAGGCCGATCAGCAGGGCAATCAGGGGCCTTGCTCCTTCCGTGGCTATGAGGCTCAGGATGTAGGGGTAGAGGACCGCCCGGTAGAAGGGCTCGGGAGCAGAGCTACCGGCATCAAACTGGCTGGCCAGGGTCAGGTTTTCCTTTGCATCCAGCTGGGGCGAAAGGGCCATTGGATCGGCCACGTAACTAAAGGTAAAAGCCAGGGTGTAGACGACCAGCCCAAGCAGGATGATCCACTGGATCGCTTTGCCTTTTTCCTGCCCGTTCGAATTCATGAAAGCTCTCCTTCAGAACATGCTGAAATGAGATCCAGACAAGCCCAATCTTAGCCGATACGGATAATCAACAGCTGGATGTTTGCCATTGCCTCTAAATTACAAGCAAGCTTAGGTCCTTCGGTGTTGAATACCATGTCACGATACTTCAGGCCGGCCCTTGGAATTCCCATACTCCTGATCCTGTCATTTTTCCTGTATTACAAGGTGATCAGCCCCCTTCCTTTCTACAGCTTCTTTTCGGATCCTGAGCTGCCGTATTTCCTGAACTCGGTCATGTTGGCCTTCGAGGGGCAGGTGGAACATACCGACCATCCCGGGACCGGTCTTCAGTTGGCTGGTGCGGTACTTTCCCGCCTCCTCGGGATCGCTCCCGCGGAAGTCTTCACCGACAGTGCGATCCAGTTGTTCCGTGGTTCGTGGCAAGTCGTTTCCCTGCTGCTGACACTGTTGCTGGTGGTCTTCCTCTGGCGTTCACTTGAGCAAGCGGGCCGCGGGTGGATGTTTGTATGCCTGCTCGCCCTGCTCTTCGCCGATTACAACTCCCTGATTTACTGGGGAACATTCACCCCTGAAGGGGCTTTCACGGTACTCTTTATCCCCGTCATGGTGCTTCTCCTGAAGCGCTTTCATAAAGGTCCACAAGTCCGCGTAGCGGGATTATTCGGCTGCGGCCTCCTGCTGGGCTTGGCCACGACCATCAAGCTGACCCTGTGGCCGGTAACGCTCTTTGTGATCGGGGTCTACGCTATCACGTGTTCCGGGAATCTCCGCCATCGGCTGGTCCGGACCGGACTCTTTTTTGGCATTACCCTGGTCACGTTTCTAATCGTGGGTTCGATCTTTGCCGCCGATCCCCAAGCCCAGTGGGCCTGGGTATTTTCACTTTTGCAAAACAGCGGGCGCTATGGCCATGCCCAAGAGGCGGACCCCGGCTCCTTTCTCAGTGCGTCCCAGATCCTCCAATGGACCATCAGTGGCTTGAGGCTGCAGAATTTCGCGACCGTGGTCCCGATGGTCCTGTTGGGCTGGTTGGCCGTGGCTGATGCGCTGGACCGCAAGGCTGCGTTAACCTCCCGGCTGACCGCCTTGGGCTTTCTCTTTTGTTTCCTTCTTACCTGGCTGGCCTTCGCGAAGCACCCTTATCAGATCAAATACTTACTGGTACAGACACCCCTGTTTGTGGGCTTCTGGTATCAGCGCCTTTTGTCGGGCAGCATGCCGTTCCCGAAGTACTTCCATCTGGCGACCACTGCGCTTTTGATGGCCGTGTTGATGACATCCCTGGTCAACCAGAGGGCCGTGCATGTTGTTACCCTGGCTATCGACCAAGCCACCCGGCCTTTTGTCGATCAGGCCATTACAACACTGCAACCGGAGATGCTCTACTTCAGTCTCGAGGTGCGGCATCCCTTGTCGGCCAAGGCATTTGCCCTTCGGGAAGCAAGGACCTTTGACGCCGTGTTTCAGGAAACGCTGCCACCGGCCCGGATCTTCCGTGAGCGGACCCGGCAATATACCATCGATTCCAGTGGCAGGGTACCGATTGCCACGCCGGTCCCCGGCTCCCTTATTTTCACTGTCAATGCCTTCAACGACCATCGCCTGCGGCTCCTGCACGCGGACAATAATGCGGGTCTGCACATTTACCTGTATCCGCCCGCCGGGTAGGGAACCTCGCAGCGGGGATCTATTTCCACACTTGCCTTCAATCCTCAATTTCCCCATGAGCTAAGCATGATGGATCCCAGTCAATCCATACTGAAGCGCCACTGGAAGCGGGTGCGCCAACACTACCAGGAAATCCCACCCCTTCCCACGATGAGCCGGGGCTACAGGACCATCCTCGGTCGCTATCTGGACCGCTACATTCCGAAGGGAGTCCGCCTTCTGGAAATCGGGTGCGGGACCGGCGATTTGCTGGCCACGCTGGGCGACCGCAAACGGGACGGTATTGACCTGGTCCCGGAGCAGGTGGAGGAGGCCACCCGGCGATATCCCGAATGCACCTTTTCCCAAGGCGCAGCTGAAGAAGTGGAGATAGGGGAGGGATATGACTACATTTTGCTTTCCGATATTCTCAATGAGGCTGCAGATGCGCAGGCCGTCCTTGAGAATATCCGCCAAAGTGCCAACCGGGAAACTCGCCTGGTCGTCAATGTCTACAATACCCTCTGGCGACCAGTGCTGGCCCTGGCCACTTTTCTCGGCCTTAAACCGAAGCGTCCTGAACTCAATTGGCTTTCCCGCGACGACCTCTTAAACCTCTTCGACTTGAGCGGATGGGAGGTCATACGCCATGAGACCCGCATCCTGGTGCCTCATGATCTGCTAGGCCTCGGGCGATTGATCAATTGCGTCCTGGCGCCGTTTCTCCCCTGGTTCTGCCTGAGCCTCTTCTTTGTCGCCAGGGTCAAGCCGGATCCCGGAGAAAAGAGAGACCTTTCCGTAACGGTCATCATTCCGGCTAGGAACGAGGCGGGGAATATTCGGGCGGCCCTTGAGCGGACCCCGGCAATGGGCTCCTCAATGGAAATCCTTTTCGTTGAAGGTCATTCCCAGGATAATACCTGGGAGACCATCCAGGAGATAATGAAGGAATTCCCCGACAAGGACATCCGTGCCTTTCAACAAACCGGCAAGGGCAAGGGCGACGCCATGCGCCTTGGCTACAGGGAAGCCAAGGGGGAGGTCCTGATGATTCTTGATGCCGACCTGACGGTTCCTCCGGAAGACCTGCCGAAATTCTACGAAGCCATCGCCAGTGGCCGGGCGGAATTCGCCAACGGGGTACGCCTCGTGTATCCGATGGAGGACGAGGCCATGCGCTTTTTCAACATGTGCGGCAACAAGTTCTTCAGCCTGCTTTTCTCATGGTTGCTCAACCAGCCGATCAAGGACACGCTTTGCGGGACTAAGGTCTTTCACCGGGACAACTACCGGATGATTGAGGCGAACCGATCCTACTTCGGGGAGTTTGATCCATTTGGAGATTTTGACCTTATCTTTGGAGCGGCCCATTTGAACCTCCGCCTTCGTGACATCCCGGTGCGTTACCAGAACCGTACCTACGGCTCCCCGCAAATCGACCGCTGGCGCGATGGCGCCCTGCTTTTCCGGATGAGTTGGATTGCCGCCCGCAAGCTCAAGTTTCTCGCCTGACAAGCATGGACGGTTCTCCCCAACCCCCTATTACCTATAACCTGGAACTGCTTGCGGCCAGCGCGGACAAGTGGAAGCGTTCAGCCGGACTCCGGGCCGTGTATGGGTCCATCTTTGAGGCAATCCGCGGACACATGGTGGAAGGTCCTTCCCTTGAGCTGGGTTCGGGCATTGGCAACCTCAAGGAGTCTCTCCCGCAGGTTGTTACCAGTGACCTTGTGAAAACCGAGTACGTTGATACCGCCTGCTCCGCCTATGAGATCATCAAGCCACCGGATGATGCCTCCGGTGAAAAGTGGGCCAACCTTGTTGCCGTCGATGTCTTGCACCACCTTTGCCGTCCGTTCGACTTCTTTCAAAGCGCCTCCACGGCGCTGGCAGATGAAGGACGGATCATCCTGGTTGAACCGGCGGCAACGCTGTTCGGCCGCCTTTTCTACACACTCTTCCATGAGGAACCGATCCGCCCATTCAGAATCACGCCGCCTTTCGAAATGGAGCCGGATGACGAATCGGGTGAATTTGCCAACATGGGGATGGGGGTCTCCCTTTTCCGGCTTAACAAGGAGGCTTGCCGGGAACGGTTATCACAGCTGGGCCTCGCCGTCCATGAAGTGGCCTATCGCGATTTATGGGCCTACCCGTTGAGCGGCGGCTACTCCGGTCCACAACTTGCCCCCGGCTGGCTGATTCAACCGCTGCTCTCCCTGGAGGGCTTTATTCCACAGGTCCTGCTTCAGCACCTGGCCCTGCGCATGGTGATTGTCATTCGGAAACTGCCCCGGCCGGATCCTTCCTAATACCAGTAATGCGCACCAGGCGGACACCGAAGTCGCCGACAATCCGTTTTTCCTCTACGGTCTCAAAGGTAATTTCCGGAGGGAGTTGGTAACCTGCGTAAGGGATTAACTCGCCACTTTCCACGCGTCCGACTTCCTGCATGACAAAGATATTGCTGAACCGTTTATTGCCGGCAAGTGAGAGGAGCCTTTGGGGATTGCCACTGAACCTTTCAATGGACGTGGCGGACTCCTTGTTGAGGATGCCATAGTAGGGCGAATTGGAAATGAAAACCGAGTTGGTCCCGGAGTAGCTATCCACCCACTCGAGGAATGCTTTTGTCCGTGGAATCGGAAGGTAGTCCCGCTCGTATTGTCTCTGGTTGATGGCCGGGAATGTTTCGCAGAGCAGGAAGAGGACCCAGAACAGTGCCATCACTTGAGGAATCCGTTGCACACTGCGGTCTTTCAGGTGCAGCCCGGCAAGCCCGGCAAAAGCCAGCAACACAAGATAATAGGAGAATCCGGGCCCGGGTCCATCCAGTTGGCTGGAGAGAATACCGGCAAACAAGGTCAGGAAAGAAGCGATGACCAGCAGCCAGAAGGGCTCACGCTTGAAAGCGTAGAGAGCGGATGCCCCCATGATGAAATAGGGAAAGAGCAGAAAGCGGGCGGTGAGGTGGGAATTAACATAGCCCCAGTGGTAGGAGAAGATCAGCCCCAGGAACAACAGCATGGTCAGCAGGAGGGCGGCGATCGGCAACGATTCCTCAAGGGCTGATGGATTATCTTTCCCTGCCGGTGTGATGGACTTGCTAATGTAGAGTATGGTGATCGGCAGGGAAGCCAGGCACAACATCGAGAGCGGGAGCGAGCCCGGCAAATCCCGGCTTGTGTTGAAGAGGAACATCAACAGGGCGCCGGTATTCTGTTGCCAGTAGTGAATGCCAAAAGCACTTGTATTCTGCAGGTCATCCAGTTGCCAGAATCCGGGAACCGTAAAGATGTAGCCGACCAGGGTGAAGATGTAGGCAATCGCCAGGGGACAGATGAGGTAGACGGCTCTCAGCTCCCGCACGGATTGCTTCTTCCAGGCAAGAAACAGGTGCATCGCGAACGGAACCATGAAGAAGAGCAATCCCTCATATCGGGTCAGGGCGATGGCGGCTGCCAGAAGATAGGCCAGGGAAAGTTCACCGCTGTTGCCCCTGATGGTAATCCGCAAACAGGTCAGGAAGAGGAAACTGATCAGGAACAAGTACAGCAGCTCAAGGTGCTGGCTGGTCACGTTCTGTGAAAGGAGCGGTATCGATGCCATTCCGAGTATGGACAGGAGGCCTCCCCACCTCGGGTAGATCTGCTCTCCTGCTTTGCCAATCAAGAGCAGGGTCAGGAACCCGAGAATCCCGTTCAGGATGTATCCATTGGCCTGGCTGTATCCCAGTACCCGGTGGACAATCGAGAGGACGACAGGATACATTGGTGGCCGCTTGTCCGGAACGCCCAGATGTAATGAAAATTCACTACTTAGATTCTCCGCAAACTGCGGTGCCCTGTACTCGTTGTTGTCGAGCAACTGCATGGCCGAGCTTTGCAGGATCAACTCATCGAGGATTACCTTATTGGCCCGGTGATCAATCTGGCTGTAGATGAAGACGATAACCGCGCACGTGCCTATCAGGGGAAGGTTGCCGGTAATTCCCCTGATGCTGAGGGAGGCTCCATGAATCCTCGCGATCCGGAGGCCAATAAATGCCAGCAGCAGGATGCATATGCCGAACCCGGCAAAGGCAATCAAGTCACCCCGGATCTTATCGGGGATCAGGTACCCGACGGCGGCACCGGCCATGCACAGCAACGGTACCAATGCCAGCGGCAGCCAGTTGCCGGGGAGCAGCCGTGTGTCGGATGTTGGATTGGCATCTGCATTCATTGGTTGTCTGGTAAGTTGATGCCAACCAGCCTTACGATCTCCAGACGGGTAGTCATGTTGTACTTAATTAGCTCCACCGGCTCCACCAGGAAGATGGACTCATCAAATGACTCGCGCGGTTCGATCAGCTTGAAGGCTTCAGAGGGTTTTCTTTTGAGCCGCCGGGAGATGTAAATGGCGTCATAGCTGTTGTCGTCCAGATAGGTCTTTATGCTCGCCGGGTCGTCTTTCATGAGGGAAATCGGCAGGCAGTTGACCTGGTTCAACAAGGCTGCGTAGGGGGTGGAGGAAACCCAGAGGATGCGCTCGTCTTCCCGTTCCTTGAGGAAAGCCAGCTCCCCCATCATGGTATCGTTGTGGTTGGCCCGCTTGGAATACCTTTGCGCGTGGCCGACCGGCAGGCCAATGGCAATGATGTAGGCCAGGCAGGCAATGATGGCCGCCTGGCGCGATGGCACCCGCTTTAACCAGACGACCGCCCCAAGGATCAGCAGGCCCAGCGTTGCGGCAAGGAACTGCAGACCCACCGTCGAGAGGAAAGTCGGCTCCAGGTTGAGGAAGACAAAGTAGAGGCAGACCAGGGACACGGTCAGGGTCACGAGGATGGCACGTCGCCCGAAGCGCCTGAAGACAAAGGGAACAAGAAGAATGAAAAGCAGGTTCAGCGGCAGGCTCAGGCGGGCTGTCAGGTAGGAATCGAATACGCCGTAGTTGAAAAGTAAGACCAGCGACAGGTGAAGGACAACGCCCAGCATCAGGAAGAGCAGGATTGTCGAGGCGACAGTGGCTTCCCGTTTCTTCCTCGAATTGACCATTGCGTAATACAGGAACAGCAGCAAGGAACTGAAGCCAAGCATGGTGAGGAGAATGGAATTGGGAAGGCCCTGGCCAACTGAGAAAAGGAACCGCCCGGCCGCTCCGACGTTCTCGGAGAAGTAATCGAGGGAGAAGGTGCTTTCCCTTCCGCCCGGGCCGCTCTGGAAGTAACGACCGGAGTTGTTGGTGACGATGAAATAGTGGATGCTGGGAAGGATCAGGAACAGGGGACTGATCAAGACCGGCCAGGGAAGGATGGCCCGTTTGGCTCGTTGCCAGCCCATCAGGATCAGTATTCCAAAGGGGAGCAGGAAGACCCCGTTTTCATAGCGAATCTGGAAGAAAAGGATGAGACAGTAGACAAGCGGGATCAAACGCCGGTCCGTCGGGGCGGATAAATACAGCCACGAGAGTATCAGGGCCAGGCAAAGCATGACCAGGTTCAGGATGTCCTGGTTGCCGCTGGTTGCCATCAGGGCCAGCAACGGAAGGGTGCCGGCAAGCAGAACCGCAAGTATCCCCCCTTTTCTTCCACCGAATTGCTTCCCGAGAAAATTCAGGAGCACAAGGAAGACCGGTGTCAAAATGGCGTTGAGGATAAAGACATTGGTGTAGCGGTAGCCGGATATGTCATGAACCAGCGAAACCAGAAACGGGAAAAAGAAAGGCCGCTTCTCCAGGATCGGCAGCAGAAACTGGTAGCTGCCGTCGTAGTCGTTGGCCATCGTCGCCATCCCGACGATCCGGCTGAAATGGATCATCTCAGCCGCCACGGCCATCAACACCTCATCATAGATGATCTTGAACTCAAACGGTTCCAGCAGCAAGAGCAGCAGGCTGACGCCCACTACGCTGATCCATGCTCCCCTTGTTTCCGGCAAGAGTCGCTTGAAGCTCCACTCCTTCCGGTGAAGGAAGAACAGACCCCCGATAAAGAGGGCAAAGCTCAACAGGAGATTGGGGTAGGTGAGGTAAACGATGTGTCCGCCCCGCGCATAATGGTTTCCCAGAATGAAGCTCAACCCTGCTGACAGGAACCCGATAATGGTGAAGATGATAACCTGCTTCATAGCTAACGCGATCTCTGGAAAATAAAAAAGCCGTCTCCCGGTTGGGAGACGACTGAAAAATACAAATTTCTAAAAATTTAGAATGTGTAAGTGACAACCGGATTGCCAGTGGTGGAGATTTCGGAATCACCCGAAGTAATGGTGGTCGGGTATGTTTCCGTGGCAACCTGCTCCAGAGTGGTCAGCCAGAGACCGTCACCAATGATGCTGGTCTGTGAAGCCTGGGTGGCACCTGTTTCCAGCATGTACTGCTGAGCAGCAGCGGCAAGCTGACGGAGGTTGTTAGTAACAGCCTTCTGCTGAGAGGTAGTACGAACCTTCTGGAAGGCAGGGATGGCCATCGCGGCCAAGAGGCCGATAATCACGACCACGATCATAATTTCAACGAGGGTGAAGCCCTTTTTGCTCTTATTATTCATAATATTCTCCTGATATTGGATTATAGATACTCCTCCTTTGAGGAAGCGTTAATTTCACCGAATTTTCCTTCTTTGCCAAGTAAAAACTAGTGCTAATGAAGGATTTACACTGTTTTTAAAGGTGCTGATTTTGTAGTGGATTTACCCCTCTTTTTTCCGGGAAAACACCATTTTTCCACCGGCTGAAGGAATGATCGATTCCACTTCAACCTCAATCGTGTTCCCGATGTCTGTCGTGGCGTCAGCCACTACAACCATCGATCCATCGGGGAGGTATCCAACAGCCTGGCCCGTATCCTTGCCACGCTTCGTAAGCTTGATGGAAAGCCGGTCGCCGACGACCAGCTCGGGATTCATGGCCTTGGCGAGGGCGTTGAGGTTCAGCCACTCAACATTATGGAATTCAGCTATTTGCGCCAGGTTGTAGTCCGTTGTGAGGATCTTTGCCTTGAGGGATTGGGCGAGGAAAATCAACTTGGCGTCCACTTTTTCCCGATTGCTGACAGAACTTTCATTGATCCGCAGATCCACATGAGGCATTTCCCTAAGCCTGTTTAGGGTTTCTATCCCCTTTCTGCCGCGCGTTTGTCGGTCGGGGTCTTTTGAGTCCGCGATCATTTGCAACTCATCGAGAACAAATCTGGGGACAACAAGACCGTATCCCATGAAGCGGCTTTGGCAAATACCGACCAGCCTGCCATCAATCAGTGCACTGGTATCGACAACGACCAGTGGAACCTCCACTCCGTGGGGAACAAAACGGACATAGGGGATAACCAAATTGAACTCATCCTTGCCCCGGAGGGCGATGACGGCACCAAGGTACATCAGGATGACGTAAAGGGCCATTCGAATCAGATAGAGATTCTGGGTCAGGATAACGCTGGCTTCATCCCCGGTCTCGTAGGGGAAATCAAAAAAGGGTGAGGTGGCGATCAGGTGCGCGCAGACCCAACCGGCAAACAGTCCGAAGGTCAATGCGGAGAGGCCGCGCAGGGAAAAGCCTTTCAACATGACATCGATCAGGACTACCAACGCCCCAATGCCCGCACCGATGAATATGGCCAGCCAGCGATAGGCATCCCACTCGGGAACGACATAACTGATCAGCCATGCACCGACAATGCAAAGCAGCATGAAGAACAATCTTAATACACGCAGGGTATAATTCATTGTCGGGGGTATTGTATAGGGCTTGCAGCGAAACGAGGCGATAAAAAAACCGAACGGTCCTTATTGCGTCACCCTGAGCGCACGGAAGTTGGAAAAGGTGGGATTATCAACAATGCGGGCCCGGTCGTCGCCCACCATGATGCCGGTCAGTTCCCCGGTCATGGAAAAGACATAGTCACCGGGGGTGGGGGAGAACTCGCCGAAGAGGCGATTAAAGAGCTTCCTCTCGACTTCCAGTAATCCGGTCTCCCCGGGAGGGACACGGATCGGGATTTCCCCGTAGAGTTCCCGGTCGTCCGTGACTAGGACAGCGGTGGAAAACTTGAGGGGGTCGCTGGCAATGGGAAACACCCGCAAGCCGCTTTCACGGGCCAGCTCCACCGGAACCTGCACCGCGGCAATGCCCGGTTCCCCAACCATGAATCCGACTTCACTGATGACCAGCTTTCGCGAGCCGATGACAAGGTCCGCCGCCGGGTCGATTCCGGTGCCCTTGTCAATGGGGGTGTTGGCAGTCGCAAACAAGGCGAAGATTCCATTTCCAGTATCAACCAGAAGGGACTGGATGGCTGACTCGCGCCGGTTGGTGGCGAAGAGCCCCCGCTCATCCCAGAAAAAGCGGATGAAGATCCGGTTGTCTTCAAAGGTCTTGTATACGGCATTCAAGGACAAGGGCTGGGTCTGCCGGATCTCCTCCTTCAATGCCGTCGAGGAAGCAGCCAGTTCACTCACTCCGGCAGCAAGGCTCTCGGAACGGACACGGGCGCGTTCGGCTTCAATACGGGCCCGTTCCACCTCGGCTTCGGCCGCGATCAGATTCTGGGACAGCATTTGCTTTTCTGTATCGAGAATCTTAAGCTCGGTGGCCATCTGCTGCTGTTCGACTTGCAGGCGGGAGAGGTTATCCTCCGCGGCAGCAAGGTCGGCACTTTTCTGTTCCGCCAGGGCCTGCTGTGTGCGCAACTCCTCCTGCAGCCGTCGTGAGCGTTCCTCGTTCTGCCGCAAGGATGCTTCAATGGCCTGCTTCTCCTCCAGGGTCAGCTCAAGCGAACTGCGGGTATCCTCCAGTGAATTGGCCAATGCCACCCGTTCACTTTCGGTCTGCTGCAGATCCGCACTCACTTGCTCGAGGGATTGCGATGTCTCATCGAGGTTTTCCCTGGTTGTATCGAGTTCCTCGCGGGTGTTTTCGAGGGAGGTTTCCACCTCCTTACGCTGTGAACTTTCATGTTCAAGCGACAACTGCAACAGCTCCAGCATTTCCTCCGCGGCTTCGTCGCGGAGGCTCTTCTCGTCCACCAGCTGTTCCTCGATACTGGGCTTGAACTCGACCAGCGCGAGGATGCTGATAAGAAGGAAATCGCAGATAATAATGAGAAGCGTCTTGTTCACCGGGAGGGATCAGTTTTTTCCAAGGATGAGGTTGCGGCGGAACGGCCGGAGGAAACCGACCTTCAGGATGGCCACGAAGATGATGCCGAAAAGGGTGGAGGCATAGGCCGCCATGAGGCTGGCATCGACCACGTTGAGGACAACGAGGATCAGTGAGCCCACGGTACCTCCAAGCCCAACATAAAGCCCCAGTTCAAAGAGCACTTCCTCATTGTCGAGGAGGTGCAGCTTGACCTCCGGGGCAACCTTCTGGCGGCGGATCTCCGTTATCTTGAGCAGGCCAAAGATGAATACCAGGAGCTGCGCGATGAAAAACAGCAGCAGGACGAGAATGGTTACTTGATCAATCATTTTGGAAACGGCGTTTTCGGTTGTGGAAAGGCTATCCTCCGGGAGGATCTGGGCCAGCTTGATTTGCAGGCTGCCCAGTTCATTGGGACGAAAATCCATCAGTCCGGGTTCAATCAGGACCCAGACCAGGAGGGTGACGAGGACGGCCCCGACGAGGCTGTCGATGTTGATGAGGACACGGCGGTCATGACTGGCCCGCTGGCGCCGGCCAAGGATAATTACCCTCAGGATGCCGACGAGGAAGAACCCGCACAGGCCGAAAGCCAGCACCCGTGCGACTATCCCTAATACCGGGAAGCTCTCGGCGAAAGTCTTGAAGGTGTTCTGGCTATCCCGGACTTCAGCCGGCAGCCGCGACCAGAATCCCGGCGGTAGGTACAGTGGCTTGTCAAAGGCCAGCAGGGACTCGAAAGCTCCACGCCCCATCTGGAGCGCGCTGGCGACCCCCTCCCATCCGCGTTTGCCATGGCGGTGGAGGTAGCCCGTCAGGGCCAGATTGGATTCGGCATTAAGGCTGGCAGCGAGGAGGACCGGCAGTCGCTCCGGATTCTCCTGCAGGGATTGGGCGGCGAAAAGCAGTTGTTCCGGTGTTCGTGAGGCCTGCACCAGCGTTTGCAGCTGAATCCAGTCGGCCCGGCGCCCGATGGTCAGGATACTGATATAAAAGGATTCCAGCGGCGCGATGGCCTCGGGACCCCTGTCCAGAGCAGTCTCAATGATGCTGAACAGCCTCTGGCGGAGGTCTTCAGGCAAGGCACCCGACTGTTCCAGCAAGGCGGTGGTCAGGATAGTGGCGTCAAGGGGCTGGCCGGAGGTGGAATTGACCGGATAGAATCGCGTCCAGCCATCAAGCTCACGCGTTTGCAAGATAAGCCCGACATTCCGGTTTGGGCTTTGCTCGAGGAAGCCCAGCAATTGCCGGCGATGCTCACCCGGAAGCAGGGTTGGAATGACGGAAGTCTCATCCTCCCTCAGGAAGGCTGCCTGCTGCAGGAACTGTTCGTAGAAAGGAGCCGGACCGCCACTCCACTTGTAGTTGGGATTCGCCTCGAAAAGGGCCTCCGCCTGCAGCTGCAGGGTCGATGTGCCCGGCTGATTCGCTGCCAGTTGCAGGAGGGGCTGGGCCAGGCCCGGTCGGCCACTTTGCAGTTGGTCGGTCGCCTGTTGGACAAGGTCCGGCGTTCCTGCGGCTGCGGCCTCGAGGACCAGCGGCGATACGGAGCGGAAGTAGGAGGGAATGCTCATACCCAGCCACAACGCGGCGGTCGCGAGGATCAAGTGCAAGCCGGCCATCGGGATTTTATACCAGATGGACTGGTGGTAGGGGCGGCTTGGCTTTGCCGGGGTGGTAGCCATCGGAATCCCTTATTTGACTGGACAGGCCGCTTGGTGCAAGCTGTTAAATGGAGCGCATGGTTTTACGGGTCACACATTACGGCGAACCGATCCTCCGGCAAACCGGGGAAACGGTCACTGTTTTTGATGACCAGCTCAAGGACCTGGCCGATAACATGGTGGAGACGATGTATGCCGAGGAGGGCGTCGGTCTTGCCGCCCAGCAGATCGACAAGGCCCTGATGCTTTGTGTGGTCGATGTCTCCATGTTGCCTGAGGAGGAACTGGACTACCAACTCGATGGGTTGCGGCCACCGATCGACCTGTTGATGCCCTTGGCCCTCGTCAATCCCGTTGTCCGCGTGCTGCCCGGTCGGACCTTGGTCGGGGAGGAAGGCTGCCTCTCCTTTCCGGATATCCGGGGGGACGTTCCCCGCGCCGAGTCCATCGAGGTCACCTACCAGGACCTCAAGGGCACGCCTCACCGACTCGTTTGCAGTGGCTGGTTCGCCCGAGTGATCCAGCACGAGGTTGACCATCTAAACGGGCGTTTGTTTATTGACCATATGGAAAAGCGGAAACTTCGCTTGCTGGACCAGAAATTGAAACGGTTAAAGCGGGAAACCCGCAAGAGCCAGCGTTCCTGAATTTTTGACAATGAAAATAGAACAAGTCGCCGTTCAGTTATACACCCTGAGGGATCATCTAACCACCCCGGAGGATTACCAGGCCTCCCTCCAGAAAGTCGCCGAGATTGGATACAAGTCTGTCCAGGTCTCCGGACCGCGTCCGATAAGCGAGATGGAGATAGCCTCCCTCTGTGCGGAAAAGGGGCTGGTCATTAATTCCAGCCATGAGGATTCCGACCTGATCC
Organism: Puniceicoccaceae bacterium; assembly: GCA_040830765.1. GTDB lineage: Bacteria > Verrucomicrobiota > Verrucomicrobiia > Opitutales > Oceanipulchritudinaceae > Oceanipulchritudo. The sequence goes on along the minus strand of JBFOMH010000002.1, from coordinate 103,725 downwards.
TGAACAATCCGGAGAAGGTTGTCGAAAATCTCGAGGCCTTCGGATGCCGCTACACCGCGTATCCGTTCCCCAGGGGCATTGACTTTCAATCGGAAGAATCCGTCCACGGGCTCGTCAAGGGCCTCGATGCTTCGGGCAAGGTCCTCGCCGAGGCGGGCAAGGTCCTCACCTATCACAATCATGCGGTCGAGCTGGAGATGCTGGATGGTGTTCCCATTCTCGATATTATTTACGGCGAGACGGACCCGCAATTTGTTCAGGGGGAAATCGATACTTACTGGATCCATGTCGGCAATTCCTCCCCGGAAGCCTGGTGTGCCCGTTTGCGTGACCGGCTGCCGCTGCTGCACCTCAAGGATTGCCGCATCGATGAAGACGGTAATCCGCAATTTGCCGAGATTGGTAATGGCATTCTTGATTTCCAGACCATCATTGCCACCGCTGAAGCATCCGGCTGCCAGTGGTTTATTGTCGAACAGGACAAGTGTCCCGGGGACCCATTTGACTCCCTGGAAATGAGTTTCCGTTACATCCGGGACAACCTTGTTGATTGATCCAGGAGGATGAAACCTTGATCCGCAGGACCCGGCAAAGGCTAGCCATCGAGGAGGTTTTTCAGAAGGAAAAGCGACCCCTCACGCCGCCGGAAATCCACAAGGGGGCAAAGCGCATCCTGCCCCAGATTGGGCTGCGTACGATCTATCGCCAGTTGAAGGACATGTCCGAGGAGGGCTTGATCGTCGGGGTGGATTACCCGGGTCAGCCCCTGCGTTATGAATGGGTCAGCCATGGACATCATGCCCATTTCATTTGCCGGCGTTGTGACCGGGTTTACGACCTTCAGGTCGAGGTTCCGGATGTCGAGATTCCGGCCCCGGAGGGATTCCAGCTCACTGGACAGGAGACGATCTTCTACGGCATCTGCCCGGATTGCCAGGCCTAGTCCAGATCCCAGACGGCGCTGGCGACAGAGCAGTATGCATCCATGATGCGGGGTCCCGGAATGTTCAGCGGACCGTAGGGAAGGATGTGGACCCGTTCCCTTTTGACGGCCTCGACCTGCCTCCAGACCGGGTGTTCCGGCAACTTAGCGATGCGCGCTCGCAGGGTTTCCTGCGCTTGTGCGGACTCACCATCCCGGATGAGAAGTATTTCCGGATTCATGCTCAGGAGGCCCTCAAGGGAGACCTGACCCCATGACTTCCCCAGCTCCGCGGCCAGGTTGCGGGCATGGGACTCCTCGATCAGGTTGTGCACCCAGGTGTTCTCTCCCGGTGCCCATCCCGGCTGCATCGACTCCTCTATGGAGAGCAGGAAGAGCACCTGCTTGGGCGACGCTGAGGCAAACGGTTCAAGGCCCATCCGGACAGCAGCCTGCTCCGCCTCGAGCTCGTCGATCAGTCGCAATGCCTTGCCGGGCACACCCGTCAGGCGACCGATGAGGCGGACGTCCTCCATCACGTCTTCCATGCTGTCATGGGCCAGTGCCACCGCGACCGTCTTGGGTGGATTCTCGATGGCACCATAAACTTCCGGGGGAGTCAGGTCCGTACCGAGGATCAAGTCCGGGCGGTAGGTTGCGATCAGTTCCCGGTTGGGCTGGTCCATCGAGCCGATGTGGGCACCGGCATCGCGAAGGGCGCGGGCTTCTTCTGGATAGTCACACCATTTGGTAACCGCCATCAGGTGATCGCCCATCTCCATCGCAAAGAGGATTTCCGTGATGCTCGGGGCAAGGGATATGAAATGCCGGGGCTGCCGCTCAAGGCGGACGGTCCGGCCAAGGTCGTCCTCTATGGCTATCGGGTAACTTCCCTCGAGGGCCGTCTGGGCATGCCAGGGATGTTCCTTGGGAGCTTCGCGCTCGCGGGGGATGACTGCCAGGATGAGACATCCAAGCGCAAATCCCGTGGCGTAGGTGAGGATTTTCTGGCCCTTGGTCATTGCTCCTCTTCGCGTGCCTTGTGGGCCGCTGCCACGATGACATATTTCTCGGCCCATGTTCGCAGGGAGGCCTGTTCTTCTTCACTCAACTGCTTGACCACTTTTGCCGGCATCCCCAGCACGAGGGAGCCCGGTGGAACGATGGTGTTCTTGGTGACAACGGCCCCGGCCCCGACGATGGAGCGCTTGCCAATGACCGCCCCGTCAAGGACGGTCGCTTTCATCCCAATGAGGCACTCATCCTCAATTGTGCAGGCATGAATCATCGCCATATGCCCGATGGTGACGTACTTGCCCACCCGCGCCGCGAGGTCGTCTGCAAGGTGGACGACCGTCCCGTCCTGCACGTTGGAGCCTTCGCCAATAATAATGTCCTCAATATCACCCCGCAGGACACAATTGGGCCACACGGAGGCCTTGGGCCCGACTTTTACTGAACCGATGACTACCGCCGATGGTGCTACATAGGCGCTCGGGTCGATTTCCGGGCTCCGGCTGAGGTAGGTTTCCAGTCGCTCTTCAAGGGTCATGATTTCACCTTTGGGTTGCTCCCCCTTTCCTGCAAGGTGAATTCTCACCGGACAACCGCGCGGGTCCTTGCATTCGGCAGGTTTCCGCCTATGGTGCCTTGCATGAACACCGGTAGCTACGAAACCGCCGAATTACTGCACCAGTACCTGCTCTTCCACTATGGTCAACCCGGGGAGCAACTCCCCTGGGAATTCGGGCCAGGCGAGGCGCTCGGCTTCCCCGCCCGTTGCGTCACGGAGGGTGTCCGCATGCCGGCTTTCGGCCGCGCCCTGGACATCGGGTGTGCCGTCGGCCGGGCCACATTCGAGCTGGGAAGGATCTTCGACGAGGTCATCGGGATTGACTACTCCAGCTCCTTTGCCGACGCCGGGAAAGCCATCGCCGAAGAGGGTGAACTGAATTACTTCATCAAGGAAACCGGCACCATTGTCCATGCGGCTGTCGCCCGTCGTCCGGAAGGGGTAACGGGTTCAGTCCGCTTCGAGCAGGGGGATGCCCAGGCCCTGAGGGAGGACCTAGGCTCCTTCGATTGTGTCCTTGCCGCCAACCTGCTCTGCCGGCTGGCCCGGCCGGTTGATTTCCTTGCTCGCCTCCCCGACCTGCTGAAGCCGGGCGGGCAATTGATTATTACAACTCCCAATACCTGGCTGGAGTCCTTTACCGCCTCCGAGTACTGGCTCGGGGCGACCCAGGAAACGGGTCAACCCCTTGAGGCCCTCAAGGCGAATCTGGAATCCGCCTTCGACCTTGATGCGACATGGGACATGCCCTTTCTCATTCGCGAACATCAGCGCAAGTACCAGTGGTCGGTGGCCCAGGCCTCCCGCTGGATCCGCCACTCCTGAACCAACACTTGTCCCCGTGGAAATTATCGACATTCCTCTCGAGAACCGGGCCGATCCGGAGGACCTCAAGGTCTTTCTCTCTGCTTGTCGTGACTCTGCCGATACAGATGGGCATGACAAGATCGCCAGCATCAGTCTCGGGGTGCGGCATATTGATCCCCTGGCCGTCCTTGATTCCATTTACGAGGGGGAGGCCCATCACTTCTACATGGAAAATCCCAGCCGTGAATGGGCGGTTGCCGGGGCTGAGGGGGTGGTCTCGGGTGTCTGGAACGGGGCGGATCGTTTCCAACTGGCCCGGGATTTTGCCAAGGAGTGGGACGAGCATGTCATCGCCATTGGCGACATGAGCCTGCCAATGGCCGGTCCGCTCTTTTTCTCGGGCTTCACATTCATGGACGCCGCGGAGGCCGGCGAGGCATTTCCCTCCGCCCTGGTCTTTGTCCCCCAGTGGCAGGTGGCCCGTACCGGTGATTGCTATGTCGCGGTCGCCAATGTCCTGATCCAGCCTGCCATGGACGTGGAGGCCGTGGCCGGGCGAATCTGGAATGCGCACCAGAAATTCACTACATTTTCCTACGACCGTCCGCCGCCGGCTCCCGTCTATCACATCCTCGAGGAAAACGAGGTCGGGCCGGAGGGGGCTTTCACCGCCAATGTCGAGCGTGCCCTTTCCCGGATCCGCGAAGGAGCCTACGAGAAGATTGTCCTCTCCCGGGCCGTTGACCTGGTCTTCGACAATCCCTGTCAGCCCCTGAAGATCCTCAACCGCCTGCGGCAGGATTATTCCGTTTGTAATAGTTTTTCGCTACAGCACGAAAACGGGGCCAGCTTCATCGGGGCCACCCCTGAGCGCCTTGTCGCCGTCAAGGATGGCCGTTTCATCACGGAGGCCATCGCCGGCTCCGCCGGCCGGGATCCGGATGCCCGCATAGATGCTCGGCTGGCCCGGGAGTTGCTTTCCAGTGAAAAGGACCTGCGCGAACACGGCCATGTCGTGGAAAGCATTCGCCGCCGCCTCGCCGACCTGGGACTGGAGGCGACGGTCGGCAATCAGCCTGGCCTGCTCGTCCTGCCCAACGTGCAACACCTCAGGACCCCCGTTGAGGGAGATATGCGGGACGGCCTTCATATCCTTGATCTGGTCCAGTCGCTCCATCCGACTCCGGCGGTCGGTGGCAAGCCAAGGGAGGCGGCTATTCCGGATATTGCCGCCTGGGAACCGTTCCCGCGCGGGCTCTTTGCCGGCGTTACCGGATGGTTTGACCTGCGCGGCAATGGTGAGTTCGCGGTCGGTCTGCGCAGTGCCCTGACTCGCGGCTCGGAGGCCCGGCTCTACGCCGGTGCCGGTATCGTCGAGGGATCTGTTCCCGAATTGGAGCTGCGCGAGACCAGTATGAAAATGGAGGCTCTTCTGCGCTGTATCCGCGGGGAGGCTGGCTAGGCCTCCGTTTCCTCCGAGGGATCGAGAATCAGGTATGGCCGGCGCGAGGAACCCACCTCGATCCGCTTCAGCCGGACACCAAAGATACGCGCACACTCGTCTGACTGGGCAATAATTTCCGGTTCTCCCTCCAGCGCGACGGTTCCCTTGTCCAAAATGATGACGCGGTCCGCCACCTGGAAGGCCTGGTTAAGGTCATGTACCACCATGCAAACCGCGGTGCCAGCCTTCGTCAGGCGCCGGACTACCCGGAATATCGTTTGCTGGTGGGACAGGTCGAGATTGTTGGTCGGTTCATCAAGAAAGAGGTACCGGGCTTCCCCGATGCCCGCTTCATCTATCTGGCATAGGACGCGGGCCAGGTGCACCCGTTGCTTCTCTCCTCCGGAAAGGGCCGTGTAGAAGTCATTCTCCCGGTCCGCCAGATCCACTTCCCGGAGCGCCTTGCGGGCCGCTTCGTAATCCTCCGGCCGTTCGCTGCCTTCCATGTGCGGGCTCCGCCCAAGCAACACCACCTCAAGGACCGTGAAGGCAAAATCCAGTGTCGACTCCTGATGGAGGTAGGCCCTCAGCTGGCCCAGTCGGCGGACCGGAATTTTCCCGATCGCCTCTCCATTCAGTTCCACCGATCCCCGGTCCGGGGTCCACTCGCCGGAAAGGATGCGCAACAGGGTTGTCTTGCCCGCCCCGTTGGGGCCAAGGATGGCGGTGACCTTTCCCGGTTCCACCGCAAGGTCGATGCCCCGCAGGATCTGCCGCGGCCCGATGTCCAGTGTTATGTCCTTGGCGCGCAACATCTCAAAAACTCAAGTGCCGTTTCCGGCGGTGGATCAGGTACAGGAAAAACGGGGCCCCGACGAGGGATGTCACCACCCCGATCGGCATTTCAGCCGGTGCGTTGATGGTCCGGGCAAGCAGGTCTGCCAGCAGGACCAGCAAGCCGCCAAGTAGGGCGGAGGCGGGAATCAGCCGGCGGAAATCCGGACCCCAGACCAGGCGCACGAGGTGCGGGACCACCAGGCCGACAAATCCAATCAGCCCGCAGAAGGCGACTGTCACCCCGACCATGAGGGCGCACAGTCCGACCACCAACCGCTTCGTCTTCTGGGTGTTGAAACCAAGATGGTAGGCTTCCGCCTCTCCCAGCAGAAAGGCGTTCAGCGCTCGGCGGTAACCCGGGAGGATGGCCAGTGGAAAAACAATGAAAGGGGCCATCAGGAAGAGCGTCCGCCAGGTCGTGGTCTGGAGACTGCCAAGTGTCCAGAAGGTGAAGCGCCGCAGGGAGTCGTTGTCGGACAGGTAAAGCATTGCCCCGACAATCGCCCCGGCCAGTGCATTGACCGCTATTCCGGCCAGCAGCAGGGTCGAGATGTGGGTCTTGCCGGCAATCCGCGCAATGCGGTAGACGGTGAAGGTCGTTACCATGGCCCCGGCCATCGCCCACAGCGGTATCTGCAGTTCCAGTAGAAGGCTGTTTGATGGCAGAATCAGGCCCACGCTGCTGATAGCGAGGATAGAGCCAATGGCCCCGCCACTGCTGACCCCGATCAGCCCCGGATCCGCCAGCGGATTCCGGAACAATCCCTGAAGACAGGCCCCCGCCGTCGCCAGCGCGGCTCCGACCAGGATCGCCACCAGTACCCGCGGCAGCCGGATGTCCATCACCACCGTCACGACCCGCTCATCCACTGTGCCTGCCCACAGGCCCCCGCTCAGCCGCTGCAAAAGTGCTCCCAGAACTTCCTTCCCCGGGGTCTCCAGCGAGCCCAGGGCCAGCGATAGCACCGAGGCCAGTACCAGCAATCCCGCCAGCACCCACAGTAGCCACCCCTCCCGGGGACCTCTGCCTCCTTGTGCCTCCATCCGCCCATCACCCTTTCTTATTGGCATTGCTTAGTCAATAAATTCGGGGAGGGGAAAAATATTGCCTGTAACGAAGTGGCCTTGCATAGGTAGGCGCCATGGGAAAATGGAAGAAAGGCAGGCGCTGGGGCCAGCAGAAGGGCCAGGGGGAACCGCTGATGGCGAAAATTCCGGTACTGCTGTTGCTGATCAACTTCTTTGTCTGGCCGGCTCTCCGGGGTACGGACATTCTTCTGATAACGCTGATCTCGACCCTTTTGGGGCTGGTGGGGCTGGTCATGGCCTGGCGGGCACGGAAGATAATCCGTCGCAAGGGCGGGCGCATCCGCGGGGAGACGATGGCGACCATCGGCTATTGGGGAAACTTGATCGTTTTCGTACTGGCGGGCCTGTTGTTTTCCTTTGCTGTGGCGATAGGCGTCCTGCGGGGTGAGTTTCTCTAGGAATTAGTTGCCGGAACCGTGCAAGCGGCTTTGACAACGGAAGGTCCTGCACCTACGGTTGATGCGTGAAATTATCGAATCGCAAATTACCGCTTCTTTTTCTCGTCGTCTCCATTCTCTTGCCATCCATCCTGCAGGCTGAAGTCCGCTTCGGTCCCTATGAGGCCCTGACTATCAACAGTGATGTCATCCGGGGGGTGAAGGTGGAGGAAAACGGGGAGGTTTGGATCCTGCTCAATCCGGCTTACCGGGAGCGCGAGCTACGGGTGAAAATCTCCAACGAGAAGGGTGCCGGCTACCGCAAGTGGCATCACGGCACCTTTGAGCTGGTCTCCCCGGCCGACCAGGGAAAGCAGGCCAACGAGTGGACGGACTGGGTGCTTACAGAAGCTCGCTTCATTGAGTACTGGATGAGTGAGGAGCTGATTCTCCATCTGAAGAAGGTGGATTAGGTTGCTTCTCCGGCAGCGTACCATGGCAGGTCTGAGCGGACAACAGGCTCGGCGGCTGGTCCTCGTGGCATCCGCCCTGGCAGCGATATTGCTTTTATTTATCCTGGCAGCTTTGCGGCCAGGTCCGCTCTTCCATCGGTCCTTGCCGGACTTTTCTGAAATCCATGCCGGGGAGGAGCGCAAGGCAGCCTTTTTTGCTTTCCTGCATCCCTACATTGAAGAGAGCAACGCCAACGTGCTGGCCCTGCGCCGGCAGTTGCTGGCGATTGAGCGTCAGGCCCGTCTCGGCCCTCTCAATCGTCGCCACCTCTACTGGCTCCAGGTTACCGGGGATGCTGTCGGACTCGAGTTTGAGCGGTTTGAGCAGCCGGCCCCGGAGCAGCTGGAGGAACTGGAACGCCGCCTCGATATCATTCCGGCGTCGTTGGCTCTGGCTCAGGCTGCCTTGGAAAGCGGGTGGGGGACCAGTCGCTTCGCCCAGCAGGGCAACAACCTTTTCGGGATGTGGTGTTACGAGCCCGGATGCGGCATTGTTCCCCGCAAACGCCCGGCCGGGGCGACCTATGAAGTCGCCAGTTACTATTCCCCGCGGGAGTCCTTTCTCGCCTACATCAATAACCTCAATTCCAATTCCGCTTATGCATCGCTGCGTTTCCGCCGCGAGCAAAGCCGCCTTGAGGGCCGTTCACCGACCGGTCTTGAGCTGGCGGATGGCCTTTACCGATATTCCCAGGAACAGTGGCTCTATGTCGAGAAGGTGAAAAGCGTGATCCGGAAGAACAACCTGACAATTTATGACTAATAAACCCTTCATCTTTCTGACAGTGGCCGCGGCCGCCCTCCTGACATTGCTTGCCGGCTGCGGCAAATCGGAATCTGCCGTGGCGGAGGCCACCCGCAACGGGGTCTTCCTCTACAACAACGGCGCCGAGCCGCGCGACCTCGATCACCATATCGTCACCGGGATGCCGGAAAACAGGGTTATCAAGTCGCTCGTCGAGGGCCTGGTCACGGAGCACCCCGAGACCAGCAACAAGGTGGCTCCCGGCATGGCCAAGTCGTGGGAATCCAATGACGACAAGAGTGTCTGGACCTTCTACCTGCGCGAAGCCTACTGGAGCAATGGCGACCGGGTGACCGCTGACGACTTTGCCTACGCCTACCGGCGCATCCTTAACCCGGAATTCGGGGCACCGTATTCGAGCATGCTCTTCCGGGTCAAAAACGCCGCTGCCTATAACCGTGGGGAGATCAGCGACTTTTCCGAGGTCGGTATCCGGGTCATTGATGCCTCGACCCTGCAGGTCATTCTCGATGGCCCGACGCCGTATTTTCCCCTCATGCTGCCCCATTACACCTGGTATCCCATTCACCGGGGAACCATCGAGGCCTTCGATGCCTTTGCCAGCCGGGACAGTGGCTGGACCCGGCCGGAGAACTTTGTCGGCAATGGACCTTTCCTCCTCAAGGAGTGGAAGCCCAACCAGCGCATCATCGTCGAAAAGAATCCCAATCACTGGGACGCTGATTCGGTAACCCTCAACGCCATCCATTTCTTCCCTGTCCAGGACCGCCAGACGGAGAACCGCATGTTCCTCACCGGCCAGCTGCATGCCACCAATGGCATTCCCTACAACCTACGGGACAAGTATCGTCAGGAAAACAACCCGACCCTCCGCGAGGATCCGCTTTTCGCCACCGGGTACATGGGCATCAACACCCTCAACGAGGCCATTTCCGACCCCAAGGTCCGCCGTGCCCTTTACCTTGCCCTCGATCGCCAGGCCATCATCGACAAGGTGACCAAGAACGGCCAGCCGGCCGGTGGATTCGTTCCCCCCTTTATTGATGGTTACCCCTCCGGGAAGCCGGTCGGTTATGATCCGGATCGGGCCCGCCAGTTGTTGGCCGAGGCGGGTTATCCCGATGGTGCCGGCTTCCCCAACCTTGAGTTCATTATCGTCAACAACGATACCACCCGGATTTTTGCCGAGGTCGTCCAGGAAATGTGGCGCACGGAACTCAATATTGACATCACCATCCTTAACAAGGAGTGGCAGGTCCTCATCAGCGAGATGGACAGCGGCAATTTCGATATCTTCCTCCTCTCCTGGATCGGCGACTACCTCGACCCGGCCACCTTCCTCAAGATTATGCGCACCGGCGATGGCAACAACCGGACCGGCTTCAGCAATGCCGAGTTTGACCGCCTCGTCCTCGAAGCCAACCAGCAGACCGACCTCGCCGCCCGCTATGCCCTCCTTGCCAGGGCCGAGGCCATCCTCATGGAGGCTTTGCCCATTCTTCCCATTACTTGGTCCCGCAACATGTACCTCATGCACCCGGATGTGCAGGGCTGGGCACCGAAACCCCTCATGGATCAGCCCTATAAGGCAGTCCGGCTGGTCCCCTCCGGTGAGTGACAAAATGGCGCTTTGCTGAAAAGGCGCTTTCCCGGGGTGGGTAATACTGTCTCATCCGGGAAATGAGATTATTCTGTAAGCTGTTTTATATCAATGCTTTAATGAATAATTGAGGCTGGTACAATTTGTGCGTTAACGGAGGCATGACTTTTGACGCCAACAAATACACAGAACGGGCCCGGGAAGCAGTGGCCAGTGCGCAGACAGAAGCCCGCCGGCTGGGACACCAGCAGGTGGACGGCTGGCACTTGCTGGCCGGAATGCTGCTGCAGGCTGACGGGATTGTCCCGGCCCTTCTGAAGCGGCTCGACATTACCGTCTCGGCGGTGGAACTGGCCCTGAACCGGGAGCTGGAGAAGCTGCCCGCGGTCAGCGGGTCCACGGCCGCAGGAACCGTCTACATAACGGAGGGGCTGGGCAGTGTCTTCAGCGATGCCGAGCAACTGGCCAGCCAGATGAAGGATGAATTTGTCTCCGTCGAGCACCTGTTCCTGGGACTTGTCCGGCAGGCTGCCAAGACCGGCCAGAAAACGTTTTTCGAGACCTTTGAACTGACCGAATCGCGCGTCCGTGAGGCAATCCGGTCACTGCGGGGAACCCAGCGGGTGACCAACCAGAATCCCGAGGGGACCTACGAGGTGCTGGAAAAGTACGGCATCGACCTCGTGGAGACGGCCCGGATGGGCAAACTGGACCCGGTCATTGGCCGGGACGACGAGATCCGCCGGGTGGTGCGGATACTTTCCCGGAAGACCAAGAACAATCCTGTCCTCATCGGGGACCCGGGTGTGGGCAAGACGGCCATTGTCGAGGGCCTGGCCCAGCGGATCCTCAAGGGCGACGTCCCGGAAGGGCTGAAGGACAAGACGGTCTTCGCGCTCGACATGGGGGCCTTGCTCGCCGGGGCCAAGTACCGCGGGGAATTTGAGGAACGCCTCAAGGCAGTCCTGCAGGAAATCAAGGCCGCGGAAGGGCGGATCCTGCTCTTTATCGATGAGCTGCACACCATTGTCGGGGCCGGAAAGGCCGAAGGTGCAATGGACGCCGGCAACCTTTTGAAGCCGATGCTGGCCCGGGGTGAGCTACACTGTATCGGGGCCACGACACTTGATGAATACCGCAAGCACATCGAGAAGGATGCCGCCCTGGAGCGCCGCTTCCAGCCGGTCCTCGTCGAGCAGCCGACGGTCGAGGACAGCATTTCCATCCTGCGTGGCTTGCGGGAGCGCTTTGAAGTCCACCATGGGGTCCGCATTACCGACAACGCGCTCGTCAATGCGGCCACCCTCTCGCATCGCTACATCACCGATCGATTCCTGCCCGACAAGGCAATCGACCTCGTCGACGAGGCGGCTGCCATGGTCCGTACCGAAATGGACTCCCTCCCGCAGGAGCTGGATGCCCTGTCCCGTCGCGTCATGCAGCTGGAGATCGAGGAGGCGGCCCTGAAGAAGGAAAAGGACCAGCCCTCCCGTGAGCGCCTTGAGGAGCTGCGCGAGGAACTGGCCAATGCCCGCGAGGGACATTCCGCCTTGCGGGCCCAGTGGGAAAGCGAGAAGTCGACCATCGAGTCGACCCGCCGCATCCGGGAGGAGATCGAGCAGGTCCGCACTGAGATGGATGCCGCGGAACGGGTCTATGATCTCAACCGGGCCGCCCAGTTGCGCCACGGGACCTTGCCCGATCTGGAGCAGAAGCTCAAGGAAGCCGAAGCTGCGGCCCGTGAAAAGCAGAGCCACCTCTTCAAGGAGGAGGTCACGGACGAGGAAATCGCCGACATTGTCAGCCGCTGGACCGGCATCCCGGTCTCCCGCCTCCTTGAGGGGGAGAAGGAAAAGCTCCTCAAGATGGAAGACATCCTGCATCAGCGGGTGGTCGGGCAGGAGGAAGGCGTCCGAGTCGTCAGCGAGGCCATTCTCCGCTCGCGTGCCGGGATCAAGGATCCGCGCCGCCCCATCGGCAGCTTTCTCTTCCTTGGCCCCACGGGCGTCGGCAAGACCGAGCTGGCCCGTACCCTCGCGGAGGCCCTGTTCGACAGTGAGGACAACATGGTCCGGCTGGACATGTCCGAATACATGGAAAAGCACTCGGTTTCCCGCCTTGTCGGGGCGCCCCCGGGCTATGTCGGTTACGACGAGGGGGGCCAGTTGACCGAGGCTGTCCGCCGCAAGCCCTATTCCGTCATCCTTTTTGACGAAATCGAGAAGGCGCACCCGGATGTCTTTAACGTTCTCCTCCAGATCATGGATGATGGCCGCATTACCGACAGCCAGGGACATACAGTCGACTTCAAGAACACGATCATCATCCTGACCTCCAATATCGGCAGTCGCTACCTGACCGAGGGGGTCAGCGGGGACGAGATTCCCGAAAGCGTCCGCGAATCGGTCTTTACCGAGCTGCGCCATGCTTTCCGTCCGGAATTCCTCAACCGGCTGGATGATACTATCCTCTTCAAGCCGCTGACCCTCGAGAACATCCGCCTCATCATCGGGCTTCTCCTGCAGGACCTCAACAAGCGGCTCCGGGAGCGCAAAGTCAGCATCAGTCTTGATGAAGCGGCCATGGACTGGTTTGCCGAAAAGGGCTATGACCCTGTCTATGGGGCCCGTCCGCTGAAACGCCTGATCCAGAAGGAGATCGAGAATGCGCTCGCCCGGGGCATCATCAGCGGCGAAATCGCGGAGGATTCCACTGTGACCTTCTCCCTCGACGAGGGCGGCCACCCGGCCTGGACGATCACTTCATCCCAATCTTAATCTTAGCCTTAATCTTAATCTTAATCTTCCCGTCCCAAGCCCCCAGCCGGCCTGGAGATTAAGATTAAGAGCAAGATTGAGATTAAGATTTGTTGTTGACGCGCCGTTCTGGCCTGTTTTGCTCGTCCCCTTTTCCTCAATTTCAATATAAATCATGTCCGTAGAAGTTAAGATTCGTAAAGGAGAGCCGATTGAGCGCGCCCTGCGCCGGCTCAAGAAGCGCCTCGACCGTGAAGGCGTCATCCGTGATGTCCGCGCCAAGCGCTATTTCGAAAAGCCGTGCGAAGTCCGTCGCCGCAAGAAGAAGGTTGCTGCCTTCTCCGCCATGTTACGGGCCCGCTACGAGAACCAGTAATCCGGTTCCCAAAGGCCAATGTCTTTCGTCCCTGCCCGGTAACGGCAGGGATTTTTTTTGCTATTTTTCAGGTCGGGGTTGCGCTTCGGGGCTGATTGCGGTTTCTCTTTAGCTCTTTGCCCGTATGAAGTTTGCCATCTCCAGTTGCTGGAACTCGCACCGTCACGACGACGGAAAGGCCATGTTGCGCGAATTGGCCGATTTGGGCTTTTCCCATGTCGAGTTGTCGCACGGGACACGGTTGAGTCTTGTCCCCGGCATCCTGGAGGGCCTTGAACAGGGTATTGTCAAGGTGGCCTCGGTACACAATTTTTGCCCCTTGCCGGTTGGGGTAATGGGGGCGGCTCCCAATCTCTATGAGCCATCAGCGGTCAGTCGGCGGGAACGCGTCCTCTGGCTGCACAATACCCTCAAGACACTCGATTTTGCCGCACGGGTTGATTGCCAGCGCGTTGTCCTGCATTCCGGAAAGGTCCGTCTGGTCTGGGGAAACCCCGGGCCGGCTGTTGACAAGGCCTTCGACGAAGCGGATGGCGAGGACACGGACGCCCTCAAGCAGGCCCGTGAGAAAGGTCTGCGGCGACTGAACCGGAAGAAAAAAGGCTTCATGAAGCGCCTCAAGGAGAGCTATGGGCTGGTCGCCGCCCGGGCCCGGGAACTGGGCATTGTCTTCGGGGTGGAAAACCGCGAGGCCTTCAGCGAGCTGCCCCTTGATGCCGACATGCTGGCCCTGCAGGAATCGCTCAAGGAGCACGAGGTTTTTGGCTACTGGCACGATTCCGGGCACGCCGAGTTGAAGGTCCGTATGGGCCTGATTGATCATCGGGAGCACCTCGAATCCCTCCGTCCGCACCTGGTCGGCTTTCACCTCCATGATGTCAGTGCGGCCAACCACGATCACCAGGTGCCGGGAACCGGCGTCATCGACTGGTCCATCATTGCCGACAATGTCCGCGAGGACGATGTCGTCGTCATGGAAATGAGCCCGCGCCTGACGACCGAGGAGATTATCGCGAGCCGGGACTACCTTGTCCGGACCATTCCCGCCCTCCGCACCTTATGAGCGACGGAATCCAGTGGATTCTGGCCTCCGCTTCGCCGCGGCGCCGCGAGTTGCTGGCCCGCATCCAGCCGGACTTCGAGGTTATTTCCCCGGATATTCCGGAATGGGAACCGGATACTGCCGATCCGGTCCACCAGGTGGAGCACAATGCCCTCCACAAGGGCAGGGCGGTTGCCACTGAACGTCCGGAGGCGCTTGTCATTGCCGCCGATACCACGGTTGCCCTCGGCCAGCGTCTCTTTGCCAAGCCCCGTAACCGGGAGGATGCCGTGGCCATGCTGTCCACCCTCAGTGGCCGGCAGCATCAGGTCGTCACGGGAATGGCCCTGCTGCTTGAAGGCAGGGAACATTGTTTCCACGCAACCAGCGAAGTCACTTTCCGGGAACTCACCCGCGCTTTGATTGACCAGTACCTTGGCAAGGTGCACGTCTACGACAAGGCGGGGGCTTATGCCATCCAGGAACACGGGGACCTCATTATCGAGGGCTTCAGTGGCTCCTTTGAAAATATAATGGGCCTCCCGGTTCAACGTTTGCAAACCGAGTTGGTCCAACTGGATTGGGTGGCCCTGCCATCGATGAAGGCATGATGTACGATTACAGGTCGACAGTTGAGAAACCAGACCGGAGGACCCGCCAGCGGAATCCCCGGGAAGATGAGGAACGGCGCAACCGCGAAGGTTTGTTCGCCGCCATCCTGCTGGCTTTTTTCCTGCACCTTCTCCTCTTCTGGGCCACACCGCGGGAATTGTTCGAGGAGCCGGAAAAACAGGTCCTGATCCCGCAATCAATGGAAATCATGCTTGAGGCCATTCCCGAACAGCCCGAGATGGAGGAGACCTATGTCCGGGCCGCTCCCAATGTCCAGGAGCAGGTGCCCGAGGAGACCCTCAATATTTCCGACCGCAACCAGGTCGCCGCCCAGGAGGAGGCCATCGCCGCCCTCAGCCCCGACAACACGCCCTATGTCGAGGGGGATGAAGAGGAATCCAACCGCTTGATCCAGGGCAATCCCAACCAGGAGCCGACACCCCCTTCGCCGCCAGCCGCCAGCCCGACTTCGGCCGCCAGTCCCGTTGTGCAGCAGGAAGCAGCACCCCGGGAGCAACCGGTCCAGGTGGATCCGGACTACATTGAGCAAGCGCCGGAGACCGACGAGGGCATAGCCAGCATTGAGAATCCGGCCGAGGCCCAGGAGGAACCGGAAGAGCCTACCGAACCCCTCGAGGAGGTCCTCGTGACCAGTGAGTACGATGGCCAGGGGCAGGCGGAAATGACCACCCCGGCGCAGGCGGCCCAGCAGCCCACGCCGACTCCGCGGCCCCGCCTGCGGGTCGAGCGGGACACTTCCTTCGGCCCCATCAAGGATAACCGGCAGGGGGCCATTGTCATTGGCCGGCTGGCCTTTGATGCCCAGTACTCGGAGTTTGGCGAATACTGGCGGCGGGTCGCGGAGATCATCGAGGCCCGCTGGCGCAACCTTGTCTACAATACCCGGGCCATCCCGCCCGGGGGGCGCGTCGTGGTCCAGTTCTCGATCACCCGTGATGGCCAGGTGACGGATGTCAAGGTGGCCCATACTTCGGCCGGGAAGCTAGCCGATACGATCTCCGTCGATGCCATCGTCGGGGAGGCGCCGTACTTCGAATGGACTCCCGAGATGATCGTCAAGATGGGGGAGAAGGCTCCCTGTGCCATTCACTTCTATTACTAGAATGTCATGGGTTTGCCGCTACATAAATCCTGCCGCCTGCTCACGACCCATCCCTCGGGTCTGATGGCGCTGGAGAAGGCTGCCGGCATCATGTCCCATCCCAACATCCGCGGGGAACGCAAAAGCACCCTCCTGGAGGCGGATTACGACCACGAGACGGAAAGCTATTTCGACGGGACCCGTTCATGGTACTTGCTCAATCGTCTGGATGCCCCGACCAGCGGGGTGATCCTCATGGCCGAGACCCTTGAGGTCGCCCGGAAAGTCAGGGAATGCTTCTCCCGGCACTCGGTCAGCAAGGAATACGTGGCCCTGGTCAAAGGCATCCCTCCACGTCCGCAGGACAGCTGGCGGGATTGCCTCAAGGTGGTCCGCCAACGTGGCTCCCTGCGCACCGTTGTCACCCTCGGCCGGGCCAATGCCTTTTGTGAGATGCGCCTCCTGGAACGCGGGTCCGGCCCACCAGCGCGGGCGCTCATCGCCCTCAATCCGAAAACGGGCAAGACACACCAGCTCAGGGTCCAGTGTGCCCACCGGCACCTGCCCATCATCGGCGATTCCACCTATGGTCAATATGCCTTCAACCGCGAATTCAAGCAGCTCAAGGGCGTGAACCGGCTTTTCCTGCACAGTTTCAGGACGCAGGTCCACCTGGCGATTGACGGTACTGAGGTGGATTTCCAGGCCGAAAGCCCGGTTCCGGACGTTTTTGCCGTTGCCCTTCACTAGGCGGATTGGCTAATTCTCTCCGCTTATGATTATTTCCAAGGCACCTACCCTGACCGATCCTCAACTCTCCGAAGTCGAGGCCATCGTCGGCGAATTCGGCTGTAAGATTCAGGTCATCTACGGGGCACACCGCAATATCTACGCCATCATCGGGGATGAGCGGAGTGAAACCATGGTCAATCGCCTCGTCGGACTGGAGTACATCGACCGGGTCGACCGCATGGAGTCGGTCTACAAGCTGATGGATGCCCGCTCCGACCTGGCCCAACACTCCATCCGCATTGGAAACGTGGAGCTGGGCAAGGAACCCCTTTTCATTGCCGGTCATTGCACCATCGATCCGAAGAATCCTCAGGCCTTCCTGGAGACCGCTGCCGCTGTCCAGGAAGCGGGCGCCCACGGTATCCGCGGGGGTGTCTGGAAACCGCGAACCTCTCCCCACAGCTACCAGGGAACCGCCAAGACCATGGAGGTACTGCTCGAGGCACGTACCCGCACGGGTCTGCCGGTGGTCGCCGAGGTCATGGACGAGGCCCAGTTGACGGTTGCTTTGGATGCCGAAGTCGACGTCCTCCAGATCGGGACCCGCAACGCCCTCAATTACACCCTTCTGGCGGAAATTGGCCGCCGCACCGCGGAGGCCGGAATCCCGGTCCTCCTCAAGCGTAGTCGCCACATGGGACCGGTTGACGAATATATTTCCGCCGCCGAGTACCTTGCCGCCAACGGCAATCCCAATGTCATTTTCTGTCCCCGCGGGACCATGCCCGCTCTCGACGGTTTCCGCAATCACCCGGACGAGAGCATCACCCCGTTGCTCAAGGACAAGTCATGGGCACCCGTCGTGGCTGATCCCTCCCACGCCGTCGGCCGGGCCAAGTTTGTCCCCGCCTGCTCCCTCGCCGCCATCGCCTACGGGGCCGACGGGCTTATCATCGAGGCCCACGTCAATCCCATCTCCGGCATCGGCGACGATCCCAAGCAGGCCGTCACTCCCGATGTCCTGAAAAAGCTGATACACGACTGCCGCGTCGTCTGGGATCTGATTCATTAAATTAGATCTTAATCTTAGCCTTAATCTTGATCTTAATCTAAGCCGTAATCGTGATTTTTGGTTAACTCCAAAAGTTTCCACTTAGTAGTTCCTCCTTTTATCCGTTGATTGGATTAAGCCGACCAGCATGCATACGATTTCGTGGAGGATACCCTTCAACATTTTAGCCATGTGCGGGGCTATCTCTTCTTTAACGACAAGAATGTCCAGACAAGCGGCGCATTCCATTGCCGAGCCACGGGCAATATCAAAAAATCTGCACTTGTCTCTAGGCGTGAACTTGCCGTTTCCTTCAGCGATATTTAAAGGAATCGAGATGGACGCTCTTTCTATCTGATCCCTGATTGGGGTTCTGGATTTTTGCGAATCCAGGATCTGGTTCAACTTGTTCACAAACAGGATTGAGTCCCTGTAAACCTTGAGTTTCTCGTGGTTGAATTCGACCTTCATGTGGTAGGGGAGATTAAGATCAAGATTAAGGCTAAGATTAAGATTTTGACTATTCCCGATCGAGGCTGCGGTAGTGGATGGCCTCCATCAGGTGGGATGTCGCGATTTTATCGCTACCTTCCAAATCGGCGATGGTCCGGGACACCTTGAGGATGCGGTCGTAGGCCCGGGCGCTGAGGCGGAGGCGCTTCATGGCCTGCTGCAGGAGGTCGCCGAGGTTTCCGTCCAGCCGGCAATGTTGCCGGATACGGGCATGGGACATCCGGGCGTTGACCCGGGGAATGCCCGGCGGGCTGTCCGCGAAGCGGCTTGCCTGGCGCTCCATGGCGGCGGCGACCCGTTCACGCATGGCCAGGGAGGACTCGCCCGGATTCTTTTGCCGCAGCTCCTCGATGCTGAGGGCCGGTGCCTCGACATGGATGTCGATCCGGTCGAGCAGGGGACCGCTGACCCGCGAACGGTAGCGCTGGATTTGCAGGGCCGTGCACTGGCACCGGTTCCGCGAATCGCCAAGGTAGCCGCAGGGGCAGGGATTCATGGCGCTGACCAGCATGAAGGAAGCGGGCAGCGTCACCTTGCCGGCGCTTCGGGAAATGGTCACCGCTCCATCCTCCAGCGGCTGGCGCAGCACCTCCAGGGCACCGCGCTTGAACTCCGGCAACTCGTCAAGAAAGAGAACCCCATGGTGCGCAAGGGAGATTTCCCCCGGCCCGGGAATGGTCCCCCCGCCAATCAGCCCGACGTCACTGATCGTGTGGTGGGGACTGCGGAAGGGACGCAGCGCCGTCACCGCCTCCCCGTTCAGGGTTTTGCCCGAGGCGGAGTAAATGCGCAGGATGTCCAGATATTCCGCTTCCCGCAAAGGTGGCAGGATGGTCGAAATCCGCTTGGCCATCATTGACTTTCCAGAACCTGGCGGACCCAGCATCAAGAGATTATGCCCCCCCGCCGCTGCTACCTCGACCGCCCGCCGGACGGCCTGTTGACCCTTCACGTCGGAGAAGTCGGTTCCGTCAGTAGCCGCCGACGGGATAGCCGTGGAGAAACGTTTCTTCAGCGGCTTGAGGACATGGCGTCCCTCGAGAAAGGCGCAGGCTGCATCCATCGAGGAAATGGCATAGACATCCACATCTCCCATCAGGGCTGCCTCCTCGGCTGTCTTCGGGGGCAGGAGTAATCCCTTCTTTCCTTCCGCGTGGGCACAGACGGCCAGGGC
The DNA here is from genome assembly GCA_040830765.1 of Puniceicoccaceae bacterium. GTDB lineage: Bacteria > Verrucomicrobiota > Verrucomicrobiia > Opitutales > Oceanipulchritudinaceae > Oceanipulchritudo. The sequence goes on along the minus strand of JBFOMH010000002.1, from coordinate 84,440 downwards.
AAGACCACCGCGGACCGGTCGGACTTCCCCGGACAAGCTTAGCTCACCGGCGACAAGGTAATCTCCCAGTCCCTGCGGGCTCAGCTGGCTCGTTGCCTGCAAGACCCCGAGAGCGATCGGCAGGTCATAGAGCGCCCCTTCCTTCCGCAAATGCCCCGGGGCGAGGTTGATTACCGTCCGCTTCTGCGGCAGGGTGTAGCGGCTGTTGGCAATCGCCGCCCAGACCCGGTCCTTGCTCTCCTTCACCGCCGTACTGGCCATCCCCACCACGACCGGATTCGGCTCGCCACATTCCCCGGTATTGACCTCCACCGTCACCGGCCAGGCCTCAATCCCCATCAGGGCCCCGGAATGGACGGTGGAGAGCATAGGGGCAGCATGGCTCGACTTCGGGTTTACCGCCAACCTGCTGCTTTAGTCAATTTAGGTTACTCCTGCAATAGTCTAAGGTAAAATACTCATTATTCTTAAATTTTTTATTTACTTTAATAAGAATTTTTCCTTACATTATAAGGTTCTCTCTTCCTACCAATGAAAAATACTCTCTCTTTGTGGTTCTGCATCAGTTTTCTTCCTGTCTGCCTGATGGGTCAATATACACCCACCAACCCGATATATAATCTGGGAACCCAACAGGACTTTGTCACAGGCTTGACCAAAACCACGGATCCCACGACAGGCGAACGGAGCTGGGAAGTTGGTGATGGTGCCGATGTCTATGAAATGGAGCTCTATGAGCGTCCATTGCAAACGACATTCTACAACGGGTCCCAAGGTTCGGATTATTTCGGAAGCCTGGACATTGTGGAAGCTTCGCTCGGCTATGATGACAACTTTATTTACGGGCGGATTGAGCTGTTCTCTCGATATGAAGAACCAAACGATGGTGGAGAGCTCGTCGAAACAGGCCTGAATAAGCAATACCGGATTCGGATTGGCCAATATTTACTCAGTGCGGAGGACATCAGCGTCGACGAACTGAACACGACAACGGATCCCAAGGACACCGACTGGAATTTGAAAAGTCAGGACGGCACTAACAAGGTGTTTTATGATTCCAATGACGATCGCTTGCTGGGATCGCCGGAATTGGTCGAAGACAGCCCTACTGAACCCAGCGGCAATGGCTACGACAATGAAATCGCAGTCGACGGAACCTTGAAAAATTCTGATGCCGGAGGCTCAGTTGATGACCCCATTCTCTGGTCCCGGGTCGATCCTAACAACGCCAATACAGTGGAATTTGCTTTTGCTTACCAGATTCTTGGTGAAACGATAGACTCATTGATCTGGAACTCCAGCTCCCCCATCATTTTCGAAGCCACTGAAGGTTTAACTGATCCGGGGAATTACTGGTGGAACCGTGAGTATAGTCTTGCTCAAGCAGGCTCTCCATATGATCCCGATAATTACCTGGAGAACATCTACGAACTGGACACCCTGTTATTCAATCCTGTCCCGGAGCCCGCAACAGTTGGGCTGCTGGCACTTCCTGTCCTAGGCACCATTCTTGTTATCCGACGTCGCTTGAATGCGAAAAGGGCCGGTTCCGGGAAGTGACTTCCGCGAGACGGATTGAATACTGAGGCCTCTTAGCGAGGATACCTTCCATACAGCATCAAAAGGAGGTTGGCAGACACCAGTCTCCAGTGGGTATAGCTGGAGATGTCTTTCCAAACGGTTTCTCCCTCGGCAAATCCCTTGACCCCGGAAGGGGCTCGGCACATAAGGTTTTTAGGCAAACACTTATAGAGTCTATTAATTTTCCTAATGTCATAATCCAACCTGTATCGCCATGAAACGTCTCCAGTATCGCACTTTGATCCTTAGCCTTTTCCTTCTCTCCCCGCTCTTCCTGTTCGCCAACCTGGTAGTCGAGACGGTCCTTGTCGGCGGGGCCAACAACCCGCCCAATCCGGAAGACGGGGACTTTCCGGAGTTGCGGCGCGGGACCGTGTCCTACGATTATTACATCGGGACCTACGAGGTTACCAATGCCCAGTATGCGACCTTTCTCAACGCCGTTGCCTCGGCCGGTGAAAACGAGTGGCTTTATGGCTTCAATATGGGGGCCAAGCCGCGGGGCGGGATTCTCCGCTCCGGTTCCAAGGGGAGTTACACCTATGAATTGAAGGAGGGGATGGCCAACAAGCCGGTCAACTACCTCTCCCTCTGGAAAGCCATGGCCTTCTGCAACTGGCTGACCAATGGCCAGGGTAACAGCGATCCCAATACCGGCATGTACGACCTGACGGATCCCCAGGCGCTCAATTCGAACACGGTCACCCGCAACCCAGATGCCTGGGCCGCGGGCGGCGTTGCCGTGGCCAGCCAGAATGAATGGTACAAGGCGGCCTACTACGATGCCAGCTCCAACGGACCGGCGGACGACTGGTGGCTCTATCCGACCCGCAGTGACCTTGAACCGGCATTTGTCGAGCCCAACAGCGACAATCCAAACAGTGCCAACCTGAACTTTGCGGTCTCGGGTGGTCCGACCGACATCGCCGGCTTTCCTACCGATGTCGGGGCCTACACTGCTGCCACCACCTTTGTCGGGGCCTACGACATGGCGGGCAACGTGACCGAATTCAATGATACCATTTATCAGGACTCCAACCAGCGGGTCATTGGTTCAGGCGGTTCCTTCCTGGATAATCCGGTCTTCATCAGCTCGGAGGGCAATGTCCGGACAACTACCCCCGGTTCCGAGCTCATGCAGCTGGGATTCCGCGTGACCAGCCTGCAGCCCATCGGGGCTTCCGGAACCACCTGGGGCCTTTGGCCGGTTGACGGCGGTTACGTCGATACGGGATCCTGGATGGGCTGGCTGTGGGTCGATTCCGATCCCTACGTCTGGTCCTTCAGCCTCAGCCAATGGCTGTTTGTTCCCGGGGAGAACGTCTCCCAGAGTGGCGCTTGGGTCTATATCCAGCAGTAGGGAACCTGTCCCGGGTCACCGACGGTCACTTCACCAGCCGGATCGTTGCCGGATACTGGTAGACCTCGCCATTGGAGGCCTTGACGGCCCCGACGACCGAGAGGACGGCCGTGGCCAGCGCGATCAGCGGGAGCAGAATCATGCCGATGACAACCACGAAAAGCAGCAGGCTGATGAACCCGTAGATGTACATCGAGATGTGGAAGTTCAGGCTCTCCTTGGCATGGGCCGGGATGGATGATTCCGGATCGTCCTTCGTCACCAGATAGACGATCAGGGGGAGGATTATGCCTACCCCGAGCCAGACGGAGAGGTGGCAGAGAACATTCCAGAGCTTGTCGTTGGTCGGTGTTGTCATGCGGTCATGGTGGCAATTATTGCCGGCAAATCAAGACTGGAACCGGGAACAGCCAGCTGAAGCGCTCTCCATGCCTGTTTTCGGATGGTCGTCCTTGGTGGCGGAATCAGCATCCGCTGTCCCCTTTTCAGCCTCATTGGCGCACGCCTTTTATGAAGCAAACACTTCACGAAAGGACTGTATACAATGAAGCTAAGATTATTCACGATAATCATTCTCGTCTTCAGTGTCCTGGCAGCAGGTTCCGCAGCATTTGGAGCCAAAGGGGGCATCCCCGGCAAGCCGGATAAACCGGGAGACGAGGAAGATCCGCCGCCAACACCCATTGAAGGGTATTATTTCTGGCGGCTCGGGCACATGGATGGCCCGCATACCTCAAGCATTGCCTTGGGTATTTCCCGCGACGGGAAAACCGCCGTTGGCACAACCCAGGTGGTGGACTTCTACCGTGCCTGGCGACTCGACATTGATTGGGCCATCGCCACCGATGATGGAATTCCACCGCTCTACAACGAGCTCCAAGTTCAGGAGGATGTCGGCCTTGTCCAGCCATCCCAGCCCAGTGCCGCCTTTGCGGCCTCGGATATGACCTATGTCCCCACTTACGACAAGGTGAACCTCGTCCTTGACTGGGGAGGATCCTTCCCAGTGGGCACCTACAGCGTCGGGCAAGTGTCCTATGCCATTCAGTGGTTGCTCCCAGTACTGGATCGTGTCGGAGAGGAATTCGTCCCCGGGACGGATTTCTATGCTATTTCCGATTACGGAGGCGGCATTTCCGAAATGGTGGCCACAGATGTCTCGTTTGATGGCCAAATCATCGTCGGTACCGGAAATACCATGACCGGCCCTGTGGCCTTCCGCGCAGATACACTGGTTGTCGATGAAGACCTCGTGCCTATTCCGGTACAGCTGACCATTACGGACTTCTCAACCGACGATAGCGGGCAAACCCTGCAATCAAGCTCGGCCGAAGCGGTTTCCGCCGACGGCCTGACGATTGCCGGATATGGGGCTACCAAGACCGGTAACAAGGCCTTTGTCACGACCTTCCTGGGCGTGGATGAGACCACCGGGGAAGCCCTTCTGGAAAGCTATCTCCTGCCGGCACTCGCTGGCGGCCAGTGGTGTGAAGCCTATGCCTTGACCGAGACTGACGACATCCTGGGTTTCGTCATTGCCGGTCGCAGTGACAGCCCCAAGGGCCCGCAAGCCTGTATCTGGTTCATGGGAGATGATCCTGAAACCGCGGAAACCGAAGTCTATGTGGTCAGGGGAATCGGCGGACTCTCCAAGAAGAAGTACGATAGCGTTGCCAGCAGTATCTGCTACCGGCCTGGTTCAACAGCCGGCGACCTCATGGTTGTCGGTGCAAGCCAGACCATCCGCTACCCCTCGGAGGCCTTCGTCTGGACCGGCAATGCCGTACTGGAACCCGATGGACCCTACACCCTGCCGGATGGTGGGGAAAACGAGTACATCGGCTACATGTACGATCTTGAGAAGATTCTCATCAAGACCGGTGCCGGAGAGGCATCCCTGATGGGGTCCTCCTGGGTCCTCAAGGAAGCCACCGGCGTATCCGCTGCCGGCGATCGCATCGTTGGTTACGGGACCAACCCGGAACGCGGGGAGGAAGCCTGGCTGGTGACGAACTATCCCTATAACGACCTCGAGTTCACACACGACTGAGGCCGTCTCCGCAGCAATGAGCACAAATTTAAGTTAGGAGTATTGAAATGAAAACTACACGATTAGCTGCCACACTGTTGTGTCTGATGATTTTGCCGGCCGCCCAGGCCGACTATGTCACCGTGCACGGCACCGTCGGTATGCTGGACGCCGAGTTGGTTGACTACCACACGATGGAACGGGTCGGCACCGTGGAAATCTACAACGACCGCAATAACATGTATGTCGTCGTCAAGCCGTTCACCGACCGCTGTCTCTTGAGCAAGGTGAATGTCTACCTCAGTACCGAGCCGGCACCCGAACCGGTCCCGCCCTGGTATGAGGAAACATTGAAGGAAATGGAAGCCGAGCTGGCCGGGCTGAATGCCCAGCTGACTGCGCTCAACACATCGTTGACAACGCTTCTTCCGGAATCGGCGGACTACCTCTCTATCAGCCAGCAAGCCGATATCCTTAAGGGGACGATCAGCAGTCTGGAAAGCGAGTATGACGCCTTGATGGAAGAGTACCTCGCCCTGTGCGTGGATCCCGACTATGGGGAGTGGCCCTATAAGGTGAAGTTCAAGAAGGAACCCCAGGAGCAATGGTCCCTGGTGGTACCATTGGACGACATCGAGGGCCTGCAATGGGGTCCATGGGGTGTTCCGTGGCTGGACCAGCGTCTGGCAACGGTGGCCGTCCATGCCGAATTGAAGACCACGGACATCGTCCCGGTGACCTTCAACGCCTGCGCTCATAATCAATACGTTTCCTTCGGGGGACAAATGACGGGCTGGAGCGACAACATGCTGGCCCAGACTTATGAGCTGCAGCATCCCTCGCACGGGCAGTTTGACGGCCCGGTCCGGGGTCTGATTTATATCACCGCGACCCATGGACCCGGTGGGGATTCCGAGGGAGGATTCTCCTTCTTCCCCGGCGAAACCGTCGATATCTGGATTGGGGATGTCTACATCGGCTCTGCCGTGGCCAACCAGCGGATATCTCCCTTGGATCTCTTCCCGGGGCAGGAAATCACGGATCCGACTGTCATCAACCTGGCGCGCCTCCTTCTCGCCCTCGACAATGCCGAGGCGGAAAGTAAGACCCTCGAAATCAACGAGGAATCGGAAGAGGCCCTGACTGATGCTATGGAAGAACTCGGCCTGACGGTTCTGGACTTCAGCAACACGGAGGAAATCGATCAGCTCCTGGCCATTCTGGGGGATGTCTTACCTGAGGACGCCCTCGCCTGGTTGCAGGATGCGATTGGCTCCCGACTGATGCGCCGGAACATCTCCAAGAGCCCGGAGTATGCCGTCGACAAGCCGAAGCTGGACATCATGCCGGTCTACGTACCGGCAAGGACTGCCGCCGGCGATTCGACCTTCGTTGATTACAAGGATGCAGAGGGCAACGTCATCAGCACCCATACCAAGGTGAAGCCGCTCATCGTTACTTACACCGAGGAGCAGGAACCCAATCCCTCGGCAGGTATTTCCCGCCGGGGCGCGGACATCATCACCGCGGTTTCGATGGACGATGGAGCCACCTGGAAGCGTTTCAACGTTTCCCACATGGCCCGCAAATCCTCCTTCATGCTGAAGTCGGGTGAGCGCTTCCCGGGTGATTCCCGCGGACCGCGACAAAAGATTGTCGATGACAAGGTCATGGTTATCTGGACCAGTGCCTTCGCTCATGGTGGCAAGCCCAGCTTCGCCATCAAGGGAGACGACGACTATCCATATGATGACGCCTATGTCGTGAACGACGTCTGGGGTGTAAGGGGTCGACAGGGTTCTGTTGACTACGACAAGGACAAGGATGTCGGCGACCAGGGATTCGGCGAGATTCCCTACTACGCCTTGTGGGCCTGCCGTGGGGTTTTGGTCTGGGAAGGCAATGCCGTTGATTATCCGGAAAAGGAAATCGGCGACATGGTCTGGTTCAAGCCGGAACGGCTGACCTCCGGACGCCGCGATGCCTTTTTCGCCATGCTGCATGGAGCGAGGAATGTCGGCTTTGCGGTCGCCTGGCAGGAAGACCCGGGCGGCTTGCTTCCCGGTAGCTGCAAGGGTGGCGGTCATGGCTGGAGCGGTGCTACCGTCCACAAGAAGACCGACATCTGGTACAGCTATATCAAGATCGACGACTTCGATAAGATAGATGTCAACTGGGATCCCGATGCCAATCATTCCGGGGACGAGCACAGCGAGGAATCGCCCGATGATCACGGACAACAGCCCGAGATCTCCAACCGGCCCAAATGGCTGGTGCCGATGTCCCTGCCGGTCCGTGTCTCTGACAACGCCGTCGTCAATACCGAGAACTTGAAGGTCGAGCTGGATCCGGAAACCGGCCTGCCGGTCATTGATCCGGTCACCGGTACCTTCATCCCGCTTATGGGGGCCCTCGAGGAAGACTTCGAGGCCACCGAACACGAGCATGAGGGTGGCTGCGATGACACCGTGGTCGATGTCGCCGAGGCTGATTCAGCCGAGGATGAACATGACCACGACCATAGCGACCATGGTGGCCGCGGTGGCGGCTGGGGCATGGCCCGCTATGCCTACGAGCTGCCCGAGCTCGGGATTGTTGACCTCAGTCCGGACCGTGACGAAAACATCTGGGACGAAGAGGTCCTGGGCGACTATCAACCCGCAAGCGGCTTACGGTGGACACAGTTCATCAACAAGCCTGGCGTTCTCAAGACCGTCGCCGTTACTGCTGATGGTCGCGAGCTTGACGGGAATACGGGAGCCTGCCGGCCATCACTGCAGGTGCAATCCGGTGGCTGGGTCATCCTTGGCTACGAGGAGACCAAGGGCCTTGGGATTCCACCGGAAGGTGAACATGGCGAGGATACAGACACCGAACGGCCTGAACCGGACGACAAGGGCAAGAACATCATCTACCACTCGTTCAAGTTCGATCAGCCGGATCGGATCAGTGCCGGTCATATCCTCAATCTGCCCGCCCTCGACAACAACGGGGATCTCATCCCCATCTTCTTCAAGGATGCGGATGGGGTAAGCACTGGAATTACCCGTCAGTACAAGACGGAAACCGCGCGCCGGATCCGGTTTATCAGCCAGCCCAAGAGCAAGATGGGTGCGAGCCGCACCGTTCTGCTGGCCGCTTACCGGCAGGGGCGCGAAGGCAACGGAAAGCCATCGGACGTATTTGTCGTCCGGGGTGTTGTTCCTCCTGGTGATACGGGTAATCCCTATAAGTTCGATAACCTGCAACGCTATGACACCGGTGCGGAGGCGACAGACGAAACGGTTATGAAAGGACATCGGCGGCACATGAACATGAGTGCTGCCACCGTCGAGTCGATGGATCCAATCGAACGGGCAGGGGATGGCGAAGGCAATTCCTGGAACAAGGTTGGCAAATGGAAGCAGTATCATGGCAACATGACCGATGAGTCCTTCGCCAATCCGTTCTCCAGTGCCAAGGCACACCGCGGGTTTATCCGCGGCGACACGGTTGTCTTCGGGTTCTCCTTCACTCCCAACTGGGGGCGCCTCGGGGGCGATCACATGGACTTCTATGTCCGGCGCTCCTTCGATGGTGGCCAGAGCTATACCACCGATCCGAACGGACCGGAGGAAGTTATTCACGAGGTCATCGAGCGCGATCCGGAAACCGGTGATTGGGGCAAGAAACAATACCGCTACGGCCGGGGCGACTTCGAGCCGGCACGGAATGTCTCCTTGCTCAAGGGCAACAAGTACACCGTCACCGACCCGCGGTTGGTCCCGCCGATGAAAGGCGGCAGCACCGTTAACAAGACCTATCCCGAGGATGATACCCAGGTCGATGGCCTCTATTACGTGGCCTTTGGCACCGCGGAGGTCCTCCATGGGATCGGCGAGCCCATGGGCGGGGAAACCACCGAGAAGGAGGATATCTTCTACACCCGGACCACCGATGGTGGTTCCACCTGGCTGATGGTGCCCTGGGATATCAATCCCGACAGCTCCAGTCCCGACGCCGGGGAGACTGTCTACCGTTGGCCCTGGCTGGCCCAGGGTGGACCGCATCAGGGCCATGCCCAGATTCGGATGCATCCATCCGGTAACCGCCTCTATGCCATCTGGCACCAGTATACCCATGGCGACGAGTGGCCCATTTCGCCGCACGACGTCGGGAACGATATCTGGTTCCGCCGTATCGATTTCATGGATACGGAGGAATAGCCTGAACCGATTGGATTATAATTCCCAGCGGGGGATCGCATGCGCGGTCCTCCGCTTTTTTATTCGGCCGACTGCCGACAGGGCAAGTCCGCCTCACTGCAGCGGCTGGGGAACAACTTCTTCCAGGGCCGCTCCTGACTGCCTGGCCGCGGTTGCGGCCTCAGGACGGTTGGCCTTCAGCAGGACCTCGCTGTAGTCCCGGTAGGCCCTGGCGAAGATGCCGGCCAGCTCCTCCTCGTGGGAGTTGCGCGGCGGGTGGCCATCCTCCATGCGGCGGACCGATGCCGGCTTGGCCTCAAGGAACTGCTCCCACAGGCTGGCCATTGTCGGCCAGTCCCCCTGGTCCTCGGCGACCGCAAGATACATTGAGTAATAAGCGATCTGGGAGAGAAGGACATCGCTGGACCGGACGAGGGTCCGGTCCTTTGGAAGGGGCCGGCCAATGTAGGCAAAGAGCAGGATGCAGGACAGCACCGTGATCAACGCGGGGCGGTACCGTCTTGTTTTCAGATAGCTATACCCGCAGGCGAGGGTATGGGCCGCCAGGGGGATGATGCAGACCACCATCGGGAATCGGTAACGGGCAAGGGCAAAGGCGATCAGCAGGGTGGCAAGATGGCTCGCCGCCATCAGCAACAGCGGGGCCGTGGTCCGCCAGCGGCGCCAGGAGAGGAACAGGCCGGGTAGGGCAAGGGCGATGAGAAGGTGCGAAGTGGCGGGAAGCCATCGCAGGACATTCGAATAGAGCGCGTTGAAGTAGATGTTGTTGTTGTTGGGGATTTCGTACCAGTGCAGGACCTGTTGCGCCTTCTTAGCGACCGTCGCGACAAGGGAGCCAAGGCTGTTTTCCCGCCACACTGCCTTGACGATGGGGAGGGTCTCCCCGTTGGTCTCGCCCATGATAATGGCGATCTCCTCACTGGCGAAGAGCTGCTCCTGCTCCGGGAGATTGGCCGCAAGGAAGGTGATCGGGGTCACGCTGCCCATCTTCAGGGGGGGCAGGCCAACGGTAAGGTTTCGCGCCATCAGGGGCAGCAGGGCAATCGCCAGTCCTGCCGCCATCGCCGAGCCGCAGAGGACAACCCGGCGCATCCGCAAGGGGCGGTCCAGCAGGAGCAGGCAACCAATGCCGGCAAAGTAGAGGAGGAAGGTCGACTTCAGGAGCATCGAGGCACCGCCTGCCAGCCCGACGACAATCCAGCCGGCGAACCGGCCGCGTTCCCGGGCCCGCAGGGTCAGCCAGACGACCAGTATACTGATCAGGGTGATGAGGCTGGCCCGCAGCAGGAGGGTCTCGTAGAAGATCATTGGCCCATGCAGGAGGGCCAGCACCGCTGTTACCCTGGCCGTGGCCATCCCGAAGAGCTGCCGCGCGACGTCATAAAGCAGGAAGATGGTGGCCAGCCCGGCGAGGCTCTGGATGAGGTAGGCCAGCAGCATTTCCTGGCCCGTGAGCGCATGCAGGATGGCCAGCAGGTAGGCGTAGAGAGGTTCCTGGTGGTAGGTTTTGCCGCCGTACCATTCGTCCCAGAGCTGGCGGTTGCGGGCATGATCCACGGGCGGTTCCGCCTCACCGCTTTCCTTGGCCAGGTGGGCGAAGTATTCCTGTGCCATGCGCTGTTGCCAGCTGGCGTAGGGATGCAGGGAACGGTCCTGCAGCCAGTCGCCCTTGGCAATGATCCTTCCCTGCATGAGGAAGAAATTCATGTCCGAGTCCGTGTTCTGGTAGGTTTCCGGACAGGGGCCGCCCATTACCTCGAAGACGTAAACCAGCCGGAGGAGGACCGCCGCGGCCAGTACCAGCAGGATGAAGCGGTCGCCCGGGGGTTTCCTGCCCGGGCTTTCACGCTGTGGCGTGTTTTGGGATTCCTCTTCTTTCATGCCTTCGCTGCGTCCTCAACGGTGGTTGAGCTGCTCCCACAGCCATATATTTTTCCCCATCCCTCAAGCTAAATCACGGTTTCCCGGGCGTATTTGTTATAAACCGCTTCTATGGCCTGCCATGCGTAGCCCTGCGAAACGAAGTGTAGCAGGGCGAAGCATGGTGGAGCTGATCGGGATCGAACCGACGACCTCGTCATTGCGAACGACGCGCTCTTCCAACTGAGCTACAGCCCCACAAGCAAGGAGAATTGAGGATTGAAAGGGGAATTAATTCCGTCAATGCAAATCAAATCACCGGGTGGAAGGGAATAAATGGACGGTTAACTACCTCTGTCATTTGCCATCCGGTAAAAACAGATTTAGTTGGCGCTTTGAGGAATGAACCGCTTAAAAGAGGCAATGCTTAAAGGAGGAGTGATTACCGGGCTGGCCGGGTTGGCACTGCTGGGAGGCTGCGTGCAAGGGCCGCCGCCGGCGGAAGCCATCCTTGAGGTGGAGGTCCCGTCGAGCTGGGGAACCGGCAGTGGTGAGGGTCTCGAACCGCAGGCATGGGTGCGGGCCTTCGGGGATTCGCAGCTGGATGCCTTGGTCAATGAGGCGGTAGACAGCAATTTCCAGCTCCAGGCGGGTGTGGCCCGGCTGGAACAGGCGATGGCCATTGCCCGCATCGAGGGGGCCGAGCGCCTGCCGAGCGTCTCCCTGACCGGTGGGGCCCAGCGCTCCATGAGCAACAATTTATCGGATCCCCCGATCCGTTTCCGTTCCGACCGCTTTGATATTAACGCAGTGGCCAACTGGGAATTCGACCTCTGGGGCCGCGTGCGGGCGCAAGCCCTTGCCGGCGGGGCGGATGCCGCGGCCGCCGAGTCCGACTTCCGTGCCCTGCGGCTCTCCATTGCCACCCGGGTCGCCCAGGCCTGGTTTGCGGCCATTGAGGCAAGGCAGCAGGAAGCCCTTGCGATGGAGACCCTGACCTCCTTCGAGGCCAACCTGACCACCGTCGAGGAACGCTTCAAGCGCGGCCTTAGTCCGGCCCTCGATCTGCGCCTGACCCGGGCCAATGTTGCCGGTGCCCGCTCCACCTACAACCTGCGCAAGCGCCTCGCGGATACGGCCGTGCGCCAGCTGGAAGTCCTCCTCGGACGTTATCCCTCCGGGACCCTTGCCGTGGCGGAGGCGCTTCCGGAACTGGAGGGCATTGTCCCGGCCGGTGTTCCCTCGGACCTGCTGTTGCGGCGCCCGGATCTACTCTCCGCGGAGCAGCGCGTGGCCGCTGCCGATTACCGCTTTGCCGAGAGCAAAAAGGCCCTTCTTCCCTCCATCAGCCTGACGGCCCGCTACGGCCGGGCCAGTGCCGATCTGGAGGATATCCTCAAGGACTCCTTTGATGTCTGGAGCCTGGCTGGCAACCTCACTGCACCGCTGTTCCAGGGCGGGCGCCTGCGGGCCAATGTCGATCGCTCCGAGGCGGCCCTTGCCGAATCCATCGCCAATTACCAGAATACCGCCCTGACCGCCTTCCGCGAAGTGGAATCAGCCCTTGTCGGGGAGGAACTGCTGCGGGAGCAGCTGGCAGCCGTGGAGACATCCGCCGAGGAATCCGTCGGCGCCCAGGAATTGGCCGAGGAACGCTACGAGCGTGGCCTTGTCGATATCATCACCGTCCTCGAGTCCCAGCGCCGGGCCTTTACCGCCCGCAGCAATATGCTTTCCGTGAAAAACGACTTACTGCAAAACCGCCTCGCCCTCTATTTGGCCCTCGGGGGCGACTACTAAAAATCTTAATCTCAATCTTAGCCTTAATCTTTCCCTCCCAATCTTAATCTTAGCCTTAATCTTAATCTTGATCCTAATCCCTGCGTAAAAGTCTTAGATTAAGATTAAGATTAAGGCTAAGATTAAGACCTTGTTAACGATGCTTTCGAAAATCCTCCGCAAGTCACTGCCGTTCCTCATTCTCGGGGTCGGGGTCATTATCTTTTATGCTCTCGTGGCCACCAAGCCGGTCGCCCAGCGCCGGACACCGCCGGAGCCGGTCATCGAGGTCGAGACGCAGGCCCTCCAGCCGCAATCCTTTACGGTTGTTCTCGATACCCAGGGGACTGTCTCTGCGCGGACCGAAAGTACACTTATTCCGCAGGTCTCCGGGGAAATCATGTACGTCGCCGACAATTTCCGCGAGGGTGGCTTTTTCGCGCAGGGTGACATCCTGCTGGAGATTGATCCCAGCGACTACCAGACAGCCCTGACGATTGCCGAGGCCAACCTTGCCGAGGCGCGGGTCCGCCTCGCCGAGGAGGAGGCCCAGACTAATCAGGCCCAGCGGGACTGGGAACGCCTCGGGGAAGGCGCTCCGCCGACCGACCTGGTCCTCCGGGTGCCCCAACTGGCGCTTGCCCGGGCCAATGTTGACGCCGCCGAGGCGCGCGTCGCCGAGGCCCGCCGCAATCTCGAGCGGACCCGCATCACCGCGCCCTACGATGGCCGTGTCCTCGACAAGAATGTCGACATTGGCCAGGTCGTCAGTCCGGGCTCCGTCCTGGCCCGCGTATATGCTGTCGACTACGCGGAAATCCGCCTTCCCCTGACCACCGGGGAGTTTGCCTTTCTCGATGTCGACCCCGTGGTCCGGGGAGACAACTCAACCCAGCCCAATGTTCCCGTGACATTGAGTGCCTCCTTCGGACAGGAAGACCACAGCTGGAGGGGCCGCATCGTCCGTGTCGAGGGTGCGATTGATACCAGCAGCCGGCAGGTCTTTGTCGTCGCCCAGGTGGATGACCCCTACGGTCCCAGCCATGGCCAGCCGCTCAAGGTGGGGCTTTTTGTCGAGGCCCGGATCGAGGGGAGTATCCTGGAAAATGTCTATGTCCTGCCGCGCCGGGCCTTCCGCGAGGCCCGCTACATCCTTGCCCTCGACGACGAGAACCGTATCAAGCGTGTCACTGTCGAGCCCCTCTGGTCCGACAACGAGGTCATCGTCTTCCGCGAGGAAAGCATCCAACCCGGAACACTCGCCTGCCTGACCCAGCTCCCCCTTGCCATTGACGGCATGCATGTCCAGCCGGAGGGAATTGGGGATGATTGATTACTTCGCACGGAACCGGGTCGCGGCCAACCTCCTCATGGCCGCCATTTGCGTGGTCGGCTTCTTCTCCGCCTTCAACCGGCTGACCCTTGAGGTCTTCCCCAGCGTCGAGGCGGATGTCGTCAATGTCCGCGTCATCTACCGCGGCTCCACCCCGACCGAATCAGAAGAGGCCATCGGGGTCCGTATTGAGGAGGCGATTCAGGATCTCCAGGGAATCGACCGTATCTTTACCAATGCCTCGGAGGGCTCGGTGACCGTGACCGCCGAAGTCCAGAAGGGATACGAACCGCGCAAGCTGCTTGACGATATCAAGAACCGGGTCGATTCCATCAGCACCTTTCCCGAGGACGCCGAGCGCCCGATTATCGAGCAACCTTCCCGTTCCGAGCGCGTCCTCAACATTGTCCTTTCCGGCCCGCTGACCGAGCGTGACCTCAAGCGCCTCGGGGAACGTATCCGGGACGAGATTACCAACCTCCCCGGGGTCACCCAGGTGGGGCTCCGTGGGGCCCGGCCCTATGAAGTGGCGATTGAGATTTCGGAAAATACACTCCGGGCCTACGGGCTGACGTTTGCCGATGTCGCCAATGCCATTCGCCGTTCCTCCGTCGACCTCTCGGCCGGTCGCATCCGTACCCGCGGGGGCGATGTCCTCCTGCGGACCGATGCCGAGGCCCAATTCCAGGAGGAGTTCGAGGAGATTGTCGTCGTTACCCAGGCCGACGGGACCCGGCTCACCCTCGCTGACATTGCCCAGGTCAATGACGGCTTTGACGAGAACGTCATGTATTCCGAGTTCAACGGAAACCGCGCCGTCATGGTCGATGTCTTCCGCGTCGGCGACCAGAGCGTCATTGAGCTGGCCAATACCGTCAAGGACTACATCGAGCGCTCCTCGGCGACCCTGCCTGAGGGCGTCAGCCTGACCGTCTGGAGCGACTGGTCGGAACGGATCGAGGGCCGCCTCAATACCCTGACCAGCAGCCTCCTTTGGGGGGGTGTATTGGTTTTCCTGATACTGGCGGCCTTTCTCCGTTTCTCGGTGGCCATCTTTGTAGCCATCGGGGTGCCAGTCAGTTTCCTCGGCGGGCTGGCGGTGATGCCGCTCTTCGACATCTCCCTCAACCTGCTCTCGATGTTCGCCTTCATCATGGTCCTGGGGATTGTCGTCGACGATGCCATTGTCACCGGGGAGAATATCTTCAACCATCTGCGCAAGGGCGGGGACACTACCGAGGCCGCCATCCGGGGGACCCATGAAGTCAGCGTCCCGGTGACCTTCGGGGTCATCACCACGATGATTGCCTTTGTCCCGCTGATGCTGCTCCCGGGTCGCCGCGGGGCCTTTTTCTCGGTCATTGCCATTGTCGTCATTGCCTGCCTAGCGTTCTCCCTCGTCCAGTCCAAGCTGGTCCTGCCTTCCCACATGAGCCTGCTGACCCACCTTGGCCGCAAGGGGGAAAAGCTCAATTTCCTGCAGCGCTTCCAACGCTTCTTCGCTGATGGACTGGAGCTGCTGATCAAGAAGGTCTACCGGCCGCTCCTTCACGGTGCCATCAAGTACCGCTACAGTACGGCCGCCGTCTTCGTGGTCCTCCTCATGGTTATGATCGGGTTTCTCTCCACCGGCCGGCTGAAGTTCTTTTTCTTTCCCCGTATCGAGAGTGATACCGTGACCGTCCGCCTCGACATGCCGATCGGGACGCCAATTGAAGTCACCGAGCGCTATATCCGCCAGATTGCCGCTGCTGCGGAGGAGACGCGTAACCAGTTCAACGAGCAATACGGCGACGGGACCATCATGAATTCCCTTATGACCGTCGGTGGCCAGCCTTTCGGGAGCCGCTTCGGGAGAAGTGGCAGTGGCCAGAGCCACCTCGGGGAAGTGATTCTTGAGCTGGAGCCTGGCGAAACCCGCAACCCCGCCGTTTCCGCCTTTGCGGTCTCGGGCGAATGGCGCAACAAGGTCGGCTTTGTCCCCGGTGGGGAAGTCAGCTATATCTTCTCCCGCTCCAGTGCGGGCGCGCCCATCGATATCCAGCTCTCCGGGCCCGACTTCAAGCAGCTCGACGCTCTCGCCCTGAAGCTCAAGGACCAGCTCGCTACCTATCCCGGCGTCGTCGATATCCTCGACTCCTTCGAGTCCGGCAAGGACGAGCTCAAGCTGACTCTCAAGCCGGCCGCCCGTAACCTCGGCCTGACCTCCGAGGACCTCGCCCGGCAGGTCCGCCAGGCCTTTTTCGGGCTCGAGGCCCAGCGTATCCAGCGCGGGCGAGACGATGTCCGCGTCATGGTCCGCTATCCGGAGGAGGAGCGCCGCAGCCTCGGCAACCTCGAGAACATGCGCATCCGTACCCCCGACGGGAACGAGGTGCCCTTCGCTGAGGTGGCCAATGCCGAGATGGGCAAAAGCTTGCCCAATATCCGCCGGGTCGACCGCAACCGCACCCTCAATGTCACCGCCGACATCGAGGAAGGGAAGGGCGACGTCGAAAAGATCAAGGCGGACCTCATCGAGAATTACCTCCCCGATCTCCTTGCCCTCCATCCGGAAGTCTCCTTTTCCCTCGAGGGGGAAGCCCGCGAACAGCGCGAGAGCTTCGAGAGCCTCCGCTTCGGCATCATTCTCGTCCTCTTCGGGATCTATGCCATGCTGGCCATTGTCTTCCGCTCCTATGCCCAGCCCTTCATTATCATGCTGATCATTCCCTTCAGCACCATCGGGGCCATTCTCTTCCATATTTTCCGCGGCGATACCCTCAGTATCATGTCCATCCTCGGCATGCTCGCCCTCGTAGGAGTGGTCGTGAATGACTCCCTCGTCCTCGTCGATTATGTCAACCGTCGCCGCCAGGAAGGCTATTCCCTCCTCCGGGCCGTTTCCAAGGCCGGCGTCGTCCGCTTCCGGCCCATCCTCCTGACCTCGCTGACCACCATCGGCGGCCTCACCCCGCTTCTCCTCGAGAAGTCCCGCCAGGCCCAGTTCCTTATCCCCATGGCCGTCTCCCTCGCCGGCGGGATCGCCTTCGCCACCTTCCTCACCCTTTTCCTCGTCCCCATGGTCTATCTCATCTTCGAGGATATCGCCAAGTTCTTCCGCCGCGCCTACCACTGGTGGAAAGCTTAATAATCTCAATCTTAGCCTTAATCTTAATCCCGGCGCAGAAGATTAAGATTAAGATTAAGGCTAAGACTAAGATTGGGTTTTGGGATTAATATTAAGCCTAAGGCTAAGATTAAGATCAATTTCCAACACGTGTTGGGTTGACAGGGGGCGAGCCGTGTCTTTTAAGCTTTCTCCATCATGAGTGAAGAAGGATTATCAGAAATTGGATTAATTGGTTTGGCGGTAATGGGCCAGAACCTGGCCTTGAACATTGCGGACCATGGATTCCGGATTTCGGTCTACAACCGGACGACGAGCAAGATGGAGGAATTTGTGGCCAAGCACCCGGATACGCCCGGGGGGCTGGTCGGCGAAGCGACCCTGGAGGGCTTCGTGCAGTCGCTGAAGCGCCCGCGCAAGGTCATCATTCTGGTGCAGGCTGGCTGGGCCACGGACAAGGTGATCGAGGGCCTGGTCCCGTTAATGGAAGAGGGCGACATCATCATTGATGGCGGCAACGCCAAGTGGACGGACACGATCCGCCGGGAGAAGGAGCTGACGGAGAAGGGGCTGCGCTTTGTCGGCAGCGGGGTCTCCGGTGGTGAAGAAGGGGCCCGCTTTGGTCCCAGCCTGATGCCCGGTGGCGCGGCCGAGGCATGGGAACATTTGAAGCCCGTCTGGGAAGCGATTGCGGCGAAAGTGGACGCGGAAACCGGTCGGCCCCTTGAGGGAGCAGAGCCGGGCAAGCCGGTCGAGGGGGGAGTCCCCTGTGCGGCCTACATCGGCGAAAACGGAGCCGGTCACTATGTAAAAATGGTCCACAACGGGATCGAATATGGTGACATGCAGATGATTTGTGAGTCCTACGACCTCATGAAGGGGGTCCTTGGACTGAGTGCACCCGAGATGGGGGCGGTCTTCTCGGAATGGAATGCCGGCATGCTGGACAGTTTCCTGATCGAGATCACGGCCGATATCCTCAAGCAGGCCGACCCGGAAAGTGGTCAGCCCTTCGTGGACATCGTCCTCGACACAGCCGGACAGAAGGGCACTGGGAAGTGGACCAGCGTCAACGCGCTGGACATGGGCGTGCCCGCCCCAACGGTCGCCGAGGCGGTCTTTGCCCGCTTCCTCAGTGCGGTCAAGGAGGAGCGGGTCGCGGCCGAGCCGATTCTCAAGGGCCCGGAGGGCTATGCCTTCGAGGGGGAAAAGGCCGAGTTCATCGCGGCCATCCACGATGCCTTGTATTGCTCGAAGATTTGTTCCTATGCCCAGGGATTCCAGCTCATGCGGGAAGCCCAGAAGGAATATGACTGGAAGTTGAACTTTGGGGAGATTGCCCAGATCTGGCGCGGTGGCTGTATCATTCGCGCCGTCTTCCTGCAGAAAATCACGGAGGCCTATGAGCGCGATCCGGAGCTGGCCAACCTGCTTCTCGATCCCTACTTCAACGAGACCATCCAGAAGGCCCAGGCCAACTGGCGCAAGGTCATCGGGATCGCCGCCCAGGCCGGGATCAGCATCCCCACCTTCAGCAGCGCCCTGAGCTACTACGATGGCTACCGGACCGCCCGCCTGCCGCAGAACCTGCTCCAGGCCCAGCGCGACTACTTCGGGGCCCACACCTACGAGCGCACCGACAAGCCCCGCGGCCAGTTCTACCATATCGACTGGCCCGACCCGGCGCGTCCGCAGCTCGATATGTAGCACGCCCCGTGGAGTGCGGCGACTTGTCGCCGCCTTATAAAGCTGCGGAATAGCGAGCGCCGTGGAGTGCGGCGACTTGTCGCCGCCTTATAAAGCTGCGGCATGCCGCAGCACTCCAAGGAGGCTACCGCCGTTTCTCCGGAATAATGTTGATCAGCCCACCAAGGTAACGGAAGGGCCGGAGAAGACCGGAACCCGTCTGCAGTGGTGGCCTTTCCCGGTGTTGCGAGGTCAGGCGCGGGATGTAGAGGAAAAGCATGACCTGCACCAGCAGCATGGCGACAAAGAAGATGGCAAAAACTTCCGCATCGACCCCCGGGGTGCCCGGTGTCTTGACCAGGTAACCCCAGACAATGGGGGCGATTCCCCCAACGATGCCGACAATCGCCGCATGGACGGAGACATGCAGGGCCTGCCGCTTTTCGCTGCAGACGCGCGGCATGTACTTCAGGTGTGCGGTCAGCCACTGGCTGGCTGATATGCCGAAGAGAAAATAGGCCACCATGAGGAGGTTCTCGATGCCCGGGACAAGACCACTGACAAGCAGGAACCAGTAGATGCTGACCACCGCCCCAAGAAACAGGGAGATGCGGAATACCGGCTTTACTCCCAGCCCATCAATATGCTTCCGGAGAAGGATGGTCCCAAGGATCGCCCCGCAATACTGGATGGCCGTGAAGACAAGAATCTGGTCCGTGCCAATCCCCGCTTCCACCCGGAGGTAGTAGGCCTTCAAGGGCACAAAGGCGGTCCCCATGAGGGCTGAGCTGATCATGAAAATCAGGTATTGCCGGAAGGGGGAGCGTTGAAGGGAAATCTTCGGGGTCTCGAG
Source organism: Puniceicoccaceae bacterium (assembly GCA_040830765.1). Taxonomy (GTDB): domain Bacteria; phylum Verrucomicrobiota; class Verrucomicrobiia; order Opitutales; family Oceanipulchritudinaceae; genus Oceanipulchritudo. The sequence continues at coordinate 64,645 of JBFOMH010000002.1, read as the reverse complement.
GGCGATTTCCTTGAGGCTGGCTTGCGCCGGCTTCGGTGGGTCTTTCACCTTGGCCATGTAGTAGATTGTCATGACAACCGCGAACAGGGCATAGGTGTACTGCCAGGCGAAGGCTGTAAATGCGGAGACCATTCGAAAGAGCACCGCCAGCAGGAGCAGGGTCAGAATGCCGGCCATGGCGGCAATGGCCTGGTCGGTACTGAAATAACGTCCGCGGACCGAGTCCTTGACCGTGGCGTAGAGCAGGGGAGGCAGGGCACAACTGCCGAAGGTACGGAAGAAGGCAAAGAGAAAGGCCGAGAGAATGAGGGCATGGACCATCCAGCGCGGAGCCGGATCCGGAGCCTGCAGGGCAAGGAGAAAGGGAATGACAAGGGAGGCCCCGCGGGCGATCCAGGCCAGCATGATTTGCTTCTTGTAGCCCAGTTTCGGGAGGGTCGAGGTGGCGATTATCTGGACCGGGAGGAGGAGGAAGACAAAGGAATAGATCAACCCGACCTCAAAGGAGTTGGCCCCCAGTTCACTGGCCAGCAGGACCAGCGGGGTCCCCATGGCGATCATCCAGGTGGTGGCGTTGAAAAAGCTGAACTTGAGGAGGTTGGTGTAGGGTGCCAGCGAGGGACTGGCACTTCCCTCCTTGTCCGTTCCCGCTGAGGCCGCTTGCTGCACCAGCCTTATTCCGGAAGGGTTCCCTTCCAGCGGTCGAGTTCCATTTCAATCTGTTTGGGTCCGGGCATGCCCGGCCGTTCACGCCCGGCAAGGGCCTTCTCGACGGAAAAACAATCGGTCCAGTCGGGCTCAATCTTGTCGCAAATCTTCTGGGCCTCGTCGAGGGGAATGGCATTCAGCGGGCAGACGCTTTTCTCGGAGAGGGCCACCAACTCACCAACGACATGGTGGGCATCCCGGAACGGAACCCCCTTGAGGACAAGATAATCGACAAGGTCGGTGGCCAGCAGCAGGGGATCCGCAACGGCGTCCTCGCAGGTCTCCTTGTTGACCGTCATTCCGGCGAGAGTGCCTTCCATGACCAGAAGGCAGTCAAGTGTCATGTCGAGGGTCTCGAAAACCGGTGGCTTGTCTTCCTGAAGATCGCGGTTGTAGGTCAAGGGCAGTCCCTTGACCAAAGTGAGCAGGGTATGGGACTGTCCCATGATGCGGGCTGCCTTGCCCCGGATCAGTTCCAGGGAGTCCGGGTTCTTTTTCTGCGGCATGAGGCTGGAGCCGGTGGTGTAGGCGTCCGGCAGCCGGACAAAGCCAAACTCGTTGCTGCTCCAGAGGATGACGTCCTCCGCCATCCGGGAGAGGTGGGTTGCGACGAGGGCACAGCAGTTGGCGAATTCGATGAAGAGGTCGCGGTCGGCGACTGCATCCATGGAGTTGCGGGTCACTTGCGGATTGCCCGCTTCGTCGACAAATCCCAGTTCGCGGGCGACAAATTCACGGTCAATGGGGAGCGTTGTCCCGGCGATGGCCCCCGCCCCCAGCGGGCAGACCCGGGCCCGCCGGCAGAAGTCGGCAATGCGATCCCGGTCGCGGCCGAGCATCTCCATGTAGGCCAGTAAGTGATGCGCCATGGAGACCGGCTGGGCCCGCTGCAGGTGGGTATAGCCTGGAATGGCCACTTCCTGTGTGGCGGCAGCCTGGGAAAGGAGGGCCTTCAACAGTGTCACCAGGGCACCGTCCAGCTGGCAGGCGGCATCGAGGAAAAAGAGTCGCATGTCGGTGGCTACCTGATCATTGCGGCTGCGGGCGGTATGGAGCTTGGCTGCTGCCGGGACCGCCTGGGTCAGGGCCTGTTCGATGTTCATGTGGACATCCTCGAGGCGCGGGTCCCAGGTAAATTCCCCGGCGGCGATTTTTTCACCAATCGCATCCAGTCCCTCGCAGATGGCGGAACATTCCGCTTCCTCCAACAACCCGACATGGGCCAGCATGCGGGCGTGTGCCTGGCTGCCCATGATGTCGTAAGGTGCCAGCCGCTGGTCGAAGGATACCGATTCGCTGAACCGGATCATCCGGTCGGCGGGTCCCTCCGAGAACCGTCCACCCCATGTAGCCTGTTTCTTTTCCGACATGACCGACAGCATTGCCATCTTCCTAAATCAGGCAATTAAATTGACGCCACCGGAGTCGCGGGCAAATCTGACTGCTTTTTCCGCAAAGGAGATCATGAAGACGTTCTACATCACCACTGCCATTGACTATGCCAACGGTCCGCCTCACCTCGGGCATGCCTACGAGAAGGTTTTGACCGATGTTGTCGCCCGCTACAAGCGCCTCACTGGCGAGGAAGTCCATTTCCTGACCGGGATTGACGAGCATGGCCAGAAAGTGACCCAGACCGCCGAGGCCCAGGGAAGGACTCCCCTCGAGCTGACCAGCGAGGTCGGCCCGCTTTTTGTCGAGCTCTGCCAGCATCTGAATATTTCCAACAACGACTTCATCCGCACTTCCGAGCAGCGGCATAAGGACGTCGTCCAGACAATCCTCCAGGACCTCCATGATCGCGGGGAAATCTACAAGGGCAGCTACGAGGGATTCTACTCTGTCCGCCAGGAGCAGTTTGTCCTTGAGAAGGAGCGGGAGGCGGATGGCAGCTGGCCGGAAATCTACGGCGAGGTGGTTCAGATTCAGGAGGAGAACTACTTCTTCAAGCTGAGCGCTTACCAGGACTGGCTCATCAGCTTCCTCAAGGAGAATGCCTTTGTCGTGCCGGCCTTCCGCCAGAAGCAGGTGCTGGAGTTCCTCAAGGAACCCGTCAATGATCTCTGCATTTCCCGGCCCAAGACGCGGCTTTCCTGGGGCATCGAGCTGCCCTTCGATACCGACTACGTCACCTACGTTTGGTTCGACGCCCTCATCAACTACATCTCCGCCATTGGCTACGGGACGGACGACTTCAACAAGTACTGGCCGGTCGACTACCATGTCATTGGCAAGGATATCCTTGTGCCGCCGCACTCTGTCTACTGGCCGGCCATGCTCAAGGCCATCGGGGTGGAGCCCCCGAAGGCGCTGCTGGTCCACGGCTGGTGGCACATCGGCGGGGCCAAGATGTCCAAGAGCACCGGGCTCAAGATCGATCCGGTGGAGTTTGCCGAGACCTATGGCGCCGATGCTTTGCGCTACTTCCTGACCCGCGAAATGAGCGTCGGGCAGGATAGCGATTTCACGCTGGAATTGTTCCTCGGCCGCTACAATGCCGACCTTGCCAACAACCTTGGCAACCTCGTCAGCCGCCTCCTCAACATGGCCGGACGCAATTTCCCGGAAGGGCTGCAGCCAGCAACCGTCGAGGAGGACCCGGAGAAGGAACTGAAGGCCGGTTGGGACAAGACCCGCGAGGAGGTCCTGCAGGCCTTCGACCAGTTCCAGTTTCATCTCGCCCTGGAGAAGACCTTTGCCTTCGTCACCAGCCTTAACCGCTATGCCGAAATCCGTGCCCCGTGGAAGCTGGCCAAGTCGGAAGAGGCCGCCGACCAGGCATTGCTGGCCACTACTTTGGCCAACCTCGCCGAGGGACTTCGGCTCGCCAACGCCTTCCTCCAGCCGGTCATGCCGGATATCTCGGACAAGATCAGCGGACTTCTCGGGCAGGAACCGGTTGAGCGCTGGGAGGGCCAACTGGACTGGTCCAGCCGCCTTGACGGACAGGTGCTCGGCGGCAAGACCATTCTCTTCCCGCGGCCGCAGGTGACTGATGCCGGGGAGTCCGGCAATCCCTCCTGAGCCCCCAGATACCTGCAAAGGCCCGTACCCGGCCCAAGTCCGAAATCAGTTGCTTTCCTTTGGATTATTCCTTAGGTATTTTCCCCTATATAATACCTTAACCAAGGAAAGTGATGAAATTATTCTCTATCATTCTACTGGCCGGAATGGTTATTTTGGCCGGCTGCAGCAAGGGCGTCGACACCGAGACACCGGTGGCGGACCTCGAGCAGGAAGCCAGTACCCTCTCCGTCGATGACCTGAAAGCCAAGGCGGCTGAGTACCAAAAAGCCATTGAGGCCAAGATGGCGGAAATCGAGCCCATCACGGCTCAATTGAAGGAAATTCCGCTCATGGAACAGATGGGCGACGAAGCCACTGCCCTCAAGGCGGACATTGCCGCCCTGACCGAGGACATGAATGCCCTCAAGGAGCGACTGGCTGTTTATCTCGATGCCCTGAAGGAACAGGGCGCGTCCATTACGGACTAAATGAACTAACCTCAACCAAGGGAACCATAATGAATCCAGTACTGCTTATTATTCTCGCGATTATCTTGCCGCCGCTGGCAGTCTACCTCAAGGACGGGGCTAACAAGTCGTTGATCATCAACATTGTGCTTTGCTTCCTCCTCTGGTTGCCGGCGATCATCCACGCCTTGATTGTCGTGACCAAAAAGTAGCACAAGGGATTTTGCACCCTTTTGCGGCGTCATCCTTCGGGATGGCGCCGCTTTTTTATTCAGTCCTCCTCCTCTTGCCGGATTCTTCCCTCGATCCGCTTGGCCCCGAAGATAGCCAGCTCGTAGAGGAGCGACATCGGGAAGGCGAGAAGGATGAAGGTCACCGGGTCCGTTGTCGGGGTGACGAGTGCCCCGATGCAGAGGAAGATGACGATGGAGTAGCGGCGGAAGCCGACCAGCTGGGCACGGCTGATGATCTCCAGGTAGACCAGGATCAGCAGCACGAGGGGAAACTGGAAGGCAATCCCGACCCCCAGGACCATCCAGGTGAGCAGGCCGTAGTAACTGGAAGCCGTCCACAGTGGGGCAAATCCGAGCATCTCGTTGAAGATGATGGAAGCCCGCATGGCCGCCGGGACGAGGACGAAGAAACTGAAGGCGGCACCCGCGAGAAAGAGGACGAAGGCCGCCGTACAGGCAGGCCGGAGCAACCGGAGTTCCCGCTCATTAAGCCCGGGAGCGACAAAACTGCCCACGAAATATAGGATGAAGGGAAGCGACAGGGCCAGCCCGCCGCCAAGGAGGAGATAAAAGATGACCGAGAAGACCCCCAGGATGGAGGTATTGATGAGGCCTGACATCTCGATTTCCCGTCCACTGACGGCAAAATCAAAGGGCCAGCGAAGGATGTCCGAAAACTGGGCAATGAAGACCCCGATGAGGATACAGGCCAGCCCGAAGGAAATGAAGCTCTTGAAGAGCGTCCAGCGCAGTTCCTCAAGGTGATCAAGAAAGCTCATCTGGCCTGCTTCTTCCTCTGGTTCGGGCAGGTCATCAATGGAATCGACCGTGGGCAGGTCGTATTCGGGCTGTTCACTGGATGGGTCGTTGGACATTGGGGACGTTACTCATTGACACAGAGGGCATTCGGTCTAATTTCGCCAGTTTTTCTTACCGCTGACCCTCTGTGGTCATCATCACTATACAACTCGAATCAAGTATCAAGCATGCCAGCTAAAGCCAGCAAAAAGAAAACCAAGCCAGCCGCGGCCAAGCGGAAGCGCGCCACCAAGGCGACCGTCAAATCCGTCTACGCATTCGGCAAGAAGACCGATGGTAACGCCAAAATGAAGGAGCTCCTTGGAGGCAAGGGTGCCAACCTCGCGGAAATGGCTGCTATTGGACTGCCGGTTCCTCCCGGCTTCACCATCACCACCGAAGTCTGTACCTACTTCAGCGCCAACAAGGGCAAGTACCCCAAGGGACTCGAGGCCGAAGTCAAGGCAGCCGTCAAGCAGGTGGAGAAGGAGCAGGGCAAGCTGTTCGGCAGCAAGACCAATCCGCTGCTTTTCTCTGTCCGTTCAGGTGCCCGTGAATCCATGCCGGGCATGATGGATACCATTTTGAACCTTGGCCTCAACGACGAGACCGTCGCCGGTTTGGCCAAGAAGTCCGGCAATGCCCGCTTTGCCTACGACTGCTACCGCCGTTTCATCCAGATGTACGGTGACGTCGTCATGGGCGTCCAGCCCCGAGGCGAGCACGAGCATGAGCCGTTCGAGGAAGTAATGGACAAGCTCAAGAAGGAGCTCAAGAAGCCGAATGACACCGACCTCACGGCCGAGGACCTGCAGGAGCTGGTCAAGCGCTTCAAGGCCCTCATCCGTCAGCGTACCAAGAAGAGCTTCCCGCAGGATGCCTACGAGCAGCTCTGGGGAGCGGTTGGCGCTGTCTTCCAATCCTGGGGTAACGAGCGTGCCGTCGTTTACCGCCAGAAGTACAACATTCCTTCCGAGTGGGGTACCGCGGTCAACGTCCAGGCAATGGTCTTTGGTAACATGGGCGAGGAGTGTGCCACCGGTGTGGCATTCACCCGCGACCCGGCCAATGGCGAAAAGGTCTTCTACGGCGAATATCTCATCAATGCCCAGGGCGAGGATGTTGTCGCCGGTGTCCGGACCCCGAAGCCGATTGCCCAGCTGGCTGACGAAATGCCGCACGCCCACGCCGAACTGGAAGATGTCTGCAAGAAGCTGGAACGCCACTTCAAGGACATGCAGGACTTTGAGTTCACGGTTGAGGACAATGTGCTCTACATGCTTCAGACCCGTAACGGTAAGCGCACCGGTCTCGCCGCTGTCCGCATCGCCGTGGAGATGAACAAGGAGCGCCTCATGTCCCGCGAAATGGCCGTCCAGAAGATCCCGGCCGAGTCCATTGACTCGCTGCTGGTCCCGATCTTCGACCCCAAGGCGGAAGCCGCCTCCAAGGTCATCGCTTCCGGCCTGCCGGCCGGCCCGGGTGCCGCCAGTGGCCACATTGTCTTCTCCGCCTCGACGGCTGAGCGCGAAGTGAAGGCTGGCCGCAAGGTTATCCTCTGCCGTGTCGAGACTTCCCCGGAAGACTTGAAGGGCATGCTCGCTTCCGAAGGTATTCTCACCTCCCGCGGGGGTGTCAGCTCGCACGCCGCGCTGGTTGCCCGTCAGCTGGGCAAGGTCTGTATCTGTGGTGCCACCGGCGTCAAGATCGACTACGAGAAGAAGACCCTTCTCGCGGGCAAGACCCTCCTCAAGGAAGGGGACTTCATCTCCATCAACGGTACCACCGGTGACATCTTCGCCGGGGCTATCGAAACCACCGACAGTGAGGTCAAGAGCGTCCTTGAAGGTAAGCTCAAGCCAGCCAAGAGCTACACCTACCAGCTCTTCGCCACCGTCATGAAGTGGGCCGACAAGTACCGTAAGCTGAAGGTCCGTACCAATGCCGACACCCCGGACATGGCCGCCTCGGCCGTCAACCTCGGTGCCGAAGGTATCGGTCTCTGCCGGACGGAACACATGTTCTTCGAAGGCGACCGCATCGACTACATGCGCCAGATGATTCTTGCCAGTAGCGAAGCCGAGCGCCGCGCTGCCCTGAAGAAGCTCCTGCCGTTCCAGCGTCGCGACTTCGCCGGCCTCTTCAAGGCCATGAAGGGCCTGCCGGTCACCATCCGCCTCCTCGACCCGCCGCTGCACGAGTTCCTGCCGCACGACGACACCACCCGTCGCCAGCTGGCCACTAAGCTCGGCGTTTCCCAGGAAACCATCACCGAGCGCGTCAAGGCCCTCCACGAGGAGAACCCGATGCTCGGCCACCGTGGTTGCCGTCTCGGGGTCAGCTATCCGGAAATCACCGAGATGCAGGCCCGGGCCATCTTCGAGGCCGCTGCCCAGGTCGGTAAGCTCAAGAAGCCGATCAAGGTGAATCCGGAAATCATGATTCCGCTCGTTGGATTCCAGACCGAGCTCAAGGACCAGGTGGAAATCGTCCACCGCGTGGCCAAGGAAGTCATGGCAGCCAAGAAGGTGAAGATTCGCTACACCGTCGGCACCATGATTGAAATCCCGCGCGCCGCGGTTACCGCGGACGAGATCGCCGAGGTTGCCGAGTTCTTCAGCTTCGGTACCAATGACCTGACCCAGACCACCCTCGGCCTCAGCCGGGATGACATGGGCGGCTTCTTCGACGATTACCGCAACAAGGAAATCTTCACCCAGAATCCGTTTGCCAGCCTCGACCAGGGCGGCGTTGGCCAGCTCGTCGAGATGGCGGCTGCCAAGGGCCGTTCGGTCAAGAAGAAGCTCAAGCTGGGCATCTGTGGTGAGCATGGCGGGGACCCGGATTCCATCCGCTTCTTCGACGGGGTCGGTCTGGATTACGTCAGCTGCTCCCCGCCGCGTGTTCCGGTCGCCCGCCTGGCAGCTGCCCAGGCCGCGCTCAAGAACTAAGGCGAGTAGCGGAAATTCTTTTCCCGCAACTTTCAGGGTCCTTCTGTCCTACCAAGGCAGAAGGGCCTTTTTTTTATAATCTTAATCTTAGCCTTAATCTTAATCTTAATCTCGTCGCGAAAGGCTAAGGCTAAGGCTAAGATTAAGATTAAGGCTAAGATTAAGATAGTTAGAGGAGACCCAGTTCCATTTTCCCCTCTTCGGAGATCATGTCCTGATGCCACGGCGGATCCCAGACAATGTCGACATGGGCCTGGGTAACGCCTGCCACCTGCTCCACCTTGTACTTCGCGTCCTGGGCAATGACCGGCCCCATGCCACAGCCTGGAGCGGTCAGGGTCATGTCCACCTTGACGTGGTAGTCGCCGGAGTCGGGCTCCTGGATGACCTCCATGCTGTAGATCAGTCCAAGGTCGACAATGTTGACCGGGATTTCCGGATCATAAACCTTCTTCAGGGCTGCCCAGACCTTGTCTTCGCTGGGCGGGCCGGCGTGGGCCTCGGCCCCGGCTTCCGTTTCCACGGTTGGAATTTCCTCGCCGATGGCATCGGCTTGGCTGCCGTTGATCTGTGCCATGCCGCCTTCCCAAGTGACGGTAAAGTTACCACCGAGGCGATGGGTGATGCTGACCCGCGTCCCTGCGGGAATGGTCACCGCGTCCCCATAAGGGACAATTGTAGCGGTAATGTCACGACTGACTGTGCGTTCTGAGTCCATTTTAGAGCTGTTGGTAATGGGGGGTTTTTAGTCGGTAAACTTGTGCTGCACCAGTTCGCGCACGTAGCCGGCCAGCTCGCTGTTCTCCAGCTTACCGACAATTTCCTCGAAATAGCCGAAGACCATCAGTTCCTGGGCCTTCTTGCGGGGGATGCCCCGGGCAAGGAAATAGAACAGTTCCGAATCGACGATGCGTCCGGTGGTGGCCCCGTGCGAACACTTGACGTCGTTGGCCTTGATTTCCAGACCCGGGAGGGAATTGGCCTCGCACTCCTCGCTCAACATGAGGTTGTTGTTGGTCTGGTAGGCATCGGTCTGCTGGGCATCGTCCTCGACGATGATCAGTCCGGAAAAGATGGTCCGGGACTTGTCCACAAGGGCATTCTTGAAAAGGAGGTCACTGCGGCTGTGCGGCGCAATGTGCGTCTGCAGGGTGCGCTGGTCAAATTCCTGGGCGCCGGTCGGAACATTAAGGGCGTACATTTCCACATTACTACCGCTGCCGAAAATCTTCCCATGCACTTCCTGGCGGGCCTGTACCGAACCAACATTGATGAGTGTGCTCTTGGAGACCGTGTCACTTTGGGCGTTGTTGGTATTGAGCTGGAAGCTGAGGGTATTCAGGTTCCAGTTCTGGACAATGGTGTGGTTGGGTTTCGACCCGTTGCCGGCAAACAGGTGGGCATTGGCCACAACAAGGTGGGAGGTATCCTTACCCGTTCCTTCCTGAAACTCAATCAGGCTCGCCTTGGAGTGATTGCCTGCAACAAAGAGCGTGTGGGGGAAGAGGGCGCCCTTGTCGGCCACGGCCCAATTGTAGACCACGAACGGGTCCTCGACTTCCACGTTGTCCGGGATGTAGAGGAAAACGCCATTACGCAGAAGGGCGACATGCAGGGCTTCCAGCTTTTCCGAGCCCAGTTCGGGCGTCTGCTGCATGAAGTACTCCTTGACCAGGTCCGAGTGCTTGACGATGGCGTCCGGCAGGGTGGTGAAGATAATCCCTTTCTCGGCTAGTCCTTCTGCCAGCTCGATGGGTGCGGCCAGGGTGTCATCCGCAAGGATAATCCGACCAGCCACGTTTTCGAGGCGGTGGGATTGCTCAGCGATAATGGCGGTATCCGCGTCCCCGATGGCGGCAGGCTGGTACTGATCCAGTTCCTTCAAGCGCTGCAAGTTGGCAAAGCGCCACTTTTCATCGGTCCGGACGGGGAGGGGAAGCTCCTGATAACGCTTCCAGGCGTCGGCCTGTTGCTCCGCAAACCAGTCCACGCCGAGGCTGGTCAGCTCCTGGTGCCGGGTGAAGGTCTGGGGGTCTCCAAGGGAAAGGGTCGGTATTTCGAGTGTCTCAGACATGTCTTCTTTTTTCGGTTTGTTTTCCACGATGTATTGGCAGCTGAGGGTTGCCGTCAGCCCACGGAGCCTTCCATCTCCAGGTCGATGAGGCGCTTCAACTCCACCGAGTATTCCATGGGGAATTCCCGGATGAGGTCGTTGACAAAGCCGTTGACGGCAAGGCTCATGGCCTCGTCTTCCGGCAGACCGCGTTGCATCATGTAGAAAATCTGCTCCGCGCTGACCTTGGAGACGCTGGCCTCGTGCTGGACCGTGCTTTGGTTGCCCCGGACCGTAATGGCCGGGTAGGTGTCGGTCCGCGAGTTGGTGTTGATGAGGAGGGCGTCACACTCGGTGTTATTCTTGCAGCCCTTCAATTGTCGCGGAATACTCACTACGCCACGGTAGGTGGAGCGGCCGTGTCCAATGGAGATGGACTTGGAAATGATATTTGAGGTCGTGTTGTCGGCGGCGTGAATCATCTTGGCCCCCGTGTCTTGGTGCTGGCCATCGTGGGCGAGGGCGATGGAGAGGACTTCCCCGCGGGCCCCGGGACCGCGCATGATGACGCCCGGGTACTTCATCGTCAGGCGACTGCCGATGTTACAGTCGATCCACTTGATTTCCGCATCGTCCATGGCCATGCCACGCTTGGTGACCAGGTTGAAGACATTGGCGGACCAGTTCTGCACGGTGATGTACTGGATCTTGGCACCCTTAAGGGCCACCAGTTCGACGACGGCGGAGTGGAGGGTAGAGGTTTCAAACTGCGGGGCGGTACAACCTTCCATGTAGGTCACTTCGGCTCCTTCGTCGGCAATGATGAGGGTCCGCTCAAACTGACCAAAGTTCTCCGCATTGATCCGGAAATAGGCCTGCAGGGGTTGCTTCACCTTCACCCCAGGTGGGACATAGATGAAGGAACCGCCGGAAAAAACTGCGCTGTTGAGGGCACTGAACTTGTTGTCCCCGATGGGGATGACCTTGCCGAAGAACTTGCGGAAGATTTCCGGATGCTCCTTCAAACCCTCCGTCGAGCCGACAAAGATGACCCCTTCCTTGGCCAGTTCCTCCTTCATGTTGGAGTAGGAGGCTTCGGAATCGAATTGCGCTTCCACACCGGCAAGGAATGCCCGTTCCTTTTCCGGGATGCCCAGGCGCTCAAAGGTCTCCTTGACCTCGTCCGGCACCTCGTCCCAGGTCCGCGAAGGGCGTTGGCCTTTGGAGAGGTAGTAGCGGATCTTGTCGTAATCGATGTTCTCCAAGTCCTTGGAGGCCCAGTGCGTCGGGAGCGGCTTGTCCTGGAAGGTCTTCAGCGCCTTTTTGCGGAATTCCCGCACCCAGTCGTCCTCACCCTTCACATCGGCGATGTAATCGATGGTCTTCTCAGTCAGGCCGATGCCCGCATCAAATTCGTATTCGGTCTCGTAGTGGAAATTCCCGACATCCCTTTCGATATTAATATCCGGTGTAGTACTCATGATCTCCCAATCTTAATCTAAATCTTAATCTTAGCCTTAATCTTTATCTTAATCCTAACCGCCAAGCCTGACTTTCACGCCCTCAGGCCCCTGCCGGGGCGGCGATCTCGTCCTTGACCCAGTCGTAGCCTTCCGCTTCCAGCTTCTCAGCCAGTTCCGGGCCGCCACTGCGGACGATGCGGCCATCAAACATGACGTGCACCTTGTCCGGAACGATGTAGTTCAGCAGGCGCTGGTAGTGGGTGATGAGGAGAACCCCGAGGTCGGGACCGCGCATCTTGTTAACCCCGTCGGCAACAATCTTCAGGGCGTCGATGTCGAGTCCGCTGTCGGTCTCGTCAAGGACGGCGTACTTTGGCTGCAGCATGGCCATCTGGAGAATTTCACAACGCTTCTTTTCCCCACCGGAAAAGCCCTCGTTGACCGAACGGCTGGTAAAGGAGCGGTCGATCTTCAAAAGGTCCATCTTTTCGTAGAGTTCCTTGTAGAAAGCGGGGGCCTTGAAGCTTTCCCCTTCCTCGAGACGGGCGGTGAGGGCAGCCCGGATGAAGTTGGCGATGCTTACCCCGGGAATTTCGCTCGGGTATTGGAAGGCCATGAAGAGTCCCTCACGGGAAATTTCGTCCGGTTCCATGCCGACGATGGCTTCGCCGTCGAGCAGAACCTCACCGCTCATGATTTCATAATCCTCATGACCTGCCAGTGCCTTGGCCAAGGTGCTCTTGCCGGTGCCGTTCGGTCCCATGATCGCGTGCACTTCCCCGCGGGGAACCGTCAGGGAAAAATCCTTCAGGATGTGGTTGTCGCTGATGCTGACATTCAGGTTCTTGATTTCCAGTGTGCTCATCTTGTTTTCTGCTTTGCTGTTGAGTTTAAATTGTCGGCTTCAGCTGTTCTCCGCTTCCGCCTTTCCGTGAAAATAGAGTTCGATGCTTTCCGCATGGTAGCCGTCGGGGAGGACCGCCCGCAGCTTCTTCATCAGGTCAGGTGGCAGGTCTACGTCATAGACCCGGCCCGTCTGGCGATCCTGGAAATGGGCGTGTTCATGCAGGTTGGGACAATAGCGGGTCGGCTCCCGCTCGTAGTTCACCGCCCGCACCAGGCCGCAGCCAACCAGGGTTTCCAGACAGTTGTAGACGGTCGCCAGAGAGATGGAGTCCATTTCCCGGCGGGATCGGGCGTAAACTTCGTCTGCTGTCGGATGGTCCCGCTTGTGCAAAAGTACCGAAAATACATGCTCGCGCTGCCTTGTTGAGCGCAAACCATGCTCTATCAACGCTTTATCCAATGCCTCCTTGGCTTCGACTGGCAGGCTTTTGACCATTGTCCCTGTTACTAAATTAGAATAATTCCAATTTTCAACAAGGGAATGGGGATTTTTCGGGAAAAAGGGATAAGCGGTCAAAAGAGGGCTTTGACGGATTCCTGAAGCTCGGGTGACTGGACAGAGTTGGCGAGCTGGCGGGCTTCGTCGGAGCGGCCGAGGCCGGCGAGGCAGCGGGCCCGGTGAAGGAGGATGGCGTCCTGCTGGAAGGGGGAGAGGCCGGGGAAGGAGGCGAGCTGTTCCCAGTGGGCGAGGGCGCTTTCCCAGTCTGGATCCTCGACATCGTAGAAGGCTTCTCCGTAGCGGAACTGGAGGTCGGGATCATCGGGCTGGAGGTCCTTGGCGGTGGCGAAGGCCTTGAGCATCATTTCATCGATGCGGGCGGAGGAATAGATGCCATCGGCCATGAACTCGGGCTTGAAGGCGGCGAGGACCTGGCCGAGGCCAAAGTGATAGGCGGCGGTTTCGGGCTCAATGTCGATGGCATTGAGGGCATAGGCGATGGCCCGGGTGTGGTCCCCTTCCTCGGCATAGTAAGTGCTCAGTTCCTGATGGATGACCGCGATTTGGCGGTCCTCGTTCTCGGCGAGTTTAGCGGCAGTGATGAACTGCTCCCAGGCCGTTTCACGGTCCCCGTAGCGGGAAAGGAGTTTGGCATAGAGCAGGCGGGCATTGAGATCATCCGGATTGCGGACGATGATGCCGTGGTATTCCGCCGCTACCTCCTGGAACCGGCGCTGGACCTCCCCGTATTCGGCATCCGGCTGGGAAGCGATTTCCTCCAACTGGTCCTCGAGTTCAATCACCCGTAGCAAGCGCTGTTCGAGGAGGGAAAGCGAGACCTGCTCCTCGGACGCTGGTTCTTCAGCCCGTGGACCCCGACAGCCGGCTGAGAAAATCAGGACAATCAGCAGTCCCGTGACCGCTGAGTGCGTTAGAAAGTGCCTCCACATTGGCTTAGTTGAGTCCGCAACTGCCCGGTGCGCCTCCGCAGCACCCGCATCCCGGCGAGTGGGTGTGGGTCGGTGCACTGGCCATCGAGGCGCCTTCCGACTGGGTCGCAAAGGTGGAGAACTCCTTGTGCAATTCCTCGCTCCCGCATTCCGGACAGACCGGTTTTTTCTCCCCCATGACCAAGATCTCCGAGCGCTTCTGGCAGCTCTCACAGGTGTATTCGTAAAGTGGCATGATAAAGCAAATGTGGAGCATTCACCCAAGGATTGCAACTCCCTGAAAGGCCGAATCCCACCCAATAAACTGTGCACAACTGTGCATTTATCTTGACAAGGGAAGGGGCGGGCGGGGAGAGTTTCTTCATGGAATATTTCAACGTGGAGAAGATCCGGTATGAAGGACCGGGGAGCAAGAACCCGCTGGCCTTCAAGCATTACAATGCGGAAGAGCTGGTGGAAGGGAAAGCGATGGCGGAGCATCTTCGGTTTGCGGCGGCCTATTGGCACTGCATGCGGAACGAGTTGTCGGATCCCTTTGGCGGGGGAACGGCGCTGATGCCCTGGGACGACGGGAGTGACTCACTGGAGAATGCCCTGCGCCGGGTGGATGTCTTTTTCGAATTCATGGAGAAGACGGGAATCGACTATTACTGTTTCCATGACCGGGACATTGCGCCGGAGATGAACAACCTGGCGGAGAGCAACCGGATACTGGAAGCGGTGGTCGACAAGCTGGCGGAGAAGCAGGCGGAGACGGGCAAGAAACTTCTCTGGGGAACGGCCTGTCTGTTTTCGCATCCGCGCTATGCACAGGGGGCGGGGACCTCACCCTACGCAGATGTCTTCGCCTACGGCGCGGCCCAGATCAAGGCGGCGATGGATGCGACCCACAAGCTGGGTGGCCTTGGCTACACCTTTTGGGGCGGGCGTGAAGGCTATGCCACCCTGTGGAACACCGACATGAAGCGCGAGCTGGACCACCTTGCAGCCCTGCTGCACATGGCGGTTGACTACAAGAAGGCGATTGGCTTCGAGGGACCGTTCTATATTGAGCCGAAGCCGCGGGAACCCTCGACCCACCAGTATGATTCCGACTCCGCGGCCTGTCTCAACTTCCTCCGCGAGTATGGCTTGATGGAGCATTTCAAGCTCAACATCGAGACCAACCATGCCACCCTGGCCGGGCATACCATGTTCCACGAGCTGACCGTGGCGGCCAACGCGGGAGCGCTGGGCAGCATCGACGCCAACCGCGGGGACGAGCTCATCGGCTGGGACACGGACCAGTTTCCGACGGACATTTACCTGACCACGCAGATCATGCTGGTGGTTCTCGGCATGGGCGGTTTCACAACCGGCGGCCTGAATTTTGATGCCAAGCGGCGGCGGGAGTCGCACGAGCCGGAAGATCTGTTCCACGCCCACATTGGCGGGATGGATGCCTTTGCCCGGGGCCTCAAGATCGCCGCGGCCATTCGGGAGGACGGGCGCATGGAGGATTTTCTCAAGAACCGCTACAGCAGTTTTGACGGTGGAATCGGGGCCAAGGTGGAGGCCGGCGGAGTCACACTGGAGGAGTTGAGCGCCTATGCCCTCGGCAACGGCGAGCCGACGATACCGAGTGGCCGCCAGGAAATGCTGGAAAACCTTGTGAACGAGTTCCTGTAGTCATTACCCTGAAGCCATGAGCGAGTACTTCATTGGAATTGATGTCGGGACCTCCTCGGCCAAGGTGGTCGTCATTGATGCCGCGGGAGAGGTGATCCAGGTCCTGTCCCCGACCTACGCCTTCCGCACCCCTAAACCATTGTGGGCGGAATCCGATCCGGCAGACTGGTGGGAAGCCTGCCTCGGGGCGCTTCGTGAAGTGGTTGAACAATACGGGGCCAACGCCATCCAGGGTATCGGGTTGACCGGACAGATGCACGGACTGGTCCTGCTGGATGCCGAAGGGAAGGTCCTGCGTCCCTGCATCATGTGGAATGACCAGCGGACCGGTGAACAGTGCGAATCGCTGACCCGGAAAGTCGGTGCTGCGGAAGTCCTTGAATTGACCGGAAATCCCATTCTTCCCGGCTTTACCGCCCCAAAGATTGCCTGGGTCCAGGAGAAGGAACCGGACGTTTGGGCCAATACGGCTAAAATCCTTTTGCCGAAGGACTACATTCGCTACCGCCTCAGCGGATCATTTGCCACGGATGTCTCGGATGCTTCCGGGATGTCACTGCTCAATGTGGGCAAGCGGCAATGGTCGGAGCGGATGCTGGAGGCCTGTGGTGTTTCCAAGGAGATGCTGCCGGAGGTGACGGAATCGACGGTCGCCTCGGCCAGTGTTTCCGCCGAAGCTGCCCGCCTGACGGGACTGCTCGAGGGAACACCGATCATTGCCGGCGGCGGTGACCAGGCGGCCGGTGCTGTTGGCTGCGGCATCGTCCGCACGGGTGTGGTCTCGGCCACTCTCGGGACGAGTGGTGTGGTCTTCGCCCATGCCGATTCCTACAAGCCGGACCCGCAGGGACGGCTGCACACATTTTGCTCCGCTGTTCCTGGCAAGTGGCATTTCATGGGCGTCCAGCTCAGCTGTGCCGGTTCCTACCAGTGGTTCCACGAAAAAGTCGCCCAGGGAATGTCCTTCAAGGACCTCGATAAGTTGGCTGGGGGCGTCAAGGCCGGCTCCGAGGGACTTGTCTTCCTGCCCTACCTGAGCGGAGAACGCACCCCGCATCCGGATCCACATGCCAAGGGGGTCTTTTTCGGGCTCAGCTTGCGCCATGGGCTGGAGCATATGGCCCGTTCGGTCATGGAAGGCGTGACGTTCGGCCTGCGCGATGCATTGGAAATCATGCGGGATCTCGGCATCCAGCCACAGCAGATTGTGGCCAGCGGCGGCGGGGCCAAGTCGCCCTTGTGGCGGCAGATCCTGGCCGATAATTTCAAGGCCCGGATCGTCACCGTTAATGCTTCCGAAGGAGGTGCCTACGGGGCTGCGGTCCTCGCCTCAGTTGGTGTGGGTGCCCATAGTGATGTCGAAAGCGCCTGCGATGCCATGCTCAAGGAGACGGGAACCACGGACCCCGGAGCAGACCAGGCAGCCTATGACACCCTATATCCCGTTTACCGGAAGCTCTATCCGGACCTCAAGGATTCCTTCGGAACGGTCAGTTCGCTAGTCGGGGAAGAATAAGCGCTGCCACCAGCAACTGGATTGGATGGAAGCAGAGCAGGGGCAATAAAAGCAGTCCGAGATTGATCCCGGCGAGGGCACTGCCTTCGGCGAAGATGGCCACCGCCATCGGTGCACCGGCAGCAAGTGTCTTTTGGGAACCACAGAACAGTGCCGTTACCCGGTCGGCATGCTTGAGGCCCAGTTGGCCGCTGCTCCACCAGGTCCCGGCATGGATCAGCAACACGATTATCAGGGTGAGCAAGAGGAGGAGGCTCAGGCTCCAGGGACTGATCCCGTCCCATGCCTTGGAAAGGAAACTTTGGGCAAGGGCAGCAAAGATGATGAAGAGGATGATGGAGTGGTTGATTACCTTGAAGGAGGGCTGGATGCGGGCAAGGGTCTGGGAATCGCGGACGAATGGCCGGAGGATCTGGCCAACCAGCAAGGGAAGCAGGATCAATTGGGCGATCTTGCCCAGCAGGGGCAGGAGAAGCTCGGTCGACAAACCACCGCTGGAGGCAAAGAAAAGAAGGCAACCTGTGGGAACCCAGAAGACGCCCAGGAGGTTTGCCAGGGTGACATTGAAGATGGCTGCGGGGACGTTGCCACCGGCCGCACTGCTGAAAGCCACCGCGCTGGAAATGGTCGTCGGAACGAGGATCAGATAGAGGAAACCGTTGGCGATGTCCGGATGCCCCATGGCCCGCATGCAGACCGCTGCCGGGAAGAGGAAGAATGCCGCAAAGAGAAAGATCCATCCCTGGATGAAGGCATGGAGGCGCAAATCCTTGAGCCCTTCAGCCAGCTCGCTGGTTTTCAGTGAAAGTCCCTGAAGAAAGAAAATGACCATCACCCCGAGCTTGCTCAGCAAGCCCGCCTTGAGCATTCCGTCCCTGGCCCCAAGTCCCGGAAAGAGTCCTGCCAGGATAACCACCCCGACCAGGGCGATGATGAATCCGTGTTTCTTCAGCATCAGGTAAATTCGAGGGTGATTTGCAGCTCCACCGTTACATCCTTGGGCAGTCCGGATACGGAGACCGCTGTCCGGGCATGGCGACCGGCTTCACCGAACAACTCGACCAGAAAGTCGCTCGCCCCATTGATGACCTGGGGACTGTTGGCGAATCCGTCCACCCCGTTGACGTAGCCATTGACCAGTATCACCTTGCTCACCCGGTCCAGCGAGCCAAGCGCCGCCTTGATGTTTGGCAATGCGGTCAGGATGCAGTTGCGGGCGGCCTCGTAGGCGGTCTCTTCTGTTTGTTCCTGACCCACCTTCCCAAGATGGCTGAACTGTCCGTCTCGAAGAGGCAGAACCCCTGAAAGGAAGAGCAGGTTTCCGGAGATCCGGTAAGGCAGGTAGTTACCTGCCGCCTGCGGTGCTTCGGGAAGCGTGAATCCCAACTCGGCAAGGCGTTCCTCGATTTGACTCATGGATCCAATGTCTACGCCTCGCCCTTATCGTCAACGGGATTTGTCTGCCGCGCGGAGTAGGCATAGAGGGCCAAACCCACCCAGATGAAGGCAAATCCTGCCAGCAGGAGTGGGGTAACCGGTTCTCCATAGAAGATGGCGAGGACGAAGAAAACCGATGGGACGATGTACTGGCCCATTCCCATTGTGCTCAAGCGAATCCTCTGGGCGGCATAGGCAAATAGAATCAGGGGAATGACGGTAACCAGTCCGACCAGGGAAAGCACCCCGAGGGTCGTTCCGTCCACTTCAGCAATTGTCAGGGGTTGCCGGGAAGCCGTCCAGAGAAGCAGGGCTGCCGCAACCGGTGCGAGCAGGCCAACCTCCATGCCCAGTCCGACCAGCGGACCTTGTGAACTGCGTTTCTTGGCCAGGCCATAACCGGCCCAGGTAACGGCGATGACAATGCCTGCATAGGGAAAGTGGTGAGCTCCACTGACAATAAAGCTCACTCCGATGGCCGCAAACCCGACAGCCAGCCAGCGGCTGAAGCCGAGATGTTCCTTCTCGATGAAGCGCCCCAGAAGGACACTGACCAGCGGACAGAGAAAGTACCCGAGGCTGGATTCCATGACCCGGTCATTGACGACTGACCACATGAAGGAAAACCAGTTTCCCGAGATCAGGATCGCCGCGAAAAGCCGTTGCTTGACGAGGGTCGGATCCTGCCAGGAGGCCAGAAAGGTCCGGAACGTGCCCCTCAATGGCAGGAGAATCAGGCAGGTCAGGAAGGTCAGCAGCAACCGGCTGTAGAGCAACTCCTGGGCACTGATTCCAACCAGCAGCTTCCAGTAGACGGGAATCAGGCTCCAGTAGGTGTAGGCCACGACAGCTGCGATGACCCCTCTGTTGTAGGTGGAAATTGGCATCGATCCGGGCGGCCCCGCGGAGGGCCGGCAATGCCCACGAAGATTCGATTAAATTGATTTGCCAAGGAAAATTAAAGGCCACACCGTTGGGGTTTTGATCTTTAAATTTCTACAGACATGGCAGAAGAACTTAACGGAAACGTACTTGTAGCTCAGAGCGGTGGTCCCACCGCTGTCATTAACGCCAGCCTTGCCGGGGTCATTGAGGAAGCGCTGAACCATGATTGCATTGAGGAAATTTACGGTGGCCTCAACGGGGTCCTCGGAATCCTCCAGGAGAACCTCATCGACCTCGCCGAGGAATCCCAGCAGGCCATTCGCGGCCTCCGTTTTACGCCGGCTTCCGCCCTCGGGACCTGCCGTTATAAATTAAAGAAAGAAGCCGATTTCCAGCGGGTGGTGGATGTCTTCAAGGCCCACAATATCCGGTATTTCTTCTACATCGGGGGCAATGACTCCCAGGACACGGCTGACAAGATTTCCAAGCTGGCGGCCTCAACCGGTTGGGAAATGCGGGTCATCGGCATTCCCAAGACCGTTGACAACGACCTGGTCGTCACTGACCACACGCCCGGCTACGGCTCGGTCATCAAGCATGTTGCCAGTACCGTCCGTGAACTGGCTTGCGATGCCGAGGCCATGGGACAGCACGACCTCGTCTACATCCTCGAGGTCATGGGCCGCTCTGCCGGCTGGATTGCCGCCGGAGCAACCCTGGCCAAGCGCCGCGACTTTCCGAATGATGCCCCGCACCTCATCTACCTCCCCGAGGTGGCTTTTGAGACCGACAAGTTCCTCGACGACGTGGCCGAGGTCCTCAAGCGGGAGAAATTCTGCCTCATCGTTGTTGGTGAAGGACTCGTGGACAGCAACGGGAACTACATTTCCACCGCCGGAGGCGGCCAGGACAGCTTTGGCCATGCCCAGCTCGGTGGTGCCGGCGATTACCTCAAGGGGCTTATCGATCAGCATTTCAGCGGACTCAAGACCCGTTCCATCCGTCCCGGACACGCCCAGCGCTGTGCAGCCGGGAACGCCTCCAAGGCTGACAACGACGAAGCCTACATGGTTGGCAAGGCGGCAGTCCAGGCTGCCCTGGAGGGGGAAACCGACAAGATGGTCACCCTGACCCGCGCCGATTCAGACCTTTATGCCTGTGAAACCGGGCTGGCCGACCTCAGCGAAATTGCCAATGGCGTCAAGTCGTTGCCGGCCTCCTGGATCAACGAGGATGGCATTTCCCTCAATTACCAGTTTGTGAAATATGCTTCCCCGCTGGTACAGGGCGAAGTCCCGGTTCCGCATGAAGGTGGGCTTCCGACATTTACCCGCCTTGGCCGGATAACCGTTGAGCGTGTCCTTCCGCCGTACGAGATCACGCAGTAACAGCAACCTTGCCATGGGCCAGCATCTGCTTAGAGCAGATCTATGCTCAATTTGAAACGCTTTCTCCTGCCGGGAATTCTCGGCTTCCTGCTGGGAACCTTTCTGACTGGCTGCGGCAAGGGTGGAGGCACCACCGGCGAGGCACCTTCCGCCTTCATCTTTGCCCGCGGGGCCGATGCGCAAAAGCTGGATCCGGCGGATGTGGATGATGGGGAATCGGTCAACACGATGGCCCAGATGTTCGAGGGCCTGCTCGGATTTGTTCCCGGCACCCTCGAGGTGGAACCGCGGCTCGCCGAGAGCTACAGCATTTCGCCGGACGGCCTCAGCTACACCTTCCAGCTCCGCGAAGGGGTCCGCTTCCACGATGGTACGCCCTTGAATGCCGAAACGGCCCGCTTCAGCTTTGACCGGCAGATGGATCCGGATCATCCGGCACACTTCCCGGATGCCAGCTTCCAGTATTGGCAAAATCTATACGGGGATGTCGAGCGGGTGGAAGTGGTCGATTCGATGACCCTGCGACTGCACCTGTCCCGGCCCAACGCCGGCCTGCTGAGTGCCTTGGCCAGCTTCCCGGCCTGGTTGGTCAGCCCGGGAGGGTTTGAAAAACACGGGGCCCAGATGCCGTTCAATCCTGTCGGGACCGGGCCGTACCGCTTCGTCGAGTGGCGACCCAACGAGGCCATTATCATGGAGCGCAATCCCGATTACTGGGGAACGCCGGAGCCGGGCTTCGAGCGCTTGGTCATCCGCTCCATTCCCCTTAACACATCGCGTTTGTCTGAGCTCGTGGCCGGCCACATTCATGGACTGGACGGCATCCAACCTTCCGAGCTGGCTGACCTGCTGGAGGATCCCCGCTTTGAGATCCATAGCGCTCCGGGAATGAATGTCGGGTACCTGTCGTTCAGTCTCCTCAATGAACGCATGCAGGATCCCGATTTGCGGCGTGCTGTTGCCATGGCCATTGACCGGGAAAACCTGGTTGCCCTGGCCCTCGACGGCTACGGCGAGGTGGCCAATTACCCGGCCCCGCCCAGTTTCCTCGGCATCCCGGATGATGAGGGCCCCATCCGTCGCGATGTCGAGGCCGCCAAGGCACTCGTTGCGGCTCATCCCGAGTGGACTGCGAAGCCCATCACACTGGCTACCTTCGGGCAGCCGCGGATGTACTTCCCCGACCCACAGAGGATTGCCTCCCTCATCCGCAACGACCTCGAGGCCGTCGGTTTCAAGGTGGAAATCATCAACCGGGAGTTCAAGAGCCACCTCCATGTCACCCGGCGAGGCGAGTTTGAGATGGCCCTCCTTGGGTGGATGGCGGACACGCCGGATCCCGACAATTTTCTCTCTACCTTTTTCCACAGCAAGGCGGCGGTACCGGGGTCGGCAACCAACATCTCCTTCTACCGCAATGCGGAGATGGACCAGTATCTGGATGCCGCGCTGGCGGTCGCTGAACCTGTTGCCCGGGAGCAGATTTATGCCAAGGTCCTTGATTTGTGGGCGCGTGACTTGCCCCTGGTTCCCCTGGTCCAGGGGAAGCAAATCACGGTCCTCGACAAGCGTGTCCGGGGCTACCAGCTTTCCCCAACCGGAAACCATTTCTTCGGGCCGGTTCACTGGGGATCGGATTCCGAGGAGGACTGAACGCGATGGACGGGAAGGAAACCGCCAGGCCGAAGGACCATCGCCGGAAGCAGGCGCGTCTGCTCCTTGCCGAGCTGAGGCGCTTCGCGGTCATCTTCCTTATAGCCAGCTTCGGGATCTTCCTTGCCCTTGAGGCGATGCCGGAGGATCCGGTCAGCCTGCGGGTGAAAAACCCCGATCCGGCCCGGATCATGGAGATCCGTGAGAGCCTTGGCCTCAATGATCCCTGGTTGCTCCGCTACACCCGTGGAGTGGCGGACTTTCTCACCCTCGACTGGGGCCAGAGCCTTATCAGTGGCCGCCCAGTGCGGGAGGAGGTTGCCCGCTTTCTACCCGCGACCATTGAGCTTTCCGTCCTCGGGGTGCTTTTCGGGACAACCCTTGGGATTTCCATGGTCCTGATGGCCCATGCCACCGGCTGGCGCTTCCTTCTCCAGCCGGTCCGTGGCCTCGCCGCCCTCGGCCTCACGGTGCCCATCTTCTGGATTGGGCTCCTATTCATCCTCTTCTTCTCCGTTGCCCTGGGAGCGCTTCCGGTCGGGGGACGCTTCGACTTTGCCCATCCTTCACCCAGCGGTACCGGCTTTTTTCTTCTCGACGCAATCCTTGCCGGCGATCCCGAGGCCTTCTGGATAACCGTCCGCCACCTTGCCCTGCCGGTCCTGACCCTTGGGCTCTATCCGGCGGCTGTTGTCGCCGGGACGCTGGAAGCCCGGCTTGGGGAATCCTACATCCAGCGGTTGGTGACAGCCCTCAAGGCCCGCGGCTTTTCTTCCTTCCGCATCTGGGGCCGCCATATCCTGCGACTGGTTAGCGGGCCGGTGGTGACAGTCATCGGGACCCAGGCCGGTGCCCTGCTGGGTGGGGCGGTCCTGACCGAAACGGTCTACTCCTGGCCGGGTATGGGGCGATTCCTTGTCGACGGCGTGCTCAACCGGGACCTTTTCGTTATTCAGCACGGGCTGCTCCTGGTAGTTGTCATGGCCCTGCTGGCCATTACCGGATTCGACTACCTGGCCCGGCAACTGGACCACCAGTTGAGCATCAAACCGGAGGACAGCGATGCCTGACCTGAAGATCCGCATCGGGGATGCCTGGGCTCTGTTTCTTTTTCTGCTGGTCCTGACCGGGCTCTTCGTGACACCGCACGATCCGATGTCGCAGGCCTTCCGGGGAGCCGCCCTTGAGGGCCCGTCCCTGAGCCATTGGCTCGGTATCGACGGCCTTGGCCGGGACTTTGCCAGCCGGCTCTGGCGGGGCGGGGCCAATACGGTCAGCCTTGCCGCTGCGGCCCTCGGTATTTCCCTCCTTCTGGCCTCCGCCCTGGTGGTGGTGGAGCAGGGCGGGCCCGGATGGCTGGGGAGGCTGGTGCGTATGGGAATCGGACTTTGGGTGGCCTTCCCGGTCATTTTCATTGGCTTGCTCCTGCTGGTCTTTCTCAAACCATCCCCGGGCGCGCTGGTCCTGGCGGTCGGGCTGGGCAACATGGCCTTTGCCTTCCGCCAATTGCGGGTCTACTGGATGAATGTGCGGGGCGCCTTGTATGTCCGCTCCAGCGAGGTTCTTGGATCACAGGGGTGGCAGCTGTTCCGCTGGGCCATCTGGCCCAACCTCCGGCCGGATCTTTTCGCCCTCTGCCGGCTGCTCTTTGCCATCAGTGCGCTTGAGCTGAGCGGCCTCGCCTTCCTTGGCCTTATCGGCGATCCGGACTTTGCCGAGCTCGGCTCCATCTTGAAACAGAACCAGGCCTTCCTTTACCAGGCCCCGACACTGGTCATCCTGCCCGGCTTACTGCTGAGCCTGATCCTTCTCAGCGCGCACCTGACCCGCTTTCATCGCTAAGCAGGGGATCGCATGGTGTGCAGGACAACTTCGGCCGGGCAGTTGAAGCGAACCGGGACATGGCAGGCGCCGGCCCCGGTTGTCGTGTAGCCCTTGAGGGAGCCGTGACGCCACCGGCCCTTGAACAATGGTCCGGGAACCACTTCCATACGGACGAGGGAATAGCCGCCGGGCAGGCAGACCTGGCCGCCGTGGGTATGCCCGCTCAGCATTAGCTGAAAACCGGCAGCCTCCGCCTCCGCTGCCACCTGTGGACTGTGACTCAGGAGGATGCGGGGCAGGCCATCCGGAATAGTGGAGGCAGCGGAATTGATATCATGGAGCCTGAAGTAATAAGCATCATCAATACCTGCCAGGGCGAAAGCGGCTCCATCGGCTTCAATGGTCACCGACTCGTTGATCAGCATTCTGATGCCCATCTCTTCCAGTCTGGCGCCAAGGGCTGCGGGGTCATGGTTTCCCAGAACCCCGAAACGGCCATGACGGGAAAGGGGCAGCGTGTTCAGGAGCCTTTCCATGGCTGCCAGGGCAGTTGAAAACTCACTGTTGGAGCCTTCCCAGAAGTCACCGGTTAAAACGGTTATGTCCGCCTCGATGTCCGCCAGCACTCGG
This sequence comes from Puniceicoccaceae bacterium, assembly GCA_040830765.1. Classification (GTDB taxonomy): domain Bacteria; phylum Verrucomicrobiota; class Verrucomicrobiia; order Opitutales; family Oceanipulchritudinaceae; genus Oceanipulchritudo. Next base: position 39,670 of record JBFOMH010000002.1, on the reverse strand, counting down.
CACAGGGGATCGAGGAAGCAAGGGTCCAGGTCGGCATGCAGATCAGAGATTTGCAGGATCCGGTAGCCGTCAAGGTAAGGCGGCCATTCGCCGATTGAGTGCTCGATGCGGGTGAGTCGGATTTGCTGGAAATTCCGGTGGCCGCGCCGATAGAGCCCGCTTAACTTCAGGCCGATTTTGAAGAGACGGTAAGGCCAAGGCAGGGAAGGCCTGTGCGTTGGGTCCGATTCCCCGCAATAACCCAGCCGCTTGACTTCCAATTGCCGCCGCCGGCCAATCCATGCCGGGTCCCAGCGTTCAGGAAATCGGGGTACTTGGCGGTTGTTCTCCATCCTCGTCCCCGTCATGCCGGGAGAACGCACCCATGGCAAGGTTGCACTGCTCCCTTGACTTGTGGAACAGGCCCTTCAATTTGGCCAAAACCATGAGTACGGATAAACCAGAGAGTCTCGCCATCGATGGTGAAGGCTGCCGGGTGGCGATCATTGCCGCCCGTTACAATTTCCAATTGGTCAATGCCTTGCTGGAATCGGTGCTCGACACCCTTGGCTCCAGTGGCGTGCGGGCCGATGACATTGAAGTCTTCCGGGTGCCCGGTTCCAACGAGATTCCCCATGCCGCCGCCATGGCTTCCAAGACCGGCAGCTTCGATGTGATCATCGGGCTTGGCCTTATTGTCGAGGGGGATACTGAGCACCATGCCGTCATTGCCCATGCCACGGCCCATGCCCTGCAGACCATCGGGATCAACTTTGAGATTCCGGTCATTAACGGGATCATCACTGTGCGTAACGAGGAACAGGCCGAGGCCCGCATTACCGGGGAAATGAATCGCGGGGCTGAGTTTGCCCATGCCGCCTTGGAAATGGCCCAGCTGAACGAATCCCTTGAAAAGCGAATCTTTGACGAGGACATGGACCTGGCCCTCGACGAGCTTGGCTGGCCGGATGAAGAGACAGAACCGGAGGAGGGACCGGAGGATTGGCGCAAATGAGCAGACGCAGAGACAACCGTGTGGCCGCTATCCAGTTTCTGTACCAGTGGTCGATCAACACTACCGATGATTTGCCCGGCGCCCTGCGTCTTTTCTATGAGGAGATGGAACAGCCGCGGGATTATTACGCCTTTGCGGACGACTTGATTCACGGGGTAATCCATCATCTTGAGGAAATTGACGAGGTCATCCGCAAGTACCTCCGCAATTGGGATTTTGACCGAATCGCCAAGGTCGATCTTGCGATTCTGCGTCTGGCCATTTACGAGATGCTCAAGCGGACGGACATTCCTCCGATTGTTTCCATCAACGAGGCCATTGATCTTTCCAAGGAGTTTTCCATCCCGGATGCCAAACGCTTCATCAATGGCATTCTGGATCAGTTCAAGCTGACGCTGGACCGGCCCTTGCGCGAAGCATCCAAATGAGATCCTTCTTCAGTAAGTTCAAGGAGGGCCTGAAGCGGTCCACTCCGACTTTCTACAAGGCCTTTGGCAAGGTGGGCGGCCTCTTCGCCGGTAAAACCATTGATGCCGGGACCCTTGATGAGCTGGAGGAGGCGCTCTACACGGCGGACTTCGGGGTGGAGACGACCGAGGAGGTGCTGGATGCCATCCGTGAGGCCTGGCGCAAGAACAAGGACCTCCAGGGGGAAGAGGCGGCCCGTATTGGTTCCCATGTCCTTGACGAGGCCCTCCAGGGGTCGGAAGGACGGTTCACCCCAGGGGCCAACAAGCCGGAAGTCATTGCCCTCATCGGGGTTAATGGTAGTGGCAAAACCACGACAGCTGCCAAGCTGGCCCATCTCTTCAAGAACGACGGCCTGAATACCATCGTCGGGGCCTGCGATACCTTCCGGGCCGCCGCCAATGAACAGATCAAGACCTGGTGTGAACGGCTGGATATTGACCTGGTAGCCAGCCAGCACGGGGCCGATGCCGCCGCGGTGGCCTTTGATGCCTATGCCGCGGCCAAGAGCCGCGGGGCGGATATCCTCCTTCTCGACACGGCCGGCCGGCTCCACAACAAGGCCAATCTGATGCAGGAACTGCAGAAGATCCGCCGGGTCCTGCAGAAGCATGACGACCTTGCCCCGCATCATGCCTGGCTGGTCGTCGACGGCAGCCTCGGCAGCAACTCCATCGAGCAGGCCCGGGTTTTCCATGAAGCGTTCGGGCTGACGGGGATCATCGTCACCAAACTGGATGGAACGAGCCGGGGAGGAGCCCTCGTGGGGATCTACCGGGAGTTGAAATTACCGATATTTTTTGTTGGGCTGGGTGAATCGCCCGAGGACCTGCAACCGTTCTCGATACATCACTACACGCACGCACTATTTGGACTGGAAGACTGAAGATGATCCTGGAATCGATAGATGTTTCCCTCGGCCAGCGCTCCTATCCCATCCGGATTGGACGCGACATGGCAGCTGAGCTGGCCGCACAGGTTGCCGCCGATCAGGCGGAGGGCCGGCGGCTGGCGGTCATCACCGACCAACATGTCGCCACCGCACAGGCCGCTTTCCTCGATGCTGCCTTCGGCGACTTGCCGCGCCTTGTCCTCCCGGCCGGGGAATCGACAAAAGCATTTTCACATCTGGAAAAGTGCTGTGATTTTCTTGCCGCTTCCGGACTGGATCGGGGAGGTCGCCTCTTTGCCGTCGGTGGCGGGGTTATCGGGGACCTCGGTGGATTCGCCGCAGCCTCCTTTTTTCGGGGTATTGGCTTTTACCAGGTCCCGACAACCCTGCTGGCCATGGTCGACAGCTCCGTCGGGGGCAAGACCGGGATCAACCTTGCCTGCGGCAAGAACCTCGTCGGGGCCTTTCACCAGCCCCTGACCGTTTTTGCCGACCTCGATACCCTGAAGACGCTCCCGCCACGGGAATTCAGCGCCGGCATGGCGGAAGTCATCAAGCATGGATTGCTCGCGGACGAGACCTTGTTTGCGGACCTTGAAAAAGGGGAGCGCCTGCAGCCCGATAGCGACAACCTTCCAGCCATCATCCGGCGGAACTGTGCCATCAAGGCCGGGGTTGTCAGCGCAGATGAAAAGGAGCAATCGAAGTCCGGTGGACGCGCCCTGTTGAATTTAGGACACACTTTTGGTCACGCCATTGAGGCGGTTGCCGGTTACGGGACTTACCTCCACGGTGAGGCCATTGCCATCGGCCTCGTGCTGGCCTGCCGCCTTTCCGGGAAGTTGGAGATGGTCGAGGCAGAGGTCGCTGACCGGACTATCCGCCTGCTCGAAAGGTACGGCCTGCCAGTCCGGCTCAGCGAGCCGTTGGCCGTTGAGGAGCTACTGGCTGCCGCCCGCAAGGACAAGAAAGCCCGGGCCGGACAGTTGCGTTACATCGCCCTCGAACGTATCGGAAATGCCGTTACAGTGGATACCGTAACCGAAGACCTCGTGGCGGACCTCTGGTCGACCGTCCGCTAGGAAATAGCCTTCCCCCGCCCGTGACGGGCCCGGCTCAAGTTCACCGTTTTATTACATTCCCGAACTTGACGCCCCGACAAATTTCGGGAATATTTCGCCTCGTTCTTTTATCATACAGTTGTTCATCCCTTTCAACGCGGCGACTCCGTCAGGAGGCGTCACAAACGAAGAACAAACCATGAGCAACACAACTAAAATCACACCTAAGGGGATTCGTCCCCGTCGTGGCCGCAGGTCCGCTCCGCTTTCGGAGCGTCTGGATACCTTCCGCGCCTATCCGCGCTTCGGGTCATCCGCCCTGACAGGCGTGCTGCGCTAGGTGGCTTAAATAGAAAATAACGAGGGCGCCTTTCCGCAAGGGGAGGCGCCCTTTTAAATTTACGACCGGAGGAGGCTGGCGATGAGAGCCTCGGCCTGGGATCCGTATCCGCCACCGAACAAGTTGTAGTGGTTCAGTGTATGATAGAGCAGGTGGAGCTGTTTGCGGATACGGTAACCCGAATCCAATGGCCACTCAGCGTTGTAGCCATCATAAAAGGCGGGGCTGTAACCTCCGAACATTTCGGTCATGGCAATATCTGCCTCTCGGTCACCGTAGTAGGCCGCGGGGTCAAAAATGACCGGCGTCCCATCATCGAGGAAGCCCGCATTTCCGGCCCACAGGTCCCCGTGGAGGAGAGAGGGCTGGGGGACATAGTCGCCATGCAGATCCGGCAGGCGTTCCATCAGGGCTTCAGCATTCCGCAACGCCAATCCCCTTTTTCGTGCCCATTCCACCTGCGGTCCAAGGCGGCATTCCGCAAGGAAGCGGACACCGTCCGGTCCGGGCGTGTTGATTTGCGGGCTGGAACCAATCCAATTGTCGTGCGGCCAGCCATGGTTCTCGGCAACGTGGCGGTGCATCCGGGCCAGCTGGCGCCCCATTGTCTCCCAGTTACCACTGCGGCCGTTGCCCATGGCCAGGTATTCAAGGACGAGGGCGGCCTGTCCATCCGCATGACAGGTCCCAACCGGCGCCGGTACACGGATGGTTTCGGTCTTCAACATGGCGTCGAGGGCGTGGGCCTCTGCCTCGAATGCCGGCAGCATCTGCTGGGTATTCTGCTTGATGAAAAAGGACCGACCGTCTTTTCCGGTCAGGCAAGAAGCTTCATTGATGCATCCGCCGCCAAGGTTCTGTTGTCCGGCCACTGCGAAGGCTGTGCCGGTTATTTCGGTGATGCAGGTTTCAATGGCTTGGGTTAAGGCACTCACGAATCGTTCCTAAAGTGTTGCTGAATTTCCCTGAAAGGATAAGGAAAAAAGGTATGAATCGGTTCGTTCCTATCCTGATCGCCTCCCTGGCACTGTGTGGAAACCTCTTTGGCCGCGAATTTACGGTCATGGTCTATAACGTGGAAAACCTTTTTGATATCGACGGGGTTTCACGTTTTGAGGATTACCGGCAACCCCCTGAGGGGCACTATGGACCGGAGCAAATGGTCAACAAAATGGCCAATATCCGGCGAGCGCTGGAGGCGGTTAATGAGGGCAAGGGACCGGAAGTCATCCTCTTTCAGGAATTTGAACTGGATTTGACTCCCCTGGGAAGCCCCACGCCGGAGGCATTCCTGGCCATGACCCAAGGTCGATCGCTGGAAGAGTTGCTTTTGGAAGAGCGCTGGGTGGCAGCGCTTCCGGTGGAATTGTTGATGCTCAAGCACCTGGAGGACCATGGCTTGACCGGTTACCATGTCGCCAAGCCGGACAGCTTCCAAATGGCGGACCACACCCCGCACAACAATGTCGTTTTCAGCCGTTTTCCAATCAAGTTTGTCAGGCAGCGGGACCTTCACGATGCCCGGGACCTGCAGGTGGTCGGTCTCGATGTCGATGGCCGGACCTTCATCGTCCTCAACAACCATTGGAAATCCGGTGCCTCCAATGCGGATACCGAGCCCATACGCGTGCAGAATGCGCTCGTTGTCCGGGCCGAGCTGGAGTCCATTCTCCTCGATGATCCGGATGCCGATGTCATCATCGCCGGGGATCTCAATTGCTACTACAACCACAAGGCCGTCTTTGCTGACCGGTTTGAGGAGACCGGCGTCAATGACATCCTGCCAACGCATGGAAACGAAAAACGGATGGCCGGCCCCGACGCTGACGGGCTCTACAATTTGTGGTTTGAGTTACCCGAAGAGGAGCGTGGTTCGGAAGTCTACCGTGGCTATTGGGGAACCTTGATGCAAATCCTACTTGCACCCGGCCTCTATGACAACCGGGGCATCCAGTATGTTGATAACAGTTTTGATCGCCTGACCCTTCCGGGCGAGAATGTCGATGCCCGCTGGGGCCGGCCCATGCGCTGGAACAATGTTGGCGGCGGGGTCGGTTTTTCCGACCACTTGCCCCTGGTGGCCCGCTTCCGTGTCCTTGACGAGGATACCGACGGCTGGATGTCACTGGAAAATCCGACCAGGGAGGCCTTTACGGATGACCGACCGCGCATGGACTTCCGGTTAAGGGATCGCCGGGCCGTGCCCGATGCCGAAGGGCTGGCCAACCTCGGGGAGCGCGATCGCGCCACGCTGCTGGGAGAGCTATTCCGGCTGGATACAGTCCTTGTTTCCGAGCGTCCGGCCAAGGTTCGGATTGGTGACCTGGAAATGCAGATCTATGCCCCCATGCGGGAGTTGCGCAACAAGCTGGATGAGCGTTCCGTTGGGGATGGTATAACGACCTATGCCACGCTGGAGACCTACCGGGGCCAGTTCCAGTTTGTCATCCACGATCCCAGCTGGATTTTGAAAGACTGATCAGGCGGGCTCTTTCGCCAAATCATCCAGTAGTCCGGCACAGGCATCCTCGAGCAGGTCGAGGACCAGTTCGAATCCCTGCTGTCCGCCATAGTAGGGATCCGGAACTTCCCGGAGATCATGCTCGCGGGCGTAATCACACATCAGGCTGACCTTGGCCTTGCCGGTGCCATTGGGGTTGAACGGACGCAAGCCGTCCAGGTTTTCAAGGTCCATGGCGATGATATGGTCGAAGCGCTCGAAGTCGTCCGGCCGGACCTGGCGGGAGATGCTCTCAAGCCGGTAGCCCCGCTTTTCGGCTGTCTGTCGCATGCGATGGTCGGCTGGCTGGCCGGCATGGAATCCGATGGTCCCGGCTGAATCGCAAGCGATCGTATCAGACAGGCCGCGCTCCTCGACCAGTGCCTTGAAGACAGCCTCGGCGGAGGGCGAACGGCAGATATTGCCCATGCAGACAAAGAGGACGGAGGTTTGGGTGGCCATGAGGGGATTAAGATTAAGTCTAAGATTGGGGTGGATTAAGATTAGGATTACGACTAAGGCTAAGATTTAATTTGGGATTGTGGGGGAGTCGAGCAACGCAAAATGAATCGTATATTATTTGAAAGTCAGGATGCCCGGTGTGAACTGGCTGCCAGCGATCCGCGGTTGGAGCATGTCCGGGGGGTCCTGCGGATGAAGGTCGGCGATTCATTTGATGTGGGTGTCGTCAACGGGCCGGTGGGGAAGGCCACGATCAGGGAGCTGGGTCCGGAGCGGATGCAGCTTTCGATGGAATGGGGAGAGCGACCTCCACTGCCTCCGGATATCCATCTTCTGGTTGGCATGTGCCGACCGGCGACGGCGCGGAAGATCCTCGCCACCGTCCCGACGCTGGGAGTGCGGTCGATCACCTTTGCCTCCTGCGGGCGCTCCGACCCGGCCTATGGCCAATCCAGTCTTTGGAAGAGCGGTGAGTGGCGGAAGATTTTACTCGAGGGGGTTGAACAGGCGTTCGATACCTATTTGCCCGCGGTCGAGGTTGCCGATTCGATCACAAGTGGTCTGGCAGCCTTGCCGGTATCGTCAAAGGGCATGGCACTCGATGTCTATGAGGGGACCACACCCCTCAGTGCATCTGAATGCCTGAGCGGACAACCAGTGTGCCTGGCCATCGGCCCAGAGCGGGGCTGGAACAAGCATGATCGGGAGGCTTTTCGCAATGCCGGTTTCGAATTGGTTTCTCTTGGCGAACGGGTCCTGCGGGTCGAGACAGCGGTAACTGTCGCCCTGACCCTGGTCTTGGCGCAGCTGGGCTTGATTTGACGATTCAATCCCTGGTCAAGATTGCTGTACTCGGTTCGTTGGTACCGGATTTCCCGATACGGCGGAGGCAGGTCCAATTACCGGCAGGTAGTTCGAGGTCGCCCGGCAATTCATAAACCAGTATCCCGTCCGAAGCCAGCACCGCTGCGGCCTTTTCCACCAATTGGCTGCCATGTGTCCGGGCTAGCTCGTAGGGCGGGTCCATGAAGATGAGGTCAAAGGTTTGCTCCGATGCGAAGCGCATCACGTCCAGGCGGGTCACCTTGACCGATGTGTCCCCCGGATTACCCAGGCTCTTGAGCACTGCCTGCAGGTTTTGTTGCAGGGCAGCGACCGCCTGGGGATGTTTCTCCACAAAGATGCCTCCACTGGCCCCACGGGACAAGGCCTCCAGCCCGTAGCTGCCGGAGCCGGCAAAGAGATCAAGGAAGCGGGCTTCGTTGATTCGTTGGCCAAGGCTGGAAAATACCGCTTCGCGCATGCGGTCGGTTGCCGGCCGGACATGCTTGCCCTTGCCGGTGGTCAATGGAATGCCGCGGGCCTGTCCTCCCGTGATACGCATGAGGCAGAGAATGGCCATGGCCTTACCGCAGGCAAGCATGGAGAAAATTTACCGGCTTTTTGAAATTTTATGGTTCCCTCCGAACCGCGTTTGTTTAGTCATTAAGGTGCTTTACTAAACGAGAATGGGTTGGAGGAGTCTACAGTTTGTCCTGCTGGGCGTGATCATGGCTTCCGCATCGCTCGCTGCGAGTGCCACGGAAGACAATCTCTGGCCGCTCTATGTCAAGAAGACGGATTCCGCAGTTGGGCGCCCGGACCAGATTAACAGCCTCGGTCCCTTTATTTCCGAGACCGAGCGGGATTCCCTGCAGATATTCAGTTTCCGCCCCTTCTACACCTCATTCCTGGATCAGGAAACCGGCAACCGCAGTTCATACCTTCTCTATCCCCTGGTGCATTGGCGGGACCAGGGGGAAGTCAACGACCGGGGCGGATTCCGCCTTGTCCAGTCGCGTGATTTCGATTCCACCGACAATTCCTACACCCACGTCTTTCCATTCTACTTCCACAACAAGACCGGTGACCCGGAGCAGGACTACCTTGCCTTCTGGCCCTTTGCCGGGACCGTTAAAAACAAGTTGTGGCGGGATGAAATCAAGTTCTATGCCTGGCCGCTCTATGTGCGCACGGTCAGGGATGACGAGATCCGCACCCATACCCCTTATCCCTTCATCCAGCGACTCAGCGGTCCCAAGAGTAGCGGATTCGGGTTCTGGCCCTTCTATGGCCACTTCGAGAGGGAAGGGGACTACGACAAGACCTACGCCCTCTGGCCCTTTTACTACAACGAGTACTTTGACCTGGAGAAGGAAGTTCCCTACCAGCGGTTCGGGGTTCTTCCCTTCTACACCCGGGAAACTGCCGCCGGCCTGAAGAGTGAAACTTGGGCCTGGCCCTTCTTCGGCTATACCCGGGAAGCCGCTCCCCGCAAGGAGTATTGGGAAAATCGCTACTTCTGGCCGTTTTTTGTGCAGGCCGACGGCGAAAAGCGAACCGTCAACCGCTGGATGCCCTTCTACACGCATGAGACAAAACAGAACGTCGACAAGCGCTGGTACCTCTGGCCCTTCCTGAAGCGCAAGACCATCCAGGAACCGGGCTATATCCGTGACCGGACCTCCATCCTCTACTTTCTCTACCGCGAGGAGAAACTGATCTTTGCCGATGCCACAGCCCGCAAGTCGACCCTGTGGCCGCTTTACGGCTATTACAACAATGGGACCGGGCACAAGCAGCTGCAGGTGCTTGATCCCCTGACCGCCTTTTTTCCCAGGAACGAGAAGGTGCGGGAAAACTGGACACCCCTCTTTACGCTTTACCGCTATGATGAACGCTCGGGCAACCGGCGCCATTCGCTCCTCTGGGACTTTATCGTCTGGGAGAAGGACTACACGGGCACGCAGGGATTTTATCTTGGCCCGCTCTTCCAGTGGGAAGCGGGCGGTCAATGGGAACTGCTCCGGGGCTTGATCCGGAGAACAAATGAAGACGGTGGCAAGCGGACCCGCTTCTTCTGGAAAAAGGGATAAGGTTTGCGAAAGGAACGGACACGACCTATGAAAAAGTTTATTACAGAGGAATCCGGCATATGAACGCGCTGAAGGACTTTTTTGAATGGATTGGCTCGGGTGTGCAGATGGCTATCCGCACCCTTGGCTATTTGCCGCAATTGCCACGCCATTGGAAACAACTGATCGACCAATGCCTCTTTATGGGCTATGCCACGGTGCCGCTGGTGGCCATCCTGAGTGTCTTCATCGGGGGAGTCCTGGCCTTGCAGATTGGTTACAGCATTCTTGATTTCGGGGCCAAGCAGTACATCGGGACTATTGTCGGCCTCTCCATGGTGCGGGAACTTTCACCCGTCATGACAGCCGTCATGGTCACCGGTAGGGTCGGATCGGCGGTCACTGCCGAGCTGGCCTCCATGAAGGTCTACCAGGAGGTGGATGCCCTGAAGACGATGAACATTCCGCCGGAGCGTTTTCTTGTCATGCCGCGCCTGGCGGCGATTTTCCTCGTCATGCCAATCCTCTTGATGGTCTCGGTTGTCACGGGATGGATGGGCGGCCAGCTGGTTTGCCAGTTTGTTCCCTGGATCGACCTCAGCTCCCAGGCCTACTACAACTCGCTCCGTTCCTTCATGGACCTCGGCGATGTTACCGACGGCCTCGTCAAGACGCAGCTTTTTGGCATTGGAATCGTGCTGATTGCCAGCCACATCGGCTTGCGGACCTCCGGCGGGCCGCGGGAGATTGGTGCTGCCGTGACCCGTGCGGTCGTGGTCTGCATCATCTTCATCCTTATCTTTGATTACTTCATCACCAACATTCTCATATAGGTCTGCCCATGGAATCCTCAGTAACAGTTGAACCAGTGAGTGTCAGCGTCCAGGGCCTCGGCAAGGCCTACGGCAGCCAGCAGGTGTTGCGGGATGTTTCCTTTGACGTGAAACCGGGTGAAATCTTCGTCCTCATGGGACCCAGTGGGTCCGGCAAGTCTGTCCTCATGCGGCACCTGGTCGGACTGGAGTTTGCGGATGCCGGGCAGGTCCTGATCGGCGAACAGCCAGCCCATGAGGCTGGCCGGGAGAACGCCATCCGTACGGCCCTGGTCTTCCAGGCGGGGGCGCTCTTCAACTCCATGACCGTCTACGACAACCTGGCTCTCTATCCGCGCGAGCACAGGCTCTACAGTGAGGCGGTGATCCGGGAAAAGGTCACCGCGGTCATGAAAGCCCTTTCCATCGAGAACGCCGGGGCCAAGATTCCCGCGGAGCTTTCCGGTGGCATGAAAAAGCGCGTTGCGGTCGCCCGGGCCATTATTATGGAACCCCAGCTGATTCTCTACGATGAGCCAACCTCCGAATTGGATCCGATCCTTGCCGCCACCACCTCGGAACTCATCGCCACCATTTCCCGCGAGACCGGGGCCACCAGCCTGGTGGTGACCCACGATCGTGACCTCGCCCTGTCCATTGGCGACCGGATTGCCCTCCTGATGCAGGGCAGGCTGGTCTTCAATGGCACGCCGGAGGAATTACGGGCCAGCACGGATGCTCAGGTCCGCGAATTCATGAACCCTTCCATCGATCCCGATAACCCAAGATTTAGAAAACAGGAGAACGACGTATGAACCAAACCTTCCAATCCATTCGCGTGGGCATCTTTTTTGTCCTCGGCATTGTCCTCATCTATGCCGTCTATTCGGTCATAGGCACCCAACAGTTCGGCACACCTGCCGGTTATGTCATCAAGGCTGAGTTTGATGATATTCGTACCCTTTCCTCGGGAGCGGATGTCCGCATGGCTGGTGTCCGCATCGGCGAAGTGACGGGGACTGAATTGTCCGCAGGGCGCGGCCTTGTCACTTTCCGGATTGATGACACCGTCGCCATCCCCTCCGACTCGGTGGCCACCATCGCCATGTCCAGCTTGCTTGGGCAGCAGTACGTCAGCGTCCAGTATGGCCAAGCCGCCGATAACCTGACGGATGGCTCGGAAATCTTTGCTGAGGCCGGAGCCGACTTCAATGAGATCCTCGGCCAGGTCCAGGACCTCGGAGAAAAGCTCAACAAGATGGCCGACAGCTTCTCCGGACTCGGGGATACCGGCATGGGCGAGCTCTTTACCAACCTCAATGACCTCGTGGTCGAGAACCGGAGCCGCTTTGACACCGTTCTCTCCAATCTCGAGGACATCACCAACAAGCTCAATGCCTCCGAAGGGACACTCGGCAAGCTCATCAATGAGGACGAGATGTACACCGAGTTGATGGCCGTTGTCGGGGACCTGCGGACAGCCTCCCAGGACATGGAAGAAGCCCTTGGCGGGGCCCGCGAAATCATCGATACCGTCCAGGCTGGCGAGGGCACCCTTGGCAAGCTGCTGGTGGATGATACCATCGCCACCGACCTCGAGGTCACCATGACCAACATGCGCGAATTCTCTGACAAACTGAATTCCGGCGAGGGGACACTCGGCAAGCTGGTCACCGACGACGAGCTCTACAACGACCTCCGCTCGATGCTCAACCGGGCGGACGAGGCCCTCGGCTCAATCGACGATTCCGGCCCGATTACCGCCGTCGGCGCCGTCTCGGGTGTTCTTTTTTAGGCCCGCAAGCCCAGTAAATATGCGGGTCCGGAAATTTTTTTCAAAAAAGCGAAGTTTATTTGAACAAAAGCCGAACACCCCCCGTCTTAATCTACAGACGCAACAGTCGTCGTTTTCAGTCTAGTTTGTAGTTTGGTTAAGCACTTGAACCGCCACTTGTTACCCCGAGTGGCGGTTTCTTTTTGTCCGGGATTGCCAATCCGGCCAAATCCGGCACAACGGAGGTATGCTGAGGGCCTATTGCAGCGGCTGGGACGGGGGCGAAACGCCACCTGACCTGGACAAGGAAGAACTCCATCATCTGGCACGGGTCCGCAGGGTCCGGTCGGGGGAAACGGTGGAGATTCTCAATGGCCGGGGCGATGTCGCCATCTGTCGCGTGGAGGCAGTAAGCGGCAAATCGGTTGAGATCACCGTCATCGAACGGAACCACCACGAACCACCGGCCTTGCGACGCCACCTCCTGGTGTCGGTTCCGAAGGGCAAGACCCTGTCGCTGCTTCTGCAGAAGGCAGTCGAACTAGGGGTCAGTGAAATTACTTTGCTCCTGACGAAAAATTCCGAAGTGGACAAGGAGCGAGCCGAACAGAAGAGGGACCGCCTGGACGCCGTCCTGGTGGAGGCGCTCAAGCAGTCCGGCAACCCGTGGATGCCCGTCCTCCGGACGGCGGTACCGCTGGCGGAGGCCATGAATTCCCCGGATGCAGATTCCGTGCAGCGCCTCTGCGCGGCCTTGCATCCGGAAGCCACTCCGCTTTGGGAGGTCCTGCAGGAAAAGCTCCAGCCCCGGGGAACCGTTGAAGTTTATGTCGGGCCGGAAGGGGACTTCGCACCGGACGAGTACGACTTGTTGGCGGAGTCCGGTTGCCGCTTCATTTCCCTCGGCCCACTGGTCCTGAAAGTGGAGACCGCCGCCTCCCTGGTCATGGGAACGCTGGGCATCTGGAGCCGGTCGCGGAATTCCTGATCCTAACAGTAGGCTTTTGCCTGAATTTCGTTGTCATTAGGGAAACGCCGCCGTACCGTGCCCGCACAATGTCTAAGCAAATCGTATTCAACAATATGGTTTTGCGCGACGGGCACCAGTCCCTCGCCGCAACACGGATGTCCACCGAGCAAATGGTCCCAGCTCTCGAGATGCTCGACAGTCTCGGATTTGGTGCTCTCGAAACGTGGGGAGGAGCGACAATTGATGCCGGGTTGCGGTTTCTTAACGAATTTCCGTTTGAGCGCCTCGACCGCCTCAAGGCTGGCACTCCCAACACCCCGCACATGATGCTCCTGCGCGGGCAGAACATCGTCCAGTACGCCAATTTCCCGGACGACACAGTCGATGCCTTCGTCAAGATGTCGGCCAAGCACGGGATGGATATCTTCCGGGTCTTTGACGCCTTGAATGACATGCGCAACATCCGCCAGGCGGTGAAGTCGGTCAAGGAGGCGGGCAAGCATGCCCAGGGCGTTATCTGCTACACCTCCAGCCCGGTGCACACTATCGAGAAGTTCATCCAGCAGGGTATCGAGATCGAGGAGATGGGCTGTGACTCGATTTGCATCAAGGACATGGCCGGCTTGATTCCTCCCTACAAGGCCTATGAGATTGTCAAGGGACTCAAGGAAAGGGTGAAGATTCCCGTTAATGTCCACACCCATGAGACGGCCGGCCTTGGCGCCAGCACCTATTACGCCTCCATCGAGGCCGGGGCGGACATGATCGACACCTCGATCACCCCCTTTGCCAACGGGACTGGCCAGCCGGATACCGTCCGCATGCTGAGCCTGCTCGAAAACCACCCCCGTTGTCCGCAGTACGACCTCGGCAAGTTGCAGGAGCTGCGGGAGCACTTCACCAACGTCTATGCCGAGCTGGACAAGTTCACTGCCCACAAGAATGAAGTGGTCGATACCGATGCCCTGACCTACCAGGTCCCGGGCGGCATGCTCTCCAATTTCCGCAACCAGCTCAAGGAGCAGAAGATGGAGGACCGGTTTGAGGAAGTCTTTGCCGAGATCCCGGTTGTCCGGAAGGCCCTTGGCTGGATTCCGCTGGTTACGCCGACCTCACAGATTGTCGGGGTACAGGCCATGCTGAATGTGAAATTTGGCCGCTGGGAAAACTTCAGTCCGCAAGCCATGGACATTGCCCTCGGGTATTACGGGCAGACGCCCGCCGATGTGGATCCGGAAGTACAGAAGATTGCCGCCGGCAAGTCCGGCAAGGACCCCATCACCTGCCGTCCGGCGGATCTCGCCGAACCGGCCATGGACCGCTACCGCGAGGAGCTGAAGAAGGAAGGGCTGCCTGACGACGACGAGCACTGCGTCATCTGGGCCATGTTCCCGCAGGAACTGAAAAAGCACTATGCCAGCAAGGCGGCACCGGCTGAACCCAAACAGGAAACGGTTGAGGTCCCGGCCGCCCCGGCCGCCCCGGCAGCACCTGTTGCTGAGGCTGCTCCAGGTCGGGGGCGCGAAGTCCGTGTCTCGATCAACGGCAAAAGCTACACCGCCACAGTGGAGGAAATTCCGCTGGAAGGCTGAGGCCCTCAGATAACGTCCATCAGCCAGACCTTCTGCTCGCCGTAGCTCTTGATGCGGATGGCGAGTGGCTTGACCCCGAAGTTATCCACATCGGGGACATTGCGGGCGATATAAGTCTTAGCCGGCGGGCAAACGCTGCACAAGCGGCTGGCGAGGTTGATTGGCCGGCCGATGTAGTCGTTGTCGATGGAAATCTTACTGGCGAGTCCGAAACTGACCCCTGAACCGATCCCCTCGGGAGCCCCGTGGGTAAACTCCGGACCACGTACAAGATGACGCCAGGTCACGGGCAATTGCTTCAATCCGTCCAGACACGTTTCAATGGCGATGTTGCGGTCCCTTGAGGTGGTTTGCCAGACCGCCAGAACCCCGTCTCCGAGGAACTTGACCAGGTCGGGCGGGTAGCGTTTGAAGCCCGTCCGGACCATGTTGTAGAAGGCGGTCATGAGTCCACATGTGTACGGCGACTCGATGTCCGGCTGTTCACAGAAGGCAGAGAAGGCCCGGATATCGATGACACTGGCCAGGACCTCGCAGGGTAGACCATATTCGATTTCGGTCTTGTCCTCCTCCTCGAAGGAGTAGCCGTTGTAGATGAAGTCCTCGAACTGGTAAATAAGCAGCTTGTTGTCGGTATCGGCGTAGAAGTGCAGCCCCAATGGCTGGAAGTCGTGCGATTCCGGCAGATACTCCATCTTGGCATTGCCATAATCCCCGGGCTCGCTGGCGGGGGAGAGATAGTAGCGGGCGACGAAGCGGCGCACTTCTCCCTGGTGCAGCGCGATCAGGCGCAGGACTTTTGAGACATCACTCTCGTTCTCGCAGATGGAGCCGCTGTATCCATCAATCGAATAGAGGATATTGCGGTATTTCGGATGGATGCGCAGGTAGTGGCTGCAGATGTCCCAGAAATCCCGGAAATCCAATTTGGGAATGGAGTAATGACGATGAATCAGTGCCATTGGCTTCTTTTCCGGGCACAGAATCACGCATCATTGCCCGGAGGGCAAGCGCGAAGAACAGGCAGCCTGCTCAATCAGGAATTGCGTTCCCGCTGGGCCTTGCGGTGTTCCTGGTAGACGAGCCGGAACATGTGCGTGGCGACAAAGAATACACCCGTCAGGCAGATGGCGGTGAATCCGGCAAAGAGGTAAGCCATGGTCGGGGTTTCCGCGGGAACAAAGGGCAGGAGCAGGCGCGTAAAGCACGCCCAGAAGACCATCGCCAGGACAACACTGAGCCCGACAAACTTCTTTCCGATGAATTCCTGATAATGATCCTGCGCCATAACGGTGCTGAAAGTGCCCAATGCGGCCCGCTTGTCCACTCTTTTTTCATCTTTACCGGGCCCATTAGGAGGAATCCCTATTTGCAATTATTGCTCCTGTCGTCCGGTTTATCTTGGGGGCAATACAATACCAACGCATCCCGGCATTAGATAAATTTGAACCATTGTTAACGCTTCATAAGCGCCGCTATTTATTTGTTCTTCACTGGCTCCGGATCCCCCTAAGTCCCTTGACTCAGGGTCGTTTCAAAGGCATTTTCCGACCACTCTCTCATGCTTTGATGTAAAAAGCATACTTTAAAGGATAACACACTAACCCGAAGGTATAAAATGCGGCTTCTGAAAGTTTTTCTGATGATTTTTCTTGTTCTTTCACCCATGTTCTCGCTGGCCGGTCCGGAGAGGGGCGGAGGTAAAGGGATGAAGAAAATTTCGGTCAATGTTCTATTGAATGTTGAAGTGAATACTCGAGTCATTCGGGACTTGCAAAGCTATGGAAGGGTTCAGGAGGTCCTCTCCGGAATCAATGCCCTGACCATGCAAATGGCAGAGAAAGATCTGGAATCCGTGCGGAACCTGCCATTCGTCGCGGCAGCAAATCCCGATGCAGAACGGTACGGAGCTCCGATTGATACCGTCCCTGTGGAAGACTTTCTGGTTGGACTGCCTACATGGAACATGGATGTTATCAATGTCATGGATACGGCCAGTGGCCCTCTCTCACGCTCCGTCCAGGAAACAGGGGCTGGCGTTTACGTGGCAGTGCTGGATACGGGCCTTAAGGACATTTGGACCCAATTTTTCCCCGAGGAACGGATTGCGGACGAATATGCGCGCTCCTTCACCGGAGGACCTTTTCCCACATCAGCCACTCCCTCACAACCAAACAAATGGGAACATGACCAGAGTTCACATGGTACCCATGTTACCAGCACTATCCTTGGATATAATCTGCGAGGAACACCGGTCGCCGGCGTAGCGCCTCTGGCCACGGTAATTCCGGTCAAGACACTCAACCAAAACGGTTCCGGCTGGTCTTCGACGGTGGCAAGGGGAATTGTCTATGTGGCGGAGCTGAAGATGGGCCCGCTGGCTGATTATCCGGTGGTCATCAACATGTCACTTGGAGGTTCCATTCTCGATGCTGTGGAGCAAGCCGCTCTTGATTATGCGCTTGATGCCGGGGTGATTATCGTTGCCGCAGCCGGCAATGCCGGGGAAGCCGGCATGGGTTATCCAGGTGGATACGCTCCGGTCATTTCCGTAGCTGCAACTGGCTGGACCGGAGAATGGTTCCCGGAGGGTAACTTTTCCTGGTGGCTGAATCTTGATGACGGAGAGCCTAACAATCCCGACTTGTATTACATCACGGACTTTTCCAGTCGGGAACTGGATGGTCAGGAACTTGATGTTGCCGCTCCCGGATCCTGGGTCGTTGGCCCTTACAAACTGAACAGCAGCAATGAACCGACCTTCTACTTTCTTGGTGGGACGAGTATGGCCAGCCCGCATGTCGCCGGTGTGGTTGCCCTGATGTTGCAGAAGAATCCAAACCTTACTCAGGCACAGATTGAATCCATTCTCAAAAGCACGGCCATTGCCATTCCGGCCGGTTGCCGGGAAATCCTGCAACCAGATGGGTCTGTAGTGGAAATCTGCTGGGGGGATGATGCCAACGGTTCCGGATTGGTGACAGCTGATGCTGCCCTCGCAGCGACCCCGGCACCATAAATCGCAATCCAAACCAAGATTCCTCCTGCCTGGATGGGCGACAACCCGACCGGCTGGGAAACCGTTATTTGCCGTGTCCTTTATAGGTGGGGCAGGTGACGAAATTGGGGTTTTATTCTACAGTGCCCCGACGGCCTCCAGCCAATGCCGGGCAATGAGGGCATGTCCCTGGAGGCTCGGGTGGACGCCGTCTTCGGCCCAGTAGGCGGGGGGCTGGACCTGGCAGGCTTCATTGAGCAACTTGTCCAGTCGAACCAAGGTGGCTCCGAATTCCCGGGTCAATTCATGGACCACTTCTATCCGCGGTTCGAGGTCCTCGCGCCAGGCTTTGCGGTCTTCCGGAACTGGCAGGACAAAGGGCTCCATGAGCACAATCCTCAGTTCGGGATTCGCGGTCCGGGCCTGTTCCAGGAGGTAATGGTAATGGCCGGCGTATTCTTCCGTGGAAGTGGGATCATTGGAATCGTAGCGACGCCAGGTATCGTTGATGCCAATCATGAGGGAGAGGACATCCGGTTGCAGGTCGAGGCAATCGGCCTTCCACCTTGCAACAAGATCCTTGGCCCGGTGCCCGGAAATACCCCGGTTGAGGCAGACAGGTGCCAGTTCCGGATGCAGGGCGGCGAGGAAGCCGGCGGTCATCTTGACATAACCTTCGCCAAGCGAGGCGGGGTCGGATTGATCGCGCAGGCAATCGGTTATACTGTCCCCCTGGAAGAGGATGCGGTCGTTGGGCTTAATCAGCATCACGGGGAATTTGGTATTGGCTGTAGCGAATTGGCAAGTCCTTGTTGCGTTCGGCAAAGAGCCATTGTTGAGCGAGGCCGGCCGCCTGTCCAAAGTGCAACCGGGCAAAGGTGGCAACCTGCTCCCGTTTCCAACCCGCCAGCTCCGGATAGTGCTCTACCATCAACCTGGCAATCCAGGTATCCACCGGAAAGGCCTCCATGCGGCCGTAGCCAAAGAGGAGGATGCAGTCAGCCACCTTGGGCCCGACCCCGGACAGCTTGAGCAGGGCGGAACGGGCTTCCTCCAGCGGGAGCGGATGGATGGACTGAAGGTAACCGGGATGCTCCGACAGGAAGGCAGCCGTCCCGGCGACATGCCGTGCCCGGTAACCAAGGGCGCAGGACCGTAAGGCCTCCTCCTCTATTTGCGCCAGCCGCTCCCATGTTGGCAGGCTGTTGAAGGCTGTTCCTTCGATCGGATCCCCGAAGCGGACACTCAGCTGATGCAACATGCTCCGGATTTGCAGGATCTGCTTGTTGGAGCTGCAGATAAAGGCCAGCAGGGCTTCTCCCGGCGGCTGGCGCAGGATGCTCAGGCCGGACCAGCGACGGCGAAGGTTGTCCAGGACTGGATCCGCGTTGCAGGGCAGGGTTGCGATCAGTGATTCCAGGCGATCCGTGCCCAGGTAATGGCAGACCTCTTCCGGGGATGTCTTGGTTAGCGACCGAACCGCTACCTGTCCCTGCGCCTCCAGCCTCAGGCGGATGACATTGCTGTCCCAGACACCGATCCAGGTATCGCTGTCCGGTTCATGATACCACCGGAAAGCCTGACCACCGATCAGGGTTTCAGCAAGGGTGCGCGGGTCAAAGGACGGTGGGCCGGGAAGGATTCCCCAAGAGGTCCCGCTCACGGCATTTCCCAAAGGAAACTTTTCCACTCGACGAGAAGCCTACCGCTCCCGTCGAGGAGCTCGATTTTCCAGGCCAGTGGCTGGATATCCTCCGATGGCCAATCCGCGCCGGTCAGGCCTAGATAGAGCCATCCCCGGAGGTCCTCACCCGACAAATCCCATTCAAAGGTTTCCGCTTCCTTGCGGTCGGAAATGAAGTAGGCCATGCGCGCCTTGACCACACCGGCGTTGCCCGCCTCCTCAAGTTTGGCGATGAAGTATTGTCCGGCCGGCTGGTCCGGTTGGCTGGCTGTAACGGTGCGGAAGCCCTGCCCGGTTAGCTTGGCCCCGAAATACTGTCCGATGGGCCGGATCTCGCCGTCCTCATAGTAACGGCTGTAGGCGGAGGTAATTGCCATCCCGGGAAGCTGCACCAGTGGCAGAAGAATAAAGGCCAATAGATAGGTGAACCGCTGCATGAACCTTATCATTTCCCATTCCCCGGAGGTCGTCAAGGCAGGGGATGGGGAATAGCCCATCGCCGGATCAGCTAAATAATTGCCAGTTGGTGGTTTCCTGATCATAAATCCATTCCATGAACCGTCGCGACTTCACAAAATCAGGACTGCTGGCAGGTGCTGCTCTCGGCATTTCCGGTCAATCTGTCTCAGGACAACCCAACAAGGATATGAGTACTCCCTTTAAATTGAACTACGCCCCGGGATTCCGGCATTTCAAGAACCTCGGTGGAGAGGATCCCGTCGATCAACTCCGCTTCATGCACGACCAGGGATTCCGGGCCATTGAAGACAACCAGATGATGAATCGCCCGGTTGCGGACCAGGTTCGCATCGGCAAGGAACTGGAGCGCCTCGGCATGACGATGGGGGTCTTTGTGACCTATGGGGATTTCAAGAACCCGACCATGGCCGGGAACGGAATGCTCAATGAGCGGGGCCGGGTCAAGCGGGACAAGGCCGGTATCCGCGAAATGTTGCAGAAGCGCTTCACCGAAGCCGTGGAAACCGCCAAGCGGGTCAATGCCAAGTGGTCCACGGTCGTGCCGGGGGCATGGGACCCGTCTCTGGAAGAGGGTTACCAGACCGCCAACGTAGTCGACCACCTGAAGTTCTGTGCGGAGATCTTTGAAAAGGCCGGCCTGGTGATGGTCCTTGAGCCGCTCAACCATATGAATCATCCGGGACTCTTCCTGACCCGCATCCCCCAAGCTTATGAGATTTGCAAGGCCGTCGGCAGCCCGGCCTGCAAGATTCTCAACGACCTCTATCACCAGCAGATCACCGAAGGGAACCTTATTCCCAACATCGACCGCGCTTGGGACGAAATCGCCTACTTCCAGGTGGGAGACAATCCCGGACGCAAGGAACCGACCACGGGTGAGATCAATTACCTCAACGTCTTCAAGCATATCCATTCCAAGGGCTACACCGGGATTATCGGCATGGAACACGGCATCAGCCAGGAGGGTGCGGCGGGCGAGCGCCGCCTCATCAAGGCCTACCGGGAAGTGGATGATTTCGAGGTCTAGCCAGGCTCACCAGGCCGAGCGGAAGGAGAGCTTCTCGTAGTTTTCCTTCGGGATTTCCTGAAGGAAGCGGCTCGGCATGAGCCGTTGGACACCCCCTCCGCGGACCATGTGCATCATCGGGAAGGAGATGTAGAGCTCGTTCATGGCCCGGGTGATGGCGACGTAAAAGAGCCGCCGTTCTTCATCAATATCGCCTTCCTCGATGGCCCGCCGGATGGGCAGCCATTCATCCGCGCTGGAGATGAGGAAGACAACAGGGTACTCCAGTCCCTTCGCCTGGTGGATGGTTGACATCCGGACCGCGTTGTCGGCCGGCTCGATCTGCTTGTCGGAGGTCTCCGAATTCATCAGGACCAGCTGGGCCAGCAATTCGGCCATGGTGTCAAAGCGGGAGGCGAAATTGATAATCGACTGCAGGTCCTCCTGCCGGTTTTCCCAGTCTGGATAGACATTGCGGATGTAGTCGCCGTACCAGCCGTCCATAACCTGCTCGACAATCCGTGATGGGGGTACGGCTTCCTCCTTATTCAAGAGGGGGCGAACCTCGAGGAAAGTAGCCGCGAGACTCTTGAAATCCTCCCGGGCGTCGGCTGGAATCTTCATCGCCACCTCATCCGCTGCGAGCGCTGTAAAGAAGTCGGGATCATTAACCGGGCCGTCCTGGAACAGGTCCCCCGTGGCCTGGTGGTCCTTGAGTTGCTTGGCCAGGGCCTTGCCAACGGCGTCGCGGCACTTGCGGACAGTCGCTGGCCCGACCTTAGGCAGGAGACAAAGGAGCCGCTCGAAGGCCGGTGAATCATCCGGATTGGCAAGGATGCGAAGCTGGGCCACGAAGTCCTTGATGTGGGCCTGCTCGAAAAACTTCAGTCCGCTTGTAATGATAAAAGGAATACCTCGCCGGGTGAACTCCAGTTGCGCGTCAAGGGCCTGGTAATGGGCCCGGTAGAGGATGGCGATGTCGGAAAGCGAAACCCCCTCGTCATAGAGTCCCTCAATCCGGGAGACCAGGAACTGTGCCTGGGCGCGCGTGTCAACCAGAGGGACAACGTAGGGTTTTAC
The DNA here is from genome assembly GCA_040830765.1 of Puniceicoccaceae bacterium. GTDB lineage: Bacteria > Verrucomicrobiota > Verrucomicrobiia > Opitutales > Oceanipulchritudinaceae > Oceanipulchritudo. The sequence continues at coordinate 17,663 of JBFOMH010000002.1, read as the reverse complement.
GTTCCCCTTGCGGTTGGCCACCAGTTCCTTGGGGTAGCCGGCATCGCCCGGTTGCATGGCCAGAACGTTGTTGGCCAGTTCGAGGATCGGTGGCGTGCTGCGGTAGTTTGTCAGGATTTTATAGATACGTGTGCCCGGGTGGCGTTCGGGAAAGCTGCGGATGTTTTCATACTGGGCACCTCGCCAGGTGTAGATGCATTGGGCATCGTCGCCGACGGCCATGATGTTGTGGCTGGCCCCGATGGCATCGATGATATTCGCCTGGATAATGTTGGTATCTTGGTACTCGTCGACGAGGATGAAGGGAAAGTGACGTTGGCAGCCTTCCCGCACTTCCTTGAATTCCTCCAGCAGGCGCAGCCAGAGCACGAGCAGGTCGTCATAGTCGCACACCTGCTGCTCCCGCTTGGCGGTATCGTAGAGCTTTACGAACCCGTTCACCTGGGCGGCAATTCGCTCATGCCAGGGATAGCGCTGCATGAAGATTTCCTCAAAGGGTTCCTGGGTGTTTCGGGCGTAGGAGAGCAGGCTGTGAATGACCTTGGCCTTGGGATGTTCCTTGTTTTTCAGGAAGGCCTTGTCCGATTCCTTGATGACAGTCGTCATGAGGGACTCGGAATCCGACTGGTCCATGATGGTGTAGCTTGGGGAAAGTCCGATGTGATGACCATGACGGCGGAGGATGCGGCCCCCGATGGAATGGAAGGTCCCGCTCCAGCGGGGCGTCTGGCCAAGGCCGGTCAGCTGCTGGACCCGCTCAATCATTTCCCGGGCGGCCTTGTTGGTGAAGGTCAGCAACAAGAGCTGATCGGGAGACAAGCCCTTTTCCAGAAGCAGCCAGGCGACGCGGTAGGTCAGGGTACGGGTTTTACCTGAGCCTGCACCGGCCAGCACCAAGGCGGGCCCTGGTTCGGCGGTCACGGCGGCGTATTGCTCATCATTGAGCTCGTTCTTGAAATCGATAGGAGACCAGTTCATGCGGGAGGAAGCAAAGCATTAACGGGCATCAGGCGGGATCCTGCAACTCGGCAAGCTTGATTGTCAGGGTAAAAAGGAGACACCAGACGAGGATCACCAGGGGTATCCGCAAATGGAATTCAACCGTCGCTCCCATAAAAATGACAAAAACCGTGGCCAGCATCATTCCAAGACCGAGGTCCCACCCCCGGTGCGCCCGCAGGCCACGGTAAAGCAGCCAAAGCCCCGCGAAAAGGGGGAAGAGGCATCCAATGATTCCCCAGTCGACGATATACTCCATCAAGTCGACATGAGCATTCTTATACCAGGTGGTGATAGTCCGTCTTTCCCTCTTGCCGGTAAATTCATTAGGTAGCCACTTCACCCGCTTGGTCCGGAACTCCGGATACTTATCCAGGTGTTGCAAGTGGACATAGCGCCAACTGCCGGCGCCATGGCCGTACCAAGGCTTTTCGGCAATGAGGTCGCTGGTAATGAGCATCATGTAATACCTCGCCTCAAGTTCTGGATTCTCGACCAGATCAAAGGTCCGGATCCACTCCTCCTTTTGCCGCTCGAATACATCTGGATTGATAATGAAACTGACACCGGTGAAGACCACGATAAGGAGGAACACCCCGGGAAAGGCAAAGCCGACAAGCCCGAATCGACGAATGAAGAAAATGCTGCAGAGGATGAAAAAGACCAGCCAAAGCAAGACCAGAAAACCGATGGCCCCCCGGGCCTGGGCCAGGAGGACGGAAAAGGTCGTTACCATGGCAAAGCCGAGATAGAGCAGCCAGATGCCTCCGCTGCGCTTGAAACGGCGCAAGTCGCGGTGCCAACCGGAAAGGAATAGGCCAAGGCACAGTCCGGTCGCGATGATAAGGAAGAAAGCGGCGTGGTTCTCGTTGATGAGGGTGCCCCAGAAGGGAATTTCCCGTGTCAACTTTGAGGGTACCGTGGGGAACAGGCCGAGAATGCGTTCCTTGCCGGTAAAGTGCTGGTGGAGTGCCAGGACCGCGAAAGCCACCCCGATGAGGGCGAGTCCGTTGAGCAGGCGGGTGACGGACCGGCGGGTGTTCAAGCCGACCCATGCACTGCTGCAGGTAATCCAGGGAATGGTGTAGAAAAGCATCGCCCTCAGCGGATTGCTTTCCTCAAGGGGAGAGGAAATTCCCGTTGGCAGCCAGTCGACAAGGGGTTGCCGGGAAATCACCTGGGGCCGGCCATTTTCCACAGTCCAGTACCAGGCAAGGTTCCATGACTGGATGAAAAAATAGACGTAAAGGGCCAGGCCACAAAGGAACAGGGGCGAGTAGAGCAACCGGAACACGGGACTGCGGCTACCTTCAATCTCCCCCGTGTTCCACTTCGGCAATAGAAAGAGGGTGCCCAGGGACAAGAGCAGCGCCGTCGACTCCCCCCAGAGACGAACTCCTCCAAGGGCAAAACAGAGCCAGAGGACGTTCAGGAGGATCAGCCCAACCAAGGCGTTCTCCCGTCCTGGAATGGGAGGGCGCACCTTTTTCTTCCTCAGTGGCTTGCCTCCCTTTCTTCCGGTCAATTTTCGGAATCTCTCAACAGCGTCTGGCACGTTCCTGAGATTTGGAGAAGCCCATCAACTGTTCAAGCCTGAACCCGCCTTTTCACCCTGCCGATAAATTGCCGCTACAAGTGTGATGGTGGTCAGGGAACTGAGGGGCATGAGGATGGCGGCCAGCAACGGGTGCATGTGACCGGCCAGCGCCACCAGTACAACCGCTATGTTGTAAGCGACAGCAAACCCGAAGGCCAGCCGGATTGCGCGCTGACGCAAAACGCGAACGCGAAACAATTCAAGCAGCCCGGCAAGGCTGCGACCGGTAAAGTAGAAGTCCGCCTTGTCCTGCAGGAGGCCGTGAGGCGTGGCTGGCGTCCCACGGACGGCAGCCTTGGAAAAAGCGAGGGCGTCATTGGCCCCGTCTCCCACATAGAGGGCTTCGCCGGCCATGGCCTCGACAAACCGGGCTTTTTCCTCAGGGGATTGCTCACCCACTGCTGCCTCCCCGGGCAGCTCCAACTGTTGCGCCATGGCCCTGACCTTTTCGAGACGATCCCCCGAGAGGATAGTCACAGAGAAGTGTTTCCTCAGCCAGGCGACACTATCGCGGGCATCTTCCCGCAGCGCTTCACCGAACCTCAAACCTGCCATCAGCGATCCGTCCTTGCGGAAAGCGCAGTCGCCGGCATGGGAGAGGTCCTCACCCTCCGGAGCCTTCCACCCCGGACGACCCAAGGTCCAAAAGGCACCCTCAGTCCTCGCTATCAGGCCCATGCCGACATCCTCGGAAATGTTTAGGTCCTCCGGCAGGGAGACGTGCTCCATGGGAACCTGCAGGAAGGCCTCCCGCAGTGCCCGGCTGACTGGATGGAGGGAGCTTTTGACCATTTCCCTGAGGACGGACTGGTCCAGTGGGTGCAATTCCTGCAGCGTCCCCGGGTTGGATAGCTGCGGGGCTTCCAGGGTCAGGGTCCCGGTCTTGTCAAAGACCACTTGCCGGATCCCGGCCAATCGGGTGAAGAGCAGTGGCGAACGGGCAAATATCCCCGAGCGGCGCAGCTGCAGGATAGCCCGCTCCTGGGCCAGGGGCCAAGCCACACCAAGGGCACAGGGACAGGAGACAATGAGGATTGAGAGCATGACCTGGAGGGCCGTCAAGGGCTGCCCCGCCAGTAGGGTCCAACCAAGGCCACCGGCAGCCGCGATGACCAGAACGGCAACCAGGTAACGCTTGAGGACTTTCTCCAGGAAAGGATTTCGCTGCTCGTCCGGATGTGCCTCCAGAAGACGCGACAGAAGGGAATCAGCCCAGGGTTGCCGGGCTTTCAGGAGAATGGGCTCCATCCCGATATTCTGGGCCCCAGAGGGGACGTAGTGGCCGCCTTCAAGGGTTCGCATGTCTGATTCACCGTTGATCCACTCCAGGGAGAAGGCGGCCTTGTTCGATTCCAGTTCAGCCAGCACGGGGACTACTTCTCCCGGCAGGACACGAAAGCGTTCTCCGGCCCGTAGCGCTTCCAGGGCGACATTCTTTTCCGACTGCAGGTCATCACCCACCAGGTGGACTTCCTGGGGGGCCTTGTTCCTGCTCAGCAGCTGGTTGCGGTTGCGCTCCAGGGTCCGTTCCTGGACCCATCTGCCGATGAGCATGAGAAAAATGAAGATGGCGACAAAATCGAAGTAAAGGAAACGGGCGTCCCCGAGAATCCAGCCCATGACTGATCCGGCCCAGGCAATGACAATTCCCAGGGCGATGGGGAAGTCGATGTGGAGTACGCCCTGAAAGATACCCTGTACCCCTCGTTTTATGAAGTAGCTCCCTCCGGCCAGCAGTGCCAATGTGGCAAAGAGCAGGCTCAGCAGTTCAAACACCGGGGCCAGGGAAAAGTCCGGCTCCATGCCAAGGTAGCGGGGCAGGGTGAAGAGCATCGCGTTAAGGGCAAAGGCCCCACTGAGGCCAATTTTCCCGACCAGGCGCCGGCTCTCTTCCTGCGGGCGTTCGCCTGGCGGCCCCAGCACATAGCCGAACTGTTGGATCTCCCGGGCAAAGTCGACCACGTTGAAAACGCCCGGCCGCCATTGCAGCCGGACTTGCCCGTATTGGGTGTTTATCTCGATGCGGACGGCACCGGGTTGATCCCGGAAGACTTTCTCAATCAGCCACACACAGCCAATGCAGGAGATGCCTTCCAGATCAAGGACCGTACCGGCTGTCCCCTTCGCCCCCGCTTCAACGGAAGCGACCCGGGTTTCCAGCCAGGTGTAGTCACGCGGCTGCAGGGCTGAGGCCTGGACGGGATTGATGCGCCGGTCGCGCAGGTCGTAATATTGATCCAGGCCGGATTCCTTGATCAGGCGGTAGACATACTCGCATCCATTGCAGCAAAATTCCGAATCCTGCCTGACCACGGTCGAGAAGGGAGTCCCGCAGTGAATGCAGGGCTTGTAGGAGGCAGCCTTCTCCATCAGCTCCCGCAGAAAAGGCCGTGCTGGCCGGTTTCAAAAAGGTAGAGGCGAATCCCGAGGATAATCGCCACCACCAGGGCCAGGCCGCGCTGTATCCGGGAAATCGCTACAGGGGTAATGGCGGATTGCCAGCGGTTGAAAGCTGCCTGAACTACCCACAGAAGGGGTAATGTCCCGAGGCCGAAAAGGAGGAGAAACTCACCCCCGCGGGCGGGGGACTGGGTCATCAGGGCAAGGCCGAATACGGCATAGAGGGGCCCGCAGGGAAGTAGCGGGGTCAGGAGACCAATTGCCAGCCCGGCAGCCGGTCGTGGCAGCTTGTGGGCCTTGCGTTGCCAGCGCCCAAGGGCGGCGCTCAGGAAGGCCGGCTTGCGGAAGTACTTGTCCGCCCGCAAGGCAACAAGGAGGAAGAAGACAACCAATACCCAGGGCAGGAAGCGGGAGAGGGAATGCTGGTAGATATCCACCCAGCCGAGGGCCACCATACCCAGTCCGCCGGCAAGGATTCCAACCAGGGTGTAGGAAAGGAGACGACCGGCCTGGTAGAGGCTGGTGACAGTCGTGAAGGAAGTCCCGGATCCCGGCTGCGGGGATAGGTAACAGGCCAGCGGGCCGCACATCCCCGCACAATGCAGGCTGGTCACCAAGCCGGCGACAAATGCCGGCCAGGGACCCGTTATCAGGGAGGTGTCGATCATGGCTCGCTGGGTCCGGCAGGCTTGCTCCGCATAGCCAGGCTGAGGGCAAGGATAACCGCGGCCAGGATCATGAAGATCCATACCGCCGGCCAGACGGCCAGGGAGAGGGACGCACCCTCGGGCAGGCTCTTCATGTAGGCGAAAAACATGGCCAGGGGCAGGATGACCGTGAAGGCGGCGACAATAAGGCGGATTTTCCGGATTCCGGTCAGCATGCTCTCACGGGAGCCTCCCTCGTTCCCGCCCAGGAGAATCCGGGTAATGAAGTAGCTGAAGGCAAAGGCGAGGCCACTCTGGAAGAGGAACAGGAATATGAGATGGGCAGACATGTTTCTAGATTAAGCCCTAAGGCGTCTCGATTTCAATCAACTCCGGTTGATTGTTGGCCGCAATGACAATCAGGGTGGTCCATGCCACGGCCAGGACAAGGAATGCCAGGATGACCCACAGCCAGAGGCTGCGGCTGCGCTTTTTCGGTTTCGCCTGATCTGCCTGGCTCACGGTTCTGAATCAATCGCCCTTGAGAAGGCGTGGATCGGGACCAAGGAACTCCACTTCCCGGACAATGCGGGCACCTCCCGGTTCCGCCTCGATTTCGATCAAGAAGGGAAACGAACCCTCGAAGGACTCCCGGGGAACCTGGACCACAAAGGTCCCGTTGCGTTCGTCCATCGGGGTGACGGTGACCCCGTTCTCGAAACCGGAGGTCTCAACGGGAACGGTCAGACCACTGGCCTGGACCATGACGTTGAAGGTAGTGTCGACGGTGGCCTTGTTGACCACCCGTATCTGGAACTGGTTGCGGACATGGGTGTCCGTCACATAGAAGGGAGCGCCCGGCATCCGGGTAGTCATGGCGACGACATTCTCCACCGAGGTCAGGGCAAATCCGGCAACCGCGATTCCGAGAAAGAGGAGACCCGTGTAGAGGATTGTCCTGGGACGGATCCAGCGGGTGGCATGTCCCTCGAGGCTGCGATCGGAAGCATAGCGGATAAGGCCGCGCGGCCGCTCCACCTTGTCCATGATTTCGTCGCAGGCATCCATGCAGGCGGCACAGCCGATGCACTCCAGTTGCAGGCCCTGGCGGATGTCAATTCCGGTCGGGCAAACCTGCACGCAGCGCTTGCAATCGATGCAGTCGCCCGCCTCCTGATCCTTGACGTGGCCGGGCGGATTCCCGCGCTGGTAATCGTAAGCCACATTGAGGGTGTCGTCATCAATGAGGGCGGACTGAAAACGTCCGTAGGGGCAGATGACGATGCAGAGCTGCTCGCGGAACCAGGTGTAATTGAGATAGATGGCAAGGGTAGCCACAAAGACGAAGACAAAAGCCCCCCAGTGTTCCGTCGGGGCCTCGTGCATCCATTGCCAGAGCTGGGGAATGGAAATAAAATAGGCCAGGAACATGTGGGCAATCAGTCCCGAGATGATCATGAAGAGGGAATGCTTGAGAATCCGCTTCCAAAGCTTGGTTCCATCCCATGGGGCAGCATCGAGCTGACGCCGCTTGGGGGCGTCCCCCTCGATCCAGCGCTCGATGCGCCGGTAGACATGCTCCAGGAAGACCGTCTGCGGGCAGGCCCAGCCACACCAGATGCGACCGAGGAAGGCGGTTATATAGAACAGGGTGAAGGCGACCCCGGATACGAGGAAGAAGAGCAGCCACATGTCCTGGGCGGCCAGGGTGAATCCAAAGAGGTGGAAACGACGCTCAATGACATCGAGGAATATCGCCGGATAGCCGTTGATCGGAACCCATGGCAGGAGGATATAAATCCCGATGAGCAGCAGGGCGGTGAGACGCCGCCAGCGCTTGAAGTTCCCGTGGGCGTCGGCCGGGTGGATGATAAAACGGGATCCGTCCTCGTTGATCGAGGTGACAGAGTCGAGACTGGGTTTTTTTGGCTGGGCCATCGTGGCAAGTGCCGCGGCTGCGGCAGGCAGGCCCTAGAGGCCCACCGGTGTGTTCAGGGTTGTTGCTTCAGCCATATCCTCCTCAGTGTGATAGCTCAAGACATATGCCACCACCTGGCTGACTTTTTTCGGACCCAGCTCCGCGACCCAGGACTGCATGCCCTTGGTCTTGTCGGGGGAACCGTTTGTCACCACTTCATAAATACTCATCGGTTGGTTGCCCCATATCCATTCGGCATCGACCAGGTTAACCCCGGCCAGGCCACCGCCGGCCTTGAGGTCGGGACCATGGCAGGCAGCGCACTTCTCCATGTAAATTACCTGGCCGGACTCAACAAAACCCGGATTGCGGCTCATCTGCCAGAGGGCATCACTATTAATATCCCCGATTGCCGCCAAGCGGATCTCTTCCACCTCCGCCATCTGGGCATCGACGATATCAGTGTCAGACTTCATGATCTCCGCGTCGTAGAAGGAAAACCAGTAGATCACGGAAAAGATGATGGCACCGTAAAAGGACCATAGCCACCAGTTTGGCAGGTGGTTGTCATATTCCTGGATTCCGTCGTAAACGTGGGGACGGAGCTTATCGTCGTATTTCTTATTGGGATCGCTCATGGCTGGTCGCTTCCGGGTTGTTTTCGGACTCTAGTGGAAGGTTGGAAAGGTGGTTGCGCTCATGCTTGCTCATGCGCAGGGCGCGCCAGCAAACGAAAAGAAAGGCGCTGAAGAATATGAAGAAGGCGACGGTTGTGATAATCGCCTGCCATTCCTCGAATTGGACTCTCTTGAACATCGATTCGGTTAAACGTCAATTGACCTATTGGGCTGCTTCGACTCGGGCCACGGCCTCGGTTGCGGTTTCCGATATGCCCAGTTTCTGCAGGTAGGCGATGAGGGCGATGATCTGCCGGTCCGTTTCCGTGGCGCGGTAGTTGGACTCCAGATCGGCAACAATGACGGCGGCCTGGGCCTCTGCATTCTCGATGATCTCCTCGTCCGTCCATTCCGGATAGGGCACGCCCAGCAGGCGCATGGCGGCGATTTTGCCGGGCAGCTTGCTGAAATCAACCGTCTTTTCGAGCAGCCATGGATAAGGTGGCATGTTCGAGCCGGGGGAAATCTTCTTCGGCTCCTCCATATGGTCATAGTGCCAGACATTGGGCCGTTTTCCACCTTCCCGGGCAAGGTCCGGTCCGGTTCGCTTGGATCCCCATTGGAAGGGATGGTCATAGATCGATTCACCGAGGCGTGAATAATCGCCGTAGCGGAGGACATCCGGCTTGATGGTGCGGATCATCTGGCTATGGCAATTGAAGCATCCTTCGGAGATATAGATGTCGCGTCCGGCCAGCTCCAGCGGCGTGTAGGGAACCTGGACCCGGCCCTCGATATTTTCGGCGTTCTGCACCACAAGGGTGGGGATGATCTGGATCATGCCCCCGATGGCTGCAGAGATAAACACAAGGATGGTAAAGGGAGCCCAGTTGCCGATCAGCCTCTCATACCAGTCGCTCCACTTGGCGCTGGTGGCCTGGAAGTGGACGATGGCGATGAGGGAAAAGAAAATCGTCATGCTGACACCAGCCAGCATGATGAGGCCGCCCCCGAAGAACCAGAGGCACATGCCGAGGATCACGGCGACCGAGTAGAACATGGGGAAATTGAAGAATGTGTCTGGGAGGCTGATGGTGCCTTCGAGTTCCCTTGTTTCCTCGATGTCCTCGACCTCGACAGTAATGGTCCCGTTGACGGTTTCCTTGCCGGCGATGGAGCGGAAAATATTATAAATGAGGAGGACCCACCCAACCACATAGAGGCCGCCGCCAAAGGCACGGGCGAGCATCAGGGGACGGATGGAATTCAGTGTCTCGACAAAATCGGGATAGCGGAGGACCGTCCCGTTTTCGACTGTTGCGTTGAGCATCAGGCCCTGGGTGATGCCACTGGCCCACATGGAGGCCACGTAGAGGAGAATTCCGACAAAACCGAGCCAGAAGTGCATGTTGGCCAGCGATTCCGAGTAGAGTTTGGTCTTCCAGAGACGCGGGACCAGGTAATAAAACAAGGCGGCGGCCATGAAACCATTCCAGCCAAGGGTGCCCGAGTGGACGTGCCCGATGGTCCAGTCACTGTAGTGGCTGAGGTAATTGACCGCCCGGATGGAGAGCAGCGGCCCCTCGAAAGTGGCCATCCCGTAGAAGGTGACCCCGGCGGCAAAGAACTTGAGGACTGGATCCCGCCGGATCTGGTCCCAGGCCCCACGTAAGGTCAGGAGACCGTTGAGCATTCCGCCCCAACTGGGGGCCCAGAGCATCAATGAGAAGAGCATCCCCAGGGCCTGCAGCCAGTGGGGCAGGGCGGTGTTGAGGAGGTGGTGTGGGCCGGCCCAGATGTAGATGAAAACCAGCGACCAGAAGTGAACCACACTCAACCGGTAACTGTAGACCGGCCGGTTGGCCACTTTCGGGATGTAGTAGTACATGATCCCGAGGATCGGGGTGGTCAGGAAGAAAGCCACGGCGTTGTGGCCGTACCACCACTGGACAAGGGCGTCCTTGACCCCTCCGAAGATCGGGTAGCTGTGTACCAGGGCCGTCGGGATGGAGATATTGTTGACCACGTAGAGCATCGCCACCGTGACAATGGTCGCGATGTAGAACCAGATGGCTACGTAGAGGGTGGGCTCATTGCGGCGGGCGAGGGTCCAGAAGAAGTTTATTCCAAAAATGACCCAGACAACGGCTACGAGGATATCGATGGGCCAGATGAGCTCCGCGTATTCCTTGGCCTGGCTCAGGCCGAGGGGCAGGGTTATCGCCGCACAGACAATGATGAATTGCCAGCCCCAGAAGTGGATGGCGGTCAGCAGATCGCTGGCGGTACGCGTCTTGCAGAGCCGCTGGGTGGAATGGTAGACTCCGGCGAACATCATGTTGCCGACAAAGGCGAAGATGGTCGCATTGGTGTGCAGCGGCCGCAAGCGACCGAAACTAAGCCATTCCATCTGGAAATTGAGGAACGAGAAGTTCAGTTGAAGCGCGATGAAGAGACCGGCCACCATGCCGACGGCGCCCCAGATGATACCGGCCAGTGTAAACAGCCTTACATAGTGGTCATCATACTCGATGACCTTCCTGGAAATATTGGAAGAACTCATACTGCACATTTTTGGTTATTAGTCGCCACGAGGGTCTTCATCCCCGAAGGGAAGCAGGGCATCCTGCTCGGAACTTCCAAAGCCCTTCTTGCGCCGCTCCCCGATAAAGAGGGCAATAAAGAGGGTGACTAGTAAAAGGCTGAGGAATATCGTGAGCAAGAGCACGCTCATGGAGCCTGAGTATCTGTTGGTTTTGGCCCCTCCTCGTCAACGCAAAACATACCCCGAGCCCCGATAGAGGCAGGGTTTTTATGGATTTAGACCCGCCTTGTACACCGCCAGCGCGTCCGGCATGGCTTCCTGCAGTTCCCGGATGCGAGTCTCGCTGCTGGGGTGAGTGGAGAGAAACTCGGGCATCCGGGCCGGATTGGCCTGGCCCATTTTCTCCCAGAAAGTAATCGCTGCCCGGGGGTCAAAGCCGGCCCGCGCGGCAATCATCAGGCCCAGGCGATCGGATTGCGACTCGTGATGTCGGCTGTAGGGGAGGATAACGCCAACTTGTGACCCGATCCCGTAAGCGGCCAAAATCATGTTCCGGTCCGAAGAGTCCATGTCGTCGGTCACGACAACCGCCGCGACAGCCCCAAGCCCGCGAATGACCTCGGCCGACATCCGCTGGTTGGCGTGCTGCAGCTGGACATGGGCAATTTCATGCCCGATGACCGCCGCCAGTTCGTCATCCGAATCGACGTGTTCCAGAAGGCCCGTAAAGACGGCGATTTTACCACCCGGCATGGCAAAGGCATTGGCAGACTCATCTTCAAAAAGGATGAATTCCCACTCGGCCTCGGGCATATCCGGTCCGAGAGCCTCAGCAATGCGCAAGCTGACCCGGTTGACCATGGCCGTACCTTCCCGATCATCGGAGATCGGCATCTGCTCCTTCAGCTTGGAAAACTCCACCGCGGCCATGTTGGCGAGGTAGCTTTCTGAAAAAAAGGTCGGCCCGGTGGTGCAGCCGAAGAGGACCAGGCAGGCGGCAATGGAAACAAACTTCCTCATTCCTGGCCCTTGTCCTCTGCTTCCGCTTTGGGCTGCAGGGCATCGATGTTCGCCTCGGCCTGCTTTAAATAGATGTTTTCGCCATCCGGAAAGGGATTGTTGAGGAGGCGGTAGACGCTATTGTAATCCCCTTTCAGGCGAGGCAGGACAAACTGGTACCAGAACTGGGGCGTGCTGGAGACAAGGGTATCGAGGTTGGGGAAAGGCCGCTCCGTATTGCTGAGGCCGCGGAGACGATCAAATTCCTCGAATTCCTCAAAAAGGGAAGGCAGTTTGTCGAGGTAGGCGGGATCGGACATCTGGGCCAGGAAATCCGCTGTAGCCAGCATCTGGGCCAGTGTCTTTTCGGTGGGCGTGATAAAGGGAATGCCGTCAATGACCGCCCGTGGACCGGTTGAGGCAATCAAGCGCTGGACGACCGATATGGCGGAGTCCGGCCATTCCTGGCGCATCAGGAAGCGCCTGGAAATCTGACAACTGCGATGTTCGTGGATGAGGACGTACTTGGCCCCGGTGCCGGTGGGATCATCCTTTTCCTTGAGATAGCCGGTGTCGTGCAAAAGGCAGGCGGCAATACCGAGCAGAAAGTCCGCATAAACGACCGGGTACTCCGGCTTGTGCTCCTTGAGCGCCTTGAACATGCGGGCCCAGCACAAGGTGACCTGAAGGGTATGCTCGAAGTCGTGATAGGCCATGTCGCTGGCCTGATAAGGATGAATCTTTCCCTGGTAAAGATCATCTACAGCTGTCATCAGGGCGCGGATCCGGTCCAGCTTTTGCTCCGGAAAGCAGGCCTGGCCTATCTCAGCCACGGCTTCCGTCACGGCCTTGGGGTCGTTCGTGGGAATGGAATGGAGGGTAAATTCAGCAGCCATCTGATGTGGTGGAAAGATGGAAAAAAAGCCACCAATGGGCAAATCATTTATGAGCCCGATTGATTTTGCTTGAAGGGCGGGGGTGGAAGCTTCACCAACTTGGTCCATGGCACCGCGTTGGTGCCGGAGCATGCATCCATGAACGTTGGACTGACAGGGGGAATCGGTTGCGGTAAGTCGACCGTCCTTGAATTTTTCCGCCAGGCGGGAGCGGCCGTGCTGGATACGGATGCCGTCGTGCGAGAGCTTTTGCAGACGGATACAGAGTTGATTGCTTCCATCGCCGAGGCCTTTGGAAAGGGCGTTCTCGATGATGAAGGAAAGGTTGACAGGGCCCGGCTGGCTGCTACCGTTTTCAATAATTCCAAGGCCTTAGCCCTTTTGGAATCGCTTGTTCATCCACGTGTCCGTGAGTATTGGATGCGGGAGTTGCATGAGAAGCACCCGGTCCTGATCGTCGAAATACCCTTATTGTTCGAAAAGGATCTCCAAGGCCACTTCTCAACAACCATTTGTGTGGGCAGCTATCCGGAGGTGCAGTTAAAACGCCTCAAGGCCAGAGGAATGACTGAATCTGACATAGAAAACCGCAAGAAGCGTCAGCTCAGCCTGGAGGAGAAAATGCAAAAGGCTGACATCGTGATCCACAACAACGGCACCCGGGAACATCTCAAGGAGCAGGTGGAATGGATCATGAAGCGACTGCGCGGTGCATAGCCACAATCGCCACCATTTATAATGAGTTCCGAGCAATCTGATCTTTCCTTTGATGACAACAGCCTGACGGATGTTGCCGAATCCAACGATGCGACTCCCGCCAAGAAGGTTCCCCGCAAACGGGTAGCCAAAAAGGCCACCCGCAAGCGGGCAGCCAAGAAGGCGGCCAAGTCCAAAGCTGACGAGGCTGGTCCGGAGGAGAAAGCCTCCATCAGTGTCCCCAAGCCGCCACCTGTCGCCGAGGATGTTCCGCAGTCTTTCTCCACCGATGACGATGACCTGAGCGGAAAGCCAAAACCGGCTGAGCCAATCCCTGAACCCAAAAAGGAGCAGACTGATGCGCCCGCCAAGGCCGCCGAAGAGGAGACCAAGGCTCCGCGCAAGCAGCAGCGCAGTCGGGATTTCAAGCAGAAGCCCTACAAGCAGGGTGGGCAGAGGAAAGGTCAGAATCAACAGAACCAGCCAAAGAAGGGGCAGCGTCAGCCCAAGCGCCGCGGGCGTGATACGGATCGGCGCCAGCGCAAGCAGAAGCGCGAAGCAGCACCGGCGGCGGAGTGGGGCGACCTTCCCGGGTTGGAGGTTTTCCGGACCCTCGAGAAACTGGATGATCTGGCTGCCACCATTACGGATTCCAAACAGGAACCCCTTTACCTGGACGAACTCCTGCAGCAGCCTTTCCTGGAGTTAAGGGAGTGGGGACAGAAGGAATATGGCTTGCCTGAAAAGGGCCAGACAGCCCGCCAGTCGCTTATCGAGGCAATTCTTGATGCGGCCATGGAACGCAACCAGCCGATTCATTGCCGCGGCATTGTCGACATTCAGGATGATGGGCACGGGCTTGTCGTGTATCAGTCGGATAATTACCAGATTCGCCCGGCCAGCGCCTTTCTTCCTCGTCTCTTCCTGAAGAAGTTCGCCATCAAGCCGGGCACGGTCATTGAGGCCCAGTTGCACCCGCGCCGGAAGGCATTGCCAGAGGATGCGTTGGCTCAATTGAAGACGGCTGGAAGCGGGGGTGAAGCAACCGATGCCATCCCCGAGGATGTCGAGGAGGATTTGGCTAGTGAAGCTCTCTCCGCCCTCTTCCCGGAGAACGATTTTGTGCAGGATATTGAGGCCGACGAGGAGACTTGTCCCTATGTGGTCAAGGTCGTCTCCCTGATGGGCAAGAGTCCTGAAGAGAACTTGGAAGTTACCCCGTTTGAGGACCTCATCCCCTATTATCCAACCGAACGGATTATCCTCGAGACCGAGCCCAAGGTGAAATGGGACAACACCGCCATGCGGGTAGTCGACCTGTTGACTCCGGTCGGCCTTGGCCAGCGCGGCCTGATTGTGGCACCCCCGCGGACCGGTAAGACGATCCTGCAGCAGGGCGTGGCCAATGCGGTGGCGATTAACAAGGAGGATGCCCACCTGATTGTTCTCCTCATCGATGAGCGTCCTGAGGAAGTGACCGACTTCCGCCGCCAGATAACCAGCGGCGAAGTCATTGCCTCTACCTTTGACGAGACCCCGGAAAACCATGTCCACTGTGCGGAGATGGTCATCGAGAAAGCGCGACGGATGGTCGAGAACGGCCAGCACGTGATTATCCTGCTGGATTCCATCACCCGCCTGGCCCGGGCCTACAACGCCCTCGCGGCTAACAGCGGCAAGATCCTTTCCGGGGGTGTCGAGGCCAATGCCCTGCAAAAGCCAAAGCGCTTTTTTGGCAGCGCCCGGAACATCGAGGGCGGCGGATCCCTGACTATCCTTGGCACGGCGCTGGTGGAGACCGGCAGCCGCATGGACGAGGTCATCTTCGAGGAATTCAAGGGGACCGGCAACATGGAGCTGCACCTGGACCGCGCCTTGTCCGACAAGCGTATCTTCCCGGCCATCGAGATGAACAAGAGCGGTACCCGGAAGGAGGAACTGCTCTACCATCCTGAGGAAATGCAGAAGGTCTACGGCCTCCGCCGGGCCATGAAGGGCGTCCCGCCGACCGATGCGATGGAGATGCTCATCACCCGGATCAAGAAGACCACGACCAATATCCAGTTCCTTGTCGGGGTGAATACCTGAGGCGCTCCCAGCGCTTGACTTACGGTTGACCCCTCCAAATTCCGCACCCAAGATGGCGCGGATGAATCCCCAGTCAGTGATCCGGAAAAAGCGTGATGGCGGAACCCTCTCGGCTGCCGAGATGGATGCTTTCCTCAGTGGTGTTGTCTCCGGCGAATGGTCCCGTGCGCAAGCCGGCGCCATGCTGATGGCGATCTTCCAGCGCGGACTTGATCTGGATGAGACCCGCCTGTTGCTCGACGGCATGCTCCACTCGGGTGAGTTGCTCGACATGGAGGGCATCGCCGCTCCCAAGGCGGACAAGCATTCCACGGGTGGAGTGGGGGACAAGATTTCCCTGGTCCTGGCACCCCTGGCTGCCGCCTGCGGACTGGCTGTCCCGATGCTCAGCGGACGCGGACTGGGGCATACCGGCGGCACCCTGGACAAGCTGGAAAGCATTCCCGGTTTCAATGTCTTTCTGCCAGCCAACAAGATCCGCAAGCAGGTCAACCGCATTGGCTGTGTCATTGCCGGACAGACCGAGTCCATCGCTCCGGCTGATCGCATTCTTTACGCAACACGGGACGAAACCGCCACGGTGGAACATCCCTCGCTCATCGCGGCCAGCATCCTCTCCAAGAAGCTGGCCGAGGGCATTGATGCCCTCTTGCTGGATGTCAAATTCGGCCGGGGGGCCTTCCTCCAGGATCCAGCGGAGGCGGAATCCCTGGCCCGCTTGATGGTGGATCTTGGTAAGGCGGCCGGTTGCCGCGTCTCCGCCTGGTTGACCGACATGGACACGCCTCTGGGGCGGGCCGTCGGCAACGCTGTGGAAGTCGAGGAGTGTATCGCCATTTTGAAAAACGAAGGACCGGATGAACTGACCGCCTTCATTGTCGACCTGGTGGCCGGCATGCTGGAGCTGGCCGAGCTGGCCCCGGACTTCGAGGCTGCCCGGGCAATTGCCGGAGAGCAGTTGGCCTGCGGTGCGGCATTGGAGCGCTTCCGGGAGATGATCCTCGCCCAGGAGGGTAACGCGGATGTCATCGAGGACTCGTCCCTCCTGCCACAGGCGCCCTGTACGGTAGACCTCCTCTTTGAGGAACCGCAGGCCGCCTGGGTGGCGGACATTGACGCCCGCAGGATTGCTGAAGTGGTTCTGGAGACGGGAGCTGGTCGGCGCAATGCCGATGACACCGTGGACCATTCTGCCGGCATTTCCTCGCTGGCCTGTGTCGGGGAAAAACTTGAGCCGGGTGATATATTGGCGCGAATCCATCATGCCGATCCGATGCGTGAGGAGGAGTGGGTGCGCCAGGTTGAGGCGGCCTTCGTTTTTTCACCGGATCCTGTTGTCGCGAAAAAACGGATACAAAAGAAACTTGTTTAACGAACCATGTCCCTGAAGGAAATAGAAGCAGCGGCGGAGACGATCCGCTCCCATGACAAAGGTCACGCCAAGCGCCGGCTGGCGATTGTCCTCGGCTCCGGCTGGGGGCCGGTTGTCGATAAACTGATGAAGATCGAGGGCGAGTTGGCCTACGGGGATATACCCGGATTTCCGGTCAGCACCGTCGAGGGCCATGCCGGGCGGCTGGTCTGGGGCCGGATGGCCGGGGTGCCCGTCTACTGCATGCAGGGGCGCTTCCATTACTACGAGGGCTACAGCCTGGAGGCTGTGACCCTGCCAATGCGGGTCTTTTCCGAGCTCGGGTTGCATGGGGTCCTCCTGACCAATGCGGCAGGGGGTATCACGGAGGGCTTTTATCCAGGCGGCCTGATGGTCATCCAGGACCATATCAACTTCATGGGGGATCATCCCTTGCGCGGTCCCAACATGGATAGCTTCGGACCCCGGTTCCCTGACATGACCGCCGCCTATGATCCCGTTTTGCGCGAATGCCTCCGGAAAGCCGCCATGGAGGCCGAAGTGTCCCTGCTGGATGGCATCTACCTTGCCGTCAGCGGACCAAGTTTCGAGACGCCGGCCGAGATTCGCATGTTCCAGCAACTGGGGGCCGACGCGGTCGGGATGTCGACCGTGCCGGAATGCATTGTGGCCCGCCACAGCGGCCTGCGGGTGGCGGGTATCAGCTGCATCACCAACGTTGCCGCCCACCTCGGAGGGGTGCCGCTTTCGCACGAAGACGTGGCCCGGACGGCCCGCGAAACGATTCAGAAGGTAACCAGCCTTTTCTCTTCCGCCCTGCCCATACTCGACAAGGAACTACAAGGATAAGCACCATGCCACTGGAAATCATCAAACATCCCGCCGCCGT
>JBFOMH010000001.1:0-83200 GCA_040830765.1 Puniceicoccaceae bacterium | reverse complement strand
TTTTTCTTTCTCTTCAGGGACAGGACGGGTCGAACGCTCTACGAATCCCGGATGGACCGCCTGGATGGAAATTATCCCCGCTATCACGGAAGAGAGGATGCCGATGCTGAGCTAACCGGATACATCTTCACCCATCTTGCCAACGGGGAACCCGACAATCCCCGATACCGATTGCGGGACGTCCCGCCCTTTGATCCCGTGATTGCCGAATCTCGAGGCAAGGGCGGTGCCAGGCAGGGAGTGCGCTACAAGGTAACCATCCTCAAGCAAGGCGAGAGGATACGCTATCTGGTCAACGGGGAGACGATCCTCGACCACATGGATACCGGAAAGAATCCTCTACACGCCAGTGGATTAATCGGCTTTCGGACATTTCAATCCCACATCAGCTGGGACAATCTACTCGTGACTGCTCTCGACCCGGATTCGCCTTCGGATTGACCCCGTTAGATGGAATAACTACAACACATTTCTCCAAAAACTCGATTACATATGCCGGTGCCAACAAATTTCCAGAAGATGGCTACTATAGCAGATGGGCTGACAGCACTCCTTAGGAAAAGAGGAACTCAAATTGCTGCCCTTATAACCGTGCCAGCAAGCATGTTTGTTGGCACGGCGTTTGCGGAGACTATTATGGTCACCTCAGCCGAGGAGGCCCAGACCGCACTGGATGCGGCCAATCCCGGCGATGAAATCGTCCTGGCGGAGGGCAGCTATGCCAATTTCCGGGTTATCCTCTCTCGCAATGGAACCGAGGAGGACCCGATCGTATTCAGGGCGGAAAAGGGCGGAGCAGTGACCTTTACTCATAATTCCGGTATACAATTTCGAGCGGACCATGTTGTGGTCGACGGATTTATCTTTTCCTCGGTTCCGCACATGGGAGTGGGCAGCAACGTGATTGCCTTCGAAAACGCCAGCCATTCCAAACTGGTTAACTGTGCCTTTTATCGATGTGGGTTCGAAAAGTGGTCTCACATCATCCGCATCATTGGTAACAGTCAGAATTGCGAAGTGGCATGGTGCTATCTTGAGGATATCATCGGCCAGGGAATTGGCGTCACCGGTTCGGGCAACAATACCAACAACCACATCCACCACAACCGGATCAACCGGACCGTCAGTGACGGGGAAAGCAACGGGCAGGAACCGATACAGGTTGGACAAAACGCACGCACCCAGGGAAAGACCTACAACCGAACCGTGGTTGAATACAACCTCATCGAGAACATGGACGGGGATTGCGATCCGGAATTGATTTCCAATAAGTCGGCCGGGAACATCTACCGGCACAACACGTTTGTTGGCAACCGACCGGGAACCAATCTCACTATCCGGGGTGGCATCGACAGTCTCGTCGAGGGCAATTACTTCGACGGTTCCGGTATCCGGGCCTACGGCAGTGCGCATGTTATCAAGGGAAACTACATCAACAACGTTGAGGATGGGATCATTATCCCGGGAGGGACTGGACAGGGTATCGACAACAGCTACGCGGAGACCTTCAACTGCACCATCGAAGCCAACTGGATTAGTGGTTCGTCAGGTCGGGGCGTCCGCATAGGCGGTGGCGGACCGGGCGGTACGTTTCTGCATGACATCCTTGTCAGGGAAAACGTCGTCCTGGCAGACACCGGCCTCATGTTTTATCAGGAGCGCTCCGACTACAGTGGAATCGAATGGAACGGCAACATTGGCAAGGGCGATGCCCAGCTGTCTAATTCCTATATTTCAACCGGGGTCGAGCTTGGTGAGCCACCGGCCACGGAGTTACCGGCCCCGCTGACGCCGGATGATGTCGGCCCCGACTGGATGCGCAGGAAGAACTGGGCCCACTTTCCTGTCGAGGAAGATGGGAAGAGCGTCGATACCGGATCCTTCATCGGCTGGATCGATATTTCCCTCGATCCATGGATCTACAACTACGCCCTTGCTGTCTGGTTGTATCTTCCAGAGTCCCTTGTCAGCCCAACCGGTGCCTGGGCTTATGTACCGGGATAGAATTTGCGGTTTAGGGGTTCGGATCCTTCGCCTTTGATTACTTACTAACGCCATACCCTTTGAGTCAGGTAGCCTGTCAAAAAGAGGGCTTGCCCTTGAAGATGATCTGCCCGGCCAGGCTGACATCATCCTCTGTACCCATAGTCCTGTCCGGACCGGCTGAATGGATGTCAATTTTCGAACCGCTGATGGAGTGGAAAAGCAGCGGACTATCCCACCTGTCGACAATTTTTCCGTTTCTCAAACACGGGTGATCCCTGGAAATTGCCTGAATGCCGACAACTCCATCTCCGGTAAACAACTTCGCAATGTCCTCGTTTGCGGAAAAGAAAGAGTGATCAACACCCTTGGCCATCTGACGGTAGCTCCACAGTAATTGACCCATTCTTCTTATGTCCTCCTCGGGTGCAATTTGATCTGTACCATATCCTTCAAGAATCCGATCCCCGAATAATGAACTATCCTGTTGAGGGGTTAGCTTTTGCGGGTCGTGAACGGCAAATTGTGTCTCGTTTTGATGGTTTCTTTCCTTGAACGAAATCCACAAAAGGAAGAGAGCCAGCAATAGAATAAAAGCAAGAATTCCGACAAGAAAGTGAGTCCGCTTATGGCTCATCCCGGATGTCAAAGTGACAGAATGCCCAACGGGTTGCCACTGCCGATGCTGTAGAAATTCCCTAAGTTGGGAAATATGGTCGGGAGATCGCCGTTGGAAACGCCAAACCACATCGCCAATTCAGCGAACATGACATCTACTGAGGTCGTGGGAAGGATACGACCGCCTGCTCCAATATCATCGGGGCCGTCCAAGGTCAGGTTAGGATAGGTCCCGAAAATTCTTCCGCCCTCCACTGGACCGCCCATCACCATTGTATTCCCTCCCCAGGCATGGTCGGTACCCCTTCCGTTGGAGCGCAGGGTGCGCCCGAAGTCGGAAGCGACAAATGTCACCACGGAGTCCTGGAGGCCAAGATCTTCAAGAGAATTTTGAAAGGCGCGCATACTTTCACCCCAATCCGTCATGTTTTTCGCCTGAACACCGAGCAGGTCGAGGTGGGTATCGAAGTCGCCCCCGTTTAAGAACAGGGTTTGGCGGCGCAGGCCGAGCCTCTCCCTTAAGGCAATAACTTTTACTGCCAGTTTGAACTGGGCTCCCAATGGTGTGCTGGGAAATTGACCTGATATTGTAGAATCGTCGAAGTTATTGAACTCGGAGGTAAGGAACTCCGATTGCTCCAGGCTTTCCGTCACGACTTCGCTGAAGCTGGAGCGAACCAGGTTGTGATACTCTTGCTCCAGGATGGATTTAAAGGCCACGTTCTTGAGAAAGGTTGGGTCTCCTTGGTTTGTGTTCGCGGATAGTACTACACCACCTTTTTCAAAAACAGCGTATTGGGTATAATTATTTCCTGATTGAAACACATTGTTCCCGAAGAGACTCATGTTCATTCCGATTTTCTCAGCATTGTACTGGCTGTTTAAAATATCGGCAATCCGGCCTCCCCATCCGCTCAGGTTTGGCAAACCTTGAGGAACGGATGTTTGCCACTGCACCTGTTGATCCAGATGAGAGCCAAGACCTTTTGGTAGCCGTACTCCGGAATTGCTGTCTTTAAACTGTGCCAGGGTGGTCGGTTCAACTAAGGTTCCGATATTTGCAATGAAGGAGAGCCTCCGTTTACCGGGATCACCTCCCAGTCCATTGAACAATTCCTGCAATCCATGAGCGTTTGGATGTAGCCCGTATTCGAGTCCGTCGCCATCGGGCAGCTGGTCCAGTGGCAACAAAAACTCCCTCTGCAAGGCCAGATTACTGCGAGATGTCTGGTAAATACCATAGCGCTCATTGTCTGTCGGGACCAACATGTTAAACGAGTCGTTGCCTCCCTCCATGAAAGCACAGACCAATGTCTTATAATCGCCCGAAGGGTTGAAGGAACTGATCTGCGTGGCCGCCGCATTATTGGCCAACTTAAGATTCAACAGCATGGATAATACCGGGATGGAAGACATTGCCCCGCAACAGCTGTTCTTGACAAAGCGTCGACGTGAAATGTAAGGCCCTTTTTTCATGTATGATACTTGTTTAAAGTTAACGTAACACTGCGCTTTCCGGACTGATGGCCGCCAGATAAGCAGCGAGGATGGTCACGACCCCAGGTTGTGGGTTCGCCAGTTGGCCAAGGGCAGTCAGAATGTTGGAACGAGTGACAGAAGTCATTTGACCCTGGCAGAAAA
Organism: Puniceicoccaceae bacterium; assembly: GCA_040830765.1. Lineage (GTDB taxonomy): Bacteria > Verrucomicrobiota > Verrucomicrobiia > Opitutales > Oceanipulchritudinaceae > Oceanipulchritudo. Next base: position 78,958 of record JBFOMH010000001.1, on the reverse strand, counting down.
TGAGGTTCATTCGGTCGACAATGATTGCGTGTTCTTCTTCCATGGGTAGATAATCACCGAAATTCAGAAAGATTTTCGGTGCTTCATTTATCGGCTCAGAAAAGGATTCAATCAAAATTTCCCAGAATAGATTCGGAAGGGCTATCGAGGAAATAGAATCAGTGATTTTGAAAACAGGTCCAACTTTCCCATTGTTCGCCAGGATACCCGTTGGTGTGAAACTTGGAGGATAAAAGTTGAAACGCGATGGCGAGCTCATTGGCTGCTGGTAGGTTGCGGAGTGGAACTGGTTGTTCCCGATCCATTGGAAGTAATCCTCAAAACCCACTCCAAAGGCTCGACCCAATCCAATGAGTCGTATGCTGGGCTCCCGCAGTCTTCCGAAGAAAGGATCATCCTGTGCAGTAACCAGGCTTCTTGCTTCCGGGTCCAGCAGGATTGCCTTTACAACAGCCCCCAGATCCCCCCGGACACCATGCCCGTTATCGACGAAGACATTCTGGATACGTTGAACATAGTCGCCCGACGGGTTGTCTGTGACCATGAACTGGATCAGCTGCTTTGAAATAAATACTGGCGTATTGGGATGGTAAAACAGATGCTGGAGAGCATTCTCTATGTCCTTGTATCCGTTTTCGGCAGTGGCAACACGTGCGGGAATGACATAGCCATTCAGAAGCACCTTTTCCCCGAAGTCGTGCCGTTCAGGATACATAATCATCGGTCGGCTCCCATTCATGTTATTCCATCCGATTTCAGCTGTCTCCCCCCAGGCCTGACCGCTTATCCAGAATCCGGTCATAACGCGCGCAAGTTCTGTAACTTCCCGTAGGCCATAGCTTGGAATGGGATTTCCCTGCAGGTCTAGTTTTTGAGTGCCATCCTCATTTAACTCCCAAAGACCGATAGTGAACAGCTGCATTAGTTCACGGGCATAGTTCTCATCCGGAAAGAGATTAATCTCGGGCCTGGCTTTTTGATTTCCCAAATGGGAAAGGTATACCCCCATCAGGGGGCTGAACGTGACATGCCGTAGGATATCGTAATAATTACCGAAGGCGTTTTCTACCAGCATGTCATAATAAGCTGCCATGCTGCGTGGATTTGTGGCCAATTCGTCCTCAGCATAGGAAATGACAACGATTTGACTCAGTGCGTAGGCAACCCTCTGCCTGACCTGGTCTGGGGCCGTCAGCATGGATTGTGTCCAGGCGGAAACAAAGTACCGTTGACCTGAGAAAACATCATTGAGACTCAAGTCCAGGCGATGGGAAACGTAATCCTTGAAATATTCGTTGACCGCCGGGAAGAGCAGGCTGGGCGCCACATTTTGAATTTGCTCATCGATCCAGGATTCGTACCCCTGTTTTCGGACCTGATTGATCGAGGTCATGGTTGGCCCAAAGGTTGCCTGGGTCAGGAATCTGGAGGCGTCCTCGAGTGAAATGCCGTTCTCTGCCAATTGTACGTCATTAAGGCTCTCGTAAACCTGAATGACGTCACCAGGTAATTCAAAATCAGGCGTTCCGTCTCCGTCTGAGTCAAAGGACTGGGACCCGATGAACGTGTCGGGTGTCTCATCGGAAAGGCCGAGCAGGTCCTCAGCCCATGATTCAATCCCGTCTCCATCAAAATCGACGCTTTGTGTGATAACGCGATAAAGCGGGAATTCTCCAGTGACAGGATCGGCCATTACAATCATGGATTCATGTGGGAATTCCGTTCCTGCAACGGACGTTGACCAATCCTGAAAATCAACGGTTTTCTGGAAGGAGTAGGGTTTCAGTCGTTTTGCAGACCATCTCAGGCGGATATCCAGGGCATCCTGCTCGATGGTGAGGCCGGGGTGGGAGTCCGGATCAAACGGATCCGTACCGTGTTTTTCTTCCTCCAAGACCGGATAGCCATCCCCATCAGAATCCTCGAGTAGGTCGATTCCGGAAAACCCGAAGCTACTTTCCCAGATGTCATCCAGTCCGTTATTGTTAAAATCCGTATCTCGCGAAAAGATAGCGTAATCGGCAAATGCATACTTGGGCAAATTGAAGTTACCGGCACCGTAGGCAAAAGCATCTTCCCGGTCCCCGATTCCATCCATATCTGAATCACTGCTGCTTGGATTCAGGTTGAGCAGGCTCTCCTCGTATTCCCTGAGTCCGTCCAAATCCGAATCAGCCAATGGGTCATTGTAGAGATCGGTCGGATATCCATAGGCCTTCTCCCACTCATCCAGTAAACCATCATCGTCATTGTCACGGTAAATGGACCACTTTGGATGCAAGGCAACAGGCTCGGCTGAAAACAGAACTTCCGTATTGCCGGCGGTTGATACTTTCGGATGGGTTTCCCCGTCAGCCGACCATTCAAGGAGCCCACTCAGCACTTCAGGCGAGGCGATGAAACCGGACACGCTTTCCTCGTAGATAATTTCGCCAAGGTCATAATTGAAGACGGAAAGGTCCAGAATCCACATATTCTCAACAACGTCCTCCCGTGAAAATAGGATGTCGAATTTTAGGCGGTCCGACAATTGTGGGATGGGCAAATTCAAGAGGCCGAATATTTCCCAGTTCGGTTCACCCAATTGCATTCCGAATGAATGACGGTTATAGGTCCCAAAGTCCTGATGTGTGAAAAAGTCAGGCCCACTCATGGTGAAAGCGGGAATAATCGACTGGGTATCTTCAGAAATCGAAAGATCAACGGTCACTTCAGTCGAGCGCTCATTGAGGGACATGAAAATGTTAAAAATGGCAGCGGACACGCTTTCTGTCCGGTTGGTGAATATTTGCAGGTTATCTATCGTCCACCTGACTTCAGTGCCTTGCATGTTCACGGTTGGAAATGCGGGCCTTAAATCCGGAGAGCTGAGTGGATGGGTTCCGGCTTCAAGCTCCTCCCGGTCGTTCAGGCCATCGCCGTCAGTATCATACAAATTGGGATTACTTGCCACGAAAGTCGAATAAACTTCATCCCTGTCGGAAAGACGGTCATTGTCCGTGTCAGGATTCCGGGGATTGGTGCCGGTGTCCTCCAGGCTGATGTAGATTCCTGAACCGGACTCAACCTTGTCCGAAAGACCGTCCCCATCGGTATCCTTCAACCTTGGATCTGTATCGCGACCAAATTCTTCCAGTGCGCTCAACCCATCCTCGTCGATATCAAGCCCTGCATCGCCTGGTTCGTGAAGATGCAGGCCATGCTCGATTTCCCAGTTATCGGGAAGTCCGTCCTCATCAGTATCTGTTGCCATATCGACAATCTGAACTGCACTTATCCCATTGTGTGATCCGAAGTCCTCACTCTCACCATGAACCAGTTCGATTTTCAGAGATGGGTCGGAAAGATTTGAATACCGGATATAATTACCTGCCTGTTGACCATTGTGAAGGCCTGGCAAAATCCTTTGGAAAGCCATGTCATGAATATTCAAGGGATTGGGCCTGAAAGTTGCTGCTGTCTCGGAATCGTCGTTAATGATGATCGTTCCGTCACTGTCACCGGCTGTGAGGATCAGACTACCGCCACTCACGTAAACAATAACATCGTATAGAGAATAGGGGATGTCTGTGACCGAAATGGTCGTGTCAAATGCAAGATTTACTGGATCCTTGAACAGGGGTTGGAAGAGTTTCTCAGATGGCCTGTAGTCCGTCGTTTCCTCGAAATAGTATTCAGCATTTTTGATATTCAGGGCCACGGTGGCACTGGAAGTCCCTCCAGTTGATGTCGCAGGCGAAAATACCGCGTTGTTTATCTCTTCGAAACCCAAAGGTATGTTGTTCCAGTTTAATTGTGGAACAACACCGGCAACTTGGTTGGCAAGGACTTTCGAATTCCTGGTTGGTCCATAAACAATAAAGTTAATGCCTATGGCTCCTTCAAAAAGAGGAGGCGTTTCATCTGGATCCATCGGATCGAATCCTGTTGCCAGTTCCCAGGCATCATAACTCCCATCTTCATCGGAATCCTCCTTAGTCGGGTCCGACAATATGGATCCCTTGACTTCCGCATAGTCACTTACGCCATCATCGTCAGTATCCTGCTTTAAGGGATCACTTAAAACTTCTTCTCCATCCAGGAGTCCGTCGCCGTCTGTGTCCCTCGCGCGGATGAAGGTTCCGTCCTCATACTCTTGAAGGTTATTGCTGCCATCGCCGTCGAGATCCAGAAGGGCATCGGCCGGGTTGTTGTCATCCAGCAGGTTATCTTCTTCCCATGACCTCGGCAATCCATCCTGATCCCTATCCTCGTAATAATACGGTTCCACTATCACTTCAATCATGTCCATCGACAACCATGGAGTGAGTGGGTCGGTTGAACCGGAGTCTCTAACGCCATAGTCAATCATCCTCAGCTCGATATAATTGAATCCGAATTCCCCGGGCGGTTTCATCAGGAAGCTTCCTGAGTGCAGGGCAAATCGGTTTTCTATCTCAAAATTCAATCCGGTGGAGACTCCATTGTGGAATATTCCCAATGTGCCGTATACGTTTTCCTCAATCCACTCATGAGTATTGTCATTACTTATCGAAAGCCCTGTTGTGTTGACGAGGATAGTCACTCTCCCGTCCAGTGAGTGATCGTCCAGATACGGAAGATAGAGGTAGAAGTTTAATGGGCTTTTTCTGATGAACCCGGGGAAACCGAACTTCCATCCCTCATCCTCTGCAACTTCTCCTACAGGACTTGGATAACTCCCTTGGAAGTAATAATGATTGTCTGATTGATCCGGGCTGCCTGGGAGATCGACAAAGGCAAAATTCACTTCCCTCGGTTCATCGTGTTGTATGGGGCCTATTTGATATTTAATGCCCTCCGCCCAGCAGGATATGGCGTTGCCCAAGATTATTGTGAGTGAAATGAGTCCGACAAAAGCCTGCCTATGTCTTTTTACCGAAAAGGAATTGCCAATTGTTGATAGAGGACTGGGCACACAAGTATAAAACCTCCTAAACATCCCAATTTATTTTACTAATAATAATTCGGTAATTTATCAAGGAAGAAATTTCGAATTTGGCAAGTGCACCAATCAAAATCGCCTGTAGAAATATATCTACACGAGGACCCGTTACATCATTGTCAGGAAAACTAATTCCGAAACCATAAATCCTCATTGCGGCAGCCAGAGCCAGCCACCGGAGGCAGTGACATAGGACTCATCCATGTAGACATAGGTCCCGAGTCCGTAAACCCAGACCCAGGGCGTCTGGGAGATGTCAATGTAACCAAGAAATCCCTCTGTGTTGACGCTTTGTCCGTCCGGCAGGACCTCGTAGCCGGCCCATTCCTGGGACTCGGTTAAGCGGACGATAAAGGGCCGGTTAGTGCCTTCTGTCGGATACCAGCCAACTCCGGCGATGGTGGACCCGTCAGAACTCACGTCGGTGAGTTCAAATATCTCAAAGTCTCCAATCACAATGCCTATCTCTGCAAGGTAATCGACGAGCAGCCTTGCGGTATACACGTTATCGTAAAACCAGATTGCCGGGTAACTCCAATCGCCAGGGAAGTTAGTATAACCGACCAGCACAGAACCGTCCCCAGAGACATCAAGGACCCGGCTTCCGACACTTGACGGATCCGGATGGGGGAGGATGGTGAAGGCATCACTTTCCCAAACGAAGGCGCGCTCATCAGTATCGCTGAACTCCGTTGAGCCGACAATGAAACTCCCATCGCTGGAAATGGCACTGGCGGTCGTCCGTGCATTGCCTTCCTGCGGATGCCCCAGACTGCTCATGGTCCCGCTCTCCCAACGGAAGGTAACCCAGTCATCTGTTGTATCGGCTGGATGGGCCCGGCCAACGATGATGGAACCATCGCCTGAGACATCGGTGGCATAACTTTCGCCGTTCTCGTTCAATTTTCCCAATGGCAAAAATACGCCATCCTTCCACATAATCGCTTCAGGTCCGCCTGTGCCATTAATGGGAGGGGAATAATTGCCCACGATGACCGTTCCATCGGCGGAAATGGCCGTGGCAACAGTCCGGGGATTGATCACAAAGGGCAACTGAAGATCTGTCCGAATGCCGTTTTCCCACTGAAAGGCCGTTGGGAATTCCGTTCCGACCAGGATTTGGCCGTCAGCTGAGAGGTCACTAAGCTGGACACTGGTCGATTCACTGAGATAGAGGACGTTGCCATTGTTCCAGCGGTAGGGTCCGGAGGAATCGGAGCCGATGAGGTAACTTCCATCCGCAGACAGGCCCGATGGTCCGCCACCGACATCCAGAATAACCATCGAGGCAGCCGGACAGAGTGGGGCGCTGGTAATAGCCAGTATGAATAACAGGTTTGTTTTTGTGTTCATCGGGGTATGGATTCGGGGTTCAGGGCTTCGGATTGGGGCGTAACAGCTTCGGGGGCTCCATTCTATTAGCACTTTGCGACTGAATAGGCAATCACCTTGTCCCTCCAGCAGCGCTTGGACTGTCCTCCAGGAAGGCAGCATTGACTCCTTGTCTGGTTCAATTTTTGATTTTAGGTGAAGGGGCGCTTTGCGATTCCCCGACCTCTCTCTCATCACAACCCAAGGAACATCATGCGTGCAGCCGTACTCGAAGCCTTTAATGAACCATTGAAAATCCGCAACGGCTGGAAGGATCCGGAAATCGGGCCCAACGATGCCATTGTCAAGATCATGGCCAACGGCATCTGTCGTTCCGACTGGCACCTGTGGCAAGGTGACTGGGAATGGATGGGCTTCAAGCCGCCCCTGCCGGTTGTGCTTGGTCATGAGAGCGCCGGCATTGTGGAGGAAGTGGGCGCCAACGTGACCCGTTTCAAGAAGGGCGACCAGGTTGTTTTCCCCTTCAATCAGGCCTGCGGAAAGTGTGCTGCTTGTGCCGAGGGAAACCAGCAAGTCTGCGCCAACATGGCCCTGTCAATGTTCATGGGAGCGGGTGGCTTCGGGGAATACTCGCCCGTGGCCAATGCGGATGTGAACCTGGTCCCGCTTCCGGAGGCCATTTCCTTTGTCCAGGGGGCCGCCCTTGGTTGCCGCTTCATGACGGCCTATCACGGGGTGACCTACCAGGGAGATATCAAGCCCGGCGACTGGGTGGCTGTCTGGGGCTGCGGCGGGGTCGGTCTTGCCGCGGTCGACGTTGCCAGCGCCATGGGGGCTAATGTAATCGCCGTTTCGCGTACCCAGGCTAAGCTAGACAAGGCGATGGAGCTGGGTGCCGTGGCTACCGTCCAGGCAGGGGATGACACCGCGGAACAAATCCAGGAAATGACCAACGGAGGGGTCCACGTCTCACTGGAGTGCCTGGGAACATCCGCCACCTGGATGCCGGCCATCATGTCCTTGCGGACCCGCGGTCGCATGGTCCGGATGGGCATGTCCGGCAAGGAGGAATCCGGCTTTCTGCCGCTTCCCGCCGACATGCTGACCGGACGGGAACTCGAAATTCGCGGTTCCATGGGCATGCAGGCCCGCTGCTATCCGGAGATGCTGCGCATGATCGAGGCCGGCCGCATCAGTCCGCAGGACCTTGTCTACGAGGAGGTGCCCATGGAGGATATCTCCCGGGTTCTAGAAGCCATGAGCACCTACGATACGATCGGTTATTCCGTGGTGGTCGCGGACTAAAAAATCAGTAGTTGAACAGGTAGGACCATGCACCGGATTGGCTGACCTGGTCTTCCTGAAGGTAGATCCATTGCGTCAGTGATTCCGAGTAGATGTAGGGCTCATTGGCGATATTCAGCCAACCCATCCAGCCCATGGTATCAACGAACTGTTCACTGACGATGTCGTAACCGGCCCATTGGCCTCCTCCGATGACCTCACCGGTGACAACGAGGGTTCGCTCAACATCGGGGGCAATGTTGAAATTCAGGCTCCCGCCTTGAATTGCCGTGATAGTTGCCTCTCCGGGACCGACAAACTGCAGGGTGTTGCCGTTGACGACTGCCACATCTGGATCCGAACTGTAATAACTGACCGGCAAGCCGGAGGTGGCAGTGGCTGACAAAATCCTGTCTGCCTCACCGACTGCAGCCGTTTCCAGCGGGGCAAAGGTAATCGTCTGGGAAATTTTCGGTGCCTCGTAGGCCGCGATGGCATTCATGATTTGGCGCGGGGTGCCGTAAAAGATGAAGTATTCTTCCCGCCAGGTCTCGTAGACCCCCGGGGCAAGCCGGCTCCGGTCAATCATGCCGCGAATGCGGGTCGTGAATCCAATCTTCGACATGTCACCACGGACGACCGTGGGATCATCAACCGCCTTGATGAGGTTTGTCCGGGGATCCTTGTAGGCGATGCTTCCGTTGGCCTCGACAACACCAATCACCGGGTAGTTATTGACCTCCGACTTCGGATAGTAAATGCCCATTGCCCGGCCAATGTCAGCATTTGAGGACTCGGAAATGATAATGGCGGCCCGGGCCGGGTTGTCGACCCGGTAGATGCGCGAGCTGCGCTGCTCGACTGACCACTGGGTACTGCTCTGGTTGACCCAGCGATAGGGCGCGTTCCACTCGACATTGTCGTAGCGAATGTTCCATGCCTTGATTGGATTGCTTAGCTCGCCCTCGGTCCCACGGTGGGTACCGGCAGGTTTTTCAACCGAAATGTCTCCCTGAATCAGGGCAGGATTGTAGAGCTTGGTGCCTTCACGGTGCTGGTAGACGCAATGGCCGGGTTCCCGGATAAAGCGGAACTCCGCATAATGACGGATGGCGGAGGTCTCGATGCCCAGTTTGCCCTTGTAGTCCTCGTAGTTGCCGTAGAAGTCATACTCGCTGTAGACCTCGGCCTCCTGCTTGGTGAAGGTACGGCCGTTGATGATCACGGAGAGGCTGGATTCATCCAATCCGTCCTCGTCTGTATTGCCACCATCACTACCATAGGGGTCTCTCCCGATGTTCTCCCACTCGGTAAAGTCGTACTGGCCATCGCCGTGCCAGAGGGCGATTCCCCGCGGCTCAAGGGTCAGCTTGCCAGGGGTGGTGGTGATTTCGCATTGCGTCCCAAGCGTTTCGTAGAATCCCGCCTGCGTGGGATTGTAGCGACCGCCGTGGAGGCTGTCCCGCACCGCCATTTGTCCCATTCGGCCATACCGGTCCGCTTCCTGGGTGGAAATGTCACCAACGCCCGGGAGTCGCATCATATTGATGGAGCCACCGCCCAAATCCGTCACCCCGAGGGTAAAATCGCCGGACTGGAGTTGGTGCGTGGTGATTTTCGGGTCCGATTGCGCGATAATTTCAAAGGGACGCGCCTCTGCGTAGGGGCCCGCAACGAGGGCTGTGATGAAGAGGATGCTGGCACTTTTGGGGAAGCGTTTCATAACGCCGGAAAGCATTCTCCCAATTCTTTGTACGACAATTGGTATCTTTACCTAACTGTATGAAGACCAATTAGTTGTTTACTTTTAAGTAATAAATGCACTTTCAGGAACTTATAGAATCGACAGCATAACCGCTCATTCTGAAACAGGTTGAATCTGGGCACTCGGCTGTTACGGTTACTCCCATGAAATATCGTTACTTGGGAAAATCAGGACTTGCAGTATCCCGCATCTGCTTGGGAACCATGACCTTCGGCAACAAGGCATGGGGGTGCGACCTCGATGAGTCAAAACGTATAGTTGATGCCTTTATCGATGGAGGTGGCAATTTTATCGATACGGCCGACCTGTATTCAAAGGGGGAATCCGAGGTCATTCTTGGGAAGGCCCTCAAGGGCCGCGACTTGACCCGTCTTGTTATTGCCTCGAAGTGCTGGTTTCCGGTGGACGACTCGCCCAACGGGCGCTGGCTGTCGCGCAAGCATATCGTCGAGGCCTGCGAGGCATCCCTGAATCGCATGAATCTCGACTATATGGACCTTTACCAGATTCATGGTCCGGATCCCTTTACGCCAATTGAGGAGACGATGCGTGCGTTGGATGATCTCATCACCGCCGGCAAGATCCGGTATGCCGGGTGTTCCAATCTATATGCGTGGCAGCTAATGAAGGCGAACGGTATAGCGGCGATGCGGGGCTTTGAGCCATTTGTTTCCGGGCAGTATCTCTACAACCTGGTTCGCCGGGATATCGAGACGGAAATCCTCCCGGCCTGCGTCGATCAGGGCATGGGCATCCTTTGTTGGAGCCCGCTGGCAGCGGGGTTGCTGACCGGCAAGTATCGAACCGCTGAAGAGGCGATGGCCGCCGACCGGTTCAAGACGATGAAGAATCTTGTCGACCGTTACATCTTCAAGGAATCAATGGAGCTGGTGGAGTTACTTTGTGAGCTTGCCAGTGAGCATGACAAGACCCCGGCTACACTCGCCCTGTCATGGGTCCTCAAGGACAAGGCCGTGACATCCGTCATTGCCGGCGCCCGTACCGTTGATCAGTTGTCCGCCTCCATGGAAGCGGGTCGCTGGGACCTGCCGGATGCGGCCTACCAGCAACTCAAGGACAAATTGCCAACCAGCCATGGTTACCCGCATGAATGGATGCAATTAGCCCTGATGCCTGGGATCTCCCTGACCGAGGACGAACCGGTCAGGGCGCAACGGTTTCCGCCGGTTATCGAGTAGGGTTATCCGAATGGAAGGGACAGGAGGCTTACTTCAGCTCCCGGACCTTGATACTGCGGAACTTGACCAGATTCCCGTGATCCTGGAGCAGGAGATGTCCCTGTGGCCAGACACCGAAGCCCTCCCAGTCCACGTACTTGGAGCGGGCTATGGCGGCCAGGAGAATGGGAGAGCCCCGATCATATTCGAGGACGGGATAACCTTCCAGCCAGTGCTCAACCCGGTTGTCGGGGTGGACAATCAGCCGTGCATGACCCCACTTTTCGATCGGGCGGGGAACAGTCCTGCCAATGACTGTCTTGTAGGAGGGATAGAGGTCGTATAGGGATGCCAGCGTCCGGTTCCCGGCTACGCCCAATTTCGCGTCGGGATGGCGTTCATCGTCGAGCAACTGGTACTCCAGTCCAATCGAGGAGGCACCCTTGACGTTGTATCCCTCTGTAATGAAATACTTGATACCGCTGTTGGCCCCTTTGCTGAGCCAGAAGTCGACCTGGAACTCGAACGCTGAGAACTCATCCATGGTCACGATGTCCCCACCATGCCTTGCCTCGCCGCCGCCGGACTCATGGACAACCAGACAACCATCCTCGATCGACCAGCCATCTTCAGGGAATGACTCCTTCCCAGCACCACGCCAGCCCTCGGTGGTTTCCCCATCCCAGAGCAAGCGCCAGCCCTGCTGCTTTTCCGCCTCGCTAAGATGATTGGGGATCAGGTTGCGAATGTAGAGGTCCATGTCTACCGGCGAGGGTGTCAGGTCTTCCGTCTGGATGCGGATGTTCTTCCAGTAGGTCCGCTTTCCGGATTCTTCAGGATTCCGGACAGAGTGGACCTGGAGGGCGATAAACCCCTCGGGAATCATATCATCGATGACATGGGCCACCGGTACGCCATTCAGGAAAGTCCGCAGACTATGCCCAATGGCCTCAATGCGGAGATGGTTCCACTTGCCATGCTGGTAAAGATCCTTGGCCTCCGGATTCAGGGTTACCGGATAAAGCCACCCCCGGCGTCCCTCCTCATATATGCCGGCCGTCCATTTTCTCGGGCTGGGATCGATTTCGCTCTGGTAGCCATGGACCCGGCCGTCCTGATAGTCCTTCTTGCTCAGGCTGCGGAACTGGACCCCGGAATTACTGGCCTCATCCTGCTTGAAGTCCAATTCGAGGATGAAATCACCGTACGTCTCCTTTGTTGCCAGGAAGGTGTTCCGCGTGCCATGCCGGGTCACGCCGACAATGGAATCCCCGATAACGGAATAAGGCGCGGTCCCATTAAGGACTTCCCACCCGTCGAGAGTTTCCCCGTTAAAGAGCATTTTCCACTCGCCAGCTGTCAGGGAGGTGACGGCCGCAAGCAGGGTGGTGAGGTAGATAGACTTTCGTTTCATAAAGGATTGCAGTAGAAAAAATCTCTATACCTGATAATTATTAATTGTAAACAGCGATTTCCTGGAGAACCCCTCCAGAATTACTTTGCCTGTAGGGGATTTCGGAAATTTATTCTCAAATTATGCGATTGATGCGGGCAAGATGCTTTCAGGCATGGCTAATCTCCCTTTGCTCATTTCTTCTTCCCGGTTCTTTGTCCTGGGCCGAGGATGGCGGAGCCACCACTGATCTTGATATTGAAGAAACGCTTGAGGAAGCCCGGGCTTTCGGCTTGGTGGAAACTGATGCCGCCGGCAATGAATGGCTGATTGCTCCCATTCCGTCTTACAGCCCCACCTTTGGCTGGACACTGGCAGTGCCAGTAGCCCGCGTTTACCGGCCCGAATCGGCCAATCCGGAAGACCCGGCTTGGATGACCGGCGTGGGTGGTTTTTATTCCGAAAATGAGAGCTGGGGGGGCGGACTTTTCCACCGCATGAACCTCGGGCACGACAAGTGGCGTCTGATGTCGGCCCTTGCTTACGCTGATATCAACTACAATTACTACGGGTTCGGCAATATCGGTGGTGATAGGGATCGATACATCGAACTTTCCCAAACCTTTGGAGGCGGAGTCCTTGAGGCCTTGCGGGAGATTTCCCCGAATTTGTACTTCGGGATGCGGCTGGTTGGGACCCGGACGGAGGTAACGGACATTGGATTCCCAACCCTGAATCTTGATCTGCCGGGTCCGGAAAAAGGCCTCGTGATGGATATCGTCAGTCTGATTCCCCGTCTGCTCTACGATACCCGCGACAATGACTTTTATCCGCATTCAGGAACCCTGGCGAGCCTGCAGGTTACCTTGAGTTCTGATTCATGGGGGAGTGACTTTGAATACAGCCTCTACAAGCTGGAGTGGAACCATTACCTCTCGCTCGGTGACAATCAGGTATTGGCAATGCGGGTGGCTGGCAAATATGCAGCTGGAAGAGCGCCTTTCTTCGTCCTTCCGGCAATGGGGCAGGGGAGCGACCTTCGGGGATACCTGGCAGGCGTTTACCGGGACAATGCCCTTGTGGCGGGACAAGCTGAATACCGGCTACGCCTGACCAAGCGGTTTGGCATTGTGGCATTTGCCGGGATTGGTGGTGTTGGACCGGGACTGGATGACCTTGAAGAGGCCCTACCGAGCTATGGGGGCGGCCTGCGCTGGGTCCTGGCCAAGGAGAACGACATCAGTTTGCGGGTTGATATCGGCTGGGGGAAGAACGATCACGAGATCTACGTCGGTGTCGGCGAGGCCTTTTAGGGCATTTCACCAGCCTGAAATCCATTCATCCTCCAATTGGGGGTGTTTTTTGTTGCGGAAATGGAATGTTACATTTGTGTGACAGGCAACCCCATGGAAACTCCCAGCCTCTTTTCCACGCTGTTCGCAATTTTTGGTAGTCTCGGCCTTTTCCTTTTTGGGATGAAGGTCATGAGCCAGGGCCTGCAAAAGGTCTCCGGGGAGGGCCTGCGATCCCTCATGCGGAATATGACCCGCAACCGGATTTCCGGGATATTTGCCGGGACCCTGGTGACCACGATGGTTCAGTCATCCAGTGCCACCACGGTGATGATTGTCAGTTTCGTCAATGCGCGGTTGCTGACCCTGCGGGAATCCATCGGGATGATCATGGGGGCCAACCTCGGGACAACGACGACCTTCTGGATTGTCGCCTTTGTTGGCTTCAAATTCAGTCTCTCCACGGTAGCCTTGCCCTGTGTGGGCATCGGGGTAGCGCTGATTTTCTTCAGCCAGCCCAAGTTGCGGGACAGTGGCGAAGCCCTGATTGGATTCGGGATTCTTTTTCTGGGATTATCCTTCCTTAAGGACTCCGTGCCGGATGTGAAATCGAATCCGGAACTGTTTGCCTTCCTCCAGGATTGGCGCGGCTATGGATACGGGTCTTTCCTGCTCTTCATCGGGTTTGGGATCCTCCTCACGGTACTTGTCCAGTCCTCTTCGGTAGCCGGAGCCATTACCCTGACCCTCGCAGCAAAAGGCTGGATCGACTACGAGAGTGCCGCCGCAATTGTCCTCGGTGAGAATATCGGGACAACCATTACCGCCAACCTTGCTGCCCTGACCACAAATAACACAGCCAAGCGGGCGGCAAGGGCGCACCTTCTTTTCAATATGCTGGGGGTGCTGTGGATGTTGTTCCTCTTTGGCCCGTTCACCGATCTGGTCGATTTCATATCCCGTGGACCGGCCGATGACCCGGCGCATACGTTGTATCACCTGGCCTTATTCCATTCCCTCTTCAACTTCTGCAATATTCTCGTCCTGGTGGGCTTTGTTCCCCAACTGGAGCGGATCGCACGCTGGATGGTCCGGACCGAAAACGGGGATGAGGAAGACAGTGATTTTCTTCAGATTTATTCTACCAACCTTCCCCAGACTGGCGAAATCAACCTTGCCCAGGCTGAGCGGGAGGTCAGGAACATGGCTGAATTGACCCGGAAGATGTTTCGCGGCTTCACGGAGGTCTTTGAAAATCCGGAAACGGACATGTCGGACCGGGTCCGGATGCTCAAGGAGATGGAGGAACGCAGTGACCGGATGGCTTTTGAGATTACCCAGTACCTCATTTATTGTACTTCCTCCGAATTGAGCCGGGAGAGACTGCAGGAGGTCACGGTCTTTCTGCGGATCGTCGCCGAACTCGAACAGATTGGTGACTGTACCTATCAACTGGTCCGGATTGCCAAAAGCAAGTACCGGAAAAAGCGGATGCTGCCGGAGGCAATCCAGGAGGCCATGCGGGACTTTACCGGTCCGGTTGACCAGTTCATCACCTTCTACATCGAAAACCTGGAAGGGACGGTCAAGGCAGCCGACATGGAGATTGCCGCACAGCTGGAACGGACAATTCACCTTTCGCGCAAGAAGCTGCGCAAGGAGGCCGTCCGCCGGATGAAGGACCCCGCCAACATCAAGACGGAAATGCTCTATCTCGAAATGTTGAACGAGATTGAAAGCATTGGGGACCACTCCGTGAACATCCTCCAGTTACTGAGCCAGAAGGATTAATCTTGCCCCTGGGTTCTGGTTGGTGATTTTGACTCCTGACCGATGGGAGTTCCCAAAAAAGAAAACTCAGGCTTATGGATATGCTACGCGCTTGTCCTGCTGCTGTTCGGAGTGCTGGCGGGTTGCCAGAAAACTCCTGGTTTGGCGGATTTCCGCAGTGACGGCTGTTCCCTTTTCCCTGATCGTTCGCTGATTCTTGAAGAAGACTGGTGCGACTGCTGTTTTGAGCACGATATTGCCTACTGGATGGGTGGAACCGAGGAGGAGCGACTGGCTGCCGATATCGCCCTCCGGGAGTGCGTTTTGGAGAAGACTGGCAATGCCGATCTGGCCGATCTGATGTACGAGGGTGTTCGCCTCGGTGGAAGCCCGTATTTCTACAACTGGTACCGTTGGGGCTACGGCTGGAGCTATGATCGCAAGTACCAGGCACTGACGGATACGGAACGGGAACTGGCGGAGACCAAGTTGCAGGCATGGTACGCCAGTAATCCAGAGCATCCCTGCTCAAGATAAGGTTCTGGCTTAGGAACCACCTGTGTTGAATGGCCTGAAATGGACCACTCCCTTCTCGGCTTCCAGGGTATAATAGTTGCCGGATTCGTCCTGCCAGTAGTGGAAGTCCTTGAGCATGGAGTTGAGCTTTCCATGGTTGGGGTGCTGAAACTCTATGTAACCGAATTCAGGATAATAGTACATCCAGCCAAAGTTCAGGTGCAGAAGGTGTGGATACTCACTTAAGTTGAGGTACCCAAATTTCCTTGAGAAGATCCAGTCGTCTGAAAGTGACATCACCTGCCCGAAAACTGGATCTGGGGTCATTCGAGACTCCGGTTCAATGGGAGGACTTATGGAATCCGCAAACAACAAGTCAGCCCTCAAGGGTCGGACCCAGTCACTTGCGATGAAACGCCCTGGCTCGATAAAAAGTGCTTCCACCTTTTCACTTCGAGGGTGAGCCAATTTCCCGGTCAAGTGCTTGTTAAGGACCAGCTTAATCAAGTGCTGTGGTCCGTAGGGCAGGGTGGCCAGCGGGATGCCGTAATCGCTGATGCGCGACTTTTTGAGGCTCAGCGTGGCGTATTCCTCAGCGGGGGCCACGTAAACCATGGACGTCGGGTATTCCTCATAGGTGCCAAGGACAGCATCCGTCAGTATCGAGTATTCTTGACGGACCGGTTCGATAAGGTCGTGACGAACGTGCGTCCACGATTGTAATCCAAAGTAAGCGGCCAGAATCCACGCAAAGACAACTGTTGGAGATCCTGAATGATTTTGAAGGAACCGTTTCCATAAGTGCCCAAGACCGGTGGCCGACCAGATAACCAGGGCAATATAGAGGACACTGAACAGCCGGAAATTGAAGTACTGTTCACTGGAGAGAATCGCGGGGGCGAGGATCAATCCGATGAAACAGGGTCCCAGTGCGGCCCCTAGCCAGCGGCACGGGTCGCGGGGATTGCTCCTGACTGGATGGAGCCACGTGTAAACACAGAGACCGAGAACGGCAATGGTTAAAGCGGGATTGGCGAGCCGATCGAGGATAACTTCAAACCCGGAGGCGGGTAACGCTGTCCTGAAGACTTCCCAGTAAGAAGCGGCCAGGCTGAGAATATGCGTTAGATAGAACAAAAGCTGACCAACCAGATTGGCCCCAGGTTCAGCCCTTGCAGTGAACCAGCCTTCGCCAACCCACAGGAGAACGCTGATTTTATAGATGATGTAGTAGAGGACCAGTACCAGCAGGAAGAAAAGGACACCCTTGAGTGCTAAAAGCGTCACTTCTCTTTCATTACCCGAACGTGCCAGATGGATGATAAAAGGAAGAAGGAAAGCGCCTGCAGACGGTTGGTAACTCATCTCCGCAAGCAAGGTCATTACCAGGAAGAGTAGCAGCCATCCCAATTTGGAAGTAGTCGCCATCTGGCGACTCTCCAACACACGCAGGGTACCGGTACCCGCGATTAAGGATAACAGGAGCGAAACCGGCGCATGGACCATTGTCGCCCAGGCTAAGATTATGCCAGTGGCAGGGGTTAGCGTGGCAATCAGTGCCAGTGGGAGACTTGCTTTGCGGAATCTACCGAGGCTTTCAAAAAGGTAAATCAGTAGTCCGGCAAATGCGATGAATACAAGAAGGTTGAGGGCCCGAATCCATGCCAATCCGCTGATACTGTCGATGCCCGTGAAAAGCGGACGCGACAACAGGTCCTGCACTGGCCGGCCGCACTGATAGAAGAGGGAAGTTGGTGCCTCAAACTTCCCATGCTGGTAAAAGTACAGTTGCCAGAAATCGTCGTAATAGCCGTACTCCATGAATATACCCGCCGCTGTGAAGACCGACGCCAATATCAGGGCATAGATTAATATCCTCCCTCCAAGAAAGGCCCATGGCCGGGGAGGTCTTGCAGCTACTGGTTCCTTCACAGATTCCATCGAAATATTGTTCTAGGTAGCTTTCAGGAATCGATGCTGTCAATCAGTGCTTTAAGGTATCCCATGGCATGGGCCATACCGGCGTGCCAGGAAGCGGAGCAGGAGACTTCGGGGGTATGGTCCGGTATGATCACACCGTCGAAGTTGTTCTTCGCCAGAATGCCCAATGCCCGGCGCATGTCGATATCCCCCTCATCAATAAACACCTCACGGTAGCGGGGGACTTTTCCGATAACATTCCGCGCGTGCACATAGGCGATCTTACCGGCTGAGGACAGGTCATCGAGACTGCTGTACAAGTCACCCTCCGGCATCTCCTGGACGGTTCCCATGCAGTACTCGATGACACTGGCCGGACTGGGAACCAGCTCGAGGAGCCTGTTGAACTTGTCCGGATGGTTGACCAGACGGGCGTGGCCCCGAAGCGTCTGGACCGGCGGATCATCCGGATGCGCGGCAAGCCGGACCCCACACTCTTCCGCAATGGGCAAAACCGCCTCAAGAAAGGTTTTTAAGCGCTGCCACAGTTCCGTCTCCGAAACACCCGGGACATTCCCCTCCGTAGCATCCATATCATAGGTCATATTCCAGACCATCCCGTTGGGCATTGGCATGGAGAGATCAACATCCCTTTCGTCGAACACCAGTGATGGGGCCTTCCCCCGTCCGATTGACTGTTTGGTCCATCCCCAGACACCCGCGATGCTGAAGTTATAGCCCATCACCGGAATGCCAGCCTTGCCGAGATTGCGGATAGTCTGCTTGAGGTCCTCCAGTTGGGCGTCTTTGTTCGGCCCATCCAGCAGGACATCGTGCCAGTGGGCAGGATCGAAATTCTCGATTGCCTCCAACACCAGTCCGTGTCGCTCAACCTCCTTGCGGAGCGCCAGCAGCTCCTCGGCTGACCAGAGCTGTCCCTGCGCCTGGGTGACTCCCCAGCCGCGCAAGTCGTCTCCCCGGCTCAGGGTCGGATTGCTGCCCCCGAAATAATCGACCAGGTGAACCACAACATGGGTGGCCCCGCATTGGCGGGCAAAACGGAAATTCTCTGCCGTGAGGGACTGTCGATAGAGGCCGAGTCCAAGTTTCATGGGGGGGATTATGCAAGGTCCACTTTCAATTGGCAGGTAAAAATTGCAGTTTACGGAACAACGGTTCGCGCTTGGAATGGCGGGCAATCCACCCCACAATTACGCTGATCTGGAATTCAATGAATCGACGGACATTCATAGGACGCACCCTAGCCGCAGGTCTCGGTGGGGCGCTTTTAGGAAGAACGTGGGCCTTCGGGGACGCGGGGGAAGGGCCCCTGCGGTTTTCACAATCAACCTTGGCCGAATTTTATAACGCCTGTCAGCGCCAGTTATTGAAGGAATACTTTCCCTTCTGGGAGAACGGGGGACACGATGGCGAGCTGGGAGGGTTTATCTGCTACCTTTATCCGGACGGCAGTGTCCAGGATCCGCGCAAGGACATCTGGTACCAGGGCCGGGGCATTTGGGTCTATTCCCATTACTACAATGCTTTCGCGCAATCTCCCGACCGGCACTGGCTCCTGACCCGTGCCCGGATGGCAAGGGAGTTCATGGTCCGGTATATGCATCGAGGCGACGGTACCTGGCTGACCACGGTTGACCGCGGGGGAAACCCCACTGGGAGCATTGCCGTCGACCGTTCCCAAAACATTTACGGGGCGTTGTTTGCCGCAGCTGGTCTCATTGCCCTCGCCAAAGCCATGGGAAGAGAAGAGGACCTCGAACTCGCCCGACTAGCCTTGCGGAAATCGATCAAGCGGTATGAGGATCCGGCTTATGCGGGCGTTACTGCCCCGGGAGTGGAAAATAGCGGTCTGCGTTCACAGGGTCATACATTCATGTTTCTCTGGGTCATTCCGCAATTGCTCGAGTTGTCTCCCGATCCGATTCTTGAGGAGGTGCTATCAGAACACTTGGAACTGCTCCATTCCAAATTCTGGAATCCGGAGTTCGGCATTTCCAATGAGATTCTCGAACATGACTATGCGCGACTTCCCACGCAGGCTGGATTCATGGTGCCTGGCCATAGCATTGAAGCCCAATGGATGGGCATGCTGGCAGCAAGACGATTAGGCAAAGCCGATATGGAAGCGAATTTCCGGGATAGGATGCGCCATCTCATTGAAATCAGCTGGGATGAGGAATTCGGCGGCACCTGCGACACTGCCTATCATGCGGTGGCAACGGATGGACACCCGGCCGGTCCGGTCATGGATATCAAGACCATGTGGGCGCAGACGGAGGTGTGCATCGGGACCATGCTGGCCTATGAGCTTTCGGGCGAAACCTGGGCCCGAGACTGGTTTAACAAGAGCTGGTTCTACCTTCAGGAAACCATGACCACTCCCCATGGCGTGTGGCGCCAGGCCGTTGATCGACAGGGGAGAGACAAGCAGCGGGAAGGCATTTCACCGTACCGGATGGGGAACTTCCATCAACCCCGCTGCCTGATGTATCTTATGCAATCCATCCGGCGCCAAATGGGCTGGGGGAAGGGCTGATGCGGCTATTTGACTTTCAGGTGAACGGGTTTGCCGGGGTGGATTTCCAGTCCGACAATTTGACCATGGAGGAGCTAGGAAAGGCGGCTGATGCCCTTCATGCCCATCAAACAGTAGCCATTTTCCTCACCTTGATCACGGATGAAGTGGAGAACCTCTGTCGCAAGTTGGAGCGGATAGAGACATTCCGTGAACAGGATCCACTGCTTGCGCAGACCATCGCCGGTTATCACCTTGAGGGTCCATGGATTTCAAAAGAACCGGGATACCACGGTGCCCATCCGGTGGAGTTGGCCCGTCAGCCATCCCTTGATGATTACCAGCGCCTGAAGGATGCTGCCGGTGGAAATTTGAAACTGCTCACCCTTGCTCCCGAACTTCCAGGAAGCCCGGATTTGATTGAAAATGCCTGCTCCGACGGTGTGCGTATTGCCCTTGGGCATTGCAATCCGTCAATGGAGGCCATCGATACCGCCATTGCATGCGGCGCGACCCTCGCGACCCACCTGGGCAACGCGGTGCCTTCAATCATGGACCGCCATGACAATGTCATCCAGCGCCTTCTTTCCCGGGATGCCCTGATCGCTTGCCTCATCCCCGACGGCATTCATCTTCCGCCCTTTGTATTGAAAAACTTCTACAATGCAAAAAAGGGGAATGTCTTCTTCACGACTGACTGCATGTCCGCCGCCGGTGGACCTCCCGGGCGCTACCGGATCGGTCCACATGAGATGGACGTCGGGTCTGATGGAGTTGTCCACTTACCCGGAGACACCCGTTTTGCGGGATCTTCCCTGACCATGGACCAGGCTGTGGACAATGCCGTTAAGTGGCTCGACCTCCCACGGGGTAAAGTCGTAGAAATTTGTTCATCGACTGCTGCCGAACACTTCAATCTCTCTCTCTCATGAATGAATTCACGCAAGAACCCCTAAGGCTCCTGCAGGCAGATCTCCTCAAGGCGGCCGTCTACGCCAACCGCGAGACCATGGGACGTGCCGCGGCTGTCCATGTAAAGGATATCCTCAACAAACTGCTGCAGGATCAGGAGGAGGTGCGTATTGTCGTTGGCAGCGCGCCCTCGCAAGACGAGTTTTTCGCCAATCTTGTCGCTGCGACGGTTGAGCCGGATGTCGACTGGTCACGTGTGGTCGTTTTTCACATGGACGAATACATCGGGCTTGCGGGTGACCACCCGCAGAGTTTCCGTAAGTATCAGCAGGAGCACTTCATCTCTAAGATACCCGTTAAGGC
This sequence comes from Puniceicoccaceae bacterium, assembly GCA_040830765.1. GTDB lineage: Bacteria > Verrucomicrobiota > Verrucomicrobiia > Opitutales > Oceanipulchritudinaceae > Oceanipulchritudo. The sequence continues at coordinate 57,734 of JBFOMH010000001.1, read as the reverse complement.
GTTCCATGCCATTCAGGGGGAGGCTGGAGACCCGGAAGCGGAGTGTCGTCGCCTCGAAGAGCTTCTTGCCGAAGCGCCAATTGACCTGGCCTGCTGTGGGATTGGCGAAAACGGGCATCTGGCCTTTAATGATCCGCCAGTAGCTGACTTTGAGGATCCGCGTTTGGTCAAAGTGGTTGAGATGGATACGGTCTGCCGCCAGCAGCAGGTCAATGATGGATGCTTTCCCGATCTGGAGTCTGTTCCTACGCACGCCATCACGCTAACCCTCAGCGTTTTTGTCCAGGCCCATTGCTTGAGTTGTGTCGTCCCTGCGAGGACGAAGGCCCAGGCCGTTGCCAACACCCTGTTAGGGCCCATTGGTACGGAATGCCCGGCGACCTTGATGCGGCGCCATTCCCGGGCGAGGTTATTCCTGGAGCCGGAATCGGCCTCCCTGCTTTAATCCATCAGCTCGTCCCACTTCGGCAACTGGACCAACTGGATTTCGTAGATGACTTCCTCTGTTTCCTTGGGTGCTGCTTTGCCTCGGGCCTTTTGAACGGCTTCGCGCTTCGCCGGATCCGTGCTTTCCACCCAGGCAACGGTGTAGAGATGACCGTCGAGGCCCAGTTCAAGACTTTCGGCAAAAAAGACCCGGGAATCATTGGCCGCCATTAATGGCCCGTGGTCCGTAAATTCACCCGAATCAATGGCATAGGTCAGCAAGTGGACAGAGGTGGCCAAGGTCTCACGGCCTTCGGTTTCGATGCCCGGCGCGTGGGCAAGGTAGGCGAGAGTGTTGTCCGGACAAAGGGCAAAACCCAATTGGGTGCGGAATGGATTACGCCGCGAGTCGGCAGTTACGGTAGTCGGCCGCATGGAATGTACCGATTGCAGGGATTGGTCGCTGGGATCAAACTCAAACAATTGGGTACTGCCTCCCTGCAAGCCCCAGAAGCTGGCGGTGTTGGGGTTCCAGAGGATAGTCCGCCAGTTGAACCAGAAATAATGCGGTTCCGGCAGTAATTCAAACGCGCTCTCCTGGGCAGGTGCCACATCGGCTACATTCAATCCCGGCAGATACTCAACTGGACGTTGCAGACCATTGTTAAATTTCCACACCCGTCCGGTGTCCGTCGAGCCGAACAGGTTGCCGGCATCATCCATCGCCAGTCGGCGACAGATGAAACTCCATTCGCCCGGCAAAAGGCCCCATTCTCCACGTTCCTGCACAGCTCCCCAATTCAAAAGAAGGCCCTCCTCCAGATTGTAGCTGAGAAGGAGCCCTGTCGGCCAGGTCAGGGCATAGAGGGTGTCTCCGGCAGTATCCATCGTCAGAGTGATGATGCCCTCGCTGGGCAGCTGAAGTTGAGCCAGTTTCTCGTAGGTTCCGGAAGCCAGTTCATAACGCATGAGGAATCCGCCCGGGTAGGGGGCTCGTCCATCCGCTGGACGGATATTTGGCAGGTTTCCATCATAGGAGGATGTGTGGGTGGAGAAGTAGAGGTAACCCTCATCCTCGATCAGTGGTGTGTGAATCTTTCCGTGGAGGATTTGTCTCGATGGATTATCCCCGAGGATCTCGGTCAGGTCGCCAATTTCATCAATGGACTCACTGGATGCGTTAAACCGGTAAATCCGCGCCGCCGACTGGTCGTGATGGGTGCCGATGGTGAAGTAAATCCTGCCGTCAGATGCCGCGGTCAGGCTGTGGTAGCTGCAGTCCCCTTCAAGGTAATCCGGGTTGAACAACCGGACGGGAACACCTGCGGGAAGAGGTAGGCCGGTCACAACAAGGGCCAGCGCCAAAGCAATGATTTGAGGCGAGTGATGAAGAAACTTTTTCATGTAGTTATTCATGGATACAAGTTAACCGATGGAAATCCAGTAGACACCAAGGATGATCGTGATGACACAGAACCAGCCAATGAGAAACCCGGAAAGGGCCCGCTTTGAAGGGACGGGAATCTCCAGTTGGGTGGAGGGGAAAATCACCCGGCGGGGGAGTGGGATCATGCCTTGCGGAATCTGGCAGGGCTCCCCGGGGTTGCCTTCCTCCGTCAGGACCGGTGTGCGCAGGAGAGCATAGTAGCGTTCCAGGTTCTCTGGATTTGTCGGCTTGGTAAAGAGACTTACCCCGATCCCGGCTATCAATCCGACGGAGAGGTAAAGGATCATTTGCCAGGGCAGGCTCATGTCGGTGATGACATGCGACCCGACCCACCACATGGCCAGGGCTGCCAAGGCGGAGACCAAGGCCCCCGACGGGGTGGTCCGGCGCCAGAAAAGGCCGAGCCAGAAGGCAATGCCCATCATGGGGCCGATTTTCCAGAGAATTTCCAGGCCTTGGATAACCCCGTCCAGCCAGTAAGCATAGAGGACGCCCAGGACGACGACACAGACGGAGGCGACCCGAGCGGCGACCAAGTAATGCTTGTCACTTTTGCCGGGCATGGCCGGCTTGTAGACATTCCGCGTAAAGAGGGCGGAAGCAGCAATCATGAAGGAGTCGCAGGAGCTCATGACGGAGGCCAGGAGGGTGGCGATGAACAAACCAAGGGCTCCTGGCAGCAGGGCGGGAAGAAATTCGTTGGCCAGCAGTCCGTAGAGGTGGTCGGGATGAATCTCCTGGCCGGCGAAGTAGGCCACTCCGGCCAGACCGGTGAGGCACCAGGCCACTGTGCAGAAACGCTTGGTCAGGCTACCGGCCATAAAGCCGAATTGCCCCTCCCGTTCGGTACGCCCGGCGGCGCAGTTGGCCAAAATGTGGGGCTGGGTAACAATCCCCACCAGCGCATTGATGGAGATAATCGCGATGTAAAACACCCCGATTCCCTCCGGAGCAGCAAGGGAAAACATGTGCGGATCCTGGATCGTTGCCCGGACGCCATCCATTCCGCCAACAGCGATCAAAACTGAAGGGAGCAGGATGATGGAAAAAATGATGGTCAGGATGCCCTGGACAAAATCCGTCAGGATAGCCGCCCCCAATCCACCGGCTGTCCCATAGGCAACAAAGAGGACGGTCATCAGGATAATCGCGGTATTGGAGGAAATGGCTCCTCCACTGGCCCCGGCGATGACGGCTCCCGAGCCTTTCAGCATCAGCCCGATGGTGGTGATCATCATCGCGATGCTGATGATGGCGTACAGGGTGGCCACGCTGCGGTTAAAACGCAGTTCAAAGATGTCCGCTGTTGTCAGGGCCCGGAAGCGCCGCAACACCGGGGCGATAAGCCAGTAAAACGGGGTCCCGAAGAGATACAGCCACTGGTACCAGATCCCCGAGAGTCCGCTGGTATAGGTCTTGGAGGCAACGGCCACCGCCTGGTCGGAATGGGTTCCGCTGCCAAAGGCGTGCATGAGCAGCATCCATTTGCCGAAACGGCGCGGCATGATGAAGTCACTGACCACCTTGACCTTGCGGATGGAGAAGAATCCCAGTGCCGTCACGCCAGCAAGGTAGGCCAGAAGAACCAGGATATCGATGGGATGCAGACCAAGCATGAGGAGAGAATGTCCATTCATTCAAGGCGATGCAACGGCAACAGGCAGTGGGTTTCCCTTGTTACCGTAAAATACCGGTACCATTCACACCGGGATCACATATCCAGTACCTTCTTAATGCTCCTTTGTGATGATTTATATTCCTGAACGATTTCTTAAAAGAACGGTACGCTGGTTCAGCTATTATCTAATCTTACAGGGAGTTCCCTTTGGTCTGGAGGGAGTATCGTTCACCCTTTCCGAGGAAGGTTCAGGACGGGCCACCGCTTATCTCGAATCACCCAAAATCGTCTCATTTTCAGGAAAAACCCACGTCGCCTGGCTGGACTCGCCATCCGAAGGTTTCCGGGTACGGACCAGGACCCTTGACCAGGAAAGCGGAGCATGGTCGGAGGTTTGGACAATTGGAGAGGCCACCGACAATCATGGTGGGCCGGCACTGACAATCGACCAGCACGGGTACTTGCATGTCCTTTATTATTCCCACCACCATCCGTTCCGGTATCGCCGTTCCGTTCGCCCTAATGATGCTTCCGAGTGGACCGATTATGAAGAGTTTGGCACGAACCTAACCTATCCGGCCCTTGTCTGCGCCAAGGATGGGACGCTCATTATGGTTGCCCGGCGCAGCTACGACGAACAACCATGGGAATTGGAGTTGTGGCGCAAGCCGCCCGGTGAGGCATGGCAGCGTCAAGGGGCCATCCTGCGTTCGCGACATGGCATTTATGCCCAGTTTGCGGCATCCCTTGCCTGGGGTCCCGACCACCAGACGCTCCATCTCGGTACCCGCATCTATGAAATGCCGGAAGACGACATGAAAGTCGCTCTCAGCACCGTTGCCTATCTCGTCAGCCCGAATAGCGGAAAGACTTGGTTTCTGAGCAATGGAAAACAGGTTGAGCTACCGGCCACGGCGGATACGGCAGACATCATCGCGCGTGGAAACGGAAGGGAAAATCGCATCCTCCATGCCGGTTCCATTGGGGTGGACGAGGCAGGCAAACCCTACCTGCCTTACGGGGTGCGAATTCAGGAATCCTGCCAGGCATATCTTGCATCGCCCATGGAAGAGGGTGGCTGGAAGAATCTGCACCTGAACCCGTTTTTGCCCTCGGAATTCCGTGATTGGGACCTGTTCATGCACGGAGGCATTGCCTTCGGTTCCTCCGGTCAGCCAACACTTGTCGGGACAGTGATGCAGGTACCAATCGACGAACATGAGTGGGGTCATCCGACAACCGAGTTGGTCTGCTTCCGATCCCCGGACGGTGCGAACACATTCAAGTCTGTCGTGCTGCATCAACCGGATCCGGAGTCCCCCCGCTGGATGCCAAACATCGAGCGACCCACCGGCTTCAATCAGATGCCTGCATATCCTTCCTTTATCTACACGGATGGGGTGCGGGGCGATACGCTCGACGACCAGTTAAGCAACAAGGTCATTTGGCAGGATTCAGAAGCAATAGCCACTGGGCAGTAAGACCTTGGCGGAGACAGGAGGAAATTCCTGACATGCCTTGATAGAACCCGGTTGTGGGGTTCAAGCCCCTTCCCAACCCTTGGAACGCTCAACTGCCCGAGCCCATTGGGACTGACTTTTCGCTGCATCCGACAGCCTGATTCCCGGTTGGTGGCGGGACGCTTCCTGCCAATTTTCGATAATGTCCTCACGACTGTTCCAGAAACCAACGGCAAGACCGGCTAGGTAGGCAGCTCCCAAGGCGGTGGTCTCAATACATTCCGGACGGACTACATCGGCCTGCAACAGGTCGGCCTGGAATTGCAGCAACGGATTGCTGCGCGAGGCCCCACCGTCAACGCGCAGTTCCTTCAGGTGCAGCCCGCTGTCCTTTTCCATACTGGTGATCAGGTCCGCGGACTGGTAGGCAATCGAATCCAGTGCCGCCCGACAAAAGTGCGCCTTGTTGGTCCCTCGGGTAATGCCCACGGCAATGCCCCTGGCGTAGGGATCCCAGTGGGGTGCCCCGAGTCCAGTGAAGGCCGGTACAATGAAAAGTCCTTCGCTAGTCTCAACGGTCTCAGCCAACTGGTCACATTCCTGCGCAGACTGGATAATGCCAAGTTCGTCCCGGAGCCACTGGACGACCGCCCCGCCAATAAAGACCGAACCCTCCAAAGCATAGGTCAGCTTTCCATCCAGTCCCCAGGCAACGGTTGTTAATAGGTTATTCCGGGAGGGGATCGCTTCGTTCCCTGTGTTCATCAAAAGGAAGCAACCGGTCCCATAGGTGTTTTTGACCATCCCCGGTTCAAAGCAGGCCTGGCCAAAAAGGGCAGCCTGCTGATCACCAGCGATACCGGCGATAGGAAGGCCCTCGATACCGGACACGGTCTCCACCATCCCCAGAATTTCACTGCAGGAGCAGATGGACGGCAGGACCTCCCCGGGAATACCAAGAATCTGGAGCAGCTCCTCATCCCACTGCCCGGTTTGGATGTTCATCAGGAGGGTCCGGCTGGCATTTGTCACGTCGGTCACATGGACCTGACCATTGGTCAACTTCCAAACCAGCCAGCTGTCGATGGTTCCAAAAAGCAGATCGCCAGCCGCCGCCCGTTCTGCAGCCCCCTCAACATGAGTGAGGAGCCAGCTGAGTTTCGTTCCTGAAAAGTACGGATCGAGCAAGAGGCCGGATTTTTCGCGGAAGATAGGTTCGAGCTTTTCGCGCTTCAGTTCCTCGCACATGCTGGCGGTTCGGCGGTCTTGCCAGACGATGGCCCGATGAATCGGCTGTCCGGTATGGCGGTCCCAGACAACCGTTGTTTCCCGCTGGTTGGTGATGCCGATGCCTGCAATCTCATCTTTTCCAGTGCCGGACTCCGATAGGACCTGTTCGATGACGGCACACTGGCTTTTCCAGATGTCCTCCGGATCATGTTCCACCCAGCCGGGCTGTGGATAATGCTGCTTGAACTCCTGTTGTGCCAGAGCGTGGATACTGCCCGAATGGTCAAAAAGAATGGCCCGGGAACTGGTCGTTCCCTGGTCAATCGCGAGTATGTAGCGGGCCGGCATATTGGGAGAGTGATGACCGATCGGTTGATTGGCTTTAAGAAATGCTAATAGCGACCCACGCCCTCTGCCGGACGCATCTCCAGAATATGGAACAGTCCGTAACCAATTCCGAAGAAGATAGCCACGGCAACCAAGCCAACAAAATAGCCGGAGAAGAACCCGGAGATGGCGTTGAATCCGCGCTCGTTCTTCTTGGACGAGGAGCGGGCATTTGTCTTGATGACATGGCCAAAGATAAAGCCGAGGGGAGCGAGAAGCAGAATGATAAAGTTCAAATCAAACACATAGCCCAAATAAACAACCCAACAAGCTGTCCCAACCTGTACCAGAAATCCGAGAATACCCATGATTGATCCTTTTTTTGATAATAAACCCGCGTTAAGGCCGCTATTTACCGAAATACTGGTGTAGGGATTTGCTGGCCCGCTGTCAACAGGTTGCGCGTCCCCAATTTCGCGTCATCCGGATAATTCAATTGATCGAATGGAACCTGCGTCATAGGCTGGGTCCATGTCGAAGTGGTTGGTGCGCATCATTCTGGTCCTGGCCGCAGTGGTTGTCCTTCCCATCCTGGCGGCCCACCTGTTCCTTGTCCTTCAGGTAGTCGGCATGCCGGGGAAATCGTACCAGGGGCCGCCGCCGGAACCGGATAGCGGCCTCATGAAGTCTGCCGAGCGGCTTCGTGCTGATGTTGAGGCACTCTCCTACGACCGGAGCATCTATAATCCGTCAGGACTGGCCGAGGCCGGACGCTGGGTGGAGGAGGCATTCAGGGGATTGGGATTCAATCCCACCCGCCAGGACTACATTCTCGATGCGGATACCATCCGGGGCAGTATTGATGCCCGCTCCAGGGTGGGCGTTCGTTATGGCCGCTATGAAATAGAAAACCAGAAGGTAACCAACTTCTGGGTGCGGATTCCCGGATCCGTTGTTCCGGAAGCATTGCTGGTTGTCGGAGCGCATTATGACACCGTGTCCGGATGTCCGGGAGCATATGACAACGCTGCCGGCGTTGCCTGCCTTCTGGAAATTGGCCGGAATCTTCTTAAAGCCGGGCCGGAGGTATCGGTCCTGCTGGTGGCCTTTACCTGCGAGGAGCACCCCGCCAGCATGGCCGGATTCTCCGGTAGTGACTATTTTGCCGACCTGCTGCTGGCCGAGCGCGTTGGCAACGGGAAGTCACTTCCTTTCGGCATGATTTCCCTCGAAACCTTGGGTAACTTCAGCGACGAACCGGGCTCCCAGCTGCATCCCTTTCCCCTGCAATTCTATTTTCCGGATGCAGGCAATTTTGTCGCCTTCGTCGGGGATTATTCCTCCCGGTCCTTTATAACACAGATTATTGGACGTTACCGGGAGGTGGGAACTGTCCCATCGGAAGGACTGAGTATTCCCACGGAAATTGTCGGGGATGTCATGCGCAGCGATCATTCAGCATTTATCGAACGGGGCATCCAGGGAATGATGGTGACTGACACCGCCAATTTTCGTGTTCCCAATCCCTATCACACCGCTGAGGACACACCTGAGAAAATCGACTACCTGACCCTGGCCCGCCTGACCAAGGGACTTTCCCATGCCATCAGGACTGCGCGACCACCGGAATCAGCTTCACTTCATGGAGGCGATAAAGGCATCGGCCTCGGCGATTGAGGCATTCATTTCCTCTATCAACTTCCGCACTTCCTCTTCGATTGCACTGGCCTCGGTATCGAGAGAGGCAATGGCCCGGGCGTTCAGGTTGTGCTTGAGGAAAAGGACCTGATCCCGGAACAGGTCGAGTACCGGATACATGGTCGCTTCCGCAGCCTTCATTTTCTTGATCAGCACGAGATAGCTTTCCTCTGTCTGCAGACGGGCCTCCCGGCTCATGCGCTTCAGGTTGGCACTGGTATATTGCTCAATCTCTTCGTCCCATTCCCTGAAAAGGTCGGTTGATACGCTCTCGATGCTGCGGATGCGGTCGCGAACTTCATTCGCCGCCGCCTCACTGTCCTCAAATTTCGCTTTCAGCTTGTCGTAGACCTCCTCCAGCTCATCCCCCTCGTAATTGACGAGGGCCGAAAACTGTTCCAGTGCATCGGCAAACTCCTCCTTGGTTTCCTCCTGGGCGTCGCGGGCATCCTCAACCCGGTCTACCATGATGTCCCGCTTTTCCACGCCGAATTTTTCCATTGTGGCGTAGTAGGCGGATTGGCAACCACCGATCAGGAGACCGATGGAGAGAATGAGGACAGTTCCCGGAAATGCTTTCATAAAGAACATTGAATCCCAGCCGGAAGGGGAGTGAAAGGCAAAAATGAGGCAATCAGGTCCGGGAAGGCATAAGTGTGCCTTATTAAACCAATAAGTTTGACTACCTACCAGTGCAGGGACCAAACTGAGCTTTTACGAGAAAGCAACCTATCCAAAAGGAGACAACAGCATGCGATTACACAAATTGACGTTAGGAACATTGATAACACTGGCCCTTGGACTCTGTACCACCTCCGCCATGGCCGAAAGCGAGCAGGTCAACCAGATGTACCACATCAAGATAAAGCCTGGACACGCTGCTGCCTTTTACACGGACCTGGCCGAGCATGCCGCCTGGCGGAGGGAAAACGGGGATCCCTGGACATGGTGGGTCTATCGTGTTGTGAATGGGGTCGATGACGGGGACTGTATCATCCGGTCAGGACCGGTGAGCTGGGCGGATATGGACGCCTATGCGGAATTTGGAGGAAAGGGCGGTGACATGTTCTGGGAAACGGTAGGCGAGCACGTTGAGGATTCCCACAGTTGGATCGGCCGTCTGGACCAGAAGCATGTTCGGTGGATGCCCGACATGAGTGAGATCAGCCTGGTTTCCATCATTCACTATCACACCAAGCCGGGAATGAAGGAGAGCTTCATGCAGGGGGTGGACGCATTCCACAATGCAATCGTTGAACACGACTATCCAATTTATTACGTCTTCGACATGCCGATAAACGGCCAACCAAGCAACATCATCACGCTGGCCTTGTTATTCAAGGACTTTGCCGACATGGAGCCGGAGGAGGAGCCGATGCCGCAGTTCATCCAACGCGCACTTGGGGACGAAGCAGAAGCGACCTTAAAGGCCTTCCAGAGTTCTTTTACAAGCACGGACAGCATGATTCTCCGTTACCTGCCCGAGCTCTCCATCCTGCACGAGGCAGAATAGGCAAGCGGATTTAGTCACCGCTGAGCATTCGGTAGACGGACCCTGCCACGGATCCTTCACCTTTCTGGCTGCCCCCCGTCTGGGGGGCGCTGGCAATGATCCGGTCCGCGAGGCGGGAGAAGGGGAGGCTCTGCAGGTAGACTGTGCCAAAGCCGCGCAAAGTGGCCAGGAAGAGCCCTTCGCCACCGAAGAACATCGACTTGAGCCCACCGGCCCGCTCGATGTCGTAATCAACGGTGTCGCTGAAGGCGACAATGCAACCGGTGTCAATGCGCAGGGTCTCGCCCTGAAGCTCTTTCTTGACGATGGTTCCGCCCGCGTGGAGGAAGGCCATGCCGTCGCCCTCAAGCTTTTGCAGGATAAATCCTTCACCGCCCAGGAAGCCGGCCCCGAGACGCTTGTTGAACGCGATGCTGACATTGGTACCAAGGGCAGCACAAAGAAAGGCGTCCTTCTGGCATAAAATCCTCCCGTTGGTCTCCAAGAGGTCGACTGGGATGATCTGGCCCGGGTAGGGTGCGGCAAAGGCGACTTTCCGCTTGTCCAGCCCGCGGTTGGTAAAGTGGGTCATAAATATGGATTCACCGGTCAGCGCCCGCTTGCCGGCACCGACGAGACTGCCCAGAAAGCCTCCGGCATCTTCGGTCCCATCACCCATCCGGGCCTCAAAGTCGATATCCTGTTCCATGTAGTTCATGGCACCTGCTTCCGCGATGACGGTTTCCCCTGGGTCAAGTTCCACCTCGACCATCTGCATGTCGTCACCGATTATCTCATAATCTATTTCATGGCTTCTCATGGACGGTTTCTTGAAGGAATTCTGCCTTTGTGGCAATTCCTTCCTTGTGACATTACGGTAAACGGAAGACAGTTGATGCTGATTTAGGCTATGAATGTTGAACCCCTTCAAATCCTGTATCAGGATGATTACTACATCGCGGTGCACAAGCCGGCCGGGTTACTCGTCCATCGGTCGCGCATTGACGCCGGCGAACATCGATTCTGCTTGCAACTGCTGCGGGACCAGATTGGGAAACCAGTCCATCCATGCCATCGGCTGGACAAGCCGACCAGTGGGGTTCTCCTCTTTGCCCTCGACAAGGAATCGCTGGGACTGGGATCCGCCTTGTTCAAAGCGAGGACTACCCGTAAGATTTACCACGCCGTGGTCCGCGGATGGACCGAGGAGGCGGATGTCATCGACCACCCGCTGAGCTACAAGGAAGAGGGAAGGACGCTACGTGGTGGAGGCGAGCCGCAGGAGGCCAGGACGGCCTATCGTCGTTTGCGACAATTTGAAATCAACCAGCCCGTGGGGGAGTTCCCGACCGCACGCTACAGCGAGCTGGAGCTGGTCCCGGCCAGTGGACGGATGCATCAGTTAAGAAGGCATATGAAACACATCCATCATCCGATCATCGGAGACACGCGATACGGGGATGGATTCCACAACCGCCTCTTCCGGGAAAAGTTCGACTCCCACCGCCTGCTGCTGGTGGCAAGCTCCCTTGAGTTTATGCATCCAATAACGGAAAAGATGGTACAGATTACCCGGGGTGTGGATTTGGAATTTGATAATGTTCTGCAGAAATTATCGCTTCGTGCTTGAGAACCGGGCCGGGGAATGGTTCGCTTCCGACACAAATTATGCCTTCCACCCGTATCCTCATCAATCCCTACAACGATCAGGCCCACGCACAGGGCATTATCCGTGTCCTCGACAGCTATGCCAGCGACACAATGGGAGGGGGCAAGCCTCTGGGCTTTTTCACCCGGCAAAACCTCATTGCCGAATTGCGCCGGCGGCCATGGGTGGTCAGCTTGCTGGCCCTTCAGGCAGAGGAACCGGTTGGGCTACTCATCGCCATGGAAGGATTTTCTACATTCTCCGCCCGGCCCCTGATGAACGTCCATGACGTGGCGGTCCTGCCAGACCACCGGGGCAAAGGGGTAGGGAGTGCCCTGTTTGCGGAAATCGAGCGTGTGGCCAAGCAGCGGGGATGCTGCAAACTTACCCTGGAGGTTCTTGAAGGCAATGAACGGGCCAAGAAGCTCTATGCCAGCCTTGGCTTTTCGCCCTACGTTCTCGACCCTGAAGTCGGGGCTGCCCAGTTCTGGGAAAAGCCCTTGCCTCTCTAATCGAGCACTTACCAGCGTCGGTACGGCCGGCCATAATAGCCCCCGTAGTAGCCTCCGCTGGAATAACCGACGTAGCTGCTGCCGTGGGTACCATAGGGACCGCTGGAGACACCGTACCCGTAACTCATCCCGGAACTGGAGTCATATCCACTGATCCCAACCCCGAAGGTTGTGTTGTCACAGCCGGTATTGAAAAACAAGGCACCGGCAAGGAGAAGGCCCAGTAATAGCGTGCGAATCTTTAATTTCATAACGGGCCTTATTCGGATTGTCCGGGTTCAAATGAATACTCCTGCAGGACGAGGGGTTCACCCGTGGGAGACTGGATCAGGGCAACTTTGCCATCGCGAATATCGTTATCCGGCTCAATCAGGACATTTGCGCCGAGGGTGGCCGCAAGGACCAGCGAGACTTGCAGGTCTTCAACCCTGACAAAGGGCACCCAATGGGGCCGGATGTCCTTGTTCTGGATTTCCAGGATCCCGCCGACCGGAGTTCCGCCTTTACTGAGCAAATAGTACTTTCGGCCGCCGAGTCCTTTCATTTCCTCGGTATCGTAGCCGAATAAATCGCTGTAGAAGGCATTCGCGGCCGGGCCGTCATGGGTCCACAGCTCATTCCATAGCCATGAACCAATGGGCACGAATTCCTCAGTCGGATCACCGGTTGAGGAGTCGACCAGGACCATCACTGCTTCCTGGGGATCCCTGACGAAAGCAGCCGTGCCCCGGTTGGGAACGGCACGGGCCGGCTCGATGATTTCTCCACCGGCATCAGTAAATGCCGCGGCCGCTCCGGCGACATCCGCCGAGCTGAGATTGATAAGCCACTCACCGGTCGGATCCTTGCGGTCGCGGGAGGTGAATTCAAACATCCCGCCAATGATAGCCTCCCCATTGTAAACTGCGGTATACCGGCGGCCCCTGTCGTTGAGCTGCTCAAAGCTCCAGCCGAGTAACTCCCCGTAGAATTCCTTCGATGCTGCAAGGTCGGGCGTGGCCAGATCGTGCCAGATAACCTGCCCCGGATTGGAGACACCGGTGGCTGGTTGGGATATGGGAGGCAAGGTGGCGATCGGCGCCTCCTCAGTGGTTTTGCAGCCGGCAAGGAGTGTCAAACCGGCGACGATACAGAGAATCCTTCTGAACATAGCGGCTAATGTGGGACCGGGCGGCTGGATTGGCAAGGTCGGAAAGTCCGTTTGACCCGACTGGACGAATTGCCAGTTTTTGGGGAATAAATACCCGCTAAATACGTCTTAAGAACAACGATGAAGACAATCCTGCGAAAAATTGGCGTTCCCATAATTGCCATAGGCCTGATCGGTTCCTACATTCTCATTGCCGGACGGACAGGCAGCTGCAGTGCCTGCAGCGCTATCATCGGTACGGTGGGCCTGAGTGTGGAAACCAGCAATCCGGATGCACCGCTGGCGGAAGGCGATTCCATTCCCGAGGGGACTCTCTACACGGATTTCGGCAGTCCTTATGTCCTCGAAGAGGAACTTTCGGGCAAGCCGGCCGTATTGATATTTTACCGAGGCGGCTGGTGCCCGTATTGCAGCCGGCACTTGTCCGCCCTGGCCGAAGTTGAGGAGGCACTTGATTCAGCAGGATTCACATTGCTGGCCATCAGTCCTGACCGTCCGGAGGTGCTGCGGCAAAAGGAAAAGCTGGCCGACTTGTCCTACACCTTGCTTTCCGACAGTTCGATGCAAGTGAGCAGCCGGTTTGGCATCGCCTTCAAAGTAGAGGATAAGCTGGTATCCAAGTATAAGGACTCCTACGGCATCGACATCGAGGCTGATTCAGGAGAAACTCACCATTTGTTACCCCATCCTTCGGTCTACATTGTCGATGCAGACGGCATCATTCGCTTTGCCTACGTCAACGAGAACTACAAGGTGCGGCTTGAGCCGGAAAAGATCCTTTCGACAGCAAAGGCTATTCTCAACCTGGGAAACCAACCGAAGCCGGCAGCCTGATTAATCCAGCTTCTCGACCCGGACCCCGATGGACATTGCGCTGCGCCCGGTTCCCCGGTAGCTGCCCTTGACCGGGGCGACATCCTTGTAGTCGCGACCAATGGCAAGAACGATATAGGTCTCATCAACGACCTTGTTGTTGGTCGGATCGAGGCCGACCCATCCAAAGTCCTTGATGTAGACATCCACCCAGGCGTGGGAGGCCTCCGAGCCGCGCAGGCTACGGTCGCGGGTGGCATCATAGAAGTAGCCGCTGACATAGCGAGCCGGTATGCCGATGGAGCGGCAAATGGCAACCATGGCATGGGCAAAGTCCTGGCAGACGCCCGTGCGATTCTCCAAAACGGATTGCGAGTGGGTGGAGACGGTTGTCGCACCCGAAGCGTAGGAAAAGTTCCGGAAGATGTACTCCATGATCGCATAGCTGGTCTGGAAGACATCTTCCGAGCTGTCCCGGATATCCAGGCCTAGCCGCCAGGCCTCGGGGGATACTTCCACCAGGCTGCTGTTCTGAAGAAAGGGGTGACATTCCTCCAGGTAACGGCAGCCCCCCAGCTCACAATGCAGGAAACCGTAGGGAAGGTTATCAAAGTCGACATAGGGAAAGGTGACAACCGTGGCCCGGCTATCGATGACCAACCGGGAATGCGGCTGGGGGATTTCGAACCGGTGAACGCGATTGATATTCAAGTCCTCGTAATGCGACAAGCGGGAGGCCGGCAGGATGCTGATAAAGCTGGATTCGCAGTCCTGGCGACGATTACACCTCGGGGTCAGCCGCAGTTCATTGATGTTATCGCTGACGGGATTCCCGTAAAGGTATTCAGTGTGATGATGAACTTGTAGCCGCATCCCCGGTAGCTCACTGTTGTTGCTGCTGTTGCTGCCAGACGGGTGCATTATCCCGGTTGACGCTGCGGATTTCCGCGGGGAGGAGGACATAGGTCTCAAAGATGCGTTGTCCGATGTGGTTGAATTGCTGCTGCAGTCCATCGATATAGTCATTGAGGCCTTGCTGCCAGACGTTGTCCATGCTGGAAAAGTTGAGTTGGGCCAGCAAGCTGCCCGCAAGGCGCTCGGCCTCATTGGAGAAGGCGCCGCCAGGGGTGCCCGAAATGTTGTGCAACTGCTCGTCGAGGGTGCGCAGGCAAAACCTCACGGAGCGGGGAAAGGATTGCGAAAAGAGGAGAAACGCGGTCACCGTATCAAGCGATATGTCCCCGCGACCTTCCTCACGAAAGGCGGACAGTCCGGAGCAGGAACGCAGTGCGGAGGCCAGACGGGCGGGCTCCGGGTCAGCGTGATAGGCCAGCATGTCAAGGATGCGGGTCGTCTTGTCGGCCCGTTCAAGGAACTTTCCGGTCTGGATGAAGTGCCACCCCTCGTCGTGCAGGATGGTGGCGTTGATCAAGCCTGAGAAAAGGAGGCAGGAGCGGATGGTACGCCGGAAAAAGGCGTCCGGTTGAGAATCCCAGAGCTGTTCCGCTTCCCGGGATTGGATAAACAGGTGGAAGCTGTTCAGTTCCAGCCACATGTCCTCGGAAATCTGGTCACGGACCATGCGGGCATTTTCCCGCGCACTGGCGATGCACTGGCGGATGGAGTCCGGATGTTCCCGCGAGAAGGTAATGAAGCTGGCTACGTCCGGGGCGTCCGGTGAGGACTCGGAAATGGTCCGGTATGCATCCTCCGAGCAGGTTGCGTAGAGGAGGGGTTGCCAGATCTGGTCACTGTTGATGGATGCGGCGCCGACCGTATCCAAGGCATCATAGCGATTGACCTCAACCAGGCGGGCGAGGTTCTCCGCCCGTTCAAGGTAGCGACCCAGCCAATAGAGACTGTTGGCAACACGTGATAGCATCAGTGCGTCCCCCTTAAGACCCAGGTATCTTTACTTCCGCCTCCCTGTGAGGAATTCACGACCAGGGATCCCCTGTTGAGGGCCACCCGTGTCAGGCCTCCGGGAATGATCTCCATCTTCTCGCCGTAGAGGATGAACGGCCGCAAGTCCACATGGCGGCCCTCGATCTGCCGGTTGTTGCAGATCGTCGGATGCCGTGACAGGGACACCACTGGCTGGGCGATGAAATTGCGTGGGTATTCCACGATCATGGCAGCAAACTTGTCCCGCTCCTCTGCGGTGGAGCGGGGCCCCATCAACATGCCGTAACCGCCGGATTCATTGGCCGCCTTGACCACCAGCTTTTCCAGGTTTTCAAGGATGTACTTCCGGTCATCCTCCCGCCAGGCAAGGTAGGTGGGGACATTCTGCAATATAGGATCCTGGTCGAGGTAGTACTTGATCATGTCGGGCACGTAGGCATAGGTCACCTTGTCATCGGCTACACCCGTGCCAACGGCATTGGCCAAGGCAACATTCCCTCTCATGTAGGCATCCATCAGGCCCGGCACGCCGAGCATCGAGTCCTCACGGAAGACCAGCGGATCCAGAAAGTCATCATCGAGACGCCGGTAAATGACATCCACCTGGACGAGTCCCCGGGTTGTCCGCATGTAAACAAAACCATCCAGGGCCACGAGGTCGCGGCCCTCGACGATCTCAATCCCCATCTTGCGGGCCAGGAAGGAATGCTCGAAATAGGCACTGTTGTAGACCCCTGGCGTCAACAATACGCAAACCGGTGTCTGCCCGGTGCGCGGAGAAAGGTGCTGGAGGGCCTTCAGGAGAAGCTGCGGATATTGGTCGACCGGTCGGACGCCGCACTGCTGATAAAGGTTGGGGAAAGCCCGCTTCATGGCTTCCCGGTTTTCAAGAAGATAAGAGACGCCTGACGGGCAGCGGCCATTGTCTTCCAGGACCAGGTAACGGCCCTCACCGTCACGGATAAGATCCGTGCCACAGATATGGATGTAGATATCCCGTGAGACCGGAAGATCCTTCATTTCCGGACGATAATGGAGGGCATTCAGGATGATGTCGGCGGGAATGATGCCGTCCTTGAGGATCTGGCCATTGTGATAGATATCATTGAGGAAGAGATTCAGCGCGATGATTCGCTGGGTCAGTCCCTTTTCGATCGTCTGCCATTCGGTATCCGGAATAATCCTTGGAATCAGGTCAAAAGGGAAGATGCGCTCGGTGCCCTGATCGTCCCCATAGACCGTGAAGGTAATTCCCTGTTCGAGGAAGCCCGTGTTGACGAGACGCTGCTTCTCTTCCATTTCCGCGTCTCCATAGGCGGAGAACCGTTCATAGAGCGGGCGATAGTGGTCAAAGACCACACCACTTTCCCCTGCGAACATTTCATCGAAGAAGTTTTCCTTTTGATACGCCTGAAACACCTACCCGCAATACAAGCAAAAGACATGCCAAAGGAAAGGACTAAAAGCAGTCTCAGGGGACACCGTCGAAAAACAACAGCGCCTGGGCATTAGTGGGATCCCCAAGCTCATTGACCGGGTGGTCGATACCCCCAAACCAACCGGCAAAGGTCGTGACATGGGTGAAACGAACACCCGGTGCCTCCGGACACTCGATGGCACTGCCGAGCCGGACACCCAGGTCCCTGCCGGCCCTTACGCCGAAGAAGCTGTAGATTCCGAGTCCCCATGCGTGGTGGTCCTCGACATGATCGGCGACTTTGTAGGAAGCGAAGCCTTTGCGGTCTCTATTCATCCAGCGCTCCTGGCTGGGAGGATCATATGGGATTTCAGACTGGTAGAAATAGGTCCGGCCCCGTTCTCCGTTCCAGAGGGTCTGGTATTCCTGAAAGTGTTCATTGAAGAGGCCATAGGCGGTGACATCGTCGCCATTGACAACCAGACCGTTCTTGCAGGTATTGACATCCCATTCCGCTCCGGCCCCATGGTCCGCACGCCAGAGCCAGGCATGGTCAAGGATGACATGGTTGCTGTTCACGACGAGGCAGGCTTCGGTCTTTCCCGGTATGGAACCACCGACCCGACAAAAAACATCGTGGAGCGAGATGGGGTTTTCTGAATGGTCCCTGTTTGCTCCCTCGGGACCAATCTGTATCAAGGCAGGGGATTCTTCCAATCCGGCATCCACCATAAGGCCGACAAGCTTGATCCCGGAAACATCCTTCGTAGTGATGGCTGCCTGGCCGGATTGCGGAACCAGCGTCGGCAGTCCAAGTCCAAAGAGGATAGCGTTTTCCCTTTCAACACGAATGCTCTCCTCCAGATAATAGATTCCAGGAGTGAAGAGGAGATGCTTTCCTTCCGCCAATGCCCTGTTGAGGGAAGCCGCATCGTCGGTACCGGGAAAGGCAATATGGAAGTTTTCCAGTGGCACGAGCTCGCCCGGTTCCGGGCCGTCCTTCCAGGAGACGCCTACAGCGTTCCGGACCAGTTCCGGGACAAAAACCGCATAGTTGCCCTCTGCATCTACAGTCAGGAAGGGCTTTTCGCGGATGACCGGGGTTTTCTCGATGACCGTCGTGGGTTCGGAGGGCCAAGTGTCGGGTGGGGCACCGACTGTCCCTTGAAAGGTGCGGTTCCAGTTACCGCCTTCCCATGAGCCCAATTCACAATTGCGGGTGAACCATTGTTGACCGCTGGTCAATCCGGCCTGCCCCTCAATGATGGAATTGGCAAGGTAACCACCGCTGGCCCAGCCACCCAGGTCTAGTCGCAAATCACCCTGGATGTGCATGCGACGATAAGGAGCTGCTTGGGAAACCGCCCAGTAGACCGGTTCATCGGGTACAACAAGGAAGTTTTCCGCAGCCCGCCAGAACATGGTCGTGACATTCTCGTTTGTTCCCTTGCTGGTACTGGACTGGACAACGCCATTAACCCGCACATCGCTTGGCAGCCTTCCCAGGCCCATGGCATGGACGTAGTAGTCGACCTTGATCTCCAGATCATATTCACCTGGCTCAAAAAGGATGGCATAACGTTCAGGACCGAACTGATTGTACCGCTGCTGCATATGCAGTGCATCGAGAACCTTCTGGACGCTCTCCATGTCCATCGAGGGATTGAAGACCAGTACGGCGTCTCCGAATTGGGAAGTAAATTCCGGGGCATGCGCCTCCAGATAGGCATTGCGGCCCAATCCACGACCGGAAAGCCAGTATAGTAGGATGCAGAAGGCGACGCTGACGAGGAAGATGGACAGGAAAAAGAGGCGCATCACTGAAAAAAAAGGGGGTTCTCAGGAAAGAAAACCAAGCGTATCAGTGATTCTGAAGATGCTTCAACCCTGTTTCCGGATCCTTTGTAATGACCGCCCGATCGTACAGGACCCCATCAGCGCTGTAGGCGCTGTAAGTCAGTTCATGGCCGTCCACCCCAATTACCTGGAAGAACTGCTTCTGTTCACCCATTTTATCCGGGGTGTAGTTCATCTGGGCATAGGCTTCCACCCGTTCCTTTGTGATGGCATACTGCTTCGCTCCGCTCATGGATGTGACGAACATCGTCTGCAGGGAATTGTTCAATCCCGGGGATTGATGCCGCATGGGTTGGTGTCCGCGGAGGTAGGCATGGTCATGGCCCTGTAAAACGAGGTCCACACCGAACGCTTCTATGATTGGAAGCCAAAGGGTTGAAGACTCGTAAAAACTGCGCTTTTTGTAGGGTGTGAAAATGGAATAGTGGGAGGTCACCACCGTCCATTGGGCTCCCGGTCGCTGCAATTGCTGGCGCAGGTACTCGGCCTGGGCTTCCGGATTGTCGATGCAGTTCAGGACAATGACCCGGAGTCCCTGGTAATCAATGGTGTAAACCGTCTCCCGAAGAGCTTCCGGCAGGGCAGGGTCCTCCGGCAAAGTGAACTGAGGCCGCCAGACTAAGGAAATTACCTTTTCCTTGGAGACTCCCGGGATAGTCCGGTATTCATGGTTACCAATAACGGGGATCCCGGTTCGCTGGCTGTGGATCCAACCACCAGCCTTGAACCATTCCGCCCATTCGAGATCCATGTGGCCGTTATTGACCAGGTCGCCGGCGTGAATCGCAAAAGCGGCCTCCGGTGCCACTGTGTAGGACATGCGAATGACCCGTGACCACTTCCCGAGAATCTCGTTTTGGGCATCGCCAAAGTAGACAAAGCTGAAGGGCGCCGGTTCCGCCTTGGCCGTCCGGAACTGGATCCATTCTGACCAGTGCTTCCTGCTGCCCACACGATAGGCATAGAGGGTGTCCGGTAACAGGTCCTCGAAAATCACCGAATGATAGTGGACAAGGGTCTGTTTATTACCCTCATGCAGAGTAAGTTCCACCGGCTCAGTGGTGGTCGTGAAGGTCTTTGCTTTCCGGTCGAATTTCGGATTCCCTGTTACCAGGGCAATTTGTGCCTGGGCCTCCCCGATTGTCGCATCGGTCCGCCAGGTCACCGCCCGAGTAGTTGCGGGATCCCCATGAAAGCTGAGAAATATCCGGTCCGGATCCTTGCTCGCGATTTCCCAGTGATGCAGGTCGGAATCCGGTTGGTGTGCGGATACTTGGCAATTCACGAAAGTAACAAGGAGTATAAAGGCTAGACAGTGATTCCTGTTTGAATAGATCCGGTTCATATTGATCAACGATCGGATATTGATTACTCAGGAATTTCCCCAAAAGGTGAAGATCTAAATGCTCATTGCCTGTTATCGTGCCTCCCCTGGCCAGAAGGCTGATCTCAAGAAATAAGCGGATTAAGTAGTTGGAAAACTGTCCGGCGATCGAGAGAGAGGTCTTGCAGAACCTTGCCAAAGTGGGAGGTAAAAAGGGCATCCAGGACGCCATTCCGTTGAATCGTGGTCAGACCAGCGATGATCCGGTGGGCCAGTTCCTCCCGCTCCGGGTGCACGTAAAAGACCAGCGGCATGGGGTATTGCAGCATCAAGGAATTCTCAATAGCCAGGCCTCCAACCCTTCGGGCCATTGACTGGAAGACATCCTTAACCTCAAAAGCCCCAAGAGCGACGTAATCAAACTGCCCCTGCCGGAGGCGCTGGAAGATGTCCTCAAACGTACCCCGTTCCGTCACAGCATAGCCATTGGCTTCGAAGATGGCGACATCGGCCCATGTGTCAGGAATGCCGCTCACCTTGGCCTTCAATTCCGCCTCTTCGTGGATACCGGCAAAGTCGTCCTGGTCAGCTTCCCGGATAATCAATACCCGCTGTCCCAAAACTCCCTTGGCAATGGGCTGGTCGATGACCAACTTGTCCCGGTCCGCGAACTTCGGATTACCGGCAACCGTCACGGTGACATCTGCCCCTTTATTGAAGATATCCGCCTCGTCCTCCGCCTGCGGATAGTCCGTCCGATCCTCGCTTAAGACGAGTGGACCGTAGACCGGACTGGACGCATCAAGGATCGCCTGTAGCAGTTCGCTTTCATAGCGCTGCCGGACAGGTGATTTGTTACCGTTCCAAAAAAGCATGGATTCATTCCGAAGCTGGTCGCCAGGCGTCCTTCCATGCATCCAGTGGGCGCCCCTCGTCCGCTTCAATCAGGTCAAAGTCGGTCTGGATGTCGGGATTGTCGGCCAGTCCGTATTCCTTGCGCACCTGTTGATTGTGTCCGAATTCCTGCTCATCCCGCCATCCGCGCTTGGACATGAAGCTGTTGAAGATGAGCAAGTCCTCTTCCGAGAGATGCCGCCCGTTGGCCTGGCACCAGGCAAAGACATCTTCATCAGATTGCCCGGAAAGGACCAGCTCGCGTACCTTGTCATAAGGGACCCGGAAGAACTTTACCACACGTCCATCGAAGCCATCACCCAGCAGCGAATGATAATCTTCCGGCAACTTTCCTTCAGAATGGAGCCGGATTTTGTCACACATGCGGGCAAAATGGAACATTCCCCCGACCTTCACATATCCACTGCGCAGTCCTTCAATCTTCATCTGCTCCTCATGAGGCATTTAGATTCCTGTGGCAAGTGTTTCATCTTCCACTGTTCGGCCAATCAGGTTTTTACCAACACAAGCAAACGTCTGGCAGTCGTCAGGCCATCTCTGGCTGGACTTTTGCCACAAATCGATTAGGAAAGTTTATACAGGTAATACTAAACGCTTATATGCGCCGTTTTGAACCGAAGAAAGGTACCGATGCGACAGTTCCAAATCCACAAGCTGGTAAGGTTAAATTTGCTTCTTGCCGCGATTGCAAACTTCCCGCTTGGAATGATTGCGGACATTTCAGGACCGGACTACCAGCAACTGGAAACATTCATCCAGTTGTTGAATGAACACCGGGAAGCAAACAGCCAGGCTCCTGTGAGTGGGGATGAAAACTTGATAACCTCAGCGCAATGGATGGCCGAGGATATTCTTGTTTCAGGCAATTTTTCGCGCATAGATTCCCTGGAACGGGATAGTGCGGAACGGATCCAGGCATTCGGCTACAACCATACCAGTATTGAACTGCTCGCCTTCGGGTATAATGTCGTCTCCGATGTTCTGGATGCATGGATAGAAAGCACCGAGCACAATGCGGTCCTGTTGAGCCCGGAAATCGCGACCATCGGATTGGGAAAGGCGGGAACCTACTGGGTGCTGGATTTGGGCTACACCCTGCAGGACACGATCGATTTCGTCAGTATTCCAGACCCGACGGGGCTTGCGGAGCTGGAGCAGCTGGTCAACTTGTTGAACGAGCACCGCGAATCGAACAATGTCGATCCAGTGGGAGGGGATTCCATTTTATTGGAATCCGCTCGCTGGATGGCGGATGACATCCTGTCTTCAGGGAATTTCTCCCGCACCGACTCCCTTGGACGGGACAGTAATGAACGCATCCAGGCATTTGGGTATAACTTTTTAAACATTGAGCTTCTGGCCTTCGGATTTTCATCGGTGGATTCCGTTTTCCAGGCATGGGTGAGCAGTGCCCCGCAAAATGAGGTTTTGCTAAATCCCGATATCAAAGCCGTTGGACTGGGTCTGTGTGGCGAATACTGGGTACTTGATCTCGGATACGAATTGCAGGAGGCCATCAACTTCAACACGTCGACCATGTTTGGGCCCTACGAGGTCCGGCCAGATGGCTATTGCGACACCACGCCCTGGCTTGGTTGGATCTGGGCGGAAAATGATCCGTGGATCTGGTCGGTCTCCTTGGGCAAGTGGATATTCTGTCCCGGCGAAAACGTCAGCACCAGTGGAGCCTGGGTGTACCTTGGCACCTGAGTCTATTCCCCCTACAGCTCCTTCGGCTCAATGATGTCGACGATGCGATCGAAGACGACATCGAAAGGAGCCATGCCGTCCACCTTGGAGACCTCATGCAACTGGTTGTATTTCTCGATCACGGGAACGGTCTTTTCCTCGTGCTCGTGCAGGCGCTTGACGATCTTCGCTGTGCTGGAGTCGTAGGGCATGCAACGGTCGGTCTTGCTGCGCTCATCGAGCCGGCGAATCAGTTCAAGGGTCGGCACCTCGATTTCGATGACCTTTGAGATGGAGGCGTCGTGCTTGCGCAAGAGGCCTTCGAGGATGTAGGACTGGACGAGGGTGCGGGGAAAGCCCTTGAAGATAAAACCCCGTACGTTGGCAGCATTCTCAAGACGTTTTTCAATCAAGGGCACGACAATTTCGTCGGGGACAAGTTCCCCACTGGCGTAGAGGGCTTCGATCCTTGCCCCCAACTCCGTTCCGGCCTCAATCTCTTCCTGCAGCATGGGTCCGGTGGCCACATATTCGAGACCAAACTTCTCAGCGATGGCCTTGCCTTGGGAGCCCCGACCGGAACCCGGGTGGCCGAAGATAACGATATTGGAGAGCCGCTTGTTCTGTTCCTGGCGGATGATTTCCAGCACGTCGTGGTGCACTTTGTCAATGGACTGGGTGGCATCGACCTCGAAGCTGACCCCCTTGTCCTTGTAGAACTGGAGGACGGGCAGGGTTTTTTCCCGGTATTCCCTGAGACGGTTGCGAATGACTTCCTCGTTATCGTCGCTGCGCCCGGATGTCTTTCCCCGATTGAGCAGTCGCTCGATGGAGACCTCCTCCGGCACATGCAGGTCAATCAAGCAGGTGAGGGAGGTGTTCAGCTTGATCATCAGCCCTTCGAGGATGTAGGCCTGGATGGTTGTCCGCGGAAAGCCGTCAAAGAGGAAACCGTTGGCCTGGGTGTTTTCGGCAATCGTTTTCTCGATAATCTGGACGATGATCTCATCGGAGACGAGATCCCCGGAGGCGATGATTTCCCTGGCCTGCTCCCCGAGCGGGGTCCCTTCCGCGAGTTCCTTTCGCAGAAGGTCACCTGTGGAAATGTAGAAGAGATTGAATTCCTTGATCAGCCGTTCCGACTGGGTTCCTTTACCCGCGCCTGGCGGGCCGAAGAGGGCAATATTGAGCATGGTGCTGATGGGACATCCTGAGCCCTAAATTGGCAATTTAAAATTGCCGTGGACCATCCGGATCACAGGGCCGGGGGTGATTCCGTTACCTTGATGCGCCAAAACAGGACCGATTGTCCCTCTTCCAATCCGGCCTGCCAGGTCAGCTGGTCGGTATGGAAACCCCAACTGAACGATTCAATCCTTGGATGGGAGGGGTCGTCTCCAGAGGTCCATTCGGTGGTCCAGCTGGTGAGATCCGGTGAAGACTGGATCGCGTAGTCCAGATTTGTTCCGCGGCGGTAATAAAGGTTCAGCACCGTATCGGCATCAAAGACCGGGAAGACCTTCTCGAAGTCGGGGGTCAGGACATCACCTGTAAAGGTGAACTCGTGAAAGTTGTCGACGGCGTCACCGTCTGCATCTTCTTCCCTTCCTTTTGGAAGAACCGGGTCCCAAATGCCCCAATCGCTCCACGCATCATAGGTCAGGACCTCCCCGTAACTGAAAAAGTCCTCGACCAAGCCATTCAAGTATTCCTCAAGATTGGTGTAGCCATTGCCGTCGAGGTCACCGTTGCGATCCGAAGGATCGTCCGGATTGAGGCCATGGTCGCTTTCCCAGTCGTCCGGCATGCCATCCTTGTCGGTATCGACAGGTGCCGGTAGGGACTCAAGGACAGGGTAGCCTCCGACTTCGTCTTGCGAGTCGATGAGCCCATTGTTGCCGTAGGTGGCCGTTCCGGTCCGGACTTCCTCGATGATGCGATTGTCGATACTGTCCCGTTTCGGGAAGCTGGCCCCGGCATGTGTGAGAACTTGCTGATACGCTTCAAGGGCCGGGAAATATTCGACATCCGGCATCGGGAAAGGTTCGTCGGATTTGGCTGCCGGCAATTCACCCGGCGGGATGTTGTCGACACCAATCCAGTTGTCGCGGGAGGTGTTCAGGGTGCCGAAGACGTAGTTCCCCTCGACGTTGAAGGAGCTGACCGCACCGGACTGGGGATCCGGATACACTTCGAGTATACGATCGACCCGGGAGCTTCGGGTTGCCGGACCGGGCTTGTAGACATTGCCAACGATATTGTACTTCGCCTTGAACCCACTCTTGTTTGGCTCAGCCCCGTAAGCACTGTTATCGGCCCAGTTGTAGATGACATTGTGCCGGTGGTCCACCTCGCCATCCCCCCATGCCGCATAGTCGTCGTAGCGGGCGCCATTGAAGCGGGGCAGGCGACTGCGGTGATGAGCTATGAGGTTATGGTGGAAGGTGGCGTTTTTCCCGCCCCAGATGCCCCCGTAACCGTGGGAACCCTTGCTGTGGTAGGAATTGTTGAGGGCCTCGGATACGATGCACCATTGCATCGTGAAGTCCTTGTTATTGTAAGCTGTAGCGGTTTCATCGATACTCCATGAAAAACTGCAGTGGTCGATGATGATTCCGGTTGCGTAACGACACTCAAAAGCATCGGACTCAAAGGTGGCCAGATTGTTGTCGCGGGGATAGAGGTCTCCAAGACGGGCCCGGATGAACCGAATGATAACGTTCCTGGCCTTGTCGATCTTGAGGCCACGCCTGGCGATGGTTATACCATCTCCAGGTGCGGTCTGTCCGGCAATAGTCAGATCGCCATTGCGGATGGTCAGGGTGCTGTTGAGATAAATCGTTCCCGAAACGCGGAAGACCACTGTCCGGGGCCCGCTGGCCTGGATAGCCGCCCGCAGGGAACCCGGGCCAGTGTCGTTAAGGTTGGTGACCTCTATGACCACGCCGCCCCGGCCACCGGTGACATCCTTGCCAAAGCCCTCCGCGCCCGGAAAGGCGAGGGGAGCTCCCTGGAGAAGGGAGGTTGTGGCCAGCAGAAGAAGAAAAAGGCACAGGGCCCGCGTATGTTTCATAGGGGAAACAACTTTCTACGGTGGTTTTGACTAACCAGATTAAATCTTCAGGAATTCGCCTTCCGGTGTCCAGTAGTGCCAGTCTGCGCCATAGATATAGACGTAATTCGGGGACACTGACGGAACATAGAGCCAGTCATTCTCAACAAACCGGTAAAAGTAGAGCGCATCGTCATCCGCATAACCGGTATAGAACCATCCGCTGCGGGTGTAGATCCAGTTGCTCTCGCCGGTGCACCAGAAGCTCTGCAGGAGACCATTGTAATACCAGTCAAAGCCCCACGGGTAGGAAGTGGCCAATAGATAGTCGATTGGCATGGGTGTGGCGGTTGTCCCGTCTTCCACATCATCTCCTGTGTAGAGGTAGATTTCATCAAGGACAAAGTCCGTTTGGGAGTGTCCGGATGTAGCCGTGGTAAAGGAGAAGGTCCCGAAACCGGCCATTGGATCAAAGCCGCTCTTGATTTCGTAATAGGAGCCATTCGGATTCTCCGCCGGAGTCACCAGGATATCATCGATAAAGAGGTCAATGCGCATCGGGTGCAGGGTGCGCTCGACGCCCTTGAGGACGTAGGTGTAGTTTTCGGTACTGGAGGCATTGACCACGAGGTCGAACTTGTGTGTTGAGAGAGGCACCGGATCGGGGCCTTCGCCACCTCCCGGATCGGTCACGTAACTACCAGCCCCGCTACCGTCCTCAAGGCGGGTCCAGGCGCCACCGACGGTCCCGTCGGCGAACATTTCAACGAGATTCTGGTAATTGGCGGAACTGGAATTGATGACAGTTTCCTCAATGCTCTGGTTGGCGGCCCGCAGGGCGACTTTGCGCTTACCGCTGGTCACCCAGTAATAGTTCTGGTTATGGGCCTTCCAGGAAAAGCGGAAGGCTTCCTGAATATCGGCGCCCAGGCGCAGAGAGGCATCGGCCCGGGAATAACTGCCAAACTCGGCACTCCAGAGGCGGAAACCGGCAATATGCCCGTCCATGGGTGTTTCCGGCGTAATCAAGGCACCCCAGGTGGTACCAAAATTCGTTCCTTCCTTGATGAAGCTGAATCCGGTCGTTCCCGGTTCCACGAAGCTGTCATACAAGCGAACGACTTCAGCTGAAAGGGAGCCACAAAGGATGGGGGCGGCAATAATGAATGTAAGGTATTTTTTCATTTGGTAATAGGATGGTTTGAATAGTTAATATAAATAGTCAGAGCAGGACTCAGTATGTTCCCTTGATTCCGATACTCCACAGCGCTCCAAACTGCTCACGCCGTTCAAGGTAAGCGTAGCCGGGTGTATCGACTCCGACCCGGAGCTGGTCGGTCGTGACATTGAAGATGTTCCGGCCGTTGAGGAACAACCGTACATAGTCGGAGAATTTGTACTCAAGGTTAATATCGGTGGTCAGGCGCTCATCATAGAACCGGTTCCAGACCGAGCCGTCAGCGGAAAAAGTCCCCCGAATGGTTCCGGAGTCGCGCATTTGCTTGCCCCGGTAGTTCCACTTCAAGCGGATATCCCATGGGCCTTTGTCGTAGGTGATACCCCAGTTGCCTGTCTGCTTGACGAATCCCGGTACATAAGTGCTGACCAATTGATCCTGATCGCTCCCATAATCACCGGTAGTGGAAAGGGCAGTGGCATTGGCAAAGACGGAAAACCCGTCGAGGGGCTCCCAGATGGACTTCAGTTCCTGGATCAGAGACAGCTCGTAGCCCTTGATAGTGACATCACCGGCATTGACGGTTGTTTCCACCTGCCAGCCGAGGTCAACATAGACGGGGTCAACACCGAGGGTCTCGGCCAGTTCATCGGTCAGTAGCGTGGTGCGGGTGTCGATGAATCCGGTAATTTTCTTGTGGAAGAGGCCCACGGAAGCTACACCGCCGGAGGCAAAGTAATATTCCAGGGAGACATCATAATTGTCACTGGAATACGATTCGAGGGCCGGATTACTGACAATGACCGTGTAGCGGTCTTCACCTTCTTCATCAGGTGAAGCAACCGCATTATACCGGATTCCGGGGGCCAAGTCATCGATGTCGGGCCGGCCAAGAGTTTTGGCATAGCTGAACCGGGCCTGGAGATTGTCGGTAATCAGGTAGGTCGTGTGCAGGCTGGGGTAATACCCGTCATAGCTGTTCGTGGTGGTCCGGCGTCCAGCGTATTGAGCCCGGATGCGGTTGGCGATGACAGTCGGATCTGTGCTGCTGCCTTCGAATTCCGGCTTGAGAATCCGGTTCTGCGGATTGTCGGGGAGGAAATCGACCTTCTTCTTGAAACTGCCATCCTCATTCAGCTCATAGATGACGGTTTCATCATACAGGAATCCTTCACCCTCGGTGTCGGTCTTTTCGTAACGAAAACCAGTGATGATCTTGAGGCGACTGTCCATGAGGTTGAAAGTCCCCATGAGGTAAGCGGCAGAGACTTCCTCCTCAACCCGCTGGAGGTTTTCGGCATTGTAGATGACGCTATCCACTTCGCGGAGGGTGAACTGCTCAGGGTTGTCGAGGAAGTATTCATAGACTGACTTGGCGTCCGGCCATTCAGGAGCGGGCCAGCCAAAAGCAAGTTTCTGGCCGAGGTAATTTTCATCCAGGAAAGATGCACTGCCGGGAGTGTTGACGGTGTAGAATCCATTCGGATCGTAGCGATACTGCTGACGGTCGATGTTCCTCTCCTGGCTCCTGTAAAGGGCACCGACCTGGAGGGCAGCCGGATTGTCAGCCAGGGTGAAGGAACGCTTGAGGTCGAACTTTCCGCCATAGATTTCGTCGGAGGCTTGTTCCGGGGACGAACGGACGTACTCCATTGTGTTGTCATCGGTCAGGACGAAGGAGTCGAAAGGTTGGCCACCGACTGTGGTGCTGACCTCTGCAGGACCATTGTTCCCAATATCAAGGTAGGCCACGTCAAGAGGAAGCTCTCCAGTTACCGTCCGGAATACAACCCGTTCGAAAATGCCGTTGTCAGTATCCTCGTAGTCATTTGTGGACTTTGAATAGTAACCATCATAACTGAGTTCCCACTTGTCCCAGAAATGCTTCATACCGAGGTCAACATGGACCGTTTCACCGACCTTTTCCCGGGTATTCATCTGATGGCGGAAACGGGAGTTGGGATTCAAATCAGGATCCCGCATGGTGAAGGTCGGGCCATAGGTGTCCGGATTGACGACACTGCCGCTGATTTCCCAACGGATTTCGCGATTATAGAAGGTGGTCGAGTACTCATTGTACTGGAGTCCGAAGGAGAGGATGCTGGAGGGAAGAATCCGCCAATCCAACTTGAGCCCGAGACTTTCCCGGTTGGAAATCTTGGGCCCATCACGGAGGTTAAAATACCGCAGGAAGGGATTCTCCTGGCCTTCACTGCTAAGGACATCCCACTGGGTGATGAAGTACTTCTGGGGAGTGAAGCTTTCTGAGTTCATGTAGTTCAGCACGATTCCAAAATCCTCCGTAATCGGATTGGAATACGTGAAATCGAATCCCGGCCGGATCTTGTAACTCGACTTGGAGCCAGGTCCAGGCGTCTTGCTTAGATTAATGTAGTCTTCGGGAACATTGAAATAAAACCGGTAGTCGAGTTTCTCTTTTCCCTCAAAGGCATTCCGGCTGACCATATTGACGGAACCACCCAATGAATCCGCCTCCATGGCGGGGGTGGGGACCTTTGTCACTTCGATACGAGCCACATTGTTCAGCGAAACTTGCTCAAACTCAAAGGTCCGACTGGACTCTGATGAGGCAGCACTGGCCATGCGATTGCCGTCCATCATCACCGGGGTGAAGTTAGAGGCCAATCCGCGGACGGAAACAGAACGGATGTCCGCCGCCACGTAGTCAACACTGACCCCAGGCAGGAATTTCAGGAACTCACCGATGTTCCCTTCGGTCACGTCACCAAAGGCGCCGGAGTCGACTACGGTCTTGATGTTTCCGGCCTCCCGCTGGTTGGCAATCGCTTCCTTGAAAGCGCTGAATTCCTGACCGATTACCTCGAAGCTCTCCAGTTCGAAGACTTCCTCCTCGGCCATTTCATTGTCAGATTCCTGGGCCAACAATGTGCTTGGCCCAATGCATCCCATACAACATACAATTGCCCCCCATTTCCGGGCAGTGTTCGCATTCCACCGGGCCTTAAGCCCAGTCAACAGGTGTTTGCTTTTCATGCGCTCTCCTTGAACTCCTTTTAAAAGTACACCCGCCCAGGATCCCAAGGCGGGTGCAAAATTTCTGCTCAGGACTGTTTATTCTATTTGCGCCGTCGGACGAAGATAAATCCAAGGGCGAAGATGCCGGCAATTGCCGCAAAAACTGACGGTTCGGGAACTTGAACGACTGTGAAGCTGTTCAGGTTGAAATCGCTGAATTGCAACTCACCTTGGCCCCAGCGCATCGCAAAGGCGTTGAAATCAAGGTAGGGACTCGTGCTGTCTTGCACCGTGTAGTCGTAACCGGTCAGGTTGCCGCCGGTCAGTGAGGTCGTGATGGAAAGGACACCGGCGTTCTCGACCAGCGTAACTTCCAGAAGATAATCTGTGTTCTCTTCAAGGTAACCCGTTGCTCCGGAGGACCGGTCTAGCTCACTCCATTGCCCCGAGCTGCCGAGTAAGTTGTTCGACAAATC
Organism: Puniceicoccaceae bacterium; assembly: GCA_040830765.1. Classification (GTDB taxonomy): domain Bacteria; phylum Verrucomicrobiota; class Verrucomicrobiia; order Opitutales; family Oceanipulchritudinaceae; genus Oceanipulchritudo. The sequence goes on along the minus strand of JBFOMH010000001.1, from coordinate 27,104 downwards.
GACCCGCTCATAAGTCCTCAGCGTGAGGTCAGCAGTGGAACCGCCACCAACATTGGATGAGCCGGAGAAGATGCCATAGCCAACGTCATTGACGTAGTTCGGGTCGGAGCTGCTGAAACCGTCCGTTTCCCGGATGCCACTGGGGGTTGCATCGAAAATGGCCATTCGGAGATTGTTGGGATTCAATCCGTAAGTACCGGTCGTGAATGACAAAGATAATTTGATGGGGGTCGAACTGACGGTGAAATTGGGATAGTATCCGATGGCCATACGGTTGGAAGTGTTGTTCATGTTCCAGAGCATGCCGCTGGCTGATGCTACCATCTGGCTGGTCCCGTTGACCACCCACTGGGTGTTGGAGGAGGTAGGTGCACTGATCAGCGGAGCGGAAGAATCGGTTGATGAACCGTCAAATCCGCCAATGCGGTCCGTGTCTGAGAAGGTGTCTTCAACAAGGATGGTTTGGCCGAATGCACTGGTTGCGATAAGGGTAGTCAGGAGTATACAGATATAGGTCTTCATGAGGTTTTATAGGTGAAAGTAGGTAATTTAGGGGCGAAGTTTATTCCCCTGAATTGGTGGGTCAAGTGCTTATTTCATTTGAGACAAGATGATATAACTCAATTCTGATGAAATAAGGGTTATTTCACTGATTAGGAGCGAAGCCTATCGATTAGTTACCCGTACAACCGGATAAGCCACTCTGCCATTGGCCAGTCTGAAGCCCGTTTTTCAGGCTACTGACGCTTAACTTCAACGCCGGATAACTTTTCGTAGAAACGGACAATGGCGCCATGGTCCAGTCCCTGCAGGCCATCAACCTTCAAGGACTGCATTTGCTCCATAATGGCCGCGGTCAAGGGCAGGGGAACCCCGAGTTCATGGGATGTCTCCAAGGCATTGCCGAGGTCCTTCATGTGAAGCTCAATCCGGAATCCGGGATCAAATTTTCGGTCCATTACCAATGGGGCCTTGGCATCGAGGACGGTGCTGCCGGCCAACCCGCCACGGATAGCCTGGTAGACGAGGTCGGGATCAACGCCGGCCTTGCTGGCCAGAACAAGTCCTTCCGACATGGCAGCGATGTTCAAGGCCACGATAATCTGGTTTGCCAGCTTGGTCGTGTTGCCGGCACCGATGTGACCCGTGAGGACAACCGAACCGGCCATGCTTTTCATGATGTCGTAGCATTTGTCGAAAACTTCCTTTTTGCCACCGACCATGACGGACAATGTTCCATCAATGGCTTTCGGCTCACCCCCGCTGACTGGGGCATCCAGCATCTCCGCACCGGCCTCAGCCAGCCTGGCAGCGATCTCCTGGCTGGCCAGCGGGGCAATCGAGCTCATGTCGATAAGGATGGAACCCTCACGAACGCCCTCGATAATACCATTGGCGCCGAGGACCACTTCCTTTACCTCCGGAGAATTGGGCAGCATCGTGATGATACAATCCGCCTCTTCGGCGACTGCCTTGGGTGAATCGGCTATGGCCGCCCCGGCCGCTGCGAGGGCCTCCCTGACATCCTGCGATCGGGCATAAACAACCAGGTCGTAGCCCGCCTTCATTAGATTCAAGCTCATGGGCTTCCCCATGATGCCAAGTCCGATAAATCCGATCTTCTTCATATTCATGTCTCGTTTTAAATTTCAGGGATGGTTCAGGATTCCGGCCTCCAGGAGCAGTTGGCGCAGCTTTGCGCGATTTTCCGGGGTGCACCCTGAATTGGGGGCAATCGGGGATCCGACATCAAAGCCGAGGATACTCATGTATTCCTTTGTCACGACCGGGAAACTGCCAAGTCCGTATGCCATCCTCAGGGGAGCTAGTTTGAACTGGGCTTCAAGGGCATCCTGCAAGTCACCCTTGACGAAACTCTCATAGATCCGGACAACGATACCTGGGGCAAAATTGGCCGTCGAGGCAACGCATCCGACTCCGCCATAGGCGAGGGTGCCGAGGATCATTATGTCGCGCCCGGCCATGACCTTGAAGTCTCTGTCCCGGGTGCGGCGGATAAACTCGGCGGTCAGCGTCAGGTCACCACTGCTGTCCTTGGCCCCGACAATGTTCGGGATGTCCGACAACCGCTCCATGAGGCTTACCGAGATTCCCGTGCCCATGCGGTCCGGATTGTTGTAGAGCAGAACCGGTAATGCGGTCGATTCAGCCACTTTGCGGAAGTGGTCATAGAGTTCCTGATCATTCGGACTCAGGAACATGGGGGGCAGGATTGTTACCGCAGAGGCTCCTGCCTTTTCCGCCACTTGTGCCCGCTCCACGCACTCCCGTGTCGAAATGGCCCCAATCCCGGCATAAACAGGAACGCGCTCCTTTGCCTGGTCGATTGTAATCGCCAGGGCACGGTCCTGCTGCTCCGGGGCAAGTCCGAAGAACTCGCCATTGGAACCCATGGAAAGAATCCCGTGGACACCGCCCTCGATTACGTGGTCGACAATACGCCGTAGTGGCTCTTCGACTACATGGTCCTTCTCGTCCGTTGGCGTGACAATCGGGGGAATGACGCCTCTAATCTGTTCAAGTTCCATATTTCTCAATTCCTGCTTCAGTCGTTCCTGACCATGCAAGGCCGCTTGTTGTCAAAGGTCCATCCGGGAACAAGGTACTGCATTGCCTTTGCATCATCCCGGCCTTCGAGGTTTTTGTCGCAGTAGAGTTGATGGGCCTTTTCGATAGCCTCAAGGTCCGGCTCAATACCCAGGCCAGGTTTATCCGGGACTTGAATCTTCCCGTTCCGGATCGCCAAGGGCTCTCGTGTCAGGTGTTGTCCATCCTGCCAAATCCAGTGGGTGTCGAGGGCTGTGATCCGGCCAGGGGCTGCCGCACCGGCATGCGTGAACATGGCCAGCGAGACATCAAAGTGGTTGTTTGAATGGGAACCCCAGGTCAATCCCCACTCGTGACACATCTGGGCCACCCGCACAGACCCCCGCAATGTCCAGAAGTGAGGATCCGCCAAGGGGATATCCACTGACTGCAGACTGATCGCATGGCCCATCTGCCGCCAGTCGGTTGCTATCATGTTGGTCGCTGTCGGCAATCCGGTAGCCCGCCGGAATTCCGCCATGACCTCTCGGCCTGAATAACCGCGTTCCGCTCCACAGGGATCCTCCGCATAGGCCAGCACCGCGTCCAGACCGCTGCAATACCGAATCGCCTCCTCGAGGGACCAGCACCCGTTTGGATCAAGTGTGATGCGCGCTTCAGGAAAGGCCTCCGCCAGCGCCCGGACCGCCTCAATCTCCTCCGGCCCGTCCAGTACGCCTCCCTTCAACTTGAAATCATTGAATCCATAACGCTTCCGCGCCGCCTCTGCCTGCCGGACGATCGCTTCCGGTGTCAGCGCTTCCTCGTTCCGTAAGGCCAGCCAGGAATCCGTCTCATCGGCCCCCGAACGGTAGGGGAGGTCGGTCTTGCGGCGATCCCCGACATAAAATAAATATCCCAGCATCTCCACTTCATCCCGCTGCTGTCCTTCGCCGAGCAGGGCGGCTACCGGTACACCTAGATACTGCCCCAAGAGGTCCAGCAAGGCCGCTTCCAGTCCCGTAATGGTATGCACCGTCACCCGCAGATCAAAGGTCTGCAATCCGCGTCCACCCGCATCCCGTTCCGCAAAACGACGGCCCACCGTCTGCAGGATGTCGTTGTAATGGCCCAGCTCACGCCCAATCACCAATGGCTTCGCTTCCTCCAGGGTAGACCGGATCGCTTCGCCACCAGGGACTTCGCCCATCCCCATCTTCCCGCTGCTGTCCTCCAGAATGACCAGGTTGCGGGTGAAATAGGGCCCGTGGGCCCCGCTCAGGTTCAACAACATGCTGTCTTCGCCAGCTACCGGGATGACCCGCATGCCCGTCACTTCAGGGGTTTCGCCTTTTCCCATTATTTATTGCCTTTCCTCATTTTTCTAGATGTTAGCGCTAACATTTTGCTTGTCAATGGAAATGGGATCAGGAAGATTGGGCCTGCCGGGACAGGTAGAGACGATGCGAGAGGCGACGAAAACGAGAGGTAAAAAACGGACCAGCCGGGCGAGCGGGGCGGTGACGCTGGAGGATGTCAGTGCCCGGGCGGGAGGATCGGCGATTACGGTATCGCGGGGGTTGCAGCGTCCGGAAAAGGTGGCCCCGGCGACCCGGGAGCGGGTCAAGAAGGCGATTGCGGAAACGGGCTACGTACCGAACCTGCTGGCAGGGGGTCTTGCCTCTCGGCGAAGCCGCTTGATAGCTGCATTTGTCCCGTCGCTGGGGAATTCAGTCTATTCGGAGACGGTAAAAGAGTTCGGGGAGCGGTTGAAGGAGGCGGGTTACCAGATTCTGCTGGGTGAATTCGGATTTGACCGGGATGCGGAGCGGAGCTTGCTGGAGGCGGTGATGAGCCGCCGGCCGGATGGAATCTTGCTGACGGGCATCCACCATTCCGTCGACTGCCGGCGTCTGCTCAAGGCAACAGGGATTCCGATAGTGGAAACCTGGGACCTGACGGATCGGCCATTGGACATTGTAGTTGGATTTTCACACCAGAGGATTGGTGAGGCTGTGGCGGATTTTCTCTATCGCAAGAACTGCCGACAGGTGGGGCTGCTGACAGGCCGTGACGACCGGGCAAAGACCCGGCAGGCGGCAATGACCTCGCGCCTGAAGAAGTTGGGGATGGAAAAGATTGAGGTGGTCGAGGTGGATGTACCGACAAGTTTCCGCCTTGGCCGGGAAGGGATGGCTGAACTTATTTCCCGGGGATTCAAGGAAGGCATTGTCGCCTGTAGCTCGGACACCTTGGCCCAGGGAGCACTGGCCGAACTGAATGCGAGAAGCATACAGGTACCGGGAACGATTGGACTCATGGGACTGGGGGACCAGGACTACGCAGCTCACATGCACCCTGCGCTGACCACGATTCGCTTCGATCGCGTGGCGATGGGTCGCCATGCTGCTGAATCCCTCCTGAAGCGGATTGACGGATTGCCGGTGGAAAACCCGGTGATGGATATTGGATTTGAAATCGTTGAACGGGATTCCTGCTAATGACGAAGGAAGCAACATCCAGTCAAATGCCCGCAGACAAAGAACGGCCTTCGGAGCCCTTGGCGTGGGGAGGGCCGCAAGCCTGCATCACCAAGGAGCAGCTCGAGGAACACCTTGAGACATTTGTCAGGCAACACCCGGGCGTGAAGCGACTTTTGTTGATTCCTCCCGACATCACGCGGCTGAATTCCCGGGCAGGGGAGATCACTGCCTTTCTTTACCATCATTACAAGGAGCAGGCCCATGTCAGGATAATGCCGGCCCTTGGTACCCATTTGCCGATGTCGGAAGATGAGCTCCGGAAAATGTTTGGGCAATCCATTCCCCTGGATGTCTTCCTGGTGCATGACTGGCGCAACAGTTTGATAGTCCTTGGTCAACTTGAGGGATCCGAGGTTGAAGAATTATCGGGCGGCAGGCTCGATTTCCCGATAGACATAGGGGTCAACCGGGAACTCCTGGATGGCGAGTACGACCTGATTGTCTCCATAGGCCAGGTCGTTCCCCATGAAGTCATCGGCATGGCCAACTACACCAAAAACATTCTCGTGGGAACAGGGGGAGGGGACACCATTAACAAGACCCACTTCATGGGTGCGGTCTGCAGGATGGAGAATATCATCGGCAAGACCCTGACCCCGGTACGTGAAGCCCTCAACAAAGGATTCGATCGCTTTGTTCGGGACAAGGTAAACATTACCTTCATCATGTCGGTTGTCGGATCAGAAGCCGGCAAACCGGCACTGCGGGGACTCTTCATCGGTAATGACCTTGAAACCTACTCCCGGGCCTGCGAATTGAGCCAGGCCGTCAATATTACCCATCTTGAGCGACCCGTGGATAAGTGCATCGTCTACTTGAACCCCGACAAGTACAAAAGCACGTGGCTTGGCAACAAGGCCATCTATCGGACCTGCATGGCCATGGCTGACGGAGGGGAACTCATTGTCCTCGCCCCAGGCTTGACCACCTTCGGTGAAGATCCGGAAATTGACCGTCTGATCCGCAAGTATGGATACAAGGGCACGGACAAGACCCTGACATCTGCCACGGAAAACAGCGACCTCGAAAGAAACCTGTCTGCGGCCGGGCACCTGATGAAAGGCACCAGCAATGGCCGCTTCTCGATAACCTATTGTCCGGGTGACGGTATCTCGCGGGATGAAGTTGAAAGCGTCGGGTATTCATACTGCCACTACGATAAAGCTGCTTCCCGGTATCCAGTTTCCGAAATGGTTGAAGGCTGGAATCGGATTGGTGAAGAAGATTTGTTTTTCATCAAGGATCCTGCCCTTGGACTTTGGATGGCCAAAGACCGGTCAACACTCCCTATTTAATTCCCTTAACAACAGGAAAACATGTCCCCCATAGAATACATCGTCATCCTCGGCTACCTGCTGCTCCTGGTGCTGATCGGGTTTATCTTCAAGCGGTTCAGCACTGGAACCAGTGACTTCCTCAGGGGAGGGTGTAAGGGCACCTGGTGGCTGGTCGGTACCAGCACCTTCATGAGCGTCTTCAGTGCCTGGACCTTTACCGGAGCGGCGGGAGTTGCCTTTGAGTCGGGATTCTCCGTGATGACGATTTACATCGGCAATTCCATTGGATTCTTTTTGAACTTCCTTTTCATCGGTCCCTGGTTCCGACAACTGCGGGCAACGACATTTCCAGAGGTCATCAGCCTCCGCTTCGGGCCCGTTACCCAGCGCTTCTACGCCTTCATGGAAGTCCCGACGCGGATCCTCTACGCGGCCGTGCAGCTCTACGGACTGGGAATCTTCTGCTCGGCAGTCTTCGGGTTTGAAATTCATATTGTCATCATTGCGGTTGGCGTGGTCGTGGTCGTCTATGCAACCTCGGGGGGTCGCTGGGCTGTTATGGCCACGGACTTCCTGCAAGGGCTGATTCTTCTGCCGATCACCATCATAGTGGCCTTTCTCTGTTTGAGGGAGATGGGCGGTCTTGGGGGAATGTTTAACCTCATTGAGGAGCAGGGCCTGGCCCGTGATTTCAAGATCGTCAACGGTCCGGAGCAATTCGCCGGCGCGTTCACCTGGGGATGGATTTCTGCCATGGTCATGAAGCAGTTTCTTGTCTACAATTCGCTCTACAACGCGCCGCGCTACTTCTCGGTCAAGGATGGCCGGGAAGCCCGCAAGGCAGCATTACTGGCAATGGTCATGATGCTGGCTGGATGTTTCTTCTGGTTCCTTCCGCCGATAACCGCCCGGTTGCTCTTTGCCGATGAGGTCCTTGCCCTGAGCCTGGCCAAGCCGGCCGAGGCCAGCTATGCCATCGTCAGCATGCATCTCCTACCGGTAGGATTGATTGGCCTGATTGTCGTGGCCATTCTCACGGCCACCATGAGTTCGATGGATACCGGCCTCAACAACAACGTGGCCATCATGATCAAGGACCTGTATCCGAACTTCTGCCGATGGTTTGGACTGAAGCAACGTGACGATCATGAACTGCTCCGCTACAGCCGTTGGTACACCCTGGTACTCGGCGTCTGTATCGTCACCCTGGCGCTGTATTTCTCGATGGGCGAGGGCAAGGGCATCTTTGATATCATGCTTGATATAGGAACCCTCTTGCTGACGCCCATGGCCCTTCCCCTGGTATGGGGTATGTTTATTCGCAAGACGCCTTCATGGTCAGCTCTCTTTGCTGTTGGCCTTGCGGCCGTCCCGTCGGCCATGGGCCTGTTCAGCGAATCCCTTTTCGGCCAGGAATGGCTCTTTCAAACCAAGTTTTTCAGTGTCTTTGGCATGGGCACGGTGGCATTTTTCTTCAGTGCCTTGCTTGGTGAATCCCCGGATGCCGGTTACCGGTCACGGGTGGCAGAGTTTTTCAGAAAAATGCACACTCCGATCGACTTCGAGAAGGAAGTCGGTGCAGGAAATGACCTCTCCCAGCTGCGAACAATTGGTGGAATCGGGCTGGGAGTCAGCCTTTTCGTCCTTTGCCTCCTCTTTATTCCCAATCCAGTTCAGGGCCGTTTGGCCATCCTCCTGCTGGCATTATTCCTGGGAGGGGTCAGTCTGCTGATGCGATGGGCGGGCCGGACACGATGATTGTCGAAAGACTGAACCTTGCCCCGGCAGCACAAGTTGCGAAGAGGATACCGTCAATTCGCACCTTGTAAGGTGGCAGGGTTTCAGGCATCTTATCTTTCATCCATCCGGATCCCGAAAATGAAGATACCCAGCCTCACCGTTAAACTGGGAGCCATGAACCGGCTTCGCGTCGTTTCCAAGGTTCGCTTTGGTGTCTATCTCGATGGCAAGAATCTAGACGAAATCCTGCTGCCCCTGCGCTACTTGCCGGAGGGGTGCGAGGTGGATGACTTCCTCGATGTCTTTGTTTATCTCGATTCGGAGGACCGCCCGGTGGCGACAACCGAGACGCCCTATGCCATGGTGGGCGAGTTGGCCTATCTGGAAGTCGTTGCAGTGAACCAGATGGGCGCCTTTCTCGACTGGGGGCTGCCCAAGGACTTGCTCGTGCCGTTCCGGGAACAGCGGGAGGGGATGAGCAAGAACCAGCGTTACATCGTCTACATCTACCGCGACAAGGCGAGCGACCGGTTAGTGGCTTCCAGCAAGATCCACAAGCATGTCAACCCGAAGAGCATCCGCTACAAGCCAGGGAAGAAGGTCAATCTCATCATCTGCAATCCCTTCGAACTGGGTTACAATGTTATAATCGAAAAGCAGTTCCCCGGGGTTATCTACAAGAATGAAGTATTCCAGCCGGTCGAAGAAGGACAGCAGGTGACTGGATACATCAAGCAGATCCGACCGGACGGAAAGGTGGACGTGGAGTTACAGAAGTCGGGCACCTACGGCAGGGAGGCAACCGCTGAAAAGATCCTTGCCCTCCTCAAGGAGAAGGACGGCTTTCTGCCGATCACCGACAAGAGCCCGCCGGAGGAAATCTACCAGCTGTTTGGGGTCAGTAAGAAGGCCTACAAACGGGCCGTGGGCGGGCTTTACAAGCAACGCCAGATAACCATCGAGGATGACGGGATCCGGCTTACAGGTCCTTCGGCTCAATGAAGTCCAGCAAATCCTGGTGCATCGTTTCAATCGACCCGGTGGTATCCATTTCCTTACCACTTGTCCTGCCTCTGAACCGTATCCGCTGGAATTAGCAGCGAAAGCCAGCCCGCCATGGCTGGCGATTGCCTATTGCCTGAATGAGGATTCCGACTTCCACTCCAGGGTAGCCCACTTGATGAACCAACGTTGGCCGGGCGTGCCGCCCAGAGTGTATTGGTACCAGCCCTCGTCGGCCCCGTAGATGTAGATGAACGGGTAGAGGACTGAATTGGCGTAGAACCAGTTCTCCAGCCCCCGGTCGTAGACGAAGAAGGAGTCATTGCTCTCACCGACAAAAGTCTGCCAGCCATGCTCAAGGTGCCACACCCAGCTGTCGTAGTCCTGCATCCATCCGTACCAGTCCGAAATCATCCAGTTATCCGCAAAACGCGGCAGGGTGGGCCAGAAGCTGTTGTTGAGAAAGGCGGTCGTAGGCGCTCCGTAAAGGGTCTCCTTCCAGTTGCCAGCCTCAGGAAAGTAATAGACCGTCGGGTAGGTTTCCGGCCAGAAGTTTTCACTATCCTCGACAACCGGTGGGCTGCCCTCGAAGATGACGCGCTGGAGACTGTTGCTGTCCTTGAACACCCGGTAGCCCATCGTCTTGATGCTGGCCGGGATGGTGATCTCGACCAGGCTGGCACAATTGGCAAAGGCCTCATATCCGAGATGCTCGATGGAGTCAGGAAGGGTGACTTCCGTGAGGCTGTCGTTGTAGCGGAACATCTGGTTACCCATTGAGGAGACCGAAGAAGGAATGTGGATGGATTCAAGGGATGCACAGTCGTAGAAGACGGCGTTGCCCATCGTGGTCAAAGTATCGGGCAGGGTGACCGAAACCAGTTCGGAGCAGCCGTCGAATGTGGCCCATGGGAGCTCCGTGATGCCGTCATGAATAACGACGGAAGTTAACATGCCTGTCCGGAATGCCCCGACCCTCAAGGTGGTGACGGACTCGGGAATCACGTAATCCCCGGTAGTGGAGGGCAGGCACATGATGAGCTCGGTCATGTCCTCGGAGAAGATGGCTCCGTCCGCGAGATTAAAATAGGGATTACCCGCAGCCAGGTCCAACTCGACCAGACGCCTGCACGCCTCGAACGGATAATCTCCAATGAGTCGCAGCGAAGCAGGCAGATTCAGGGAGGTCAGGTTTCCACAGGACCGGAAGGCACCCCTTCCCAGTTCCTCCAGGTTTTCCGACATCTGGACGGTAGCGAGGGAACTGCAGCTCGCGAACGCAAATTCTCCGACAGAGGTGACACTGTCAGGAATGACAATGCTTTCGATCTCCCGACAGCCGCTGAACGCCCAACGCCCAATCGATTTGAGATTGTTGGGGAAATTGATCGTTTTGAGCTTCCGGCAATTACCAAATGCGGTTATCCCGATACTGAGAAGGGACTGTGGCAATTCGACGGAAACAAGCGACCCACACTGGTGGAATGTGATTGAATTCAGCGCGGTGACTCCCTCGGGAATCGTCACCGATTCGATCTGTGAACCAGAGAATGCCTGTGAATCAATCGTGCTCACCGACGCAGGGACCGTGTAATGGCCGGTCTTGGATGGATTGAACCAGAGGAGGCGGGTCATGTCCTTGGAGAACAGGCTCTCATCAACTAAGCTGAAATTCGGGTTGGCCGGATCGAGATTGAAACTAGCCAATGCCGGACAATTCCCAAAGGCCCCCGGCTCAATCGTTTCCACACCGTCCTTCATCAAGACACTGGCCAGGCTACGGCAATTACTGAACGCTCCACTCCCAATGAACTTCAGCGAATCCGGAAAAACGATTGATTCGACACTGGTGCAGGACCTCAGGGCGTTTCCGGCGATAGCCGTAACCGGCAACCCTTCAATTGTGCCGGGAACGGTTACCTGGGTCGCCCCGCAGGCGATTTTTGTAATCGTTACTTCATCCGCATCGACGGTGTAGGTGAAATCCCCGGATGTAAACTGTCCCTGCAGGGGCACTGCAGCAAGCGTCACAAGGAAGAGCAGCGCTTGAAGCTTTCCAATCTTCCGGGAGTGCTTTTCGCCAAGACCGATTAATTTTCCAAGAATCCGGCGCGGTTCATTGATAGGGTCACTGCTTATGTCTTTCATGAGACCAGCTTATCGTGATTCGCGAAATCCGGGAATACCCCTTTGGGAGTATGGCTAAGATTATGTGACTGCCGGAATCGGACTGCTACCCATTTCAGCTGTTGGCGGACCGGCAATACTCACCGAATCCGCTTAGTCCGCCAGATAAACATATTTCAACGGCCTTTGGTTATTCAGTTTGGGATGCCAGTTCCTGACCCTTGGGTCGATCAGGTAAACATTCGTGTACCAGTAGATAGGTATCACCGGCTGGGCGTCCATTAACCGTTGCTCAGCTTCCAAGAGGAGGGCATGGCGCTCCTCCTTGTCGAGGGTGCGCCTGGCTTCCTTAAGCAGGCGATCATATTCAGGATCATTGAAGCCTGTGTAGTTATTCGGGCTGTAGGAAAAAAATGCCCTCAGGAAATTATAGGGAAAAGCGTTACCCACCACGCCGGCACGCGCAATGTCGTATTGCATATTCTTGGCCGTGTCGAGATAGACCTTCCACTCCTGGTTGGTCAGGGTGATCTCGATACCCAGTTCGCTTCGCCACATGGTCTGGATGGCTTCAGCAATCTTCCTGTGATTATCGCTGGTATTATAAAGTAACTCCACCTCGGGAAAGCCGACACCCCCTGGATAACCGGCCTCGGCAAGCAACTGCCGGCCAAGCTCAGGATTATAAGTTTCACGTTGTGGCGGAATGTATCCATCCATGCCGGCCGGAGTATATCCACTGGCAATGCGTTCATTCCCTTTCAACAGGTGATCGATGATCTGCTTTCTGTTGATGGTAAGGGACAACGCCTTGCGGACCTTTACATCGTCCATTGGGGGACGAGTTGTATTGGCACGATAAAAGTAGGCCCCGGCAAGAGGATCAAAGCGTATCTTCTCGGGTGAGATCTTGGCATAATGAGACCGCAAATTAACTGGCACCGACTGGATCAAGTGCAGTTGCCCGCTTTCAAATGCCCGCAAGGCCGTATTCTCATCGCTGATGGGAAAGAACTCGATGGCATCCATCCGCACCGATGCCGCATCCCAATAGTGTGGATTCCGCTCAACACGGATAACGGATTCGGCCTTCCACTCAACCAATCGGAAAGCACCGTTTCCGACATAGTTTTCAGGCCTTGTCCAACCGCTCTGACGGACACCGGGACCACCGTGCGCCTCGATTGTTGCCTGATGAACGGGGAGGAAGGAATTGTTGAGGAGCATCTTCTCGAAATTGGCCACCGGTTCACGCAGGACGACTTTAAAGACCGTGGGTGATTCCGCAAAAACCCCGATTGTTTCGGCATCCTGTACCTCGCCACGATTGTAGGCTTCTGCACCTTCAATCATGTAGAACCAGTGAGCGTACTCGTTCCCCAGTTTCGGGTTCAGGACGCGACGCCAGGAATAGACAAAGTCATCCGCAGTCACTGGGTCGCCATTGCTCCAGCGCGCATTTTCCCGGAGGTAAAATCTCCATACCAATCCATCCTCGCTGTTTTCCCAGCGTTCAGCCACCCCACCGGTCGGGATATCGTCGTCTGTCGGGTGATGTGTCAGCAATCCCTCCATGAGGCCGAAAATGATTCTCATCTCGAGAGTTCCCGTGATTGTATGTGGATCGAGGTCGCGGGGTTCACCGCCATTGCCGATCCGTAGCACTCCAACCTCCTCAGACGGGGAATCCCCACCACATCCGGCAAGGCCGAGAAAGAATATGGTTATTACCGAAACCCTCAGAATTGTTACCACCCACATGCATTTGGAAATTACCCATATCCGGTTCGCTAGCAATGGAATAACCTCTTGATCTAATAAAAAAAGCGACTCAGCCGAAATTGCGCAAGTCGCAGTCTTAAGGTGGCCCCTTTCAGGGGGCATTGGTTGGCTAGTCATGCTTGGGTATCATCGGGTATTTCCAGACGATACTTTGTTGTCCTCAATCGAAATGAAGTCAGCTTACCGGGACAAAGTGCTCGTCAAACTCTGTCCCCAGAAGGCTGAGAATATGGTCATTCGTCCCTTCGATATACAAGACGCCGAACGCAAGCTGCTTTTGGTAGTCGAAAGAGACTTCGTGGATAATATTTGTGAAGATTCTGCGGAATGAATCCCAATCTGGCTGGTGCGTGGTTGGATTGGTGTTTACGCCATTATAGGCTATGAAAAAGGCATAGGTTGTTTCTGGGCGCTTCCGCCAAATTTCAGACCAATCCGGCTCGGTGTCATCGATAAAAAATTGGTAGGCGTTACTGCCAAATCCATAGTAGCTCAAATTGGTTAAACCCATGCCGCCGAATCTGAGGGAATTCATTTCAACGGGAACCAATTGGTCGTTTTGCAGTCGGAATTCCGCATGGATGGGGATATTGGTGACAGGAACGATTTGTTGAAACCGCTCGAAAAAACGGACAGCCTTGGGATAGATTGTTGAGAAAATATCGGAGCTGGTACAGTAGATCATGTGCAGGTAGGCCGGATTCCGGGGCATTGGGTGATAATAGATGTTTGTGATGACCGGCTTTCCTTCCTGGTTGTAAAACATATCTACCGCGTACTCTTCCCCTTCAACACACTCTTCGATAATCATATCCGCTGAGGATAAGACGCTGTCGGAAAAGACACTGCTGTTTTTCTTCAGCTCTATCGAAATTTCCTCTCCCAATTTCCCCAGATCAGCATCTCCCTGAATTACCCTGACCCCGCTGCCAAAACACCCTTTCACGGGCTTGATCACGTAGGATTTTTCCGGATCAAGCTTTTGACGGGGGAGCTCGGAAATACCGACCTGATTGAACCAGAATGACGGGAAGAGTGCGGCCAATGCTTCACGAAAGGCGACTTTGTCCTTCATCTTATTGATTCCGGCCCTCAGCGTATCGTCACTGAAACGATTGAGGACATCTTCAATCACTGCCTCGGAGGTGATACAGACCTTGTCCGTATGACCAAAGGTCATGTCGGATTGGCGGAGTTCGTCCACGGTGAGGAGTTGTAGGCCCGGCGTGTGCGGCAGTGTCTCGATGGCTCCTGCTTCAGCACCAGGATCTGCGATCAGCCATGATTTTGTCGTTCGTGGATTCGTCATCTGATTGAATAGCCTGAGTCAAAGCGTCACCGGCATCCACAGAAAAGTGAAAATAATCCTATCCCTGTTCTGGTTTAAGAATCATCAGCACCTACCGCTTACGTTATCGCTTACTACGGCTAGTCCATCGGCCTGCCATGCTTGACTCAGTTGTGCATCTGCTCAGTTTCATGACTCATGACACAATCACCTGCACTCGACTATGGCATTGCCAACAGTGAACGGTTTCTCAGGGAGCTGGAAGCGTTGACGTGTATTCCAAGCATCAGTACCGACCCGGCATATGATCAGGACATCAAACGGGCCGCGGAATGGCTCAAGGATCGCATGGAGGTAGCGGGTCTGCAAAGCGTTGAAGTGGCCCCGACGGCCGGGCATCCAGTTGTATATGGGGAATGGAAGGGGGCCGGGGCAGGGGCCCCGACCGTATTGCTGTATGCGCATTACGATGTCCAACCAGCGGAACTTACGGATGGATGGAAAACGGAACCATTCAAGCCCACCCGCAAGGATGGTAAGATCTACGCTCGAGGAGTGGGCGATGATAAGTTGCATAGCGTGATGATTATTCAGCTTGCCGAGTCGTTCATCAAAAGCGGGGAAATGTCACCGGTTAACCTTAAGCTGATCATTGAAGGAGAAGAGGAGAAAACATCCCCCAATCTGGCGCCATGGATTCGGGAGAATCGAGACCGGTTAAGTGCCGATTATGTGTTGATCTGTGACGGCGGGATCAAGTCTCCTGACAGGCCCACTATTGTCTATGGCTTGCGTGGCGCGCTTGGCATGGAGTTCACCGTGCATGGCCCGTCAACCGATCTGCACAGCGGTCTCTTTGGCGGTTGTGTTCACAATCCGGCTCAGGTTATCGCTGAGATGGTAGCCAAGTTGCATCATCCGGATGGTCGGGTAGCCGTTCCCGGATTCTACGATGAGGTGAAAGAGATGAGCGCGGAAGAGCGTCATCAGCTTAACATGAATCCTGTAACCGCGGAGGAACTGCATTCCGGGACTGGCATTCCGGATACCTGGGGCGAACCGGGTTACACGCTTTTGGAAAGGAGCGTGGCGCGTCCTACCCTGGAAATTAATGGCATCTACGGCGGCTTTACCGGTGAAGGAATGAAAACCGTTATTCCGGCAACGGCATCCGCTAAGATTACCTGCCGCCTTGTCAATGATCAGGTCCCATCCACTATCGCCCAGTTAATCGAATCTTATCTGAATGAAATAAAGCCGTCTACGGTTACCCTGAAGGTAAAGCATCAGGGGGAGGGTGACCCAGTTACCGTTCCCATCGATAGTCCACTTGTCCAAGCTCTGGATCGGTCAATGGAAATGACGTGGGGGTTTAAACCTGAATACAGGCGCATGGGAGGGTCGGTTCCGGTGGCTCCTGTCTTTCAGAATGAACTGGGAGTTCCCACGCTATTGCTAGGCTTCAATGTGGATAATGGCGGATTTCATGGTCCCAATGAATTCATCCATATGGAGCTTTTTCACAAAGGCCTGAAAACAATGGTGCACTTGTTGCGTGATTTGGGGGACTGTTCGTAATCCTCCAACAGCCACTGATGGCCTTGATTGCATCCCAAAATCGGGCTCAGCTCAAATACAGCTCCGGGATTCAGGAAACTTCCTCGTGATTATCCATTCGAAGGGTTTCAATATCGGCAAGCAGTTCCTCCAATTTGCCCATCACGCGTCCATAGAAGGCATTCAATTCCATGCGGTAAAGCCGGTCACCGAAATGCCACAAGAGAAGGGTGATAATACCCACGGGAATCAGCAATACAGCGGGAATGCCATTGATTTGCCACTCAGCAGTTGATGAACCGAAAACCCATTCGTACAGCATGGGGCCGTGATTGGATAACCATAGCCCCATGGCTGAGCCAAGGAAGATAAACGGATAGTAGAATTTCGCCATCCGGGCATTCAAGGAGACCTGGGCCTTCAACCAACCGTCAAATAACAGCAGGTAGTCATAACTGCAGAGGCACTTGTCCACTTTCTCCAAATCGTTCAATTCGCGCCGGTTGACAATGTACACAACCGCCAAAGTGATAAAAAGAGCGACTGCGGTAATAGGGAGTTCCAGCATGAACATGCCGACTAATCCCATGACCCCGCCAACTACGATCGCCTTAAGATTGAATCGGAACATGCGCTTGAACTTCTCAGTGACATGCTGCGATTTCCTTGTGTACAAGTCGTTCACTTTTGGTGCGACAAGGGCTTTGTTGTCGAGAAAGCCCGTTTTCCAAATCTGTTCAATTGATTTTTCCATCCAATAATTTCCTTAGTCGTTCCTTGATGCGGTTCACCCGGACACCAATGTTGTTGGCATTGGTGCCGGTAATGTCCGCAATTTCCTGATACGTTTTTTCTTCGAGATAAAGCAGGATAACCCCACGATCGATTTCCGAAAGCTGCCGTATCGCCTGATAAAGCAGATTGAGCGCCTCATCATCAAACGATCGGGTTTCCTCTGCCGGCAGTTCCGGCAAGCAGTCCGATGCAAAATGCTCCTTTGCCCGCTTGTGTTTCTTCAACAGGGTGAGACAGACATTCAAGGATATCCGGTAAACCCAAGTGGACCACGAGGAAGCCTCCTTGAAGTTGTTCCGGCTTCTCCAGATCTGCAGACAGACCTCCTGGTAATAATCCTCAAAGTCTTCCTGTGAATTCGTATACGCCCGGCACAGCTTGATGATGATACCCGCGTAGGGAAGGATTTGAGTCGTGTAAAAATCGGTGCTCACATTGCAGGGTATCAGGCTATTCAGGTTATCGGGTTTGTAAAACCCGGTTTTCCCGAATCGCTTCAAGATCCAGATGGCGGGAAACAAAATAAGCCAGCATGAGACCTAGACCAATGCCAATTCCTGTCCCGGAAGTACCATCTGGAATTCCGGTGAATCCTTGCAGCAATGAGCCGATAACACCTCCAAATGCAACCCCGAAGCAAAGGCCAATGCCCATGTAATGGTCCTCCGGGAGCAAGGATAGAATCTCCCTTGCGGCTTTCAGGAATTGGCGGCGTGCCTTACTCAACTCCCTGGCCGTTGCATTGCCAAGATTCTCAATATTCAGCCTATCGATGGCGCTTTCAATGGCCTGCAGTTGCTCGCCGGAAAGATCTCTCTTCTTTAGATTCCGTAGCGCTCCGAGAAGCTGTTTATATGTTTTCTGCTTTCTTCTGCTCTCGCTTTCGGAGTGAAGATCTTCGATGAGTTTGTATGCGTTGTTTATTTTCATGATGTTTACCTGATTAGTGGCGCAAATCAGGATTTATTACACAGTTTCCAAAAATACCTGTTAGCTAATTTCAAAACAACACAAGCAATTCGCACAAGATAACCTGTATAGAATACGTACGATAATGAATATCCGAAGATCGAAAGCGTTAGACCGGGACCAGGTGTATAACGTTCACCATCAGGCCTTTGCTGCAGCTTATGGAGGCGCCCACGGCGTTCGGAATGCACAACTTGCCGTGGACTTATTGGAAGATCCGACAGCAATGCCGGTGTTATCGCTGGTTGCTGAAGAAGATGGGAAGATCATTGGGAACATCATCTTCACCAAGGTATCCATAGAGGGAGCTGACAGGGAGATTGAAGCCCAGATTCTTGCTCCATTGGCCGTTCTGCCAACTCACCAGAAAAGGGGTATCGGTGGAAAGCTGATCAGGGCAGGCAACCAAATGCTCAAAGAAGCGGGAACCGAGTTGGTTTTCGTCTTAGGTCACCCGGAATATTATCCAAAGCACGGATATGACAGGGTGGCGATCCGGGAAGGTTTTAATGCGCCTTATCCCATACCAGAAGAATACCATGAGGCATGGATGGTGCAGCAGCTCAACGGCAACGCGCTGGAAACCTGCTCAGGCAAAGTAATCTGCTGCGAAGTGCTCATGGATGAGCGACACTGGAGCGAGTGAATGGACGCTCTCTTTCGTGGCTGTGCCATCCGACCTGTCGGGCGAAACAACGTGCAGCCTGAAGCCTTGGAGAAGGATGGCACCCGTGCTTCGCTGCGCTACGCAGGGTGCTCACTCTGCTTGCCACTCGCTGCGCTCGTGGAGCAGAGTGGCACGCGGCAAGGGAGTCGAACCCCTAACCTCCTGATCCGTAGTCAGGTGCTCTATCCAATTGAGCTAGCCGCGCACGGTAGGGAAGTGGGAAATCACAAGGAGAATGCAGACGGGGGCAAGTATTTTCTGCAAAAATTCAATATCCGGGATATCGCCGCGGAAAAGCGGCCCAATCCGGCCTAGACTCCGAGCTTCGACTTGACGTGGTCGACAACGGCGCAGTGCTCGTGCTGGGGGCTGAAAAGGATAATTTCCGAATCGCCGGTGATGCGGATGGTATGCCCTGGGGGCCAGTAAAAGAGGTCGCCGGATTGTACCGTTTCCTCGGAACCATCCGTGTAGGTGACCACAATCTCCCCCTGGATGAGATAACCCCAGTGCGGGGAATGACAGAGGTCGTTCTCCAGGCCCTGGAGAAGTGGGGCAAAGTCGACACCTGCACTGAGGGAAAAGTATTCACCGGCCATATTCCCGTATGGGGCGGCATCGCCGAAGTTAAATTCCTGTCGGGCTGTGGCGCCGGGGATGTCGATGACTACGGGGACCTCGTCTTTATTGATACGCATAATTCCTCTCCTTGATAATAACGGGCTTCATTACCCGCTCCACTGGATACCTGCCATGAATCCCAGTCAGTGGCAAGGGTTTACTTATGAACCGAATTAACTGTGATTCTGGCTACCTGAATCGGGGTAGTAGGCGCCCTTGCTGCCGAATGAAAACGGGGGCATGCTCGGAGAATGGCCAATAAGCGCCAAGAGACTGGGGAATGGGGCGAAAAGCAGGCCGAAGGACACCTGCGAAGGGTTTGCGGCATGCGGGTCCTGGAACGTCGCTGGCGGCACCGGCACGGGGAGCTGGACCTGATTCTGAGACAAGGGCGGGTACTGGTTTTCGTGGAGGTCCGGGTCCGGACAGAAGCAGCCGAACCGTTGGCGATGTACCGGAGCATCAGTCGGGGAAAGTGGCGAGTCCTGAGAAAGACAGCGATGGCATACCTGCGCCAATGTCAATGGAGTCCGGATGCGGTTCGTTTTGACGTCGTGGGCATTCGGCGGAAGCCATCCGGTGAGCTACTGGACCTGACCCATTGGGAAAACGTGGGGGTGTTCGGTAGGAATTTCCGGATGCTTTAGTGGACCCGGCAAAAGGACTTCTTCACTCAGCAGGGGATAATCTGTAGAATCGAATACCTGGGAATGATTGGTCGTCGTAGAACCCGACTTCTGAATTCATGTGAATGGTGGTCAGCTTTGTCCAGATTCCGCCCTCCAGTTCCGAGGATACCAGGATATCCCAGGTGTATCCCTGCACGCCAAGGATGGTCAACCGCATCGTATTCGATGGGGCCAGGCGAAAGATGTAAAGCTGTGCCGGATCCTCGAAACACCAGACGGTGATAATTTGCTCGCAGGCAGTTGTATTTCCTGAGCAATCGGTAGCCCTCCATGTGCGGGTGATCGTATCCAGACCACATGGATTCACCCTCACAATATCCGTATAGGTAACCACCGGGTCCGGATCACAGGCATCAGTTGCGGTGGCGAAACCCGTGTTGGCCGGGTCTGTCGACTCACCCGGAAGCAATTGAATGTCGGGCGGGCAACTGATGATTGGATCCGTAGTATCGACAATGGTAATCGTCTGGGAAACCGAGCTGGAGTTACCCGAGCAATCGGATGCCGACCAGGTGCGGATGATTGTCTGGGTGCCACAGGGGGAACCAAATGGAGCACTGGTCGATGGCGTTGCCTCTGTCACAGTAGCATCACAGTTATCCGAGGCCGGCAGGGTGGATGCGCTTGGCACATCACTGAGACATTCCACCGTAATGTCCGCCGGGGCCGGATCGATGACTGGACCGATGGTATCGACAATCGTGATCGTCTGCGATACCGAGCTGGAGTTGCCGGAGCAGTCCGTTGCGGACCAGGTACGGGTAATCGTCCGGGTCCCGCAGGAATCGCCAGATGGGGCGCTGTCGGATGCAGTTGCTACAGTCACTGTGACATCACAGTTGTCCGAGGCCGGTAGGCTGGATGCGCTTGGCACATCACTGAGACACTCCACCGTAATATCCGCCGGGGCCGGATCGATGACTGGACCGATGGTATCGACAATCGTGATCGTCTGGGAAACGGAACTGGAGTTGCCGGAGCAATCCGTCGCGGTCCAGGTACGGGTAATCGTCTGGGTGCCACAGGGATCACCAGAGGGAGCACTGTCGGAGGCCGTCGCAAGAACTACGGATGAATCGCAGTTATCCGAGGCAATGAGGATATTGGCCGGTGGTACATCGCCAATGCACTCCACGGTAATGTCATCCGGGGCCGGATCGATGACTGGACCGATGGTATCGACAATCGTGATCGTCTGGGAAACGGAACTGGAGTTGCCGGAGCAATCCGTCGCGGTCCAGGTACGGGTAATCGTCTGGGTCCCACACGGGTCGCCGGTTGGTGGACTGTCAGAGGCCGTTGCAAGAACTACGGATGAATCGCAATTATCCGAGGCAATGAGGATATTGGCCGGTGGTACATCGCCGATGCACTCCACGGTTATATCCGCTGGGGCCGGATCGATCACTGGACCGATGGTATCGACAATCGTGATCGTCTGGGAGACGGAGCTGGAGTTGCCCGAGCAGTCCGTTGCGGACCAGGTGCGTGTAATGGTCTGGGTACCACATGGGTCGCCGGATGGAGCACTGTCGGAGGCCGTCGCCAGCACCACTGAACTGTCGCAGTTATCCGAGGCAATGAGGATATTGGCCGGTGGTACATCGCCAATGCACTCCACGGTTATATCCGCTGGGGCAGGATCGATCACTGGACCGATGGTATCGACAATCGTGATCGTCTGGGAAACGGAACTGGAGTTGCCGGAGCAATCCGTCGCGGTCCAGGTACGGGTAATCGTCTGGGTCCCACACGGGTCGCCGGTTGGTGGACTGTCAGAGGCCGTTGCGAGAACTACGGATGAATCGCAGTTATCCGAGGCAATGAGGATATTGGCCGGCGGTACATCGCCAATACACTCCACGGTAATGTCCGCCGGGGCCGGATCGATGACCGGGCCGATGGTATCAACAATGGTGATCGTCTGCGATACAGAGCTGGAGTTGCCTGAGCAATCCGTCGCAGTCCAGGTCCGGGTAATCGTCTGGGTACCACAAGGATCACCCGAGGGCGCACTGTCGGAAGCCGTGGCCACAGTCACACTGGCATCGCAATTATCCGAAGCGGGCAGGGTGGACGCACTTGGCACATCCCCAATACACTCCACCGTAATGTCCGCCGGGGCCGGATCGATGACCGGGCCTATGGTATCGACAATCGTGATCGTCTGGGAGACGGAACTGGAGTTGCCGGAGCAATCGGTCGCCGTCCAGGTCCGGGTAATGGTCTGGGTACCGCAGGGATCCCCGGAGGGAGCACTGTCGGAAGCCGTGGCCAGAGTCACACTGGCATCGCAATTATCCGAAGCGGGCAGGGTGGACGCACTTGGCACATCACTGAGACATTCGACGGTAATATCCGTGGGTGCCGGATCGATCACCGGACCAATAGTGTCAACAATGGTAATGGTCTGGGAAACAGAGCTGGAGTTACCGGAGCAATCGGTCGCCGTCCAGGTTCGGGTAATGGTTTGGGTCCCACACGGATCGCCCGAGGGGGCACTGTCAGCTGGAGTCGCGTCAATGGCACCATCAACGTTATCAAGGGCGGGTAGGTTGGAAGCAGAAGGAACGTCACCGAGGCACTCAACAGTAATGTCATCCGGGGCCGGATCAATCACCGGGGCGGTGTTGTCCTCGACAGTTATCGTTTGGGTACAAGACGAAGAGTTTCCGGAATAATCCGTGGCCGTCCATGTACGGGTAATGATTTCAAGTCCGCAGGGATCGAAGGCCACGCTGTCGGAATGGGAGATGATCGGAGCCGGATCCCATACGTCAACAGCCGTTGCCGTGCCCGTGGCAGCTGGTTCGGTGGAATCGCCAAAGTCTACCTGCGCATCAGACGGACAGGTAATCACCGGCGGATCATTATCCTCTGTCTCGAGAATGTCCCCGCCATTGCCTACAACCCAGAATTCCTGGCCATCGAACATGGCACCGTTGTAGATGAAATTCTCCGGCGTTGCGCTGGAATATCCGGAACGGAAAGCCAGTGTCCAGGTGGTTCCGTTCTCAGAGCTCCAGATGGACCTGTCATCTCCACAGATAACCCAATGTCCCTTGCCAAAGGCCACACCCTTCAGGTTTTCAGCCGGAAATCCATCCGCATCCAGCAATGTCTGCTGAGACCAGGTGACCAAATCCGTCGACGTTGCAACGCGGCCGTTATTCCCGACCAGAACCCAACGGCCATCCCCGTAGGCGGCGTCTTTGTAACCAAGATCGAGGCTGGTCGATTGAACGGTCCAGCTCACCCCATCCGTTGACCAGGCCGTTTCCACAGGCGGGAAGAGATTGTTGAAGGCAAGGAAACCACCGTTGCCGAAAACGATTTGTGATTCCGACCGGTTGGCATTGAACCAGGATGGATTGCTCCCGGTCCAAGTGACCCCGTCCGTGGATGTATGCAGGGAGGCTGTTCCGGTAGTTGGCAAGGCGAGGAACTTACCGTTTCCAAAGGCCAAATCAACGCAGGTTGAAAAGTCACTGGCAATCGTTGTCGGCCGTACCCAGTTGGTTCCGTCCGTTGAGGTCCGGATTGGATCTGTGGCATTTCCATCGATTCCGGTAACCCAGATGCTGTTGCCGTAAACGACGTCCCCATGGGTACCGCCCGGGGATTCGATGGTCTGCTCGGTCCATATCAGTCCATCGGAAGATGTCTTGATGGTACTGGTTCCTGCGGCGACGTAAATCGAGCCGTTGAACTCTATGTCGAAAAAGGGCGTGTAGTCGCCGGTGGTTTTCCGGGACCAGGTCCCTGAGCCACTGGCCGAGAAGTATACGTCACCCCGGTTCCCGACAACGACTTGTCCCTGTGAGTTCAGGTCAATGGCGTTGAAAGTCGTGAAACTACCGTTAAAGGGATAAGTCGTGGTCCAGCTGATGCCATCGGAAGAGGTCATATACACCCCGCTGCCGCCTGCTCCCCGCCATAGGCTGGCACTGGCGTCATACCGGCACATATTCAATACAGTCGGGGTTCCCGGATCGGCCGAGTCCGTTGACGGAACACCCTGGGTTCGACGGGTCCAGTTGATACCGTCTGTCGATGTGACGATAAGAATACCCCAACTGTTATTGTCGTCAATGTAGCCACCGCAGGCGACAAAAAGTCCACCGCCATAACTGACGTCGTAGAACTCTGGTAAGGTGGGAAGATTGTTGGGTAGGGTGGCGGCACTCCAGCTGACCCCATCTGAGGATGTGCTGATCGCCCCTTCATCAGAGACAGCAACAAACCGATCGCTTCCACCGATTTCCGCATAGGTTACTCCGAAGTACCAGTTGAAGTCGCCAGTGCTGCTCACGGTCCACGAAATCCCATCGGTTGAGGTTGCCGTGGTACCCCATTCTCCCGTCAGGACGTAGCGTCCGTTTCCATAAGCAGCGGCCAGCAGGCCATCCGTCGCTCCGGTATCCCTCTCGGTCCAGCTCAGTCCGTCATCCGATACAAGAATTTTGCCCGAACCTCCGGTCACCATGAAGCCCCCGTTCGCGTAGAGCAGCCCATCCAGGCTGACCAAGTCGGGGTAAAAGACCGAATTCCAGTCTGTCAGGTTGGTGCTGGTCGTCAGGACCCCGCCCAGTCCGGTCATCACATAAATCCCCTCGGCGTACTCTACTTTCCAGAAGTCCTGGTTATGGGGAGCCGGATGCCGGTATTCCCACTCGTTCAAAATCCGGGCGCTCAACGGTCCACTCAACAAAATCAAAATAGTGGCTGAGCAAAGGAAGAAATACCGGAGACGGCTCAGGCGGTTCATTGATATTCCTTTATTGAGCATGTTGCAGCAGGAAAAGGGTGGGGCGTACACGAAACTGTTTATCCGGCCGTTCGCTTCATCGCAATTCTTTTAGGGGGTATCTCGCTCGAATCAATAATAGTATCACTTGTCTGGGGAGAATCATTTATTCGATTATCTGGGCACCGACATTGTCGTATAGCCGGCCATTTACCCTGAGATTAGGCCTATAGGTTATTTTAGACTTGTCAATAGGGTAAAAATCTGTCCTAAAATAGTTCTTACGCACCCAATCATATAGGGTAAACACCCCAGTATGGGAATTTCATTAACCAACGGAACGCTGCTATGAAAAGCCTGGTAAATACGAAATTCCGATTGGCATCTGTCTGCCAACCGGTTCTGTCTCACTATTCCTTGAGGACTCTTTTCCTCGTTTTTGGAACGGTGACACTCCTCTCCCAGACTGCCCTCGGGCAGGCTGTCAACCTTGACCAAGGCCGTAACGGGCCGCCAGCCGCCCCAATCAGTCCGGTGGCCTGGGTAAATGGCAACCTGAATGCCAGCCAGGCCCACTACCTTGAAGGCTGGTCGATCCCCTACCGGGTGATCATGACGGATCTACCGATCGGGAGCCCGATTGAACTGATTTTGGCCTATGATGTCAGGCAATCGTCCAAACATGCCATCGACTATCTGACCCACTATCAACGGATGGATGACCCGACACACGGTGCACCTTATTTTCCGCATGAAGATGCGGACGGAGAAGAAGTTCTGCCACTACTAGGTACCGTCCTTGATGGCGCACCGGGTGTGACCATGGACACCGAGCCCATACCCGTTCCACCTGGAACCGGGACCGTGAGTTATGCACCTGGAGAACCCGAGAACAGCTGGCTGAGCAACCAGGCAGAAGCCTATATGACACTTTGGGGAGGCTCCTTTGCTACATCACCTGCCATCGATTATCCGAACGCAGCAGATTTGACGGCCAAGAGCTCCATTCAGCAAATCAGGATCAAGTTTGTCGCCGACAGCACAACAGCTGTCCTGGCTTGGGGTGGTCACATTGCCAGCCGCTACGACTGGGGAATTAATTATGATTCCGTTGAGCCAGAGCCCAATTCTGCAGGCGGCATCAGTGGATCCTCATACCACATGCGTTTGGTGGATTGGAACCTGGGTAACCTGGGGAACACGGACCGCTCCCTCAGTGCCGCCGCCGTTATCACGCTGCCACCGTGTGAGATCGTGGGGGATGGTGAGGTTTGTTATGATGGCAGTCCCTTTGACTTCTCATTATCCGAACCAGCAACTTCCTATCAATGGGAAGTGAAAATGGCCGGTGCAAATTCCTACATAATCGACGATCAAGAACAAGAGGTCGTGGTCTTGAGTGGAGGGGATACCCAGACCGCGTCAATTGATGTGCTCGTTCCACCGACACCCAGCAAGAATCAGTTCCTCGTCATGGTTACCTTTGTCAGGGACGGGCTGGAAAACAGCTGCGAGTTCCTCGTCACGGTAAAACCAAATCCAGTATGTGACATCATTAAGGTTACCCAGTCTCCGGTATTTTTACCGAATACTGATTTCACCTTCCAAGCGCCAGCTGGCATGGACTCTTATTCATGGAGCTTGTCCGCGGGCTCAGATGCCACTATCACCAGTGCCACAAATCTGCAGGAAGTCACGATTCACACAGATTCCGTTTCCCCGGGTTCCTTTACATTGAATCTTACAATCGAAAAGGATGGATGTTCGAGTTCCTGTTCAACGGGATTGCAAGGTTTTCAGGATAGCACGGTGCCCGACATCACCTGCCCGTCCGATTTGACAGTCGAGTGTGACGGATCAACCGATCCTGCCGATACGGGCACCGCTACAGCAACTGATGTCGGGGGGATTGCCTCCATCAGTTATAGTGATGTGGTCACGGGTGGTGATTGCCCGGATAGTTATACGATTGCCCGTACTTGGACAGCCACTGATACCTACGGAAATATCGCGCAATGCACTCAGACCATAACTGTTCAGGATACAACGAATCCGGTCTTGGCAGGTTGTCCGTCGGATGTGACGGTTGAGTGCGATGCTGTACCTGATCCGGCAAGCCCCACGGCGACTGACAACTGCGACGATGATGTCGAAATCAGCTATAGTGAGGTTCGGACAGATGGAAATTGTCCTGAAAATTACACGCTAACGCGCACCTGGACCGCCACCGATAACTGTGGGAATACGGACACGTGTACCCAGGTCATCACCGTACAAGACACAACGGCACCAGTACTCTCTGGCGTTCCCGGTGACACTACCGTGCAGTGTGACAACATTCCAGACGCAGCCAGCCCAAGTGCCAGTGACAACTGTGATCCGAGCCCGTCGGTAAATCTCGTCGAGGTCAGCACCAAGGGTGAATGTGCGGACAACTACACCATTACCCGTACCTGGACAGCTACCGATTGCGCTGGCAACAGCAGCTCGCAGTCGCAGGTCATCACCGTACAGGACACAACTGCACCGGTTCTCTCCGGAGTACCCGGCGACTCCACAGTGGAATGTGACAACATTCCGGACGCAGCCAGCCCGAGTGCCAGTGACAACTGTGATCCGAGCCCGTCGGTAAATCTCGTCGAGGTCAGCACCAAGGGTGAATGTGCGGACAACTACACCATTACCCGTACCTGGACAGCCACCGATTGCGCTGGCAACAGCAGCTCGCAGTCGCAGGTCATCACCGTACAGGA